>CAVUNV010000008.1:0-418843 GCA_963742925.1 uncultured Actinomycetes bacterium | reverse complement strand
TCTGGCGTCCCGTTAGTGGCGGGGGAGTGGTTGCCAGGCTGGTGCGACGTCGTGGGTGTTGTTGTGTGTCAGTCGTTGTTTGTGGCTGCCGTCGGTGTTGATGATGTAGATCTCCTGCTGATCGGTTGCCGGTTGGGTGCGCTGGTGAACGCGATCTGCTGCCCGTCGGGTGACCAGGAGTAGAGGGGTCGTCCCTCGCCGGGTCCGCGGTGGATGATTGGGCCGGTGTGCGGCAGCTTGTGTTTGTGAGTGCCGTCCGCGTTCATCAGGTAGATCTGAGAGGAGCTTCGAGAGTCGTACTGGTTCACGCCCTTCGCGGCCCCCAGGTAGCGGACGAAGGCGATCTTGCTGCCGTCGGGTGAGAAGGTTCCTTGGGAGTCGTGCAGGTTTCGCGTCAACACGCGCCGGTTGCTGCCGTTGACATTGATGACCGACATGTCGGCCTTTGTCGGGATGGTGCGGCCCTCCTGGTATTCGGTGAACAGGATCCGTCGCCCGTCCGGTGACCAGGCGACTGTTCTCACTTGGAAGTAGGGCGTCGTGGTGTAGACGTGGCGAAAGTTGCTGCCATCCGCGTCGATGACGTTTATGTCGGAGTCCCAACTGAACAGCACGAACCTTCTCCCGTCGGCCGACCAGTCCTGAGATCTGATGTCGCCGGGGCCGTTTGCGGTCAGGTTCCGCAGGCCGGTGCCGTCTGCATTGATCAGGTAGAGGTCGTCGTCGAAGTAGTCCAGCCCACGGCGGAAGCTGTCCTGTTCCGACCATGCTGCTCGGTTGCTCATGAACGCGATCTTGGTGCCGTCGGGTGACCAGGCCAGCCAGGAGATCACCTCTGCCTCGGAGTTCTCCCCGCCGACGTGTCGGAGGACCCGTCGCTGCCCAGTCCCGTCAGCGTTGATCACATAGATGTCCGCGTGGTCGAGTCTGGTCGCCCGCGCAGGTAGGCGATCTTCTTCCCGCCGTGCGACCAGACGAACATGCGCACGTTCGCGCCCGCCAGCCTGCGGCCATGTGTCCCATCCGCCCGCACGACGTACAACTCGCGACCCTTGGCGGAGGCATGCAGGAAGGCGATCAGCCCGTTCCCGTTCACCCGAGGCGCAGCAGGACTCGCCGTGGCCATGACCGTCAGTACGCCGACGCCGAGCAAGAGCAGGAAGGCCGTCGCTGCCAACCGGCCGGACACAGCACGACCGCCGATCCTGATGCTCACGCGCCTCCTTCAGGCAAAAGCCTTGCCCCGGAGGACGACGGTGGCATCGGCGGAAACCCTGACCCCCGCGTGCGGGATTCACACGTAACGGATCATCCCGCGACGATTCGCTCGACGCTGCTGCGCACCGCCCGACCAGGCTGTCGAGCGGTCGGTAGATCGCGGCAGTCCGGGTCAGCGGACACCCTGATGTGCTGGGCGGGTTGTGCGTGGGAGTGTTCGCGTGTGAGGTAGCTGATGCGCCGTTGTGGCTGCTTTGTTGTTGTGGCTGGTTTGCTTGTGGTCGGTGTGGTTGCTGCCGTGACCGGTTGTGGCTCGACGAGGGCGGTGCCGAAGGTGGTGCCGCACTCGCATTTCGCAGTCGCGATCAGCGCTGGCGCTGACCATACGTGTGCGCTGATGCGTGACGGGACGGTCGAATGTTGGGGATCGAACTTGTTCGGTCAGCTCGGCGACGGTACGAAGGATGACCGCTCGATGCCGGTCGTGGTCAAGGGGCTGTCGGGTAGCGCGGTCGCGATCAGCGGTGGTGAGAATGACACCTGCGCGTTAATTAGTGGCGGCGCGGTCGAGTGTTGGCAGTCAACGCCTGTCGCGGTCAGCGGCCTACAACATGACGTGGTCGCGATCAGCGACTCCGGCCTGCAGACATGTGCGCTGCTGCGCGGCGGCGCGGTCAAGTGCTGGGGCATCAACGATCACGGGCAGCTCGGGAACGGAACCACCAAGGACAGCTGGACGCCGGTCGCGGTCACCGGGCTGCAACACGGTGTGGTCGCGATCAGCGTCGGTAACGCCGACGGCGACCATGCGTGCGCGCTGCTTCGCGATGGCACGGTGAGGTGCTGGGGCGAAAACGAGTTCGGCCAGTTGGGCGACGGCACGACCCAGCAGCGCGCGACGCCGGTCAAGGTCCAAGGATTGCGCGACGTGGCCGCAGTCGTTGTCAACTCGTATGACACGTATGCGCTGCTGCGCGGCGGGACGGTCGAGTACGTGAGCAAGACGGCCCTCAAGGTTAGCGGCTTGCAAGACAATGTGATCGCGATCAGTGCGGGCGTTGGCCATGAGTGCGCGCTAATGCGCGATAGGACAGTCAGATGCTGGGGCAACAACGACGAGGGTCAACTCGGCAACGGAGCGGACCTAAACGCGTTCAGGGAAATCCCAGGGAGCAACACGCCGATCACGGTCACCGGTCTTCATGGTGTGCTTGCGATCACCTCCGGTCGGTCACATAGCTGTGCGCTGCTCCACGGCGGCAGGGTCAAATGCTGGGGCGACAACGGCTCGGGAGAACTCGGCAACGGAACGAAGCAGAGAAGCTCCATCCCGATCACGGTCAAGGGCCTGTAAAGCGACGCTGCTCGGTAGATCGCGGCAGTCCGGGTCAGCGGACACCCTGATGGCGGAAGCGGTTTGAGAGGCGCATCTTTGCGGTCTAGGCGTCGAGCCGGGAGTTTGTGGTGGGCACCGTTGCCCCGAGTGATGAGAAGCAGGCGCTGGATCGGGAGCTTGATGAGGCGCGGGTGTTGGTCGAACAGGGTCAGTACGAGGCCGCGCTGGACGCACTGGCCGGTATCTCGGAAGCCGCCCACGCACGGCATGACGTGGGCGGGCTGAACGAGGTGCGGCTGTTGGCCGAGCGCGTGTCAGAGCGTGCGCTCGGGAGGAGCGACAGGGAGCGTGCGGACGCGCTCCGGCATGGTGTGGCTGACGAGGTGGACGCTGCTGCCAGCTGGGCTAGCGAGCTTCGGCGGGCGTTCCGTCGGTGGACGCTGATCGTGGTGATGGTCTGGCTGGCGGCGTCGGTGTTGTTGGCGGCGCTGGTCGAGCGGGCATGGGATGCGAAGGTGGGGGAGATCGCGCCCAAGAGCCGTGCAGGGCTACGGAAGGTGCCGATCCCGGCGGTGCTTCGCGACTACCTGCTGGAGCATCGAATGGCGACAGGGCGGAGAGACGGCCTCGTGTTCGGGAGAACGCACGACCCGCCGTTTGACCCAGCCGTCCTTCGCGCTCGCGGATTGCGCGCATGGAAGAAGGCGGAGCTTGACCCGATCACGCCGCATGAGGCCCGGCACACCTTCGCCAGCCTGATGATCGCCGCCGGGGTGAACGCGAAGGCGCTCTCGACATACATGGGGCACTCGTCCGTGACGATCACCTACGACCGGTACGGGCACCTAATGCCAGGCAACGAGGACGAAGCTGCCGCGCTTCTCGACGCATACCTCGACCGGCAAACAAGCTCGTCCGGCGGCTAGCCGTACACTTTCTCCGGAGGGCTACGGGATCAACGTCAGCCCTGGTGACAGTGGCAGCCGTGTAACGGTTTCTGGCGTCCCGGCCCTCCGTCTCTCATCTCAGAGCAGCGACACCCACCGGAAATGGGAAGAAGCGGACGCCGGGTGGAGCTTCATCCCGTATGACGTAATCGCGCCTGGAGGGCGGCGATAGAGGCGAGGCGACAGCTCGGTCAGGTACCGCTGTTCGGTCACGCCGTGGCGGTCGGGCTGGAACGCTCGCAGCACCGATGACGCGGCGATGTCTGCC
The DNA here is from genome assembly GCA_963742925.1 of uncultured Actinomycetes bacterium. Taxonomy (GTDB): domain Bacteria; phylum Actinomycetota; class Thermoleophilia; order Gaiellales; family Gaiellaceae; genus PALSA-612. The sequence continues at coordinate 415,074 of CAVUNV010000008.1, read as the reverse complement.
ACTTGAAGCAGTTCCAGTTTCATGGGCTGGTTGATCCGAATGTCCTGAATCCAGGCCCATTCGATACTTGTGGGCGTCCCCCGCAGTCGGGTCAGATATGCGTTGAGGAGCTGATAGGGGAAGCTCTTTACGTGGGCGAGGGTGATGATGAGCTTGTCCTGACGGTCGCGTGCTATCCAACTCAACCGTTCCAACATGAACCGAAGGGCGTAGAGGTAGACGGCCGACACGTCTGCTGTGAGCAGAGGGGCGCTCGTCCAGAGGCGCTTGCACATAACGACGTTTGTGATCGTCACGTCACCGAGGCTGCCGAGTTCTTGGCAGACATAGACGCGTGCGCCGTGCTCCTTGATGTTGCTCGCAAAGTGCAGCACGGTGCCCGGCGGCTTGCCGAGGTGATGCCTGATCGAGGCGAGGCGGCCTTGGACGGCAGGCCGATGGGTGTCGTCAACGACGACGGCTGCCATGACGAAGAAGTCGGTGGCCGTCGGCGAGGTGCCCCGATCACCGCTCTCGTCAACGTAGGCGCGCAGCAAGGTTCGGAACGTACTACGGCAGCCCCTCAGGGTCGCCTGGCGATGGCTCCTGCGTGGACGCACAAGAGTCCTCGCAACGGACGAAATAGACGCGGGTGCGCGCCAGTTGCGCGCCAGTGAGCGCCAGAATCAGGCGGTTTCAGGCGGTCTACAGCGGCAATCGAAGGGCAGGTTGAGGCCGGGTCGCGGCTGGCTGAGAATCGCTCAACCACGCCGTTCCTGGCTCTACGAAAGGCGGCGGGGCTGGGATTCGAACCCAGGGTGCCCGTGAAGGCACAACGGTTTTCAAGACCGCCCCGTTCGACCGCTCCGGCACCCCGCCGTCGGGCGAGCGTAGCGTGTGACGCGGAGAGGGGTGCCTGGCCGGCGAGCGCCCCGGCGTTGCACTCGCCGAGGGGCTTGTGTCGCTCCGGCGAGAGCGGTGCGTTGTTCGGCTCGAACACGACCCACTTCGTGCCCAGATCGCGTGTTGCTTCGAGGAAGAGGAGCATCCGCCGGACGTGGACGTACTTCCACTGCTAGTGCCCGGGTGGCCGGACGTCACAGGTCGAGTCGCTCCGTTGGTACATCACGTAGTTGTAGTGCGACGAGATCAGCCGGTAGGTGGGCGGGCGCACGAGTCGCGCCAGCGGCGTGTCCGGCCGGTAGTGCTCGATCCGCCCCGATCGGCGTGTGTCGAACGGGATGCGCTCGACCATCACGGCGATGTCCGGCAGTCCCTGCTTGCTCCAGTAGCGGATGAAGGTCCGCTGGTAGGCCCGCGTCTTCTTCGTGCCGGTGAGGGTGGCGATCCAGGCGCTGTTCGTGTCCGGCTTCGCCTTCGTCAGCAGGTAGCCGGCCGGGAAGTCCTTGAAGAAGACGATCGTGCAACGCGGCGAGATGCGCGCCAGGTCGCGCTCGAACTGCTCCAGGAAGAGCTTCTTGTTCAGGCTCGTCCTGATGCCGGCGTAGGGGCCGTCGCTGACCGCTGCGGTCAGGTCCGAGAACGGCCCGTCCCGGTACACCTGGCCGCCGAAGACGACGAGCAGCACCGGCACCAGCACGGCGGGCCAGACGACGGGCCGCGGCTGCGCGCGTGTCGCGCGCGAGTCCTCGATCGACCAGAGCAGGAAGGCCGTTGTCACGAAGACCGCCGGGAAGAAGCCGACGCCGAAGTTGACGCCGCCGTTCGTGCTCGAGTACGCGGTCGTGAGCCCGGCGACGAATGCCGGCACCCACACGGCGGCGAACAGCCTGCGCGCCTCCGGCCGCGGCCACACGAGCACGAGCAGCGGCAGCGCCAGCGCCCCGTAGTGCGCGACGTACTCGAGCGTCGCCGTGTACGGCGGCGAGTCGAACGAGTGGTAGAGCGATCCCGGCAGGACGAGCAGGGGAAGCGGCACGAGCAGGAGCGGTGCCAGCCGGCGGCGTGTCCGCCAGACGATCCCGAGCAGGACGAGAACCGGGAACAGCACGTACCAGAAGTGCAGCGTCGTCCACTGGTGGTGAAGTACGTCGACGAGCTTCCCGGCGCTGCCGGAGTGGCCGAGGTAATCGGACGAGCGGTGGTAGCCGTCGACCACCCGGTGCAGTCCGGCGGCGGAGACGACGGTCCCCATCGCCGCCGCTGCCACCGCGAACGCCGGCAATCCGAACCAGACGATCTCCGTGCGCCAGCGCCGGGGCGCGAGGACGAGCCGGAGTGCGAAGCACACCACGACGGCGACGAGGAGCGACGGGTACGCGAACACCGCGAGCCCGTGGCAGACACCGGCCACCAGCAGCCAGACGCGGCTCGACCCGGGCTGGAGCGACAGGTAGCCGAGCAGGCAGCCTGCCGTGAACAGACCGCTGCCGAGCGTGTTGTAGCTCAGGCTGTGGACGTCGAAGGGGACGAAGGCGACGGTGCAGATCGCCAGCAGAAGCGCCGCCGCGCCGCTTCGCAGGACGCCGCGCATCGACACGAAGACCGCGCCGCCGACCAGCAGCGAGAACACGAAGTGCAGGTGCCGGACGAAGAGCACGATCCCGTCCACACCGAAGAGGGCGTGGTAGAGCCGGACGAACGGCGAGACGAGAAGGCCGGCCTGCTGCGCGACGGTCGTCTCGTCGACGAACGGCCGGGCGCCGAGCGCGAAGCGGTAGGGGAGGACGACGTAGAACGACTCGTCGGTGAGGTCGACGCCGAACCAGATCCGCCAGTACGTGATCCCGACGACGGCGAGCGCGGCCGCGCCGACGAGAACCGTGGTCGCGTCGAGCCGCGGGAGCGTGCGTTTCAGCCGGCAGCCCCGAGGCGCGTGGGAGCGCCGAAGCGCTCGAGCACCGGCGGCACCGCGATCGAACCGTCTTCCTGCTGGAAGTTCTCGATGATCGCGACGAGGGAACGGGCCGTGATCGCCGTCCCGTTCAACGTGTGCACGAGGTCGGGGCCGCGCTCCCCGGTGCGGAAACGGACCTCGAGCCGGCGCGCCTGGTAGTCGCTCGTATTCGAGGTCGACGTGATCTCGCGGTAGCGCTGCTGGCCGGGGAACCACGCCTCGATGTCGTACTTCTTCGTCGCCGAGGGGCCGAGGTCGCCGGCCGCGACGTTGACGACGCGATAGGGGATGCCGAGCTCCTGCACGAGCTCCTCCTCGATGGAGAGCAGGTACTCGTGCTCGTCGCGGGCGTCTTCGGGCCGCGCGAACGAGAACATCTCGACCTTGTCGAACTGGTGGACGCGGAAGATGCCGCGGGTGTCCTTGCCCGCGGCGCCGGCCTCGCGGCGGAAGCAGGTCGAGTAGCCGGCGTAGCGGAGCGGCAGGTCGTCCGCGTCGAGGATCTCCTCCATGTGCAGCCCGGCGAGAGCGACCTCCGAGGTGCCGGTGAGGTACAGCTCGTCGCGCTCGATGTAGTAGATGTTGACGTCGTCCGTCGGCAGGAAGCCCGTCCCGTACATGGCCTTCTCGCGCACGAGCACGGGCGGCAGGACGGGCACGAAGCCTCTCGCGACGAGCCGGTCGAGCGCGAAGCGGTAGAGCGCCAGCTCGAGAAGCGCCGCGTCGCCCATCCGGTAGACGAACCGCGAGCCCGACACGCGCGCCCCGCGGTCCTGGTCGAACCAGCCGAGCCGCGTCCCGATGTCGAGATGGTCGCGCGGCTCGAAGCCGAAGGCGGCCGGCTCGCCCCAGCGGCGGATCTCCTCGGCGTCCTCCTCGTCCAGGCCGTCGGGGGCCGACGCGTCAGGCGGGTTGGGGACGCGGTCCCAGAAGTGCTGCATGCTGGCCTTCGCCCGGTCGAGCTCGTCCTCGAGGCCCTTCAGCTCGCCCTTGATCCGGGTCAGCTCTTCGAGCTGCTCCGGCGTCGGCTTGCCCTTGAGCTTGGTGCGGGCCCGAAGCTCGTCGACCCGGGTCTGGAGCTGCCTCCACTGCTCGTCGGCCCGCATCAGCTCGTCGAACAGCTCCTCGCCCCCCTTGCGTGCGATCGCGGCCCGCACGACGTCGGGATGGGCGCGCGCTGCCTTGAGGTCGATCACGCCAGTGAGTCTAAGCCGAGCCGCCTTGCAACACTGTGGTGCCTGGCTGCACGCCTTGTGGCCCGGCGCCGGCGCGGCAGTGCCAGGCAAGTGCCAGACCCTGCTACGGAGCAGTGCCAGACCGGGGTCAGACCCTGCTACGGAGCAGTGCCAGAGCGGTGTCAGAACTCAGGACGTGTCAGTCTGCGGCGGCACTGGCGAGGTAAGCCTCGATCACCTGTGCCACGCCCTCCTCGTCCACGGACGGGCAGACGAGGTCGGCGACGGCCAGGACCCTCTCGTGCGCGTTCGCAACGGCCACGCCGAAGCCGGCCCACTCGAGCAGCTCGACGTCGTTCTCGCCGTCTCCGAACGACACCGACCGCTCGCGCGAGAGCCCGAGGAGCTCGGCGGCGAAGTCGAGGCCCGAGCCCTTGTCCACCGACCGATTCGCGAACTCGAGGAAGTTGGGGAGCGACTTGGAGATGTACAGGCGGCCGGCGAAGCGCGCCTTCATCTCCACCTGGAGGCCGTCCAGCTCGTGCGGGTCACCGACGACGACGAGCTTCGTCGGCGCCTTCGGGAGCCAGTCGAGCAGTTCGCCGACGGGCTGGACGACCAGGTGCTGGAAGCCGGCGTACGCCTCCGACTCAGGCGTCTCGCCGGCCACGTAGAGCTCGTCGTCGACGTAGACGAGGATCGTGTAGCCGAGCGCCTCGACGGCCTCGATCACCTCGCGCGCCTCGGGCTCGGGCATCGGGACGTGGCGCAGGAACTCGCCGGTCACCGGATCCGCGACGACGGCGCCCTGGTAGCAGACGACCGGATCGGTGATCCCGGCCGCGAGCGCGTAGCGGCGCACCGACCGGAACATGCGCCCGGTCACGATCAGGACGTGGATGCCCGCCTCGCGCGCCGCCGTGATCGCCGCCGCCGTGCGCGGACGGAGCACCGCGTCCTCGCCGATCAGCGTCCGGTCGAGGTCGCACGCGAACGCCTGGACCTCACGCGGGAAATCCTCGGGCAGACGCAGCGTCAGGGCTTGGTCAGGAACGCGACCAGGTCCGCGAGGGCCTGCGGCTTGATCGTGGCGCCGAAGTTGGTCGGCATGATGTTCTGGTAGCCGGGGGGCACGTAGGCTGCAGGCGGGCTCGTGATCGCCGCCAGCGTGAACGCCTCGAGCGGCTGGCCCGCCTTCTTGGCGTACTCGGGCAGCTTGTCGAGGTTCGGTCCCTGGGTCGCGGTTGAGCCTGCAGGTGTGTACGTGTGGCAGCCCTGGCACCCGTTGGCGGCGAAGACGGCCTTGCCGGCGACCGGGTCACCCGGCTTCGTGGTCGGCGTGGTGTTCTTCGGAACGGTGCCGACGACGGTCTGCGGCGTCGGCGTCGCGACGCCCTGCGAGCCGCAGCCCGCGGCGAGGCCTGCGACGAGGAGCACCGCCGCCGAGGCGGCGACGAGGACGTTGCGCTGGCGCATCGGCGCAACTCTACTAACCCGGGTGGCCGCCGGAGAAGCCTACGAGCAGGGCTTCGGGCGGCCGCCGGCCATCTCGGTGAGCACACCGCTCGCATCGACGTCGAAGGTCATCCTGGCCAACCCCGCGCGCGGCATCTTCAGCCGGATCATCCTGTCCTTGCCCGGCGAGACGCAGCCGACCGACGAGTGCCAGTACGGGGAGTAGCGGATGGCCACGCGGTAGGTGCCCGGCCGGGCGACCCGCAGGCTCATGTTGTCCTCGCGCAACGTCATGACACGCGACGGCCCGGGCCCGGTCACGATCGGCCGCGGGGACGGCACCTCGTAGATCGTCAGCGTCGGGCTCACGAGCACGATCCGCAGCGGCAGGCGTCCGCTCTCGAGCAGTCGGCGCTCCGCCTCGGAGCTGTAGTCGGGCGGCGCGTTCGCGAGCACGACGTAGCGAACCCCCAGCCCGCGGAGCCAGGCGAGGTATGCGCGCGGGCCGAGGTGTCCGTAGAGGAGCGCGTTCTGGGGGAAGTCATCTTGCCGGTACCAGCCCCGCGCGAGCGGGATGTCGGACTGCGCGAGGTAGTAGGCGGGCCAGTGGCCAGACGTGTCGACGGCCTCGACGCGGTACGACGGCGTCAGGTGCCGGTGGAGATACTGGATCGCCGGCGCCCAGAACGCCGCGCGGGCGGCCGGGTCGTTGGCGGCACTGGCGAAGCTCTCGACGAGCGGGGTCACGTTCCACAAGATCGCGAGCGTCATCGCGACCGCCCCGAGCAACCGCGGCCGCCAGTTGCGCAGCGCGAGGATCAGCACCGCGACCGGAATGGCGGCGTAACGGAGACGGATCACGTTGTCGCCTCCGATCGCCGACGGGATCACGAAGGTCAGGATGCAGGCGATCCCGTAGACCGGGAACAGGAACCGCAGGATCCGCGTCCGCTCGTCGTCCCAGCTGAGCACGGTCCCGAGCGAGCAGAAGACGAGCGCCGCCGCGAGGTCCCAGCCCGAGAACGGGAGGTGGCCGTCGTCGGGGAAGACACGCCAGAGGACGATCTCGACGAGGCCGAGGGTGCCGATCGCAAGCCCGGCGCAGATCAGCAGCCGGCGATCGGTCCGACGGCCGACGGCGATCCCTACCAGGATCACAGCGAGCATCAGGAACGCGACCGGGCTCGCTGCCAGTGTCAGGACGGCGAGGGCCGCGAACGACCACAGCCGCCGCCGTTGCAGGGCCAGCATCGCGAGGAGCGCGAGCGCGGAACCGAGCGCGAACGGGAAGGTCGCGCGGAGGACGATTCCGGCCCACACGACGGCGAACGCCCGGGCCGACCAGCGCGCGGAGGATCCCCACTGGCGCAGGACGACGATCGTGAACGCGAGCGTCGCGATGGCGACGGTCACGACCGCCAGCAGCCGGATGCCGACCACGGCCGCGAGCGGGTAGTAGAGGAGGCTGTAGGTGACGAAGCTGTAGCGCCCCGCGTACCAGAAGTTGTTCCAGAACTCGAAGCCGTGCTGGATGAACAGCGCGCGCTGGTAGGCATGTGCGGCGAAGTCTCCGCTCGGCGGGCCGACCCAGACCAGCACGGCCGACAGGATCGCGGCCACGCCGCTCGCCGCGAGCGCTTCCCGGGTCATCCACGATCCCCGAAGCGTCACGCCCGGGACGCTACCGCTCCGGGTCCTTCCGTGCCGCCTAGCCGAACGGCCGGAACGCGATGTAGTAGCCGAGCCCCGCGACCAGGAGCGTCGCCACGCCCGCCGCGAACCCGAGCAGGACGGCGAGCACGCCGCGCCGCAGGGCAGCCATTGGCCCACGGCGATCGTGCGGAAGCGCTTCGAGGGCCAGCGCGTAGACGAGCACGGCGGTGGCTCCGATCAGGAGCCCGCCCACCCACGTTCCCCGCTCCGTGCCGCCCCGGATCGTCCACGCGAGCACGGCCGCGACGGCCGTCGTCGCCGGCAGCATCCACGTCCAGTAGGGAAGACGGCTGTCGGCGGGCACCCGTCTGAGTGTAGGAGCGCTATCGGGCGATGGCCACGAGACGCCCGCGTGCTTCCCAGGCGCTTGCGATCACCACGACCGCTGCGCCCGTGAGCACGATGAGCCCCTGGGCGGCGATCGCGAAGGCGATGGCGCTCGGGGCTCCCACGCCGGCGAGCGCGAGCATCGCCGCGCCCGCACCGGCCTGTGTCGCCTGTCCCGCGGGAGCCACCGGTAGGGCGGCCGACGCGGCGGAGGCGCAGAGGAACATCAGCGCGAGCACGAACGAGGCGTGGAGGCCGAGCGCGAGGAACAGCACGTACAGCGCGGCCGCCCGCAGGCTCCAGGAGACGGCGATGAAGACCCATGCCTTCGCGGCCTCACCGGTTCCGGCCGAGTGCGCGGCGAGCCAGCGCACGAGCCGGAAGCGCGCCAGCCGCCGGTGTCGCTCGAGGCGGGGCATGGCGAGGACGATCGCGGTCGACCCGACACCGGCCACGGCGACCGCGACGAGGCCGGTCCGGGGCCAGACCGAGACGTCGGTGAGCCCTGCGGCCACCGATGCGAGCGGCATCAGCGCCGCGCTGTCGAGGAAGCCGACGAGCACGATCGACAGGCAGATGGCGCCGAAGCCCGCCTTCGAGGTGCGAAAGCGGCGCACGACGCTGACCCGGACGACGTCGTCGAACCGGCCCGGCAGCGCGACCCCGGTCACGGTGGCGGCGCCCGTCGCGGCCGCCAGCGCCGGCGCGCTCGGACGTTCATCACGCGCGAACAGCCGCTTCCACCCGAACGCCTTGGCCGCGTACGCACCGAGGAAGAGCGCGGCGGCGGCGGCGACGAGAAACGGATCGGCGTGTGCGAGCGGCCAGCCCTTGGTGACGAAGTGGCGGACGGTGAGCGCGGCGACGGTGAGGCCGACGAGGCTCACGCAGGCGGTCAGGACGACGCGAAATGGCTTCGAGCGAGTGACGGTGAGCACGCGCTCGACGGTTCGTTGGCTGGGGCGGGGAACTCTCACGCTGTCGGAAGGACCGCGAGCGGGGTCACCCGAGCCCACGGCCAGTATGCCTGTGTCGTCCCGGCGCCTGCTGCCGATGCGTAGTCTCTGGACCGTGATCGTCGAGCGCAGCATGGACTCGGGTTGGCTCTCGAACGCCTATCTCGTCTACGACGAGCCGGGCGGGACGGCCGTGTTCGTCGACTCCGGCGCGCCGCTCGAGCCGCTGCTCCAGGTCGTCGAGCGCGAGCGGCTGACGGTCACCCACCTGCTGACCACGCACTCGCACGGCGACCACGTCGCGGGTGACGCCGAGCTCACGAGCCGGTTCGGCATCCCGATCGTGAAGGGGCCGGTCGAGACGGGCGGGCTCTCCATCGAGGCACTGCCCACGCCGGGCCACTCCGACGACATGCTCGCCTTCGTCGTCAACGGCGAGGCCGTGTTCACGGGGGACACGCTGTTCAAGGACGCGGTCGGCGGCGGCGACTTCGAGCAGGTGCGCTCGTCCGTGATGGACGTGCTGATGGCGCTGCCGCACGAGCTGCGCGCCTATCCCGGCCACACCGACGAGACGACGATCGGCCGCGAGTGGGAGCACAACCCGTTCGTCGTCGTCTGGCGCGGGGCCGAGCCGGAGGGCACCGAGCCGTGCCGGGTCGGGGGCGAGGAGGCGACGCTGATCGTCTGGTCGCCGGACTACGACGGCAAGGGCAAGGCGTGGGTGCGCTTCGCCGGGGGGCGGGACGCGATCGTCGGCGGCTCACGGGTCGAGCGACGGGCATGAGGCTCGGCGCCGTCTTCCCGCAGGTCGAGATCGGTGCCGACCGGGGCGCCGTCCAGGCATTCGCCCAGGGCGTCCAGGAGCTCGGCTTCGACCACCTGATGGCCTACGACCACGTGCTCGGAGCCGACCGCGAGCGCCACCAGCACCTGACCGGCCCGTACCGCTCCGAGCACCAGTTCCACGAGATCCTCGTTCTCTTCGGTTACATCGCCGGCATCGCGCCGGGGCTCGAGCTCGTCAGCGGGATCGTCATCGCGCCACAGCGGCAGACCGCGCTACTCGCCAAGCAGGCCGCGGAGATCGACCTCCTGACCGGCGGCCGCTTCCGGCTCGGCCTCGGAATCGGCTGGAACGACGTCGAGTACGAGGCGCTCGGGATGGACTTCTCGAACCGCGGCCGCCGCTTCGACGAGCAGATCGAGCTGCTGCGGCGCTTCTGGACCGAGCCTGTGTTCGACTTCCAGGGCCAGTGGCACACGGTCACCGCGGCCGGGCTCAACCCGCTGCCGGTGCAGCAGCCGATCCCGATCTGGATCGGCGGCTCGGCGGAGCGTGCTCTGCGCCGAGCGGCGCAGGTCGCGGACGGCTTCTTTCCACAGCGACCGCTGGAGGGCGGCTGGCCGGCGACGCTGGAGCGGATGCGGGGCTGGGCCGAGGAGGCCGGGCGGAGCTGGGACGAGTTCGGGATCGAGCAGCGGATTCCGGTCGCCGAAGGCGGCCCCGACGACTGGCGGGCCGCCGCCGACGAGTGGCTCGAGCTCGGCGCGACCCATCTCTCCGTGGTGACGATGGGGGCCGGCTTCACGACCCCCGACCAGCACCTCGAGCGCCTCCGGGAAGCCGGAGCCGCGCTCGTCGGCCGCTAGCCTCTCGATCCGTTCGCGACCGCGGTGTGGAGCGCCTGGCGAGTGCTGGGGCCGACGATGCCGTCGGGGGTGAGGCCGGCGGAGGTCTGCAGGGCCTGGGTGGTGGTCTGGGTGGAGGCGCCGAAGTTGCCGTCGGGCGTGAGCGGTGTCTGCGTGGAGCCGGTGGCCTTCAGCCAGGCGTTGAGCTGGGTCTGCCAGCTCGTGACCGCCGGCCCGGTGTCGCCGAGCTTGAGGATCGGCGCCGCCGTGGCGGTCGAGGAGGGCGTCTTCGTGCCCGCGAGCGCGGTGTGGAGTGCCTGGCGGGTGCTGGGGCCGACGATGCCGTCGGGGGTGAGGCCGGCGGAGGTCTGCAGGGCCTGGGTGGTCGTCTGGGTGGAGGCGCCGAAGTTGCCGTCGGGCGTGAGCGGTGTCTGCGTGGAGCCGGTGGCCTTCAGCCAGGCGTTGAGCTGGATCTGCCAGCTCGTGACGGCCGGCCCGGTGTCGCCGAGCTTGAGGACGGGCCCGGTCGTGGCCACGCTGCCTCCCGCGAGCCGCGTGCCGATCGACTTCCGCAGCGAGGTCGCGTTGGTGACGAACCGCGACGGTGGGAAGAACGACGCCTCCGAGCCCGCCGGCCTGCAGCACGCCGTTGGCCGGCGCGCGCACGGAGCCGTCCCAGATGGTGTCGCTCGCGATCAGGTCGTCGACCTGGCTGGACAGAACCGCCGCCCAGGACGTGTCGGTTGCTCCCGACGCTTGCGAGAGCGAGTCGCGGACCCCCTGCAGGCCGCGGAGGCGCAGGTCGAGCGCCGCCAGCGCCTGGCTCTGTACCGGCAGAAGGGCCTTCGGCGGCGTCAGCGCCTGCAGCTGCGTGATGTCGCGGACCGTCCGCGCGATCAGGTCGTCCAGCTTCGCGCCCAGCGCCTTCGAGCTCTGCGTGCCACCGAGGGCTGCGGCCAGTGCGGCGCCGGCCTGCTCCGAGTCGGACGCGATCGGCGTGACCTTCTGCACGTAGCCGCGGTAGCCGCCGCCTCCGCCGCCTCCACCGCTCGTTACCACGATGAGCAGGATGATCAGGAGCAGCAGCGCGATCGCAGCAGCGAGGGCAACGCGGCGGCGCATGACGACCTGCGGTGGCGGGGCGGTCGCAGGGCCGCGGCGCACGCGCGGCTCCGGTTCGTGCGGGTCGACTCCGTGCAGGTCGGGCCTCTGCAGGTTGGACCCGTGCGGGTCGGAAGGATCCTCCTCCCAGAGGACCTCTCCCGGATCGTCCCCGGTCGCCGTGCGGCGCTCGGAGAAGAAGTCGAACTCGAACTCGCCGTCGTCCACGCTCGCCCTCGCTTTCTCCCGGCTCGTGAACGGCCTCGGACGCCGACAACCCTACCCACACCGGAAGACCGCCAGACGGCGCAGCCCTCCTCCTTCAAGGGCGGACGGCGGCCTTCAGGTAGTCCTCGGGCGGGTCGGCGAGCAGGGTGGGAACGCCCTCGAGCGAGACCTCGTGCGTGATCAGCCGCTCCCAGGGATAGGCGCCGCTGGCCAGGAAGGCGAGCGCGGCCCGGACGTGTCGCGGCGCGTGTCCGGTGGCGCCGCACAGCGTCAGCTCCTCCCGGCGGATCCGCTCCGCGTCGGCGGCGATCGGCTCGCCGGGCTCGGTCGTGCCGACGAGGAGCACGGTGCCGCCGGGCTGGACGAGCTCGAGCGCGTCCCGGCGCGCCTGCTCGGTCCCGGCCGCCTCGATCACCACGTCGGCGTCGCGCGGATCGGCGGGCCGCGCGCCGAAGGTCGCCGCGAGCGAATGACGCGACGTACGGCCGCCGACGGCAGCCACGTAGCCGCCCGCGTCGGTCACGCAGGCGCAGAGCAGGAGCCCGATCGGCCCGGAGCCGAGCACGGCGACGAGGCTCCCCGGCCGCAGCTCGGCGCGCTCGACGGCGTGCAGGCAGCAGGCGAGCGAGTCGGCGAGCGCGGCGACCGCCGGGTCGAGCCCGCGCGGCACCGGGTACAGGTTGACCTCTGCGATCCGGGCAGGGACGAGGACGCGTTCCGCAAGCGCGCCTTCGAGCCGCGCCGGCCGGCGGCAGAGGGCCTCGCGGTCGGCGAGGCAGGGCGCGCAGTGCCCGCAGGGCGCGGTCGCCGCAGCGACGACGCGCCTGCCGTCGCGGGTGTCGATCCCGGCGAGCTCGCGACCGAACGGCGCCGGCGAGCCGTCGAGCGCGTCGCTCCCGGCCGCGAGCGCCCGGAGCTCCGCGTTGCCGGTCAGCGCGACCTCGACCTCGACGACCACGTCACCGTCTGCCGGATCCGGCGGCGGCACCTCGTCGACACGCAGGTCGCCGGGTGCGTGGAGGCGCAGTGCTCTCACCCGGCGATATCGTAAGTCGTCGCCGCCCACGGATCAGGAGGACGAGATGGCAGTCAAGCTCCACCGATGCTCGAACATCTGGGTCAAGATGCAGGGTCACCCCTGCTGGAAGGTGCAGAGCGCGCTCGACGACGCCGGGATCGAGTACGTCGTCGTCAAGGGCCCGCTGTTCAAGAGCAAGCGTGGCGAGATCGAGCAGCTGTCCGGCCAGCGCGCCTATCCGGTGATCGAGTTCGAGGACGGCAGCGTCTACCGGGAGGAGTCGAAGGCCATGGCCGAGACGATCAAGGCCGGCAAGCTGGACGAGAAGCGCGGGACGGCCTCAGGCTAGACTTCCCGGTGCGGGGCTATAGCTCAGCTGGGAGAGCGCCTGGATCGCACCCAGGAGGTCGGCGGTTCGAGCCCGCCTAGCTCCATGAGAGAAAAGCCCTGGAAACAGGGCTTTTCTGTTCTCGCGGTCACCTCGTCGCCTTGGTCGCCTTTCAGTTGTCCGCGGCGTCGTCGAGAGCCGGGCCGATCCGGGAGGTGTCGAAGTGCCAGGGAGGTCGAGCGGGCCGGCCTCCCTGGCAGGAAGGGGGTCGGAGACAGCGTTCAGTCGTCGCTGAGCGGCGGTCCGAGCAGTGTCATGTCGTACTTCTCGAAGATTGCCGCGATTGCCGTCCGGTCGGCGGTGCCGTTCCGGGTTGCCGGGCCGAGCTCTTCGTAGAACTTGTGTCCGCCGCCGGGGGTGTAGACCACGATGACCTCACCCGGCTCGTCGGTCAGGTTGAGGAACGCGTGGGGCACGTTTGACGGGAGATAGGCGAAGCCTCCTTCCTCGCAGGTGAAGGTGTCCTCGCCGATCTGGATCTTGTAGCGGCCTTTCAGAGCGTGGATCGTCTCCTCCTGCTTGTGGTGGACGTGCAGCGGCGGGCCGCCTTTCGGTGCGACCTCGACGATGAAGTAGTCGAAGGCGCCGCCGGTGTTCTCGCCGGTGACCTTGAAGATGAGGTCTCGTCCGGGGCCGGACTGGAGCCGGAGCCCTTCGTCTGGTGCGAGAACGGTGTATGGGAGCGTCGTCATGTTCATCTCCTGTCTCGGTTGATGGAGCCGCGATCCGATATACTTCACACACGCAAACAACTATAGGAGATTTACTTCACTGTGTCAAGTAATAACGCCGACCCCGAACGCTGGCTCGACGACCTCCCCGAGCCCGACGCCTTCACCGAGGAGGAGTTCCACGCCTGGCGCGGGCTGATCCGCATGCGGGAAACCGTCACGCGCGAGATCGACCGCCGCCTCCAGCAGCACGGCGACCTGTCACTCGCCGACTACGGAGTCCTGATCACACTCGTCACCGCTCCTCGACTCAGACTGCGCATGAGCGACCTCGGCGCCCAACGGATGCTCACCCCGAGTGGAATCACCCGAGTGGTCACGCGCCTCGAGGAACGCGGCCTCGTTCGCCGCGAGCCGGACTCGGCGGACGGGCGCGCGGCGCTCGCCGCGCTGACCAGACCCGGACTCGAGGCGCTGCGCCGCGCACAAGTCATCCACCACGCGACGGTGCGCGAGCTCTTCCTCGAGCGGCTCACACCGCGGGAGCTCGACCGCCTCGCACAGCTCTACGAGAAAGCGCTACCGGGCGTCGTCAGCGCTCCCGTCTGGCCCCCGCCTCCGACGAGCGTAGAGCCATAGCGCACTCGTCTGAGGCTAGCTCAGAACTCCGCGGACGCACCCTCCCGCGAGAACCGCTCCAGCGCCGCGCCGCCGCCGTCGATGATCGGCTCGCCGTGCGCGAGCAGCAGGACCTCGGGGCGCAGCTCGCGCGCCAGCTCGCCGTAGCGCTCGCGCAGGGCGGCCTTCACCGGCTCGGGGTCCGCGCCGATGAGGCGGTCCGGGACGAACGCCAGCGGGCCGCCGGGCGGATGGCGGATGGCGCCATCGGCGATCGCCAAGGCGCGGTAGGCGGGGAACCAGAGCGCCATCTCGTCGGGGCACAGGTGGCCCACCCCGTGGACCACGGCCCCGCCGGGCAGCTCGTCGCCCGGGTCGTAGGGCGTGACCGGGCGGTCGAGGCCGAACTCGTGCAGGCCGGAACGCGGCGCGTGGACCGTCACCCCGAACGCGGCGATGAGCTCCGTGCAGCCACGCCAGTGATGGCGGTTCGTCAGCAGGACGTCGGTTGGCGGCGGACCGCCGAGCACGCCGGCACCCTCCTCGGGGACCACAGGGTCCAGCAGCACTCGCTCGGCAGCCAGGCGGTAGCCGCTGACCATCATGCCGATCGACGGGTGGATCGCCGTCCAGTGCCACAGCCCGGGCCGGATCTCGCGCATCCGTCGCATCGTACGCGCTCCGCTTGCTTCCGTCGCGCTCGCGGCGGCGCGGCCGCCCCGGCCCGAACTCTGGGGAAACGGCCGGTTTCCCCATGAGCTCTCCACCCCAGCGCACCGACGAGAGTCGCGACTGACACTGTACGGCGCGTCTATCGTTCGCCTCCGTGGCGAACGCAGCCGTCCGCAACCGCGTGGCCGTCGTCGGCCTCGGAAAGATGGGTCTCCCGATCGCCGAGCGCATTCTCGACAGCGGGTTCCCGCTTGCCGTCTTCAACCGGACGATCGAGAAAGCAGAGGCTGCTTGCCGGGCGAGGAGCAAGGATCCTGGCATCGTCGGCCGATGCCCTGCGGGAGGCAGACGTCTGCCTGACGATGCTCGCGGACGACGACGCGCTCGAGGCGGTCGTTCTCGGCGAGGCGGGGCTGCTGTCGCGCGCGCCGCGAGAGACGGTGCTGATCGACATGAGCACGGTCTCGGTAACGGTCTCGGAACGCGTCGCCGAGCGGGCGGCCGAGGCGGGCGTCGCCTACCTGAGAGCCCCGGTCAGCGGCAATCCGTCGGTCGTCCGCGCCGGGAATCTGACGATCATCGTCTCCGGCTCCGCCGACGTCGTCGAACGCGTCGACGAGTTGCTCCACGCGATCGGGCCGAAGGTGCTCTACGTCGGAGAAGGCGAGCGAGCGCGCGTCGTCAAGCTCGTCCTCCAGATCCTGATCGGCGGAACCGCCGAGTTGCTCGGCGAGGGGCTCGTGCTCGGTGAGGCCGCCGGTATCGACCAGAGGACACTCCTCGAGGTGATCAACTCCTCCGTCGTCGGCTCGCCGTTCATCGCGTACAAGACCGACCCGCTGCTGCGGGGCGACTACTCCGCCACCTTCACCACCGCGATGATGCTCAAGGACGTCGACCTCGTCCTTCGTCTCGCCGGCGAGAGTGACCTGGCGCTGCCCTTCACCCGGCAGCTTCGCACGCTTCTCGACGCCGCTGCCGAACGCGGGTATGCGGACATGGACTTCATGGCGCTCTTCCTGCAGCTGCGGGAGACTCCAGGCGCGGTATGAAGCGATACCACCTGATCCGCCGCGAGGACATCGAGTTCGCGCCCGCGCTGCCCGGCCACAGCCGGGGACTGCGGCGGGCGGTGCTGATCGGCGCCGACTCGGGCGCTGTCCACACCGGGCTCAGCCTGATCGAGCTCGAGAACGGTCATGTCGACACGCACCTGCACTCGTTCGAGACCGGCTTCTACGTCCTCTCGGGAACGCCTGTCCTCTACCTCGACGGCCGAGGCCTGAAGCTCGAGCCGGATGCATGCGGGGCCATCCCCGTCGGCGTTCCGCACGCCTGGCGGTGCGAGGGCGAGGGCCGGTGGATCGAGATGGCTTCGCCGCGTCCGCGCGGCCCGGGTGAGCCGCCGGACACGTTCTTCGTCGGGGAGGCGCCCGTCGATTCGGCGGTCGAGCTCGACCTGCGCGACCCGAGAAACCGCAATCTCTTCCACCTGTCGGCCGGCGACATGGAGGTCGAGCGGCTCACAGAGGGTGCACAGGTCGCGGCTCCGACGGTCTCGGCGAGCATGTCGACGGCTGCGCTCCTCTACAGCGGGATCACGGTGAAGATGCTCGTCGACAAGCGCCTGGACGCCCAGCTCCACACGATGTTCATGGTCGGCTACCACCCCGGGGCCGTCGCGCACCCGCACGACCATCCGTTCGAGGAGTCGTATGTCATGCTCGAAGGCGAGGTCGACGTCGTCGCGGACGGCGATCGTCACTCGCTCCGGCCGGGCGACGTGTTCTGGACCGGCGTCGGCTGCGTGCACGCGTTCTACGAGACGCGCGGTGGAACGGTGAGGTGGCTGGAGACGTCGGCGCCGGGGCCGCCCGACCGGCACGCCTACCGGTTCGAGCGGGACTGGGCCTACCTGGCCGACAAGCTCGACGACGGAGGTCGAGCCGAAGCGTCCTAGCGCCCGCGCTGGTTCGTCTTCGGCGGAAGCATCTGAACGTACGCGACGGCACGCGTGATCCAGCCGGCCAGCACCTCGTCGGACTCGATGCCTGCCGGCTCGACGAACACCATCGTGCTCATCGGCTTGCCGGTGAAGTCCATCGGCCGCACATGAGGCTCGTCGAGTGCCGCGTCGGCGCCTTGCTCTCCGAGGCGCAGCATCAGCTCGTCGCCGACGATGCCGCAGGCCATGTGGCCGCCGATCAGAAAGGCGATGCCGCCGAACATCTGCTGCTCGCGTACATCGGGAACGTCCTCGAGAACGTTTGACACGCGCTCCGCCAGACGCTCATCGAAGGCCACCTGCCGAGAGTATCGACAGCGTTTGCCGGTCGGTAGTTTGTGGAAGCCTCCCTCAGCGGCCGCCCTGATGTGAGCGGCGTCGGGCGCTGCGACATTCCCACTGTTCCTCCGGGGTAGGAGGTGAGGTCAGTGTCGCTCGCCCGGCCGAGTCGGCCCTCGGGCGACCGGGAAGGAGATGACAATGAAGAGGGCTAGGCTGATGCTGGCCGGGCTCCTGTTCGTGGTGGCACTCGCTGTGGCGGGCACCGTCTCCGCCGGCACCGCGTCTCGGGCCGCCGTGTACAAGGTGGCGTTTATTTATCCGGGGCCGCATAACGATGGTGGGTGGTCGCAGGCGCATGATGCGGGTCGGTTGTACGTGCAGAAGATGTTGGGTAGCAAGGTGCAGACGACGTACAAGGAGAATGTGTTCAGCAACGCGTCGGTGCCGCAGATCGTCGCCGGGCTTGTTCGTGATGGTTACAACATGATTTTTGCGACCTCGTTCGGGATGCTCGAGTTTGGTGTGAATGGTCAGTTGTGGCAGAAGTATCCGAAGGTGTTGTTCGAGCAGGCGACGGGGTCGCAGGTGAAGAGGAATCAGGCGGAGTATTTCGGGGCGGCGGAGGACACGATCTACCTGTCGGGCATGGCCGCTGGGGCGGCGACGAAGAAGGGTGTTGATCGGGTATGTGGTGCCGTTTGGGACCCCGGAGGTGGTTCGGCACACGGATGCGTTCGCGTTGGGTGTGCAGGCGACGCATCCGGGGGCGAAGGTGAAGATCATTTGGACGAATTCGTGGTTCTCGCCGCCGAAGGAGACGGCTGCGGCCGCCCAGAATCTGGTCGCGGCGGGTGCGGATGTGTTGGGTCAGAATGTGGATAGTCCGGCGGCGGGTGTGTATGCGGAGAAGCATGGTGTTCCGTGGGTCGGCTATGACTCGAACGCTCAGAAGTTCGCGCCGAAGCAGTGGCTGACGGCGTCCGTCTACAACTGGGGCCTGTACTACTTGAAGCGTGTGAAGGCGGCGATGGCCGGCACGTGGAAGACGGGGTTTTATTACGGGTCGATCAATGATGGGTTCACGAAGTTGGCGCCGTATGGCCCGAATCGTGAGCTCGAAGACGAGGGCGTTGATCGCGGCGAAGCAGAAGGCGATCCAGAGCGGCACGTTCAACGAGTTTTGTGGGCCGGTGTATGACCAGGCTGGCAAGCTGCAGGATCGCGAAGGGGAAGTGTTTGTCGACCAGGCGGGGATCAGCTGTACTCGATGCAGTGGTTGGTGAAGGGGGTTGTCGGGTCGGTCTCTCACGTCCTGCCGCCCGGCTAGTGCGGTGGGGCAACAGGCCCCCGACTTGCTTCTAGGTGCGGGAGGCGTCGCTGGTCGCGGCGCCTCCCCTGCTGTTGCGATGTTGCAGGTCACGAAGCGCTTCCCGGGCGTGCTCGCCAACGACCATGTTGATTTCGAGGCGGCCGCCGGGGAGGTGCACGCCCTGCTCGGCGAAAACGGCGCCGGCAAGACGACGCTGATGCACATCCTCACCGGTCTCTACCGGCCCGACGAAGGCGAGATCGAGCTCAACGGGAAGCCTGTCAGCTTCTCCTCCCCCCGCGACGCCCTCGACGCCGGTGTCGGCATGGTGCACCAGCAATTCCGGCTGGTCGAGCGATTCACCGTCGCCGAGAACATCATGCTCGGCGACAGGCGCGGTGAAGGCCGCAAGTTCCTGGTCAACTCCCACGCGGTCGCACGCCAGGTGCGAGAGCTCGGCGAGCGTTACTCGCTGGCCGTCGATCCCGGTGCGCGGATCTGGCAGCTCGCCGTCGGCGAGCAGCAGCGCGTCGAGATCCTGAACGCGCTCTACCAGGAAGCGCGGGTCCTGATCCTCGACGAGCCGACAGCGGTCCTCACCCCGCAGGAAGCCAAGACGCTCTTCGTGACCCTGCGCCAGATGGCCGCCGAAGGCCGGACGGTCATCTTCATCTCCCACAAGCTGCACGAGGTGATGGCGGTCTCCGACCGTGTCACCGTGCTGAGGATGGGCCGGACGATGGCGACCGTTCCCACCGACGAGGCGACTCCACGATCGCTTGCCGCATTGATGGTCGGCCACGAGATCGAAGCGGTGAGCCGGTCGGCCCCTGCGCGTCGCGACCGGAGGGCGGCGCTCGAGTTGGAAGGCATCTGGGTCGAGGGTGACCGCGGCGCGCCGACGGTCAAGGACGTGACGCTGACGATCGGGGCGGGTGAGATCGTGGCGGTCGCCGGGGTGTCCGGGAACGGCCAGCAGGAGCTCGCCGAGGCGATCACCGGGCTACGGCCGGTGACGAAAGGGTCGGTCCGGGTGGCCGGAGAGTCGATCAGGAACGGCGATCCTCGCGCCGCCATCGATGCGGGAATCGCCTACGTGCCTGCCGACCGGCTGGGCACAGGCGTAGCGCCGGGCCTGTCGATCACGGTGAACCTGGCGCTGAAGTCGTACCGGCACGAGTCGGTCGGGCCGATGCTCCCGCTGCGGCGAATGCGTGCACACGCCGACGAGCTGATCGACCGCTACGACATCAGGACGCCGAGTGCGACCGTCGAGACTCGCACATTGTCCGGCGGAAACCTCCAGAAGCTCGTCCTCGCCCGCGAGTTCTCCGGTCGAGCCGAAGGTGCTGATCGCCGCTTCTCCCACCCACGGGCTCGATGTCTCCGGGATCGAGACCGTGCACAGGTACCTCGTCGACGCTGCCGAGCACGGGATCGGTGTGCTGCTGATCAGCGAGGACCTCGACGAGATCCTCGCGCTCAACGACAGGATCGTCGTCATGTACGAGGGACAGATCTTCGACGTCGAGGACAAGACCGACGTGGAGGAGATCGGCCTGCGGATGGCCGGCGAGAATCCGGCGCCGTCGTAAGGTCGCGTCAGTCGGCGACGATGTGGGTGCCGGTCTCGCCGGCCAGCGCGCGCTCGACGTTCTCGGGGTCGGTGACGATCGCCTCGCCGCCTCCGCGCTCGAGGAAGCCGATGACGGCCCGGATCTTCGGCGCCATGCTGCCCTCGGCGAAGTGCCTGCCCTCTGCCAGGCGCTCCCTGGCCTCCGAGAGCGTCATCCGGTCGATCCACCGTTGCTCGGGCGTTCCGAAGTCGAGCGCGACCCGCTCCACGGCCGTCGTGACGAGGAAGAGCTCCGCGTCGATGCAGGTGGCGAGGAGCGAGCACGCGAGGTCCTTGTCGATCACGGCCGCGATGCCCTCGAGGTCGCCGTCCGCGTTGGTCACGACCGGGATTCCCCCGCCGCCGGTGGAGATCACGACGAACCCGGCTTCGATCAGTGCCCGCACCGCGTCCACCTCGACGATGCGGATCGGCGCCGGCGACGCGACGACCCTGCGCCACCCGCGGCCGGCGTCCTCGCGAACGGCCCAACCGTCGGCGTCGCGGCGGCGCATCGCCGTCTCCTCGTCCATGAACGAGCCGATCGGCTTGGACGGATCGGTGAAGGCCGGGTCGTCGGCGGCCACCTCGACCTGGGTCACGACCGAGACGGCGTGACGTTCGATGCCGAGCCGGCGGAAGTCGTTCTCCAGGTTCTGCGCCAGCGCATAGCCGATCGCGCCCTGGCTGTCGGCTCCGCAGACGTCGAGCGGCACCTCGTGGAGCTCGTGGGCCGCGAGCTCCGAGCGGCGCAGGATGAAGCCCACCTGCGGCCCGTTCCCGTGGCCGATCGCGACGTCCCAGCCGTCCCTGATCATCGAGGCGATGTGCCAGCAGGTCTCGCCCGCGGCGATGTACTGGTCGCGGACGGTCTGATGCTCCTTGTCCTTGATCAGCGAGTTGCCGCCGATGGCGACGACGGCGCTCCTTCCGCCTCATGCGTATCCTCCCATCGTCAGCGCCATCAGCGCCTTTGCCGTGTGCATGCGGTTCTCCGCCTCGTCGAAGACGACCGAGTGCGGGCCGTCGATGACCTCGTCCGTCACCTCGCGGCCGCGGTCGGCGGGCAGGCAGTGCATGTAGAGGACGTCCGGGCTCGCGAGCTCGAGCATGCGGGCGTCGCAGATCCAGTTGCTGTAGGCGCCCGACTCCGCCAGTGCCTTCGACCCGTCCGCGAAGGCGTCGAGCCTGCCCCAGGACTTCGGATAGACGACGTCGGCGTCCTCGAACGCCTCGTCCATGCTCCTCGCGAAGCTGATCGACGTGCCCGCCTGGGCGGCCGCCGCCTCTGCCTTCTCCAGCACCTCGGGCATCAGGTCGAAGCCGGGCGGGTGGGCGATCACGACGTCCATGCCGAAGCGGGGGAAGAGGGTCGCAACGCCCTGCGGCACCGACAGCGGCCGCGCATAGGACGGCGCGTAGGCCCAGGTCATCGCGACCTTCAGGCCCTTGAGGTTCTCGCCGCGCTTCTCGCGCAGCGTCATCAGGTCGGCGAGCGTCTGCGTGGGATGGTCGATGTCGCACTGGAGGTTGATCAGCGGGATGTCGGCCCAGCGCGCGATCTCCCGCATCCAGGCGCTGCCCTCGTAGGGGGCGAGGTCGTGGCGGATCGCCAGCCCCTCGCCGTAGCGGGAGAGGATGATGCCCATGTCCTTCGGGCTCTCCCCGTGCGCGACCTGGGTCTTGTCCGCGTCGAGGAAGATCGCGTGGCCGCCGAGCTGGGTCATCCCGGTCTCGAATGCGTTCCGCGTGCGCGTCGACTTGTCCAGGAAGAGCATGTACAGCGTCTTGTCGGGAAGCAGCCGGTGCGGCTTGCCCTCCTTGCGGGCCTGCTTGAGCTCGCCCGCCACGGCGAGCGCCTCCTCGATCTCATCCACCGACCAGTCGATCGTCTCGATGAAGTCCCGGCCGGTCAGCGTCTTGCGGTCGATCGCCGTCTGTTGCATCGCTAGCTCCTTTTCATGAGTTCTTGCTGTCCGACCCCGAGGCGCCCGGGGCCTACCGTCGCGAACGCGTCGATCATCGCCGGGACGTCGTCGCCGAGCGGGTACAGCACCGGGCAGGTGCAGCCCGCCTCGACGTACTCGTGCACCTTGGCGTGGCACTCGTCGGGCGTGCCCGACGCGGTGATCAGCTGGACGACCTCGTCGGGGACGAGTGCCATCGCCTGCTCGATCTGCTCGGGCGTCGCGGGCCACGTGAGCACGCGGCCGATCTCCTCGAGCAGCGACTCGTCGACGCCGCTCGCCTTCATGATGTGCGGCTGCTGCCCGAGGTACTGCGCGACCAGCTCGCGCGACCGGTCGAGCGCGAGCGAACGATTCTCGTCCAGCGAGCAGACGACGAGCTGCGGCCGGTCGAGGTCGTCGACCGTGCGCCCGGCCCGCTCGGCGCCGGTGGCCAGCGCCTCCATGGCGGCGCGGTTGTACTCCGGGCCGACCAGGTAGTTGAGGACGACGCCGTCGGCGATCTCGCCGGCGAGCTCCATCATCTTCATCCCGGTCGCGCCGACGTAGATCGGGACGTGCTTCGGCGAGCGGTCTCCGTGGACGATGTCGATCTCGACGTCCTCCAGGTCGACGAACTCCCCGTGGAAGGTGACGCGCTCCATGGCCAGCAGGCGGCGGGTCACCTCGACGGTCTCGCGCATCGCCCCGAGCACGTGGCGGCGATGAACGCCGACCTTCGTCGCCAGCGGCTCCCACCAGGCACCGACGCCGAGCCTGATCCGGCCGGGCGCCAGGTCGTCGAGGGTCGAGAAGGTCGCCGCGAGCAGGCCGACGTTGCGCGTCCAGGTGTTGACGACGCCGGAGCCGATCGCGATCCGCTCGGTGACCGCGGCGTACGCGGCCATGGGGACCGTCGCCTCGCGGACGAGGCGGCTCTCCGCCTGCCAGACGGCCTCGAAGCCCGCCTGCTCGGCGAGCTGTGCGTACCGCATTCCGTCGCGGATCGGGTGCTTGTCCTGCAGGTACAGCGCTACGCGGTTGTCAGCTGCGACGGCCATCGCCGTCCTCCCTTCGGCTCGAACTCGTGTGGCCCGATCGCGGCGAGCCGCTGCCAGAGGCGCTCGGCCTCGCCGCACGCGGAGGCGGCGAGCTCCCGCTGGTCGACCCTGGCCAGGCGGCGGTCGCGCACGACCCACTCGCCGGCGACCATCACGTCGCGAACGGCACGGGACGAGAGACCGAAGACCCAGTGGCCGGCGAAGGTCGCATCGCGGATCGGCGCCGGGGCCGGGTAGTCGAGGACGACGAGGTCTGCAGGTGCGCCCGGCTCGAGCGTCCCGAGCAGGGGCTCGTCGAACACACGCCCGGCGAGCCGCGCGCTCTCGGCGAGACGGGCGAGCGGCCAGTCGGCTCCGGCGGTCATGTCGTCCTCGCGAAGACGGAAGTAGGCCGTGCGCGACTCCTCGAACATGTCCGACCCGATCCCGTCGGTGCCGAGCGCGAGCCGCGGCCCGAGCGTGCCCACGGACGCGCGACCGATCGAGTTGTTCATGTTCGAGCGCGCGTTGTGTGCGACCGTCGCGTTCGCGGCGCGCACGAGCTGCGATCTCCGCCGCGTCGAGGTGGACGCCGTGCGCGAGCAGCGTCCGCTCGTCGAGCACTCCGAGCGCCGCCAGTCGAGAGACCGCTCCCCGGTCGACGCCGTCCTCGGCGGCGTGGACGTGCAGCGGGCCGATCTCGGCGCATGCGAGCAGCGTCTCGTCGGAGAGCGTGAACGCGGCGTGCGCGCCGACCATCGCCCGGGTGAGCGGCGGTTGCGCGCGCCTGATGCGCCCGAGGAAGCGGGAGTTCTCGGCGATGCCCGCGACGCTGCGATCCGAGCCGTCGCGATCGGAGGTCTCGTAACAGAGCACCGAGCGCATGCCCAGCGACTCGAGGGCGTCCTCGATGACGTCGAGCGACCCGTCGATTGCATTCGGCGACGCGTGGTGATCGATCACCGTGGTCGTGCCCGAGAGCAGGGCCTCCATACCGCCGACGAGCGCCGATGCTCTGATGCTGTCCTCGTCGAGCGCGCGATCGAGCCGCCACCAGACGCGCTGCAGGATCTGCAGGAAGTTCGCCGGCGGCTCCAGCTCGTACGGCATACCGCGTGCGAGCGCCGAGTAGAGATGCGTGTGCGCGCAGACGTTCCCCGGAACGACCAGGGCGCCGTCGTGCTCGATGCGGACGCCGCTTCCCGGGAGGGCGACGCGCCCGTTCTCCACCCAGAGGTCGCCGTCGACGACGCGTACCGGGTCGAGAGACGTCACGATCATGCCGTCTCCCCTCGGTGCGAGACGAGATGGGGGACGGCGGCGAGCGCAGCCGGCGAGTCCTTCATCGGCAGGCGCGTGCGCCGGATGCCGTCGAAGGCGTGCAACGCCCCCGCAACCGCGGCGGCGGTCGGCACCAGCGCCGCCTCTCCGACGCCCTTCGCCCCGTACGGGCCCTCGGGTTGCGGTTCCTCGACGAGGACGACCTCGACGTCCGGCATGCCGCTCGGCGGGATGATGTGCAGCGACTTGAGCGTCGTCGTGACGGGCACGCCGCCCTCGACGACGAACTCCTCGGACAGCGCCTGCCCGAGCCCCATGTGGACGCCGCCCTCGATCTGCCCCTCGACGAGCGTGGGGTTGATCGCCTTGCCGACGTCGTGGGCGGCGATCACCTTCGTCAAGCCGCCCCTCGTCGTCGAGGATCGCGACCTGTGTCACCCACGCGTAGGCGAGGTGCGTCACCGGCTCCTCGGCGTCGTTCGGAGGTCGTCCAGTCGACGGTGAACGTCCCCTCGAACTCCCGCCCGGCCAGCTCCTCGAGCGGGCCGGCGGCCCTCAGCTTCCGGGCTGCGTCGATCACGGCGTTGCCGCCGAGGACGGTCGAGCGCGACGCGGTCGTCTGGCCGGTGTCGAGCTCATGAACGGTGTCGACGATCACGCGCACGCGCTCCGGGGGAAGGCCGAGCTCCTCGCAGGCGATCTGCTGCAGGATCGTGTGGACGCCCTGGCCCATCTCGGTCCACGAGTGGTAGAGCGTGACGGTGCCGTCGCTCTCCGGCCGCAGGACGACGCGGCCGAACTCGGTGACGCCGTTGCCGATGCCGGTGTTCTTGACGCCGCAGGCGATGCCGGCGAAGCGCGCCTCGCGGTAGGCGTCGCGCACGGCGAGCAAGGTCTGCTTCAGGCCGACACCGGGGCCGAGCACCTGTCCGGTGGCGAACCGGTCGCCGGGCGCGAGCGCGTTTCGCCACCGGATCTCCCAGCCGTCGATCCCGACCTGCTCGGCCAGCAGGTCGAGGACGCCCTCCATGGCGAAGTTCGACTGGTTGACGCCGAAGCCGCGCATCGCCCCGCAGGGCGGGTTGTTCGTGTACACGGCCCGGGCCTCGACGTCGACGTTCGGCACGCGGTAGGCGCTGCAGGCGTGACCGGCGGCGCGCTCGAGGACCTTGTCGCCGACGCTCGCGTAGGCGCCGGTGTCGCCGACGATGCGGGCGCGCACGGCCACGAGATGCCCGTCCTCGTCGCAGCCGGCCGTGTACTCGAGCCACATCGCGTGGCGCTTGGCGTGGAAGCGGAGGCTCTCCTTCCGCGAGAGCGTGACGAGCACCGGGCGCCCGGTCGTGGTCGCCAGCAGCGACGCGTGCGCCTGGACGTTCAGGTCCTCCTTGGCGCCGAACGCGCCTCCGGCCGACACCTGGGTGACGCGCACGTCGGCCTCCGGCACGCCGAGGAACGAGGCGATCTGGCGGCGGTCCTCCCACACGCCCTGGCCCTGCGAGTAGACGTGCAGCGGCCCGCCGTTCGGCACCGCCAGCGACGCCTCCGGCTCCAGGAAAGCATGCTCGATGAACTGCGTGCGATAGCTCTCGGTGACGACGTGAGCGGCCTGCGCGAGCGCCGCGTCGACGTCGCCGCGCTTCACGGTCGAGACCGACAGCTCGCGCGCCCCGTACTGGAACGGCGTCGTGACCGGCTCGAGCACCTCGTAGTCGACCTCGATCAGCGCCGCTGCCTCGCGCGCCGCGTGCCGGCTGTCGGCAGCCACGGCCGCGAGCACGTCGCCGACGTAGGCCGTCTCCTCGCCGACCGCCACGAATTGCCGCCAGTCGCGCGTCAGCGTCCCCTGCGCCCGCTCGCCCGGCACGTCGGCGGCCGTGACGACCGCGACCACCCCCGGGTACGCCTCGGCCTTCGAGGTGTCGATGCCGAGCACGCGCGCCCGCGGGTGGTCGGAGAAGCGGAGCGCGCCGTGCAGCATGCCCGGCGCGGTCATGTCGCCGACGAACGGGTTGTCGCCGAGCGCGAGCTCGGTACCGCGGTAGCGGGCGGTCCTGGAGCCGACGCGGCCGCTGCGATCCGGCACGGGCAGCGGCTCGCCGCGCCGCGCGCCGGCGGCGAGCTCGATCGCGTCGACGATCTTCACGTAGCCCGTGCAGCGGCAGAGGTTGCCGAGCAGCGCGTGTGCGATCTCCTCGCGCGTCGGCGCCGGATTCTTCGCCAGCAGCGCCTCGGCCTTCATCACGACGCCGGGCGAGCAGAAGCCGCACTGGGACGCGCCGGCCGCGACGAAGCAGTCGGCCCAGAGACGGCGTTCGTCCCCCGTCAGACCCTCCTGCGTGACGACCCGTTTCCCCTCGACGCGGCTCGCCTTCTGCGCACACGAGACGACCGCGCGCCCGTCGACGATCACGGTGCAGGCGCCGCACGAGCCCTCGGGTGCGCAGCCGTCCTTGACGCTGCGCAACCCGAAGCGCTCGCGGAGCAGCTCGAGCAGGCTCTCGTCGGCCCGCGGCTCGGCGGAGACCTGCTCGCCGTTGAGCGTCAGCTCCATCTCAGCTCATTCCGCCGCTCCGAGGACGAGCGACAGCAGCGCCATCCGCAGGACGACGCCGTTGAAGGCCTCCTGCCAGTAGCGGGCGTGGCGCGTGGCGTCGACGTCCGCGGGCAGCTCGTCCATGCGGGGCAGGCTGTGCAGGATGATCGAGCCCGTCTTCGCCTTCTCGCGCAGCAGCTCGCGCGTCACCTGGTACGTCCGGGGCGTCGTCGCTACGCCGCCGCCGTCGCCGCGCTCTTCGCGCGACACCGAGTAGTCGGCCTGGACGACCGGCTCCATGTAGATCACGTCGCACTCCTCGATCACGTCCTCGACCGAGTCGGCCTCCTCGTAGCGGACGTTCCGCTCGTCGAGCTCGAGCATGAACTCGGGCAGGAGCGACATCTCCGGGCGGCCCGACGACGTAGGCCTTCGCGTCGAACTGCGAGAGCGCGTAGAGGATCGAGTGCATCGTCCGCATCCGCATGTCGCCGACGAGCAGGAAGGTGAGCCCGTCGACGCGCCCGAGCTCGGTCCGGGTCGTGTACAGGTCGGTCAGCACCTGCGTCGGATGCTCACCCCAGCCGTCGCCGCAGTTGATCACCGGCACGGACGCCCATCTGGCGGCCTCGGCGGGAGCGCCCTGCTCGAAGTGGCGCATCGCGATGACGTCGCCGTAGTACTCGAGCATGTGGACGGTGTCCTTGATCGACTCCTGGTAGAAGTCGCCGGCCCGCGTCATCTTCGCGTCGGAGAATCCGAGCACGTGACCGCCGAGCCGGTGCATCGCGGCCTCGGTCGCGAGCCGGGTGCGGGTGCTCGGCTGGTAGAAGGCCGTCAGGAGCGTCTTCCCGGCCAGGACGTCCGAGTTCCGCCGGTTGCGCGCGATCGGGGCCAGGTCGTCGCAGATCTCGAAGACGCGCTCGAAATCAGCCCGCTCGAAGTCCTTCAACGACAGGATGTCGCGACCTTGAAAGCTTCTCATCGTCCTTCCTCCTTGTTGGCTTCAGCGTCCGGGTGACCCCGGTGAACAGGACCGCCACCCGCTCGTCGTCTCCGACCTCGCCCTCCGCCCGCAGCGCGAGCAGTCCGGCGAGCCCCGCCGATCCGGTCGGGTCGACGTCGATTCCGGTTGCCTCGCGCGCGAGCGCGTTCGCACGCGTGAGGGTGGCCTCGTCGGCGACGAGGGCGGTGCCGCCGGTCGCGAGCATGCCCTCCACCACGGCCAGCCAGTCGTACGTCTCGTCGTCGAGGATGCCGTGGGCGATGCTGTGAGGCTCGCGCTCCCACGGCCACATGAACTCCGACCGGTGCTGCGCCGCGTAGCGGACAGCTCCGGCTCCGAGTGACGACGCGGCCTCGAAGGCCCGCTTCAACGGCCACGCACCGGCCGTCTGGACGGTGTCGAGACGCGGAACGGCGGAGAGCGCGCCGAGCGCGACCTGCTTCCCGGAGGGCCTGGATGCAGGCGCTGGCCAGCGCGCCTCCGCCGACCTGAACCACGAGCCGGTCGAGCCGGGCGCCGGCGGCGGCGAGCTCGTAGCCGAGCGTCAGGCCGCCCTCGACGGCGAGCCCGTTGAGGTTCCCCTGGCACGTGAACGGGACCGCGCCCTCGTCGAGCGCGTCGATGAGCCGGCGATAGGTGGGATCCCCCGGTTCGCCGGTTCGCGGGCAGACGGTGATCTGCGCGCCGAGCTCTTCCAGGCGCGCCATGACGAGCGGGTCGGCGTCGACCGGGACGAACACCCGCAGCACGCGCTCCCCGGCGGCTGCGACCACGGCCGCGGCGAGCGCCGCGTTGCCGCAGCTCGCAATCGCCAGGTCGGGCCGCCGCGACGGATCGGCCAGGCCGAGCCGCTCGACCGCCTCGAGATGGATCAGCACGCCGAAGAGATGGCGACCCTTGTGCGAGCCGGAGACGTTGCCGGTCTCGTTCTTCACCCACACGCCTCCGTCGGCGGAGAAGCCGAGGCGTTCGCTCAGCTCGTCGCTCCGCGCGAACGGCGTGGCCGCGAACCCGTGCCCGTCGACGGCGGCGACCTGCGCGTCGAGGCCTCGCACGAGCCCGCAGAAGTCGTCGTCCGAGAGCCCGAGGTGAAAGGCATGGAGAAGCTGCCGGTAGCGCAGGAAGGGGTTCGGCTCCGGATCGTCGATCGGGAAGCGAACGGCGGTGAGGTCGAGCTCGCGGCGGAGGACGTGGTCGACGTCGTCACCGCGGCCCGCGTTCGGGCATCGGAACGGGTACGGATCGGCCGGGTCCGGCTGCGCACCGCACCCGGCGCAAACGAGCCGGCTGACCGGCGTGCTCACAGCCTCTCCAGGCACACCGGTGCGTGCGTTGAACTCGTCGATCAGCTCGTCCCAGGTGGCGACGACCTGGCGCATCTGTCGTCCAGAAGGCCGGGTCACGGCGCGCCTGGAACTCGTCGATCGGCACGCCCTGCTGCTCGACCCAGGTGAAGTAGCCGAGGTTGAAGATCCGCTCGCGCTCCTCGTGGGTCAGCTCGCGGAGGTTGTCGGTCGTCGCCCCCAGGAGGTGCTCGCCGAAGACCTCGGCCGCGGCCACCTCGTCGAAGCCGCCCGGGAAGTGCTTCGCGATCGCCAGCTCGCGCTCGCTGTCGTACATCGCGGCGCCGTCGGTGGCGACGGTGACGACGACGTCCTCCGCTCCCAGGCCGTAGTGCTTCGCCGTCTTGATCGCGCCGAGGACGTTGCAGATGCTCGACAGGCCGAGCGACGGCAGCTGCTCGAGGACGTCGTCCGCGACGCCCCGGCGATCGTGCAGGTAGCGACGGCCGACGTCGGTCCCGAGCAGGACGCCGAGGCGATCGGTGGCGCGATCCGACACGGCCAGCGCCACGTCGGTGTTCATCACGTTGTGGATCAGCGGGATGTGCTTGTCGCCGATCCCCTGGATGTTGTGCTCGCCGAAGCCGTTCGCGAGCATGGTCGGGCACTCGAGCGCCTCGCAGGCGACGACCAGCGATCCGAACCGCTCCTTCAGATAGTCGCCGGCTGCGATCGTCCCCGCCGAGCCGGTCGCCGAGACGAAGGCGCGCAGGTGGATGTCCGGCTTCCGCTCGCGCAGCGACTCGAAGACGCGGGCGAGCGCGCTCCCGGTGACGAGGTAGTGGACGATGTGGTTTCCGAACTCGGAGAACTGGTTGAAGATGTGGTTCCGGGGATCGGCCGCCAGCTCCTTGCACCGGTCGTAGATCTCCTTGACGTTGCTCTCGGTGCCCGGCGTGCGCACGATGTCGCCCGGATCGACGACCCAGCGCTCCAGCCAGGCGAACCGCTCCCGGCTCATCCCCTCCGGCAGGACGGCGACCCCCCGGCAGCCCATGAGCCGGGAGATGGCGACGCCGCCGCGGCAGTAGTTGCCGGTCGAGGGCCAGACCGCCCGGTCGCGGGTCGGATCGAAGCCGCCCGTGATCAGCTCCGGCGCCAGGCAGCCGTACGCGGCCAGCACCTTGTGAGCCGCGATCAGCGGAAACCGGTCGCCGAGCGCGACGACGATCCGCGCGTCCACGCCGGTGATCTCGCTCGGCAGCTCGACGTGCTCCGGCACAGGCACGAGGCCGGTGCGGTTCGCGGCGTTGTACCAGTGCACGCGGAAGAGGTTGAGCGGGTCGGCGTCGTCCGGGCCGATGCCGGCGAGCGCGTCCTGCACCGGCGCGCGGGATGAGCGAGGGGTCGGCGAGCTGCGCGAAGGTGGGAAGGGTGATGCGCGCGTCGCGGAAGCGCTCGATGCTGCGTTCCAGGACCGCCGTGTTCGACGAGTTGATGCTCGAGCCCGAGCGTTTCCGTGGCCAAGACCGCCTCCTTCTGTCGTCCCGGCGAGCGTAGGCACGCGCATCCGGGGCTGCTTCGGGGCTTGGCCGTAACCTCGGTCAGTGATTTTCCGCGCTTGCCCGTGCCCCGGGTGGTGCGGGTTCTCCGAAGCCGGGATCCGTCCTTCCACCGATTCCAGAAGCCGGGCGATGCGGGACAGTCGCGATATGACAGTCAAGATCGACATCTCCGAGGTGTCGGAGCGGCTCGCAGCGCTGCATGCGAACGAGGTCCACCGCTCGGACAAGGCTCACCGGAGCATCGCGATCGTCCTCCCGCTCGCCGAGGGCCGTTCCGACGTCGTGCGCGAGTTCCTCGCGGAAGGCCCGCCGTTCGAGCCGAGCAGGATCGGCCTCGAGAGCCACAAGGTCTTCCTCACCGACCGGGAGGCCGTGTTCGTCTTCGAGACCGAGGAAGGCGTGCACGCCTTCGAGCGGATGCTCTCCGAGCCGGAGCTGTGGGACGTCGTCTCCTCCTGGGAGCACTGCCTGTCCGAGGAGCCTCGACTCGCTACGGCCGTGTACGAGTGGCCGGAGCACCCGCACCGACCGCCGCGGGCGCCGTAACCCGTCGCGCCCGCCTGAGCAGTCTCAGCCCGTGGACGAGCTCGCCGCCGCTCAGGCGGTCGAGCGTCGTCATCAGCCCGGCAAGCGGCTCGAGGTAACGCGACGAGGCGAGCGGCCCGGCATCGGCGGGGTCGTAGCCGAGGTCGCGCACGAGGCCGGAGACGAGCGCCTTCGCCTCCGCGTCGTCGCCGGCGACGAAGACCGTTGCCGCGACGCCGCCGAAGTCGGGAGAGCGCCGGATGACCGCCGAGTAGATGTGGTTCCAGGCCTTCACGACCCGTGCCTCGGGCGCGAAGGCCTGGATCTGCTCGGCGCCCGACGATCCCCGCAGGTCGTACTGCTCGAACGAGCCGCCCTCCTTGAACGGGTTCGTGATGTCGACGAGAACGGTTCCCTCGAGATCGCCGAGCAGCCCGAGCGTCTCGAACACCGCGCCCCAGGGCACGGCGAGAACGACGACCTCCGCGTTGGCGGCCGCCGCCCTGCAGGTCCCTCCGAAGGCGGCGCCGAGCTCGGCTGCCTTCGCCTGTCCTCGCTCCCGGTCGCGGGAGCCGACACGTACCTCGTGGCCGGCCGCTGCGAGCTGCAGCGCGAGCGCGCTTCCCATCCGGCCGGTGCCGATGACCGCCGCTCGAATCCGCTTCGCCGGTGTCGTCGCCACGTCCCCCTGCCTGCTACTGGTCTCGGCAGATGTCGGCGATCTCGGCCTGCGTCAGCGCGAGCAGGTCGGCCGTCTGCACCCGGATCGACTGCTCGTGGGTGCCCGCCTCGAGGATGATCGACTCGCGGTTGGCGATGCGCCGGTCGACGATCACCCTGTCGCCGCGCGGCCCGCCGAAGGGCGGCACGGCACCGAGCTCGAACGTCGGGTAAGCGCCGACGAGCTCGGACTCCGTCGCGAGGCGGATCTCCTTGCCTCCGTCGAGATGCTCACGCACCTTGTGCAGGTCGAGCCACTCCGACGCCGGCAGGACCGCCCGGACATAGCCCTGCGGGCCGGTGAGCACGACCGTCTTCCCGACCTCCGCGAGCCGCACGCCGAGCGCCGCAGCCTCCTCCGTCGCTCGTTCCGTGTGGCTGTGCGGGATCAACTCGTAGGCCACCTGCTTCTCGTCCAGCTCCCGGGTCGCCTCTGCGGTGGTCATGACGCCTCCTCTCGCACGCGTTGTGCTCTTCAAGGCTGCCACCGCGTCGTCCGGTCTTCATCCGTACTTGCCCTGAATCGGCGTCCGTGTTCCTACCGATGGGGAATCGGCGTCTGCGCCTCCGCTCAGAGCTCGAGGGCTCGGAGGGCGCTCTCGAACTGATCCTCGCGAACGTACACGACGTACCCGAAGCCGCCACGGGCGTCGGTCACGGCGGAGGACGCGTAGATGTCGACGCCCGACTGAAAGAGGCGTTCGTGAACGCCGGCAAGGACACCGAGCTCGTCGTCTCCCTGCACGAGGAGCGCACGGTGCGGCCCGTCGAGCGGGAGTTGCGCCGCGCGCGCCTCGGCCACGAGCTTGTTGGGGTCGGCCGGAAACAGCGCAAACTGGACGAGTGCCGGGCCCAACGGCACCGCGGTGAACGCGAGCAGGTCCACGCCTCGCTCGGCGAGCTGCGAGAGCACACGGTACGCCGCCCCCAACTCGTCACGGACGTTGGCGTAGTAGTACTCGACAGAGCGAATCGCGTACGGCATCGGGCTCCTCCTCGGGACGGTCGGCACGACTGCGCCTGGGCAGATCCTAGAAAGAGACCGCCGAGCCCGCTGAGGTGATCTCGCCCCGGTTTGAGGTGGGCCGCTAGAGGGCATAGAGCCCATGGTCTATCTGTCCCACAGTCTGCGGCGGCACGAGAAGGGAAGCGAATGCCTGCATCGCAGCGGTGGTTGATAGTGACTGACGCGGAACCGCTCCTGCCTCGCTCGCTCCCTGCTGCCGCGAGAAAGGAGCGTCATGGACGACGGCATCTGCCCGCCGTGGTGGCCGAACTTCCTCTGGTGGCTTCTCCACCATCCGCCTCACAATCGCCAACCGATCCTCGAGGAGGGTGAGCGGGAACGGATCGCTGAGGCTACACAGCACATCCTCCTCGGCGTTCAAACGTTCACAACTGCGCACTTCAGTGAAGGAAGCGTTCGCGCGCAGGTGCAGCAGCAAGCCCTTCAGCACATCAACAAGGGAGCCGAGGCGCTCGCCGGCCTCGCAGCGAAGAGCTAGCCTCGCGGTGGACTGATCGGGGTGGGCACCTCCGCGTAGTGCCCACCTACGATCAACACATATCAGCCGACCGCGATCGGCCCAAACAGGTCGGTCAACAACGGGGAGAGCGCCGCGGTATCTGGCCCTGGGGGCCGAGGGGGCGAATCTCGATGGCATCAACCGCCCGGCAGCGACTGCCAGTCGGGCTCGGTGCCGTTTCTTGACAGCAGCGTTTGTCCGCTGCCGTCTGCGTTCATCATCCAGAGATCGAAAACGGTATTCCTGCGGAGCGACCGGGCGCGAGCGTAGACGATCGCGGCCCCGTCGGGTGACCAGGCAGGATCGACCTCGGCGACAGTCGCCAAGGTCAGCCGTCTCAGACCGGTGCCGTCGGCCCCGATCGATAACACGTTCTTCCCGTTGTCGAACGCGATGCTCGCGCCGTCGGGCGACCAGCTGGGATTCTCTCCGGGCATGTTGGACAGTTTCCGCAGGCCCGTGCCGTTGGCTCGAATCAGGTAGAGGTGCGGAGCCGACTCGCGGACGGCGCGGCTGAAGCAGATCCAGACACCGTCGGGAGACCAGGCCGGGGACTCGTCAAAGATCGCCTCCGAGCGTGAATGGTTGACGCCGAGCGGTCTGAACTTCCCTTTCGCGAGATCCAGGATGTAGATCTGGGCTCCGACGCCTGGACAAGGCGCACCAGGTACTGCAATTCGCGTGCCGTCCGGTGACCAGGCCGGCCTGTCGACATACCAAGTGAATGGCTCGGGCAGCTCTTTGGGCTGCGAGCCGTCAGCCCGAACCGTGTAGAGGCCGAACTTGCACGGAGCATCGCCCCCTGCGTAGGCGATCAGCTTCCCGTTGGGTGACCAGGCCGGTAGCGCGTCTGTCGCCGACCGGGTCAGCACCTTCAACCCGCTGCCGTCGGGATTGACTAGGCGCAGGCCTAAAACCAAGCCGGTGTACGAGTCTTGTGAGGTGACGAAGACGATGCTGCCGTTCGTGCCGGGGAAGGCGGTGTGCCCGGACGATGCGTCGAGCATGGGAACGAGAAGGGCACCCAGACAGAGGAGCACGCGCACGCGCACCAGGGACGCAGTCTCGCACTGGGTACGAAAGCGCGTCAAGATCGGCCGACGCAATCAACGGTTGACCTGAATCGGTCCAAGCAGGTCTGTAAACAACGGGGAGAGCGCCGAGGCCGGATCGCTGCGATCCGCGATCTAGTTTTGGTCGACAAGACTGTAACTTGCTGCTAAAGTAAGAGTCATGACGACCAAAACAAGTGATCCGGGCGCGCCTCCGGACTACGATCCGGCGCAGTTCCCGGCGTTCGCAGTGACCGTCGACGTGGTGATCCTGACCATGTCCGGCGGCCGGCTTCAGGTGCTGCTCGTGCGTCGTGGGGTGGCGCCGTTCGAGGGGATGTGGGCGATTCCGGGCGGCTTCAAGCGTCCGGACGAGACGCTGGACGAGGCCGCGAGGCGGGAGCTCGCCGAGGAGACCGGTGTCGACGGTGCGAGCTTGCTGAGCCAGTTCCGGGCCTACGGTGATCCGGAGCGCGACCCGCGACTGAACGTCGTGACGATCGCCTACGTCGCGGTGCTTCGCGAGGTGGGCGCGGTCGTCGCGGGCACAGACGCTGCAGACGCCGCGCTGGTTCCGGTCTCCGACGCGCTGAACGGCGAGATCGAGCTGGCGTTCGACCACGCGCAGATCGTTCGCGATGCGGTCGAGCACGTCCGCGTCGACCTGGAGCTGACCGGTATCGCAACGGCATTCGTCGGACCGACGTTCACGTTGGCCGAGCTGAGGGCGGTGTACGAGGCCGTCTGGGGCGTGCAGCTCGACAGCGCGAACTTCCGGAGGAGCGTCCTCGCGGAGAGCGGTTGGGTCATTCCGACCGGGCGCCGAGCCAGGCCCGGATCGACGGGCGGCAAGCCGGCGGAGCTCTATCGAGCAGGGCGGATGTGGGAGCACGGCGGGCCGATCCGGTACCCGCAGGCAACCGAGAAAGGGAAGGGGAACCAATGAGAGCAGTTGTCTACGACAGGTACGGGCCGCCGGAGGTTCTGCGGCTCGAAGACGTCGAGCGGCCCGTCCCGGGGACGACGAGGTCCTCGTCAAGATCCACGCCACGACCGTCAACCGATCGGACTGCGGCTGGCGCAGCGCGCATCCGTTCTTCATCCGCTACTTCACCGGCCTGCGCCGTCCGAAGAGGAGGATCCTCGGCAGCGAGCTGGCCGGAGAGGTCGAAGCAGTCGGCGCGGCTGTCAGCCGAGTTCGCGGTCGGTGACCACGTCTTCGGCGTCAACGGCTTCGGCGCACACGCGGAGTTCATCTGCATGCGGGAGGACCGTCCGCTGGCGCACAAGCCGGCCGGCATGACCTTCGAAGAGGCTGCAGCAGTCTGCGACGGAGCGATCATCGCGCTGGCGTGCCTGAGAAAGGCAGATCTCCGGAAGGGGCGGAGCATCCTCATCTACGGCGCCTCCGGATCGATCGGCACCGCAGCGGTGCAGCTGGCCAAGTACTTCGATGCCGACGTCACCGCCGTGTGCAACACGAAGAACGTCGAGCTCGTGAGATCGCTCGGAGCCGACAGGGTGATCGACTACACGCAGGAAGACTTCACGAAGAACGGCGAGACGTACGACGTCATCTTCGACGCGGTCGGCAAGCACTCGTTCAGGCGCTGCAGACGCTCGCTGAAGCCGGGCGGGATCTACATCGA
Organism: uncultured Actinomycetes bacterium; assembly: GCA_963742925.1. Lineage (GTDB taxonomy): Bacteria > Actinomycetota > Thermoleophilia > Gaiellales > Gaiellaceae > PALSA-612. Next base: position 378,944 of record CAVUNV010000008.1, on the reverse strand, counting down.
AACCGACCTCGGGTTCATGTGGCACGTTCCGATACTGGCCCTGTTGACCCGGCGGATCGGAGACAAGAGGGTGACGCTGCCGGTCCCGAAGTACACGCAGAAGGACGTCCTCTTCCTCAAGGAGCTCATCGAGGCGGGGAAGTACCGGCCGGTCATCGATCGGTCCTACCCGTTGGAGCAGGTGGTCGAGGCGACCAGGTACGTCGAAACGGGGCAGAAGACCGGGAACGTCGTCCTGACCGTGAACGGCGGCCGAGCACGATGAGGGCGATCAGCCGCGACACGTACGGCTCGCCCGACGTTCTCGAGCTCCGCGAGGCGGACAAGCCGGACGTCGCGGACGATGAGGTGCTGGTCCGGGTCAGCGCGGCTTCGGTGAACCCGGCGGACTGGTACACCCTGACGGGCACGCCGTACCTCGCACGCGCTCAGATGGGCCTGATGGGGCCGAAGCAGCGGATACTCGGCACCGACTTCGCGGGGACGGTGGAAGCCGTCGGCGCAGACGTGACGCAGTTTCGACCCGGTGACGAGGTGTTCGGAGGGAAGAACGGGGCCTTCGCGGAGTACGTCTGTGTCCGCCAGGATCGGGCAGTGGTGCCGAAGCCGGCGAACGTGACGTTCGAGGAAGCGGCGTCCGTGCCGGTCGCTGCGCTCACCGCGCTCCAGGGCCTCCGCGACAAGGGCCGGCTTCAGCCGGGGCAGAAGGTCCTGATCAACGGTGCGTCGGGAGGCGTGGGCACGTTCGCCGTGCAGATCGCCAAGGCGCTCGGAGCAGAGGTGACCGGCGTGTGCAGCACGAGGAACGTCGATCTCGTTCGATCGCTCGGCGCCGATCACGTCGTCGACTACACCCACGAGGACTTCACCCGGAGCGACCGGCGTTACGACCTGATGCTCGACATCGCGGGGAGCAGGTCGTGGTCGGAGTGCAGGCGCGTCCTCGACCCGCAGGCGATCCTCGTCATCGTCGGAGCACCGAAGGGCAACCGTCTGACCGGGCCTCTGGGTCACGTGGCCGGGTTGCGCCTGGCGTCGGTGCGCAGCAGCCAGAAGGTCGTGTTCTTCGTGGCGAAGTTCAACAAGGCCGACATGGTTGTTCTGCAGGAGCTTCTCGAGGCCGGGAAGGTGAAGCCGGTCATCGACAGGCGCTACGAGCTGAGCGAGACCGCCGACGCTTTCCGGTACCTGGAGGAAGGGCACGCCCGGGGAAAGATCGTCATCACCGTGTGAGGCCCGGATCATCGCTCTCGCGCGCGGCCCAGGCGGCCAGGTACTCGTCGATGATGCGCTCCATCGACTCCCGGACGTGAGGCGCGCTCTCGAGCAGTTCGAGGAAGTGCTGGCGGGCGAGGGAGAGGAGCAGGCACGGCGTCTCGGTCGTCACCGTCGCCAGCCGGGGCACCTTGCGCAAGAGCGCGATCTCGCCGAAGTGGTCGCCGTCCTCGTGGACGTTCACCTGTATCGCGTCGCCGTCCGCATCCTTCCGGGTCGCGATCAGCCGCCCTCGCACGACGAGGTAGAAGCGGTCGCCCGTGTCTCCCTCCTGGACGACGACGCGCCTGGCGGGGTACTGCTCGCTCGTGAACAGCTCCGCGATCCGCGCGAGCAACTCGGGCTCCGCGCCCCTCAGGATCGGCACCTCCGCGAGCCGCTCGGGACTGACCACGGCCCGGTCGCCGTCGGCTTCGACCGTGAAGCCGCTCTGCCGGTTCCAGAGCTCCCGGTAGAGGCCCGGGGTCGCGACCAGCTCCTCGTGGCGGCCGCTCTCGACGAGCCTGCCCTGGTCGAGCACGAAGATCCGGTCGGCGGTCGTGGCGATGGCGAGCCGGTGCGTGACGGTGATCGTCGTCCGGCCCTTGGCGACCCGCTCCAGCGTCGCGTTGATCGCGGCCTCCGTCCCCGGGTCGAGCGCGGAGGTCGCCTCGTCGAGCACGAGGATCGCCGGATCCCGGAGGATCGCCCGGGCGATGGCGAGCCGCTGGCGCTGCCCTCCGGAGAGGAGGCTGCCGCGCTCGCCGACCACCGTGTCGTAGCCGTCCGGTTGACCGAGGACGAAGTCGTGGATCTCTGCCGCGCTCGCGGCCGCCTCCACCTCGGCGTCGCTCGCACCCGGCTTGCCCATGCGGATGTTCTCGCGAACCGTCGTGTTGAACAGGAAGCTCTCCTGGAAGACGACGCCGAACTGCGAGCGCAGCGAGGCAGACGTGACGGTGCGCAGGTCGTGGCCGTCGATCGAGACCGAGCCGGACCACGGATCGTAGAAGCGCATCACGAGGCTGAGCGACGTGCTCTTGCCAGAGCCGCTCGAGCCGACGAAGGCGACGGACTCGCCGGCGGCGATCCGCACGCTCAGGTCGTGCAGGTTCGCGTCCGGCTCGGAGTAGCCGAAGGTGACGCCGTCGAAGCGGATCTCGTCGCGCAGGCGCGGCAGTGGAGCGCTTCCCTCCGCGTCGGCGACCTGCGGCTGATGCTCGAAGAGCTCGGAGATGTGGCCGAAGCCCCCGAGCCCCTGGACGAGACCCGGCATGTACTGGGTCACGTACGAGAGCCCGTAGCCGAGCGCGAGGAAGACGCCCTGGAAGGCGACCAGCTTGCCGATCGAGAGCGAGCCGTTGAACGAGAGCCAGGAGCCGATGCCGATGATCGCGACGTCGAGGGCGAGGACGCCCGAGTACGCGCTCCTCTCGACCAGCGAGCTGAGGAAGGAGACGTGGGCCGTGGTGCGACGCAGGCCGGCGTTCCGCTCCTCGAAACCGGCGAGCCACTCGTCCTCCAGCCCGAACGCCTTGACGACCGACTGGCCGGAGATGTTCTCCTGGACCACGCTCAACGTCTGGGATTCGAGCCGTTTCTTCTCGTAGCTTCCGGCGACCGCACGCGGCGCGAAGTAGCGAGGGCCGAGGAGCGCGATCGGCCAGACGAGCATCGCGACGAGCGCCAGTCGCCAGTCGAGGAGGAACAGCACCACGGTGTAGACGCAGACGTCGAGCGCCGGCGCGACCGCCCAGGCCAGGGCGGAGGTGAACGCTCCCTCCAGCGCCACCAGGTCGCCCGAGAACCGTGCCAGGATGTCCCCGAGCTGCATCCGCGCGTAGAAGCCGAGCGAGAGCTTCTGCAAGTGCTGGAAGATCTCGAGGCGCAGGTCCGCGATCACGCTCGCGGTGAGCCGCGCGTACAGCCGGTCGCGGGCGACTCCGACGACGGCGGTGATCACCACGCCCAGGCCGAGAGCGACGAGCACGATCACGAGCACCTGCCTGTCGCGCGGGATGAGCGCCTTGTCGATCAGGATGCTGAAGCTCAGCGGCAGGAAGACGTTGAACGCCGCTTCGACGAGCAGCCCGAGCCCGATCAGCACGAGCAGGCGCGGGTACGGACGGAAGTAGGGCGCCAGCACCCGGATCGACTGCCGGATGCCCATGTCCTGCCGCGGGATCTCGTCGCTCACGCTCACGGCCCGCCGCCCGGCTGCTCGGGGAGCACGCGCAGCGCCTCTGCCGGCAGATGCACGCTCACCGGGACGCCCTGGGCGAACGCCTTGGGCCCGCCGTCGTTGACGACGACGGCCTGGAGGACGTTGCCCGTTGCCAGCCGGATCACGAGCTGCTCCGTCGAGCCGAGGTAGACGACCCGCTCGACCATTCCCGGGATCCGGTTCTCGCCGCCCGGCGCGTACGGCTCGACCCGAACGCGCTCGGGACGGATCACGATCTTCACCTCGCCGCGGGCCGAGATCTCGCCGCGGGCGGCGTGGAGCACCGACTCTCCGAGCCGCAGCCGGCAGCGGCCGTCGTCCGTTCCTTCGACCGTCGCCGTCATCAGGTTCGAGACGCCGAGGAAGTCCGCGACGAACACGGTCGCCGGCTCCTCGTAGATCTCCTCCGGCGTCGCCACCTGCTCCACCCGGCCGCCGGACATGACCGCGATCCGGTCGGACATCGTGAGGGCCTCTTCCTGATCGTGCGTGACGTAGATGAACGTGATCCCGAACTCCTCGTGAATCGTCTTCAGCTCCAGCTGGAGAGCTTTGCGCAGCTTCGCGTCGAGTGCGCCGAGCGGCTCGTCGAGCAGCAGCACCGACGGCTCGAGCACGAGCGCTCTGGCGAGCGCGACCCGCTGCTGCTGGCCCGCCCGAGAGCTGCGACGGACGGCGCTTCTCCAGGCCCTCGAGCCGCACGGCCTCGAGCACGGCGCCGACGCGTCGTCTGACCTCGTCCCGCGGCGCCCGCCGCCGCCGGAGGCCGAAGGCCACGTTGTCGAAGACCGACAAGTGCGGAAAGAGCGCGTAGCTCTGGAAGACCGTGTTCACCCTGCGACGGTGGGGAGGCGTCGCGGACATGTCGACGCCGTCGAGTGAGATCCGGCCGCTGTCGGGCCGCTCGAGGCCCGCGATCAGCCGCAGTGTCGTCGTCTTGCCGCAGCCGGACGGGCCGAGCAGCGAGAAGAACTCGCCCGCAGGGATCTGGAGGCTGATCCCGTCGACAGCGACCACGTCGGCGAACCGCTTGCTCAGCTCGACGATCTCGACGGCGCCTCCTTTCATCAGGGCGGCTTCGCGAGCCTGGTGCGGCGCCTCAGACATCGAAGGCCGCGATCTCCCGCAGGGACGAGCCGCCGCCGGCGTCCTGGCGGGCCGAGTACCGCCGGTGGAGGAGGAACACCAGCCCGAACGCGAGCAGCGTCGCCACGACCATCAGTGTCGCCACCGCGTTGAGCGCAGGCGTGCTCGTGCCGCGGACGCTCGAGTAGATCTGGATCGGCACGGTCTGCGTGGACGCGTCGGACGACAGGTAGTCGGTGACCACGAAGTCGTCGATCGAGAGCGCGAACACGACCACGAAGCTGGCGAGGATGGCCGGCAAGAGCAGCGGCAGCAGCACGAGCCGCAGCGCGGCGGCCGGCGAGGCACCGAGGTCGGTCGCGGCCTCCTCGTACTCCCTCCCGATCGAGAGCAGCCTGCCGCGGACGACCACCACGACGAACGAGACCGAGAACGTCACCTGACCGAGCACCTGCGCGGTCGTTCCCAGCTGGATCCTGTACAGCGTCACGAAGACGAGCAGCAGCGACACCGCCATCACGATCTCGGGCATGACGAGCGGGAACAGCATCAGCAGGTTCGCGGGCCGTGACCCGTAGCCGCGCCAGCGGGTCAGCCCGAGTGCGAGCGCCACGCCGAGCGGAACCGCGATCGCCATGTCCAGCGCGGCGAGCTTGAGGCTCTGCTCGAGCGCGCCGCGGAGTGTCGGATCGTGAAGGACCGATTGGGTCGGGTCGCCCCAGTACCAGCGCGTCGAGAAGCCCTGCCAGACGCTCCGCGACTTGCCCGCGTTGAACGAGAACAGGATCGCGATCGCGATCGGGACGATCGACCAGACGATGTAGAGCCAGGTGAAGCCGACGAGGAAGCGAGGCTCGCCCCACGGATTCGACCACCACTCCCTGAATCGCTTCATGCCGCCGCCGGCTGCCGCGACGCTCGCGCGGTGGCGACCAGGTAGTAGGACATCAGCCCGGCGAGCAGCAGGGCCAGGACGATGACGAGCGCGGCACCTGCCGTCCGCTGAGGGCCGCCCTGGAAGAAGAGGTTGATCTGGTTGCCGATCATCGAGGTGCCCGGCGAGCCCGAGATGACGTCGTTCGTGTAGTAGTCGCCGAACATCGGCAGGGCGATCAGGACGCAGCCGGCGAGGATGCCCTGCTTGCTGAGCGGCAGCGTGACGTGGAGGAACGTGCTGAAGCGGCTGGCTCCGAGATCGAGGCCGGCCTCGATCAGGTGCGGCTCGATCCGGTCGAGGACCGCGAACAGCGGCAGGATCAGGTACGGCACATAGCCGTAGACGAGCGCGAAGATCACCGACGACGGCTGCCCGTCGAGCCAGCCGTAGGGGTGGCTCAGGATGCCCAGGTGGACGAGGGAGCGGTTGACGAGCCCGTCGGGCAGGAGCAGCCCGATCCAGGCCAGCATCCGCATCAGGTAGCTGACCCAGAACGGGATGATCAGGAGCACGAGCAGCAGCACCTTCGTCCGTCGGGCGTGACGGGCGAGGTAGTACGCCACGGGATAGCCGATCGCGACGCAGCCGGCGAGCGCGATCGCCACGTACGCGAACGTGCGGACGAAGACCGTCCAGAAGACCTCCCCGGGCCGGAGCTGCTCGATGACCGAGCGCATCGTCTCGAAATGCCAGTCCAACGGGTTCCACACCGGCACCGGCCCCTGGAAGATCGGGTCGACGGTGCCGAACGCCGTCGACAGGACGGCGTAGAACGGGATCAGGAAGAAGAGGACGAGCCAGACCGTTCCCGGGAACGCGAACAGCGGCCAGAGGAACCGACGCCGCCCCATCCGCGCCCCGGCCTAGCCGCCGGCCTTGAACTTCGACCAGGCGTTCTGCCAGAGGATCTCGCCGGAGGTCGTCAGCGGCAGCAACGTGTGGTCGTAGCGGAACTCCTCCTCGCGGACGATCGTGGACGCCAGGCTCTTCGGCACGTACCCCTTGGCGATCAGCGACTCGGGGTCGAAGCCCTTCTGCGGCGGCACGTAGCCGAGGAAGCTGAAGTTCTCGAGCGCGTGACCCCGGTCGAGCAGGAAGTTCAGGAAATGGTGTGCCAGGACCGGCCGCTTCGAGCCGCGCAGCACCGTGATGACGTCGTTCCCGATCATCCCACCTCGCTGCGGCCGCCAGAAGCCGACGACGCCCACCGGCACCCCCTTCGGCATGTAGGACGCCGAGGTCGCCATGTCCCCGGAGTAGGCCTGGGCGACCCAGGTCGCTCCGGAGGGGATGTCCTGGTAGTCGGTCTGGTTGACCTTGACGTTGACGAGCCTGGTCAGCTGGGAGAGATCGGCGCCGGCCCGGTTGACGCGATCGGGGCTTTCGGTGTTCACGTCGGTGACGCGACGGCGGAGCAGTGCCATCCCGAGCGCCTCCCGCAGGTCGTCGATCACGGCCACCTTGCCCGAGCTCCTGGGCGTCCGCCAGAAGATGTCGTAGGGGTTCGCGAAGGTCGTCGGTGGCTTGACCTTGTCGCGCCGCCACGAGATGCCGGTCGTGTAGACGACGTACGGGACGGTGTAGCGGGAGCCGACGTCGTAGTAGGGGCTGGCCAGCGACGGCCAGACGTTCGAGCGCAGGTTGGGCAGATAGTGGTGGTTGAGAGGCTGGATCAGCTTGCCTGCGACGGTCTTGCCGAGATACTGCACGGTCGCGAACCACACGTCGAAGTGGACGGCCCCGCTCGTCAGCTTCGTGAGCGCCTCCTCCTCGTTCTCGAAGCTCGTCACCGTGACCCCGACCTTGTAGCGCTTCTCGAACGCCTTGACGACCGTCGGGTTGATGTAGGCGCTCCAGGTGAAGACCTGGAGCGGGCCCTTCTCCGGGCTCCTGCCCGAGTCGATCGGCTCGTTGCCCGGGTAGATCGGCAACGTCACGGGATGATTGCGCCTCGCGAGCGGGATGCCGCCGGGCCCGAGCGGTACGCCTGTCGGCCCGGCCGGCGTCGTGCCCGCTCGCAGCGATGCCCCGGCCGCCGGCAGCGCCGCGAACGCGCCGGCGGAGGAGGCGAGGAACCGCCTCCTCGTGGACCTGTGCTCGCGCGGATGCATCGCGAGATACTGACGTACCGGGCTGTCGTGAGATGCTTCGTCCGATGAGAGGCAGGCTGGTTCAGCGGGGGATCTGGTGGGCGTGGCTCCTGGCTTGCCTTGTGTCGCTGCTCGCCCTGATCGGGGCCGTCGCCGTGCTCGGCCACGAAACCTGGGCGTCGATCGTTCGGCTCGTCTGCGCAGCCTTGCTGCTTCCGATCGGGTTGCTCGTCGTCAGGAACTGGCTACAGGCCCGGGACATCCTGGTGGCGCGGCTCGTCCAGACGGAGGGTCGTTCCCGTCACCTCGCCCGTGCGCACCGGCAGCTCGTCAGCCTCCTGCTCGTCGTGCTGGGTCTCGCCTGGATCGCCGTCGGAACCTTCACCCTCGCCCGGGCGCTCGACGACCTGCTTTAGGAACTGAGCCGCGCCGCCGCCACCGCCGCCTGGCCGTAGCTGATCCCGCCGTCGTTCGGCGGGACGAGGCGGTGGCCGAGCACCCGGAAGCCGATGTCCTCCAGCCGTCGCCGCGTCGAGGCGAGGAGCCGCAGGTTCTGGAAGCTGCCGCCGCTCAGGACGACCGTGCGCGGCTCGGCCGCCTCGGCGCAGGCGCGGGCGCTTGCCGCGGCCACGGTCTCGTGGAAGGCGGCTGCGATCTCTCCGGGCGGGCGTCCGGCGGCGAGATCGTCGTGCACGGCACCGACGAGGCCGGGACCGTCGCCGAAGCGCCACTCGTACGGCTCGGCGTCGATCCCGTCCGCGAGCTGCTCGAGCTCGATCGCCGCCTGGCCCTCGTACGTCACGCGCTCGCGGACGCCGAGCACCGCTGCCACGGCGTCGAAGAGACGGCCCATGCCCGACGAGAGCGGGGCGTTCACCTTCAGGCTCGCTCGCACCTCCGGCCAGCGCTCGAACGGCACCGGCCGGCCGGCGAGCTCGAGGTGGATCGCCGCCGTCCGCCACGGCTCCCTGATGGCGGCCTCCCCGCCCGGAAGCGGCACCGGGCTCGAGATGCGCCAGCCGCTCGAGCTCGCGGAGATCGCAGCGCAGGAGCTCGCCGCCCCACAGTGTCCCGTCGGTTCCGTAGCCGGTCCCGTCGAAGACGAGCGCGAGAGCGGGGCCCCGCTCGCCGTGCTCGGCCAGGCAGGCGGCGGCGTGGGCGTGGTGGTGCTGGACGCCGACGAGCTCGGCGTCCTGCTCGAGCGCCCACTTCGTCGACAGGTACTCGGGATGGAGGTCGTGGGCGATCACGGGCCGGTCGACCCCGAGCATGCGCAGGTAGAGCTCGAGGTCGCCGACGAAGGCCCGGTAGGCGAGCTCCGAGTCGAGGTCGCCGAGGTGCGCGGAGAGGAAGGCCTCGCCGCCGCGCGCGACGCAGAACGTGCTCTTCAGCTCCGCGCCCGTCGCGACGACCGGGTGGGCGGCGGCGACCGGAAGCGGCAGGGCGGTGGGGACGAACCCGCGCGAGCGGCGCACCGGGAAGGAGGCCCGGACGACGGAGTCCTCGCAGCGGCGGTGGATCGGCCGGTCGTGTGCGAGGAAGGCGTCTGCGATGCCGGCCAGGCGCTCGCGTGCCTCCTCGTCCTCGTAGGCGATCGGCTCGTCCGAGCGGTTGCCGCTCGTCATCACGAGCGGCCGCTCGCAGTCGGCGAGCAGCAGGTGGTGGAGCGGCGTGTACGGCAGCATCAGCCCGAGCCACGGCGTGCCGGGGGCCACCGAGGCCGCGAGCGCGGCGTCCGTGCGGCGGCGCACGAGCACGATCGGCCGCTCGCGAGAGCGGAGCAGCTCCCGCTCGGTCTCGTTCGGCTCCGCGAGTGCCTCCGGGTCGACGGTCATCACCGCGAACGGCTTCTCCTCGCGGCGCTTGCGGGCGCGCAGCGCAGCGACGGCATCCTCGTTCGCCGCGTCGCAGGCGAGGTGGTAGCCGCCCAGCCCCTTGACGGCGACGACGGCACCCTCGAGCAACAGTCCGACGGCGTCCTCGATCGGCATGGAGAGCCGTGGCCCGCACACCGGGCAGGCGATCGGCTCGGCGTGGAAACGGCGGTCGGCCGGGTCCTGGTACTCCCGCCGGCAGGCATCGCAGAGCTCGAATCCCGCCATCGTCGTGAACGGCCGGTCGTACGGAACACGGCAGACGATCGTGAACCGCGGCCCGCACTGCGTGCAGTTGACGAACGGGTAGCGGTACCGCCGGTCGGCCGGGTCGAAGAGCTCCCGGAGGCAGTCGTCGCAGGTCGCCACGTCGGCCGGGATCGGCGCCGTCCCGCCGGTCGCGGCGCTCAGCTCGATCCTGAACCCGCGCTCGCCGCGCGGCGCGACGACCTCGGCCGTCACGGAGTCGACGCGCGCCAGCGACGGGCGCGTCCGCCCGCAACGCAGAAGCGAATGCGTCGAGCGCAGCGGCTCGCCCTCGACCTCGACGGTGACGCCCTCCCCGTCGTTGAGCACGAATCCGCCCAGCCCGAGGCGCGTTGCCAGCCCGTAGACGAAGGGCCGGAACCCGACGCCCTGAACGACGCCGCGGACACGCAACCTACGACGCTCTGGCGTGGCCGGGCGCATCGCCGCGACGATAGCGCCAGCGCCGTTCGTCGGCCCCGTCCCCATTGCTGCTCCCGCCGTCACCAGGGTCTGGGAGAATCGCGTCCGTGACGACGGCGGGCACCGCACCCTCTTCGCGCTCGACCGCTGTGAGCGGTTCGGGTCTGGTCCTGATGACGCTGGCGGCGGGGCAGTTCGTCATGGCCCTCGACACGACGGTGATGAACACGGCGATCGCGACGGTGGCCAATGACCTCGGGACGACCGTGACCGGGATCCAGACGGCGATCACGTTCTACACGCTGGTGATGGCGTCCCTGATGATCACCGGCGGGAAGGTCGGGGAGATCATCGGCCGGAAGCGCGCGTTCACGATCGGGTGCGTCATCTACTCGTGCGGATCGCTCACGACCGCGCTCTCCCAGAACCTGACGACGCTGCTCATCGGCTGGTCGTTCCTCGAGGGCATCGGTGCGGTGCTGATCATGCCGGCGATCGTGGCGCTCGTCGCCACGAACTTCGGACGGTCAGAACGGCCGCGTGCGTACGGGCTCGTGGCCGCCGCCGGTGCGATCGCGTGCGCGGTGGGGCCGGTGATCGGCGGCGCGTTCACCACCTACTGGTCGTGGCGGTGGGTGTTCGCCGGCGAGGTCCTGATCGTGATCGTGATTCTCTTCCTGGCGCGGCGGATAGCCGACTCGCCGCCGGAGAAGGGCGTCAAGCTCGACCTGGTCGGCACGGCGCTGTCCGCGGCCGGCCTCGGTCTGATCGTGTTCGGCATCCTGCGCTCGGGCGTGTGGGGCTTCGTGCAGCCCAAGGCTGGAGCTCCCGAGTGGCTCGGGCTCTCGGCCGTGATCTGGCTCATGCTCGCGGGCGGCGTGCTGCTCGTCCTGTTCCTCGCCTGGGAAAACCGCCGTCTCGAGCGCGGCGAGGGTGCGCTCATCAACCCGGCAATGCTGCGCAACCTCCAGCTGCGCAACGGCGTCACCTCGTTCCTCTTCCTGTTCCTGGTCCAGGCCGGGATCTTCTTCGTCGTCCCGCTGTTCCTGTCGGTCGCGCTCGGCATGTCGGCCGTCGCGACGGGTGTCCGGCTGCTTCCGCTCTCGCTGTCGCTGCTGCTCTTCGCAGTCGGCGTTCCCAAGCTGTTGCCGAACGCGAACCCGCGACGGGTCATCCGCGTCGGCTTCCTGGCGCTGTTCGCCGGCCTCGTGCTCCTGGACGTCCTGCTGGACTACGGTGCAGGCGCGGAGATCGTCACCTGGCCGTTGCTGCTCGCGGGTGCCGGGATCGGCGCGATCGCCTCGCAGCTCGGGAGCGTGACCGTGTCGGCGGTGCCCGACGAGCAGAGCGGCGAGGTGGGCGGGCTTCAGAACACGGGAACACAGCTCGGCGCGTCGATCGGCACCGCGCTGGCTGGGGCCGTGCTCATCTCCGCGCTGACGGCGTCGTTCCTCACCGGCATCGAGAACAACCCGAAAGTTCCCGATCGCGTCGCCAAGCAGGCACAGACGGAGCTCGCCGGCGGGATCCCGTTCATGTCCGACGCCCAGCTCGAGGCCGCGCTCAAGGACGCGCACGTCCCTCCGCAGACGACCAACGCGATCGTGGACGAGAACGAGAAGAGCCGGATCGACGGGCTGCGCGTCGCCGTGTCGCTCCTGGCGCTCTTCGCGCTCCTCGCTCTCCCGTTCACCCGGGGCATCCCGACGGTGCAGCCGGGGGCGCTCGCGGCGGCCGCCCCGGAAGGGGGGCTCTCCCCCGAAGAATCGCCCGGGTGATGCGCGACACCTCTCCTTGCCCGGGCCAGGGGAAGCTGTAAGTATCTGGCCGACCCTCAAACGACCGTAGACAGAGAGGCTCTCTATGTTGGCGAATTACTCGTTCCTCGACGTGATGTGGACGATGCTCGTCTTCTTCGCGTGGGTGATCTGGTTCTGGCTCCTGATCACCGTCTTCATGGACGTCTTCCGCCGGCACGACATCGGCGGAGGCGCGAAGGCGCTCTGGATCATCTTCGTGATCGTCCTGCCCTACCTCGGCGTGTTGATCTATCTGATCGCCGAGCACGCGGGGATGGCGCAGCGCAGCACGAAGGACATGCAGCAGTCGCAGGCGCAGTTCGACGATTACGTCAAGCAGGTGGCGGCGCAGGGCGACCCGGCCGAGCAGATCGCGAAGGCGAAGCAGCTGCTCGACGCGGGGACGATCACCCAGGCCGAGTTCGACCAGATCAAGGCCAAGGCGCTCGCCTAGGAACCGAGGGGCTCAACCGGGCGCAGGCCGTGTCACGCACGGCCGCGCCCGGTTGGCGCTCGACGCACACAGGGGGTAGGTCGTGCCGCTGAAGCACCCGAAGGGCCCGGTCCGCCGATCGGGCGATCTTTCTCCGGCTCCGCTGTACACGCTCGGCGGGGACATCCCGAGGCACGAGCTGCCCGTCGGCGAGCTGGCGCCGGACCTCGCCTACCAGCTCGTCCACGACGAGCTCATGCTGGACGGCAACGCCCGGCTGAACCTCGCCACCTTCGTGACGACGTGGATGGAGCCGCAGGCGCGGCTGCTGATGGCCGAATGCCTCGACAAGAACATGATCGACAAGGACGAGTATCCGCAGACGGCGGAGCTCGAGATGCGCTGCGTGAGCATCCTCAGCCGCCTCTGGCACGCGCCCGACGTGGCGCAGGCGACCGGCTGCTCGACGACCGGCTCGAGCGAGGCGGCGATGCTCGGGGGCCTGGCGCTGAAGCGGCTCTGGCAGAAGCGCCGCGCCGCCGAGGGCAAGCCGGCCGACAAGCCGAACATCGTGATGGGGATCAACGTCCAGATCTGCTGGGAGAAGTTCGCGAACTACTGGGACGTCGAGATGCGGCTCGTGCCGATGGAGGGGAACCGCTTCACGCTCTCGGCGGAGGAGGCGGTGAAGCTCTGCGACGAGAACACGATCGGCGTGGTCGCCATCCTCGGCTCGACGTTCGACGGCTCCTACGAGCCGATCGCCGAGATCTGCGCCGCGCTCGACCAGCTGAAGGAGCGCTCCGGCCTCGACGTGCCGGTGCACGTCGACGGCGCATCGGGCGCCTTCTTCGCGCCGTTCGTCGATCCCGACCTCGAATGGGACTTCCGCCTGCCGCGGGTCGCGTCGATCAACGCCTCCGGCCACAAGTACGGCCTCGTGTATCCGGGCGTCGGCTGGATCGTCTGGCGTGACGCGGACGCGCTGCCCGAGGACCTGATCTTCTGGGTCAACTACCTCGGGGACAACATGCCCACCTTCGCGCTGAACTTCTCGCGTCCCGGCGCCCAGGTCGTCGCCCAGTACTACAACTTCCTGCGGCTCGGCTTCGAGGGCTACCGCGCAGTCCAGGGGTACTGCCGGGACGTGGCGACGCGGCTGTCGGGCAAGATCGCCGAGCTGGGCCCGTTCGAGCTGATCACGCGCGGCGACGAGCTGCCGGTGTTCGCGTTCAAGGTGGCCGACGGGATCGACAACTTCACCGCCTTCGACGTGTCGAGCGCGCTGCGCGAGCGCGGCTGGCAGGTGCCCGCCTACACGTTCCCCGCGAATCGCACCGACCTGGCCGCACTCCGCGTCGTGGTCAGGCGCGGGTTCACCCACGACCTCGCCGACCTGCTCATCGACGACCTGAAGCGGCAGCTCGTGCGGCTCGAGAAGCAGCCCGAGCCGGTGCACGACACGGCCGAGTCGGGCTTCCACCATTGATGAGGGACTAGCGCCGTGTGCCGGCTGTTCGGTCTCAGCGCCGCGCCACACCGCGTCCACGCGCGCTTCTGGCTGCTGGGTGCCTCCGACAGCATGGTGGTGCAGAGCCACCGCAACGCGGACGGCACGGGGCTCGGCTACTTCGAGCCGGACGGCACGCCGGCGCTGGACAAGGAGCCGATCGCCGCCTACGAGGACAGCGCCTTCATCCGCGAGGCGAAGCACGTCAGCTCCACGACGTTCATCGCCCACGTACGCCTCGCGTCGACCGGCGGCCTCGCTCCCGAAAACACGCACCCGTTCGCAATCGACGGCCGGATCATGGCGCACAACGGCGCGATCGGCGACCTGCCGCGCCTCGAGGCGGAGCTGGGAGAGCACCTGCGCCTCGTCCAGGGGGAGACCGACTCCGAGCGCATGTTCGCGCTGATCACGAAGTACACGGACGCGAATGGCGGCGACGTCGGAGCCGGCATCACCGAGGCTGCGGCGTGGATCGCCGAGAACATCCCCGTCTACGCGATCAACCTGATCCTGATCACGCCGACCGAGCTCTGGGCCTTGCGCTATCCGGAGACGCACCGACTGTTCGTGCTCCAGCGCAAGGCGGGTGGCACTCACGGCGAGCGACCGCTGCACGGCTCCAGCTCGACCCTGCAGATCCACTCGGAGCACCTGTCGCGGCACCCGAGCGTCGTCATCGCCAGCGAGCCGCTCGACGAGCACCCCGACTGGCGCCTGCTCGACGTCGGCGAGCTGCTGCACGTCGCAGGGGATCTCGCCGTCACGTCGCGGGTCGCGCTCGACGGCCCGCCGGCGAACCTGATGGAGGTCAAGTACCTCCACGCAGGCGCCGAGCCCGAGTCGTAGATCATCCCGATCGGATGACGCGCAACCTGCGGGCGAGCCCTAGTCTCCGGTGTAAGCGACCAGGAGGAAAACGCGATGGCGATTGGACCTGTTCAGCTGATCGTCTTGGGCTTCGAGCATCCGGAGTTCCACGGCGAGATCATCGACGAGCTGGAGCGTCTGAAGGAGAGCGACACGGTGCGTGTGATCGACTCGCTGGCGGTTCACAAGGACGCGGACGGCGAGATCGAAGTGGTGCATCTCAGCAATCTGACCCGCGAGGAGGCGGTCGAGCTCGGCAGCAAGGTCGGTGCTCTGATCGGCCTCGGGATCGAGGGCGAGGAGGGGATGGAGGCAGGTGCTGTTGCCGGTGCCGAGGCCGCGGAGGACGGGATCGACTTCTTCTCCGAGGACGAGGGCGCCTGGGACGTGCTGGCCGACATCCCGAACGACTCGGCTGCGGCGCTCATCCTGCTCGAGCACCACTGGGCGGTCGGGCTGCGCGACGCGGTCATGCGTGCGGGTGGCTTCCGGATCAGCGACGGCTTCATCAGCCCGCTGGATCTCGTCGCGATCGGCCTGATGACGGCCGAGGAGGCGCAGGAGCACCACGAGCTGGAGACATCGAAGGCCGCCGTCGCGAGCTGACGGCCGCCGTCCGACGACGATCTGGAGGTACGAGATGTTCGGAGCACGCAGAGTCGCCCGCCGCACCTCGCGGCGCGTCGCCCGCCGGCGCTAGCCGGCCGGGCACACGGCGAGCAGCACACGACGGGCTCCCGGCATGCCGGGAGCCCGTCGTGACGACGAGGCGCCGGCAGCCGTGACGGACGACCCCGGCCGGCCACCGGAGCCGCCGCCCGGCCTGATGAGGCCGGGCTCCAACCGAATCCGACCGTTCTCGGCCGGGTGGCCGCCCTGCTGGAACGGAAGCGGGTGTTCCAGGGCCGGATCGAAGCGGCGCGCTCCGACTCGGCGCTGCTCGACACCGTCCTGGAGGTCGTCGAGCGCGACTCGGACTTCGGGGGCGGGCTCCTCTCCGGTGCGCTCGCCTATCGCCTGTTCGTGTTCACCCTGCCCCTCGCCCTGTTCCTCGTCTCGGGTCTCGGCGTGCTCTCGAATCTCTTCGATACCGACCCGGAGAAGGTCGCGAGCCAGGCCGGCCTCACCGGGCTCGTCACCCAGCAGGTTGCGAGCGCATCCTCGGGAAGCTCGAACTGGTGGGTGGCGATCACGTCGTTCTTCGTGCTCGTCTACGTGACTCGCGCCCTCTACCGGTCGCTGGCCGTCGTGCACGCCCTCATCTGGGAGCGCTCGGCAGCGTCGGCCAAGGTCACCGCTCGGGCGCTCGAGATCTTCGCCGCCGTCATCGTGGGAGAGCTCCTGGTCGTCGTCGGCGTCGCCGCCGTTCGCCATGAGCTTCCTGTAGGCGGCGTCGTGGCGCTCCTGTTCTCGCTGTTCGCCAGCGCGGCGCTCTGGCTCGTCGTGACGATGCAGCTTCCGCACTCCGGCGCGCGCTGGACAGACCTCGTTCCGGGCGCGCTGCTGTTCGGGGTCGGCGTCCTCGCCGTGCACGCGTTCAGCGTCTACCTCCTGGGCAGGATCCTGGAGTCGAAGGCGAGCACCTACGGAGCGCTCGGAACTGCGGCCGCGATCCTTCTGACCCTGTTCTTCTTCGGGCGCGTGATCATCGGGGCGGCGGTGCTGAACTCGACGCTCGTCGCGCGCCGGGAACGCTCCGCGTCAGGCTCAGCGAGGTAGGTTTCGTTCGATCGGGGTGATGCGGCGTCGGCGCATATTTGCGAGGCTTTCGGGGTAAAGCCGTTGGGGGGAGAGGTGTGCCGCCGCGCACCCGAGCCACCCGGCTTCCAAGGAGGTAGAGAAGAATGCATCGCAAGCCCAGAACGATCCTGTATCTCGCGCTCGTCCTTGTCGGCGCGATCGCTGTAGGAGTCGCCGCTTCGAGCGCTGTCGGGCGGAGCCAGGCGGCGCCGAAGAACACGACGGAGCCGTCCATCAGCTACGTGTATCCGATCAAGGTCGGCACCGTGCTGAACGGCAGCAAGGGTGCATGGAGCGGGACAGCTCCCATCAGCTACGCCTATCAGTGGCTCCGCTGCAACGACAACGGCGAGTCCTGCCAGAAGATCACGAATGCCACCGGGGAGAAGTACACGGTCGTGTCGGCTGATGCGAAGCACACGATCCGCCTCGATGTGACGGCGTCGAACTCGGACGGTAAGGCGACCGTGCGGGCGAACGCGACGGCAGCCGTCCCGGCCAACCCGAATGCCCCGAGCGTGACGGCGCCGCCCGAGGTCTCCGGGCAGGCGGTCGTCGGCAAGACGCTGACCGCAACGACGGGGTCATGGAAGGGAACGCAGCCGATCTCCTACACGTTCAAGTGGCAGAGCTGCACGAGCAACCTCTCGTCCTGTCCGGGCAACGGTGCGACCGGCAACACCTACACGGTTGCCGCCGGTGACGTCGGCAAGAGGATCAGGGTCAAGGTCATCGCGAAGAACAGCGCCGGCCAGACCCCCGGCCTGTCGGATCCGACCGCGATCGTCGCTTCGAGCGGCGGCGGTGGCGGCGGTGGCGGCGGGAACGGCAGCTCCGTGCCGGTGAGCTCCCTCGTGGCCGGCGACCGGCTGGTCGTCGACACGGTGCAGTTCTCGCCGAACCCGGTGACCTCGAGGAGCGAGCCGATCCGGGTCACGATCAAGGTGAAGGACACCAAGGGCAAGCTGGTCAAGGGCGCGTTCGTCTTCTTCCGGTCGACGCCGATCCTGACCTCGACGCCGACTGACGCACAGACCGACTCGAACGGGATCGTGGTCTACACGATCACGCCGCGCTCCGACTTCCCGCTCAAGTCGGGGTACAACGTGCAGTTCTACGTCAAGGCGTACCGGCAAGGTGATCCGACGCTGGCCGGGGTGTCGGGAACCCGCCTCGTCCAGGTCGCGACCAAGTCACCGTAGATCCGCTCAGCGATCAGACGTCGAGCGGGACGCGCCCGATGAGGGCGCGTCCCGCCTCGGCGCGGTGCCGTGGCAGTTCTTCCACTTGCGGCCCGAGCCGCAGGTGCAGGGGTCGTTGCGGCCGCGCCTGGCGTCCTCGGCTGCGTAGAGACGGACGATCTCGGACGGGGCGCGATTCTCCCGCAGGAGCCCGCCCATGATCCGCATCGGCTCGTCGACGTGGTGGAAGAAGTCCTTGAAGCCGGCGCAGAGGTAGTTGAGGCCCGGCTCGCCGTCGGGCGTCCGGATGAAGCGATCCTTGGGGCAGCCGCCGTGGCAGGCGAAGCGCACGTCGCACTCGAGGCAGTAGCGGGGGAGCGTCTCGCGCTTGTCGAGCCCGAACCGGCGCTGCTGCTGTGAGGCGACGAGCTCGAGCATGTGCGTCTGCTTGATGTTCCCGAGCTTGTAGGCGGGCTCGACGAAGTGGTCGCAGGAGTAGAGGTCGCCCGTGTGCTCGAGCGCCAGCGCCAGCCCGCAGGTCTCGGAGTGGACGCAGAGGCCGGGCGGCTCGCCGACCCAGTTGGCGAGCGCGACGTCGAACATCTGCACGTAGACCTCGCCCACGTCGTGGCGCACCCATTCCTCGAACACGTCGATCAGGAAGCGGCCGTACTGCTCGCCGGTCACCGACCGGCCGGTGACGACCTCGCCCTCCTGCACGTACAGGGGCCGGTCGCGCCACGACGTCCACGGCACGGTGCCGTCCTCGGCGGCCTCGGCGACCCGCTCGATGATCGGGATGAACTGCACGAAGCCGGCGCCGCACTCGTCGCGGAGGAAGCAGTACACCTCGCGGCCGTGGTCGGCGTTCACGGCGTGAATCGTCGTCAGCGCGTTCCACTCGACCCCTGCGGCCTTCAGATGGTCGAGACCGGCCATCACCTGGTCGAACGAGCCCGCGCCTCCCTTGTTGACGCGGTAGGCGTCGTGCATGTCCCGCGGCCCGTCGATCGAGATGCCGACCAGGAAGTCGTTCTCCTTGAAGAACTCCGCCCATTCCTCGTCGAGCAGCGTCCCGTTCGTCTGGATCGTGTACGCCGCGCGCTGGCCCGGCAGCAGATGCTGTTGCGCGAGCTCCACCGAGCGGCGGAAGAACTCCACGCCCATCATCGTCGGCTCGCCTCCCTGCCAGGCGATCATCACCTCCGGCACGCTCGCGTGCGCCTCGATCAGCTGCCGGACATAGGTCTCGAGCAGCTCGTCCGCCATCCGGAACCGCGAGCCCGGATAGAGCATCTCCTTGGAGAGGAAGAAGCAGTAGGCGCAGTCGAGGTTGCAGACGGCGCCGGTCGGCTTCGCGAGCAGGTGGAACGCCGCCGGCGCGTCCGGCACCGTCAGGACGGGGCCGGCCCCGGGATCGGCGCTCGTCGCCATCAGAAGACCGTAGCGAAGTCGTCCTTCATGCAGACGGGCATCTCACGTGCGCGGGCTGCGGTGGCGATCAGGCGGGCGACGCGGGCGCGGCTGGGCTAGAGCGTCTTCGGCGGGGCGAGCCTGGCCGAGGTGACATAGGCGACGACGACGGCGACGATGATGAGCGGCATCAGGGCGACTGCGTCGGCCTGGAGGAAGACGCTGGCGAGGAGGACGGAGGTCAGCGGCAGGTCGAGCATGCCACGCTCATCGCGCCGATGCCCATGCCGACCCCGCGATCATCGGCAGGCCCGGTGCGTGGGACAGCGCGATGCCGCCGGCCGCTCCGATGAAGAGGGCGGGAAAGACGGGGCCGCCTCGGAAGCTGCTGAGCGAGAGACCGTAGGCAAGGCCCTTGCAGACGACGAGCAGCACGAGCGCCCCGACCGACCAGCCGGCGGCGGTCTGGATGAGCTGAGGGAGCTGGCTCTGGCCGGAGAAGAGCACCTCTGACGAGCTCCTCCCCGTTGCCTCGGCGAACGCGATCGCCAGCCCGGCGACCGCCAGGCCGACCATCGGGGTCAGCACGTACCATTCGGCGCTCGACGACCGGCTGGAGGAACAGGCCCACCCGCCGGATGACTGCGCCGACCAGGGCGGCGGCGATGCCGATCGCGACAGCCCAGAGGAACTCGGCACCGTCGGGGCTGCCGAAGGGCGGGATGCTCGGGATCGCCAGCGAGAACGTCCCGAACCCGGTCCAGTCGTCCAGCCCGACGAAGATGAGCGAGCCGACGCCGGCGGCGAGCAGGCCCGGCACGAGCACGACGCCCAGCATCGGGCCGCCGAGCCCGGCCGCCTCCATCAGCAGGAACGCCCCGACGAGCGGCGAGCCGAGCAGCGTGCTGATCGCGGCGAAGCTGCCCGCAGCCCCGATCACGACGATCGCCCTGCGCGGGCGCGTCCTTCTTGACCAGGTGCACCGCCAGCACGCCGATGCCGCTGCCGATCGCGATCAGCGGCGCCTCCGGCCCGAGCACGACGCCGAGACACAGGGTCGCCAGCGATGCGATCACGATGCCGGGCAGCTCGATCGGAAGCACGGGGCCACCGGTCTTGAATCCCTCGGCCGGCTTGTGCCCGGCGCTGCCGGGCAGGTAGCGGATCGTCAGTGCGACGAGCAGCCCCGCCAGCGGGAGCCAGAGGAGCGGCCACCAGACCGGCTCGCCGCTGAACCCGACCTCCTTCGGCAACGTCGTAAAGACGTACTGCTGAGCCTCTGAGACGCCCTTGAGATAGAAGAAGGCGACGAACGCGACCACCACACCGACGACGGCCCCGAGGACGAGCAGCACCAGATAGCTCCGGCTGCGGAGAAGCTCGAACGGGTCGGGAGGCGCGACCGACGGTGATGGTGGACGATCAGAGCTCGTCACGGCGTCCTCGTTCTTCAACGCCGGGGCGCGTCTCATGCGTGGCTCGCAAGCGGCGGCGGGAATCGTCCGAACGGGTGATGAACGCGGTGATTCAGCCGGGCTCTCTTACTCCCGCATCAGCATCGCCTGGGCCTCGCGCTCGAGGTCGAGGTACGGCTCGCCGCTGACGTCGACGGCGACCCGCCGGATCGTGCCGCCGGTGAAGCGGAAGGGCTCCGTCCCCGGGTAGTCGTCGGTGACGCCGGCGCCGCCGTCGCGGCCGATGCAGAGCCCCTCGCCGGCGATCATGAACTTGCCGGGCTGCGTCTTGATCTGCGCCTCGCCGACCTTCTTGTCGCCGTGCCAGAGCGAGAGCGTCCCGTTGGCGACGCCGGGCGGGTCCTCGCCGGCCTTGTCGAACGACGCCGACAGGATCAGGTTCTCGCCGGTGGGCAGGTCCTCGGTCGCGACGATCTTCTGCTCGAACATGCCGACGAAGTTGTAGACGTAGTGCAGCCGGTTGTCCTTGACGTAGAGGGCGTGGCCGCCGAACGGCGAGCCGTGCGCGAAGAGCACGCCCTCGGCGCCCGGGGCCGGGATGTCGACGAGCGCGCCGATCGCGTACGAGCGGTTGCGGACGTTCACCGCCTGCGACTCGGGCACCTCGGCCGTGTCCGGGAAGTAGACGTAGCGGTCGCGCGGCGGCGAGAGCACCGGCCGCGGCGTGAGCAGGATCTCGAGCGGCCGAGCGGTCGTCGAGCGGGAACGCCCCGTTGGCGCCCGCCTCCGCGTACCAGAGGTTCTGGAGCTCGCGGACCTTGTCCGGGTTCTCCTTGGCGAGGTTGTGCAGCTCGGAGCGGTCGACGTCGGTGTGGTACAGCTCCCACTCGTCGTCGTTGAAGTGGCTCCAGCCGGCGATCGTCGGGTGGTTCGTGACCGCCTTCCAGCCGTCGTGCCAGATCGCCCGTGAGCCGAGCATCGAGTAGAACTGCGTCGTCCTCGTCGACGGCGCCTTGGCGTCGTCGAAGCTCGAGCGCATGCTGACGCCGTCGAAGGGGCTCTGGACGTGGCCCTTGATCGCCTGCGGGGGCCTCGACGCCGAGCGCGTCGAGGACGGTCGGGACGAGGTCGATCGCGTGGTGGTACTGCTCGCGGATCTCGCCCTTCGACTTCATCCCGGCGGGCCAGGAGACGATGCACGGGTCGCTCGTGCCGCCGTTGAACTCGTAGCGCTTCCACATCTTGAACGGCGTGTTGAACGCCATCGCCCAGCCGTTCGGGTAGTGGTTGTACGTCTTCGGGCTGCCGAGGTCGTCGAGCAGCGGCAGGTTGTCCTCGACGTTGTCGGGGATGCCGTGCATGAACTTCATCTCGTTGACGGAGCCGTTCGGGCCGCCCTCGCCGGAGGCGCCGTTGTCGGAGACGAGGATCACGAGCGTGTTCTCGCGCCAGCCGTACTCCTCGAGGAAGCCGAGCAGGCGCCCGATCTGGTCGTCGGCGTGTCGCGAGGAACCCGGCGTAGACCTCGGCCATGCGGCAGAACAGCTTCTTCTCGTCGTCCGAGAGCGAGTCCCACGGGCGCGTGACGTCGAGCGTCGGGAACGGCTTGCCGTCCGGGCCCGGTGCGCTCGGGCGTCCCGATCGGGTTGATCGGCGGCAGCTCGGTGTCCTTCGGGACGATGCCGAGCTCCTTCTGGCGGGCGAGCGTCTGCTCGCGCATCGCCTCGTAGCCCATGTCGAACTGGCCCTTGAACTTGTCGATCCACTCCTTCGGGGCGTGGTGCGGCGCGTGGCAGGCGCCGGGCGCGTAGTAGAGGAAGAACGGCTTCTCGGGCGCGACCGCCTTCGCGTCCATGATGAACTCGATCGCCTTGTCGGTCAGGTCGACGGTCAGGTGGTAGCCCTCCTCGGGCGACTTCGGCTGGTCGACGAGGTGGTTGTCGTAGACGAGGTCGGGGAACCACTGGCTCGTCTCGGCGCCGAGGAACCCGTACCAGCGCTCGAAGCCGCGGCCGCTCGGCCAGTTGCGCCGCGTCGAGGCGAGGTTCATCTCGTCCTCGGGGCAGAGGTGCCACTTGCCGACCATGTAGGTGTTCCAGCCGCAGCTCGCCGAGGATCTCCGACAGCATCCCGTTCTCGGGCGGGATCGTGCCGCTCGCGTTCGGGAAGCCGATCGCCGCCTCGGTGATGCAGGCCATGCTGTTGCGGGTGTGGTTGCGCCCGGTGAGCAGGCAGGAGCGGGTGGGGGAGCAGAGCGCGGTCGTGTGCCACTGCGTGTAGCGCACGCCGTCGGCCGCGATCTTGTCGATGTTCGGCGTCGGGATCGGCCCGCCGTAGCAGCTCATCGCCGAGAAGCCGACGTCGTCGAGCACGATGTAGACGACGCTCGGCGCGCCGTCCGGCGCCTTCGGCGGCTCGAACGGCTCCCAGTCGGGCTCGGAGTCCCTGATGTCGACGTTGACGGTGCCCTTGAATGGTCTGGTCATGAAGCTCTCCGCCTCCTCATGCGTCTGGGCGCTGCCATCTCGATTGTCAGCCGATTGTCAGCGCACGCTACATCGCGCGAATCGTCCGATCGGGGTGAACTCGCGGGTGCGCAGGCCCGCCGGGCTTCTACTCCGGCCGTAGGCAGAACGGTACGCTTGGCCGGGTGGCGATCCGTGTCGTCATCGCCGAGGACAACTTCCTCGTCCGCGAGGGGATTCGGGACGTGCTCGCAGGCGAAGAGGACGTCGAGGTGGTCGCGGCGGTCGACGACTACCACGGGCTGATGAGCGCCGTCGAGCAGGAGAGCCCGGGCGTCGTCCTCACCGACATTCGCATGCCGCCGACCCATACCGACGAGGGCGTCCGCGCGGCCGAGGAGCTGCGCGATACGCACCCCGAGGTCGGCGTGGTCGTCCTCAGCCAGTTCACGGACCCGTCCTATGCGGTGAGGCTGTTCGACCGGGGCGCAGCCCGCCGGGCCTACCTGCTGAAGGAGCGCGTCAGCCACCGTACGGAGCTGGTCGGCGCGATCAGGGACGTCGCCGGCGGCGGCTCGAGGGTCGATCCCCACGTGGTCGAGACGCTCGTGGCGGAGCGCACCCGCGCCGAGCGGTCGCCGCTCCGGACGCTGACGCCGCGCGAGCGCGAGGTCCTGTCCGAGGTCGCGCAGGGGAAGTCGAACGCCGCGGTCGCCGCATCCCTCTTCCTGACCAAGCGCGCGGTCGAGAAGCACATCAACTCGATCTTCGCGAAGCTCGAGATGCCCGACGAGGCCGACGTCAGCCGGCGCGTGCTGGCGACGCTGCTGTTCCTGACGGACGAGCCGGCGCACTAGGCTAGCGCAGCCTTCGGCTCCTTCCGGTACCGCCCGATCGCCCACCCGCGACGCTGGGCGCAACGGCTGATCCTCGAGCGGAATCGTCCCCGACACGGTCGTTCCCCGTCCGGGCCCCGAGTGGACCTCGCTCCGGCCGCCCACGGCCGCGAGTCGGTCGGCGATGCTCGCGAGCCCGGTCCCGGTCGTGGGCTCGGTCGGGTCGAAGCCGCGGCCGTCGTCGTGGACGTGGAAGCAG
This sequence comes from uncultured Actinomycetes bacterium, assembly GCA_963742925.1. Lineage (GTDB taxonomy): Bacteria > Actinomycetota > Thermoleophilia > Gaiellales > Gaiellaceae > PALSA-612. The sequence continues at coordinate 354,889 of CAVUNV010000008.1, read as the reverse complement.
AGCAGGCCGTGACGCTCGCTGAGGTCGATCGTGACGCGCTTGCAGCGCGCGTGCTTGACCGCGTTCTGAACGCCTTCGAGGCAGCTGAAGTAGACGGCTTTCTCGATCTCCGGCGAGTACCGCGGCGTGTAGCGACCCGCGCGGCAGCGGACGAGAACCGGCAGCGAAAGCCGGGTCGTCGCTGCGCTGAGCGCCTCTTCGAGCCCGCACGTGGCCAGCAGCGACGGGTACACGCCCTCCGCGAGCTCGCGGATCGCCTGGAGCGCCTGATCCACCTGGTCTCGAGCCGTGATCAGGCGGTCGTGCAGCCCGGTGTTCCCGTCCTCGGCGCGCTCGGCCTCGAGGCTCAGCTCGATCGCGACCGCGAGCAGCTGCTGCTGCGCGCCGTCGTGGAGATCCCGCGCGATCCGGCGCCGCTCGTCCCGGCGCGCCCGCGCGATGAGATCGCGGCGCGCCGCGTCCTCGAGTTCCTGTGCGGCCGGGACCGCGGCGGACTGCAGTGGCTGCGGTCCGCCGTTGCGGGAGTCAGCGTCCATGTCTTCTTCTACTCGATCTCGTCGCTTCGGATTTGGCCAGACCCGGCGGATGTGCCGCACCATCGGCCGAAGCTGCTCTCCACAGAGAACGTATCAAGCCTCACCTCCGCAGCGAGCCCGACAGAGGGCAGAATCACCTTCTCGGGGTGATGACGCGGCGGCGGCGGCTGGGATCATCAGCCCTATCGTGAGCGTCGAGAGCGATCGACCTGGAAACGATGTGGTGACGGTCCTGGTCGTCGACGACAGCACCCCGTTTCGGCAGGCGGCCGCGAACGTCGTTCGCGCCACGCGCGGGTTCCGGCTGGTCGGGGAGGCCGCGTCCGGCGAGGAGGCGATCGTCGTCGCCCGGTCGCTCGCACCTGATCTCGTGCTCATGGACGTCCGCATGCCCGGGCTGGACGGAGTCGCGGCCGCAGGCCTGATCGCCGCCGACCATCCCGCCACGATGATCGTCCTGCTGACCGCCGGCGGGATCGACGAGGCGGGGGAGGCCCTGCTCGGGACGACCGTCACGATCCTCGAGAAGCACGAATTGCGGCCGCGCACCCTTGAAGCCCTGTGGGCGACCGAAGTGCCGCTCAACCACGGGTCGGGCTAGATGCCGGCGCCGACTCGTGTCGGTCCGCGGGTGGTGGCGGACCCGGAGACGGCCTACGAGATCGGCACCGAGGCGTACATCTACCTGTACCCGCTCGTGCTGATGGACGTCACCCGCCGGGTCATGACGAACGTCGAGACCGTCGGCGAGGTGGCCGGCCGCGGCCCCACGAACGCGTTCGCGCACGCGCGCACGTTCCTCCCGGCGGGCTTCAGCGACGTCATCCGGCCGAACGTCGACACGCTCTACTCGCTCGCCTGGCTCGACCTCACCCGGGAGCCGCAGATCGTCTCCGCCGGCGACGCCGGTGACCACTACTACCTGCTGCCGATGTACGACATGTGGTCGGACATCTTCGCGTCGCCGGGGACGCGCACGACCGGAAACGGCCCGGGCCACTTCGCCGTGGTCCCGCACGGATGGGAGGGGGAGCTCCCGGCCGGAGCCCGGCGGATCGAGAGCTCGACGCCGTACGTCTGGGTGATCGGGCGCACGCAGTGCGACGGCCCGGCCGACTACGCCAACGTCCACCGCTTCCAGGGCCGGCTCTCGATCGTCCCACTCTCACGCTGGGGAAAGAAGCCGGTGCCCGCCCGGGGCGAGCACGATGCATCCGTCGACGGCGACACACCGCCGCAGGCCCAGGTCGAGCAGATGAGCACTGCGACCTTCTTCGCCTACGCGGCAGAGCTGATGAAGCTCCACCCGCCGCACTTCGACGACTACCCGGTGCTGCACCGGATGGAGCGGATCGGGCTCACCCGCGGGGAGAGCTTCGATCTGTTCGCCGCTCCGACCGTCGTTCGCGACGCGCTCGACCGCGCCGTGCTCGAGGCCCGCATCCGCGTGTTCGAGCGGCGGAAGCAGATCGGCCTGCTCAGGGACGGCTGGTTGATGAACACCGAGGCGGTCGCCTCGTACGGCACGGACTATCTGCGCCGGGCGACGATCGACCTGATCGGCCTGAGCGCGAACCTGCCCGAGGACGCGATCTACCCGCTCGCCTGGGTCGACGCCGACGGACAGGCCCTGGACGGCGCGCATCGGTACGTGCTGCACTTCGGCCGGGGAGAGATGCCGCCGGCGCACGCGTTCTGGTCGCTGACGATCTACGACGACGACGGCTACACGTTTTCGAACCCGCTCGAACGGTTCTCGCTGGGCAGCCGGGACCCGCTCCGGTTGAACCGCGACCGCACGCTCGACCTCTTCATCCAGCAGGCTGCACCTGAGCGCAGGAGGGTTCCCAACTGGCTGCCCGCACCGGAGGGCGGCTTCAACCTCGTCCTGCGGCTCTACCAACCGAAGCTGGAGGCGCTCGACGGTACCTGGGCGCCTCCCGGCCTCCGCCGCCTGGACTGACGCACGCAATCACCCCGTTGGGACGATGCCCCGGGCGGGGTTGTGCGATTCACTGATCGAGCGCACCTCCCGTACCGGCGGGAGCGCTCGACTGTGGGCGTCGTGCCTGCACGACGCGAGGAGGCACGAAGACACCCCTTCCGGCACCGCTCGTCGGTGCGACCGTTGACGTGCTGCTCGGCCGAAGCACGCGACGACGAGGGGGATGGTTGGCGTCCAGGGAGAGACAGGATTGAGCGCCGTCCTCGAGACCGCACGACGGCGTCCGCCTGTCCGGCGGCTCGATCTCGTCCAGAGCAAGCTCGATCCGCCCGCCGTCCGCCCGGGGATCGTCGGCAGAGCGTCCCTCGTGGAGCGCCTGCGCGCCGCCCGGACGGCGTCCGTCGTCGAGATCGTCGCCCCGGCCGGGTACGGGAAGACCACGCTCCTGGCCCAGTGGGCCGCACGCGACCGGCGGCCGTTCGCGTGGGTCTCGGCCGACGAGGGCGACAACGACCCTCGAGCGCTGTTGACCTACGTTGCCGCCGCCGTCGACCGGATCGAGCCGCTCGACCCGCGCATCTTCGAGACGCTTGCGCGCCGCGGGGGCGCGTCGTGGAGGACGGTCGTCTCCAGGCTGGGGTCGGCGATCGCTTCGCTCCCCCCGCTCGTGATCGTGGTCGACGACGTCCACCTTCTCGGCGAATCAGGAGTGCCTCGACGCACTCGCGCTGCTCGTCGAGCACCTGGGCGATGGAACGGTGCTGGCGCTCGCAGGCCGGACGGAGCCGGCGCTCCCGCTCGCACGCCTGCGCGCGCAGGGGCGCCTGGTCGAGATCTCGACCCGCGAGCTCGAGCTGGACGAGAGCGAGGCCGGTGCGCTTCTGAGCGCCGCCGGGGCCAACCTCTCGGAGTCGGATGTCGCCGAGCTCGCCGGGAGGACCGAGGGCTGGCCGGTCGGCCTCTTCCTCGCCGCACTCGCGCTGCGCGAGGGGAGGATCGAGCCCGGCGCTGCCGCCTTCGCCGGCGACGACCGGTTCGTCGTCGACTACCTCCGCCTCGAGGTGCTCTCCCAGCTCACCGCCGGCGATCTCGAGTTCGTCACGCGCGCGGCGGTGCTGGATCGCCTGTCCGGGCCGCTCTGCGACGCGGTTCTCGAGCGGAACGGGCTCGGCGGAGCTGCTCGAGCGGCTGGAGCGGTCGAGCCTCTACCTCGTCCCGCTCGACCACCGGAGGCAGTGGTATCGGTTCCACCACCTGTTTCGCGACCTGCTGACGGTGGAGCTCGAGAGCCGCGAGCCCGCGCTCGTGCCCGAGCTCAACCGGCGGGCGGCCGAGTGGTGCGCGGCGAACGGCGCTCCGGCGGAGGCGATCGGCTACGCCGCCGCTGCCGGTGACGCCGACCACCTGGCGCGCCTCGTCGGCGCCCTCGCCCTGCCGGCCTGCGACGAGGGCGGCCCTGCCGCCGTGGAGACGTGGCTCGATCGGCTCGACGAGGACGGAGGGCCCGCTCGTTGCGCTCGGGCCGCCGTCGCCGGCTCCTGGGTGCACGCTCTCGCCGGACGCGCACCCGACGCCGAGCGCTGGGCGGACGCGGCGGCAAGCGACGGTAGCTCGATCGCACCCGAGCCGGCGGCGCTCCGGGCCGCCCTGTGCCGCAACGGAGCCGACGGCATGCGGAAGGACGCGGTGCTCGCGGTGGACGGGATCGCAACGGGGAGCCCGTGGAGGCCCGTGGCCCTGCTGGTGCTCGGTGCGTCGCGGCTCCTCGCCGGCGACCTCGCCTCGGCCGACGAAGCGTTCACGGCCGCAGCGGGGCCGACGATCGCCGGCTGCATCGCGCTTGCGGAGCGCTCGCTGCTCGCTGCCGAGCGGGGTGAGACCGACCACGCGGCGAGCCTCGCCGAGCAGGCGCGCGCGTTCGTCGACGAGCGTGGGCTCGGCGGCTGTCCGGTCATGTCGATCGTCTATGCGGCGAGTGCGCGGGCTGCGATCCGCGGCGGCGACTCGGCGGGCGCGCGCAAGGAGCTCGCGGCTGCGAAACGGCTCCGCCCGCGGCTCCTCCACACGCTTCCCTGGTTGTCGCTCCAGGCTCGCGTCGAGCTCGCCCACGCGCACATCTCACTCGCCGATCACGCGGAGGCCCGGGTGCTGGCGGCCGAGGCGGACGAGCTCCTGGTGCGCCACGGCGACATGGGAGAGCTGGCGAGCCGGGCCCGTGAGCTCAGGGACGAGGTCAACCTGCTCCAGGGGCCGTCGGCACGCTGGGCATCGACGCTCACCGACGCGGAGCTCCGGCTCCTCCCGCTCCTGACGACGCATCTCTCCTTTCGCGAGATCGGAGAGCGGCTCTTCGTGTCGCGCAACACCGTCAAGACGCAGGCCGTCTCGATGTACCGGAAGCTCGGGGTGTCGTCGCGAGGCGAGGCGCTCGAGCGCGCCGCCGAGCTCGGCCTGGTCGCCCGGTCGGTTCTCCCGCCCGAGCGAGAGGCGGCCCGGGGATAGACCGCTATCTGGGCCGAGGAGTAGGGTTGTGCCGCAATCGATACAACGGAGGGAGGGAACAATGGCATCGAAAGGGTCAATGGCGGGCTGGGTCGCGTTCGCCGGCATCCTCATGGTGGTCGTCGGGATGATCGACTTCCTGCAGGGGCTGATCGCGATCATCAGGGGCGTGTACTACTTCGGCGTCGGCCATCCGGATCAGGTCATCGTCTTCAACATCAAGGGATGGGGCTGGATCACGCTCATCTGGGGCTGCCTCCTCGTGCTCGCAGGGATGGGGCTCCTGGGCGGCACAGAGCTGGGCACGCTGGTTCACGATCGTCCTCGCCAGCCTGACGCTCATCGAGCAGCTCGGCTTCGTGGGCGGCAGTCCGTACATCGTCTGGTCGCTCATCGTCTTCACGCTCAACATCATCGTTCTGTACGCGCTGATCGTCCGCTGGAACGAATCCAGGGACACGATGGCCTAGCACCATCGGCGAACGTCATGGTCCGCGTGATCGAGGGCGGTCACGCGGACCATGACGGGCCATACCCGGTATCACCCGGGGTGAGTCGAGCAGCAGGCGAGGGCGGCTGACCCGCTCATGTGCCAAGCTCCTCGAAGGTGGCCGCGCGCGGCGTGAGGCCGTGGCGGTCCAGACCACAGGACAAGGAGGACGGAGATGAGCACCGGCGAGACCCCCGCAACGCCGCCACCCGCGGCACCACCCGCAGCACCACCCGCAGCGCCGGCGAAGCCGGCGCGGACGAAAGCAGACGCCGGGCATGGGAGGCGGGTCGCAGTCATGGTGCTGATCATCGTCGCGACGCTGATCGGTTTCGCGTCGGCCATGACCGTCTGGGTCAAGCGGCAGGCACTGGACACGAATGCGGTCGCGAACCTGAGCTCTCAGATGCTCGACAACGACCAGATCAGGGGCAAGCTCTCCGTCTACCTCGTCGACCAGATCTACGCGAACACCGACGTCGCGCAGAATCTCAGCGCGCGCCTGCCGAAGAACCTGCAGCCGATCGCCGCGCCGCTGGCAGGAGCCTTGCGCGAGCTGTCGGTGCGCGCGGCAGACGAGCTGCTCGCCCGTCCTCGCGTGCAGGCGCTCTTCGAGAAGGCCGTCCGCACGGCGCACGCGGCGTTCATCAGAGTCATCGACGACAAGGCGCAACACGTCTCCTCCGACGGGGGGGTGGTCTATCTCGACCTGAGGCCGATACATCGGCCAGCTCGCCGATCGGGTCGGCATCGCCAAGAAGCTCGAGGCCAAGCTGCCTCCGAACGCGGGCAAGATCGAGATCATGAAGCAGAACCAGCTGGACGCGATCAAGACGGGTGCACGTGTGATCAAGTCGCTCAGCGTCTTCCTGGCGATCCTCATGCTCGCCCTCTACGCGATCGCGATCTACCTCGCACGCGGCTACCGGCGCTCGACGCTCCGCAGCGTGGGAGTCGCGCTCGTCGTGACCGGCGTCGTCCTGCTCGTCGTTCGCCGCGTGGCGGGCAACATGGTGATCGACACGCTCGCGTCGGGTGGGGGCGCGCACAAGCCGGCGAACAGCCTGTGGCTGATCGCCACGAGCCTGTTGGCAGACATCGCCTGGGCGGCCATCGCCTACGGCCTGGTCGTCGTGGTCGCCGCGATTCTCGCGGGACCGACACGGCCTGCCACCTGGCTCCGCCGGCAGCTCGCACCGAGCTTCCGCGACCACGTCGGTCTCGTCTACACGGTCGTGGGGCTCGCGTACCTGCTGCTCCTGCTCTGGGGGCCGACGCGGGCGCAGCGCGAGTGGATCTGGGTGCTCGTGTTCGCCGGCCTGCTCGCGCTGGGAACGGAGCTGTTCCGGCGCGAGACGCTCCGCGAGTTCCCCGACGAGGGAGGAGGCGATGGGGCGGCGTTGCCTGCCTGACGCCGCTTCTCCGCGATTCGTGATCGTTCGGCCCTGGTGCTCGGTGCCAGGGCCGAACGGCGATGCGATCGCCGGCTTCAGCTCCTAGAGAACGCCTAGCGGCGCCGGCGGTCGGGCACCAGGTAGGCCACGATCAGCGCGGCGGGGAAGAAGAACAGGCTGAAGATGAAGAACAGCAACCAGCTGTGCCCCTTGCGGCGGGCGACGTGCGCCGGCCAGAAGGCGATCAGGATCCAGAGGATCAGGCCGAGGATCCCGAAGCCGGCCCAGACCCCAGTCACTTATTGCGAGCATGCCTACCTCCTGTGTAGGGCGGGCCCGGATCGATCCGGGCCCGCCGATGAGCTGCAGATGATCGGGCGTCAGAGGCCCGTCTTCGCCTCGAGGCGGCCCGACGCGACGGCGTCCTGGAGAGCCTTGTAGTCGCGCTCGTTCTGGTCGGCGTAGGTTTCCGCGAAGGTGGCGATCGCCTGGTCGAAGACGTCGGACTTCCCGAGGTAGCTGGAGATCGCGATCCGGTCGCCCGAGCGGGCGTGGGCGCGGGCAAGTGTCCAGCCGCATGCCTTTCCGTAGGCGGCCGCGCCGGCGGGGACGGCTGCCTCGATCGCGAACGAGCCCTTCCAGTCCTTCAGCTGGCGCATGTAGAAGTCCCGCTCCTTGCCGTCGAGACCGGAAGAGATGTGCTGCCAGCCGAGGAAGATGTCGCTCGTCGCCTGCATCAGGCGCTGGCCGGCGACGACCCGCTGGCCGCAGTTCGAGTACGCGCTCTTGCCGACGAACTGCTCCAGCACCGACGGCTGAGCCTCCTTGATCTGGAGGAACAGCGGGTCTGCATCGTCGGCGCCGAGCAACAGCCCGATCCAGGCGCGGGTGCCGACGCTGCCGACTCCGACCACCTTGCGGGCCATATCGACGAACCGGAACTCTTCGAGCAGGTGGCGGCGGTCGGTCTCGAGCGTCCGCCGGTAGCCGCGAATCAGAGTGCGGAGCTCGTCCATGATCGCCTCACGCTGCCGTCTCCGCGGGGTATGAGCTCGTCGATCGGGACGATCAACGGCGGGTCGCTGATGATCCGCGGCTCGCCGTCGACGACGTGGGTCAGCTTCTCGAACGCGTGCATGCTGTCCTTGGTGCGCGCCTTCGCCATGTCGGCCTCCGCCTTCTTCAGCCGCTTCGGGTCGACGCCGGCGGCGAACTCCCGAAACGCCTGCTCGACCGGCAGGGCCGCGTACCAGACCTCGAGGTTGCGCATGCCCGCGAACGTGGCCATCGCCTCCCGGTAGGAGCCCACCGTGGCGAGCGCGACCGTGCGCCGCTCCTTGTCGGAGAAGCCGAGCTCGCGTCCGGCGATCGCGAAGCTCGCCGCCAGCCGCTTGACGTCCCATTCCCACGGGCCGGGCGACGACTCGTCGAAGTCGTTCATGTCGAAGACCAGGGTCCGCTCCGGCGAGCCGAAGACCCCGAAGTTCGACAGGTGCGCGTCGCCGCACAGCTGCACGCGCAGCCCCGAATGCGTCGTCGTCGCCAGATCCGCCGCCATGATCAGCGCTCCGCCGCGGTAGAACGCAAACGGGGACACCAGCATCCGCCCGTAGCGGATCGGCACCAGCTCCGGCACCCGCGTGAGCGCCTGCTCCTCCAGCAGCGCGATCGGGTCGCGGCGCTTGGGAAAGTCGATGTCCGCCTGTGTCGAGCGCGGAATCTCCGCCCTCGCCGCCTTGCCCCTCGCCGCGTCGCTCGGCCCGCGTGAGGTGCGGCACGACCTTCGGCTCGACGGTCGCTGTGGCCGCCGGCGCCTCCGTCTCGCTTGGGTCGGGCTGACCTCCGTTGGGCTGCTCGCTGGTGTCGGTCATGTGTCGCTCCTTCCTGCAACGCCTCGTGGCGGCTCGGTCCAAGCGCCTTGGTCGGGCCCAGCCGTGGGCGAAATCCAAGCATGCTCGCGGGCCGTTGAAATCACCCCAACTGTATGAAGAATAGGAGTCTATGATCCGCGAGACAATGGCTCCCCTGTTCCCCTCGACCATGAGGTAGGCCCATATGGCAAGCGAATCGGCACCGAAGGGCGGCACACGGCGGGCGATGCTCGCGCTCGAATACCCGGGAATCGACGAGATCGACGAGCCGAACCTCGAGTGGCGGCGTCTGTTCTCCGAGTTGCTCGGCACGTTCTTCCTCGTCCTGGTCGGCGCCGGCGGTGCCGTCGTCATGGCCAAGAGCGGCGGGCAGATCAGCCGGTCGACCGCCGTTGCCGCGCCCGGGCTGATGGTGATGGGGATCATCCTGTTCATGGGCGCGGTCTCCGGTGCGCATCTCAACCCGGCCGTCACGCTCGCCTTCGCCACTCGCGGCGATTTCCCGTGGCGACGCGTGCCCGGCTACATCATCATCCAGTTGATCGGATCGACGCTCGCCTGCCTGTTCCTGTGGGCGGTGCTCGGCAAGCTCGGCGGCCTGGGCGCGACCGAGCCCGGCGCCAACACGAGCGACTGGAAGGCGATGCTGATCGAGCTCATCCTCACGGTCGGGCTGGTCAGCGTGATTCTCGGCACCGCCAGCCGGGCGCAGAACGTCGGCGCCATGTCGGCGGTCGCCGTCGGCGGCTACATCATCCTGGCCGGCTTCTGGTCGAGCCCGATCAGCGGCGCGTCGATGAACCCCGCGCGCTCGTTCGGCCCCGACCTCGCGAACTGGGACTTCACCAACTACTGGATCTACATCGTCGGGCCGATCGCCGGAGCGATGATCGCCGTCGCATTCGCGTACCTGCTCCGCGGGGCGGGCGGCGACGTCGGCGGGCTCGCGGCGGCACGAGGCGCCCTCGACGCACGCGTGCAACAGGCCAAGAGCGCCGACGAGGAGGGCGGCTCGGGCACGGGCTAGAGCTGCAAGAGCCTCTAGCCGAGGCTCTTGCAGGAATCGGTGCTCTTGAACGCCGAGGCGAGCGATCCGCCGGCGCTCTTGAGCGTGCTGATGGCCGACTGGGTCTCGGTGGCGAGGCTCTTCACCTGCGGGGCGAGCGTGGTCACGGCTGCCGTGATCGTCTCGACCGAGGCGTTGCCCTGGAGCTGTGAGATCGCCGACTTGGCCGCGTCGACCGTGGTGGTGATGTCGGTCGAGAGCTGATTCAGCTGCTGCTTGGCCGCCTGTCCCTGCGAGCTCTTCGGGGGCGGAACCGCCTTGATCTGCGTGACCAGCGTCTTGGTGGCCGCCTCGACCTGCGTGACCTTGGCCTGAAGGCTGGCCTTCGAGATCCCGCCGCTGAAGTCGGTTGCGATGCTCTTGACCTGCTGCTCCCAGCTTCCGACCGCGGTGCAGACGCCGTTCGCGTACGCCTCGTTCGCCGAGTTGTCGGAGCTCGAGCTCCCGCAACCGGCTGCGACGAGGGCCATGACGGAGACGAGCAGGGCCAGTGCGATGCCCACGGCGCGGGTGTGACTGCGCCCGGCGGTTCTGTCATGACTCATCGTTCGCCTCCTCGTCGTCCAGCGGAACGGCGTCCGTACCGTAGCCATTCGGCAGCAGTCAGGCGTCGACGTGGGCTCGCATCACGGGGCTAGTACTCTCGGGCCTGCATCCGAACCGGGCGCCAATCGAAAGGAGCTCCTCATGCTCGCGTACACGTTCCTCGACGTGATGTGGTCGATGTTCGTGTTCTTCCTGTGGCTGATCGTGATCGTGGTCGAGATCATGATCCTGATCGACAACTTCCGGCGGCAGGACCACTCGGGCCTGGCGAAGGCGGGTTGGACCGTGCTGATCATCTTCGTCCCCCTGGTCGGAGCGCTCTTCTACATCGCGACGCGGCCGAAGGACTCCGAGATCACGGTCTAGCGACCCCGGGGAGAAGAGCCCTGCCGGCGGGGCTCTTCTCCTTCGTGGGGCGAGTCACTCGAAGGGGTGAACGAGACGGCGCCTGCCGGCGTCGATTCACCAATTGTGTCCGGAACCGACGGCGACCGTGTGACCGCCCTGCTCGGCGGCGGCCTGCTGTCCGAGCGGATGCGGCACGGCCACGAGCCGTTCGCCGACTACGCGACCGAGGATCGAAGAAGCGACGCCGCGCCCGACGTCTCGCTGGGGCCTGCAACCCAGATCGAGATCGAGGACGAACAGGTCCGCTTCCTGGCGCCCTTCGTGGACCGGTGGCCGAGCGAGTACTGGCTGCGCGCCTTCCGGCAGGCGCAGCTCGCCTGGCCGGCCCATCTCGTCGAGCCGCGGATCGACGAGGGGCGTGGACTCCAGTTCGGCCCGCTCCCCGTCGGCGAGCTCGAGGAGCACGTGCGAGCCGCGAAGGAGCGTGTCGAGGCGGCCAACCGGATCTACGTCGACGAGATCGAGCCCGAGCTCCGCAGGCAGCAGGAAGAGGCGCTCCGTCGCGAGCAGGAGGAGGGCCGGCTCCAGGCCGAGGTCGAGGCGAAGCTCAAGCACCTGCTCGGTTAGCTCCGGCTTCCTGGCCGTTCGGGGTTTTCCCCGGATGGCAGGACCGTGCGCCGCCGCCGATGATGTGGCCGATGAGCCCGCTCGACGTGATCGCGCGGCAGGCGCTGTCCCAGAAGGACTCGCCGTTCGGCACCGTCGGCGTCCTCCATGCCGGCTCGGACCTCGAGGCATGGTGGATCTGGAAGGACGGCGAAGAGGTCGACCCGACACTCGCGGTGGCGGACCGCGACGACCTGCTCTACGTCATACGCGGCTCGCTCCGTCTCGAGCTCGAGGGGCGCGAGCCCGTCGTCCTGCGCGCCGGCGAGTTGTTCGTGATTCCGGCGGGCATGCCGTTCCGCGGCTACCGATGGCCTCGCGACGGCGAACCTTGCCTGTTCCTCGCTGTCGCACCGGCCGGCACGACCTTCAGCCGCGTCTGAGAACCGGCTAGAGGTTCTTAGGCCAAACTTATTCGGACCTGCTTCCGTATGTCTCTTCGTGCCCGAGAAAGGAGCGCTGACGTGGTAACGCAGGCGAACGACGCTCCGCCTCCCTCCCCGGCGGAGGCGAAAGAGCGGCTCGAGCAGACCCTGTTCGAGATCAGGAGGGTGATCGCAGGCCAGGACGCGATGCTCGAGCGGGTGCTCGTCTGCCTGCTCGCACAGGGCCATCTGCTGATCGAGGGGGTTCCGGGGCTCGCGAAGACGCTGACGATCAAGACTGCGGCGGGTGTCCTCGGCGGGACGTTCGCGCGCATCCAGTTCACACCCGATCTCGTCCCGTCCGACCTGGTCGGGACGCGCATCTACCGGGCCGGCGAAGGGACCTTCGACACCGAGCTCGGGCCGGTGTTCTGCAACTTCCTGCTGGCCGACGAGATCAACCGCGCACCCGCCAAGGTGCAGTCGGCGCTGCTCGAGGTGATGCAGGAGCGGCAGGTGACGATCGGCCACGACACGCATCGCGTGCCCGATCCCTTCCTCGTCATGGCGACCCAGAACCCGATCGAGTCCGAGGGCACCTATCCGCTCCCCGAGGCGCAGATCGACCGCTTCCTGCTCAAGATCGTGATCGGCTACCCGGCCCACGACGAGGAGCTGACCATCGTCCAGCGCCAGCTCGTCCCGCATCCCGAGCTGCGCCAGGCGCTGACGCTCGAGGAGCTGCAGGCGCTGCAGCAGGCCACGGCCGGCATCTACGTCGACCCGGCGCTGATCTCCTACGCGGTCGAGCTGGCGACGGCGACCCGGAGCCCGGCGGGCCACGGGCTGATGGGGCTCACCGACTACATCGCCTACGGGGCCAGTCCCCGCGGCCCGATCTCCGTCATCCAGGCGGCCCGCGCGCTCGCGCTGCTGCGCGGCCGCGACTACGTCCTGGCCGAGGACGTGCAGGCGCTGGCGCGGGACGCGTTCCGCCACCGGCTCGTGCTCACCTACCAGGCGCTGGCCGAGGAGGTGGACGCCGAACGGATCCTCGACGCCGTGCTGGAAGCGGTGCCGGTTCCGCAGCTCGATCTCGCCCGCCCGAGCGCGGCGTGAGTACAGCTCACCTGCTGGCAAGACCGGGGCAGCAGGATGCGCCCGGGCCCGGACCGATTCCCGCGCCGCTCCTCCGTGCGCTCGACGTCAGCATCGGGCGCCGGATCGAGGGCATGCTCGCCGGTGACTACCGCTCGGCGGTGCTGGGCCAGGGCACGGAGCTCGCGCAGGTGCGCTCGTACCAGCCGGGCGACGACGTCCGCCAGATCGAGTGGAACGTCACGGCCCGGACCGGCGAGCCGCACGTGCGCGTGCAGCTCGCCGAGCGCGTGCTCGTGACCTGGCTCGTCCTGGACACGTCTCCGTCGATGCAGTTCGGCACCGCCGACCGCCGCAAGGCCGACGTCGCCGAGGGAGTGGCGATCGCGATCGGGCACGTGGCGAGCCGGCGCGGCAACCGCCTCGGCGTCGTCACGTTCGGCGACGAGAACCCGCAGGCGCTGCCGCCGCGTCAGGGGCGGGTCGGGCTGATCGGCTTGCTGACCGCGCTCCGGCACGAGCCCGCCGAGGGACGGGTCGGGGCGACGTCGCTCGGCGAGGCCGTGCAGCGGACGAGTGCGCTCGCGCGCCAGCGGGCGCTCGTCGTGGTCGTCTCCGACTTCCGCGGGCCGCTCGACTGGCGCCGGCCGCTGCTCGAGCTGGCCGGCCGGCACGACGTCGTCGCCGTCGAGATCCGCGATCCGCGCGAGCAGGAGCTTCCGAACGCCGGCGATCTCTGGCTGGTCGATCCGGAGACCGGCCGGCAGCTTCGGGTCGACACGCGCGACGCCAAGTTGCGGGCACGCTTCGCCACCGCCGCGGAGGAGGAGCGGACGGGCCTGCGCCGGGCGCTCACCTCGGTCGGCGTCCGCCATACCGTCCTGTCGACGTCCGGCGACTGGCTGCGGTCGCTGGCGCTGTTCCTGAAGAAGGGCCGGCGCTGAGCTTCCAGTCTCCGCTCTGGCTGCTCGCGCTCATCGGCGTTCCGGTGCTGGTGGCGCTCTACGTCGTCCTCGAGCGGCGGCGGGCACGGTACGGCGAGCGGTTCGCGAGCCCCGTGCTGCTCCCGGGTGTCGTCGACCGGTCGCCGGGCCGGCTGCGCCATCTCCCGCTCGCCGTCCTGCTCGTCGGTCTCGTGGCGATGGTGCTCGGGGTCGCACGCCCGCACGCGACGGTCACCGTCCCCCGTGAGCAGGCGACCGTGATGCTCGCGATCGACACGTCCCGCTCGATGCAGGCGACCGACGTCAAGCCGTCGCGGCTCGCGGCGGCCGTCCGGGCGGCCGACGAGTTCGTGGGCAAGATCCCGAAGAAGTTCCGCATCGGCATCGTCTCGTTCGCGAGCGCCGCGCGACTGGCGCTGCCGCCCACGGCCGACCGGAGCCTCGTCCACACCGCGCTCCAGGACCTGACGCCGGGGGAGGGGACGGCGATCGGGGACGCCGTGACGCTGGCCGTGCACGTCGCGCGGCGGGAACGCACCTCGGACGGGAAGATCCCGCCGACCGCGGTGCTGATGATCTCCGACGGTGCGCGCGACGGCGGACAGGTGTCCCCGCAGACGGCCGCCCGCAACGCCAAAGCCCAGCACATCCCGGTCTACACCGTCGTGCTCGGCACTCAGGGCGGGGTCGTCCGGCAGACGTTGACCGGCGGCTACCAGGTGACCATCCACGTGCCGCCGAGCCCGCAGACGCTGCAGCAGATCGCCCGGACGAGCGGCGGGCAGTCCTTCTCGGCGGCGACCGACTCGCGGCTGCGCGAGGTCTACGGCCGCCTCGGGTCGCTGCTCGGGCACCGGTCCGAGGACCGGGAGATCACGGACGTGTTCGCCGGCGGCGCAGCGCTGCTCCTGCTCGTCGGCGGCGGGATGTCGATGGCGTGGTTCCGGAGGCTGCCGTGAAGCTCCTCGCCCTGCTGCCGGCCGCCGCCGTCGCCGCGGCGCTCGCGACCGCCGCCGCCCCCGCCGGAGCGACGAACGAGTGCCGCGGCCTCCAGGTCTGCGTCTCGCTCGCCGGCCCCTGGGTGGTCGTCCCGGCGGGCAGCACGGTGCCGCGCCCGCGCGTCGAGTACCAGCTCTCCTGCCCGAAGGGCTACGTGGTCGGCGGCCTGGACGCGGAGCTCACCGACGCGAGCATCGACGTCACGTTCCAGGCGCTGCTCGGCAGCCCCGTCAATCCGGGCATCACCACGAGCCGCACGGCGCTCTTCGCCGCCACGGCCGTCGGCAGGCCGACGAAGGCCGCGAGCTTCCGGCCGCACATCGGCTGCATTCCGAGCGCGGGGGGAGGCCGCCGCATCCCGACCGTCGCCCGCGTCGTGCCTCCGGGCCACCCGACGACCCGGCGTGTCTGGACGGTTCGCGTCCGGCCGGGCGCGCGGCGGCTCGTGCGGGCGTGCGCCTCCGGTGAGACGCTCGTCTCCGCCTCGCACGCGGTGGGCTTCTACACCACGTCGCCGCCGTCGGCCGGGCTCGTGTCGAGCGTGAACGCGACGCAGGCCGTGAGCGCCGGCCGCGTGAGCGTCTCGGTGCGGGCGGCCCCCGCCGTGAGCGGCGTGCGTGCCGTCGTCCAGATCGGCCTGGCCTGTGCGGGTGGAGCATGACCTTCGGCCAGCCTCTCCTGCTGCTCACGTTGCTCGTCGTGCCGCTCGTCGTCGGTCTCTACCTGCTGGCGCAACGGCGGCGGGCCCGGTACGCGGTCAGGTTCACGAACCTCGACGTGCTCGCAGCGGTGGCCGCGAAGCGCCGGCCGTGGCGGCGTTACGTCGCTCCCATCGTCTTCCTGCTGGCGCTGGCCGCGCTCTGCGTGGCGACCGCACGGCCGAACGTGACGAAGCTCGTCGCCAGCCAGAAGGCGGCGGTGATCCTGGTCGTCGACGTCTCGGGATCGATGCACGCGACCGACGTGAAGCCGTCGCGCCTCGCGGCGGCGCAGCACGCCGTCCGCGTCTTCCTCGACCACGCGCCGAGCGGGCTGCGGGTGGGGCTGATCTCGTTCGCGGGCCAGCCGACCGTCGTGACGCCGCCGACCACCGACCACAACCTCGTCCGGCAGGGCGTCGACTCGCTCGGCGACCTCGTCGGCTACGGCGGAACCGCGATCGGCGACGCGCTGGCCACGGCCGTGCAGCTCGCCCACCAGGCGGTCGGGGCGACCAAGCCGGCCGGCTCGGGCCAGACGATCGCCTTCCATCCGCGCGGCCCCCAGTCGCCGGTCTCGATCGTCTTCCTCTCCGACGGCCACCAGACGCGCGGAGCGCTCGAGCCGCTGCAGGGCGCCGCCCTGGCGAAGGCGGCGGGCATCCCCGTCTACACGGCCGCGCTCGGGACGCCGAACGGCGTGCTCAACGTCAGGCCCGACTTCGGCGGCCAGTTCGGCGGCCCCGGCTCCGGCGGCTTCGGCGGAAGCATCCCGGTCCCGCCTGACCCGGCCACCCTGAAGGCGATCGCCACGACCACGGGCGGGAAGTTCGTCAACGCACAGAATGCGGGCACGCTCGACTCCGCGTACGCGAGCCTGGGCTCCCGTCTCGGACGCAAGCCGGGGAAGAGCGAGGTGACGAACGAGATCATCCTGCTCGCCCTCCTCCTGCTGCTCGGCGCCGGCGCGCTGTCGGCACTCTGGTCGCCGCGCCTGCCGTAGGTCGGCCCGAGGCTACTTCTCGGACATCGTCCAGACGCCGTCCCAGTCGGCGGGCACGGTCGTCTCGATCAGCGTTCGGCAGCGGTCGACGTAGATCGACGAGAGCTTGTCGTCCGGGTTCGCGGCCAGAGCCTTCTCGAACCATTCGATCGCCCGCGCGAAGTCCGCGTCGCGGTAGCGGGACAGGCCCTCGCCGAAGGCTCCGAGCGTCTCCATCAGGTTCGGGAACGAGCCGTCGTCGTGGTAGTCGAGACACTCGAAGATCGACACCGGCGTCGTCTTGCCCTTGACGATCACCCTGTCGACCTCCCGCAGGCGATAGACGCCCTTCAGCTTCGCCCGCGTCAGCTCGGACAGCAGGATCCGCGCGCCGTACTGCTTGCACGCGCTCTCGAGTCGAGCGGCGAGGTTCACGCCGTCTCCGATGATCGTGTAGTCCATGCGCTTCGGGCTCCCGATGTTCCCGGCGACCACGGCATCGGTGTTGAGGCCGACGCCCATGTCGATCACCGGCTCGTCGCGGGTCTCGCGCTCACGGTTCCACTCGCGCAGGCTGCCGATCATCGCGATCGAGGCGCGCAGTGCCCGGTCCTCGTCGTCGGCCTGAGGAACGGGGAGGCCGAAGACGGCCATGATCGCGTCGCCGATGAACTTGTCGAGCATGCCCGACTGCGCCGAGATGCAATCGACCATGCGCTCGAAGTAGTCGTTCAGCATCGCCACCGTGCCGTGCGGCCCGAGCTGCTCGGAGATGGTCGTGAAGCTGCGGACGTCCGAGAAGAGCACGGTCGCGACCGACTCGGTGCCCCCGAGGATCTCCTCGCGCGCGTCGGCCGAGAGCAGCCGGTCGGCGAGGTCCGGGTCCATGTACCGCGACAGCGTCGACTTGACGCGCTTCTCGGACGAGATGTCCTCGATCATCACCATCGTGCCGAGGTGGGCGCCCTCCGCCGTGAGCAACGGCAGCACGGTCACGTTCGCCGACACGGTCTCGCCGCCGATGCCGAGCTCCGCGTCCATGGCCAGCTCGGTCGTGAGCGTCTCCGCGACGCGGTGCATACGGTCGCGAAGCCAGAGGTTCTCCGCGCCGAGCAGATCCTTCGACGAGGTGCCGACGACGTCCGGCTCCTCGTGTCGCAGGATGCGGGCCGCCGCGGCGTTGCAGGTCTGCGCAATTCCTTCCTCGTCGAACGTGATCACGCCGTTCGACATGCTCTCGAGCATCGACTCGTTGTAGTGCTTCATCGCCTGCACGTCGGCGAACAGCTTCGCGTTCTCGAGCCCGACGGCGATCTGCGAGGTGAAGGCTCGCAGGCGGTTCTCGTCGTCGATCGTGAACGGGCCTCCGCGCCTGTTCAACGCCTGCGTGACGCCGATCGTCTTTCCAGCCTTGTTGAACACCGGCACGCAGAGGATCGACCGGGTGAAGTACCCCGTCTCGCGGTCGAAGGCGGGATTGAAGCGCAGGTCTGCGTACGCGTGGGGGATCCGGATCGACTCTCCTGTCGTGAAGACCGTGCCGGCGATGCCGAGATGGTTCGGGAAGCGGATCTCGGTCGCGAGCTCGTCGCCGATGTAGCTGAACAGCTCGGCCGTCTTGTCGTCGTTCAGGAACAGCGTCGAACGCTCGGCGTCGAGCATCCGCGTCGCCTCCGACATCACCTTGCCGAGCAGCCGGCCGAGCTCGAGCTCCGAGGTCAGCTCCGAGACGAGGTTGAGGAACTCGGTCTCCCGCCGCCGCGACTGGGTCATGCGGTCGAGCAGCTGCATCGACTGGAGCGTGATCGCGCACTGCGAGGTCATGTTCTCCAGCAGCGACAGGTCGCGCGCGTCGAACTCGCCGTCCAGCTTGTTCAGGACTTCGACGACGCCGATCGTCTCGTCCCTCGCGTTCTTCACCGGAGCGCACAGGATCGACCTCGTCGTGAAGCCCGTCTCCTGGTCGACCTCGCGTGCGAAGCGCGGATCGGCGTAGGCGTCCGTAACGATCTGGCCGACCCCGCTCTGGTAGACGGCACCCGCGATGCCCCGGTCGTCCATGACCCGGATCTGTCGCTGCCCGAGGTCGCTCGACCGCTGCGTGTACAGCTCTCCGGTCTCGTCGTCGTGGACGAAGAGGGAGCCTGTCTCGGCGCCGATCTCGCGAACGGCCGCATCGACGAGGGCCTCGAGAACGGCGTCGAGCGATTCGAGCGCGGCAACCCGGCGCGAGAGCTCGAGCAGCAGCTGGAGCTGGCGAAGCTGCTCGTGCTGCTCCGCGCCGGCCGTCGTGAGGCCCGCCTCAGCCAGCTCGTGTCTCCTCGATGCCAGTCCGAAGCGCCTGAACCGTCTCCTGCAGCTCTCGTAACTCGTCGCGGTGGAGGCGCTCCGCCTCCTGCACGGCCGCGGTATGCGCCTGCCGCTGTGTTTCGAGCTCGTCGCGCAAGGCCCTGATCGTCGCTTTCAGCTCCTCGGTCTCGGCCGCGGCGTCGGCGATGGCCTTCTGAACGCGCTCGGCAGCGTCACGGTCTCTGAGCTCGAGCGCCTCCCGCATCGCTCCCACGGTCTGCTCGAGCTCACGGATCCGCACGGCCTCGTCGGTCTCCTGCACGGTCTGAAGATAACCCCGCTCCGGCCGCGGTGACGGCGGCGGCGAGCGCGTGCCCGGCTAGCCGTGCGTGACGAACGCGAGGAAGAGCAGACCGAGCGGGATCAGGAGCGCAACCAGTCCGTGGTGCAGGAGGGCGCGCCTGAGGCGGTAACCGGCTGTTTGTAGATGTCTGTTCATCTAGACGATCTGACGACAGTGAAGCGGCTTTGATGTGAAGGCTGCGTGAAGCTTTCGCAAGGTTCGGCGTTACCATCGGCAGTCATGGCCCGGGCCTTGACCGAGCTCGACCCGACCGCAGCGCAATTCGACGAGCTGCAGCGCAAGCTCGTTCCGCTCTGGCGGTCGATTCAGGCCATGACGCCGGACGAGCAGACGATCGTCGTCGTGCCGTCGTTGACGCTCGACGACCCGGGCTGGCCGAGCGCGGTGCTGCAGGCCTACGAGGAGCGCTTCCTGTTCCTGCTGCTGCTCCTGCGCCAGCCGCGGGCGCGCCTCGTGTACGTGACGTCGCAGGCCGTGAACCCGAGCATCATCGACTACTACCTCGACCTGCTTCCGGGCGTGATCCCCTCGCACGCCCGCCGGCGCCTCTTCCTCGTGTCACCGCTCGACGGCTCGGCCCGCCCGCTGTCGGAGAAGCTGCTCGCCCGGCCGCGCCTGCTCGCGCGCATCCGCGGCCTGATCCCCGACGCAGAGCGCGCGCACCTCGTCCCGTTCAACACGACGGAGCTGGAGCGGGACCTGGCGCTGGCGCTCGGCATCCCCATGTACGGCGCCGACCCCAGGTTCTTCCACTACGGCACGAAGACGGGCTGCCGGCGGCTGTTCGCCGAGCAGGGGGTGCGGCATCCACTCGGCCACGAGGATCTGACGGGGATCGACGACGTGGTCGAGGCGGTGCGACGCTTGCGCGCCGAGCGGCCGGAGGCGGAGCACGTGATCGTGAAGCTGAACGAGGGTGTCTCGGGCGAGGGCAACGCCACGGTCGATCTGCGCGGCCTGCCGGCGCCGGGCTCGGAAGGAGAGCCGCGCGCCGTCGAGGAGCGCGTGCGGGGGATGAGCTTCGAGTCGCCGGCGGTGACCTTCGACGCGTATGCCGCCGATCTGGGCGCTCACGGAGGCATCGTCGAGGAGCGCATCTCCGGAGAGGAGTTCCGGAGCCCGAGCGTCCAGATGCGCGTCACGCCGCTCGGCACGCTCGAGGTGCTGTCGACGCACGACCAGCTGCTCGGCGGTCCCAGCGGCCAGTCCTACCTCGGCTGCCGCTTCCCGGCCGATCCCGCCTACGCGCCGTCGATCACGCGCGAGGCCGTCAGGGTCGGAGAGCGGCTCGCCAGGGAGGGCGTGATCGGGCGGTTCGCGGTCGACTTCGTCGCCGTGCGCTCGGGTGGAGACTGGGACACGTACGCGATCGAGCTCAATCTCCGTAAGGGCGGGACGACGCATCCGTTCCTGACCCTCCAGTTCCTCACGGACGGCGTCTACGATCCGGACACGGCCGTGTTCACGGCGCCCAGCGGGCGGGAGAAGCACTTCGTCGCGTCCGACCACGTCGAGAGCCCGCTCTACCGGGCGCTCACCCCCGACGATCTGTTCGACCTGGTGGTGCGCCACCGGCTCCACTTCGACCAGTCCCGCCAGACGGGCGTCGTCTTCCACATGATGAGCGCGCTGGGCGAGCACGGACGCACCGGCCTGACGGCCGTCGCCGACGATCCCGCAGGCGCGGACGAGCTGTACGACCGCGTCGTGGCCGTGCTGGACGAGGAGTCCGCCGGCTACCGGCCCGTCCCCCCTGGCCAGGTCCGAGGGACAGTCCCTCATACGCCTGTGTCACGGAAGCGTCGCGGAAGTGTGACGGCTAGCCGGGGATGAACTCGGCCTCGACGGACGACCAGTCGAAGTCGTCGCCGATCGCCCGGAGTGCGCCGCGGGTCGGCTCGTCGCAGAGCGCGCCTACGACGCCCGACCTCGTAGAACTCGCGCGGGCTCAGACCCCGCGCGGACGCCTCGGCGTACTCGCTCGTCAGGTCGATCCCGAACATGGCCGGGTCGTCGGTCGAGAGCGAGCAGCGGAGGCCTGCGGCCACCATCTCCGGGAGCGGGTGCCGGTCGTACGACGGAACCGCCCCCACGCGCACGTTGGCCGTCGGACAGACGTCGAGGACGGTGCCACGGTCGGCGAGCTCGCGCAGCAGCGTCGGATCCTCGACGGCCCGGATGCCGTGACGGATCCGGTCGGCGTGCAATGCGTCGAGCGCGCCCCAGATCGACTCCGGGCCGACCACCTCGCCCGCATGAGGCACCGAGCCCAACCCTCCCTCGCGCGCCAGCCGGAAGGCGTCGGCGAACTGCTCTGGCGGCGCCTGGTCCTCGACTCCCCCGAGGCCGATTCCGACCACGCCGCGATCGCGGGAGGCAATCGCGCGGCGCACGATCCCGGCCGCCTCCTCGGGCGGTGAAGTGCGGTTCAGGTCCGGGGTCAGGCGCACCTCGACGCCGAGGCGCTCGCCCGCCTCCTGCACGCCGTCGCAATACCCCTCGAACAACGCGTCGAGCGGGATCCCGTTCCGCGCCGGCACGGTCGGCGCGAAGATCCCCTCGATGTAGACCGCCCCGTGCCGAGCGGCTTCCTCGGCGTAGTCGACGGTGATCCGGCGGAAGTCGTCCGCCGTCTGGAGTGCAGCCGTGACGAGGAACCAGACGTCGATGAAGTGCGTCAGGTCGGTGAACCGAAAGAGTCGCTCGCAGCTCGGCGGGCGTCTCGGCGGGGAGGGTGACGTCGTTGCGGCGCGCGATCTCGAGCAGCGTCTCCGGCCGGACGGTGCCTTCGAGATGGACGTGGAGCTCGATCTTCGGATACATCGCCTGCTGGGAGATCATCACTGCTTCGGCCGGACGGTGCATGCGCCGAACTCTGCCTCAGGCCGGGAACGAGCCGGGCTCGTCGCGGCAGCGCGCGAGCAGCTCCTCGTCGATGTTCGAGCCCGTGACGACCACGACGATCGGGCCGCGGAGCTCCTTGAGCTGCGGAACGGCGGCCAGGCCGGCCCCGGCGGCCGCCTCGGCGCGAATGCCGGCCTCGTCGAAGGCCGCGACGCCGCCTGCGATCTCCCGCTCCGAGACGAGGAGCATGCTGTCGGCGGTCTCGTTCAGCACGTCGACGGCATATGGGATCGCGACCCGGACGGCGAGGCCGTCGGCGATCGTCGCACATCGGTCGCTCTCGACGGGCCGGCGGGCCTCGAAGGAGAGCGCCATCACCGGGGCCTCCTTCGCGGCGACGCCCACGCGGAGCGTCGAGGGCGAGCGGCGGCCGAGCGTGCGTCCGATTCCTCCGAGCAGCGCGCCGTTCCCGACCGGCACGACGACCGCCGCGGGAACCTCGTCGAGCCCGTCGAGGATCTCGTCGCCGATCTCCCCGTAGGCCTCGTACTGGAGCGGCTCGGCCCCGTCCTCGAAGAACGGCAGGCCGTGCGCGCGTGCGTAGGCCTTGCCGGCCTCCTTGGCCTCGTCGACGTCGGCGCCGCCGAGCCGGACGTCCGCGTCGAGCGCCTCGAGCCGCGCGAGCTTGCTCCGGCTGGCTCCCACCGGCGCGAAGATCACCGCGTCGAGACCCAGCCGGCGAGCCGCCCACCCGGTCGCAACACCGTGATTCCCGGTCGAGGCGGTCACCACGCCGCGGGCCCCTTCGGTCTCTGTAGTGCTCCACCACCGGCAGTGCGGCGCGCCACTTGAACGCACCGAGCTCGTGCACGTCTTCGCGCTTCAGCCAGAGAGATCGGCCCTGGGCGAGCAACGGCGGAGCTGGCTCGAGCGGCGTCGTCACGCGGAGGGCGCTGCGCCGGGGAAGCGTGGCAGCCCATCGTCGGGGATCGAGTCCCAGAGCGCTGCCGACGCGGTGTGCGAGCGATACTGCGGGCGGATTCCGGGATCGTCGTCGAGCGCCCCGAAGCGGATCGACACCTCGGGGCCTTCGGGCCAGGTGCCGCCGAACAGACTCGAGCCGCAGACCGAGCAGAACGCCTTGGCCATCCCGCCGTCCGGCCGGTAGACCCGGATCAGCCGCTCGCCCTCGAGCAGCCGGAACCCCTCGCGCGGCACGCGCCCCTGGGTGAGGCCGAACGTGCCGGACTGCTTGCGGCAGCGCGAGCAGTGGCAGTGGCTCGCGCGGCGGAACGGGCAGCTGATCTCGAAGCGCACGCCTCCGCAGAGGCAGCTTCCGGTTACGGGCTTCACGCTCCGGACTCTACGGCTCCGGCGGTGGCCCGCGTGCGATGCTGTTGCGCTCATGCCCGCCGTCCAGCTGTTCGCGACCTGCCTCGGTGACCTGATCTTCCCGGACGCCGTCGAAGACGCCGCGCTGCTCCTTGGCGAGGCGGGCTTCGAGGTCGAGTTTCCGCGCGGACAGGTCTGCTGCGGGCAGCCGGCGTTCAACGCCGGGCATCGTGCGGCCGCCCGGCGCGTAGCGCGAACGTTTTCCCGCGCGTTCTCCCGTGAGGCGCCGATCGTCATCCCGTCGGGATCGTGCGCGACGATGGCCTCCCGGTTCCTCCCGGAGCTGGTCGGCTGCGAGCCGTTCGACGTCTGGGAGCTGTCGGCGTTTCTCGACGCGCAGGGCGTCGAGCCGGCCCGCCGGAACGAGGGCCGCCGCGTCGCCTACCACGACTCGTGCCACATGCTCCGCGAGCTGCGAATCGCCGACGCGCCGCGGCGCCTGCTCGAGCGATCCGGAGCCGAGGTGGTCGGGTTGCCGCGACCCGACCTCTGCTGCGGCTTCGGCGGCACGTTCTCCGTGCGGCAGCCCGAGGTGTCCGTGGCGATGGCGGACGACAAGCTCGCCGGCGCCGCAGGCGTGGGAGCAGACGCGCTCGTGAGCGCCGACCCCGGCTGCCTCATGCACCTGCGCGGCCGCGCGGCCCGGCTTGGCGAAGCGCTTCCGCTCTTGCATCTCGCGACCGCGCTGGCACGCGGGGTCGGCGCCGCATCCGGTGGCCCGTCATGACGGCGGGGCGGCGGTGACGACGCAGAATCGTTACGAATCCGGTGCGAATCGTCACGTCCGGGGCACCCGCCTGCGCGTATTTCAGCGATATCGTCGAGCACGAGGGTGGAGGGTGGTACCCCACCCTCGAATGGGTGGGGGTGCGGGGGCTGGATCGGCGGCGGCCGGCCGGGGCGTGCCGTGACCGGGCTCGGGCAACCGCCGCAGCGCTTCCGGGAGATCGCCCGGCTGAAGCTCACGGACACGCACACCCAGGAGGCTCTCGACGCCTCCACGGCACGGCTGTACGAGAACCGCGCCGCGGCCTGGAGGGCGCTCCCGGATGTGGAGGCGCTCCGGCAGCGGGCCTACGAGGCGCGCATGCGCGTGATCGACGACCTCGACACCCACCTCGCGCGGTTCACGGAGGCGCTCGAGGCCCGCGGCGGCCGCGTCCACCTCGCGCGCACGGCAGACGACGCGACCGCCCACGTCACGGAGATCTGCCGTGGTGCAGGTGCGAAGCTGGCGGCGAAGTCGAAGTCGATGCTGTCCGAGGAGATCGGCCTCAACGGCGCGCTCGAGGCCGCGGGCGTGCAGGTCGTGGAGACGGACCTCGGCGAGTACATCGTGCAGCTCGCCGGTGAGCATCCTGTTCACATCCTGGCCCCGGCGATCGAAAAGACGGCGCAGGACGTCGCAGAGCTCCTGTCCCGCGTGGAGGGCGAGCCGGTTTCCCCAGAGCTCGAAGCGCTGACCCAGGCGGCGAGGCGCCAGCTCCGCCGGGTGTTCCTCGAGGCGGACGTCGGCATCACCGGCGCCAACTTCGGTGTCAGCGAGACCGGCTCGATCTGCCTGGTCACGAACGAGGGCAACGGGCGCCTCGTCAGCTCGCTGCCGCGGGTCCACATCGCGCTGATGGGGATGGAACGGCTCGTTGCGAACCTCGCCGACCTCGCCGACCTGCTGCAGCTCCTCGCGCGCAGTGGGACCGGCCAGGCTCTCAGTGCCTATACGACCCTGCTCACCGGGCCGCGCCGGGCCGAGGAGGAGGACGGGCCCGACGAGCTGCACGTCGTGATCGTCGACAACGGGCGCTCCAACCTGCTCGGGACGCACTACCGGGAGATGCTCGCCTGCATCCGCTGCGGCGCCTGCCTCAACGTCTGTCCGGTCTATCGCAAGGCCGGAGGCGGCGCGTACGGCCCCGTGTATTCCGGGCCCATGGGCGCCGTGCTGCTGCCGCTCCTCGTCGGGCTCGAGCAGGCGCCGTCGCTCCCGCATGCGTCCTCGCTCTGCGGCGCCTGCACGGATGCCTGCCCGGTCAAGATCCCACTCCACGAGCTGCTCCTCGAGCTGCGGAAGGATCTGGTCGAGCAGCGTGTGGCGCCGTGGTGGGAGCGGTTCGGCTTCGGGCTCTGGTCACTCGCCTGGTCGTCGGAGCTCGGCTACCGGGTCTCGACTCGGCTCGGCCGCGCCGGACAAGGACTGGCAGGTGTCGCCGGCCCGGGCCGGGTGTGGGGGAGAGGGAGAGCGTTGCCTCGCCTCGGGCGGCGGTACCGGGACCGGCGATGAGCGTCGATCTGATCTCCCTGGTGGAGGAGTTCGTGCGGAATGCCGAGGCCGTTGGGGTCACGGTGCACCGTGACCGTGCCCCGGACATCGAGGGCGCGGGTGTGTCGCAGGCCCTGTACGGGCTGGCCGGAACGGGCAGCGTCGTCCTCGCGGCGTCGCCGGAGGAGCCTCGGGCGCGTTCGCTGCTTCCGGCCGTGCACGTCTCGCTGCTGGCCGAGGACAGGATCCTGCCCGGGCTCGCGGAGCTCTTCGAGGCGCTGGGCGGCGAGCTGCCGAGCGCGCTGGCGATCGTCACCGGCCCGAGCCGGAGCGCCGACATCGAGCAGAAGCTCGTTGTCGGCGTGCACGGCCCGGGCGAGGTGCACGTCGTCCTGACACCGCCGTCCTCTCCGGCCAGGTCCGAGGGACAGTCCCTCGGACCTGGCCGGTAGAGCCAAGGCCGGCGGCGCCTGTACCGGTCCGTATCGCGGCCAGCTCCAGCGCCAGTCGCGCCGATCCGTACACAGCCCAGCTCGAACGGGGTTGTCGAGGATGTAGTTCACCGTCGCCCAGAAGTGCGGCTCGTCCTCGACGATCCACGCGGAGAAGCGCTCCTCGTAGACGTGGCCCTTCCTCCCATGCCTCCGGTTGAAACCTTGCGCATACAGGCCGGCGAGGCGGTGCATCCCGCTCGAGAGCGGTTCGCGCGGCGCCTCGATCAGGAGGTGGTAGTGCGTGCCCATGAGGCACCAGGCGTGCAGGCGCCAGCCGAACATTCGGGCGGCCTGCGTGAGCAGGGCATGAAAACGCTCGCGATCGTGGTCGTCGAGGAAGATGAGGAGCCCGCCGACCCCGCGCGCGGTGACGTGGAAGAAGCCGTACTCCGGAAGCTGGGAGCGAGGAACGCGCGGCACGCCATCGACGGTAGCCGCCGTTCGATGAATCAAGAGGCGTCGCGGCCGGGTTGTCACACTCTTGTTACAGGGACTGTCCCTGGGGCATGTCGGATAAGGTCACGGCCGTGATTCCGATCGAGCGGCCGCAGAAGATCATCTGCATCGGGCTCAACTACCGGGACCACGCCGAGGAGCAGGGCGTGGCGCTGCCGGAGCGGCCGTTGCTCTTCGCCAAGTGGCCGAACACACTGATCGGACCCGGCGAGCCGATCCGCCTTCCGTCGATCTCGAACGAGGTGGACTACGAGGCCGAGCTCGGCGTCGTCATCGGCACACGCGTCCGACAGGCGTCACCCGACACTGCGCTCGAGGCCGTGCGCGGCTACCTGTGCGCGAACGACGTGTCCGGCCGTGACGTCCAGTTCGCCGACAAGCAGTGGGTGCGCGGCAAGTCGTTCGACACCTTCTGCCCGATCGGCCCCGAGCTCGTCCCGGCAGCCGACGTCGCCGATCCGCAGGCACTGCGGATCCGGGCGATCCTGAACGGGGAGGTGATGCAGGACTCGACGACCGCCAACATGGTGTTCGGCGTTGCCGAGATCGTCTCGTTCGTCAGCCAGGCGATCACGCTCGAGCCCGGCGATCTCATCCTGACCGGCACGCCGGCCGGGGTCGGCGTCTTCCGCGACCCGAAAGTGCTGCTGAAGCCGGGCGACGAGATCACCATCGAGATCGAAGGGCTCGGCACGCTCACGAACCCCGTCGAAGCCTCGTAAACGGCGACGGGGCGGCCGTCGCCCGCCCCGTCACCACTTGCCGGATCCGGCGCCTGCGGCCTAGCCGCCGAACCCTTCCTCGTCCGACCCCCGGCTCGAGGAGCTGCCCTTCGAGCCTTTCGACCCCCTGTTCTGCTTCGCAGCCTGCCTCGCCTCGACGAAGGCAGACCGGACGGCGGAGCGGAACTCTTTCGCCTGCGTGCGTGCAGCCTGCAGGAGCGACCGCAAGTCGGTCTTGTCGGCGCCGGCCTCGCGTGCGGCTACGGCATCGACGAGCAGGACCTCACCATCGGCCTCGTTCGCCCTCGCCCGGGAGAGCGGATCGCCGGACGCAGTGGCCACGAACGGCGAGCCGACGACGGGAGCGGCGGCGACGGTGAGAATCACGCCCATCTGCTTCATGTCTTCTCTATCGGGGTTTCACCGAGCTCGTGAGTGCCGCAGACGAGGGAGGCCAGGTAAGAAACCGGTAAAACGGCAGCGCCAAGGTCCCGGGTCCGGAAGAGAGGAGAGAGAGATGGCCGTCGCGCTCGTCGCCAGGTGGGTCGCGAAGGAAGGTGAGGAGGAACGGGTTCTCGCGGTGCTCGAGCAACTCGCTCCGGCATCGCGAGGCGAGCCGGGCTGCCTCCACTACCAGCCCTGCCGCGACCGGGACGATCCCCGGCGCTTCCTGATCTTCGAGATCT
Source organism: uncultured Actinomycetes bacterium (assembly GCA_963742925.1). Lineage (GTDB taxonomy): Bacteria > Actinomycetota > Thermoleophilia > Gaiellales > Gaiellaceae > PALSA-612. The sequence continues at coordinate 326,932 of CAVUNV010000008.1, read as the reverse complement.
ACGCCGACGAGGACGCCGTCCGCGCGCACGCCGAGTCGGAGCACTTCCAGCGGCTCGTCCTCGACGAGGCGGTGCCGCTGCTCGACGGTCGCGACCGCTCCTTCTACGAGACGATCGATTGAGACGACACGCCCGCCTCGTCGCGGCACTCTTCCTGGTGTCGCTGGCGCTGCGTCCCCAGATCATCGGAGTCGGGCCGCTGGTCCCGGCGATCCAGAGCGACCTCGGCATCTCGCACGCAGTCGCAGGGCTGCTCGGGACGATTCCCGTCTTGTGCATGGGCATCTTCGCGCCGGCCGCCGCCCACGTGGCCGGGCTGATCGGCCCGCGACTCGCGATCGCGGCCTCGGTCGGCCTCATCGCCGTCGGGGGCCTGCTGCGGGTGTCCGTGCCCGACACCACCGTGCTGATCGCCCTGACCCTGCCGGTGGGGATCGGGATCGCGGTGGCGGGGACGCTGATGCCGGCTGCGGTCAAGACCCATCTCGCGCACCGTCCGGCATCCGGCACCGGGATCTACGCGAGCGGCATCCAGCTTGGCGCGGCTGTCTCGGCGGCGATCGCGGTCCCGCTCGCCAACCTCTACGGCGGCTGGCGGTTCGCGCTCGGCGTCTTCTCGGTCGCAGCGGCGGTCTCGGGGGCAGCCTGGCTCCTGCTCGGCCGGCCGGAGGAGCGCCCCCGTGCGCGTGTGCGGCCGCCCAAGATGCCGATCCGGAACCCGACCGCCTGGATGGTCTCGCTCGTGTTCGCGATGATCGGGGTCTGCTTCTACGGGCTCTCGGCGTGGCTCCCGGACGCCTACGTGGAGCACGGCTGGTCGCCCGGGAAGGCCGGTGCACTGCTCGCGGTCATCCAGGCGGTGACGGTGCCCGCGGGGCTCGCAGTACCGTGGCTGGCCGACCGGATGGGCTCCCGGCGCACCTACCTCGCGTGCGCCGCGGGGGTGCAGATGGGCGGGCTGATCGGCGTGCAGTTGGCACCCGAGGCCGCCTGGCTGTGGGCCGTGCTGCTCGGGCTCAGCATCGGCACACTGTTCCCGCTCGCCATGACGCTCCCGCTCGACCTGTCGGATCACCCGGCCCAGGCCGGAGCCGTCACGGGGATGATGCTCGGCATCGGCTACTCGATCACGGGCCTGGCGCCGCTCGCCCTCGGGGTCGTCAGGGACGCGACCGGCTCATTCTCGGCCGCGTTGTGGCTGATCGTCGGAGTCGAGGCATGCCTGTTCGTGGCGACGTTCGGACTGACCCACGAGCGGCTTCATGCCCATGCGGTTTTGGGAGAGCCGGCGGCTCCGTAGAACCGCCGGCTCTGGCCGTGACCGTCTACTGAAGCTCGCCGTCGACCCAGGAACGGCGGCGACCGAGCCGGCGCCCTTGGCCTTCCAGTACGCGTTCAACGACCCCTGGACCTTGGCGATCCAGATGAAGCTGCCGACATACGGCACGAGGAGCCACAGCCCGGTGAGCCCGCTGACGGGCGGGTTGTCGTTCCCCTCGGCGCGGAACATCTTGCCGACGTACTGCGGCAGGAAGAAGTAGCCGACGACCACGATGCAGAGCAGGATCCCCACGACTCCGCCTACGCCTTCGCCCCGGTGCCGTCGCACCTCGCTGAAGGTCTTGTAGAGCCAGTAGATGAAGTAGATGCCGAGCGTGACGATCGACATCACGATCGCGAAGCCGACGCCTCGTTCCTCGCCGACGGGGCCAGTGTTCGGTGCAGGTGCGTTCACGCGGTTCCCTCCATAGGTAGACGGAGCACTCAAGCACGCGGAGCGGACGGCGTCAACCGAATCCGAGCGAGATGATTCCCCGGTCGACGAGGCCCCGGGTGAAGGTGTCCGACGCAACGACCTTGACGCCGTACACGTCCCGGAGGAACCACTCGAAGTAGACGAACACGCTCGAGCGGACGGCGTTCACCTTCTCCAGCCGGGCCAGGTCGTAGACGGCGATGCGGCCCCGGAGCGAGGCGTCGTCCAGCAGCCGTGCGACCAGGATCTCGCCGAGCTCGGCCAGAACGAGGGTCGGCTCCTCACGCTCCGGCAGCGTCTCGGCGACCTCGACGGAGCTCCGTTCGCGCCGCCAGGCGAGCTCGAGCCGCGTCGGCGACTCGGCGAGCACTTCGACGTCCTCGAGCACGTCGCGGCAGTAGAGGGCAAACGCGTCGAGAACCTCGCCCTGCGTGACGCTCAGCGCGGCCCAGTCGATCCTCCGCTCGCGAGCGGTCATGCCCGTTCCGCCAGCGCGATCAGCAGCTCGGGCGCGAGCTCGGCAACGGGGATCCTCGTTCCTCCGCACGCTCTCGCCAGTTCGGCCGCGCACCCGCTCGTGCCGTCGGACGTGTCTGCGACGACCACGCCGATCCGGCCACGTCCGAGGGCCTGTCCCTCGGACAGGGCGTCGGCGGACGGGTTCCTGCCGGACACCAGGGGCACGGTCGCCTCGCCGTCGGTGACGACGACGACGAGCGGGACGGCGTTCGGGTGCTTGGAGAGCTCCTGGCGGAGCAGGATGCGCGCGCGGCGCAGCCCATCGGCGAGCGGCGTCTGGCCGCTGAGCGGGATCCGCCGGAGGCGTCGCGTGGCGGCGGCGAGGCTGGACGTGAACGGAAGCGCCACCGTCGCCTCCGGCAATCCGCCGCGGAAGGCCACGAGCGCGACCTTGTCGCCTCGGCCGGTGGCGTCCTCGAGCAGCCGGAAGACGACCCCTTTCGCCTTCTCGATCATCCTCTCGGCATGCACCGACCATGAGTTGTCGACGACGAAGCAGACGGCGAACGGCGAGCGGTGCTCGCGCACCTTGCGCCGCAGGTCGCCCGGCTCGACCCGGATCGGTGTCCGGCCGCTGCGAGACGCCGCCGCCCGCAGCGTCGCGTCCAGCGCCACGTCGGTCGCGTGCCGGTCCGCGAGCCGGTGGCGCGAGTACTTGCCCTTGCGATGGCTGGCGAGCGAGCGAGCCCGGCGCCCCGGCCGCGAGCGCTCGGTGCGGTCGCGCTGGAGACGCTGTCCGAACACGGCGTCTGTCAGCACCTCCAGCGAGTCGATTCCCGGCGCACCCTTCGGCGAGGCCTCGATCTCGAGGCCTACGTCACCGGGTTCGCTTCGGCTTTTTTTGAGCGTTCCAGCTCCAGTGCCTCGTCGAGGAGCCGCCTGACCATGTGCGGCTCGAGACTCGGCGGGGGCGCGAACGGATCGACCGGCAGCCTGTGCCCGAGCGCGAGCGACGCGGCGGCGGCGACGTCCTCGACCGCGACCGCGCTCCGGCCGGCGAGCGCCGCACACGCCTTCGCGCACTCGAGGATCGTCACGTCGGCGCGGTGGCTCGAGACCCCTGCCTTGACCGTCAGCCGGCCGACGGCCGGGTAGAGATGATCCGGCACGCGCACGTCGGCGAGGAGCGCCTCGGCGACGGCGAGCTCGTCCGCCAGCGCCGACTGGGCCTGCGCATTGGCGGCCAGGAACGCCTCCGGGTGCGCCGTGAACGCCTCGCGGCGGCGCATGATCTCCGCGCGCGCGTCGGGCTCGACGACTGCCTCGACGTTCACGCGCAGGCCGATCCGGTCGGCGATCTGGGGCCGCAGCTCGCCCTCCTCCTCGTTCATCGTGCCGACGAGGATGAAGCGCGCCGGGTGGGCGATCGAGATGCCCTCGCGCTCGACCACGTTGACGCCGAGCGCAGCGGCGTCGAGCAGGATGTCCGTCAGGTGGTCGTCGAGGAGGTTGATCTCGTCGACGTAGAGGATGCCGCGGTTCGCCTCCGCCAGCAGGCCGGGCTCCAGCGCCCGCTCACCCTCCTTCAGCGCCCGGGCGATGTCCACCGTTCCGGCCACGCGGTCCTCCGTCGCGTTCAGCGGCAGGTCGACGATCCGCCGCCGGCGGCGCGCGACCGGCAGCTCGTCGCGTCCGCGGCAGACCGCGCACGGGTCGGCGGGGTCGCACGAGAACGGACAGTCGGCGACCACGTCGATCTCCGGCAGCAGCTCGGCGAGCCCCCGGACGGCCGTCGACTTCCCCGTCCCGGCAGGGCCGACGATCAGCACGCCGCCCACCGCCGGGTTGACCGCGTTGAGCAGGAGCGCCTGCTTGAGACGCTCCTGCTCGACGATCGCGCTGAACGGGAAGATACCGCACTACGCGTGATGACGAGCCGCTTCCCGAACGTCGGCTCCGCCTGGACGATCGGCGGGAACTGCCACGTCCCGATCAGCGGCACCGCCGTGTCGCGGTTGACCTTGACGTCGACGAGGTACGGCGTGCCGGCCTTGAAGGCCGTGTCGAACGCGTCGGCGAGGTCGCCCGGCTGGTCGACCGAGATCGAGCCGGCCCCCATCGCCTCCGCCATCTTCGCGAAGTCCGGGTTCCACAGCTCGCCGGTCGAGTGCTTCATGAAGCTCGTCCCGATCTCGCGGCTGTCCATGTAGAACCGCTGCAGATCGCGGATGACGCCGATCGTGTAGTTGTTCAGGATCACCCAGACGGCCGGGATGTCGTGCTCGACCGCGGTCGCGATCGCGCCCGGGAACATCATGAAGCTGCCGTCGCTCGTCACGCAGACGGCCGGCCGGTCGGGCCTCGCCAGCTTGACGCCCAGGACACCGCACGTTCCGAACCCCATGCCGGCGAACCCGCCCGGCGTGAACACGCTGCGCGGCTCGTACGCCTCCCAGTACTGCTCGACCCAGGTCTGGTGGTTGCCCGTGTCGGTGATCATCAGCGTGTCGTCCGGCGCCGCCTTCCGCAGCTCGCCGATCACGCGGCGCGGGTCGATCGGCGTCTCCTCCGACGCCATCTCCGGCCCGATGTAGTTCTGCCACTCGAGCTTCCACGCGTCGACGTCGTCGTGCCACTGCGTCCGCTCGCGCTTCGGCTGCCGCTGGGCCAGCTCCCCGAGCTGCTTCAGCACCTCGCGGGCGTCGCCGACGATCCCGAGCTCGGTCGGATAGTTGCGGCCGATCTCGGTCGGGTCGATGTCGACGTGGATCAGCTTGGTCGGCGGGATGTTGTACGTGTAGCCCGGCACCCACGAGGAGCAGTGGATGTCGGAGAAGCGGGCACCGATCGCGAGGATCACGTCGGCGTTGCGTGCCGCCTCCTGCGCCGGGTACTCGCCCCAGCAGCCGGCGATGCCGAGATAGAGCGGGTCCTTTGCAGACAGCACGCCCTTGCCCATGAAGGTCGAGTAGACGGGAACGTTGACGTGCTCGGCGAACGCGCGCAGCTCGGCCGTTGCGTCCGAGCAGATCACCCCGCCCCCGGCGAGGATCAGCGGCCGTCGCGCCTTCGTCAGCATCTCGAACGCCTTGCCGACCGCCTCCGGCGAGCCGGGCGTGCGCCAGTTCAGCATCTGCGAGCGCTCCTCCGGCTCGGGCACCTCGGTATCGGCCGTGCGGATCCACAGGTCGTACGGCACGTCGATGTGGACGGGGCCCGGCCGGCCCGTGCGCGCCAGCTTGAAGGCCTTGGGGAGGAACTTGGCCAGGTCCTCGACGGACTGGGCCGCGAAGCTCCGCTTCGAGATCACCTTCGCGACCGACGGGAAGTCGGCCTGATGGTGCCGGTACTCCTCCTGCAGTGCTCCCGAGTCGTACTGATTCGTCGCCACCTGGCCGGTGATCGCGATGAACGCCGAGGAGTCGTAGAAGGCGTTCCCCAGCGCCGCCGTCAGCAGCATCGGGCCGGGGCCGGTGGACGTGTAGACGGGGATCACCTGCCCCGAGGCGCGGTAGTACGCATCGGCCATGTACCCGGCCGCCGTCTCGATGCGCGGGAAGATGATCTTGAGCTCGTCGGAATGGTTGTAGACGCCGTCGAGGAGACCGACCGCCCCGTGCCCGGCATAGCCGAACAGGTACGGCACCTTCTCCTTGATCAGGTACTCGACGACGAGGTCACAGCCGCGGATTTCGGCCATCTTTCGCTCCCCCTTCGAGTCGCCACACGACCCCGGACGGGCCGTCGGGCAACTATACGAGAGTCAGACTTTCGGAGACGTCAGGGAATTCGCGGATGGCCCGGAGGCCCGCCATGTGGTCTCAGCGCGGTAACGGCAACCCGATCCCCGCCGCGAGAACGCCCAGCACGAGGCCGAGCACGAGGATCACGAACGAGCTCCGGCCGAGCAGCGCAGCGACGATCGCGGCGACGACGACGAGCGGCTGCCACCACACCTTCGCCGCCTGAGGCGCCAGCAGCGCCGCGGCTCCGAAGATGGCGCCCACTGCCGCCGGGCCGGCGCCGTCCAGGAAGGCGCGCGGCCCGGGTCGCGTGCGCAGCCGGTCGAAGTACGGAGCACCGGCGAGCACCATTGCGAACGACGGGGCGAAGGCGACCGCCGCCGCCAGCGCCGCCCCGGCGACCCCCGACACGGCGTAGCCGACCACACTCACCGTCAGCACGACCGGGCCCGGTGTCAGCTGCCCGAGCGCGACCGCATCCGAGAACTGGCGCTCGGTCAGCCAGTGGTGCGCGTGGACGACGTCGTGCTGCATCAGCGGGATGATCACGAGCCCGCCGCCGAAGCTGAGCCCGCCCACCTTGAACGCCAGCCACACGAGTGCCGGGAGCTTGGCCGTCGAGCCGAGCCAGGCCAGCGCAGCCGGGCTCCTGAGGCGGAGCGCGGTCTCGACGACCCCGCATCCGAGCAGGACGGCGAGCACCCACGCGCCGAGGAAGACCGTGGCGAGCCCGCCCGCGAGCGCGTAGGCGACGGTGCGGACGAGCCGCCAGCCCTCGGCGTTGGCGAAGCCCCGCGCGAAGCCGATTCCCGCGATCACGATCACGACCACGACCGCCGCTGCCGCTCCCGCCGAGGCGCCGCGCACGGCGTCGTTCCGCCCGTGCTCGAGGAAGAGCGAGGCGAGCGCCACGATCATCACGAAGCCGGGGAGGATGAACGCGAGCCCACCGACGAGCGCGCCGCGGACGCCTGCGGCGACCCGTGCGCAGAAGATCGCGAGCTGCGTCGAGGCGGGGCCGGGGAGGAGGCTCGTCGCAGCGACCGCGTCCTGGAACTCGCGCGCGGAGAGCCATTGCTCCCGCTCCACCATCATCTCCCGGAGCAGGGCCGTGTGGGCCTGCGGCCCGCCCACCCCGAGCAGGCCGAGCCGTCCCCAGCGCACGAGCACGCCCCGGAGGTCGGTGCGCGGCGGGCGGGTGGGCTCAGCCGGGCCGGACAGCGGACCGGAAGTGCTCGATCGTCTCCCGCACGGCGATGTCCAGCGGCGTCACCTGGGCGTCGAGCCGCTCGCCGGGCAGCTCCTCCGGGAAGGGCAGCGGAACGTCGTCGAACGTCACGAGCCCTCGTGCCTCGGGTGCCGCCGACTCGATCGCCGCCACCACCTCGCTCATGTGCACCGGCGTGCCCGGGAAGTCGTACGCGAACGCTCCCCGCGCCGGTGAGCGCGCGGCAGCGATGAACCCGCGCGCCACGTCGGGCGCATAGTGGAGCTCCGAGCGCCCGCCGAAGGCGATCCTGTACGGCTCGCGGGTCGCCGCCGCCTGCATGGCGAGCGTCGGGCCGGAGGTCAGCCCCTGATCGCGACCCGGTCCGTAGACGACGAAGGGGCGGATGCCGACGCTGGCGATGCCCTCGTCGGCCCAGTACACGCTCGCCGTCCCCTCGTTCGCCAGCTTGAAGACGCCGTACAGCGTCCTCGGAGAGCGATCCCCGCGGTCGTCGTAGACGGCGGCGGTGCTGGCGTAGGCGATCGGGGTCGTCAGCCCCCGGCGGCGCGCAGCCTCGAAGACGTTGACGGTGCCGGCGACGTTGACCTGGGCTCCGAGCGGCGGGTTCGCTTTCACGAACGGCACCTGCAGGGCGGCGAGGTGGACGATGTGGGTGATCCCGTGCTCGGCGAGCGCTCCGTCGAGCTGCTCGAGGCTCGTCACGTCGCCGCGGACGAAGACGATGTCGGCTATCTCCTCCGGCGAGGCGATCAGCCGCAGGCGGTGGTCGTCGTCTCCGAGGTCGTACGCGACGACCCCGGCACCCTCGCGGACGAGCAGCGCCGCCGCCCAGGCGCCGATGCAACCGAGCGCGCCGGTGACGAGGAAGCGGTCAGCCATTGTCCCTGCAAGCCATGTACGAGGGACAGTCCCTCGTACATGGCTCGAACCGACGGGGGCGCCCGCTGAAGACGTTGCGGCTCAAGGGAAGCGCATGTCCTAGCTGGCCCGCGCGGACCGGTCCGAGGGCCTGTCCCTCCGACATGGCTGGAATCGCCGCGGCTGGTTTGGTCATACGTCCTCGTAGACGGTGACGACCTCGGTGTAGAAGTCGCGGGCGGCGCGGCCCTGCTCGTGCGGGCCGAAGCCCGAGCTCTTCACCCCGCCGAACGGAACGTGGACGTCGGCGCCGGCCGTCTGGCCGTTGATCCGGACGATCCCGGCCTCGATCTCCTGCGCGAACTGCCGCGACGAGGCCAGGCTCGCCGTGTAGATCGACGCCGACAAGCCGTATTCGACCGCATTGGCCCGGCGCAGCGCCTCGTCGAGCGACGAGAAGCGGTACAGCGACGTGACCGGGCCGAAGACCTCCTGACAGGACAGGAACGCGTCGTCGGACAGCCCTTCGAACAACGTCGGCGCTACGAGGAAGGCCTCGTCGTCGATCCGTTCGCCGCCGGCGAGCAGCGTGCCTCCGTCGGCGCGGCCCCGCGCGATTCCGGCGAGCACCTCCTCCATCTGCGACTCGTTGACGATCGGGCCCACCTCGGTCTGCGGGTCGGTCGGGTCGCCGACGACGCCACGCTCGATGCGTGCGAGCAACCGCGAACGGAAGTCGTCGTACACGGAATCCTCGACGAGGATCCGGCGCGTCGCCGTGCACTTCTGGCCGGCTGACCAGAACGCGCCCGCATACGCCGCCTCGGCTGCCCGCTCGAGATCGGCGTCGGCCATCACGATCAGCGGGTTGTGCCCGCCGAGCTCGAGCTGGACGCGCTTTCCGAGCGCCGTCGCCTGCCCCCGCACCTGCTCTCCGATCGCCACCGATCCGGTGAACGAGATCGCCTTCACCTGCGGGTGCTCGACGAGCGGGGTGCCGACATCCGAGCCGCGGCCGACGACGATGTTGAGGACGCCCTCCGGGATGCCGCCTTCATCGAGGCAGGCAGCGAGGTGGAGGCCGGTCAGCGGCGCCTCCTGCGCAAGCTTCATCACGACGGTGTTGCCGTAGGCGAGCGCCGGCGCCGTCTTCCAGGCCGGGATCGCCGCCGGGAAGTTCCACGGTGTGATCAATCCGACGACACCGAGCGGCCGGCGCACGGTGTAGACGACGCTTCCGGTCGCTGCCTGCTCGTATCGCTCGCCGGTGTCGCGCAGGCCCTCGCCGGCGAAGAAGCGGAGGATCTGCGCCATCCGTCCCGCCTCCATGCGCGCCTCGCGGATCGGCTTGCCCATCTCGAGCGTCATGTCCTGCGCGATCTGCTCGACGCGGCGGTCGACCGCGTCCGCCGCCCGGCGGAGCGCTTCGCCGCGAGCCGCGCCCGCGAGTCGGGACCAGGCCGGGAACGCGGCCGCGGCCGCCTCGACCGCCGCGCCCACGTCGGCGCCGTCCGAGGCGGGAAGCGCCCCGATCACCTCGGATGGGCGCCAGGGGCCGCGCTTCTCGTAGGTACGGCCCGAGCGGCTCGGACGCCACTCCCCGGCGATGAAGTTCGCGAAGGCCGGGCGGGTGGGAGCTTCCAGGACGTCTGTCATCGTTGTCAGCGCTCCTCTGCGATCAGGTCGGCGGCGAGGCCGACGGGGTTCTGTAGCGTGCCGATGCCGGGCACGTGGATCTCGACCAGCTGGCCCGGCTCGAGCGTGAAGTCGTCCGGCGGCACGAGCCCCGTACCCGTCAGCAGGACGCTACCGGCGGGAACGGGATTGTCACGTAGGAGCCACGACACGAGCTCCGCGAAGCTGCGTTTCATCCGTGCCGTCGACGTCTCGCCGGCGTACAGCTCGTCGCCGCCGGCCCCGACGATACGCAGGTGAATGTCGAACACGGCGTCCACGCCCCCGGCCTCGAGCACGGCCGGTCCGATCGCGCACGCCCCCGCGAACAGCTTCGCCTGCGGCAGATAGAGCGGGTTCTCGCCCTCGATGGCGCGCGACGAAACATCGTTTCCGATCGTGTAGCCGGCGATCTCCCCGGCCTTGCCGAGCACCAGCCCGATCTCGGGTTCCGGCACGTCCCATGACGAGTCGGCGCGCACGCCGATCGGCCGGCCGGGACCAACCGTGCGCCGGCAGGCCGCGTCCTTGAGGAACAGCTCCGGCCGAGCGCCGTCGTAGACGAGCGTGTAGACGTCCTTGACGGTGCTCTCGTCGACGCGTGCGTCACGGCTCCGCTCGTAGGTGACGCCGGCGCACCAGATCTCGGGCGGCTCGACCGGCATCAGCAGCTCGTACGGCTCGGGGAGCTCCAGCGTCTCCGAATCGACCGGCTCGACCGGCAGCTCATCGACGGTCGCCTCGTGCACGCCGTCGGGCCCGCGAAAACGCACGCGTCTCGTCACGACCCAATCGTATGCTGGCGGGCACCGTGGCAACACTCGTCGAAGCGGTGCTCAACGGAGATCCGGCTGCCGTCGAGGCGATGCTGCGCGACGGCGCCCTGCCCGACAGCCGTTCCGAAGGCACGACTCCGCTTTACACGGCCGCTGTGCAAGGCGAGGCGGAGCTCACACGCATGTTGCTGCGCGCCGGTGCCGACCCCGACCTCCGAAGCGGAGACCAGACCGAGGGAACACCGCTCTGCGCGGCGGCCTGCCACGGGCACGTCGAGATCGTGTCCGCGCTGCTCGCGCACGGAGCCGATCCGAACCGGCGCGAGGACGAGTGGTGGACGCCGCTCCGCTGGGCGGCCAGTCAGGGTCACGTAGAGGTCGCGCGGGTCCTGCTGGCCGGCGGTGCCGATCCGGATCTCGCCTCACCGCTCGTGGAGGCCGCCCGGCGCGGATCGCTGGGGGTCGTCACGGCACTGCTCGAGCACGGCGCGGACCCGAACAGGCCCGACATCGAGGGCAGGACGGCCCTGGAGGTCGCCGAGGAGTGGGCCGTCAAGGACGTCGAGGCCGAGCTGGTCGCGCGCGTCGATCTGTTCGCGGGGACGCTCGAGCACGGCCAGAAGGGGGCCGAGATCACCACGGTGCGGACGCCGCTCCCGGACGGCACCGAGCTGATCTCCGTCCAGGCCTCCTACCCGGACGGCCGTGCGATGGGCGCCGATCTCGAGACGGGGCACGCGCAGATCGCAGCCCTCTTGCGCTCGCGTCGCCTTCCGCCTTAGTAGACCGCGCGGCCGCCCGAGATGTCGTACGTGGCGCCCGTCGAGAACGAGCACTCGTCGCTCGCCAGCCAGCAGATCAGCGCCGCCACCTCCTCTGCGGTTCCCATCCGGCCGACCGGGATCCGCTCGACCATGTAGTCGACGTGCTCGGGCGACAGGCCTTCGAGGATCGGCGTCTCGATGACGGCGGGCGCGACGCAGTTGACGAGCACGCCCGTCCGCGCGAGATCCTTGCCCAGCGCCTTGGTGAGGGCGATCACGGCGGCCTTCGACGCCGAGTAGGCGGGCGCCATCGGGTTGCCCTCCTTGCCGGCGATCGAGGCGACGAGGACGATGCGGCCGTAGCCGCGCTCGACCATGCCCGGAGCTACTGCGCGGCAGGCGTAGAACGTTCCGTCGGCGTTCACCCCCATCACGCGGCGCCACTCGTCGTCCGTCGTGTCGAGAGTGCTGAGCGAGTCTCCGGGCACGCCGGCCGAGTTGACGAGGATGTCGATCCGGCCGAGCTCTTCCTCCGCGTGACGGACGGCTGCCTCGACGTCCGGCGAGCTCGAGATGTCGCCTTCGAGCGCCAGCCAGTCTCCGCCCGTGGCCGCCTGCCGGTCGAAGACGGCGACGCGCGCGCCGGCACTCCTGGAGCCGCTCCGCGGCCGCCTTGCCGATGCCGCTCGCCCCGCCGGTGACGAGCGCGCAGCGGCCCGAGAAGTCGTAGGTCGCTTCCATCGCGCCTACCTTAAGCTCTGACGCGATGCGATTCGACCCCAGCGTCGACTATCCGCTCGGGCAGAAGCGGCCCGACCTCGTCTCGACCCCGAGCGGACGTCCGCTCGACGAGGTGACGCTGGAGGCGGTGCGCGCGGGCCGGATCGGTGCCGATGACCTGCGCGCCACGCCGGAGACGCTCCGCCGCCAGTCGGCGATCGCACTCGCCGCGGGCCGACGGCCGCTGGCGGAGAACCTCGCTCGCGCCGCCGAGCTCGCCGGCGTGCCGGCCGAATCGATCCTCGAGATCTACACGGCGCTGCGTCCGCACCGCTCCTCCGCGGACGAGCTCGAGGGTTGGGCGCGCCGGCTCGAGACCGAGTGGGAGGCGCCGCTCACCGCGGTGTTCGTTCGTGAGGCACGGGACGTCTACGCGGAGCGGGGACTGCTTGCCACAGAACGCGCGCAGGTCTAAGCGGTTCGAGTCACGCGAGGCGCGGGAGCTCCGTCGCGAGCTGCTCGTCTCGCCGTACCCCGAGCTAGGGCTCGTCGCCATGGACGGCCCGAACGACCCGGAGCCGAGCGTCGTCGTCGAGGCCGGTCGGGTCGTCGAGATCGACGGGCGACGTGAGCAGGACTTCGACGTCATCGACCATTTCATCGCCCGGTACGGGATCGACGCCGAGGCGGCGGCCGAGGCGGGTGACCTGGCCGACGAGGAGATCGCCCGCCGGCTCGTCGACGTCGACTGCCCGCGTGAGGAGCTCGTCCGCCTCTCGAAGGGCCTGACCCCGGCCCGGCTCGCGCGCGTCGCCTCGCGGCTCGATCCCGTCGAGATGATGTTCGCGCTGAAGAAGCTGCGGGCGCGTCGCGCGCCGGCGAACCAGGCCCACGTCACGAACCTGAAGGACAATCCGGCGCTGCTCGCCGCCGACGCCGCCGAGGCTGCGGCCCGCGGCTTTGCCGAGGTCGAGACGACGGTGGGCGTGTCCCGCTACGCGCCGCTGAACGCCATCGCCATCCTGGTCGGCTCGCAGACCGGCCGCCCGGGCGTGATGACCCAGTGCGCGGTCGAGGAGCGGCGGAACCTCGACCTGGCGATCCGCGGCCTCGTCACCTACGCCGAGACGCTGTCCGTCTACGGGACCGAGCCCGTGTTCGTGGACGGCGACGACACGCCCTGGTCGAAGGCCTTCCTCGGCTCCGCCTACGCGTCTCGCGGCGTCAAGATCCGCTTCACGTCCGGCGGCGGCTCGGAGGCGCTGATGGGCCGGTCGCTCGGGTACTCGATGCTCTACCTCGAGGCGCGCTGCCTCGCAGCCGTGCGCGCCGCCGGCTCGCAGGGGGTGCAGAACGGCTCGATCTCGTGCGTCGCGCTGGCGCTCGCCGTCCCCGGCGGCACGCGTGAGATCCTGGCCGAGAACCTGCTCGCCGCCTGGCTCGACCTCGAGGTGGCCTCCGGCAACGACGCGATCGCCTCGCACTCGGAGATCCGCAAGACGGCGAAGCTGATGGGGCAGCTGCTCCCGGGCACCGACTTCGTCACGTCGGGCTATTCGGTCATGCCCCGTTACGACAACATGTTCGGCGGCGGCAACTACGACGCGGACGATCTGGACGAATGGATGACCGTCCAGCGCGACTGGCAGGTGGATGCCGGGATCGAGCCGGCCGCGGAGGAGCAGATCGTGGCGGTGCGCGAGCGGGCGGCGCGCGCCGTCCAGGCCGTGTTCGCGGGGCTGGAGCTGCCGCCCGTCACCGATGAGGAGGTCGACGCCGCGACGTACGGCTCCACGAGCCGGGACCTCCCGGACCGCGACCGCGGCGCCGACGCGGACGCCGCCGACCGGCTACTGGCTGCGGGAACCAGCGGCGTCGACGTCATCCGCGCGCTCGACGAGCGCGGCTTCACCGACGTGGCGGAGGCGATCGTCGGCATGCAGCGCCAGCGGGTGTCGGCGGACTACCTGCAGACGTCGGCGGTCATCGACGCGGAGGGGACCGTGCACTCGGCTGTCAACGACCCCAATCTCTACTCCGGCCCGGGGACGGGGTACCGGCTCGAGGGTGAGCGCTGGCAGCTCCTGCAGTCGCTGCCGTACGTGATCGATCCGCGCGAGCTGGTCGAGGACGGCGCCGCCGGTGAGCCGGTCGTGGTCGAGACGGGCGAGGCTGCGGCGGGCGATCGGCCGGACGAGGTGGTCGTCGCCGTCGGGCCCGCCTTCGGTGACGCGCTGCGGGCGACGATCAACGGCCTGGCGCACGCCGACGTGCTGGCGGCGCTGTGCGCCGGGATCCGCGAGGCGGGAGCCGAGCCTCGGCTCGTGCGGGTTCGCCGCTCGTCGGACGTCGCCTTCATCGGCCACGACGGCGCGGTGCTCTCCGGCTCGGGGATCGCCCTCGGCCTCCAGTCGAAGGGCACGGCGGTCATCCACCGGGCCGATCTGCAGACGCTCGACAACCTCGAGCTGTTCGGCATGTCGCCGCTCTACTCGCTCGACTCGTACCGGGCGATGGGGCAGAACGCCGCCGGGTACGCACTCGGCCACGCCGTCGGGCCGGTGCCGACGATGATGGACAACTACGCACGTGCGAAGCTGATCGTGAAGACGACCCTGCTGCACGCGCGCGAGACGGCCGCGATCGTCCCGGGCGCACCGGCGGTCGAGCTCGAGCTCCGCCTCTGAGGGCGAGCCTTTACCCGCCGTTGGGCGGCGCTCGACCGCTGCTTGACCACGGTTCGGCAGCCTGGCGACGTGCTGGCTCAGGCCGTCAGCTGGGGAAATGTCGGGATCGGCATCGTGAGCGGCGCGGGCGGCGTGCTGGTTGCTTTCGGGCTGCTCCTCATCCTGCTGCACCGGCGCCGTTAGGCCTGAGGCAGAGCGCTCCGAGGTCGAGCCGTAGATGGGATGGTGGAGCTGGCAGCCGATCGCGGGCGGAGAAGAAGTCGCCGTTGGTCGGCACCCGTAAGCGACCATCGGCGCGGCGTTGCGGATTAGATCCGCGTCGAGCGGCGCCGTAGACGCGGTACCGGTCGGGCCGGAACAGCTTCGCGGCGGCTACGGAGCTTCCGGTCGTAGGACGGGTCCGTCGAAGTAGGAGAAGTTCGTTCCTCCGTGCGGCGAGAATCGAGCTGGCCGTCGAACAGCTCGTTCAGGAAGTTCGCCGGGTCCTGGTAGTCGGCGCTCCATCCGATCTCGCCGATGTCGAACGGCTCCCCTTTCGTCGCGATCTTGGCGACGCGCACGCCGTATCCGAAGATCTTGATCTGGACGTCGATGCCGATCCTTGCCAGGTCGCGCTTGACGATCGCGGCGGCCTGCCGGCACGGCGGAGTGTCGCACGTGTACAGCACGGCCGTGCCGTGGCGCCCGTCGGCGAGCCGTCGTGCCTCCTTCAGGTTCGGGTCGATGGGGTAGATCGAGACGTCTCGATAGCCGGGCATGCCCGGAGGGAGGTACTGGTCGGTTGGGATGCCGGGCAGGCCGGTCGCGCGCGTTCCCAGGCGTGCCAGGGCGCGACGGTCGATTGCGTAGTTGACCGCCTGGCGCATGCGCACGCTCGAGAACAGCGGCCGGCTGGTGTTGAGGGCGAGGTAGAAGACCCCCGGAAGCGGGTTGACGAAGTACTGTTGCCGGC
This sequence comes from uncultured Actinomycetes bacterium, assembly GCA_963742925.1. Lineage (GTDB taxonomy): Bacteria > Actinomycetota > Thermoleophilia > Gaiellales > Gaiellaceae > PALSA-612. Next base: position 311,312 of record CAVUNV010000008.1, on the reverse strand, counting down.
CTGCCTTCCCGGCTGGACTGTTAGCTCCGTAGCGTCGCGTGAGTCGTGTCGCCTGGTCAGGGGGGATGCCGTCGAGGGCGTAGTCGACCCGCCCGGCCTCCACGTCGCGGACGGTTTCGGTTCGGCCGACGCCGATCTGGACGTCGATCTCCTGCGCGTGCCGCGGCCGGGGGCCGGAGTAGTTCGGATTGCGCTTCAGGACGACCGCGTCGTTCCGTGCGTAGGCAGCGAGGTAGTAGGGGCCGGCCGAGGGGATCGTGCGCAGGCCGCGAGGATCGACAGGCGTGCCGGAGGGCACGGCGCAGAAGAATGGAAGAGCGAGGCGGATCGGAAGGTCGGGCGCCGGCGCCTGGAGTCGGATGACGAGCCTGTTCTCATGCACGACGATCCCGCGAATGTGCCTCGCCGTCCCGGCCGCGTAGGCCCGCTCGCCGACGATGTCCTGCGCGTACTGCTGGGCCGGGCTATGTGCTCTCGGGTCGAGGGTTCGCTCGATCGTGTCCTTGAAGGTTTGCGCCGTGACGGGCTGGTTGGACGGCGGCGAGAAGCGAAAGCCCGTCCGGATCGTGAACGTATACGTCCTGCGGTCCGCCGACAGGGCGGGAAGAGCCTCGGCCACCTCCGGTTCGAGGCGCGACCCTCCGGGCGACGGCCGATCGGCGTAGTTGAGGAGCTTCGCGCATGTGGCGTATTCGAGTTGCGACGCGTAGTTGCTGTAGGCGATCGCCGGATCGAGAGATCCGATGTCGTTCTCGACGTTGAGACGAAGCACGCCGTGGCCGGCCAACGTTGCCCCCTCGGCGACCGGCGCCTGGAGGGTCACCCAGACGCCGCCGTTCGCAGCGGCGAGTCCCTCGGGACTGCCGCGCACGTCGATCGTTGCCGTCACCCGATTGGTTCGCGGATCGATCCTCGAGACAGTTCGATCGCGGCGGTTCGCAACCCACACCGAGCCCGCTGCGACCGTGACCGCGGCTGGGGACCTCCCCACCCGGACGGTTGCCCTGACGGTGGCGCTCCGGGCGTCCACCCGCACCAGGAGGTCATCGAGGCTGTCGATCACCCAGACGGCGCCGGCGCCGATCGCCACCCCAGTCGGCCCGTTGCCGACGGGGGTCGTCGTCAAGACACCCTGCGTGTCGATCTTCGTGAGCGTGCCCGCGTACCTGTCGACGATCCAGATCACTCCTGCGCCGATCGCGATCGACGTCGGATCGCTGCGCGGATCGATCCGCCGAAGGACGCGTCCCGAGCGCTCGACGTGCGTGACGAAACCGAACGTGGGTGCAATCCAAGGTGAGTGGTTCGCGACCGCCACGTTGGCTGATCCTCCCGGCGACGTCGGCACTCTGATCGTCTCGCCGACGGCGTCGAAGCGCGGATCGATGCGCTTTGCCGTCACGAACGGGTCGCTCGTCGATCCGGTGACGGCCCAGACCGAGTCGCCGTTCGCGGCGAGCGCGTCCGCCACGATGCCCGTCGGGATCGTCGCGGTCAGGCGCCGCGACCGGGGATCGACGCGGGCAACCGTTGCATCGTCAGTGTTGGCAACCCAGAGTGAGCCGGCGCCTGCGCTGAGAGCTCCCGGGCGGCCGCCGATCGGCACCGCGTCGACCAGACGATTCGTCCCGGGATCGATTAGCCCGACAGCGTTCGCCGTCTGCAGTCGCGACCTGTGCGCGGCCGCCGTCAGCTCGAACGCCAACGCCGAGACACCGGCTCCGAGCAGCAGCGCACCGACGACGACGAACGCCGGCCCCCGCCGCCTGAGTGTCGGAGGCACGAGGGTCGCGACTCTGCTCTCCCCGGGCGGCTCGACGCGCACCGGCGCCTCGAGCGCAGGATCGTGCTGCAGGATCCGGCGCTCGAGCTCCTGCAGCGCCGGTCCTGGCTCGAGCCCGAGCTCCTGGTCGAGGACGAGCCGTCCCTCGCGCAGTGTCGCGAGAGCCTCTGCCTGGCGGCCGCACCGGTAGAGAGCGAGCGCGAGCTGGGCGCGGAGACGCTCCCGCAACGGATGCCGGTCGACGAGCGCCTCGAGCTCGACGGCGAGATCCGCATGACGTCCCAGCACGAGGTCGGCCTCGATCCGCTCCTCGAGGGCCGCCAGTCGAACCTCTTCGAGGCGCGCGATCTCACGCTGCGCGAAGTCCTCGTACGCGAAGTCGGCGAACGCCGGCCCGCGCCAGAGGCCGAGGGCCTCCCGGAGCGTGGCCGCGGCCGCGTCAGGTGATCCTTCTGCGAGCGAGCGGCGGCCGTCGGCGAGCAGCGATTCCGCACGTTCGGCATCGATATGCCCGGGCTCGACCCTGAGCACGTAGCCCGGCGAGCGCGTGACCAGAACGTCGTCCCCGAGCGACTTGCGGAGCTGGGAAACGTAGAGCTGGACGATCTTGCCCGCGGTCGCGGGCGGGCTCCCACTCCAGAGGTCCTCGATCAGGACGTCGGTCGGTACGACCTCGTTCCGGTGCAGCAGGAGGACGGCGAGCAACGCCCTCTGCTTTCCGCCGCCGAGCGAGAGGACCGCTCCGTTCCGGGCGACCTCGAGCGGTCCAAGAATCCGGAACTCCACCGCGGGCGACCGTACCACGGATCGGATCCGGAAGCCACCGTTTGCAGGCGATTTACCGCCTGTTTGGCCACCTTGACCCGATCTTTGGGTGCGGCTGAGAGAAAGCAGGCGAAAGGAGGTGGTCAATCACATGAAGCGAACGATGCTCTTCATCACCGGGATCTGCGTTGCGGTCGCTCTCGTCACCTCGACGGCGGGTGCGTCATCCCCTGTCACGGTCAGCCTGGTCGGCTGCTACTTCGGGAACGGCGGCAACGCGACGGTTGCGGCGGGCAGCGCCGTCACGGTGCGGTTCACCTGGGGTGAGAACAACCGCGGACGCGTGCAGGACTTCCTGAACGCCCAGACGACCACGGCGGATGTCAACGGCACGCCGATCGCCGGTGCAAGCGGCCTCTGGGGACCGATCCAGGACAACGCGTCGACCTGGCGGGCCTCCGCCGGCACACTCGCGAATACCGGCGATTCGGTGACGGTGCACTTCCAGGTCAACCTGGCGCACGTCGTCTCCGAAGGAAAGGATCCCGACACCGGCCAGCACTACAAGGTCGGCCCGGGTGCACTCCTGCCGGCTGATTTCAGCTGCACGATCACCGCGACCTGACGGACGCGTGCATGGGGCTCGGCCGCACCGGCCGGGCCCATGCACCTCGGCTCGTCGTTCAGGCGCCGGGCTTGCCGGCGATGCCCCAGTGCTTGGGCGAGACGCCCTGCACGACCACCTGGATGTGCTCGGGGGCCGCTCCGCTCGACTCGGCGAGGGCCTTCGTCAGGCTCTCGATGATCTTCGGCACCGACTCCTCGGTCACACGCGTGTCGTAGAGCTTGACGTCGATCCAGGGCATCTCAACTCTCCTTCTTCCGTAGGACGAGAGCGACGACCATAACGACCGCCGCCAGGAGCTGCAGCGGCGCCGAGATGCCGCCTCCGCGATGCCAGCCTTCGAGCCGGTGCGACGGGAACAGCTTCGGCTCCGAGTGGCCGGGGTGGGGGAGGACGTGCTCGAGGTCCGGGGCGGCCGAGAAGGCCGCGCCGATCACGGCAGGGTCGAACAGGCCGCGCCGCAGGGCCAGGAGCGCGAGCAGTCCGAGCCCCGAGACGGCCTCGAAGCGCATCGAGTCGAAGTCCTCGTGCGGGATCGCGTCGCCGACGGCGTGCAGCGCCAGCCCGGCGAGCGCCGCCTCGGCGTTCGATCCCAGAGCCGCTCCGGCGGCGGCACCCGTCGCCACGTGCATGGCCACGATCACGCCGGGAGCCTAGCGCTCGACGTGCCGGGTGCCGCCGTCCGGGCCGAGCACGAGGTCGCGCGCGCGGTCGGGCACGTGGTCGAGCGGGACGGGGGCGAGCGCCTCGATGAACTGCGCGCCGTCCTCCGTCCGCACCGAGTGCTCGACGCCGCGGTTGATCACCGCCCAGTCGCCGACGCCGAGCCGGCGTGTCTCGCCGGCCACCGTCAGGTCGAGCTCACCCTCGGTCACGACCATGACCTGCTCGGTGTGCTCGTGCGAATGGGTGGCCACGCCGAAGCCCGGGTCGTAGTTGACGCGGCAGACGAGCGCCTGCTCGCCGCCGGCGGCGTGGATGTGTACACCGGGCACGAACTCGTGGAGCTCGACCCCGTTCCAGGTCCCAAATGGTGAGTTGCTCACGCCTCGACGACGAGCCGGATCGGCGCGTCGGGATGCGCGATCGCGGCGAGCGAGACGTCCTCGTCGAAGACGACGACCTTGCCCTTGCGTGTCGGCTCGCCCTCGCCCGCCGCCTTGCGCTGGAGCGCACGCAGCACCCGCTCGGGCGTGATCGGCAGCTCTGTGACCCAGATCCCGACCGCGTCGTGGACTGCGGACGCGATCGCGGGCGGCTGCGGGTTGTTCGCCATCTCGCCGATTCCCTTGGCGCCGTACGGCCCGTCCGCCGAGGGGTTCTCGATCAGCACCGTGTCGAGCACCGGCAGGTCCTGCATGCCCGGCGCGAGGTACGAACCGAACTGGCCGCCGCGATGCTCGATGCCCGGGTAGTACGGGTAGCTCGTCCTCGAGCACACCCAGGCCGAGGCCCTGAATGGCGCCGCCCTCGATCTGTCCCTCCACGAGCGTCGGGTTGATCGCGCGGCCGACGTCGAAGCACTGCACGAGCCGCGTCACGCGCACCTCGCCCGTCTCGTCGTCGACCTCGACCTCGGCCGCGCACGAGGCGTACGAGATCGCCGAGTGCGGCGGAAGGTCGACCTTGCCGGTCTCCGGCTCGCACGATCTCCGCGTACGGCTTGAGCTGCACGCCCGTGCCGGTGATCAGCTCGCCGTGTCCCCAGGTCGCGGCTGCGGCCACGTCCGGGAACGGAGATCTTCGTCTGCGGCGAGCCCTTCGCGATCACCTCGCCGTCGACGATGTCCAGGTCGGCCGGGTCGATCTCGAGCTCCTTGCCGGCGATGTCGAGGATCCGCTCGCGCACCCGCTCGGCCGCCTTCTTCACGGCCATGCCGGCGACGAACGTGGCCCGCGAGGCGAACGTACCCGTGCAGACCGGCGACGAGTCCGTGTTCGAGTTGTCGTACGTGATCCACTCGTACGGGACGCCGATCGTCTCGGCCACGATCTGCGACTGGATCGTCTTCGAGCCGTTGCCGATGTCCGACGTGCCCGCGAAGACGTCGACGCGGCCGTCCGGCTTGACCTTGATCCACGCCTGCGACGGGTCGCCGTTCTGGTTCATGCCCGTCGGGTACTCGATCGCCGCGATGCCGCGGCCCTTGTGGACAGCCATGGCTAGTGATCCTCCGGGTTTCCGACCTGGGCGACGAGATGCTCCGGGCAACAGCTCGCCCGAGCGCGGCTCGCTGGTCATCGTGCGGTAGTCGGCCGGGAGCTCGTGGCCGAGGTGGTCGGCGATCGAGAGAATCGTCGGCACCGTCGAAGGATCGGTGTAGACGACGCTGTTCGGCGACGTGTCGCCGATCCGGTTCGCGTTCTTCAGCCGCAGCTCGAACGGGTCGACGCCGAGCACCTCGGCGATGCGGCTCAGGTGCGTCTCGGTCGCGAACGACACCGACGTCACGCCGAAGCCGCGCATCGCGCTCGTCGGCGTCCGGTTCGTGAACACGACCCAGCCGTCGAAATGGAGGTTCGGGATCGTGTAGGCGCCGGTGTGGTGGAACGAGTGCTTCGTCACGCCGTAGGGCGAGAAGCGGGCGTAGGCCCCCGAGTCGTGCAGCGTGATCATCCTGCGCCCGAGGATCCACCCGTCGTTCGTGACCGCATCCGCGATCTCCATGTGCCACGGCGCGCGGGTCGAGGACGCAGAGGAACTCCTCCTCGCGGGTCCAGCGCCACCTGGTCGGCCGCTCCGACTTGAGTGCCAGCAGGCAGCACAGCGTCTCGGTCGCCGTGTCGACCTTGCCGCCGAACCCGCCTCCCGACCGTCCCGCCGACGAACTTGAACTTGTTCAGCGGTTGCTGCAGGTGAGCTGCGACCACGCCCATCGAGAAGTAGAGCGCCTGTGTGCAGGAGTAGATCGTCAGCCGGCCGTTCGCCTCCGGGACGACCTGGCAGACCTGGGTCTCGATCGGGAGCTGCTCGATCGCCGCCGGCCGGTAGACGCCCTGGACGATCACGTCCGCCTGGGCGAAGGCGGCGTCGATGTCGCCCTTCCTGATCTGGCGGTGGTCGAAGCCGCCCTCGAAGTGCGGGTACCAGTTGCCCCACTCGTGGATCTGCGGGGCATCCGGATCGAAGGCCTTGCGGACGTCGAACAGGGGCTCGCGCACGTCGTAGTCGATCTCGATCGCGTCGACCGCGGCCCGGGCGATCTCCTCGTCCTCGGCGGCGACGACGGCGATCGGCTGGCCGACGTAGCGCACGTCCTTGTCGGCGAGCAGCGGCTCGTCGCCGGGAATGCCGAGCGCGGAGAGATGGCCGTAGACGTTGAGCGGGACGTCGGCGGCGGTCACGACCGCGCGGACGCCCTTCATCTGCTCGGCGGCCCGCGTGTCCAGCTTCGCGATCCCGGCGTGGGGATGCGGCGAGCGGAGCGCTTTCACCCAGGCGGCGCCGGGGACGTCGACGTCCTCGACGAAGATGGTCCGCCCGGTCACGTGTGCGACCCCGTCGTAGCGGGGCAGGCGTGCGCCGACAGCCTTCACTCGGCACCTCCTGACGCCATGGTCGTGTACAGCCCCGCGGCGGTGATCGACAGATCGAACTCGTCGCCGCGTGCGGCGGCCGCGACGGCGTCGACGATCTTGACGTAGCCGGTGCAACGGCAGACGTGTCCGCCGAGCGCCTCCGCGATCGCCTCGCGGTCGTCCGTGCCCCCGTTCGCGACGTAGGCCGTCGCGGCCATCAGCAGGCCGGACGTGCAGAAGCCGCACTGGGCCGCGTAGTGGTGGACGAAAGCGGCCTGCACCGGCTCGAGATGCTCGGGCGCGCCGAGTCCCTCGACAGTCGTGATCTCGGAGCCGTCGAGCGCGGCCACGGGCAGCAGGCACGAGCGCCTCGGCTGTCCGTCGACGAGCACCGTGCACGACGCCGCAGCCGCCCTGCTCGCACCCCACCTTCGGGCTGTTGATGCCGAGCTCCTCGCGCAGGACGTCGAGCAGAGTCGTCAGCGGTGGGCTCTCGATCTCGTGCGTCCGGCCGTTGACGTTCAGGTTCATCAGCTCTCCTCGAGTCGGGCGAGCGCCCTGCGGACCAGAACCGGCAGCGCCTGCTCCCGGTACCAGGCCGACGCGAGCGCGTCGTCGTGCAGCTTCACGTCCTTCAGTGCGGCGGCACCGGCGGCCTCGGGATCGGCTGCCGCGGCCTCGGCCGAGGGAAGCCGGAGACCCCACCAGCCGGCGCCGGTGGCGGCGAGCCTGATCGTGCCGTCGGAGGTCCTGGCGGCGGAGACGGCGAGCGCCGTGTAGGCGTGCGTGTGCGGGCGGTCGAGCGCGACGAAGGCCCCGGCCGTCGGCTCCTCGTAGATCACGTCGAGGACCAGCCGTCCGCGCCGGTGGCCGAGAAACTCCTCCAGCGGCTCGGTCGTGATCCCGCCGGAGCCGGCCGAGCGGATCTGGGCCGCGACGGCGAGCAGCGGCCCCTGCAGGTCGCCGCGCGGTGCCTCGGCGCCCTCGCCCGAGCACAGGTTGCCGCCGACGGTGGCCTGCAGGCGGATCTCGCGATCGGCCACGTTCGCGGCGCAGGGACCGACCGGTGCCGGCAGGTCGACGAGATCCTGCAGCGTCGCCATCGCCCCGAGTGTCACCGTCGAGCCGTCCCTGGTGACGCCGGCGAGGCCGGCCCGCGCGAGCAGGAGCGTCCTGGCCGGCTTCACGCGCCCGGCCGTGATGTCCGGCATCACGATCGTGCCGCCGCCGATCACGGTCACGCCGGAGCCGTCCCCGAACGCGGAGACGGCCTCGTCGAGCGAGCCCGGCAGCAGCACGTCGGTGACCGCAGTCATCGAATCGGCGAGTCTAACCCAGGCGGCCGGGGCTCAACCCATGACGCTGACCGAGGTCGGCTCGATCACGTAGGTCACGCGCTGCTCGCCGGGTGCGCGCCAGGGGTACGGCGACTGGCCGATGTACTTCTGCGCCAGGCCGTCGATGTCTTTTTCGGCCTCGGGGCCTGTGATCGTCTCGACGACGCGGCCCTGGATGCTGATCGAGTGGTAGCCGCCGTCGGTCGTCTCGTGCCAGGAGAGCGCGACACGTGGCTCGTTCTCGATGTTCCGCGGCTTCTTCCGGCCGAGCGCGGTGTTGACGATGATCTTGCCGTCCCGCGTGTCGATCCAGACGGTCGTCGACTGGGGCGAGCCGTCCGGGTTGACGGTTGCCAGGTGCCAGAAGTTCTTGCCCTCCAGTGCTTTGCGGGCTTCCTCGGGAAGCTCTGCCATGTCTCCTCCTTGTCGCGGGAGAGCAATTCAATCGAAAGAGGACCGGCCTGCGCCGAACGATCACGTCTTCGTCGGCCAGGTCTGGGGGACAGTTGACCTCGCCGTGCCCGGCTTCGGTCACGTTGCCGCGTGAAACGGCAAGATCGGCTCGCGGCAACTCTCCTCGGACCTGGCCGGTTAGGCCGAGTCGCCGGCGACCAGACGCAGATGCCCGGCCGGCGGGGTGCGGAGCCGCCGCGTCGCCTGCGGAACCGCGAGCGCGCGGTCGAAGTAGAAGCCCTGGCCGAAATGGCAGCCGAGCTGCTTCAGGCGCTCGGCCTGCTCCCTCGACTCGATCCCCTCGGCGACGACCTTCAGGCCGAGCGACTTCGCGAGCCCGACGATCGCCTGGGTGACGCGCTCGTCCCCCTGCCCCGTCCCGATCCGATCGACCAGGGGCCGCGCGATCTTGACGACGTCGAACGGCAGCTGGCAGAGCTGCTCGAGCGACGAGCGCCCCGTCCCGAACTCGTCGAGCGCGAAACGGACGCCGAGCCTGCGGAGCTCCGTCATCGTCACCAGCGTCGCCTCGGTGTCGTCGGTCGCGACCTGCTCGGTGATCTCCAGGATCAGACGGCTCGCGTCGAGCCCGGTCTCGAGCAGCGCCGCCGCGACGTCGACGCCGAGACGGGCGCTGTAGAACTCGATCGGCGAGAGGTTGACGCAGACCGAAAGCTCCCGCGGCGGATCGGACTCGACTCGCCATTCCTGCGTCTGCACGCAGGCGGCACGCAGCACGACCCGGCCGATCCTCTCGATCAGCTCGCGCTCCTCCGCGGCATGGAGGAAGTCCGCGGCTGCGACGGTGTCGGTGCTCCCGCGGCGCCAGCGGGCGAGCGCTTCGAAGGCGATGGTCGCGCCGGTCCGGAGGTCGACGATCGGCTGGTAGTGCACGGCGATCTGGTCGCGCTCGAGCGCCTCCTCGAGCGCCTCGCCGAGCTGCTTGCGTGCCTGTGCCGAGCCGCGCATCCGTTCCGTGTAGACGGCGTAGCTCGACGAGCCGTCGCCCTTGGCCGCGTACATGGCGAGGTCGGCGTTGGCGAGCAGCTCCTCCGTCCCCGCCGCGGTGCTCGACGCTGCGATTCCGATGCTGAGCTGGATCGAGAGGCGCCGTCCCTGGATCGAGAACGGGTTGCGGACGGCGAGCACGAGGCGCCGCGCCACGTCCTCGGCGACCTCTCTGCCCCCGGAGTCGATCAGGACGGCGAACTCGTCGCCGCCGAGCCGCGCCGGCAGCTCCTCGGGGCGCACGTTCCCGCGCAGCCGCTCGGCGAAGGCGACGAGCAGCTCGTCGCCGGCCGCGTGGCCGAGGTCGTCGTTGATCGCCTTGAACCCGTCCAGGTCCAGGAAGAGGACGACCGGCTCGGCCCGGTCGGCGGCGGCCCTCTGGAGCGCCTCGTCGACGCGCGCGTGGAAGAGCCGCCGGTTCGGGAGGCCTGTCAGCGCGTCGTGGAGCGCCTCGTGGCGGAGCTTCACCTCGAGATCGGTCAGCTTCGCGAGCGACTGCTCGAGCTGCTCGTTCTCGAGCAGGAGCGCCGCGTGGCCGGCGAAGGTGCGCAAGAGCTTCTCGTCCTCGTGCCCGAAGGTGGAGACGTCGTCGGTGCGGTCGCCGACGAGCAGCAGCCCGAGGAGGCCGTTCTCGCCTTCGAGCGTCGTCACGATCACGTCCTTCAACCGGCGCTCGGCGGTATAGGGGTCGAGGCTGTCGAGATGCTTGTCCTTCGCGAGCGTGACCAGTCCGCCTCGGGCGCGGACGGCCTCGAGCGCGTTCTGCTCAGCCGGGGAGATCTCGGTGGGCTCGAGGAGCACCTCGCCCGCCGGGCCGATGGAGCTGCGCAGCGGCCGCTCGCGGGAGTCGACCGGCAGGATCATGATCTCGGCGTACTCGGCGCGGAGCAGGCGGCGGGCAGACAGCAGGAGCTGGCGGACTCCCGACCCCAGCTCGGCGGTGTCCTCGCGGCGTGGAATCGACTCGTACAGGGACTGCACGTGATCGTGCCGGCGGCGTTGCAGCGCATAGGCGCGCAGCGCCAGCGCGCAGGCGCCGGCCGGAAGGAGCAGCAGCACGACGGCGACCGGCTTCGTGTGAGCGAGAGTGGCCGCCGCCAGGGCGAGGCTGGCTGCGGTCAACGTCCCGAGGAAGGAGACGGCCGCCGTCGTCAGGACGCGGGTGAGCGCCGGCCGCTCCTCCGCGAGCGACACGGCCACGGCGACGAGGACGATGCCGGTCGCGGCGGCGATCGAGGCCGCGGCGACCCCGGCGAGCCAGCCCGCGGGCTCGAAGGGGTTCTGCCCGTTCACAATCGTCCGGAACACCACGATGGCCAGCGCGGTGCCGAGGGCCGACTGGGCGAGGTTGAAGACGATCTTGAGCGGGCGCTGGCGCCGGTAGAAGATGAGCGCCGCTCCCATCCCGCAGAGCTGCGCGGTGATCAGGCCGAGCGGCGAGACGGCGAACAGGCCCAGCACGAGCGGCACCTCGCTCAATGAGATGGTCTGCGTCTCGCGGCGGAAGTGCACGTGGACGACGGCGCACTCGGCGAGGTAGAAGCCGATCAGCAGCGCCCACCACGGGATGCCGAGGGCGTGCAACGGCGCAGGCAGATGCCGGCCGGACGCGAGCACGAGGGCGGCGAGCGCCGCGGCGGCTCCGGAGAGGAGCCAGATTCCGAGCGCCCGGGCCGTGAAGGTCCGCGGTGCCCGTTCGGTGGTGGTCTGCGTCGACATCGTCCGGGGCGGAAGCCGAGGCCCTCCTAGCCCCAGAAGGCTCCGGCCCAGCTACCGTCCGTCCACGAGTCGCCGGACCAGGACGAGCCCGACCAGTGCTCCCGCGACCAGGTGCTCCCCGACCAGGTGCTCCCCGACCAGGTGCTCCCCGACCAGGAGTTCCCCGACCACGAGTTGCCCGACCAGGTTGTCCCCGACCAGGTGATCCCCGACCAGGTGTTCCCCGACCAGGTGTTGCCGTTCCACTGGCCGCCCGACCAGGTGTTGCCCGCAGCCTCCGCGTTTGCGAGCGACGAGGTCGAGATCGGGCTCCCGAAGATGTCTATCTCGCCGCTCAGGACGACGCCGTCGCGCGTCAGGTGATCCTGGCCACGGGCGCTCTCGATCGAGCCGGTGCCGTTCGAGTCCTTGAACTTCTGCGTATAGCTCTCCGGCGTCTTGCCCAGCATCCCTGACATCTGGATCTCGCCCTTGCCCTGGGCCCCGGCCTTTTCGTGCTTCATGTCGTACGCGTAGTGCTGGAAGAACCGCTTGACCTGGTCAGGGCTGAGGCTCGGGTACTTCTGGAGGACGAGCGCGATCGCTCCGGTCGCGATCGCCGTCGACTCCGAGGTGCCGCTGCCGCGGAAGTCGCGGCTGGACAGGAAGCCCTCGGGGTGGTTCGCATCGATGAACGAGTTGGGATCGCGCAGGCCCTGCACGTGCGACCCCGGAGCCGTGAAGTCGGGGTTCTTGCACTTGCCGCCGCAGGAGGAGCTGGCCGAGTACGAGGCGACCACGTCGTCCTTCACGTCGGCGGTCCCCATCGTGTCCGAGGCCGCGACGCCGATCACGTACGGGTCGTAGGCGGGATCGGCCAGGCCCGGTGCCCCCTTGCCCTTCTGAAAGCCCGTGTTGCCGGCCGGGGCCACGACGACGATCCCTCTCTCCCAGACCTGCTCGACGGCGTATGCGAGCGGGTCCGTCTGGTAGTCCTGAAGGCTGTTCGTGCCGTACGAGAGGTTGATCACGCGGATGTTCAGGCCGTTGTCCGTCCGGTGCTGCACGACCCAGTCGATGGCTGCGATCACCTGGGAGACGTCGGTGCCCCCGTCCGCGGTCGCGACCTTGAGCGAGACGATCCGTGCGTCGGGGGCCATGCCCAGGTAGGTGGAGGCGGGCGCGCTGCTGCTGGGGGCGGCGTCGCGTCCCGCGATCAGGCCGGCCATGAACGTGCCGTGCCCGTACGTGTCCAGGTAGCGGAGGTTCGGCGCCTGCGACTCGAGCGAGAGATCGGGGCCGTTGACGAGCTTGCCGTCACCGTTCAGTCCCTGCACCGGCGCGACGCCCGAGTCGATCAGCGCGACGTCGACGCCCTGGCCCGTGTAGCCGGCGTTCCACCAGTCGCGGGCGCCCGTCAGCTGGGTGACCGAGCTCATCGAATAGCCGTCCGAGCCCGGGTCGTAGGAGGCGCTGTAGCTCGAGCTCTGAGGCTCGAGCGTGCTGTTCGGGGTCACCGAGAGGATCGCGCCGCTCGCCCGGAGTGTCGCGAGCGCACTCGCCGGCGCGGTGGCCGAGAAGCCGTTGACGATCCGCAGCCGGAGCCGAACCGTGCCGCCGAGCTTCTCGACGAGCGCCTCGGCCTGCGCCTCGCGGCCGGGGCGCGCGCGGACGATCACGCCGCCGCCTTTCCGGAGGCGACGGATGCACGCGGCGAGCCGGCGCCCGCTGCTGACGTCGCCAGCCCCGCGACGCAAAGCGCAGCGAGGAGGGCGAGGGAGGCAGCTCGGCGTGGCCAAGGGCTGCGCAGCGTCATCGGCGTCATTCGGTCTCGTTTCTCGCGGAGGGTCATCGGTCTGAGGTTGGTTCGTCGTTGGCCGTTAGATTCAGCATTTGTCCATTTCGGGCTCTCTGCCATCCCTCGTCAGGGGGACAGGGACCGATTCCCCCATTCGAGGGAGGCCACCGCGCAGCCGCCCCTGACGGGTGCACGGCCGCCAGGGCCTACACTGCATTCGTGCCGGTCTCGACGATCGACGAGCTGGAATCCGCGCTCGCGGGCGCCGACTATCTGCCCGATCGCGGGCTCGCAACCGCCCTCTTCCTCTCGCTCCGGCTCGAGAAGCCCGTGCTGCTCGAAGGCGAGGCCGGCGTCGGGAAGACCGAGGCGGCGAAGGCGCTCGCCCGTGTCCTCGGCGCACGCCTGATCCGGCTGCAGTGCTACGAGGGCCTCGACGTGGCGCACGCCGTCTACGAATGGAACTACTCGCGCCAGCTCCTGCACATCCGCGCCGCGCAGGAGGGCACGGTCACCGAGGAGGAGCTGTTCGGGCCGGAGTTCCTGATCCGCCGGCCCCTGCTCGAGGCGGTCGAGAGCCCGGAGCAGGTCGTGCTGCTGATCGACGAGATCGACCGCGCCGACGAGGAGTTCGAGGCCTTCCTGCTCGAGGTGCTGTCGGACTTCCAGATCACGATCCCGGAGATCGGGACGATCAGCGCCGCCGCGCACAAGCCGGCCGTCGTCCTCACCTCGAACCGGACCCGCGAGCTCCACGACGCGCTGAAACGCCGCTGCCTGTACCACTGGATCGGGCATCCGTCGCTCGAGCGCGAGATCGACATCGTCAAGGTCCGCGTCCCCGGCGTGCCGGAGCGGCTCGCAGCTCAGGCGGCCGCCTTCGTGCGCGGGTTGCGGCGCCTCGACCTGGCCAAGCCGCCCGGGGTGGCCGAGACGATCGACTGGGCCCGGGCGCTGACGGCGCTCGGGCGGCAGGAGCTCGACGCCGAGGTGGTCGAGCAGACGCTCGGCTCGGTGCTCAAGTACCACGAGGACCTGCTCGCCGTTCGCGACGTCGCGCTCCAGGAGCTCGTCGACGAGGCGCGGGCCGCGAGGTAGGTAGGCGGGCATGGCCGACGCGGTTGTGCGGCACGTCGTCACGTTCGGCCGCGTGCTCCGGGAGGCGGGGCTCGAGGTCGGTCCGGGCCGGCTCGGCGACGCGCTGACCGGGCTCGACAGCGTCGACCTGACCCGCCAGGACGACGTGTACTGGACGCTGCGGCAGACGCTCGTCGCCAGGCGCGATGACCTCGACGCTTTCGACCGCGCCTTCCGCGCCTGGTTCCTACGGGCCCCGACCGCGCCGCTCCGTCGCGAGGCGGAGGGCGAGACCGTGCGGCTCGTCCGGCGGAGCGCCGGGGAGCAGAACCGCCCGGACGAGCCCAGCGGTGACGGAGACGAGAAGGCGCTCGGCTACAGCCCCGACGAGCTCCTGCGCGACAAGGACTTCGCCACGCTCTCCTCCGACGAGTTCGCGCTCGTCTCGAAGCTGATGGCCGAGCTCGCCGCCTCACGCCCGCGCCGGCGCTCGCGGCGGCTGCGCCGCAACAGCCAGGGTCGCCAGCTCGACATGCGCCGGCTCGTCCGCGCCTCGCTCGCCACCGGCGGCGACCCCGTGGAGCGGGCCGTCCGCGACCGGATTCGCGTCGCCCGCAAGCTGGTCGTGATCTGCGACGTGTCGGGGTCGATGGAGGCGTACTCCCGTGCGCTCGTGCTCTTCCTGCACGCGCTGGTCGGCTCGGGCCGCGGCGTCGAGGCGTTCGCCTTCGGCACGCGCCTGACCCGGCTCACTTCCGACCTCCGCGGCCGCGACCCGGAACGCGCCCTCGCCGACGCGGCGAGCCGGGTCGTCGACTGGTCCGGCGGCACCCGGATCGGCGCGTCGCTGAAGACGTTCAACGACGAGTGGGGCCGCCGGGCGCTGACGCGCGGCGCGGTGGTGCTGATCGTCTCGGACGGCTGGGAGCGCGAGGACGCGTCGCTGGTCGGCACCGAGATGGCCCGGCTGGCGCGCCAGGCCTACGCGGTCGTCTGGGTCAACCCGCTCAAGGGGCATCCCGACTACCAGCCGCTCGCCGCGGGGATGCGGGCAGCTTTGCCGTCGATCGATCGTTTTCTTGCAGGGCACAACCTGGCGAGCCTCGAAGAGCTCGCCGAGATCCTGAGCGGCATCGAAAGGAGGCACGCAGCGTGAAGGAGATCCTGGACGACGTCGAGCGCTGGCGGTCGGAGGGAAAGCAGGTGGCGATCGCGACGGTGGTGGCGACGCGCAAGTCGGCGCCGCGTCCGGTCGGATCGAAGCTCGCCGTCTCGGACGCGGGTGAGCTGGCCGGCTCGGTCTCGGGCGGCTGCGTGGAGTCCGACGTCTACGAGTGCGCCCGCAAGGTGCTCGAGACGGGCGAGCCGCAGCTCATCTCCTACGGCATCTCGGACGAGGAGGGATGGGCGGTCGGCCTGCCCTGCGGCGGCGAGATCGACGTCTTCGTCGAGAAGCTGGACGAATGATCGCTTCCCTGACCGGCAGCGGCTACCGCCCGGCGAAGCCGGGTCCGCCGCCGCCTGCCCCGCTGCCGGCACGGTGCGCTCCGGCCCCGTGTTGGTAACACTGTGACCTCCGGCCCCGCACCGCCAGCGGCGGCTCAGGAAACCGATCGATGAGCGCCGTTCTCGACCGGATCCACGAGGTTCTCGAGCGCGACGAGCGCGCCGTCCTGTTCACGGTCATCGAGGGCGAGCCGCTCGGCGCGCACATGCTCGTGATCGAGGGCGGCGAGCGGCTCGGCGATCCGCTGCCGGAGGACCTGGCGGCGCAGGCGGACGAGCTGATCCGCGGGCACAAGAACCAGGTCATCGAGACGGCGGGCGCGAAGGTGTTCGCCGAGGTGTACGCGCCGCCGCCGCGACTGTTCGTCTACGGCGCCGTCGACACGGCCGAGGCGCTCGCGAAGCTGGCGCGTCAGCTCGGCTGGCAGGCGATCGTGGCAGACGCGCGGCCGAAGTTCGCGACGCGCGAGCGGATCCCGAGCGCGAACGAGCTGATCGTCGCCTGGCCTGCGGAGGCACTCGCGCAGGTGGCGCCCGATCATGCGACGGCGATCGTCGTCCTCACGCACGACGACAAGTTCGACCTGCCGGCGCTCGAGGCGGCGCTCGCGACCGAGGCGTTCTACGTCGGCGCGCTCGGCTCGCGGCGCAACCAGGAGCGCCGCCGCGAGCGGTTGCTCGAGGCCGGCGTGGACGAGGCGGCGCTCGAGCGCATCTCGGGGCCGTGCGGGCTCGACCTCGGCGCCGAGTCGCAGCCGGAGACCGCGCTCTCCATGCTGTCGGAGATCGTCGCCGTCCGGAACGGCCGCGAAGGCGGGAAGCTGCAGCACTCGAAGCAGCGCATCCACGTGGACGTAACGTGACGAGCCCGAGCCGGACTACGGTCGTACACGACCGAGGAAGGTGACATGACGGAGAAGGTGACCAGGACCGACGCCGAGTGGCAGGCCGAGCTCGAGCCCGACCGGTACCAGGTGCTGCGCTGCGGCGCGACCGAGGCGCCGTGGTCAGGCGAGCTGCTCGTCAATCACGAGGACGGGATCTACCGCTGCGGCGCCTGTGGTGCGGAGCTGTTCCGCTCCGACACGAAGTTCGAGTCGGGCTCGGGGTGGCCGAGCTTCTTCGCGCCCCTCGGCGAGGAGGCGGTCGAGCTCGAGGACGACAGCTCCCACGGCATGCGTCGCACCGAGGTGCGCTGCGCGGCCTGCGACTCGCACCTCGGCCACGTGTTCCCGGACGGCCCGAAGCCGACCGGCCTGCGCTACTGCATCAACTCGCTCGCACTGGACTTCGATCCGGACGAAGACGACTGAGCGCAGCGCCGCGCCTGCGGACGACGATCGCGAGCGCCGCCAACGCCACGAGCGATCCGAGGATCGCGAGCACGACGAGCGTCCACGGGAATCCGGCGGTGGGCTCTGCGGGCACGCTCGTCGCGAAGCTGGCCGTGTCGACGGCGAGGACGGCGTCCCGACCTTTCGCCAGCGTGAGCGTCCGCCCGGCCCGGTCGAGACGCAGGTGCAGCTGCCAGAGGCTCGTCCGGGGCAGCGACGGCAGGTCGATGCAGCGTGCCGTGCGCGTGCTCGTGTCGAGGGCATGGACGAACGGCGTACCGCCGGCGCCGTCGTAGAGCGTGTACGCCCAGCGGCCGTCCGGGCTGGTCGCGCGGGTGAGCGGGTTTCCGCGCATCTTGTCGCTCCGCTCGCGTGGGTCGGCGACGGGCTTGGGCACCAGACCGTCGGCGCGCAGGTCGTAGGCGCGGACCAGGTACCTGGTCGGATCGGTCGGATCGACGTACTGGATCAGGTAGAGCAGTGAGCCCTGCGGCGAGACGGCGTCGAAGCTGAAGTCGCCTTTCAGGTCGATCACCGTGCGCGGGTGGAGGAGTTGCTGCCTCGTGTCGACGACCATCAGCGCCGTCCGGGCGCGTGGGAAGCTGACCCGCGGCTCGATCAGGACGAGCGTCTTGCCGTCGTGCGACAACCCTCCTGCCGATGCGTCGTATGCAACCGCCGGAATCGTGAACGTCCCGTGCAGGAGAACCCAGTCGAGCACCTGGCCGCCGCGCGGGCTCACGCGCTCGAGGATGGTGTTGTGCCCGGCCGGGATGGTGACGTAACGGGCGTCGCCCGAGCTCGAGGCCACGCCGGTGCTGCCGACATCCACGCCGAGCACAGGGAGGCCGTCGGCGCGGGCGCCGGCTGCTCCGAGGACGGCTGCCGCCACGGCGACGCACAGCAACGTGACGCAGGGATTCGGACGCTTCATCTCTCGCCTCCTGACGAAGTGGCTGATCCCACGACTACGCGGCTGCGGGCCGCAGAGGTCCTGCACCTGTTCGCGCGGGTCTGTTAGGTTCGAGCCGCTTTCGGCATCGAGAAAAGGAGCGAGACGTGCCCGTAGACGTCAGATCCGACAAGCTCACCCAGCTGGTCGACGAGAACGTGGAGGTCGAGCAGCTCGGCACGGGCTTCACGTTCACCGAGGGCCCGGTCTGGCACCCTCGCGACGAGTACCTCCTGTTCAGCGACATGCCGGCCGACATCCGGCGCAAGTGGACGCCGGGCAGCGGCGTCGAGGAGGTCATGAACCCGAGCAACAAGTGCAACGGGCTGACCTACGACGCCGACCTGAACCTGCTCGTCTGCGAGCACACGACGAGCTCCGTCGTCCGCGAGCGGCCGGACGGCACCCGCGAGACGCTGGCCACGCACTACCAGGGCAAGGAGCTGAACAGCCCGAACGACATCGTCGTCCACTCGAGCGGCGCGATCTACTTCACCGACCCGACCTACGGGCGCTGGCCGGGCTTCGGCATCGAGCGCGACCAGGACCTCGACTTCCAGGGCGTCTACCGGCTCGCTCCCGGCGGCGGCGACCCGGAGCTGCTGGTGGGCGACTTCGGCGAGCCGAACGGGCTCTGCTTCTCGCCCGACGAGTCGCTGCTCTACATCAACGACACACCGAAGGCGAATATCCGCGTCTTCGACGTCGCCTCCGACGGGACGATCGGGAACGGCCGGATGTTCGCCGAGGGGATCGGCGACGGCGATCTCGCCAAGGGTGGTCTCGTCGACGGGATGAAGTGCGACGAGCGCGGGTCGATCTGGGTCACAGGGCCGGACGGCGTCTGGGTGTTCTCGTCCGGCGGCGAGCATCTCGGCGTCGTCGAGATTCCCGAGAGCGTCGGCAACATCCACTGGGGCGGCCCCGACTGGAAGTGGATGTTCGTGCCGGCGTCGACCTCGCTGTACCGGTTCGAGACCAAGGTCGCAGGCCGCAGAGAACCCTTCATGACGTAGGAGGACAGATGGCTGATTTCACGCTCGATCCGAAGCGCACCGCGCTGATCGTCCAGGACATGCAGAACGACGTGATCATCGAGGGCGGCGCGTTCGCCGAGTCGGGATCGCCCGGGCACGCCAAGGAGCAGAACGTGGTCGCCAACGCCCAGAAGCTGGCGGATGCGTGCCGCGCCAAGGGCGTGCCCGTGATCCACGTCCACTACATCGTCGAGGAGGGCGCGCCGGGCCTGAAGCTGAACGCGCCGCTCTTCCAGGGGCTCAAGGAGGCGGGCGCGATGGTGCGCGGCTCGTGGGGAGCCGCGCCGGCGGACGGCCTCGAGCCCAAGCCGGGCGACTACGTCGTCGAGAAGATGCGGATGAGCGCCTGGGAGGGCACGAAGCTCGAGCAGCTGCTCGTGGGCCTCGGCATCGACACCGTCATCGTCACCGGCGCCTGGACGAACATGTCGATCGAGCACACGTCCCGCACCGGCGCGGACAAGGGCTACAACATGGTCGTCCCCGAGGACTGCTGCTCGACGATGAACGCCGACTGGCACAACGCCTCGATCAACTACGCGCTCCAGAATGTCTCGACGGTGACCAGCTCGGGCGAGGTCATCGAGGCGCTCGGGGCGTGAAGACCAGGGCGGCCGTCTTCTTCGAGGCCGGGCGGCCGTTCGAGGTCCGCGAGCTCGACATCGAGCCGCCGCGTGCCGGCGAGGTGCTCGTCCGGATGGAGGCGGTCGGGATCTGCGGCACCGACCTGCACTCCGTCAAGGGCGAGTGGAGCCGGCCGACGCCGACCGTGCTCGGGCACGAGGGCGCCGGCGTCGTCGAGGAGGTGGGGGAGGGCGTCACGTCGCTCCGGCCCGGTGACGCGGTCGTCCTGTCGTGGGCTCCGTCCTGCGGCGAGTGCGCGGACTGCCGGGCGGGCCGGCCGGCCCGGTGCGTGACGCTGAACCGGGCGATCGCCGCGAGCACGCTCCCGGACGGGACGACAGGGCTTGCGATGGACGGGGAGACCGTCTACCGCGGCACCGCGACGGGTGCGCTCGCGGAGCGGATCGTCGTCTCGGAGCGCGTCGCGCTGCCCGTCGGCGACGGCGTGCCGCTCGAGCAGGCTGCGCTGCTCGGCTGCGCTGCGCTGACAGGTGTGGGCGCGGCGCTCTTCGCCGCGCGCGTCGAGTCGGGATCGTCCGTGCTCGTCGTCGGGGCCGGCGGTGTCGGGCAGTTCCTCGTCCAGGGCGCGCGGATCGCGGGCGCCGCGGAGATCGTGTGCGTCGACCCGCTCGAGGCGCGGCTGGAGCAGGCGCTGCGGCTCGGGGCCACGCGGGTCGCCGGGCCGGACGACCTGAAGAGGCTGATGAAAGCCGAGCTTCCGGACGGGGTCGACTACGCGTTCGACGCGGTCGGCGACCCGGCGACGACCGAGGCGGCGTTCCGGTGGACGCGGAACGGCGGTGTCTGCGTCATCGTCGGCCTCCCGGCGGCGGGCAAGCGGCTCGACCTCGATCCGGTCGACTTCGTCCGCCGGGAGCGTGTTCTGACCGGGACGATCTACGGCTCCGCCGACCCCGCCGTCGCGCTGCCGATTCTCCTGGAGCACGTGCGCGCCGGGCGGCTCGATCTCGCCTCGCAGCTCGGCCCGTCGTTTCCCCTCGACCGGATCAACGACGCGATCGAGGCGGCGCTCGGCGGCTCGCCCGGCCGTGTCCTCGTCAGGCCGTGAAGCGGGAGGGACGCGGCGGCGAGCGCCGCCACGTCCGCTCCTCGTCCTGCGCGCCGGTTACGTCACCCTGAAGAGGGGCCAGCCGGTTCCCGTTCCGGAGGGTGTCGTGACCTGCCAGCGGTAGTACGAGGCCGGAAGCCTCGGCACTCGCGCCTTCAGCTGCGTGGGACTGACCGTCGTGAACGTGGCGGCTGCCGGGCCGAGCTTGACCTGCGTCACGTTGACGAAATTCTTGCCGCTCAGCGTCACCATCGTCCCGACCGGTCCGGCCGTCGGCGTGAAGCTGGTGATCTGCGGCGGCGGCGGAGGGCCACTGCCCTGCCCGCCGTCGGTGAACAGCAGGTGGTTGTTGGCGGTGTTCGACGACTTGACGATGCTCTTCGTCGTCAGCGTGTAGAGCGCGTCGCGGACGGCGGACGGGGAGGCCGACGTGTTCCCCTGCAGGTACTGCGCGGCCACCCCGGCCGTGTGCGGCGCCGCCATCGACGTCCCGCTCAGGACCGTCGTCGCCGTATCGCTCGTGTTCCAGTCCGACGTGATGCCGACCCCCGGCGCGAACCAGTCGACGCACGAGCCGAAGTTCGCCCAGGATGCCTTCGCGTCGCCGCGGTCGGTCGCGCTGATGGTCATCGCCTCGGCGACGCGGGCCGGCGAAGAGGAGCAGGCGTCGGCACCGTCGTTACCCGCGGCGATCGAGTAGCTGATCCCGTCTGCGATGGAGTTCCGGACGGCGATGTCGAGCGCGTCGCTCGGTCCTCCGCCGAGGCTCATGTTGGCGACGGCGGGCCGGCCGGCCGTGTGGTTCCCCGTTACCCAGTCGACACCCGCGATCACCTGCGAGTCGGTGCCGCTCCCCGAGCAGTCGAGCACCCGGACACCCACGAGCTCGACCCCCTTGGCGACGCCGTACACCTTGCCGCCGATCGTCCCGGAGACATGGGTGCCGTGACCGTGGCAGTCGTCGGCGGAGCCGCCGTCGATCGCGTCGAAGCCGCTGACGGCGCGGCCCTCGAGGTCGGAGTGTGTGAACCGGATGCCGGTGTCGATCACGTACGCCGTCACACCGGATCCGGTTGCGAGGTACGTGTAGGTGCCCGAGAGCGGCAGCTGGCGCTGGTCGATGCGATCGAGCCCCCAGGTCGCGCCGGTCTGGGTGGTCGACGCGCTGACCGTGCCGTCCGGCTCGACGAACCTGACACGCGGGTCGGCCGAGATCGCATTCACCTGCGCGGCTGTCAGGCGGGCAGCGAATCCTCTGAGCGCGAAGTGGTAGACGAAGGTCGGCGTGGCGCCTCGCGCGGTCGCCACGTCCGCCGGATTCGAGACGGAATTCTGGACGACGACGATGTACGTGCGCTCGGGCGCTGCGCTGCGCGCAATCGACCCGGCCCCCAGTGCGAGCAACGCGAGCAGCACTGCCGACCCGAGCAGGATGAGCCTGCCAGAGATCTGCATGGGTGACCCCCTCGATTCGAACCCCAACGGGCAGCCCAACCAACGAGCATGCCCGTTCACCGCCAATGCTTCCGCCGACGGGGCTCGATCGCATCAGCGCCGGGGCCGATCCGGGTTGCCAGGAACTACGGATTCGCCTCGCCCTTTCGGGCAGACTTCGGGCCATGGCCGTGGAGCACGTCGAACGGACGAGGGTCGCGTGGGTCGACACCGACGCCGGCGGGCGGATCCACTTCACCGCCGCGTTCCGGTGGGCCGAGATCGCCGAGGTCGGCCTGCGACGGAAGCTCGGGCTCGTCGACGGCTGGGGGGACTACCCGCGGCGCCGCGTCGAGGCCGAGTTCCTGAAGGTGCTCGTCTTCGAGGACGAGATCGAGGTGCGCATCCGCGTCGAGCGGCTCGGCGAGACGTCGATCACCTTGGCGTTCGAGATCACGCGCGACGGCGAGCTCTGCGTCCGGGGCTCTCTGGTCGTCGTGCACGTGGACGCCGAGGGCCGACCGGCACCGCTCACGGACATGGAACGGGCAGTACTGGGCGGAGGAGTCCCCTAGCCCGGCCGAAAATCACTCGTTAGGGGAGACCGACCCGCGGTAGACTCGGCGGCCAACGGGCCGGCTCGGGCCCGAGGATCTCGCGAGTCGAGGAGGAGCCATGACACCGACGGGAGCTGCTGCGGACGCCGCCCGGCAGGAGCTGGGCGCGGCCTTCGAGGGAGAGCTGATCGGTCCGGACGACGCGGGCTACGACGAGGCGCGGGCGTTGTTCAACGCGATGATCGACAAACGGCCGGCCGTGATCGCCCGTTGCGCATCGTCCCAGGATGTCGCGCATGTCATCGGCTTCGCCCGCGCGCACGACCTGCCGCTGGCGGTACGAGGCGGCGGCCATAACGGCGGCGGCCTCGGCAGCGTGGACGACGGCGTGGTCGCCGATCTGTCGCTGCTGCGGTCGGTCTCCGTCGATCCCGCTCTGCAAACGGCTCGCGTCGGCGGCGGGTGTACGTGGGCGGACGTGGACGCCGCGACGCACGAGCACGGGCTGGCCGTGCCGTGCGGGGTGATCTCGACGACCGGTGTCGGCGGGCTCACGCTCGGCGGCGGCATCGGCCATCTGACACGCGGGTACGGCCTGACGGTCGACAACCTGCTCGCCGCCGAGGTCGTGCTCGCCGACGGGGAGCAGGTGACGGCGAGTGCCGACGAGAACGCGGAGCTCTTCTGGGCACTGCGCGGGGGCGGCGGCAACTTCGGCGTCGTGACCGAGTTCACGTTCCGGGCGCACCCCGTGTCCGACGTGGTCGGCGGTCCGACCTTCTGGGCGCTCGAGGACACCGAGGAGGTCCTCGCCGCCTACCGCGAGTTCCTGCCCACGCTGCCGCGGAACGCGACCGGATTCTTCGCCTTCCACACCGTCCCGCCCGGGCCGCCGTTCCCGGAGGAGATCCACCTGCGCAAGGTGTGCGGGGTCGTCTGGTGCATCGTGGGCACGGACGAGGAGGCGGAGCAGTTGATGGCCCCGATGCTGGCCGTGGGGACGCCGCTCATGCACGGCGCCGGGCGCGTGCCGCTCCCGGGGCTGAACGCCGCGTTCGACGGCCTCTACGGCCCCGGTGACCAGTGGTACTGGCGTGCCGACTTCGTCAACGAGATCCCCGACGAGGCGATGGCCCGCAACGAGGAGTGGAACGACAAGATGCCGTGCTGGAAGTCGGGCTCGCACATCTACCCGATCGACGGCGCCGCGCACGACGTCGGCCCGGACGAGACACCGTGGGCGTACAGGGACACCCGCTGGTCGCAGGTGATCATCGGCGTCGATCCCGACCCGGCGGGCGCACCTGCTCTGCGCGACTGGGCGGTCGGCTACTGGGAGGCGCTGCACCCGTACTCCGCGGGGGGCGCGTACGTCAACTTCATGATGGACGAGGGCCAGGACCGGGTGAAGGCCACCTACGGCGCGAACTACGAGCGTCTCGCCAGGGCGAAGGCGACCTACGACCCGCAGAACGTCTTCCACGTCAACCAGAACATCCAGCCGGCTGCATAGCGACCTCTAGCCCTTCGTCCACTTGATTTCCGCCTCGCGGCGCTGGGCGTCCGCGAGGCGGAGCCCGCCTGAGCAGACCTGCGCGTTCAGGTCGTTCTCGATCGCGTCGACCTCGTCAGCTCGCGGTCGCCGCTCGGGCCAGAGATTCTTCGGGTCGGTGGGCGCGCCGCCCAGTTCGAGCGAGATGAAGTGGTCCTCCTGGTAGTCGGCCGGACCGCCGGCGAATCCGTAGTTGCGCATCTGCACGAGCTTCAGGGCCGATGTGAACGAGGTCGGAGGCCGAACCGTCTTCGTCCAGCCGCGCGAGCAGATCGTCTGCCGGATCGTCGCCGGCGTCACGTCGGGGTTCAGCGCCCCGGGAGTGAGTGCCGGCCGCGCCGCGTAACGGGCCGGCGCGGCAGACGAGCGACGCAGCAGGTGGGCGAGCAGCACGACGGCGACGATCGCTGCCAGCAGGGCGAGCAGAATGGTCGGGATGCCGCGTGTCTCTCGCATCCCCGAGCTTGTAGACGGCGCGGCCGCGGTGCCGCAATGTCCCGCGGAGAATCGTTACGAACTCGGCACGGATTCGTGCGTGCTCCGCTCCTCCTCGCGGCGGCGCAGCTCGACGCGCCGGATCTTGCCGCTTCGCGTCTTCGGGAGCTCGTCGACGAACTCGATCTCGCGCGGGTACTTGTACGGCGCCGTGACGCGCTTGCAGTGATCCTGCAGCTCGCGGACGAGCCCGTCCGAGCCGGCGACGCCCGGGCGCAGGACGACGAAGGCCTTGACGATCTGCCCGCGGTCCGGGTCGGCCTTGCCGATCACGGCGCTCTCGGCGACGCCGGCGTGCTCGAGAAGGGCGCTCTCGACCTCGAACGGCCCGATCCGGTAGGCCGCCGAGAGGATCACGTCGTCGGCGCGCCCCGTGAACCAGAGGTAGCCGTCCGCGTCGCGGGTGGCGCGGTCGCCGGTCACGTACCAGTCGCCGCGGAAGACGGCCGCCGTCTCGTCCGGCGCGCGGTAGTACTCGCGGAAGAGGCTGGGTGGGCGGCCCCGAAGCGCGATGTCTCCTTCCTCGCCCTCGGGCACCTCACGGCCTTCCTCGTCGATCACCGCGATCTCGTGACCGGGCGAGGGCAGCCCCATCGAGCCGGGGCGGATCTCGGCGCCGGGGAGGTTCCCGACCAGAAGCGTGTTCTCGGTCTGCCCGTAGCCGTCGTGGATTGTCAGGCCGAATGCGTCGCGGAAGGCCTTGATCACCTCGGGGTTGAGCGGCTCGCCCGCCGAGACCATGTGGCGGACACCCGAGAGGTCGAAGCGGTCGAGCCCGTCGAGCTTCGCCATCAGCCGGTACTCGGTCGGTGCCTGGCAGAGGACCGTCACGCCCAGATCGGCGATCAGCCGGAAGCGCTCCTCGGGATCGAACGCTCCCTCGTGCAGCACGATCGAGGCGCCGGCGCTCCACGGGCCGAGCAAGACGTTCCAGATCGACTTCGCCCAACCGGTCGCGGCCGTGCACCAGGCCAGGTCGCCGGGCCGCGCCGTGAACCACCGCTCGGCCTGCATGCGCTTGGCGAAGCAGTAGGCGTGCGTATGGACGACGCCTTTCGGGTCCTTGGTCGTCCCGGACGTGTAGAGGATGAAGGCGGTGTCCGTCGCAGCCGTGTCGGCGGTGGGCGCGCGGTCCGCCTCCTCGTCGAGAGCCGCGGCGTCGGTGTAGAGGACGTCCGCCTCGAGGCCGGTGACCTCGGCCTCGGCGGTCCGGTCGGCGACGATCAGGCGCGCGCCGGCGTGACCGATCCGGAAGGCGAGATCCTTGTTGCGGAGCATCTCCGAGGAGGGGATCGAGACGGCGCCGAGCTTGAGCAGCGCGAGCATGATCGGGCTCCACTCCGGCGTCTTGCCGACGAGGACGAGCACCCGGTCGCCCTGCTCGACGCCGGCCCGGGCGAGCCGGTTCGTCCACTGCGCCGTCCGGGCGCTCAGCTCGTCGAAGCTCACCTCGCGACGCGAGCCCTCGCCGGAGACGAAGGTCATCGCCGGCCCCGTGCGCCGCTCGACCACGTCGCGGGTGAAGTTGAACCGGTCGGGGACGTTCCAGAACGACACGGTGCGCGATGATGGCACATCGTGGAGCTCCGAACCTCGCTGCTCTCAGATGCACTCGATCGCGCGGGGCGCCGCCGCCAGTGCCTGGGGCCGGACATCGTCCCGCTCAGCGGGTCACGGGTCGAGGGTCGCGCGTTCCCGCTCGTGCTCGAGCGGGTCGATGGGCCGTCCGAGCATCCGTACCGAGGTCTGCTGCAGGCGCTCGACGCGGTGCCGGCCGCAGCCGTCGTCGTCATCCCCGGAGGACGAGCGAAGGATGCGGCCCTCTTCGGGGAGCTGATGGCGACCGCGTGCCTGGCGCGGGGCGCCGCCGGCGCCCTGTGCGAGGGCTACGTCCGCGACCTGCCGGAGGTGCGCGGGCTCGGGTTTGCGCTCTTCGGGTGCGGGACGGTGCCGTACGACCTCGACGGCCGGCTGGAGGTCGTCGGCCACGGCGAGCCCGTCGAGATCGACGGCGTGCTCGTCGAGCCGGGTGCGCTGATCGTCGGCGGACGAGGACGGCGTGGTGGTCGTTCCCGGTGACGTCGAGGAGGCGGTTGTCGCAGCCGCGCGCGAGAAGGCCGCGAAGGAGAGCGAGTTCCGCGCCGCCGTGGCCGGGGGCATGCCGCCGAGCGAGGCGTACGAGCGCTTCGGCGTGCTCTAGCGCTACGGCAACGCGTGCCAGCGGTCGCGATAGTCCTCGCGCACCGGCTGGAAGATGTCGATCACGAGCGCTCCGTCCGGGCCGCAGTACGCCGAGTGCTCGACGCCGCTGGGCAGGACGTAGCCCTCCATCGGCCCGAGCTCGTGCGGCTCGCCGTCGACGACGAGCGCCTGCATGCCGCGCAGGACGATGCCGAGCTGCTCGTGCGGATGGCTGTGGAGCGGCACGACCGCGCCCGGCTCGAACTCGATCAGGTTGATCATCGCGCCGCTGCCGAACAGCGGCCGCCCGTTGACGCCCGCGGCGAGCTCGAACGCCTTGACGTCCTCGAAGCGGACGAACTGCGGGTCGGCATCGGGCACGCCCGGATTATCGCTGTCCGGCGCAGCCGGCTGTGGACGGACCGTCACACTTCTGTGGCAGGGACTGTCCCTCAGACATGGCCCGGAGAGACGTGGCGCATCTCGTTGAGGCGGCCGGCGAGGAAGACGCGCTCGGGCCCTTCGGGGGCAAGCGCGAGCGCACGCTCGTAGGCTGCCGCCGCCTCGTCGTTGCGATCGAGGCGGCGCAGGAGGTCGGCCCGTGCAGCGTGGAACGACACGTAGCCGTCCAGCCCCTCGATCCGGTCGATCTGCTCCAGGCCCCGCTCCGGCCCATCCGCCATCGCCACCGCCGCGGCGCGGTTCAGCTCGACGACGGGCGAGGGCACGAGCCGCGCCAGCTCGCCGTACAGCGCCACGATCTGCGGCCAGTCGGTGTCGCGCTCCGATGCCGCATGCAACGCGGCGATCGCGGCCTGGAGCTGGTACGGGCCGACCCGCCGCAACCTCAGCGCCCGTTCGACGAGCTCCCGCCCCTCGACGATCGAGGCCGCGTCCCAGAGCGAGCGGTCCTGATCCTCGAGCAGCACGAGCGAGCCGCCCGCGTCGACCCGGGTCTCACGCCGCGAGTCGTGCAGCAGCATCAGCGCGAGCAGCCCGAGCGCCTCCGGCTCGTCCGGCATCAGGGCCGCGAGCATCCGCCCGAGCCGGATCGCCTCGGCGCAGAGGTCTTGCCGGACGCGCGTGTAGCCCTCGTTGAAGATGAGATAGACGACGGCGAGCACCGCCGCCAGCCGATCCGGCAGGAGGTGGTCGGGCGGCACCCGGAACGGGATGCCGGCCACCCGGATCTTCTGCTTCGCGCGCACGAGCCGCTGGGCCATCGTCGGCTCGCCGGTCAGGAAGGCCCGCGCGATCTCGTCGGTGGTCAGGCCTCCCAGCAGCCGGAGCGTCAACGCCACCTGTGCTTCGCGCGAGAGCGCCGGATGACAGCACGTGAAGATCAGCTCGAGCCGCTCGTCGGGGATCGTGCTCTCCACCTCGTCCTCCTCCGGGTCGTCTTCCCCGGCCCCGGCGAGCCGCTCCACCTCCGGCAGCTTCCCCGCGAGCGTGCGCTCGCGCCTGAGGCGGTCGATGGCGCGGTTGCGGGCCGTGGTCACGATCCACCCGAGCGGGCTCGCCGGAACGCCGTCCTGCGGCCAGCGCTCGACGGCGATCGCGAACGCTTCCTGGACGGCGTCCTCGGCGAGATCGACGTCTCCCGTGGCCCGGACGAGCGCGGCGACCGCGCGCCCCCAGTGCTCACGGAAGACGTCTTCGACCACGCTCAAGCGGAGGCGGCCTCCGCGCCCATCGGCAGCACGGGCCGCACCTCGATCGTGCCGTAGCGTGCGCCCGGGATCCGGGCGGCGATCTCGATCGCCTCGTCCACGTTCTCGGCCTCGACGAGGTAGAACCCGCCGCAGTCGCATACGCTGTCGAGCCGCCCGCCCTGATGCAATGCACAGTCGTGTACAGGCTCGAACTCGTGTTCAACGGCGACGTGTACGACGCCTTGTAATCAGTCGACAAGGGCACAAGCGTCCACAGCGGCGCCGGGGCGGTCTGATCGAACCAACCGTTGTTGTTCGGCGGCGTGCTGCACACCGTCCCCGCGTTCGACGCCGGCGAGAACACCACCAACCCCACCTTGTCAACAGACGGGTCGAGGCCGGTCAGGAACGCGTCGATGCCGGCCTGGGCGCACTGGATCTTGGTGCCACCCGCCGTACACGCCGCGCCCATCGACCCGGTCCGATCGAGCACGATCACGATGTGCGCCGGAATCGGCTTACCACCACCCATGCTCGCAGTCGCCGTGGCCGAGACCGACGCCGAGTTGATCCCGACCACCTTCGCGAACACCGTGTTAACCGTCGCAGACTGCGTGATCACGATCGCGTTCGGAGTGCTATTCGAACACCACACCGGCACACTCCCATGCACCGTCAGGCACTTCGGAGTGAACGTCAGCGACACTCCATTCAACTCCGCACCAGCATTCTTCTGACCCGGCGCGGCACCATACGTAGTCGCATTCGCCTCCACCGCCGCCAACGTCGTCGTGCCCTGCTTCACAGCCGACAACTGATCCGCAACCGAAGTCGCCACCGCATCCGACGACGCCTGCAACTGACGATGCCCCACATAAAACCGGCTCACATCAACCACAAACGCAGCCATTGCGAGCAGACCAACCATCGAGATCGCAGCAAGCGCGAACACCTGCCCACGCTGATCCCTGCAGAACCGGCGGCGAAACGGTGCCTTGACTTTGGGCTGGACGGGCACGGGCAACCTCCCCTGTCGCGCGATGGCTTCCTCCCCGGTGCCGCTCCGAGAATCGGCTTCCACCCAAAGGATCGCCCCAGACCCGGGCAGGTGCCATCACTGACTCGGATGAATCTGTCCCCCGGTTGAGGGAAGTTCGCCCGACAATTCCGACAAACTCCTGGCGGGAGCCTCTCTCAAGGCGTCGAGCGCCTAGCCGGTAACGAGCAACAGCACCGTCCGCCAGACATGGACTAGCAGACCAGACATGGACTAGAGGATGAGCGTCCGGCCGACGAGGATCACTATGACGGTCGCGACCACCTCAACGACCAGCCAGACCAGCCCGAGCTTGACCAGACGCGACCTCATTGGTTGATGATCGGCTGCGATTGCGGCTAAGAGAGCCTCGATCGAGAGTTCTTATGTCCTGTTACCGGAACACGCAGTTCGCCCTCGATCTCTTTGGCCCCTCAGCGTGCTGACTAATCAGCGTGCTGACTAACAGGCCCCGGGCACATCGACTTCCCAGGTAGGGGGCTCATCCGAGTCGATGGCTCAAGCAAGGTGAGCGCTGCCCTCACCATCGAGCCTGGCAAGTCCGGGTAGCGCAGCTTACGCAGCCGTTTGACGCTTGGCTGGCCGTCAGATAGGCGGGCAGGCTTTACTCGACAACCGGTAGCAGCTACCCGGCTGGGGCAGTCGAGGAAGACCTTCGTGCCTGGTGTTCGCAAGGCGGATCTGCGTCCAATCGGCCCCTACGTGGTCGGTGTGATCGAGGAGGTACTTCACTCTCGGCTCTTTGCCGTCAACGTTCTCGGCCCTGACCTTACCCCCTGAAACTGGTCCAGCCGGTCTGGCCCCTGTCTGCTGGACTCGGCGTGTGAGAGTCAGGCGGCGTTTGCAGTTTGGTTGTTGACCTTTTCATATTCGATCGGCGTGAGCATCCCGAGTGAGCTGTGGCGACGGTTTCGGTTGTGGAAGATCTCGAGGTAGTCGAAGAGGGCAGTGCTGAGCTCGATCCTGGTCTTCCAATTCTTGCGGTTGAGGAGCTCGGTCTGGAGGCGAGCCCAGAAGGCCTCGATCAGGGCGTTGTCGTAGGCGTCACCGACGGTGCCCATCGATGGCACCAGGCCCGCCTGGCGGACGCGTTCGCTGAACGCCCAGGAGGTGAATTGGGATCCGTGATCGCTATGGATCACAGTCCCAGCTGGCGGAGTCCGGTTGCTGATCGCCATCTGGAGCGCATTGGTGACCAACGACGAGGCCTGATGGCTATCGATCGACCAGCCGACGACCCTGCGGGAGTGCGCATCAAGCACGACGCAGCAGTAGACCCTCCCCTCCCTGGTCGGGTGCTCGGTGATGTCAGTGAGCCAGAGCTGGTTGGGGCGATCGCGGTTGAAGTCCCGGCACACAAGGTCCTCTGAGGTCGCGACGTTGACGAAGCTCTTGCGCTGCTTGCGGGTCGGCAGCCCCTGCAGCCGGTCCTCGGCCATCAGCTTGTACACGAGCTTGT
Organism: uncultured Actinomycetes bacterium; assembly: GCA_963742925.1. Taxonomy (GTDB): domain Bacteria; phylum Actinomycetota; class Thermoleophilia; order Gaiellales; family Gaiellaceae; genus PALSA-612. The sequence goes on along the minus strand of CAVUNV010000008.1, from coordinate 280,340 downwards.
TCGAGACAACGATCTGCCGGCCAAGACGCAGCTCCGCGCGGATCCGGCGATAGCCGTACGCACCCCGCGAGTCGGTGTGGATCTGGTTGATCAGCGCGCGCAGCCACTCCCGGCGAAGCTCAGACGGCGAGGGTGGCCGTCGTCGCCAGCTGAAGTAGCCTGACGACGCGACGCCAAGGATCCGGCAGCAGCGTTTGACGTCGTAGCCCTGCCCGGCCAGGAAAGCGATCACCGGGAACTTCCTTTTGGGCGCACCTCGCCCTCCGCGAACAGCGCCGAAGCTCTCTTGGTGATCTCCAGCTCGGTCTCGAGCTCCCGGATCCTGCGCTGCGCCACAGCGAGCTCCGATCGCTCGCTGCTCGACAACCCAGGGCGCTCGCCCCGATCAACCTGGTCTTGGGTCCGCCAGCGATACACCGTTGCCTCGCTCACCCCGGTCTCGGCCGCCACCACACTGACCGCCCGGCCCGACCGGACAAGCTCAACGACCCGCCGGCGGAACTCCGGCGCATACGACCTCGGCACCACACATCCCCTTTCCTGAAAGCCTCGATTCTCACGAACCAAGACCAGAAAACGGGGACCAGATCAAGCCATTGTGAGGGTCACGGTCGCCTTATTGGGCGAGGAGGTGACTCCTTTGCGAGGTTGGGCGGGGTCGACGACATGGCGCGGCGCGTGACTTCCGGGGGATGGCGGGTGTCAGCCTTGGACGTGTTGGAAGTTGCCGCCGATCAGCACGTAGGAGGGCGAGGATCCGACGGTGACGTGCAGTCCGGGGCCTACTGGTCGCGAGAAGATAGGGGAGCGCCATCGCACTGCCCCGGTCGTGGCATCGAGTGCAATGACCTGGTCTTTGGAGTGGTTTCCGTAGGTGGCAGTCTCGAAGTACACGGAGCGATTATCGGCGGAAAGGATTCCCCAATCAGGTTTGACTCGTGGCTTCCAGCCTTTGTCGCGTGTGAGGCTCGGCAGGTCGACGGCGGCCCACGCGCTCAACTCTCCGTAGAGCCTTCCATTCGCGACGATCGGGTTACCCACAGCGAGGCGAAACGGCGTTGCCTTCCCCGTTTTGGCATCCAGCGCGGCGAAACCACCGCGGGCGGCTCCGCCGACGTGGCTGAACCAGCCGTCCACGAAGACGACACGCCCGGCCACCACCATCGAGTGGATGCTGTCGCCATGGATGTCCGCGTCGGGGCTCGGGTTCCATGCCGTCGCCGCGCCGGTTCGGGTGTCAACCGCACCGAGGCGGGATCGCGGCTGGCCGCCGAGGTGGCCGAAGGATCCGGCGACGTAGAGCGTCGAGCCCTGGACACCCGTACTCCAGACGTAGCTGTTCTGGGTGCGGATTCCACGGCAGCACTCTTCCGGTGAGGGCGTCAATCGCCGCCAAGTACCTCCGTCGGAGGCCGCCGACACGGCTGAAGTCGCCGCTGACGAACAGTGTGGTGCCGCTCACGGTCATGCCATCGATCCGGCCGTTCGAGCGCAGACACCACTTCCGGTCGATCTTGAAATCGGACAACAGGTGGACGAGATTCCGACAGCGAAAGCCACCCGCCTCCGTGAAGTCCCCGGCAATCCACCAGCCGCCGTGCCCGTCGGCAACAATCGTCGAGACGCTGGCGTCAGCCGGAGCGAAAGCAGGGGCAGCCGCAGCGATCTTGCCGGTGGCAGGCGAGAGGACGACGAGCGGCCTAGCCCGGGCACGGCGGAGCGCTGCCACATCGATGGGTGTGCCGACGACCGATCCTGCCGGTAGTCCAACTGGATTCCAGGTCGCGTCGGCGTTGTCGCCTGCAAACGGCAAACCGATCCCGAGCCGACGGGCATGCGTCCCGTCGGCGTTCATGACCCAGACGTTGCTCGGGGTTCCCTTCGCAAACAAGATTTGCTTCCCGTCGGGCGACCAGGAGAACCCCCCCAGACCGCCACGGGCGATGCGGTGAAGGCCGCTGCCGTCCGGGCGGACCAGGAACGTTCCGCGAACGTCACCGGAAAGAACGATCTCCTTGCTGTCGGGCGCCCACGCGAATCCCAGGTTGAAGCCTGGCAGGCTCTCGAGCTTCTTCTGACGGCCGCTCTTGACATCCACCACGTACAGGTGCCGGCTTAGGTGATTGTCCGTTTCCACGACGTAGGCGAGCTTGCGTCCATCCGGTGACCAAACAGGCGGCCGATAGGCCATGTGAGCAGCGAACTGCCTGGTTTCCCGACCGTCCGGACTCGTCACGTAAAGGTCATTCACCGATGCTTCGCCCACGTGGACGTATGCGATCTGCGTCCCGTCCGGCGACCAGGCCGGATAGTCAAGGGAGCCCGACTCCGGCTGATTCGGTAGGACGGTCCGCACGCCACTGCCATCGCTGTTCAAGGTGCAGAGGCCGCAAGAATCGCCGATGAAGACGAGTCGCTTGCCGTCAGGCGACCAGGAGAAGCCGTCGTAGTTGTTCGCGTCCGATGTGACGCGGCGCACCCGGCCGGTGCGAGTGTCGAAGACCGAGATCGCCAGAGAGCCCGAATAGAACGCGATCCGTCTTCCGTCTGGAGACCAGCCTGGCGCCAGCCCACTATGCGAAGCGGAACCCGACACGTCGGTAAAGACGCGCCGGAGAACCCTCCCGCTGAGATCGGTTACGTAGACGCCCCCGCTCCCACCCCGGTCGCTGTCGAAAAGAATCGCGCCGGTACGACTAGCCGATCCACCCGCGCCCTGACCGCACCCGGTGGTCAAAACTGTAAGCCCAACCACAAGAACAGCGATCAAAGCCGTTCGCAGCACGACCAAACACAGCTTAAACGACCGATCTCTCCCGCGCCTACCCGGTCACCAAAACGGCTTTTCGAACGGGTGACAGTGGCTTCGGCTCCCGGCGGGCTGGACCGGATCGACCGCTAACGGCTCCGGGCACGCTTCGGCATCTACTTGCGGACCCATCGAGCGTGTCCGTGAAAGACAACAGCCGGTGACACCACTGGGAGGGCAGGCTTTACTCGACAACCGGTAGCAGCTACCCGAGTCACCTCTCGTGTGATCGCGCGCAACTCGGACGCGAGAGCTGTGCGAAAAGGAGACAGGCTGCTCCTCTATTCGACCCGCAGCTGCTTCCGTGACCCCACGAGAGATCGTGGCAGAGTGATCGCGCAAAAGTCCGGCAACTAGCTGGTTGTCGTACGGAAAGCCCGCCCGCGAGAGTAGCCCGCCCAGTCAGCCAGGACATCGCGGGTGGCCCAGAGGCACTCGTGCGGCGGACGTATGATTGGCAAAACCGTCCGGAGGAGGGAATCGATGGCAGTTGCCTACGTTCAGGAGTTCGCTATCGCGGATCGCTCGACCCAGAACTACGACTTCGTTGCCGACAAGGTTGGTGACGGGCCCTTCGAGGGGCTGATCGCGCACACCGCCGGTTTCGACGACGAGGCCGGTGTGTTCCGGATTTTCGACGTGTGGGAGACTCGCGAGCAGGCGGAGCGGTTCCTCGCTGAGCGCGTGCAGCCGTTGATCGAGCAAGGCCCAGATGCGTTCCCGAATCCGGGTGCCTTTACCATCCCGACGAGAGAGGGGTTCTACGAGCTTCATCACGTGGTTGGCGGCTAAGAAGACGTAGCTACGCAGTCCGTCTCGGAGACGAGCAGCGGGTTCGGTGACGACCGCCCGGCCCCCGATCTCACATCGAGCCTCTAGCTGCCGAAACCCAAGACCGCTCTAGACGTGCAAGAGTCCGGCAACTAGAGGCTTGATGTGAAAGTCGTGTGGGTTGGCAGGGACCCGCCCGGCGAGGACGAAGGGCTTCCAGACCTGTGTCCCCTCGAGATCGGAGCTCGAGATGACGGATCTGGAAGCCCTTGTTGTTGCAGGCTTTGTCTTCGCTGACGAGTATCGGGTCCCTGCTTTGGGTCGGCCGGCGCTGACCAGTGACGCCGAACTGGTGGCGTTGGCGGTCGCGCAGGCTGCGATCGGGATCAGCTCTGATCGGCAGTTTCTCGGCCTGATCGAGCGGGTGTTGCCGGGCTGGTTTCCGCATCTTCCGGAGCAGTCGCAGTACAACCGTCGGCTACGCGGCCTGGTCGGACTGATCTCGATCGTGCAGCAGCGGCTCGCCCGCTGGCTCGACATGGGCGGTGTTCGTCTCGCCGACGGTAGCCAGCTCGCCGTCGCCAATTACGCTGGCTGCCAGCAGCGAAGCGGCTTCGCCGGCTTCGCCCGCTACGGCTATGCACGCTCGCAACACCGCTTCATCTGGGGCGTGCGGCTCGTGCTCTTGACCGACGAGCGCGGGCTGCCGCTCGGCTACACGATCGTGCCTGCCAACGAGAAGGAGTACGAGCCGCTCGCCGACCTCTTGACCGGCAACCCGGCCGAGATCGTGATCGCCGACAAGGGCCTCTGGGGTCGCGCCTATCGCGAACGGCTCGCCGCCGACGGCGTCACCCTGCTCACCCCTGACAAGACCCGCACCGCCGCCAACCTCGGCCGAGAGCATGCGCTCGCCTCAACCCGGCTGGTGATCGAGAGCGTCTTCGCCAACCTCAAAGGCCAGATGCGACTCGAACAACACCTGGCAAGAACGCCCTCCGGTCTCACCCTCCGGATCGCACAGCGCATCCTCGCCCTCACCATCGGAATCCTGCTCAACACCCTCACCGGCCGCCCCGCACGCGCCCTCGCCGCCTACGACGGCCGCTAAATCACATCAAGCCTCTAGCGGGCAACCGGATCACCGCAAGCCATCGCTGCGGCGATCCTGGTCGCCATCAAGACTTCGGCCCGTAGGCCTGGTCAGTAGCTGCCGTCTCTACCGTTGCACTACCGGGCGCACCTCGACTGCACCGCCCATTCGGGCAGCCGGGATCCGTGCTGCGACCTCGATGGCAGCGTCGAGGTGGTCGGCCTCCAACATGAAGAAGCCGCCTAGCACCTCTTTCGTCTCGGCGAACGGCCCATCCGTGATCAGCGTCCGCCCGTTCTCGACGCGGATGGTGGACGCCGTTTCACCCGACTGCAGCTCTTCACCCCCACGATCCCCGGCGTCTCCGAGATCTTCATGTACTCGCCATAGATCGCCGTCCTCTCGTCCTCGCTGAGGCTCTCCCAACCATTCTCCGAGCTATGGATCAGCAGCGCGTACTTCCTTGTCGCCTCCTTGGGTGCGGGTTGTGTCTCTAGGACGAACGGACAGTTGCGAAATCGACAACCCCGGCATCGGACCCACCAAGTACGGGCAGACCTTTGCTCGACAGTCGGTAGTAGCTACCGAGTTGCTCCTTCGTCTCGGCGAACGGCCCGTCGGTGACGAGCTGCTCGCCGCTGCGAACCCTCACTGCCGTCGCGGTGCTGGTCGGCTGCAGCGGGGCGCCGTCGACGAAGTTCCCGCTCTCGCGGATCGCGTTGGTGAACGTGAAGTAGTCGCCGTAGACGGCTTCGCGCTCCTCGTCGCTCATCGCGGCCCACGCCTCCTCGGCGGTGTAGATCAGAAGCATGTACTGCACGACTTCCTCCTTCGGGTCGGGTACGTCTCGAGGACGAACGGGGAGACGGAAATCGACATCACTCCGGGTCCGCGTAGTAGAGCGACGTCTCGGCGGGGCGGAAGCCGACTCGCTCGTAGACGGATTGCGCGCTCTCCGAGCCGGGGGACAGGAAGGCGAGCTCGGCTCCGCCCGCGACGGCCTTGCGGGCGGCGGCCGCGGTCATTGCGGCGCCGATGCCGAGGTTGCGGGCGTGCTCGAGGACGCCGATGCCCGCGACCTCGGAGAGGCCGTCGAGCGGCGGGGTCGCGGCCGAGACGGCGATCGGTTCGCCGTCGAGCAGGCCGAGCAGCGACACGCCCTCGCCGCTACGTCGGGCACGCCATGCGTCCACCTCCTCGTCCGGCGCCTCCGGCTCTTCTCCCGACCCGAACGCCCGTCGTCCGACGGTGAGATAGCCGCGGACGTCGCTGGTCGCCGGCACGATCTCGAGACCGGGGACGGCGGCCGGCTCCGTGAGCGCGGCCTCGGGGCAGGTCATCAGCGGCGCCCGGAGCTCGAGCTCGAACCCGGCCGCCTCGAGCGCGGCGGCGAGCTCGGGCGCGAATCCCTCGACGTACTCGAGCCGGGGCAGCCGCTCCCGCTCCCGGAACACTGCGCGCAACTGCGTGAGCGGCTCGTGCAGGTCGCCGCTCGCCGGCCGGTCGGGAATCGCGTAGTTCAGGTAGCGGAGCGGATCTCTCGGGTTGAAGAAGGCCGTGAACGGAGGCACCGGCACGGCGTCGTAGAAGCCGCGGGCGGTCTCGCGCAGGTAACGCTGGATCCGCTCGGCCTGCTGCACCCCGCCGATTATCGTGGTGGCCGGTCTCTAGGAGGCGACGGCGCGGCCGAGCACGAACGGCCTGACGATCTTCGGTGCGCCGGCCGGCAAGTCGCCGCGCTCGACCTCCTCGACCTCGAACGCCGCCTGGATGAGCGGCAAGGTGTCGCGGTTCGGGTGGCAGCCGAAGCACACGGCCTTCCACAGGCCCTCGTAGCGATCCTGCCGGCGTGCGAGCGCCGGGTCCTCGGACCGTACGTGCTCCATGAACAGGTACTTGCCGCCGGGCTTCAGCACACGACCGATCTCGGCCAGCACCCGGTCCTGGTCGTCGACGGAGCAGAGGACGAGCGAGGCGACGACCGTGTCGAACGAGTCGTCCTCGTAGGGGAGCGACTCGCCCGTGACCCGCTCCGCCTCGATCTTCCGACCGGCCTTCGCCGCCCGCTTCTGCGCACGCCTGAGCATGCCGTCGAGCCGGTCCGTGACGACCAGCTCGGTGACCCCCTCCGGATAGTGCGGGAGGTTGAATCCGGTGCCGGCGCCGATCTCGAGCACGCGGCCCTCGGCGGGCGCGAGCAGCTTCCGCCGGTGCTCGATCGTCCAGGGCTTCTTCTCGAACTGCCCGCCGAGCGTGTCGCTGAGGACGGGCGCGAGATGATCGCCGAGGCCCACGCACGGCAGTATGGCGCATTCATAGAATCGGTCGAGTGATCGTCGAGGAGCGCACCTACCACGTGATCACGGGCAAGCTGCCCGAGGTCGTGAAGCTGTACGACCAGGAAGGAATCGCCCTCCAGCAGGAGCACCTCGGCAACCTGCTCGGCTGGTTCACGGTCGACGTCGGCGAGCTCTCGTCCGTCGTCAGCCTGTGGGGATACGAGAGCTACGGCGAGCGCGAGCGCCGCCGCGCCGAGCTTCAGGCCGACGAGCGCTGGAAGTCGTTCCTCGCCCGGCTGCAGCCGCTCCTCCACACGCAGTGGAACCGGATCATGGTGCCGACCTCGTTCTCGCCGATCCGCTGATGAGCGGCTCGCTGGAGGGCAAGATCGCCCTCGTCACCGGCGGCGCGCAGGGAATCGGCCGCGCGATCGCCGACGGGCTCGGGCGTGAGGGTGCGACGGTGGTGATCGCGGACCTGAACCCGCCGGAGGGAGGCATCCGGGCGGACGTGTCGAGCGAGGCCGACGTCGACGCGATGGTCCGCGAGACGGTCGACCGCCACGGCGGTGTCGACATCCTCGTCAACAACGCCGGCCTCTACGCGTCGCTGGCGATGCGCCCGTTCACCGAGATCCCGCCGGACGAATGGCGGCAGGTGATGGACGTCAACGTCGCCTCGATGTTCCTGACCTGCCGCGCCGTCGTGCCGGTGATGCGCGAACGGGGCGGCGGCAAGATCGTCAACATCTCCTCGGGGACGCCGTTTCGCGGCGTGCCGTTCCTGCTCCACTACGTGACGAGCAAGGGCGCCATCGTCGCCTTCACGCGCGCGCTGGCGAAGGAGCTCGGCAAGGACTGCGATCTACGTCAACTGCGTCGCGCCCGGTTTCACCATGTCCGACGGGGTCATGGCCAATCCGGAGGTGGTGGAGAAGCTGCGCGACGCGTCCGTCTCGGCACGGACGCTGCAGCGCGACCAGGTGCCCGAGGACGTCGTCGGGGCGGTGGTGTTCCTGTGCGGCCCCGGCGCCGACTTCGTCACCGGCCAGACGATGGTGATCGACGGCGGGCAGTACTTCCATTGAGGGTCACGCTCTGCCCGGACGGGGTCGAGACACAGGCCGGTCCGCGAGTCGTCTACGACCTCGAGCGCGACGAGGCGCACGTCGGCGCCGCCCGCGTCGACGGCTCCGCGATCGTCTGGGAGATCGACGAGCGCCCGGATGGCGACTGGCTGATCCGTTGCGATCGCGTCGACTTTCCGCCCGGCGGTGTCGCCTACCGGCACACGCATCCCGGGCCGGGGATCCGTTTTCTCCTGAAAGGCCGCATCCGCATCGACTCGGGCGGGGAGTCGCACGAGTACGGGCCGCTCGAGTGGTGGTACGAGAGCGGCCCGGAGCCCGTCTTCGCGGAGGCGTCGCCCGACGAGGAGACGGCGTTCGTGCGGGTCATGCTCGTGCCCGGCGAGCTCGAGGGGCAGCGGACGATCCGCTACGTCGATCCCGCCGACGAGGAGAAGCCGAAGCTCCAGCGGGCGCGGATCTACCTCGAGCAGCCGCTTTAAGTGGCCCGCCCGGCGCCGCTTAGGGTCCTCTGGCACGCGATCTGCGGCGCGATGCGGCGTCCTCAGTCGCACCCATATCTTCCGATATGAGCGCTCCCTGCGTCCTTGCCTCGCTTGCACCTCGCGCGCCAGAGGAACGAAACCGACACCGGACTGGCCACCGGTGACCCGCACCGGCGGACAGGTCCTCGTCGACCAGCTGGAGCTGCACGGCGTCGAGCACGCGTTCTGCGTGCCGGGGGAGAGCTACCTCGCGATCCTCGACGCGCTTCACGACGCGGACATCCGGCTGATCTCGTGCCGCCACGAGGCGGCGGCGGCGAACATGGCCGAGGCGTACGGCAAGCTCACCGGCCGGCCCGGCGTCTGCCTCGTCACCCGCGGGCCGGGCGCGACGCACGCGAGCGTCGGCGTCCACGTCGCCTCGCAGGACTCGACGCCGATGATCCTGCTCGTCGGCCAGGCGCCGCGCGCGTTCCTCGGCCGGGACGCGTTTCAGGAGCTCGACTACCCGCACGCCTTCGGCGGGCTCGGCCTGGCCAAGTGGGTCGTCGAGGCGGAGTCGGCCGACCGGCTCCCCGAGCTCTTCGCACGTGCGTTCGCCGTCGCGACGAGCGGACGGCCGGGCCCGGTCGTGATCGCGCTCCCCGAGGACGTGCTGTTCGAGGAGACCGACGCGCCCGACGGGGCTCCGGCGCACATCGCGCATCCGGCGCCGGGCGACGACGACCTGGCGCGGCTGTGCGAGCTGCTCGCGCGCGGCGGAGCGACCGCTCGCGATCGTCGGCGAGGGCGGCTGGACGCCGCAGACGTCCGTCGACGTGCTCGCGTTCTGCGAGGCGAGCCGGATTCCCGTCGCGGCCTCGTTCCGCTGTCAGGACTACGTCGACAACCGCTCCGACGTCTACGCCGGCCATCTGACTCTGGGCATGGACCCGAAGCTCGCGCGGCGCGTCGAGGACGCCGACCTGATCCTGGCGCTCGGTGGCCGTCTCGGCGAGGTGACGACGCGCGGCTACACGCTGCTCGAGGCGCCGCGGCCGCATCAGACGCTCGTGCACGCGCATCCCGACCCCGACGAGCTCGGCCGCGTCTACGAGCCCGAGCTCCCGATCGTCGCGGCGCTGCCGCAGCTGGCCGCGGCGCTGACGCGGATCGGGCCGGTCGACCCCTCCCGCTGGGCCGCCTGGTCGGAGGCCGCCCGCGCGGACTACCTGGCGAGCCTCACGCGCAACCCGCTCCCCGGCGATCTCGATCTCGGCGAGGTGATGTCCTTCCTGCAGGCCCGTCTGCCGGGCGATGCCGTTCTCACGGTCGGCGCCGGGAACTTCACCGTCTGGGTGCACCGTTTCTACGAGTTCTCGCGCTACCCGACGCAGCTCGCGCCGCGGGCCGGCGCGATGGGCTACGGGCTGCCGGCCGCGCTGACCGCGAAGGTGCTCGATCCGGAGCGGGTCGCGGTCTGCATCGCCGGCGACGGCGACTTCATGATGAGCGCGTCCGAGCTGGCCACGGCCGTCCAGTACGGGCTCGCCGTGATCGTGCTCGTGGTCGACAACGGCATGTACGGGACGATCCGCATGCACCAGGAGCGTCTCTACCCCGGCCGCGTCGTCGGCACCGACCTCGTCAACCCGGACTTCGCCGAGTTCGCACGCAGCTTCGGCTGCCACGCCGAGACGGTCGAGCGCACCGCGGACGTCGAGGCTGCGTTCGAGCGGGCGGTCGCGTCGGGCAAGCCGGCCGTCCTCGACCTGCGGGTCGATCCCGAGGCGATCCACCCGCGGCAGACGATCTCCGAGATACGCGCGGCGTCACGGGCATAGGCTTACGTCCCGCGACAAGGAGGGAGAGATGGCGAAGGCGTACTGGTCGACGGTCATCGACGCGCCGGCGGACGAGGTGTGGGCGGTCGTCCGGGACTTCAACGGGCTGGCAACCTGGCACGCGACGTTCGTGCCGACGAGCGAGATCGAGGAGGGCAAGTCCGGCGACCAGGTCGGCGGCGTACGCAACTTCACGCTGGCGAACGGCGAGAACCTGCGGGAGAAGCTGCTCGCGCACTCCGACGTGGAGCGCTTCTACACGTACGACTTCCAGAAGCACCCGTTTGCGGGTGTCGAGAACTACCTCGCGACGATCCACGTCGTCCCCCTCACGGACACGAATCAGAGCTTCGTCGAGTGGTGGACGACGTTCGACACCGAGCCCGACAAGATCGCGCACTGGGAGGAGTTCTTCGCCACCGAGGTGTTCAAGGGCGGGCTCGAAGGCCTCCGGGCGCACCTGGCCGGGTAACCGTGACCGCCCGCCGGGAGTACCGCGTCGAAGGCCTGCCCGAGCCGTTCTCGCATTACACGGACGCCGTGCGGGCCGGCGATCTCCTGTTCATCTCGGGCTGCGTGTCGATCGACGAGCACGGCAGCGTGGTGGGCGAGGGGGACGTCGTCGCACAGGCGCGGCAGGTGTTCGCGAACATCGCGCACGTGCTGGACGCCGCCGGAGCCTCGCCTGCCGACGTCGTCAAGGTGACGCTCTACCTCGTCGACATCGATGACCGGGCGCGGATCAACCCGGTCCGGCAGGAGTTCTTCGGAGAGGCACGGCCGGCCAGCACGCTGGTCGAGGTGAGCAAGCTCGTCCTCCCGGAGTTCCTGCTCGAGGTCGAGGCGGTCGCGGTGGTGCCGTCGTGAGCCTGGATCCCTACAACGCGCTGATCACGCGCGTCGAGCCCGATCCCGACCCGCGGCCCGGGCCGCTGGCCGGCCGGCGGCTGCTCGTCAAGGACCTGATCGACACGGCCGGGATCCGGACGACATACGGCTCGCAGATCTACGCCGACCACGTGCCCGATCGGACTGCGCCTGCGGTGCAGCGGCTGCTCGATGCCGGCGCGGTGCTCGTCGGCAAGGCGAACCTCCCCGAGTTCGCGTGGGCGGTGATGGGTCAGAACCCGTTCTACGGGACGGTGCACAACCCGGCCGCGCCGGGCAGGACGACGGGCGGCTCCAGCTCGGGCAACGCGGCCGCGCTGGCCGCGGACATGTGCGACCTCGCGCTCGGCACCGACACCGGCTGCTCGATCAGGCTGCCCTCGGCGTGCTGCGAGACCGTCGGGCTGAAGCCGCGCTGGGGATCGATCGACATGGAGGGCGTCTTCCCGCTCTGCCCGACCCTCGACACGCTCGGGCCGATGGCGCGGAGCGTCGAGGACGTGGCGCTCGTCTGGTCGCTCCTGACCGGCAAGCCGGTGCCCGAGCCGCGGCTCGAGGGCGTGACGGTCGGGTTGCTGCGGAAGCCGCCGATGGTCGGCGACGGGCGGGAGACCGAGGCGAGCGACCTGGCCGAGGGCTGGGCGGCCGACCTCGCGCGCCTGGGCGCGCGCGTCGTCGAGGCCCGGGTGCCGGAGCCGTCCGCGAACACCTGGCCGCTGTTCAACCACGAGGCGCTCCACTCGCACCGGGCGACGTTCCCGGCTCGCGCCGACGAGTACTCCGACGTGTGTCGGACGAAGCTCGAGATCGCGCTGCGGACGACGGCGGACGAGGTCGCCGAGGCGTACCGGGCGCTCGAGGAGTGGCGGCGCTACGAGCCCGAGGTCGACCTCTACGTCGCGCCCTGCTACACGAGCGAACTGCCCGCCGAGGACGCCGACGAGCTCGAGGTGCGGCTGCGCTTCTCCGAGTTCCTGCGCTGGGTGAACCTGATCGGCTGGGCCGGCCTCGCGATCGGAAACCTGCAGCTGATCGCCCCCCACGACGAGACGGTGCTCGCCGCCGGCCTCGCCTGGGAACGCGGCTAGCCTCGTCCTTTCTGGCCGTGTCACAGTGACTGTCCCATGGGACAGTCACTTGGGCTAGGCCCGTGAGGACGAGTTAGCGGCCCTCGAAGCTCGGCTTGCGCTTCTCGACGAAGGCCTCGATGCCCTCGCGGAAGTCGCTCGGTCGACTTGAGCACGCCGTAGGCCAGGCCTTCGAGCTCGAGGCCGACGTGGAGCGGGCTGTCGTACACCTGGTTGAGGACCCGCTTGGCCATGGCCAGGGCGACCGGCGAGAGCGCGCTCAGCTCGGCGACCATGCGTCCGACGGCGTCGTCGAGCTCGGCCGCAGGCACGACCTCCGACACGAGCCCCCACGCGAGCGCGTCCTCCGCCGTAATCCGCTTTCGCCGCATGATCACGTCCTTGGCGCGGCCGAGGCCGATCAGCCTCGCGAGGCGCTGCGTCCCGCCCGAGCCCGGGATCATCCCGAGCCCGATCTCCGGCAGGCCGAGCTGCGCGTCGTCGGAGCAGATGCGGAAGTCGCAGGCCAGAGACAGCTCGAACCCGACGCCGAGGCAGTAGCCCTCGATCCGCGCGATGACCGGCTTCGGGCAGCGCTCGGGGGCCGCCACGTTGAAGGCGAGGCTGGACATCTCGTCGACCGGGGCGGTGAGGAACGAGGCGATGTCGCCGCCGGCCGTGAACGTCCCGCCGGCCCCGGTCAGCACCACCGCACGCACGGCGTCGTCGCCGCCGAGCTCACCGAAGGTCGCGGCGAGCTGGCTCCGAGCGGCGAGCGTGACGCGGTTGAGCTTCCCGGGCACGTCGAGCGTGACCGTCGCGACGCCGCGCTCGGCGTCCCGGTCGACCCTGAACCCGTCGTAGTCCGTCATCTCGCCGGTGTCTCCTCTCGTAGCAGCCGTCGCAGGATCTTCCCAGAGGGGCTCTTCGGAAGCGACTCGACGAAGCGGTACTCGCGCGGCCGCTTGAAGCGTGCGAGGGCTTCCGAGGAGAGACAGAAGGCGTCGAGCTCCTCGGCGGTGAGCTCGCCGTCGGCGACGACGATGGCGACGACGCGCTGGCCGAGCCGGTCGTCGGGCGCCGCCACGACCGCGACCTCCGCGACCTTCGGGTGGCGGGCGAGCACGTCCTCGACCTCGAGCGGATGGATGTTCTCGCCGCCGGAGATGATCATGTCGTCGACGCGGCCGAGGATCCAGAGATCGCCGTCCTCGTCCAGCCGGCCGACGTCGCCCGTGTGGTACCAGCTGTCGCGGATCGCCTTGTCGTCGGCGTCGGGTCGGTTCCAGTACCCGGTGAATGCCTCGGTCGAGCTCATGTGGCAGAGGATCTCGCCGTCCCCGGTGAGGCGCAGGCGCACGCCCACCGCCGGTCGTCCGGCACAGCCCGGCTTGGCCGCCTGGTCGCGCTGGTAGCTGAAGGCGTAGATCTCGGTCGAGCCGTAGTGGTTGACGAACATGCGTGGACGGAAGACCTCGACACAGCGCTCGACCAGGGCGCTGGTCATCGCCGCCCCGGCGTAGCCGAGCAGCTCGACCGAGGAGAGGTCGTACTCGGGCAGGCGCGGGTGGTGGACGAGGTCGTAGAAGAGGGTGGGGGCGAGGAAGAGCGAGGTGATCCGCTCGTCCTGGATCAGACGCAGCGCCTCCTCTGCATCCCAGCGCGGCTGCGACACGAAGCAGCCGCCGATCAGGTGCATGGTGATCAGCGAATGGATGCCCATCGTGTGGTAGAGCGGCATCACTCCGAGCGTCCGGTCCCCGAAGCGGTACCCGTGCTGGAGCGCCTGCATCGAGCCGCCGGTGCGGTCGGCCCGGTGCGACCGGGGAACGCCCTTCGGCCGTCCGGTCGTGCCGGACGTGTAGAGCATCAGGCTCGGCTCGCGCTCGTCGACGTCGAGCGCACCCGGATGCTCGGGCCCGTCCGGAAGCGGCGAGTCCTCGCGGATGACGATCCGCGCCCCGCAGTCCTCGATGCAGTAGTCGAGGTCGGCCTGCGAGGCCCGCCACGAGAGCGGGACGAAGACCGCGCCGCACCACTGCGCCGCCCAGTAGAGGAGTGCCGTCTCGACGCGGTTGTCGAGCACGGTGGCGAGCCGCTCGCCGCGCTCGAGCCCGAGCCCGCCGGCGATCCGCGCTGCGCGCTCTCGGAGCTCGCCATACGTGATGCCGGGGAGGGCCTCGGCGTCCGGTCGGCGCTCGGCCGCGGCGAGCAGCGAGAGCGCGAGGTTCACCGGGTCTCCGCCGCCTGCGCGATTGCCTCCACGATCGGCTCGTAGCCGGTGCACCGGCAGAGGTGGCCGGAGAGCATGTCCACGATCTCCTCGCGCGTGGGCGGGCCGCCGCGCTCGAGCAGGTCGGACGCCGCCAGCAGGATCCCGGGCGTGCAGAATCCGCACTGGAGAGCGTGGTGTGCGCGGAAGGCCTCCTGGAGAGGCCCCCAGGCGAGCCCCTCGACGGTCTGGATCTCGGCGCCGTCCGCCTGCACGGCGAGCAGCAGGCAGGAGCGGACCGCGACGCCGTCGAGGCGAACGGTGCAGGCGCCGCAGACGCCGTGCTCGCAGCCGACGTGCGTTCCGGTGAGCCCGAGCGTATGGCGCAGGAAGTCGGAGAGGAGCAGCCGCGGCTCGACCTGCTCGCGGTAGCGCCGCCCGTTGACGGTCACCTCGATCACGCGACGCGCTCCGCGACGCGGTCGACGAGCACGCGGACGAGCTGGCGCAGGTAGTCCGGCGAGGCGTGCAACGTGCCCCACGGCTCGATCTGCTCGGCGGCGGACGAGCCCGGGCGGGCCGGGTCGACCTCGATCAGCGTCGGCCGGTCGACGACCGAGCCGAGCGCCACGCGCAGTCCGTCCGGCCCGGCGACCGCGGCTGTCATGCACAGCGCGAAGTCGCCGCGCCGGAGCGCGAACTCCTCGAACGCGTAGCGGAGCCCCGGCTCCGCGGCCGGCCAGACGGTCTCGACGATCAGCTCGCCGGGCTCGAGCGCAGTCGTGAAATGGGTGACGAAGAACTCCTCGGCGGGGATGCTCCGGCCGGCGCTCGTCACGACCGAGCCGCCGAGCACGGTGAGCGCGAGGGGCAGCTCGGCGGCGGCGTCCGCGTGTGCGATCGAGCCGCCGACGGTGCCGCGATTGCGCGTGACGAAGTGGCCGACGTACGGCAGGCACTCGGCCAGGAGCGGGATCTCGGCGAGGCGCGGGTCTGCCTGGCGCACGGTCGCCCCGACGCGCCACGAGCCGTTCTCGCGCAGCGACCTCGCCGAGCGGCAGCCGGTTGACGTCGACGAGAACGGACGGACGGGCGAGCCGCATGTTCAGCATCGGCACCAGGCTCTGCCCCCCGGCGAGCACCTTGGCCCCGTCGCCGGCTCGGCGAGCAACGCGACGGCCTCCTGGACGGATTCGGGCCGTTCGTAGCGGAACGAGACGGGTTTCAACGGAGCAGCTCCCAGACCCGTCCCGGCGTCAGCGGCACCTCGACGTCCTCGACGCCGAGCGCGTCCGCGACCGCGTTGGCGATCGCGCACGGGACGCTCATCGTGCCGCCCTCGCCGAGCCCCTTCGCGCCCAGCGGCGTGAACGGCGACGGCGTCTCGCGATGGCCGATCTGGAGCGGGGGCAGGTCGGGCGCGGTCGGGCAGAGGTAATCCATGAACGTGCCCGTGAGCAGATTCCCGTCCTCGTCGTAGACGACGCGCTCGAACAACGCCGCACCGGCACCGTGCGCGAAGTCGCCGCGCACCTGGCCGTCCGCGAGCAGCGGGTTGAGCAGCCGGCCGGCATCGTGGACGGTCGCGTAGTCGAGGACGGTCACCTCGCCGGTCGCGCGGTCGACCTCGACCACCGCGACGTCGGCGATGAACCCGTGAGCTGCCGACGCGGCCACGCGGTCCTCCTCGTCCGGGGCGTTCAGGTTGGGCGCGGCGCAGAAGGCCGTCTCGTGCAGCCCCGGCTCCATGCCGGGAGGCAGCGCCTCCGTGTTCCAGTGGGCGATCCCCGCGACCCGGCGCAGCGAGAGCGACTCGTCGCCGACGTGGTCGCGGATGGCGGCGATCTTCGCGGCCAGCTTCTGCGCTGCGAGGTGGACCGCGCCTGCGCCGACGCCGGAGAAGCGGGACGAGTAGTTGCCCGACGAGACGGTCCAGGCACTCGTCGAGGTGTCGACCGCAGTGTTCACCTCCACCTCCTCGGGGCGCACGCCGAGCGCGTCTGCGACGACCTGTGCGCAGACGGTCTCGTGTCCCTGTCCCTGGGGCGTCGTCCCGACCAGCACGGTGATGCCGCCGAGCGGGGAGATCGCCACCGTTGCCCCCTCGGCGTTCCCGGACTTGGGCAGGCCGGCGGCGCGCTCCTCGGCCGTCAGCGCCAGCGTGACGTAGCCCATGTTCGAGATCGACGGCTCGACGCAGCAGGCGAGGCCGATCCCGTAGAGACGGCCCTCCTCGCGTGCCGCCCGCTGCTCCGCGCGCCGCTCCTCGTAGCCGACGAGCTCGAGCGCGTCGTCGAGGCACCCCTCGTAGTCGCCCGAGTCGTAGAGCCCTCCCGAAGGCGTGCGATAGGGGAAATCGTCCGCTCCGATCAGGTTGCGGCGCGCCAGCTCGGCGGGGTCGAGACCGAGCCGCCCGGCCGCGATCGCCATCGTCCGCTCCAGCGCGATGTAGAGCTGGGGACCGCCGAAGCCGCGGTTGAGCCCGGTCGGGCAGCGATTGGTGAGCACGACGCGGTTGTGCACGGCGACGTGCGGCACGTGGTAGGCGCCGGTCAGCGAGCCGTGCATCCGGTAGAGGCTCGCCGGCTCGGGCGCGCGGATGTACGCGCCGACGTCCTCGAGCGCGTCGTAGCGGAGCGCCAGCAACTCTCCGTCGGCGGCGAACGCCGCCTCGAGGCCGGTGACACGCGCGGTCGACGCCGAGCTTCCGGCCAGGTGCTCGAGCCGGTCCTCCGTCCAGCGCACGGGCACGCCCAGCTTCCGCGAGGCGAGGCCGATCAGCACGACGTAGACGTAGACCGTCGCCTTGACCCCGAAGCTGCCGCCCGAGTTCGGCGGCGTGATCAGCCTCAGCTTCGAGCCCTTCAGGCCGAGCGCCGCGGCCGCGACCGAGTGCAGCGTGAACGGGCCCTGGAAGTTCGCCCACGCGGTCAGGACGCCGCCGGCCTCGTTCCAGTCCGCCACGACGCCGTAGCACTCGAGCGGGCAGGCGGTCCAGCGCGGAAACGCGTAGCGCCCGGAGACGACGAGGTCTGCGGCCGCGAAGGCCGCGTCCGGATCGCCGTACGAGAAGGAGCGGTCGGAGACGACCTCGCCGCGCTCGGGGTCGAGGACGGGCTCGATCGGCTCGTACTCGACCTCGATCAGCTCGAGCGCGTCCTCGGCGGTGTAGCGGTCGCGCGCGACGACGACGGCGAGCGGCTCGCCCGCGTAGCGCGCGACCTCGTGGGCGGCGGCGCGGTAGGGCGGCGCGTTCTCGACGCCGACCGGGAACGGGCTCGACATCGCGGCCACGTCGGCCCCGGTGAGGACGCCGACGACGCCGGGGTGCTCGAGCGCGGCCGAGACGTCGAGGCCGACGATGCGTGCGTGCGCGAGCTGCGAGCGGAGGATCGCGGCGTGCGCGGCGTTCCGCACCGGATCGATGTCGTCCATGAAGCGGCCCTGGCCGCGCAGCAGCGCCTCGTCCTCGAGGCGCGGGACGGCTTTCCCGACCCAGGTATCGCGCTCGGTGGCGATGCCCACGGAGCTAGTTCACCCGAGGATCTCGTCCACGACGCGGTGCGCGGACTTGATCGCTCCCTCCATCCCACCAGGTCCAGGCCGGTCGTCGGTGTGCTCGCCGGCGAAGAAGACGGTTCGTCCGAGCGGTGCCCGGATGGCGGGGATCAGCGTCTCGCGCTGGTCGCCGATCGGAGCGCGGGCGATGCACCGCGACCAGGGATCGTCGGTCCAGTTCGCGATCGTGCCGAAGGTGCGTGTCACCGGGCTGCCCGTCACCAGCTCCAGCGTCTGGTCGGCCTGCTCGAGCACGGCGCCGTCGTCGAGGCCTCTCGGCTGACGCTCCCCGCTGAGGATCGTCACCAGCACGATCGGCAGCCCGGACTGGTAGGTCGAGACGTCGAGGAACCAGTTGGGGAGCCGGTCGGTGAAGATGCCGGTCTTGATCGCGTCGCGGATCGTGTCGGTCTGGGCGTACTGGATCGCGACCCCGGCGCCGGTGCCGTAGCGCAGCGACACGAGCGCGCCGACCTTCTCGGGCGGGAGCGGAGGATCCCAGCCGAGCTCCGTCGTCAGCGGCCCCGGAACGGCGACCACGACGACGTCGCCGGTGAACGTCTCGGTCTCGGTCTCGACGGTCACGCCGGGGCCCGACCAGCCGATCGTCCTCACGGGCTGCTCGAGGCGAACGTCGATCTCGTACGCGATTCGCCGCGGCAGCTGGTCGTTCCCGCCCGCGATCTGCATGAAGGTCTCGGGCCCGAGGTGGAGCGTGTGGGCGTCGACGTAGCGGAGCGGGATGGAAGGCTGGATCTGGATCAGCGCCTCGAGGAAGGCGTACGGCGTCGCGGACAGCCGGGCGCGCCGTCCCCAGGCGGCGACCGTCTCGAACGGCACCGGCGGAACCTGTTCGTGTGCTCCGCCGAGCTCCTGGAACGCCGCCCCCACCGCGTCCGCGTCCAGCAGGCTCCCGCCGAACAGGAGTGCAGGCAGCTCTGCGCCGAACGTCACCGCCGGGGTCAGCTCGAGACCGAAGCGCTCGCAGAGCTCCAGGATGTGCGGCTGGCCCTCGTAGAGGATCATTGCTCCGACGTCCGCGTACTGACCGTCCTCGAACCCGTCGCGGACGGTGAGGACACGGCCCCCGACGCGGCTTCGCGCCTCGAGGACGACGACTTCGTGGCCCGCCTCGTGCAGCCGCATGCCGGAGACCAGCCCCGAGAGTCCGGCTCCGACGACGATGATCTTCACGCCTTCTCCTTTCGAAGCTCCTCTGCCACGGCGGATTCTCTCACCGAAGGCCAGCCGGGGGAGCGCGCGGCAGCCGCACCGCATCGGCAGCCTTCCTCCAGCGCGTGGACGAGTGTGTCGCCATGTGCGAGCGTCACGAGCACGGCCGCCGCGAAGGCGTCGCCCGCGCCCGGAAGCTCCTGCATGACCCGCTCGGGCGGTTCGGCCCGTTCGAGCGTGCCGTCGAGGATCGCCAGAGCACCCCGGGCACCGAGCGTCACGCAGGCCAGCCGGTACCGCTCGCCGAGTGCGCGCACCGCGCGATCTGCCTCCTCGCCCGTCAGGGCGCGGGCGCGCTGCTCGTTCGCGACGACGGCGTTGCCGCCGGCGGGGAGGTCGTCGAGTGCCGCCGCGTCCAGCATCACCCACCCGGCACGTGCCTCGGCGAGCACCGCGTCGAGCGTCTCGGACGGCAGATAGCCGGAGACGAGCACGGCGTCGGCGTCAGGCAGCGGAAGCAGCGTCGCGGGCTCGAGCCGGGCGTTGGCGCCGCGGTCGACGTGCAGCTCGCCGTCCGCGAGGACGAACGTCCCTGTCCGCTCGCCCGCCTCGACGGCGAGCAGCGGCTCGACGCCGTGCCGCTCGAGCTCGCTCCGGAGGAACCGTCCGCCTGGATCGTCGCCGACCGCTCCTGCGGCAGTTGCCCGTGCGCCGAGAGCCGCCGCCCACACGGCAGCGTTCGCCGCCGTGCCTCCGGCTCCGAGTCGCACGACGGCATCGTGCCCGCGGCCGGCGGCCACGACGTCGATCATCAGGTCGCCGACGGCGAGGAAGCGAACGTTCGGCGCTCAGCGTCCGACGGGGGAGTGGAGAGGTCATCGCATTCGGTCAAACGCCATGCTCACCGAATCTCCGCGAGCCGGGCTTCCCGGGTGTTCGAGCCGCTCGAGACGCGTTGCGACAGGGAAGGGGGCTCACGGGGAACCGGCTGTTCCCCCGTGCTACTCGTCAACCAGGTCCGAGCCCGGCGATGCGGTCGACGGAGATCCTCGTGATGAAGCCCGGCGGCGGGTCGGGCATCGGAGGGAACTTCACGCCCGGGCCGACGTACACCGCCGCGAGCCGCTGCAGCAGCTCGGGTGCTCCGCCCTCGGTGATCCGGGCGCGGCCGTAGAGGACGGCGTAGTGCCGCATCCCGATCTCGTTCGCGCCCGGCGCCTCGAAGGACAGGGCGACGGTCGGGTTGCGGAGCACGTTGCGCACCTTCCGGTGCTTGTACAGGTGCCCCGAGACGATCTCGTCGTCCTCCACGCCGATCCAGACGACCGTCACCTGCGGGCTGCCGTCGGGATTCAGTGTCACGAGGTGTGCGAGCGGGCCGGACTCGATCAGCGCGCGCACGCGCTCGGGCAGAGCAGCCATCGCCCGGCAAGTCTAGTGCCGGTACGGCCGGTGCTAGGCCGCTTTGGCCGGCGCGTAGGCGAACGGGTGGTAGAAGACCTCGAGCGCGTTCTCGCGTCTCGCGGGGAGCGTGAGGTGCTCGCCGGTGCGCGTGTCGTCGACCACCACCGTGAGGCGGTCGTCCGCCCGTCGCCAGAGCAGCGAGACGACCACGCCGTCGGTCTGCCTCCGAGCCAGAACCTTTGGTCTGCCGCCCTTCACGAGAACCTC
The DNA here is from genome assembly GCA_963742925.1 of uncultured Actinomycetes bacterium. Lineage (GTDB taxonomy): Bacteria > Actinomycetota > Thermoleophilia > Gaiellales > Gaiellaceae > PALSA-612. The sequence goes on along the minus strand of CAVUNV010000008.1, from coordinate 259,423 downwards.
CTTTCGTTGTGAGGCGACGCTAATCGGGGCGAGGCCAGCAGCGGGCAAAGTCGGCGCAAAGGTTCAGCGAGCGGGGTGTTAAGAGGCGACCCGGCGCGCGGCGGCCTCGATCTGCTCGTCGCTCGGCCCGCCGACCTCGAGCGCCCGGAACGCCTCGATCACCGCTCGCGGATCGCGCCGGTGGCGCTTCGCGGCCATGGTCAGGGGCTCGTGGAAGGCGCCTCCGCAGTGAGCGCAGGGGAGCGAGAGCTGCGCCATGAGACGGCCGGCTTCCCCGCCCGGGAACATCCGGAGCAGCTCGACGATCGTGGTCGAGCCCCTGATCCCTCGCTCCGCCGGCCCGGCCTCGACCCCGGGCGCGTGCACCCCGGGACGCGCTGCTGCGTCATGCGCGCCAGTCTAGGCGCCGGCGCGCGCGCCGAAGGCGCAGCGCCACCCCCACCCAAGGGTGGGGCGTCGTCCCTCCGCCCACGCCGGGAGCGTAACGCCGAAACCCGCATGTGTCTGTGCCGATTTCGTGACGATTCCGCGCCGATCGGGCCGACGCGAGAGGGTCTGGCGGAGCGACAGGACGAGCGGGGCCGGGCGGATGACCGCCGCTAGGCCGGCACCTCGTGCGGGAAGCGGAGCGGCTCGGCGTCCATCCGCACCATGTTGGCCGGGAGCTGGTAGCGCGCGTAGGGCAGGACGATCACCTTCGCGTCCGGGCCGTGCCGCTCCATCGCCTCCGCGAACGCCTCATCGAGCGAGGTCGTCGCGTCGATGCCGATGTCAGCCGCCATCTCCAGGTTCTCTTCGAGCGTGACGAGCTTCAGGTGCTTGCGCGTCATCACCTCGTAGATCGGCACCCAGATGCAGCCGGCCCACATCTGGATCACGCGGCCGTGGATGTCCTTGAGGACGCGCTCGTAGTTCTCGAGGGTCGGGGGCATGTACGGCTTCATCAGGTCCATGAGCGCCAGGCCGGGGAAGTCCCCGACCGCCGTGGACACGCCCGGCGACGGGGACGTGTAGATCAGCGTCCCGCCGTCCCGGAGGACGAAATCCGCCGACATGCAGCCCCAGCCGGTGTGGAAGAAGAGGTGGTCGGTGGGCGCGAACACGCCGCAGACCGCGATGTTGGCCTGCTCGCCGGGGTGCTCGTACGCGTAGATCTGGTTGAACCGCTCGATCGCCAGCCGGTGTGCCTGCGGATGCGCGCCGAAGATGCAGTCGATCACGCGCCCGCGGGTGTCGAGCAGCACGTTCATCGTGCACTGCAGGCCGCACATCGTCGCCACCTCGTCGATGTCCGACCGCATCGGCCCGGCGTAGGCGCCGTAGTGCGTCTGCGGCGAGGGGACGAAGGCGCAGTGGTTCGACTCGACGGTCTCGTCGGAGACGACGCCCGGCAGGATCAGCTTGCCGCCGCCGCCCGCGCCCCAGTGGTTCGCCTGGGCGTGGCCGATCGTGATCTTCAGGTCGCACTCGGCGACCGCCGTCAGCAGCCAGACCGGCGTGCCACGCGACGAGACGCCGACGTAGGTGTACGCCTCGGCGTTCCGGGGCTCGTTCTGGTGGAACGGGATCCCGAGCCGCTCGAGCCGCGCCAGGTTCTCCTTGCCGATCTTCTGCTCGATGTCCGACTCGGACATCGGGAACACCTTGCCGTTCGCGCAGGCGAGCACGGCCGGCTTGCCCGCCGCCTCGACCGCGTCCAGCACCGCGGGAAGCAGCTTCGACGTCGGCGTCGGCCGGAACTGGTTGTCGATGACGATCGCGACCTTCGAGGCGGAGGCGAGCAGCTCCGAGAAGCGCGGGCCCGAGGTCGGCGCCTCGAGCGCGGCGCGTGCCGCCTCCGTCGGATTGCCGACGGGGCCCGGCTCGTCGGGATAGATCGCCGCGAGCAGGTTCCCGTCCGGGACGTCCAGCTCGAGGCTCTCCCGCGAGACCTTGCTCTCGTCGTCGGAGGCGCCGATCGTGAGCGGGTCGAGCGACTCGTACGGGATCGTCAGCTTCGGCATCGGGGCTCCCCCTGTCTCGTCGGGACGGCTACCGACGATTCTAGGCGGCCTGCAACCAGTCGGACGTCTGTTGCGCTATCGGTCGCAGGGTCCTAAGATCACTCCCGGGGTGGGAGCCATACGGATCAACCACGTGTCCGTGCACGCAGTCGACCTGGAAGAGTCGGCTCGCTTCTACGAGCAGGTGTTCGGCATGGAGCGGATCCCGGCGCCGAAGTTCAGGCATCCCGTGATCTGGCTGCGGCTCGGCGACCAGCAGCTGCATCTGTTCCAGCGCGATACGCCGGCCCCTCCGTACCACCATCTCGGCATCGATGTCGACGACTTCGAGGCTGTCTACCTGAAGGCGAAAGAGCTCGGGCTGTTCGACGCCGGCTCGCTGGTACTCGCACATCTACGAGCACACCGCGGGCTGGGTGCAGATGTACCTCCGCGACCCGGCGGGGAACCTGGTCGAGGTCGACTGGCCCGACGTGACCACGCTCGACCGCTCCGTCGTCACCGACATCCGGAAGCTCGACGACGACGTCCCGCAGACCGGTGAATCACACGGCGCGACGCTGTATCTCGCGCTGGCAGAAACGGCCACCGACGGTGAGTAACGTCGCCGCGACTCCCGGGCCGAGCCCGCGAACGAGCAGGAACCGGCGTGCGGCTGTCCGCTACATCCCGCTGGGGGTCACCCTCGGCGCAGTGGTCTTTGCCCTCATCTGGGTGCTCTTCGCCGCGAGTGCCTGCTCCTCCTCGAATTGCACCGGCGCGCAGACCGCGTTCGGGTCGGCAGTGGACGACCCCCATGACTTTCTCATCACGCTGCTCAACAGCATCACGGCGGCGGGGCTCTATTTCGTCGTCGCGAGCGGCTTCACGCTCATCTTCGGCCTCATGCGCGTCGTGAACATGGCCCACGGGGCCTTCTTCCTGCTCGGCGGCTACATCGCGCTCAAGCTGCAACAGCAATTCGTCGGCGCGGACTCGGCCTTCGGTCTGCTGAGCTCGCAGGTGAGCTTCTGGCAGTGGCTCGTACCGTCGCTGATCGCCGCCGTGTGCATCGGGATCGCGGGCCTCGGGATGCAGCAGTTGTTCCTGCGCTGGAACCAGGGCCAGGAGCTGCGCCAGGCGCTGATCACCATCGCGATCGCGATCATCCTCGCCGATCAGATGATCGCCCATTTCGGTGCGTTCACGCAGGACATCGCGTGGCCAGGAGCGCTCGACACGCGCGTCTCCATCCATCTCGCCGGGGTCGACTACTCGCTGACGCGCCTCTTCATCCTCGGGATCGCGCTCGCCGTCGGTGCCGGGCTCTGGCTCTGGCTCAAGAAGACGCGGACGGGAATGGTGATCCGCGCGGGCGTCGACGACCGCCAGATGGTCTCGGCCCTCGGCGTCAACATCCAGCTGACCTTCGCGATCGCGTTCTTCGTCGGCTCCGCCCTCGCCGGCTTCGGTGGGGCGATCGGCGGGTCGTTCGCGAGCCTCGGGCCCGGCGTCGACGCCAACTGGCTGCTCTACTCGCTCGTCGTCGTGATCATCGGCGGCATGGGCTCGCTCACGGGCGCCGCCGTCGGCTCACTGCTGCTCGGCCTCGTGTCCACGTTCTCGGCCGTCTATCTCCCTGCGAACTACACCTATTACTCGATCATCTTCACGTTCGGGCTGCTCGCACTCGTGCTCGCGTTCCGGCCCCAGGGCCTGTTCGGGAGGCCCGCGTGAAGTTTCGCTCGTGGACCGTCCGCCAGACCATCGAACGCGCCGTCGGGGTGGTCGCGCTCGTTCTGGCGGCACTGGGACCGGTGGTCTTCAGCGCCTTCTGGATCAGCTTCATCCTCACCCAGGTCTTCTTCCTCGGCATCGTCGCAGCAAGCCTGATCTTCCTCTCCGCGTACGGGGGGATGGTCTCGCTGGCCCAGATCTCGATCTTCGGCATCGCCGGCTTCGTGCTCGGCAACGTGGTCACGAACGGGAACACGAAGGGGCTGAACCTGGGCTGGAATCCGTGGTACGGCGTCGTTCTCGGGATCGCGATCGCGACCGCCGTGGCATTCCTGTTCGGCGCGCTGGCGAGTCGGAGCGCCGGCATCTACTTCCTGATGATCACGCTCACCTTCGCCGTGATCGCGAACTTCTTCTTCGGCGCAGATCTCAGCCTGTCGGGCTTCGGGGGGATCAGCGGCATCAACGCACCCGGTGTCATCGGCAACGTCGACGCGAACCCGAACCGGCTCTATTACGCCGCCCTTCTGCTGGCGCTGATCGTGTACGCGGTGATCCGGTACCTCGTGCGCACGCCCTTCGGGTTGACCCTCCAGGGTGTTCGGGACGATCCCGTGCGGATGAGCTCGCTCGGCTACAACGTGCCGCTCCACCGCATGATGGCATTCGGCTTCGCCGGGTTCATCGCCTCCTTCGCCGGGGTTCTCTTCGTGTGGTGGAACGGTCACATCGACCCGGCCTCGATCAACATCGGGGCCGCCATCGATCTGCTCGTGATCGCGGTCATCGGCGGCCTGTATCGCCTCGAAGGAGCATGGGCCGGAGCGCTGGCCTTCGTCGTGATCCAGAACTACGTGAGAACCGACTACCTGCCGGTGATCGGAGGGACCTTCCACACCCTGATCGGCGCGATCTTCCTCCTGATCGTCCTCGTCTCTCCCGGTGGGTTGATGGGGATGTGGGACTGGCTGATCCAGCACGCCGGCGGAAAGGAGGTGAGCCAGGAGACGAGCTGAGGCAGATGGACGATTCGAAGCTTCAAGTTGGAGTAGGGTCATACGCTGAAGCGAAGCCCGGCGTGACGCGCCGGGCGAGACGTCGCACAAGGGAGGGCACCACATGACGTATGTCAAGAGGCGGGGTCGCAGGTTGTGGCTTCCGGCGAGCCTCGCTGTCGCGGTGGTCGCGATCGGGGCTGCGATCACGGCAACGGCAGCCGTCGGCAAGTCGACGGCGTCGCCGATCAAGATCGCGATCATGTCGGACTGCGGCGGCGCGTTCGCCGCCAACTACCAGCAGGACATCGGCGGGGCGATCACTGCCGTTTCGCAGTTCGGCGGCGCGAAGCCGAACAACCCGAACAAGCCGTCCGCAGGCTGGCACGGCGGCTCGATCGGCGGCCATCCGCTCCAGCTCGTCGGCATCGGCTGCGCGAACGACACGGCGGACTCGGCCATCAAGGAGACCAAGCGGCTCATGGAGCAGCTCGGTGCCGACATCATGATCGGGCCGCTGTCCGGTGACGAGTCCGTTGCGGTCGCCAACTACGCCAAGCAGCACCCGACGAAGACGTTCGTGAACGGCACAGCCGGCGCGTGGGACACCACGGCGGCGGTGAAGGCGCCGAACTTCTTCCGCTTCAACGGCAGCGGCGTCCAGTGGGAGGCCGGCATCGGCAGTATCGCCGTGCAGAAGGACCACTGGAAGAAGGCCGCGATCATCATGGACGACTACAGCTTCGGCTATGCGTCCGGTGCGGGCATGATCGCCGACTTCTGTGCAGCGGGCGGCAATATCACGAAGCGCGTGTTCCCGCCGCTCAACACGACCGACTACTCGTCGTTCGTGCAGCAGCTGCCTCCGCCGAGCAAGGTGGACGGCTACTTCTGGGCCGTCGGCGGAACGGGCACTGTTCCGTCGATCAAGGCCTTCGAGGCACTGTACGGGCCGCTGAAGGCGACACAGGTGATCGGGAACCTGTTCTTCTTCTCCTCCGGGGCCGACAAGACGATCGGTCCGCACCTGAACGGCGCCTACGTGGGCGGTTTCGGTACGGCCCCCGATCTCAAGGGCCCCAACGTGACGAAGTACAAGAACATCCTGGACAAGTGGTTCAAGCAGTACCCGCCGCTCGCCGGCAAGGCGTCCGACCACGCGGCCGACGGGTTCACGTTCAACTACTACGCCAACACCTGGGCGCTGATGAAGGCGCTGAACGTGGTCAAGGGCAACATCTCCGGCGGGCAGAAGGCGCTGCAGAAGGCCCTCCGCGTCACCGTGCTTCCGGACGCGGCATACGGGAAGCTCGCCCTCGGCAAGAACAACCAGGCGGTGCAGCAGCAGTACTCGTACAAGATGGCCGTCTCGGCCCCGGGTGCGCTCGCGGTCGTGACGGTGCAGAAGGTCAATCAGTACGTCGACGAGACCTTCGGCGGAACGGTCGTCCACCCGCCGAGCCGGACGTATCCAACGTGCGCCCACAAGCCGCTCCCGTGGACCGGCAAGGGGCGCCCGGTCGTCAACGGAGTCGTCAAGTAACGAGGTAGTGGCGAAGCCGCTACCGACGTCAGAAGCGCCGAGTCGGCCCTCCTGCTCAGGGGGGTCGGCCGGCGCTTCGGCGGTTTGCACGCCGTTCGCGAGGTCGATCTCGAGATCGTGCCGGGCGAGCGGCGCGCCATCCTCGGCCCGAACGGAGCCGGGAAGACCACGCTCTTCAACGTCATCGCGGGCGACTTCCCGGCCACCTCGGGCACCGTCGCGATCTTCGGCCACGACGTGACGTTCGCGCCGGCCCGGCTACGGGCCAGGCTCGGGCTCGCCCGCACGTACCAGCAGTCGCGCCTGTTCTCCGGGCTCAGCGTCGAGGACAACATCTATCTGGCGATCGTCGGCGTCGAGGGTGGTCACCTGCGACCCGTGGCCGCGCGGAAGCGGGACGGGGAGATGCGCGACCAGGCGCGCAAAGCGGCGGGCCGCGTGGCCATCGACCACAAGCTCGGTGCCACCGTGGGCGATCTCTCCCACGGCGAGCACCGGCAGGTCGCCCTCGCCATGGCCCTGGCTGCCCAGCCGAGAGTCCTGATGCTGGACGAGCCGGCGTCGGGCCTGTCGCGCGGGGAGCGCGTGCTGCTGACGGAGCTGCTGCTCGGCGCTCGATCGCGACATCACCCTGCTCCTGATCGAGCACGACATGGACGTCGCGCTTCGCGTCGCCGAGCGGGTGACGATGATGCACGACGGGCGGATCATCGTCGAAGGCACGCCCGAGGAGATCCGCGGCAACCAGCTCGTGCACGACCTGTACCTGGGCAGCGGCCATCAGGCAGTCGGCTCGTGAGCGCATCCGAGCCGCTTCTCGCTCTGCGCGGCCTCGACGCCCACTACGGCTCGGCGCACATCCTGCAGGGCGTCGACCTCGAGGTGGGATCCGAGTCGGTCGCCGTCGTGGGACGGAACGGGATGGGGAAGACGACGCTCTGCGCCGCGATCATGGGCATGATGCCGTCCCTGAAGGGATCGGCGCGCGGCTCGATCCGCTTCCTCGGGCAGGAGATCCTCGGCAAGCCGTCATACAGGATCGCCGCGCTCGGGATCGGCTACGTGCCGCAGGGGCGACGGCTGTTTCCGTCGCTCTCCGTGGACGAGCACCTGCGGATGATCGCCAGGAAGGGCGGTGACGGCTGGACGCCGGACAAGGTGTACGACCTGTTCCCCCGCCTCGCAGAGCGCCGCAAGAACGGCGGCGCGCAGCTCTCCGGCGGCGAGCAGCAGATGCTGGCGATCGGCCGAGCCCTGCTGACCAACCCGAGGCTCCTGGTCATGGACGAGCCCTCCGAGGGCCTGGCACCGGCGATCATCGAGAACCTGATCGAGGTGTTCCGGAAGCTCGAGCAGGACGGCCTGCGCATCCTGCTCATCGAGCAGAACCTCGGTGTCGCCTGTGCCCTCGCCAACCGCCAGCTGATCATGATCGGCGGAGAGATCGCGACCGAGACGACCGCCGACAAGCTCTCTGGAGATCCGGACATGCAGCGTCGCTTCCTCGGCGTCGAGCCGCTGGCGCAGTAGGACGGCCGGCCTGTGAGCAATCTGTTCTCGATGCGCAGATCCATGGTCGGCGTCCTCGCTGCGTCGGCTGCGGTTGCCCTATCCGGCTGCGGCGGATCCTCGGCGAAGCCGCGCCCCGACCTGCTCTTCGTCTCGACGCGGAGCGGCGTGTACGACATCTACGAGATGAACGCCGACGGAAGCCTGCAGCGGCGCGTGACGAGCGGGAGTAGCGGCAACGCCTCGACGCCGAAGGGCCTGTACTACGAGTTCGACCCCGCCTGGTCGCCCGACGGCAAGTCGATCGCGTTCGCGAGCCGGCGGAACGGACTCTCCAGCATCTACGTCATGGATGTCTCGGGCCGAAACGTGAGGCAGCTGACATCGGCCCGCACGGACGACACGCATCCGAGCTTCTCCCCCGACGGCAAGGAGATCGCATTCCAGCGCGGGCTCCATGTGTGGGTGATGAAGGCGGACGGCACGGGTGCCCATCGGATCACGCGCGATACGGCGGCCGAACGCGACCCGGCCTGGTCGCCCGACGGACGCTGGATCGCGTACTCGCGGGGCATCAGCGATGCGTCCGTGCGCGAGATCTGGCTCGTCCATCCGGACGGCTCTGAGGGGCACACGCTCACGTCCCTCAACGGGTCCGCGTCCGCGCCCGCCTGGTCGCCGGACAGCACGCGGATCGCGTTCTCCGACGACGCCCAGGTCGCCGGTCCCAGGCTCTGGGCGATCGGGGTGAACGGGAAGGGCGCCAGGCGCCTGACGACCTCGACTACGGATGAGATCGATCCCGCCTGGTCGCCGCAGGGCACGACGATCGCATTCTCGAGCGACGGCGCGATCGTCGCGATCCCCGTCAGCAGCACGGTCGTGACGACGCTCACGGACACCAAGAACAACGACTCGAGCCCGGCCTGGAACCCTGTCCAGGCTCCGGCGAAGAAGGGGTACTGATGGCAACCGTCGTTCTCCTCGGCACGCTCGACACGAAGGGTCACGAGTACGCATACCTGGCAGAGCGCGTGCGTGAGCAGGGCGTGGACTGCCTGCTCGTCGACGCGGGCGTGTTCGAGCCCCAAATCGGACCGGAAGGGCTCGGGCCGGACGTGTCCCGCCAGGAGGTGGCGGCCGCGGCCGGAGCCGACGCGGACGCGCTCGCCGCCGCCGGTGATCGCGGCGCCGCCGTCTCGGCCATGGCCGAGGGCGCGGCCGTAGTCGTGAAGCGGCTCCATGCCGAGGGGCGCCTCGACGGCATCGCCTCGGTCGGCGGATCGGGGAACTCGTCGATCGCCGGCATCGCGATGCGCGGCCTGCCGGTCGGCGTCCCGAAGCTGATCGTCTCGACCGTCGCCTCCGGGGACACCCGCCCGTACATGGGCGCTTCGGACGTGACGATGACGTACTCGGTCGTCGACATCGCCGGCATCAACCAGATCTCGGCGCGGATCCTCACGAACGCGGCCGGCGCGATCGTCGGGATGGTCAAGGCGCAGATGCCGCCGCTCGCCGGGGCGAAGCCCCTGATCACCGCGTCGATGTTCGGCGTCACGACACCGTGCGTGACCCGGGCGCGCGAGCGCCTCGAGGAGCTCGGCTACGAGGTGCTCGTCTTCCACCAGACCGGCACGGGCGGCGAGTCGATGGAGGAGCTGATGCGCGCGGGGTTCATCGCCGGCTCGCTCGACGCGACGACGACGGAGCTCGCCGACGAGCTGGTCGGCGGCGTGCTGGCCGCCTATCCGGGCCGGCTCGAGGCGGCGGGCGAGCTCGGGCTGCCGCAGGTCGTCTCGCTCGGCGCGCTCGACATGGTCAACTTCGGGCCGGAGGAGTCGGTGCCGGAGCGGTTCAGGGGCCGGAACCTGTACGTGCACAACCCGACGATCACGCTGATGCGGACGACGCCGGACGAGTGCCGCGAGCTCGGCCGCCGCATCGGGCGCAAGCTCTCGGGTGCGACCGGCCCGACGGCGCTCTTCGTCCCGCTCCGCGGCGTCTCGATGATCGCCGTCGAGGGACAGCCCTTCCACGACGCCGAGGCGGACGCGGCGCTGTTCGAGGGCCTGCGCGAGACGCTCGGGCCGAACGTCGAGGTGCACGAGCTGGACATGGACGTGAACGACGAGCGGTTCGCCCTGGCGATGGCGGACCGGCTTCACGAGCTGGTCGAGGAGGGGAGATGACACGCGACGAGGCGCTTGCCCGGCTGCGGGCGCAGGTGGCCGGGGGCAGGCCGATCATCGGCGCCGGCGCGGGCACCGGCCTGTCGGCGAAGTGCGCCGAGGCGGGCGGCGTCGACCTGATCATCATCTACAACTCGGGCCGCTACCGGATGGCGGGCCGGGGCTCGCTGGCGGGGCTGATGCCCTACGGCGACGCGAACGCGATCGTCGTCGACATGGCCCGCGAGGTGCTGCCGATCGTGCGCGAGACGCCCGTGCTCGCCGGCGTGTGCGGCACCGACCCGTTCCGGCTGATGCCCGTCTTCCTCGAGGAGCTGAAGCGGATCGGCTTCTCCGGCGTGCAGAACTTCCCCACCGTCGGGCTCTTCGACGGGACGATCCGGCAGGGATTCGAAGAGACGGGCATGGGCTACGGGCTCGAGGTCGAGATGATCCGGGTCGCGCGGGAGCTCGATCTGCTGACCTGTCCGTACGTGTTCAATCCGGACGAGGCGCGGGCGATGGCCGAGGCCGGGGCGGACGTGCTCGTCCCGCACATGGGCCTGACGACCAAGGGCACGATCGGCGCCCAGAGCGCGAAGACGCTCGACCAGTCGGTCGAGCTCGTCCAGGCCATGCACGACGCGGCCAAGGAAATCAATCCGGAGATCCTCGTCCTCTGCCACGGCGGCCCGATCGCCGAGCCCGAGGACGCGGCCTACGTGCTGGAGCGGACGACCGGCGTGGTCGGCTTCTTCGGCGCTTCCTCGATGGAGCGTCTCCCCACGGAGGTGGCGATGACCGAGAACATGAAGCGGTTCAAGGCGATCCCGGTGAGTGCGTGATGGCAGGGGTCTTCAAGCCAGCGGCCGAGATCGAGCGGCAGCAGTACGACTGGGGCGTGTTCGCGCCCTTCTCGTCCCCGGCGGACGGGGCCGAGCGGATCATGGGCGTCGAGGCCGTCTTCCTCCCCGGCAAGTGCCATGACTTCCACCGCCACCCGAACCAGGAGGAGGCGATCTACGTGCTCGAAGGGCAGGTCGAGCAGTGGATCGAGGGGGAGCATCGCGTGCTCGGGCCCGGCGACGCCGTCGTCATCCCCACCGCTGTCGTGCACGCCTCCTTCAACGTGGGCGAGGAGCCGGCCAAGATCATCGCCGTCCTGTCGCCGTGCGTCGGCGAGGCGGGCTACGAGGTGGAGGACGTCGCCGGAGAGGAGCCCTGGCGCTCGCTGAGAGGAGGTTCGTGATGCAGGCATTTCGGATCCACGAAGGCGGCGAGGGACGCTACGAGGAGGCGCCCGACCCGGTCGCGGGGGAGGGTGAGGTCGTCGTCGAGCTGCGCGCGGCCGCCTTGAACCGGCGCGACCTGCTCGTCCGCAATCCGCCGGGGCCTGCATACGACTTCGCGAAGCCGTTCGTGGCCGGTCACGACGGCGCCGGCGTGCGTCGCGACACGGGGGAGGAGGTCGTCGTCTACCCGACGATCGGCTGGGGGTCGCGCGACGACGTTCCCGAGGGTGGGAGCTTCATCGGCGGGCCGAACGACGGCACCTTCGCCGAGCTGATCAAGGTGCCGGAGGAGAACGTCTTTCCGAAGCCGCCGCGGCTCTCCTGGGAGGAGGCGGCGGCGCTCCCCGTTGCCGGCATGACCGCCTACCGGGCGCTGCATCCGGTCGGCGGGCTCGCCGCCGGGCAGACCGTGCTGGTGCTGGGCGCCGGCAGCGGTGTCTCCACGTTCGGGGTCGCGCTCGCGGCGCAGGCCGGCGCGCGAGTGCTCGTCACGTCCTCGAGCGCGGAGAAGATCGAGCGCTCGCGCGAGCTCGGCGCCGAGGGCGGGGTGCTCTACACCGAGGGTGACTGGGCAGCCGCCGTGCGCGAGCTGGCGCCGGACGGCGTCGACCTCGTGCTCGACTCGGTCGGCTCGACGTGGCCCGATTCGCTGCGCACGCTGCGCAGGGGCGGACGGCTCGTCGTGTACGGCGGCACCGGCGGCGCGGCCGTCGAGCTGGACGTCCGATTCGTCTACCTCAACTACCTGTCCGTGCTCGGCACGACCGGCGCCTCGCCGCGCCAGTTCGGCGAGTTCCTGGAGACGGTGCAGCAGGGATCGTGGCGTCCCGTCGTCGACAGCGCGCGGCCGCTCGCCGAGGCGGAGTCGGGCTACGAGCGCCTGGCCGCGGACCACTTCGGCAAGGTCGTGCTGACGATCCAGTAGCTCCCGGGGGCTGACGAACGCTGCTCCTGCTGCAACACTTGGTCGATGCGGGTCGAGTCGCGTTCGCGCCAGGTGTTCCAGATCACGAGTGTCGGCCCGTATACGGGCCGGTCGAATGCTCGCCGGCGTCGTCGCTGGCCCTGGGTCGTGGCCGTCCTCGTGCTCTTGGTCGCGGCGGCCCTCGCGTTTGCGTTCTTCTCCTGGCCGCGCGGCGGCCTGGCGGCCGACGCAAACGGCCTGGCGCGGATCGTCGAGCCGGGCTTCGGCGGGGGGAACGTTCGCGTGTCCGTCCACGCCGCCGACGGCACGGCCGTCCCCGTCAGCCTGCGTTCGCACGGTGTCCTGTGGCCGACGCGGCTGGTGCCGCCCGGAACGCGCATGAAGGTCGACGTCGTGTTCAAGCGTCCCGGGTGGGTGGGGTGGATCGCCGGCCGGACGCAGCGGCTGTCCCTGTGGGTCACGGCGCCACGGGCTGAGGTCGCGCAGCGCTGGCAGCTGGTCGAGAAGGGCACGCCCCTGCTCGTGCGGTTCGATCGGCCGGTGACCGAGATCGCGACCTCCGGCTCGCCTGCTCGCGTGCGGCTGCCGTCCCCCCGGCGGACGGTCTCGCTCGGCCGGGCGGCCGAGGCGGGGTCGATCGACGTCAGCGCGGCGCCCAGGTCGTGGGAGCGCCTGTCCGTGCCGGTGGCGGTCACCTGGTTCCCGCCGGGCGGGCACGCGAAGCTTCTCGCCTCGCCGAAGCCGGGATCGCGGCTCGGCCTCGATACGCCGTTGCACCTCACGTTCTCCGAGCCGGTCGGCAAGCTCTTCCACGGGCACATGCCGTGGGCCGGACTGGCGCCGGGTGCGTGGAGTGTGGCCGACGCGCACACACTCGTGTTCAGGCCGCGTGGGTTCGGCTTCGGGCTCGACACGCCGGTTCGGCTGAGGCTGCCGGCCGCGGTCGAGACGGTTGGAGGGGCGCGCAAGCCGACCAGGCTCGTCACCTGGACGACGCCGACCGGGAAGCAGCTGCGGTTGCAGCAGCTGCTCGCGCAACTCGGCTACCTGCCGCTGCAGTGGCATCCGGCGAAGACCGACGCGGCCGGGACGGTCAGGAGCCAGGTTGCGGCCGCGGTCTACCCGCCTGCGGGTCGGTTCACGTGGAAGTACGCGAGCACGCCTGCCCAGCTCGTCCGGCTCTGGCAGCCGGGAGTGGAGAATTCGGTCAGCCGCGGCGCGATCATGGCGTTCGAGAGCGACAACGGGCTCACAGCCGACGGCTACGCGGGCCGCCGCGTCTGGCAGGCGCTGATCGCCGCCGCCATCGCCGGCAAGCGGACGAACAGTGGATACAGCTACGTGATCGTGCACCGGAGCCAGCGGCCGCAGACGCTCACGGTCTGGCACGACGGCCAGGCGATCCTCACCACGCCGGCGAACACCGGGATTCCCGCCGCCCCGACCGTGTTCGGCACCTTCCCGGTCTACGCGCGCTTCACCGTCACCACGATGAAGGGCACCAACCCCGACGGCACGCACTACTCGGATCCCGGCATTCCCTGGGTCAGCTACTTCAACGGCGGGGACGCGATCCACGGCTTCACCCGTGCCTCCTACGGCTCGCCGCAAAGCCTCGGCTGCGTGGAGCTGCCCGCCTCGGAGGCGGGAAGGGTGTTTCCGTACACGCCGATCGGCACCCTCGTCACCGTCACGTCGTGACGGGCTAAGAACTCGTTTCGAATGACGCTCGCCGACGGGGTGTGATGGGCGAGTGCGAGGCAAGGACGCAGGGAGCGCTCGTACCCGGAGGGTACGGGTGCGACTGAGGACGCGGCATCGTGCCGCCCAGCGCGGCCCGGCGGCACCAAGCTTCATTTTGAGACGAGTTTAAGCCGTCCACCAGCTCCTCGAGCGGCTTCCGGTCCACGCGGGCGCTCCACTCCTCGGCCGTGCGGCTCTCGGGATCGCGGTCGCGCTCCGGATAGCCGAACGTGAGGATGGTCGCGATCGGCTCGTCCTCGCCCAGCCCCAGGGCCGCCCGCGCGCCCGCGGCGTCGGCGATCCCGTTCGGGCAGGAGGCGACGCCGTCGTTCCAGGCCGCGAGCATCATGTTCTGCATGCAGCGTCCGACGTCCATCGCGCTCGCCGACTGGATCGCGACGACGAGCCGGGCTCCGTGCACGTTGTCCGGCGCGTAGACCGCCTCGGCGAGCTTCTCGCGGCGCTCGGCGCTCTCGACGACGAGGAATCGCCACGGCTGCCTGTTGCGGGCGCTGCCCGCGACCCGGCCGGCGTCGAGGATCCGCTGCTCGACGTCGTCGGGGATCGGGCGGTCGGCGTAGCGCCGTGTGTCGCGCTTGCTGGCGATGGCGAGGAAGGTGTCCATGCGGTCGGATCGTACGTGGTTGATGCAGTCGCGCGACGACGCGCGAGGGCCGGGACGCCGCCGCCGTGCCGCTCTCGCTGCGCAGCTCACTCGTTGCCGGCCGGTCTCAGTCGCTGAGGATGCAGCTGCCGAGGTTGTTGACCAGGTTGTTCGGCGTGTTCAGCATCAGCAGCGAACCCGGCCCGATCAGGCTGGTCGCGCCGCAGTCGTTGAACAGGCCGCCGCCGGTCACGAAGGCCGTGTTGTGCACGATCTGGGCGCCCCCCTGGAGGCTGACGCTGGCGCTGTTTCCCCAGTTGAAGACCCCGCCGCCCCAGCGGGCCTGGTTGGTGGTCAGCGACATGGCCGGCTGCCCGAGCGTCTTCGACATCGACACGATGCCGGCCCCGCCGTCGCCGAAGTTGAGGTTGAAGATCGCGCCGCCGACGCTCGACCGCGCCAGGTTGCCGTTGAAGGTCGAGCCGGTGATCGTCACGCTCGCCGTCGTGTCCTGGCCGCAGGCGTTGCCGTAGTTGGCGATGCCGCCTCCGCCCGAGTCGGTGTCGAGATCGTTGCCCGTCGCCCGGTTGGCGGTGACCGACGACTTGTTGATCAGGACCGGCGAGTCCGAGCCGCAGGCATAGTTGTCGATGCCGCCGCCGGCGCCGAGCCAGGCAGTGTTGTGGTCGACCGTCGAGCTCTCCAGGTCGAGACCTTCGAACACGCTCACCGGCTGCTGCCGCCGTACGTCGTCCGCGCCATGGCGGCCGGACGCATGCGGGCTCGCGCACCCCTGGAACGGGCCCAGGACCTGGCAGCTGAACGGGTCGCCGTAGTCGATTCCGCCGCCGTAGGTCTGGGCGGTATTGCCGCCCACCCGCGTGCTCGTCAACGTCACGAAGGAGTGGTTCGCGGCGATGCCGCCGCCCTGGTCCGTCGCGGTATTCCCGGTGATCGTCGACGCGGTCGCCAGCAGCAGGCCGCCGTCGAAGACGCCGATCCCGCCGCCGGCGTCCGCTGCGTTCCCGCTGACCGTGGAGCCGGTCAGCACGACCTCGTCGCAGGAGACGGCGATCCCGCCGCCGTCGGAATCGGACGTGTTGCCCGACACGGTCGAGTTGACCACGTTGACCGTCGCGTCCCAGCAGCCGTCCTGGATCCCACCGCCGAAGGAGTCGAAACCGTTCGTGATCCTCAGGTTCCGCACGGTCAGCGTCACGAAGACGGCGTTCACGGTCAGCACCGAGCCGTTCGCGTTCCCGTTCAGCGTCGCCCCGGGCGCCCCGCCCTGGATCGTCACGCTGTGGTTCACGAAGTAGTTGCCGACACACGTGCCGTACACCGTCACCGTGCTGTTGCCGTCCAGAACCCCCTGCAACGCGGCGTCGCTGCCGGCGTTGTTCGCGCAGTGGTACGTGCTGCTCGCCAGCGCCGAACCGGCGCCGAACGACAACACCACCGCGGTGACCGCTGCCACCAACAACGACAGCGGCAACACCCGCGAGCCTCTCCCAGACCAACGCTTCCGCACAATGCCCACCTCTCCTCGAACGATCATTTCGGTCGGCCAGCCACACGGCACCTGCAGCAAGCTCGCACGTGTGGCTAGGTCCCTCCGACACCGCGCATTCTTACCGAACCCTTCGGCGGCTGAACAAGAGCGCTGTGTGTGGCCCCATCAGGAGCCGACGGCAGTGCAGTCATCGTGCTCGCATCTGGTTGTTCCTCGCCTCGTGGGTGACCTCGGTCAGCCCGAGCATCTCGAGAAGCGGGGGCAGGTAGACGCCGAACCGGCCACGCAACCCCTTCTTCAGGCCGTACCAGCCGCCGACCGGGTTGTCCGGCGAGCGTCCCCACGCTTCGACCGTGCCCGGTGCCGCCGGCTTCTGCTCGTCGGAGCCGCCGAGCGGCATCCAGCCGCCGTGCGCTTCCAGCATCGCGCGCAGGTCGTCGATTGCACACAGGTGATAGCGCAGCTGCGTGCCGCCGACCTGGCAGACCAGAGCGGGCGGGTCCGCCTGCTCGTCCTTCCACATCTGGTACTCGGCCTTGCCCGGCGGGGTCGTCAGCCGCCACGGGTCGCCTGCGGTGCCCGCGCCCTTCGCGTCAGTGGTCATTGCTGCGGCTCGAACGCCCCGGGCTGACAGCCGATCCCGACCCACGCGAGGCCCTGATCCCCCGCCACCATCTGCCTGCGAGCGTCCGGTGACATGAACACGTAGCAGCCAGGCCGGAGCTCGTGCTCGGTGCCGTCCACGCGGATCGTGCCGCCGCCGCGAACGATCACGTAGACCTCTTCCTGACCGTCCGTCACGTGGTCGTGCTCGGGGCCTTCGGCCCCGGGCGGCAGCTCCAGCTCGTTGATCCCGAACGCCGTGACCCCCAGGGGCTGGCGCATGGGCTTGAACACGCCGTGCTGTGCCTCGACGGTGTGCGCGTCGACGATCACGTGGGTCATCTCGGTACCTCCTTATCGCAGGAATCCACCGTCTCGGTGGCCAAGCTCAGACCCTACTGTCCGGGAAGGTCGCGGAGCTCGTCGAGGCTCGGCGCCGCCTGGATCGAGGGGCTGAGAGTCCCCCACAGGGCGAGAACGAGGCCGACCGCGGCGAAGACGGCGATGGCCGCCCGCTCGGACACGGCGCCCAGCAGGACGCCGGCTACGAGCGGGCCGAGCGGCGCGATCAGCAACGCGATCGTGGTTCGCACGGACTCGACACGGCCGAGCAGCCGGTCGGGGGTGATGGCGATCCGGTAGGCGCCGACGACCGAGTCGGTGGACGGGATCGCGAGCGCCGTCGGCAGGATGCCGGCCGTCAGCACGTAGACGCTCGGCCAGACGAGGAACACCGCACAGCCGATCCACGTCCAGAGCTCCAGCACCAGGACGGCTCGGACCGGCAGGAGACTCCGCACGAGCGGCGACAGGAACGACCCGAGCAGCAGGCAGGCCCCGAACGCGGCGACGAGAACGCCGACCCCGCCGCCCGACAGTCCCTGCCGCTTGCCGATCACGACGATCGCGAACAGGACGCCGGGACCGATGAAGTTCGCGAGCCCGAAGAGCATCGAGCAGGTACGCAGGAACGGCTGGCGCCACATGAAGTGAAAGCCCTCCGTGAGCTGCGAGCGCAGCGACGAGCGGTCACGCTTGCGGTCCTCCTGGAACGGTGTCCGCATCGCGAGCAGCGAGACGGTCGAGAACGCGTACGAGATCGCATCGACGAGGAACGGCAGCGCGCGGGCGAGCCCGAAGAGCGCACCGCCGAGCGGCGGCCCGACGAGCTGCACGGTCGCCTGGCGGCCCGTGATGGTGGCGACGGCCGCCGGTAGCTGGGGCGGCGGGACGACTGCACGCAGGGCGCCGGTCTGGGCCACGGAGAACACGGCGGCGCCGGCGCCTTCGACGAAGGCAACGACCGGGATCTGCCAGAAGGTGATCTGGTCGAGCACGATCGTCGCAGCGAGGCTCCCGATCGCGACGACGCGAACACCGTCGGCCGCGATCATCAGCCGCCTGCGGTTCCAGCGGTCGGCCGCAACGCCCGCAGGCACCGAGAAGAGGGCTCGCGGGAGGATCCGCGCGGCCGACACGATGCCGGCCTTGGCCGGCGAGTTCGTGATCGCGAGCACGAGCAGCGGGTACGCGATCGACGTCGACTCCGTACCGGCGCTCGACAGGAGCTGCCCGGCCTGCAGCAGCATGAAGTCGCGGTTTCGGCGCAGAGGAACCGCGGTCACGCGGCGAAGCTAGCGGTTTCCGAGCACCGGAAGAGCGCCGGACTCCCTCCCGGTCTCGGCCGGGCCGTCGATCGCCGCCAGCAGCGCTGCGGCAATGACGTCGGGGGGCGGGGGGCAGCCGGGTATGCGGACGTCGACAGGGACGAGCGTTTCGACGGGCCCGACGAGGTTGTCGGCGGTGCCGAGCACGTTGCAGCCGAGGGCGCAGTCGCCGAGGGCAGCGACGCGGCGGGGCTCCGGCATCGCGTGGTAGGCGACGAGCAGCGGCTCCCGCATGCGGGTGGTGACGGCGCCGGTTACGAGCAGGATGTCGGCGTGGCGGGGGGAAGCGACGACGCCGAGGCCGAAGCGTTGCAAGTCGTAGTGGGGGCTCGAAAGGAGAGTGAGCTCGTGTTCGCAGCCGTTGCAGGAGCCGGCGTCGACGTGTCGGATGGCAAGGCTTCGCCCGCGGTCGGCGCGGGGGAGCGCGATGTGGCGGCGGAGGTGGCGGAGATCGCGGAGGAGCGTCAGCATCAGCGGTCGGCGCAGGCGTAGCAGAGCTCGAAGCTCTTGTTGATCAGCGGGAAGTCGGGGAGCAGATTCTCGGCGGCGGCGTGGGCGACGACCGGCCAGTTGGCGTACGAGCCGGTGCGCAGGTGGAGGCGCTCGACGCGGTCGCCGCTGCGCTCGACGACGCAGGTGGTGGCGCCACGCGGGCTTTCGACGCGGCCGACGCCGATCGGCTGCTCCGGCCCGCCCGGCCGGGCGGGCGCGGGTCGAACCGGGCGGTCGAGCAGGTCGAGGAGGATCGCGAAGGTCTGCAGCAGCTCGAGGGCGCGTTGTTCGACGCGGGCCCGGACGTCGCCGGCGGCCCGTCTGGGCACGATCGGCGCGAAATCCGTGTAGGAGAGTCGAGGGCCATCCGCGCGCACGTCCTCGCCCAACCCGGAGGCGCGCGCAGCGGGCCCGGAGGCGCCGAGCCGCTCGGCGTCGGCCGCAGTGACGACGCCGATGTCCGGGAGCCGGTCCTGGAAGGAAGCGTTGAAGAGGAGCTCGCGCCAGGCCCGCGCGGATTCCGACTTCAGGGCGGCTATCTCCTCCGACGCCGCCCTGACCGCATCGGCGTCGAGGTCGAGGTCGCTGCCTCCGACGCGGACCGTTCCGAAGAGAAACCGGTGGCCCGAGACCGCGGCGTTCAGCCTGCGCGCACGCTCGGTGAGGGCGGCGAAGCTGGTGTTGCCGGCGGCGAGGCCGACGCCCGCGCAGACGGCGGCGATGTCGTTCAGGTGGCTCCACATCCGCTCGAGCTCCAGCAGGATCGTGCGTGCGCGGGCGAGCTCGGGGGTCGGCTCGAGGCCGAGCGCCTCCTCGCAGGCGTGGGCGTAGGCGACACGGTTGGAGACCGCGCAGGCGGCGCAGGCCCGTGCCGCGAACGCGATGCCGTGGTCGAGTGTCGCACCCTCGGCGGCCCGCTCAAGGCCCCGGTGCTTGTAGAAGAGGCGGGCGTCGAGGTGCAGGATGAGATCCCCCACGACGTGGAAGCGGAAGTGTCCGGACTCGATCACCCCCGCGTGGATCGGTCCCACCGCGATCTGGTACGCGTCACCGCCGTTGACCGGAACGGTCCAGCGGTCGAGCCGGAGGTCGTGGTCGACGAGCGGGCGCAGGGGCTCATGGCCTCGGAAGTCGACGCCGTACAGGTCGTGTGCCTCCCGCTCGTCCCAGGCGGCAGCCGGAACGAGATCGACGATCGAGGGCGCTGCTCCCTCCACCGAGGCGACGGTCTCCAGTTGCGTCGAGCCGTCCGCCGCGGTGAGGATCACGCGCACGAGCGTGCCGCCCTGGGTCGCGTACAGGCCGGCGAAGCGCGTGCCGTCGGCGAGCGCCTCGGCGACGCGGGAGCGGTAGGAGTCGGGGCTCAGGAGATCCCTTTCAGGAGCGCGTCCACGAGTGCCGTGTCCGGCAGCCAGAGCCCGGCGAGGGCGAGCGCGGCGAGGAGCGCAACCGAGACGCCGGTGAGGGCGGTGACGCCCCGCAGGCCGGGCGCCTGGGCGGGGTCGCGGCGGTGCCGCTTGCCGATCGTCGTGTCCACCAGGGCGTGAGCGAGTCCGAGGAAGCCGAGCGCGAGCAGGAGCGTCGATGCGGCGGCCGCCCAGGGCCGACCGGCCTGGAACCCTCCGGCGACGATCAGCACCTCGCTGACGAAGAGCGGTGACGGCGGTAGCCCGGCGAGGGTGCCGAGCGAGATGCCGAGCGTCGTGCCGAGCGCGCGCTGGGTGCGGCCGATGCCGGTGACGGCGTGGCCGGCGGCGCGCGGCTCGTGCCCGAGCAGCGGCGTGGCAGCGTAGAAGCCGAGCGCCTTGGCGACGGCATGTCCGGCGATGTGGATCGCGACGCCCGCCAGTGCGAGCGGCGTGCCGAAACCGATGCCGAGTGCGATCACGCCCATGTGCTCGAGGCTCGAGTAGGCGAGCAGCCGCTTCCAGGCCATGGGGCGCCAGAGGAACGGGACGGCGACCGCAAGGGAGACGAGCCCGAACGCGATCAGAACGTCCTCCGCGGTAGCGGCGCCGATGATCGGCGCCAGCGCGTGCTCGGACCGCCAGGCGACGAGGAGCACCGCCGGCAGCAGCGCGGCGGAGAGGAGCGCGGAGACGGGCGGCGGCGCCTCGGAGTGGGCGTCGGGGAGCCAGTTGTGGACGGGCGCCCAGCCGATCTTGGCGGCGAGGCCGGCGAGCAGCAGCAGATAGGCGACGAGCGTCGTGTCACGCGCGGCCGACGAGGTCGAGAGTGCCTGCCAGGAGAGGGCGTCGAGGCCGCCTCCGGGGACGCCTGCGGCCAGGATGACGATGCCGACCAGGGCGACGCCGAGGCCGAGCGACGTGAGGATCAGGTACTTCCAGCCTGCTTCCAGGGCCCTGGCTTTGCCGCTGAACCCGACCAGGAGCGCCGAGGCGGCGGTTGTCCCTTCGATGAGCAGCCACGCGGCGCCGAGGTTCCCTGCCAGCGGTACCGCGAGCAGCACCGCCCAGAAGGCGTAGAGCGTCACGAAGTACATCCGATCGCGGAGCCGCTCCGGGGCGAGCGAGCTGCGCACGGTGGCCAGGTAGGCGGGCGAGACGAGCACGCTGGCGAGGCCGACGAGACCGGTGACGCCGACGAGTAGCCCGGAGGCGGCGTCCACCGCGATACGGCTGCCGATCGAGGTCGTGCCGGGACCGCCGAGCGCGACCGCTGCCAGGGCGACGGAGAGAGCCGCGGTCGGGTACGCGCCTGTGATCGCGATGCGTGTGGCGAGGCGGCGAGGTGCAACGGCGACGAGCCCAGCGATCAGCCCCGGGACGGCGATCACCGCCCAGGCCAGCGCTTCGCGGCTAGTCACGTAGCGTCCTGAGCGCGGCGCTGTCGCCGGCCCCGAACTCGGCGAAGATCCGCTCGTGGAATACCGCGGCGACGAGCACGACCAGCGTCAGGTCGAGTGCCACGCCGAGCTCGATCACCGCGAAGCCTCCCGGTAGGCCGAGCGCTGCGAGGGCGAGGCCGTTCTCGACGAGCACGACAGCCATGATCTGGAAGAGCGTCGCCCGGCGCGTGGCAGCGGTGGCCACGCCGAACGCGACCAGCGCGAGCGCCGCCCGCTCGGTCGTCCGCGAGTCGAGTCCCATCGACGGCACGAGCCAGGTCAGCGCGAGCGCAAAAGCGACAGCGACGCCGGCCCGCACCATCGGCGCCACGCGAGTGCGGACGGGTCTCGGTTCGCGCGTCCGCTTCACGAGCAGGAGGAACAGCGCCGCGAGTCCCAGTCCCCGCACGGCCAGCGCGATCGCCGCGACCAGGTCGCTGCCGGTGGCGGCCTCGTCGACCGCGACGCCGGCGAGGACGAGCGCCTGGACGGTGAGGAGCGCCACCGCGACAGAGCGCCGCCGCACCCCGACGACGACCAGCCCGAGAGCGACCAGCAACCAGGCGAGCCCGCCGCTCACGCGATCCCCGCCAGGTGCGAGGCGATCCCGAGCAGCGCAGCAATCGCGCCGGCGGCGAGCAGCCGGGGAACGAGCAGGATGCGCATCTTGGCGAAGAGCGTCTCAGTGAGCGCCAACCCGGCACACAGCGCGACGAGTCCCACCGGCAGGATCGCCAGCTGCAGCCACACGCTCTCCGGATGAGGGAGGAACACGTCGACGGCGAGCACCAGCACGAGCCAGTGGCGCGCCGCGGCCGCCCACTGCAGGTAGGCCTGGTCGCGGCCGGCGTACTCGAGCAGTGGCCCCTCGTGGATCATCGTCAACTCCAGATGCGTGTCCGGGTTGTCGACCGGCTGGCGGCCCGTCTCGGCGACGACGACGAGCGCGAAGGCGACCGCGCCGAGCGCGAGCGCCGGGCTCGACCACACTGCAGTCCCGGCGGTCCCCGCGACGATGCCTCTCAGGTCGGTCGTCGCGGTGACGAGCGCCGCGACCGCAAGCGAGAGGATCAGCGTCGCCTCGACGAACACCGAGATCGTGAGCTCGCGGCTCGCTCCCATCAACGAGAAGCCGTTGGCGACGTCCCACGAGGAGGCGGCCAGCGCGAAGCGCGCCAACGCGAGGAACCCTGCGAGGGCGAGAGCGTCGTGGCCGACTCCCCAGTTCGGCGCCCGGTCGGCCGCGGGTACGAGCAGGACGGCGGCGACGAGGCTGGCGGCGACGGCGGCCGGTGCCAGCCGGTAGACGACGCTCGTGCCCTCGACCGTTACCGTGCTCTTGCCCCACAGCCGCCTCAACTCGCGGTAGGGCTGCAACGGACTCGGGCCTCGGCGGCCCTGGAGCCGCGCCTTCCAGTGCTGGACGAGGCCGGGCAGCAGAGGGGCGAGCAGGATGCCGCCCACGATCTGCGCCGCGCCCGCAGCCGCAGTCTCGGCGCTCAACCGAACAGCCCCAGGCGCGCCACGGCGAGCAGGACGACCACCAGACCGATCAGATACGCGACATACATCCCGAGGCTGCCGCTCTGCAGCCGCCTCGCATGCCCGGCCAGCGCGAGCGAGCCGCGGACGACCGGCCGGTACACACGCTCGTCGATCAGGTGCGGGACGTGGCCGCTGTAGGCGACGTCCTGGACGACGCCGCCCTCGCTGTGCACGGCGATCTCACGTTTCGGGCGCAGCACCGACTCCAGCACGAGCCGCAGCGGCTTCGTGAACCCGGCGCTCGTCCAGCTCAGCTTCGGCTCGACCAGCTGGCCACATGCCCAGCTCGGCGCCGGGGCGGCGCTCCTCTTCCCGCGCAGAAGGACGAGGCCGGCCATGAGCGCGGCGAGAACGAGCGCGATCCCAGGGGTCGGAAGCGACCCGGTGCCGGGCAGGTGCAGGCCGAGCTGAGTCGGCGCCGACGCCGGCCACGGGGCCAGGCCGACGAGCGGGCCGAACAACAGTCCTGGTGCGACCCCGAGCACGATGCAGCCGCCTGCGAGGAAGACGACCGCGCCCCGCATCGGCCACGGGGCCTCGACGGCTCGTGCGACGGCCTCGCGGCGCGGCTGACCGAGGAGGACGAGCCCGGCCACCTTGACGAAGCAGAAGACGGCGAGCGCCGCGGTCATCGCCAGCGCGGCCAGCGCGATCGCACCGGCCATGCCTGCCGCGACGTTGCTGTAGACGGAGACGTGCAGCAGCGCCTGAAGCGTCAGCCACTCGGAGGCGAAGCCGTTCAGCGGGGGCACGCCTGCGATCGCCATCGCTCCGAGCAGGAAACCGGCCCCTGTCCACGGCATCCGCCGCAGCAGGCCTCCGAGCCGGTCGATCTCCAGCGACCCGACTGCGCGCTCGAAGGCCCCGGCGCCGAGGAAGAGCAGCGCCTTGAAGACGGCATGGTTGACCGTGTGCAGGAGAGCCGCGCCGAGCGCGAACGCCGCCCACTGGTCGGCCCCGCGGGCACGCAGGACGAGGCAGGCGCCGATCCCGAGCACGATGATCCCGATGTTCTCGATCGAGTGCAGCGCGAGCAGCCGCTTGAGGTCGTGCTCGAACAGCGCATACGTCACTCCTCCCACGGCCGAGAGCGCGCCGACGCCCAGCACCAGAACTCCGAACCAGAGCGGCAGCACCCCGACCCAGTCGACCAGCACCCGCACCAGGGCGTAGATCGCGACCTTGATCATCACGCCGCTCATCAGCGCGGACACGGGAGCAGGAGCGATCGGATGCGCCCGGGGCAGCCACACGTGCAGCGGCATGACTCCGGCCTTGGTGCCCATCCCGATCAGCGCGGTCAGCGCGATCGCGATCTGCAGTCCCGACCCCGAGCTCAGCGCCTGCGACCCGCCGACGGCGCCGGCGTGCGCGAGCAGCAGCACGGCGATCCATGTTCCTGCCCCGCCGAGATGCGTGACCCCCACGTACGTGAACACCGTGCGCCTCGCCTGCTCGTCGCCGTCCCGCCCGACGAGGATCACGACGGCCGGTATCAGCGTCATCAGCTCCCAGCCGAGCAGGAAGGTCAGCGGGTCGCGCGCACAGACGACTGTCGCCATGGCGAGCAGGAACGCCGCTGTGAGCGCCCCGATCGTGCGGCCCCGGCCGGTTGGATCGAGGTAGCGGAGCGAGAAGACGAGGGCCGGCACCGCGACGAGCCCGAGCATCCCCAGAAACAGCCCGCTCAGCCCATCCACCCCGAAGCGCGGGCTGAACGCGCTCGTGAAGCTCTCGCCCAGCGTCGAGCCAGAGCCGAGAACCCAGAACCCGGCCATCCCGACCGCGGCTGCGCCCACGGCCTGCATCACGATCCCCGTGCCGAACGTCCGCCGTCCGGCCGCGAGCGGCCCCCCGAGCGCGAGTGCGCCCAGCCCGGCGACGAGCACTCCGCCGATCACGGCGAGTCGAGGTCGCGCAGAATGGATTGCTGCTCGGCCAGCCGGCGCCCGATGATGCTCCGGGCGGCCGCGAGCAGGTCGAAGACATGCTCGTCGTCTGCGCGGTAGAGGACGCTTGTCCCCTCACGGCGCGACTCGACCAGCCCGATTCTCCGCAGCGCCGCGAGATGCTGCGACGTCCCGCCCGAGTCAAGCTCCAGCTCCGCCTGCAGCGCCCCCACCGAACGCTCCCCATCGCGGAGCAACTCCAGGATCCGAACCCGCGCCGGGTGGCCGAGGACGCGGAAGAGGTTGGCCTTCAGCTCGTGAACTGGACGGGCGTTGTGCGGCATGCCTCTGGACTTTATCTCATAATCTTCCAATCTTGAAAGACTCAATTCCACAGGCGATGATCCTCGGATCGCCTTTGTAGACTTGCCCGCGACCGCGGCGCCCGACTCGACCAGGCGCCGGGCACGTGACGAGATGACGACCGACAGGAGCAGCTCCAGGCCCGGCGCCCAACCACGCAGGGTCAGGATGTGGACGGGGCGCGTCCACGTCAGCGCGGAAGAGCGGGGCGCGAGGGGAAGGGCCGCGCGTCGCGAGGCGCCGAGGTCGAGCCACGGAACATGGGAACCGGCGGCGAACAGGCCGGATCCGATCGCGCTGCTGGAGGAGCAGGCCCAAGACCGGGTTGCCGAGCTCGTCCCGGTTCGCCACGGGCGGATGCTGGTCTCGCCGTTCACGTTCTACCGGGGCGCGGCGCTGATCATGGCGGCCGACCTCGCGGCGACGCCGCGGTCCGGCTTCACCGTTCAGCTCTGCGGGGACGCCCACCTGTCGAACTTCGGTGTCTTCGCCTCACCCGAGCGCAAGATGATGTTCGACATCAACGACTTCGACGAGACGCACCCGGGCCCGTGGGAGTGGGACGTGAAGCGTCTGGCCGCGAGCTTCGAGATCGGCGGGCGCGACCTGGGGTTCAGCCCCTCTGACCGGCGCGGGATCGTCATGGCCGGGGTCAGGGCCTACCGGCAGGGGATGCGGCGCGCGGCGAGCATGCGCGTCCTCGACGCCTGGTACGACCACCTGGACGTCGAGCAGATCTTCGATCTGGTCGAGACCGCGGTGCGCGAGAAGCGGCTGGGGAAGAAGGAGGCGAAGGAGGCGGCGCAGGACGTCGCGAAGGCACGAACCCGGGACCACGTGCGCGTGTTCTCGAAGCGGGCCGGCGAGATCGACGGCGAGCTGCGGATCGTCGCCGATCCGCCGCTGATCGTTCCCATCCACGACCTGGTGCCCGAGGGAACGGCGCGCACGGAGACGGACGAATGGGTTCGTTCGCAGGTCCGGGCGTACCGGAGGTCGCTGGCGCGCCAGCACCATCCGATCGAGGAGTACCGCTACCGCGACACGGCCCGCAAGGTCGTCGGCGTCGGCAGCGTCGGCACTCGTGCCTGGATCCATCTGTTCGTGGGCCGGGATGACGACGACCCGCTGATCCTGCAGTCCAAGGAAGCTACGGCATCGGTCCTGGAGCGGTTCCTCGGCAAGAGCGCCTACGCCAACCACGGCCAGCGCGTGGTGGTGGGCCAGCACCTGATGCAGGCGGCGACCGACATCTTCCTCGGCTGGTTCCGGATCAAGGGCCTCGACGGGGTCACCCGCGACTACTACGCCCGCCAGCTCCACGACTGGAAGGGCGGCGTCGACGTCGACACCTTCCGCGTGCCCGGGGCGATGCTCTACGCCGAGCTGTGCGGGTCGACGCTCGCCCGTGCGCACTCGCGCTGGGGAGATCGGATCGAGATCGCCTCCTACCTGGGCAAGGGCGACGCGTTCGACCGGGCGATCGCGGACTTCTCCGTTGCCTACGCGGACCAGAACGAGCGGGACTACGAGGCCTTCGCCAGCGCAGTGAGCGCGGGTCGGCTCGGCGCAGAGACCGGCTTGTAGGCTTCTGCGGCTTGAATCTGCACGACGCCGAGGGAACATCGGGTTCGCGACAGGCGGCCAGGCGGCCGGTGGCCGTGACCTTCGTCGGCGCGCTGGCGCTCGTCGTCGGCGCGTACCACGCCGGTCACGGCGTGGACGTCCTCGTCGGCGGAGGCGATGCGAGCAGGCTCGCGGAAGGCTCGTTCGACGTCGCCCTCGGCGCGCTCGCGATCGCCATCGGCATCGGTGCGTTTCGAATGCGGCGGTGGGCGTGGGCCGCCTTCATGACCTGGGCCGTGGTCGGCCTGACGCACCAGTTGCTCCGCCACTTCTTCTACGACAACCCGGACTACCTGGCCATGGCATTGGACACGGTTGCGGTTCTGGCGCTGACACCTCTCGACGTCCAGGTCGCCTTCGGAGTTCGTGCGCCGCGCACTATCGTCCTCGAGCGTGGAATCCGGGATCCCAGCGACCTCGGCTGACGTCGACATCCTCCGGGCCTTCGAGCCGATCGTCCGCTACACCAAGGGCGAGAAGTTCTTCCCGATGGATGTCGAGCGCTACGTGTGCGCGAGCAGCCTGTGGCTGCACGTGGCGGATGGGTCGGACGAGGAGGTCGTCGCCGAGGGGAAGCTGACGACGGACGGCCTCGTGCAGCGGCGCGACGCCCCCTTCGGGTCGCTCTTCTACCTGCGCTTCATCCATCCGCTCGATCTCCAGGAGAGCGCCCAGGCGCTCGCCGGCGAGCGTCAGCTCGCGAAGAGGCAGGACAGCGAGTTCCACGCGGGCGTCGGTCGCCTCGCACGGGGAGGCCTGCTGCCGCGACTCGGCGACGGGCTCTTCTCGCTCTCGCTCCTGCTTCGCGGCAACGTCCCGGGAGCGACCGCGGCCGCAGCCGCGCTCAAGTACGCGGAGATGCGGGAGACGGACGGGAGGTTCATCTACCAGGGCCGGGTCGTGCGCCAGAGCGGCTGGACGATCTGCCAGTACTGGTTCTTCTTCGCCTACAACCCCTGGCGCTCGGGCTTCCACGGAGTGAACGACCACGAGTCCGACTGGGAGATGATCTCCGTCTACCTCTACGAGCAGGACGGCCGGCTCGAGCCGGAGTGGGCGGCATACGCCTCGCACGACTTCCACGGCGCCGACCTGCGCCGCCGCTGGGACGACCGCACCGACCTCGAGCTGGAGGGCGGACATCCCGTCGTCTACGCGGGAGCCGGATCGCACGCGTCCTACTTCAGGCGGGGCGAGTACCAGGCGGAGGTGCCGATCCCGGCCCCCCGGCGCCTGAAGCGGCTTGCCGAGTCGCTGGGCGGGTTCTGGCGCACGACGCTGGGCCAGGGTGACGGGGAGACGCGGAGGCCGCTCCGGATCCCCTTCATCGACTTCGCCCGCGGCGACGGGCTCGCCGTCGGGCCCGGCCAGCCGAACGAGTGGACGCCCAACGTGATCGACGAGACGACGCCCTGGGTGAGCAAGTACCGGGGGCTGTGGGGCCTGTTCGCGCAGGATCCGATCTCCGGCGAGAACGCCCCGGCGGGCCCCATGTACGACCGGGACGGGTCGCCGCGTCCCTCCTGGTTCGACCCGCTCGGCTTCGCCGGGCTCGACCGGGTCCCGCCGCCTCCGAGCGAGATCGCGGTGCTGGAGGGAGAACGCGCACGCC
Source organism: uncultured Actinomycetes bacterium (assembly GCA_963742925.1). GTDB lineage: Bacteria > Actinomycetota > Thermoleophilia > Gaiellales > Gaiellaceae > PALSA-612. The sequence goes on along the minus strand of CAVUNV010000008.1, from coordinate 230,764 downwards.
TCGAGGAGCGGCAGAGCGAGCTCGACCGGCTCATCGCCGAGCAGACATCGGCCCTCCAGGAGCTCGGCGTCCGCCTGCAGAGCATGCACGGGAGCCCCCACCTGGCGACGGAGTCGGCGAGGCTCGAAGTCGAGATCGCCGGGCAGGCGGCCGACGCTCACGGGCCTTCGCAAGGAGCGCTCCGAGAGCGACGCGGTCCTCGAGGGGCTCCGCCGGCGGATCGAGCGCCGGCCGCACGGGTGGCGCCGACGACGCGCGGGCGCACATCCGCCACGCGGCCGAGCCCGTCCCCGCGTCGACGATGCGCTTCAACCGCCTGGCGGAGATTTGGGCCGCCGTGTCCATCAGCCTCCTGCTGATCGGGCTGGCGGTCCTGATCCTGGCCGCGCCCGGCAACGCGTGGGCCGAGACCGTCATCCTCCTGATCGCGTTCGTCGTCGGCGAGTCGGTCCTCCGCGGGACGTTCATCCGCACCGTGAACCGGGTCGCCGTGATCCTGGCACTCGTCGCCGTCGTCGTTCTCTTCATCCAGTACTGGAGGCTGACGCTCGTGGCGCTGCTGATCGGGCTCGCGACCTTCCTCCTCTACCAGCGCTTCCGAGAGGTTCGCGCCTGACCGTGACGGGACGATCCCTCCAACGCATTCGCGTCTACGCCTCTCCGGCCGGGCAGCCGCGGTTCCGGCGCGCGACTGACGTGCTGATGCTGCTTCCCGCGCTGATCGGCCTGGTGCTCCTGATCGTCGCCTACCCGCCGGGGGTCTTCGAGCGGTCGCTCCAGACGCTCATCGCGAGCATCCCCGGATGGCTCGATCCCGCCTGGCGGTTCCTCTACGACCTGCTCGGGCTCTGGGCGATCGTTCTCGCGCTCTCGACGCTCGCGTTCCGGCGATGGAAGGTCACTCTGGAGGCGGTCGGGGCGTTCGCGCTCGCCCTGGCATTGGCCGTCGTCTCGACACGGCTCGCCACGGGTGACTGGCCCGCCGTCTGGCATGCGATCAAAGGTGGATCGAGCTCTCCCGATTTTCCGGCCGTGCTCGTGGCCGAGGCAGCGGCGGTCACCCTTACCGTGACCCCCCAGCTCATCCGTCCGCTGCAGAGGGTCGGTCGCTGGATCGTCGTGCTCGGCGTGCTCGGTGCGCTTCTTCGACGGCCATGCCACGCCCGGCGGGACGCTCGCAGGCTTCCTGGTCGCCCTCGTGGCGGCTGCGGGGATCAGGCTCGCGTTCGGAACCTCGGCCGGCCGGCCGGAAGTCCCGTTCGTGGCGGCGGCGCTCCTCGAGCTCGGCGTCGTGGTGGACGGGCTCACCGTCGCCGAGCGCCAGGCCGCGGGGGTCTTCGCCCTCCACGGTCGGGACGGGGACGGCAACCCGCTCCTCGTCAAGGTGTACGGGCGCGACGCCTACGACACGCAGCTGATAGCGAAGGTGTGGCGCACGCTCTGGTACCAGGACGGCGGCCCGCCGCTCAGGCTGAGCCGGGGACAGGCGGTCGAGCACGAGGCGCTCGTGACCCTTCTGGCCCGTGACGGCGGGGTGCCGACGCGTGGGGTCGTCACTGCGGGAGAGACCGTCGCGGGTGATGCGCTGCTCGTGCTTCGCGATCCCGGCCGGCCGCTCCTGGATCTGCTCCCGGACGCGGAGGACGGGGAACTGCTCCGGCGCAGCTGGCGGACGCTCGCGCTCCTCCGCAGGGCCAACATCGCCCACCTCCAGATCGACCCGTCGAGCCTCGTGATCATGGGTGACGAGGTGGGGCTGGTCGACTTCGCCGGTGCGACGGTCTCGCCGAACGAAGATCAGCTCCAGACCGACCGCGTCCAGCTCCTCGTGACCACCGCCACCGTCGCCGGAACGCAGGAGGCCGTGCGCGCGGCGGTCGCATCGCTCGGTGCCGACGGTGTGGCGGCCCTGCTCCCCTACCTGCAGTCGGCTGCGCTTCGAACCCCGCTCCGCGAGGCGGTGAAGGCAGCCGCGATCGACATGGACGACCTCCGCAAGCAGGTCGCCGGGGCAGCGGGCGCCGACCTCCCCGAGCTCGTCAAGCTGCGCCGCCTCACCTGGTGGACGGTCATCCAGGCCGTGTTGCTCGTCCTGGCAGCCGCCGCCGTCTTCAAAGCTTTTGCCAACGTCGACTGGACCGCCGTCCGAGCCGATCTCGCCGATGCCTCCTGGGGATGGATCGCCGCCGGATTCGTCTTCGCCCAGCTTCCCCGGCTGACCCAGGCCTGCTCCACGCTCGGCTCGATCGCCGCCAGGATCCCCTTCGGGCCGGTGTACATCAAGGAGCTGGCCACCTGCTACCTGAACCTCGCCATGCCCTCCCAGCTGGCCCGCATGGCCGTCAACATTCGCTTCTTCCAGTGCCAGGGCCTCCCCGGCGCAGCCGCCGTCACCGCCGGGGCGATCGACTCGATCGTGAGCACCGTCGTCCAGGTGACGCTCATCATCCTGCTGCTCGTCTTCTCGGAGGCGAACCTCACCCTGCCGCTGGACACCCCCTCGGGCGACTCGCTGCGACTGCTCTGGATCCTGATCGGCCTGCTGGTCGTGGCCCTCCTCGTCGTCGTCCTCGTCGGCCCGATCCGTCGGGCGATCGTCGGGCGCATTCGCACCTGGTGGCCGCAGATCCGCACCTCGCTCCACACCCTGCGCTCTCCTCGCAAGCTCATGCTGCTGATCGGCGGGAACATCGCCACCGAGATCCTCTTCGCGACGGCGCTCGGACTGTTCACACGCGGTCTCGGCTATCCGATCTCGCTGCCCGATCTCCTCGTCATCAACATGAGCGTCTCGCTGCTCTCCAGCTTCATCCCCGTGCCGGGCGGAATCGGCGTCAGCGAGTTCGGCCTCACGCTCGGGCTCACGGCGGCGGGGATGCCGGAGGAGCCTGCTCTCGCAGCCGTCCTCCTGTACCGCATCTCGACCTTCTACCTGCCGCCCGCCTGGGGCTTCTTCGCGATGCGCTGGCTGCAGCGCAACAGGTACCTCTGACCCCCGCGTCGTGGCCGAAGCGCTCCCACCGGTACAGGACGAGCTCGAAAGACAGGAGCTGGCGCATGCCGAGTCGAAGCGGCGCCAGGGCCGCGCCAGGATCGTCGGCATCGTCGTCTCCGTCGCCGTCATCGGCGTCGTCTTCGCGTACCTGCTCCCGAAGATCGCCGACTACGGCGAGGTCTGGAGCGTCGTCCAGACGCTGTCGTGGGAGTGGATCCTGGCGCTGGTCGGCGTCACGATCCTCAACATCCTGAGCAACGGCCCACCGTGGATGGCGGCACTTCCCGGGCTGAGCTTCCTGCACGCGCTGCGTGTCACGATGGCTGCGAGCGCTCTCTCGCTGGTGGCTCCGGGCGGCGCCGCCGTGAGCATTGCCACGCAGTTCGGGATGCTGAAGAGCTGGGGCCTGGAGGGACGCCCGGTCGGGCTCGCGATCGCGCTGACGAACATCTGGAACCAGTTCGTCATCTACGGCTTCCCGGTGCTCGCGATCGGAGCCCTCGTCGCCGAGGGAGGCCGCAACAAGACGCTGGAATGGGTCGCGCTGATCGGCCTCGTCGTCCTGGTCGCAATCGTCGCCGGCTTCACGATCGGCCTCTCGAGCAAGCGGCTCGCGAAGAGGATCGGCGACCGCGCCGCACACATCGTGTCCTGGCTCAAGGGCTTGATCCACAAGCGTCCCGTCCACTGGACAGGCGACGAGTTCGTCCGCTTCCGCGCCGAGGCGATCGACCTGCTCCGCCGCCGCTGGCACGTGCTGACGATCGCGACGCTCGCAAGTCAGCTCGCCGTCTTCGTGGTGCTCGTCGTGACCCTGCGCGCCGTCGGCATTCCGCCGTCCGAGGTCAGCATCGTGGAGGCCTTCGCCGCCTGGTCGCTCATCCGTGCGCTCGGCTCGATCCCGATCACCCCGGGTGGCTTCGGCGTCGAGGAGATCGCGCTGACCGGGGCGCTCGTCGGCTTCGGCGCGGGGAACGCGGAGGCCGTGGCGGCCACGCTCATCTACCGCTTCATGACGGTCGTGCCCACGCTCGCGCTCGGCCTCCTGGCCGCCGCCACCTACAGGCTCGGCAAGCCGCGCGCCGCCGCAGCCGCCGCAGCAGCGCGTTGACGGACCCGCGGAAAAGGAGTCTACTTCGCTCGGGGTTTCCGAACGCAAGGGAGGACGAGGTGGAAGAGGAACCGGACTTCGGGGAGCGGCGGCTCGATCGCGGCGACCTTCTGAAGACAGCGGCAGCTCTCGGTGGTGCCGGACTGCTCGCCGGACGGGCGGGAACGGCTTCGGCCGGGAGCGCGAGGCAGACGGCGGAGAGCGGTCGGCTGCAGGTGCTCGACTGGGCCGGCTACGAGAACGACGGCGGCCAGCCGATGTTCGCCGCCTACGTGAAGAAGTACCCGAACAACAAGCCGCAGTTCACCTACATGACCAACGAGGCGGACGCGCTCGCGAAGATGCGCGCCGGTCTCAAGCCCGACCTCTTCCGTCCCTACGTCGGTTGGGTCAAGTACTTCGCCACCAGCGGCCTCGTGCAGCCCTGGGACACGAGCCTGATCTCGAACTTCAAGCACCTGAACCCGTACATGGTCAAGGCCGGTCAGTACCAGGGCAAGCAGTACGGGATCCCCGACGACTGGGGCCTCGACGCGATCCTCTACCGCACCGACAAGGTGAAGCCGAAGGCCAGCTCGTGGAGCCTCCTGTTCGACGAGCGCTACGCAGGGAAGATCGCCTGGTTCGACGACATCGAGATGATCGAGATCGCCGGCCTGTACCTCGGCTTCAAGGACACGTGGAACCAGACGGACGCTCAGCTCAAGCAGTCCCAGAAGCTGCTCACCTCGAAGAAGCACCTGGTGCGCATCATCTGGTCGTCCGAGACCAACCTCTGGGAGGCCTTCGGGTCGGGCGACGTCTGGATCGCATACGCCTGGCCCAACGACTGGGTGCAGATGAAGAAGAAGGGGCTGAAGGTCGTCTACATGCACCCGAAGGAGAAGCCGATCGCCTGGGTCGGCATGTTCATGCTCGGGAAGGGGACGCCGCGCCCGCACCTCGCCCACGCCTACGTCGATGCCTGGAGCTCCGCCAAGTCGGGGAAGTGGCTGGAAGACAACTACGGCTACGGCCATGCGAACACCCTGGCGCGGCCGTCTTCGAGCGACCTGCTACGCGCCCTGCAGCTGGACAACCCGAAGGCCGTGGTGCAGCCGAACGCGTACCTCGACCGCGACATCCCGCGCCGGGCGCTCTACGCCAAGATCTGGGAGGAGGTGAAGGCCTCCTGACGTCAGTCTGTTAGTCGCACCATGGCAGTCGACGCGGAAGCCGTCGGATCAGGAAGCCGGCCGGGAGGCAAGCGGCGGCGCGGCTCGACCTGACGACCCCCGGCCTGCTCGGCCTCCCGCTCGCCTGGCTCGTCGTCTTCCTCCTCGTCCCGATCGGGATCGTCGCCGCCTACAGCTTCGACGTCCTCGCGCTCGACCCGGGGCCGCACTCGTTCACGTTCCAGGCCTGGCACGACTTCCTGCACAGCTCGATCTACCTCGGTCTGTTCTGGAAGTCGGTGAAGCTGTCGCTGATCGTCTCCGCGATCATCGTCCTCCTCGCCTTCCCGCTCGCGTACTACCTGGCGCTCTCCGGCACGAAGCGCAAGTACATCCTCCTCCTGCTGCTGATCGCACCGTTCCTGACGAGCTACCTGCTGCGGGTGCTGGCCTGGAAGGTGATCCTCGGCGATCAGGGGGTGATCAACTCCTTCCTGTTCTGGACCGGCGCTGCGGTCGCCCGATCACCCCGTCTCGCAGCTCCTCTACAGCCAGGTTCGCCGTCATGCTCGTGCTCGGCTACATCTGGCTTCCGTTCGTGGCCCTGCCGATCTTCGTCGTCGCTGGAGGGGCTCGACCGACGCCTCCTCGAGGCGGCGAGCGACCTCGGGGCGAGTCGGCTACAGGCCTTCCGGCGCGTGACGCTGCCCCTGGCCCTGCCCGGTGTGATGGCCGCGTTTCTCTTCGTCTTCATCCCGACGCTCGGCGAGTTCGTCACCCCGTCGCTCGTCGGCGGAGCGAGCGGCTACCTGTACGGCAACCAGATCGTCGACCTCTTCGAGACCGGCTTCCCCGACTGGCAGACCGGCTCGGTGCTCGCGCTCTTCCTGCTCGGAGTGGTCGTGGTCCTGACCGTCGTCTTCGCGCGGTTCCTCCAGCCGCGGCGGGTGGCGGCCGACTGATGGACGTCGCGCTCTCCAGGAACGGCGCGAGGCTGCTGCGGGCGTTCTTCGCGCTGGTCGTCGTCTTCCTCTACGCGCCGATCCTGATCCTGCTGATCTTCTCCTTCAACAACTCGGACGTGCCGTCGTTCCCCCTCTCGGGCTTCACGCTGCACTGGTACTACGAGTTCCTCACCAATGCGGACCTGAAGAACGCGCTGGAGACGAGCGCCGTCGTGGCGGCCCTGTCGAGCGCCGCGGCCGTCGTGCTGGGCATCCTCGCGTCGATGGCCCTCGTGAGGCGCCGGTTCAGGGCGAAGGGCCCTGTCTCCGCGCTCCTGCTGAGCCCGCTCGTCATCCCGCTGGTCGTCTTCGGGATCTCGCTGCTCCTCCTCTTCCACGCGGCCGGGATCGCGCTCGGGATCACGACGGTGGTCATCGGGCACATCGTCATCAGCCTGCCCTACACGATCCTCGTGATCATGCCCCGACTCCAGCAGATCGACGTCTCGCTCGAGGAGGCTGCCTACGACCTCGGGGCGAGCCGGCTCCGGACGTTCCGCTCGATCACCCTTCCGTTGATCCTGCCGGCTGTCGTCTCCGCGTTCCTGATCGCCTTCACGACGTCGTTCGACGAGTACGCGGTCGCCTCGTTCGTCGTCGGACCGAAGGTCACGTTCCCGATCTACCTCTACTCCGCGCTTCGCTTCCCGAATCAGCTCCCGCAGGTGATCGCGGTGGCCGTCGTCGTGATCGCGGTCTCTCTGGTGGTCGTGGTCGCTGCCGAGGTGGGCCGGCGGATCGCCGAGCGCCGTCTCGGCGAGCTCGGCTAGGAGATGGTTAGAGCGCCGTAGGCGGCGCGCCGGCAGTCGCGGCCGGGTCGTCGAGCACGGACGTGTGCTCGGCCTCCCAGGCGAGGGCGACCCGGGCGCCCGGGGACAGCGGCGTGAGCTCGTCGGCGAGACGGTGGGAGACGATGCGCCCGGCGCGCGTGTCCACGTGGAACTGCGTGTACATCCCGAGATAGACGATCTCGGCGACCGTTCCCTCGAGCCTGGATCCGCTCTCGGGGGCCAGGCCTTCGCTCGCCCCGATCCGCACGCGCTCGGGGCGCACCGCGATCCGGAAGGATTCTCCGGTCCGGGCACCGGAGCCGACCGGCACGACGACGCGCTCGTGCTCACCGAACCGCATCACCCCGTAGCCGCCGACAAGCTCCTGGACGGTGAACTCGAACGCATTGAGGGAACCGATGAAGTCCGCGACGAACGCCGTCTCGGGATGCTCGTAGATCTCCCGCGGCCCACCGATCTGCTCGACCCGCCCGCCGTTCATGACGGCGATCCGGTCGGACATCGAGAGCGCCTCCTCCTGGTCGTGGGTCACGTAGACGAAGGTCGTCCCGAGGTCGGTCTGGATCCGCTTCAGCTCGTGCTGCATCAGCTTGCGCAGCTTCACGTCGAGCGCACCGAGCGGCTCGTCGAGAAGCAGCGCCGCGGGCCGGTTCACGAGCGCCCGCGCGAGGGCGACACGCTGCTGCTGCCCGCCCGAGAGCTGTCGCGGGCGACGGTCTCCGAGGTCCTCGAGCTCGACGACCCGCAGCACCGCTTCGATTCGCTCCCGGTGCTCGCCGCGGGGCACGCGCTTCACCTTGAGCCCGAAGGCGACGTTGTCGTAGATCGACATGTGCGGGAAGAGCGCGTACTGCTGGAAGACCATGTTCACGGGGCGCCGGCTCGGGAGCACCTGGGTCACGTCCGTTCCCTGCAGCAGGATGCGCCCCTCGTCCGGCGTCTCGAAGCCGGCGATCATCCGGAGCGTCGTCGTCTTTCCGCAGCCGCTCGGGCCGAGCAGCGAGAAGAACTCTCCCTCGCGGATGTCGAGCGTGACGCGGTGCACCGCGTCGACCTTGCCGTACCGCTTGACGACCCCTTCCAGGGCGATCGCGACGGGTTGGTCGTCCGGCATGCGTCCCCTCAGGCGGTGGCGGCCGGAGGCGCGGTGCCGAGTGCGCCGGCGATCTCCTCGATCGCTGCCCGCTCCGCTTCGCTGACGGGCTCGCCGCCCTCGCGGTGCGCGCTCGCAACGCGGTCGGCGAGCGTGAGCGCGAAGGCCTTGTAGGCCTCGACCTCCTCCGGTGTCGCCTTCGACTCGAGCAGGCTGACCGCCTGGCGGAGATGCTCGAGCCCCGCCTGCTTGAGCTCCTCGGCGGAGTGGTAGTGCGTGTGGTCGTGCTCGGGCTTCGCGGCGACGATCTGATCGAGGAGCTCGCTCTGCCCATGCTGCTTCCGGGCTTCGGCGTATGCCTTCGCCATCGCGTACGACTCGCGGAAGCTTCCGCCTCGCTGCGCGGTCAGGACGATCATGCCCGCGCTCGTCGGCCCGGCCAGGATGAGCTTCCACTCCTCCTCGGTGAAGACGGTCTTGTCGGTCATCTGCTGCTCTCCCTTTGCTCGTGGACAGGTGCGATTGCCAGGATTGGCGCCCGGCCCGGGATCGTACGCGTCCGTCTAGGCTTAGTGTTCAGGAGGATGGTCGTCGCCAGCTATGCGGAGCGGCCGGACCTGGCGGCTCGGCTCGGTGAGCTCGAGGACGTCTGGCCCCAGTTCATGCACCACGGCGCCGTGATCGCACGCTACTGGCCGTCGTTCGCGAGCGCCCGGTTCCCGGAGTTCCAGCTCGTCCTCTACGACGAGACGAGCGACACGATCCTCGGCCTGGGCCAGACGATCCCGTTCCGCTGGGACGGGTCGCCTGCGGACCTGCCGGATGGGGTCGACGGCGTCCTGCGCCGCGTCTACGAAGAGGGTGGCGAGCCGTCGGCCCTGTCGGCGCTCGTCGCGGTGGTCGCTCCGTCCCACCGGGGGCGCGGTCTCGGCAGGTCGATCATCGAGAGCATGCGCGACGTCGCCGCGCGCCGGGGGCTCGACGCGCTGGTGGCGCCGGTCCGGCCGACGCTCAAGTCCCGGTATCCGCTGACGCCGATCGAGCGCTACCTGGCCTGGCGGCGCGACGACGGGGAGCTGTTCGACCCGTGGCTCCGCCTCCACGAGCGGCTCGGCGCGGAGATCGTCGGCGTCTGCCCGGGCTCGTTCGTCGTGACCGGCTCGGTTGCCGAATGGGAGGCGTGGACCGGCATGGCCTTTCCGGACAGCGGCCCCTACGTTGTCGAGGGCGCTCTCGGCCCGGTCGAGATCGACCGCGAGCGCGACCTGGGCCGCTACGTGGAGCCGAACGTCTGGATGCGCCACCCGGTCTGAAGCGCTCGCGCCTCGTTCACAGGAGCGCTTCGATCGCCGACGCCGCGCGTCGCCCGGACCGCGCGGCGCCCTCCATCGTGCCGCCGAGCGAGTCGGTGTGCTCGCCGGCGAGAATCAGCCTGCCGTGCGGGCGCCGCAGGACGCGCCAGTAGCGAACCACCTGGCCGGGCGCGTAGGCGGCGATGGCGCCCAGGCTGGGCGTCTCGTTCTGCCAGGCTGCCGCCGTGCCGCCCGCGTACAGCGGCCGGGAGCCGGGATAGACGTCGTCGATCTCGTCCGCGGCCAGCAGCTGGCGGGTGGTCGGGAACTCGGAGGCGTACAGCACACCGTTCCGTCCCGCCGTGTACGCGGTCAGGATCCCGGCCGTGCCCGCTTGCCCGCCCGTGGCCTCCCACGCGGTCTGGAAGGTCAGATCGGTGGTGATCCGGCCGCTGTGTCCACGCCGGCGCCAGAATCGCTTCGAGTACTGGAGCATGGTCTTCGTCGCCTGGCCGTAGCGGAGGTGCGACACGGCCTCGCCGAGAAGCGGTGGCAGCCGCGGGGAGAACTCGATCATCGTCCAGACGGCGGGCAACGGAGCGGCCAGGACGCAGAAGCGTGCGACCACCACGCCGCCGTCGACGGCGACCCGGACGCCCCCGGCGTGCAGCTCGATCGAACGTGCGTGGGTCAGGAGCCGGAGGTCGTGGAGCCCCTGCGGAGAGCGCATCCGGGAGCTGGTCGTTACCCCCGTGGATGCGGAACGCGGCGACTCCCGACCGGGGCTGGTTCGCCTCCCGCTTGACGGTCTGGCAGAGGAAGAGCAGCGACAGCCGCTCCGCCTCGACCGCGAACCGGTCGCGAAGCCGGTGCTCGAGCAGCACGCGTGCGGTTCCCTCGATCCGCATCGAGTCGAGGAGCCACGTGGCCGAGCGGCGGTCGAGGGGCGCTCCTCGCGTGACGGGATCGAGCGGGTCGAGGGGAGCGGCCAGGGCGGCGACCCGGCTCCAGAAGCGCTCGATCTCCGCCTGAACGGTGGGGGTCAGGACCGTCGACTCCGGGCGGCGGCGCCGATCGAGGTAGACGACACCGTCGAGATGCCGGTCCGGCTCCACCCGCAGGTCCTCGAGTGCGAGGCCGAAGTGCTTCACGTAGGAGCGCATGACCGTATGCCCGGTGTCGATGAACTCGCCGCCGCCTTCCGCGATCTGGCCCGAGTGGAAGCCCTTGCGCACGGTGTAGACGCGCCCGCCCGGGCGGTTGCGGGCCTCGAGCACGGTCACGCTCCGGCCTGCGCGTTGCAGCTCGTGGGCGCAGACGAGCCCCGCCAGCCCGGCGCCGACGACGACGACGTCGACCCGCTTCGGCGTCGCGGCGAAGGCGGTCCCGGCCCGAAGCGTCAGGGCCGCCCCGGCCGTGCCGGCCAGCAGCTCCCGGCGCGTGAACCGACCGCTCACAGCGACGTCAGGGCAGAAGCTGGTACGCGGGCAGCGTCAGGAACTCGACGAAGTCCGGATCGAGGGCCACGCGCTGGAACAGGTCGGCGGCCGGCCCGTAGGCCTGTCCGAGCCGCTGCCGTTCGTCGGCGATCGCCCGCTCGACCTCGCTCTTGTCCGACCCGGCCGTGCCGGACCCACTGCCAGATCTGCGAGCGGGAGATCTCGGCCGTCGCCGCATCCTCCATCAGGTTGTTGATCGCCGCCGCGCCGACACCCGCCAGCCACGAGCCGATGTACTGGATGCCGACCGACACGTTCAGGCTGACCCCGTCTTCGCTGACGGATCCCGGCGTCTCCGAGACGGCGAGCAGGTCGGCCGCATCGACGGAGACGTCGTCTCGGAGCTTCGACACCTGGTTCGGCCGGTCGGCGAGCACCCGGTCGAACTCCGCCTTCGCCGTCGGCACGAGGTCGGGATGCGCGACCCAGGTGCCGTCGAAGCCGTCGTTCACCTCGCGGATCTTGTCGTCGGCCACCTTCTCGAGCGCGGCCTCGTTGACGGCGGCGTCGCGGCGGGAGGGGATGAAGGCGGCCATGCCCCCGATCGCGTGGGCGCCGCGCCGGTGGCAGGTGGAGACGAGCAGCTCGGTGTAGGCCCGCATGAACGGGACGGTCATGGTGACGAGCGCCCGGTCGGGAAGCACGAAGTCCTCCCGGTCGCGGAACTTCTTGATCGTGCTGAAGATGTAGTCCCAGCGGCCGGCGTTGAGACCGGAGGAGTGCTCGCGCAGCTCGTAGAGGATCTCCTCCATCTCGAACGCGGCGAGGATCGTCTCGATCAGGACGGTGGCACGGACCGTGCCGCGCGGCAGGCCGAGCTGTTCCTGTGCCGCGAGGAAGACGTCGTTCCAGAGTCGCGCCTCGAGGTGGCTCTCGAGCTTCGGGAGGTAGAAGTACGGCCCCGAGCCGCGTTCGCCGAGCCGCTCGGCGCAGTGGAACATGTACAGCCCGAAGTCGAACAGGCTCGCCGAGACGGGCGCGCCGTCGACGAGGACGTGCTTCTCGTGGAGGTGCCAGCCGCGGGGCCGGACGAGCAGCGTCGCGATCTCGTCGTTCAGCGAGTAGCTCTTCTCCGGTGTGTCGAGCGAGATGGTGCGCTCGGCGGCGTCGATCAGGTTCGCCTGGCCCGTGATGCAGTTCTCCCAGGTCGGCGAGTTCGCGTCCTCGAAGTCGGCCATGAAGACGCGTGCACCCGAGTTGAGCGCGTTGATCACCATCTTGCGGTCGACCGGGCCGGTGATCTCGACGCGGCGATCCTGGAGGTCTGCAGGCGCCCCCGCGACGCGCCAATCCCGGTCGTCGCGCACCTGCCTCGTGGCGGCGAGGAAGTCGGGCAGCTCGCCGGCGGCGAGCCGCTGCATCCGCTCGGCCCGGTCCGCGAGCAGCCCCTCGCGTCTCGGGTTGAGCTCGCGGTGCAGCGAGGCGACGAACGAGAGGGCTTCGTCGGTCAGAACCCGGTCGTCGCGTGCCGCGAGGATCTCGACACCCTGCATGTGAAAGCATCCTACGTCTTGGGTTCTTCCCCCTGGATCGCCGACGCGCACGTCGATCTCCTGCTCGAAGTCGCCTGGCGGCGTGCGCGCGAGGAGGAGAATCCGTTCCGCGAGCACTGGTTGCCGCGGCTTCGGGCCGGCGGGGTGCGGCTGCAGGTCTGTCCGATCTACGTGGAGGGCGATCTCGTACCGGACGGCGCGTTGCGCTCGGCGCTCGCGCTCGCCGGTGCGTTCCACGAGGCGTTGCGTGACAACGCGGACGGCGCGTACCAGATCGCATCGGCGGCGGACCTGGACGAGGCGGAGGCCGGCGGGCGGGTCGGCCTGATGCTCGCGCTCGAGGGCACGGAGGCGCTCGGCTCGAGCCCCGAGCTCGCCGACGCGTTCTGGGCGCTCGGCGTGCGGATGGTCGGGCTGACGTGGTCGCGGCGGAACGCGTTCGCGGACGGCTCGGGGGAGCCGAGCCCCGGCGGGCTCTCGACGATCGGCCGCGAGCTGGTCGACCGGCTGCTCGACCTCGGCTGTGCGATCGACCTCGCGCACGCCTCCGAGCAGACGTTCGCGGACGTGCTCGAGCGCGCGGGCGACGGTGCCGCGCTGCTCGTCAGCCACACGTGCTGCCGGGCGATCCGCGACATCCCGCGCAACACGTCCGACGACCAGCTTCGCGAAATCGCCGGCCGCGACGGCCTGGTCGGGATCATGGCGCTCGCCTCCGCCGTCGACCCGGCTCAGCACGACCTGGAGCGCTACCTCGACCACGTCGACCACGCGATCTCGGTGGCCGGCGCCGGGCATGTCTGTGTCGGCGGCGATTTCATGGCCCAGCTCGTCCGCTCGGGCTCGGTCACGATCACGCCGCGTGAGCTGAAGGCTGTGACGCTGTCCACCCTCGACCCGGGGACGCCGGTCACCGGCCTCGCCGGCCCGCAGGACTATCCGGCCCTCGCCGAAGGGCTCACACGCCGCGGCCACGACGAGGCGACGGTTGCCGCACTCCTGCACGGCAACCTGCTGCGCTTCCTCCGCCGCGTCCTGCCGTCCCCGTAGGCCAGGTCCGAGGGACAGTCCCTCGGACCTGTCGGATTGGGCAGGCTGGTGTCAGAAACGCCGTGTCGACGCCGGTCCGCGCGACGCATCGTCGTTTCCGGCCACGTCCGAGGGCCTGTCCCTCCGACGTGTCTGTCCGGGACGGGCGTGGTTAGAGTCAGCGTAATGGGTCTCGCCGTCGCGTTCCGCACCGCCGTCGCGTCCGCCATGCCCGCGGGCGCCGTGCTCTCCGAGCCCGAGGATCTCCGCACCTACGAGTGCGACGGGCTGACCGGGCGGCGCGTCCTTCCCGCGCTCGTCTGCCTCCCGGAGACGACGGAGCAGGTTCAGGCGATCGTGCGTGCCTGCAACGACCACCGGATCCCGTTCGTCGCGCGCGGCGCGGGGACCGGCCTCTCCGGCGGTGCGCTGCCGGTCGCCGAGGGTGTCGTGATCTCGCTGGCACGCATGAACCGCGTGCTCGAGGTCGACCTCGACTCGCAGCGCATCGTCGTCCAGCCCGGCGTCACGAACCTGCAGGTCACCGAGCAAGTCGCCGCCGACGGGCTCTACTACGCGCCCGACCCGTCCAGCCAGCAGGTGTGCACGATCGGCGGCAACGTCGCCGAGAACTCGGGCGGCGCCCACTGCCTCAAGTACGGCTTCACCGTCAACCACGTGACCGGCCTCACGGTGGTGCTCCCGGACGGCGAGATCGTCGTGCTCGGCGGCAAGAGCCTCGACTCGCCCGGCCCCGACGTGCTCGGCGTCTTCGTCGGCTCCGAGGGGACGCTCGGCATCGCCACCGAGATCACGCTCCGCCTCCTGCGCCGTCCCGAGGCGGTGGTCACCCAGCTCGCCGCCTTCGACACGACCGACCACGCCGGCGGCGCGGTCTCGGACATCGTCGCGGCGCGGATCCTGCCGGCCGCGATCGAGATGATGGACCGGCTGACGATCGAGGCCGCCGAGGCAGCGGTCCACGCCGGCTATCCGGCCAACGCGGGTGCGATCCTGATCGTCGAGCTCGACGGTGTCGGCGCCCAGGTCGAGGAGGACCTCGCCACGCTCGACCGGATCTGCCGCGAGAACGGCGCCTGGGAGATCCGGACGGCCGCCGACGCCGACGAGCGGGCTCTGCTCTGGAAGGGCCGCAAGTCGGCGTTCGCCGCCATGGGCCGGATCAGCCCGAGCTACTACGTCCAGGACGGGGTCGTGCCGCGGACGAAGCTGCCCGAGGTGCTGAGGCGGATCGCGGAGCTGGAGCGCGAGTACGGCCTCCGCGTCGGGAACGTCTTCCACGCGGGCGACGGGAACCTGCACCCGCTCGTGCTCTACGACGAGCACGTGCCCGGCGAAGCGGAGCGCGCCCGCGATCTCGCCGATGCGATCCTCGTCGCCTGCATCGACGCGGGGGGCTCGCTGACCGGCGAGCACGGCGTCGGCACCGACAAGGCCTGCGCAATGCCGCTCATGTTCAGCGAGGACGACATCGAGGTCATGCAGCGGCTGCGGCGCGCCTTCGACCCGGCCGGTCTCGCCAACCCCGGAAAGCTTTTCCCGACGCCGCGCCTCTGCGGTGAGGTGCCCGGTCCGTACCGTCAGCATCCGCTCGAGAGGGCAGGCCTTGCCGAGCGTCTCTGAAGGTCCGCTCGACCGGATCCTCGAGCACGAGGCCGGCGACCTCACCTGCACGGTGGAGGCCGAGATCCGGCTGTCGGCCCTCCAGGACGCGCTCGCCCCACACGGGCAGATGCTCGCGCTCGACCCGCCCGGCGATCCGACCCTCGGCGCCTGTCTCGCTGCGAATCTCTCCGGGCCGCGGCGCCATCGCTACGGGACGATGCGCGATCTCGTCATCGGAGCGACCGTGGTGCTCGGCGACGGCACCGTGGCGAGCTCGGGGGGCAAGGTCGTGAAGAACGTCGCCGGCTACGACCTCGCGAAGCTCCTCTGCGGGTCGGAGGGCCGGCTCGGGCGGATCGTGCGACTCGCGCTCCGGCTGCACCCGGTGCCCGAGACGAGCGCGACTGTCGTCGCGCCGGCCGACCCGGCGAGGGCGCTCGCCGTGCTCCGCTCGACGCTCGTTCCGAGCGCAGTCGACGTCCACTGGCCGGACCGGCTCGCCCTGCTCTTCGAAGGCTCGGCGCGCGCGGTCGCGACGCAGGTGGCTGCGGCCCGGGAGCTCGTCGCGGCTGAGCCTGCGGGGGACGAGGTCTGGGCGGACGCCGCAGGGCGGCAGGCGAGGGCCACCGGACGGATCGCGTTCCCGCCGGGCGCGCTCGGCGATGTGCTGGCCGGCGAAGACGAGGCGGTCGTCCGCGTCGCCGCGGGCGTCGCCTACGTGCCGCATGCCGTGCCCGATCCGCGCGACCCGGCCGAGATCGCGCTCGCCGAGCGGATCCGCGTCGCCTTCGACCCGGCAGGGATCCTCGTCTGATGACCATCGATCCGGCGCTGATCGACGACTGCGTCCACTGCGGCTTCTGCCTGCCGACCTGCCCGACCTACGGACTCTGGCAGCAGGAGATGGACTCGCCGCGCGGACGGATCTGGCTGATGAAGGGCCTCGCCGAGGGAACGCTCGAGCTCACGGATACCGTCGTCGAGCACTTCGACCGCTGCCTCGGCTGCATGGCCTGCGTCACGTCCTGTCCCTCGGGCGTCCAGTACGACCGGCTGATCGAGCAGACGCGAGAGCTGATCGAGGAGCGTTACGAGCGCACCCCGGACGACTGGCTGCTCCGCACGCTCGTCTTTGCCGTCTTTCCGCACCCCCGGCGCCTGAAGGCGACGCTCGCACTCGCCCCGGTAGGGCGGCACCTGCCGCTGCCCGGGGTCCTGCGGCCGCTGGTCGGCCTCGCTCCGCCGTGGAAGTCGACGGCAGCGCCGCCCAAGCTGACGCCCGCTGTGGGAGAGCGCCGCGCGCGTGTCGGGCTCCTGCTCGGCTGTGTTCAGCGCGTGCTGTTCGGCGACGTGAACGCGGCCACGGCCCGGGTGCTGGCCGCCGAGGGATGTGAGGTCGTGGCCCCGCCCACCCAGGCTTGCTGCGGCGCGCTGCACCTGCACGCCGGCCGGCCGGCCGAGGGGCACGCCCGGGCGCACCGCCTGGCCAAGTTGTTCCGCGATCTCGGCGCCGAGCGGATCGCGGTCAACGCGGCCGGCTGCGGCTCGCACCTGAAGGACGCCGGCCTCGACCTGCCCGTCGTGGACGTCTCCGAGTTGCTGGCCGAGCTCGGGCCGCGGGCGGAGCGACACCCGCTCGGGCTCCGCGTCGCGTTCCAGGACTCCTGTCACCTGCTGCACGCCCAGCGCGTGCAGGCGCCGCCGCGCCAGCTCCTCCGCTCGATCCCGGGCCTCGAGCTGGCCGAGCCGGCCGAGCAGGCGATCTGTTGCGGGAGCGCAGGGATCTACAACCTGGTCGAGCCGGACGCGGCGAACGAGCTCGGCGCACGCAAGGCGCAGAACGTGGCCGCAACCGGAGCCGGCGTCTACGCGAGCGCCAATCCGGGCTGTCTCGTCCAGGTCTCGGCCGCGCTCCGCCGCGCCGGTCACGCCTTGCCGGCGATGCACCCGGTCGAGTTGCTGGACGCGTCGATCCGCGGCGTCCCTGCGGCTCGAGCGCTCCGCGAGGCGCGTCGCTAGGTGCCGATGAATGCCACTGCTGCCAGACGTGAGATCGAGGAAATCGTGAACCGCGAGACCCGGGCGTGGGACACTCGGGACGTAGCGCTCTTACTCAGCATTTTCCACCCGGACTTCGTATGGCCGTGGCCGCCGTCACCGAACGCACACGACCCGGCCCAGTGGGTTCTCCGTCAGGGGAGGTTCAATGCTGATCGCTGGAGCGAACGCTACCGCAGGCTGTTCGCCGAGCACGAACTCGTGCACAACCGGCGGGGAATCGTGAAGATCGAGATATCGCAAGAGCTGGACGGTGCGTTCGCAGTAGTGGACATCGACACACTTTGGCGGTCTCTGGAAAGCCGCGAGGAGATGCACTGGCTCGGCCGTACCTGCAAGGTCTACGCACGCGTCCAGGACGAGTGGAAGCTGACGATGCACACCGGCGTGCTCGACTACGGCTCCCTGAATTGACCTTCGACCTCCGAGCCGTCGAGCCATGCAAGCTCGCTGTTTCGCCACTCGCAGTAGGCGTTCAGCGCACCCGGACGACCGGCGAGACGAGCGGCAGCGACGTCGACCAGCGATCGGACACGGCGACCACGTAGCGATAGGTCCCGCGAGGGGCACGGTCGCGGCAGAACGCGTGGACGGCGGCACCGCGCCGGATGCAGGCGACCACGTCGCGCTTCCCCTTGCCCGGTCCGACCCGGCGGCGCAGGACGACGAGGCGTGTGACGCGCGCGTCCGGGTGCCGCCCGACCGAGATCAGGACACCGGCGCCGGTCGCGTGCACGTCGAGCAGCATCGGCGGGGCCGGCCGGGTGAGGTCGTCGAGCGCATTCAGGGCAAAGCGCTGCAGGCGCGGGTCGGCCAGCCCGTGCGTCTCGTCGGGGTTGCCCGCGAAGTCGTCCAGGCCCCACGCGAAGGTGTGCGAGCCGGACGCGAACACTCGCGCGCCGGACGCCGCCGTGTAGCGAACCGCATCCGCGTTGCCGCTCTTGTCGCTGCCCGTCTCGTGGTGGAAGAAGACCGTGAGGGAGTGGCCGCACGAGTCGGCGGCCGACTGGTTGCCCGGAATCGTGTCGCTCTCGACGCTGACGATCCCGCGGAGGGTGTCGCCGGCGTGGAACCCCGTCCCGCGAAGCCACGGGTCGGAGAGGGTCGCGGGCACGATCGCGTAATCGGACGGCTGCCAGGTGAGGCCCACGCCCTGCGACTGGATGCCGAGCAGCTCGCACTCGTAGCGTGGCGGCTCGAGGTCGCGGAACATCGTCGTCTTCAGCGCTGGATCGGGCTCCGGGTCGTTCCGCGACTTGTAGGCGACGATCGTCTGCCCGCCGTCCTCGTAGCGCACCTGCCAGTAGCCCGTGTTGGCGCCCATGAAGGCGAGGTTGGTGCCCGCGTCGCGCGTGGCGTCGAAGGCGTCGCGCATGGTCTTCGTCCAGTACTCGCCGTGCCCGGCGGTCACCACGAGCCGGTGACGGAGGAGCGAGGACGGGTCGGCGTCCGTGTCCACGTCGGTCTGGTAGGAGACGTCGTACCCGTGGTGCTCGAGGAAGCGCACGAGCGGGTACTCCCACTCGAGCGGCTGGCCGCCGGGCCCCGGCGACCAGGAGTACGGCCGCTCGAACGAGACGCGGTTCGCGCGCCGGCCGCCGGTGCTGAGGTTGTCGTAGAGGCTCTTCCCACCCCAGTCGTTGTACGCCTGCCACGTGTTCACGGGGACCTGGACGAGGATCGTCGACTGCCGCCCCGGCGGCGACCGGACGATCACGTAGGTGAAGGCTGCGCGCCCGGCCTGCGGGCCGTCGGTCAGCACGAACTCGATCAGGTAGTAGCCGCTGACGGCGTCCTCCGCGACCGGCAGCGAGTCCGTGACCGGCCAGCCGGCATCGAGCCGCCCCGTGGCGGCGTCGGGCGCGGGCACGGCTCTCGAGGCACCCTCCTCGTCCTTGGCGCACCCCGGCAGGCAGGCGACGCGGCGGGCGCCGAGGCCGCCGTACCAGCCGAGGCGGTAGACGACGACGCGATAGTGCGCGTTCGGGCTGGTGCTGACATGGAGATGCACCGTGCCGCCCGGCCGCACGCTCGTCTCCGTGGCGTAGCCCTCGACGGTGCGGCCGGTCGCTGCCTGCGGCAGCCAGCCCGGAGTTCCCGGCTTCGCGTTCTCTCCCGCGATCGGGTTGGCTGCAGACGCGACGCCGGCCACCAGGGCGACGAGGGGGACAGCGAGCACAGCCGGCCAGGATAGTCGAGTCGACCTGCCGCGCCGCCTGAATCGCGTTATCCTCGGTCTCCGAGCGGAAGGAGGGTTCCTTGAGGTCGATCGCAGTCACGGTCAACGGCGTGAAGCACGAAGCAGAGGTCGAGCCGAGACAGCTGCTCGTCTACTTCCTGCGCGAGCAGCTACGGCTGACCGGTACGAACGTCGGTTGCGACACATCGTCGTGCGGCTCCTGCACCGTCCTGCTCGACGGCGAATCGGTGAAGTCGTGCACGCTGCTGGCGGTCCAGGCCGACGGGCACGAGCTGACGACGATCGAGGGCCTTGCCGACGGCGACACCTTCCATCCGATGCAGCAGGCCTTCCACGAGCAGCACGCGCTCCAGTGCGGCTTCTGCACCCCGGGAATGGTGCTGGCGGCCGTGTCCTACCTGAAGGAGAACCCGAAGCCGACCGAGGCCGAGGTCCGCCTGGCGCTCGAGGGCAACCTCTGCCGCTGCACGGGCTACCACAACATCGTCAAGGCGATCCTCGCCGCCTCCGGCGCGGGCGTATGACGGTCGTCGGACAGTCTGTCCTCCGCAAGGAGGACGCGAAGCTGCTGACCGGTCAGGGCCGCTACGTCGACAACCTGCTCTCCACGGGCACGGTCTTCGCCTTCATCGTCCGCAGCCCCTACGCGCACGCGCGGATCAAGAGCGTCGACGTCTCCGCTGCGGCTGCGGCGGAGGGTGTGGTCGCGGCCTACAGCGGCGCCGACCTCGAGAGCGTCTGGAGCGGCGGCCTGCCGTGCTTCTGGCCCGTCTCGGACGACATCAAGATGGTCAAGCACCTCCCGCTCGCAACCGACCGGGCCCGCTTCGCCGGCGACGGTGTCGCGGTGGTCGTCGCGGAGTCGAGGGCGGCTGCGAAGGACGCGGCCGAGCTCGTCCAGGTCGACTACGAGCCGATCCCTGCCGTCACGGACATCGAGCTGGCAGTCGCCGACGGTGCGCCGCTCGTCCACGACGACGCTCCCGGGAACCGCGCCTACACGTGGGAGCTGGTCACGGGCGACGTCGACAAGGTGTTTGCGGACGCCGCGGTGACCGTCAAGGAGCGTTACCGCCAGCAGCGCCTGATCCCCACGGCCATGGAGCCGCGCGGCGCGCTCTGCGAGGTGAACGCCGCCGGCGACGTCACGATCATCACCTCCACCCAGGGGCCGCACATCATGCGGACCGCGTACACGCTCGTCCTCGGGATCCCCGAGGCGAAGATCCGCGTGATCGCACCGGATGTCGGCGGCGGCTTCGGCTCGAAGCTGGACGTGTATGCGGAGGACGTGATCGTGATCGCCCTCGCGCGCAAGCTCGGCCGTCCGGTCAAGTGGATCGAGGAGCGGTCGGAGGCGAACCTCGCGACCATCCACGGCCGTGACGTGATCCAGGAGATCGAGCTGGCGGCGACGGCTGAGGGGAAGATCACCGGAGTCCGCACGCGTCTCCGGGCATCGATGGGCGCGTACCTCCAGGCGGTCACGCCGGGCGTGCCGCTGCTCGGCGCCTGGCTCTACGCCGGCTGCTACGACGTCGAGGCCTACGACTTCCACTGCACCGGCGTCTTCACGAACACGACGCCGACCGACGCCTACCGCGGCGCCGGGCGGCCGGAGGCGACGTACGCGATCGAACGGGCGATCGACGCGCTCGCTCGACAGGTCGGCAAGAGCCCGGTCGAGATCCGCAGGCTCAACTTCATCGACTCGTTCCCGGCCGACATCGCATCGGGGCTGCAGATCGACTCGGGCGACTACCACGCGGCACTCGACAAGGGCCTCGAGGTGCTCGACTACGAGTCGCTCCTCTCTGACCAGGCCGGAAGGCGCGCGGCAAACGATCGCATGCAGCTCGGCATCGGCTTCTCCACCTATGTCGAGATGTGCGGCCTCGCTCCGTCACGCATCCTCGGCGCGCTGCGCTACGGCGCCGGCGGCTGGGAGTCGCTGTCGGTGCGCGTGCTGCCGACCGGGACGGTGCAGATCATGTCGGGCACGACGCCCCACGGCCAGGGCCACGCCACCACGTTCAGCCAGATCGTGGCCGACCGGCTCGGCGTCGACGTCTCGGACGTCGAGTTCCTCTCCGGCGACACGGCCGTCGTCCCGACCGGCATGGACACGTACGGGAGCCGCAGCCTGCCGGTGGGCGGGGTCGCGCTCCACTACGCGAGCGAGAAGGTCGTCGCGAAGGCCCGCGAGATCGCGGCGCACCAGCTCGAGGTGGCCGCCGACGACCTCGAGTACGAGGCCGGACGGTTCTCGGTCAAGGGCAGCCCGGACAAGGGCATGCACGTGAAGGAGGCGGCCTACGTGGCCTGGACGGCGCACAACCTCCCGGACGGCATGGAGCCCGGGCTCGAGGCGACCTACGTCTACGACCCGCCCAACTTCTCGTGGCCGTCCGGCTGCCACATCGCCGTCGTCGAGGTCGACACCGAGACGGGCGACGTCCAGCTCGAGCGCTACGTCGCCGTCGACGACGTCGGCAACGTGATCAACCCGCTGATCGTCGACGGCCAGGTGCACGGGGGCATCGCGCAGGGCGTGGCGCAGGCGCTCTGGGAGGAAGCCGTCTATGACGACGACGGCAACCTCGTCACCGGCTCGCTGCTCAACTATCTGGTTCCCAGCGCGGCCGAGCTGCCCTCGTTCGAGCTCGACCGCACGGTGACGCCCAGCCCGACCAACCCGCTCGGGGTCAAGGGCGTGGGGGAGACGGGCACGATCGCGTCGACCCCGGCCGTGGTCAACGCCGTGCTCGACGCGCTCGCACCCTACGGGGTCACCGACATCGACATGCCGACGACGCCGGAGCGGGTCTGGCGCGCGATCCAGGAGGGGAAATCATGATTCCGGCCGAGTTCGAGTACGAGGTTGCAGGCTCCGTCGGCGAGGCGATCGAGTTGCTCGGCTCGCGGGAGGACGCGAAGCTCCTGGCGGGCGGCCATTCGCTGATCCCCGCGATGAAGCTGCGCATCGCCAGGCCCGGGACGCTCGTGGACATCGGCCGGATCGCAGACCTCAGCTACGTGCGCGAGGACGGCGACGCGATCGCGATCGGAGCGCTCACCCGCCACCACGACCTCGCGACCAGCGAGCTCCTGCAGGACCACTGCGGGATCGTCGCGCACGCGGCCGGCCAGATCGGCGATCCCCAGGTGCGGCACCGCGGGACGATCGGCGGCTCGGTCTCGCACGGCGATCCGGCGTCCGACCTTCCCGGCGTGCTGCTGGCGCTCGACGCGGAGTTCGTGGCGACCGGCGCCGGCGGCGAGCGGCGGATCCCGGCGGCCGAGTTCTTCACGGGCGTGTTCGAGACGGCGCTCGGGCCGCAGGACGTGCTGACGGAGATCCGTGTGCCGTCCGTCGACGGTGCCGGCTGGGCATATCTGAAGTTCAGCCGCCGCGCCCAGGACTGGGCCACGGTCGCCGTCGCGGCGGTCGCGTCGAACGGCGGCGCGCGCGTCGGCCTCGTCAGCATGGGCGCCACGCCGCTCCGGGCGAGCGCGGTGGAGCAGGCACTCGCAGGCGGAGCCGATGCCGCAGCGGCCGCGGAGCACGCGGACGAGGGCACCGAGCCTTCGAGCGACGTCGCCGGCAGCGCCGACTACCGGCGTCACCTGGTGCGGGTGCTCACGCGACGGGCGCTCGAGCAGGCCCTCGCGTAGCCTTCTCGGCATGCGCCGAGCGCTGATCGTCCTTTTCGGTCGCGCTCGCCCTCGCAGTGCCGGTCGTCGCGGCTGCCGGCATCTTCAACCCGGTTGCGAAGCGCCCGGCGCCGGCGCTCTCCGGCACCGACCCGGTCACGGGAAAGCACGTGAGCCTCGCCCAGTGGGCGGGCAGGCCGTTGCTCGTCAACCTCTGGGGATCGTGGTGCCATCCGTGCCGTGAGGAAGCACCGACGCTGCGCAGCTTCCTGGCACGGCACCCGGGATCGCTGCTCGGGATCGACCTCGAGGACTCGAAGGCGGGTGCGCGGAGCTTCGAGCAGCGCTACCACGTCCACTTCCCGAGCATCTTCGACCCGAACGACGTGATGGTGGGCCGGCTGAAGCCGCCGGGCATGCCGACGACGTACTTCCTCGACCGGCGCCATCGCATCGTCGCAGTCGTCTACGAGCCGGCGACGACGGCACAGCTCGAGCGCGGCTGGAAGCTCGCGACGCGCTAGTCGGTTCGCCCGGCGGGCGGCAGCAGTTGCCCCGTCGGCGTCACGCGCATCGCGTCGTCACCGAAGTCCTCTCGCGACAGCGTCCTGACGATGCCGTGCGCAGCTTCGGCCGGGTCGAGTGCCGGCACTCCGGGAGAGACGAGCCGCACGGGCGCCAGGTCGCCGTGGACCCAGGTGCCGTTCGGGCCGAGCGTCGCGTGCAGGATCCCGCTGACGCCGAGGACGCCTCCGATCGAGAGCGTCCCGTTCCCGAGGAAGTTGCCGAGGCTGTAGGCGATCAGCCGGCCGTGGTACCACTCCATCCCGCGCAACACGTGCGGGCCGGAGCCCACGACGAGATCGGCGCCCGCATCCACCACCGCGTGGCTGAACCGCACCGCGTCGCCGCGGTTCTCTCCCAGGAACCACTCCGTTCCCGGCCGCACGTGCTGGCGGTCGGAGCCCTCGGCGCCGGCGTGCATGACGGCGACGACGACATCGGCTTGTCCCTGTGCGCGCCTGACGATCCGGGCCGCGCCCGGTAGGTCGGTCAGGCTCTGAGCCCACCGGTAGGGCGCGAACCCGATCACCGCGATGCGGACGCCTCCGACCTGGACGATCGAGACCTGTCCGGGACGGCCGGTGGAGCGCAGGTGCGCCGAGCCGAGGGCAGCCAGCGTCTCGCGCTGGCCCTCGGGCCCGTAGTCGAGGGCGTGGTTGTTCGCGACGTTCATCAGCGTGAACCCCGCCTGCCGGAGCAGATGCCCGTAGGAGGGCGGCGCCCTGAAGGCGAAGCAATCGGTGCTCGACGCTCCGCACTTCGACTGCCCGCCGACGGCGAGCGTTCCCTCGAGGTTGCCGATCACGACGCCGCCGCGAAGCTCGTGCCGGATCGAGGGGGAGAAGAACCCGGCGCCGCCGTCCCCCGAGGAGACCATCGCGATGTCGCCGACCCACGTGATCGAGACGGGCCGCCGGGTCGCGCCGGCGACGCTCTGCACGAGCAGCGCCGGAACGAGCGCAGCGAGAAGCGC
Organism: uncultured Actinomycetes bacterium; assembly: GCA_963742925.1. Lineage (GTDB taxonomy): Bacteria > Actinomycetota > Thermoleophilia > Gaiellales > Gaiellaceae > PALSA-612. The sequence continues at coordinate 206,228 of CAVUNV010000008.1, read as the reverse complement.
CGCAAGCGTGACGAGCCGGGTCACGCCTCGATCCTAGTCACGGCGCGCAAAGCTCACGTGCGAGGAGAGTCGCCGCGGGCCAGTGCATTTCCCGCGGCGACGTCTCTGAGCCGGTCCCGTGCCGCCGGCGCGGGACCGGGAGGAGAACTGTCCCTCGGGCATGGCCCGGACCGACGTGGCCGGGCGGGCCGGGCGCCGGCTAGGAAAGCGCGCTCTCGGGCCGGGAGGCGTCGGTGAACTCGCGGAACTCGCCCGAGACGAGATAGGCGGTCTGCTCGCCGATGTCGACGGCGTGATCGCCGATCCGCTCCAGGCAACGGGAGACGAGCAGCATGCGGAGGCCCCATTCGTGCGCCACCGGGTCGCCGGCCAGCTCGAGGATCCGGTGGATCGCCCGGCGATTGACCCGGTCGATCAGCTCGTCCAGCTCGACGAGCGACGTCGCCGCTTCGATGTCCCGCCGCGCGAACGACTCGAGCGCTACGCGGATCATCTCCTCGCAGCGGTCGCCCATCTCCTCCAGGCCCTCGATCAGTGGCCGCTCGTCCGGAACGTCGTCGGAGAGCTTGATCAGCTTGGCGACGGTCACGCAGTAGTCGCCCATGCGCTCCAGGTGGAGGTTGATGTGGAGCATCGCGAGCACGAGCCGCAGGTCGACCGCGACCGGCGTCTGGCGGGCGAGGAGCGACTCGATGCCACGCTCGATGTCGGAATAACGCTGGTCGATCTCGTCGTCGAACGCGATCACCTCGTCGGCCTGCTCGACGTCGTGCGGGCCGAGTGCGTTCATCGCAGCCCGTAGCGAGCGCAGGACGAGGTTGCCCTCCTCCTGGATCGCAGCGCCCAGCTGTTCGAGCTCCTCGTGGAAGGTCACACGCATCAGCCGAACCGACCCGTCACGTAGTCCTCAGTCCGCTTGTCGGTCGGATGGGTGAAGATCGTCGGCGTGTCGGCGTACTCGACGAGCACGCCGGTGCGCTTGCCGTCGGAGACGTCGAGGCTGAAGAACGCCGTCATGTCGGCAACGCGGGCGGCCTGCTGCATGTTGTGGGTGACGATCACGAGCGTGTAGTCGCGCTTCAGCTGGTGCATCAGGTCCTCGATCGCCTGCGTCGAGATCGGGTCGAGAGCCGAGGCCGGCTCGTCCAGGAGGATCACGTCGGGCTCGACGGCGAGCGCCCGCGCGATGCAGAGGCGCTGCTGCTGGCCGCCGGACATCGCGAGCGCACTCGTCTTGAGCCGATCCTTGACCTCGTCCCAGAGTGCCGCGCCGCGGAGTGCCCGCTCGACCCGCTCGTCCATGTCCTTCCTCATCCCGAGCATCTTCGGGGCGAAGGCGACGTTGTCGTAGATCGACTTCGGGAACGGATTCGGTCGCTGGAAGACCATCCCGATCCGGCGCCGCAGCTCGACCGCGTCGACATCGCCTTCGTGGATCTCCTCGCCGTGATACCGGATCGTGCCGTCGACCTTCGCGCTCCCGACCAGGTCGTTCAGCCGGTTCAGGCAGCGGATGAAGGTGCTCTTCCCGCAGCCTGACGGCCCGATCACCGCGGTGATCTGGTTCTTGTAGATGTCCAGCGTGACGCCGCTGAACGCGGTCGTCTTGCCGTAGTGGACGGCCAGGTCGTCGATGTCGAAGACGACCTCCCGCGCTGCGACGAAGCGCTCGTCAGTTGCGCGCGCGACCTCCACCTGCTGGATCGCAGTCATCCGTCGAGTGTCGCGGCCGTCGTCCGATTCCAGGGTCGAAATGGTGTGAACATCTGGTGACGGCATGGTAAACGGCCCTGGCGGCGAGTCGAGCAGGCGGGAATGCTGCCGCCGTGGAAGCCTCGTCCGCGCCGACGCCCCCTGCCGCCGCTGTCGAGTCCCGCCGGACTCGGATCGATCGTTTCGGCGACTCGGCGCTGAAGTGGATCACGGCCGCCGCAGCGTTCGGTGCCGTCGGGCTGATCGGGCTGATCATCTACAAGGTCGTCGACGGTGCCTGGCCGGCGATGCAGCAGTTCGGGCTGGCGTTCCTCTGGGGCCAGACCTGGAACGCGGTCACGAACCAGTTCGGCGCTCTCGACTTCATCTTCGGGACGATCTACACGACGATCTGGGCTGTGCTCCTCGGCGGGCCGATCGCGATCGCCATCGGCCTCTATCTGAGCGAGCTCGCGCCTCGCGGAGTGCGAGGCGTCATCGGGTCGCTCGTCGAGATGCTGGCCGCCATCCCGAGCGTCGTGCTCGGGCTCTGGGGCATCCTCGTGCTCGGGCCGGTCGTGCACGACACGCTCGGGCCGTGGCTCAACACGTTCTTCGGCTGGACGTCGTTCTTCTCGTCCACGCCCGTCACCGGTCAGACGGTGTTCACCGCCGTCCTCGTCCTGATGATCATGATCATCCCGATCACGGCGTCGATCAGCCGCGACCTGTTCGCCCAGGTCCCTGCCGACATCAAGGAGGGCGCGTACGGTCTCGGGTTGACCCGCTGGGAGATGATCAGAGGGGTGACGCTGCCCTACACGCGCGGCGGCCTGATCGCGGCGGTACTGCTGGGCGGCGGCCGCGCGGTCGGGGAGGCGATCGCCGTCACGCAGGTGATCGGGATCACCACGCACGGCCTCAACCTCAACCTGTTTCTGACCGGCGACACGCTGGCGAGCCGGATCGCCTCCCAGTACCAGGGCGCGGTCTCGTTCCTGCAGATCGGCTCGCTCTTCTACCTGGGCGTGATTCTGCTCGTCATGTCGCTGGTCACGAACTTCACGGCCCAGATCATCGTTCGCCGGTACGCGATCGAGAGGTCGGTCTGAGGTGGAGGCAGGGAGCGTTCGTCCGTCGCTGAAGGCGCAGGGCCGGGCCCGGCGGCGCCTGATCACCAACCGCGTCGCGGAGCTGACCGCGACGGTGGCCGCGTTCGGGGCGGTCGCGGTGCTGGCGATCGTCGTCTGGTCCGTCGTGCGGCGGGCGATCCCGGCGCTCAACCTCGACCTGATCACGCAGTCACCGGCGACCTACGGTGAACCGGGCGGCGGCATCGCCCCCGCGATCGTCGGCTCGGTGATCATCACGGCCATCGCCACGGTGTTCGCGTTGCCGACGGGCGTGGCGATCGCGATCTACGTCTCGGAGTTCGCGCACGAGCAGATCAAGCGCTACATCCGGCTCGCGCTCGACGTGCTGAACGGTGTTCCCTCGATCGTGATCGGGATCTTCGTCTACGCCCTGCTCGTCCTCGGCTCCGGCTATGCGGCCTGGAAGGCGTCGTTCGCGCTAGCAATCATCATGCTGCCGCTGGTCTCGCGGGCCACGATGGAGGTGCTGAACCTCGTCCCCGGCTCGTTGCGCGAGGCCAGCTTCGCGCTCGGGGTCAGCAAGTGGCGAACGGTGCTGTTCGTGATCTTCCCGACCGTGCGCGGCGGGATCCTCACGGGCACGACCCTGGCGGTGGCCCGGGCCGCCGGGGAAACGGCACCGCTCCTGTTCACGACGTCGATCTTTCTCAACCAGGTCGTGATCGACCCACGCCAGGCCATGGACACGCTGCCGTTCACGATCTTCACCTACTCGGAGGCGGCCGACCCGACGCTGAACCAGCAGGCGTGGGCGGCCGCGTTCATCCTCATGGCGTTCGTGCTCATCTCGAGCCTGACCGCGCGCTTCTTCCTCTCGCGCAGCGAGCGCAAGCTCAGGGGACGGTAGGCGTTCACCGCCTCGTCACCAGACCGTCACCCGACTTCAGCCCACTCGACTTTTCTGCCTCGTCAAGCTGGAACCGACCCACTCGACAAGGGAGAACACGGAATGACAAAGCGTTTGTTCGCACTGAGCCTGGCCGGGCTTGCAGCCGTGACGGCGATCGCGGCCGCGACGGCGGGAGCGAGCAGCAGGTCGGACCAGCTCGTCGGCGCCGGCAGCACGTTCGTGTCACCGCTCGTCTCGCAGTGGCAGAAGGACTACCCGTCGAAGACCGGCGTCAACATCGTCTATCAGCCGATCGGCTCGGGCGGCGGGATTGCGGCGATCAGCGGGCGCACGGTCGACTTCGGCGCGTCGGATGCCCCGCTCACGCCCGATCAGTTCACCGCCTGCAAGGGGTGCGTGCAGATTCCGTGGGCGCTCGGCGGGACTGCCATCATGGTCCACGTCAAGACGAACGCGCACGCTCCGCTGAAGATCTCCGGGCCTGTGCTCGCTCAGATCTACCTCGGAGGCATCAAGACCTGGAACGCGCCGGCGATCCAGAAGCTGAATCCCGGCATCAGCCTTCCGAACGAGAACATCGCGGTCGTCTACCGCTCCGACGGGTCGGGCACGTCGTACAACTTCACGGACTACTTGTCGTCGGTGAGCGCGACCTGGAAGTCCAAGATCGGGGTCTCGACCCAGCCGGCCTTCCCGACCGGTCAAGGGGCCAGAGGGCTCGTCCGGTGTCGCCGGCGTCGTCTCGAAGACCGAAGGCGCGATCGGCTACGCGGACATCGCGTTCGCGATCACGAACAAGATCCCGGTGATGGCCGTCAAGAACGCGGCCGGCAAGTTCTTGACACCGGGGCTCAAGTCGATCGCGGCGGCAGCCTCGACGATCAAGAGCGTGCCGGCCACCAACGAGATGCACATCGTCAATCCTCCCGCTTCACAGCCGAAGGCCTATCCGATCTGCACGTTCACCTACGTGATCGTCCCGCTACAGACCTCCAAGGCCCCCCTGCTCAAGAAGTTCATCTTCTACGCGCTGACGCAGGGCCAGGCTTTCGGAGTCAAGCTGCGATTCGTGCCGATTCCGAAGGTCGTCCTCGTCGCCGCCGAGAAGACGCTCACGAAGATCCACAGCTAGACCGGGAACACGCAGCGCACCTCCAGTCCTCCCTGCGGGCGGTTCCGTGCTTCCACGGAGCCGCCCGCAGCTTCGAGGACGTGCTTCACGATCGCGAGCCCGAGACCCGTGCCGCGTGATGCCCGGGCCCGGTCGGAGCGGTAGAAGCGCTCGAACAGGCGCGGTAGGTCCTCCTCGGACACGCCCGCCCCGTCGTCGGCGCCCGTGAGCACGACGGAGCCGTTCTCCTCGTGCACCGACAGCGTGAACGTCGTCCCGTGTCCTGCGTAACGGATCGCGTTCTCGGCGAGGTTCGTCGCCACGATCTCGAGCATCCGCTGGCGGATCGGCAGCTCGACGGTGGCCGGGCAGTCGAGGACGAGCGAGACGCCGGCATGGTCGGAGCGCTCGCGGAGCCGCTCGATGACTCCTTCGAGCACGGCCAGCGCGGGCGTCGATCCGAGCGCGACCACCGTGCGGCTCGTGTCCAGCTCGCTCAGGAACAGCACGTCGTCGATCAGCTCCCCGATCTGCTGCACCTCAACGCGAGCCTGCGCCACGAGCTCCTCCGGCCGGGCGCCGGGGAGCGTGACGCTCTCGAGCAGGATCATCAGCCGTGTCAGCGGCGTTCGCAGCTCGTGCGAGACGGCGGCGGTGAAGCCCACGCGGAGCTCCTCGTAGGCGGCGAGGTCGCCGGGCTCACTGAGGAAGAGCACGGTCTCGCAACGGCCGTCGACCTCGTAGGGAATCTCGATGGGAGCCCGCCCGTCCCACGCCTGCAATGCCTCCTCCGGCAGCGGCGCGCCGTCGTGCAGGCCCTCGATCGCCCGGCGTGCGTGCGCGCTCGAGGTCACGACCTGCCCGTGCTCGTCGAGGACGACGACGATCTCCCGACTCTCCTCGATCAGGACGGCTGCGCGCTCGGCGGCCAGCCGCAGCTCGACCGCGGGCTCCGCGTCGTGTTCCTCGTCCTCGCGGCGCCTGAAAAGACGTGTCACGAGATGTTCACCTTCCGTTCACCGGATCGGAGCCGCCACCATGTCTATCGTAGGTCTTGTGGGAAAGGTGCTGATCGTCGAGGACGACGAGGTCATCGCCCGCGGCATGGCCGAGCATCTACGGGCGGCGGGCTTCGATCCGATCGCCGTCGGGGCGGGCGAAGTGGGGCTCGCCCGGCTTCGCTACGAGAATCCGGACGTGTGCGTTCTCGACCTGATGCTGCCCGGCGTGGACGGGTGGCGGCTGATCGAGACGGCGCGCAGCGAGGGGATCGGTACGCCGATCGTCGTCGTCAGCGCGCGCGGCACCGAGCACGATCGAGTGCACGCGCTCGAGATCGGCGCGGACGACTACCTCGTCAAGCCGTTCTCGATGAAGGAGCTCGTCGCCCGGGTCAAGGCGGCGGTGCGACGCGGCGTGCGCGCCCAGGACACGCCGCGCGGCGACGCGATCGAGATCGAGGAGCTCCGCATCGACCCGCGCGAGGTGCAGGCGTTCGTGGACGGCACGAGCGCCGGACTGACGCCGACCGAGTTCAAGCTCCTCTATACGCTCGCGCTGGAGCAGGGGCGCGTCGTCACGCGTGACGAGCTCCTGCAGCGCATCTGGGGTCGCCGCCAGGCCCACCGCGACCGCACCGTCGACGTCTTCGTGCGCCGCCTGCGCGACAAGATCGACAAGCGCGCGCCCAGCCACACGTTCATCCAGACTCGCTACGGCGTCGGCTACAAGCTCGACGCCGTAGCGAAGTAGCCGGCCTGCCTCAGCTCCGGGTCTTCAGCAGGTCGCGGATCTCGGTCAGGAGCTGCTGGTCGGGCGTGAGCGCCAAATCGCCGTCGGCGGTGTGCCGCGCCGTGTACGCCTGATACGGCTTCACGACGAAGAAGAAGACCGCAGCGGCGATCGCGATGAAGGTGATCGCGGCGTCGAGGAAGTCGCCGTACCTGAAGACGCTGTTGTGGATCGTGAACGAGAGGTCGCCGAACGGGCCGTTGCCGCCGAAGATCGCTCCGATGATCGGCGTGATCCAGTCGGCGACGAAGGCGCCGATCAGGGCCGCGAACGCGAGGCCGATGACGAAGGCGACGGCGAGCGTGACCAGGTTGCCCTGCATGAGGAATGCCTTGAACTCGTCCAGGATCTTCCGCATGTTCCTCTCCCTCCTCTGGATGGCCGGTGTGACGCGCGCATTCTGACGCGCGTTCGGCACGAGGAGGCGAGCCCCCGGCACGTCGTGTAGACAGGAGGGGTGAGCACGGCTTTCGCAGCTCTGCACGTCCTCGCCGCCGCGGTCTGGGTGGGGGGGACGGTGGCGCTCGTCTTCATCGCCGTTCCGATGGCGCGGATGTTCGAGGGAGCCGATCGCGCCCGCGCGCTGCGGCGGCTCGGAAGCGGCTGGCGGCCGCTCGGCTGGAGCGCGCTCGCGATCCTCGTCGGTACGGGCTTCGTGCTCGCGGGCGAGGACGGTGTCTTCACGGGCGAGGCGTCGACCCGCTTCTACGTCGTCTTCGGGGTCATGGTCTTCCTCGTCGCCGTGCTGGTCGCCGGCGCGTACGTCCACGACTTCATCCTCGGCCCCGGGCTCGCCCGCCAAATCAGAGAAGGACGCCCGCAGACGCTCCGCCGGCCGCTCGTCGTGGTCGGCTGGCTCAACTTCGCTCTGACGATCACCATTCCCGTCCTGGGGACCGTTCTGGCCCACATGGGCTGACGCTCGGTTAGGCTCGTACAGGCATGGAGTACGCGTTCTTCGGCACCGCCACCACCGAGTCGCTCGACCGCTTCGCGATGCTGGTCGGCGCGGCGCTCGAAGGCGTCGGCTTCGAAGCGGCCGCTCCCGAGGACGTGCAGGAGGCGAATCTTGTCATCAGCCTGCTCGACCTCGACGATCCGAAGCCGTTCCGGCGGCGCGGCAAGGGCACCTACGTCGTCGGCATGTTCGAGCGCGCGGCCCACCCTGAGCCGATCGAGGAGTCGCTGCGCGCCGACTATCCCCAGCTCCTGCGCGGGCTCGCCAACCTCGTCCTCGACTACGTGCCCGGCCAGGGCGCCTGGTTCACGACGATGGAGCGCGGCCACTACGGGATCTCGGCCGCCGACGAGCAGCAGCTCGCGCAGATGGTGGTCGAGCGCCTGCTGCCGCTCGCCAGCTCACGGCTCGTGATCGACAACGAGTTCCGCACCGACCTCGAGCCCGAGCTCTGGGACGGGGACGAGATCACCGAGTCGATCAAGGAAGCCGGCGTCCGCCTCGGCCAGCTCGACCTGCTCCCGAACCCGTTCCCGATCGAGGACCTGCTCAACGAGCGCGAGCTGCGCCACGTCAAGCGCCTGTACGGGATCGGCGGCCTCTCGTACGGGAACCTGTCGGCGCGCAAGGACGAGCGGCGCTTCTGGATGAGCGCGAGCGGCGTCGACAAGTCGAGGCTCGAGATCACGGGCCGGGACATCCTGCTCGTCTCCGACTACGACTCCGAGAACGGCCGGATGGTGCTGAGCGTGCCCCCGGCGGTCGAGCCCCGCCGCGTCTCCGTCGACGCGATCGAGCACTGGATGATCTACCAGGAGCACCCGAACGTCGGCGCGATCGTGCACGTCCACGCGTGGGTGGAGGGGATCACTGCCACGGATGTCAACTACCCGTGCGGCACCGAGGAGCTGGCCCGCTCGGTCGCCGAGCTCGTCCGCCAGGATCCCGACCCCGACCACGCCGTCGTCGGCCTGCGCAACCACGGCATCACCGTCACCGGCCCGAGCCTCGAGGAGATCCTCGACCGGATCGAGCCGAAGGTGCTCCGCGAAATCCCTATGAGCTGATCGTCCGTTCTTGAGCTGATCGTTCTCGCCAATCGACGATGACGCTCACAGGCCGGAACGGCATACGGAGACGTGCGTAACCGCGGCCGCGGTTCTTCCGCAGTCGGTTGCGACTGCGACGGCTCAGGACGGCAGATCCGCCGGCATGCACACGTGACCGCCCCTGTTCCGTAGTTGGCCGCCAGGTGGATCGGTGCGCTCCCCGATGGCTCACTGTCAGCGGGCGAGTGATGCTTGCTGCGGCTCGTGAGGAGGTGATGAGCGCGAGGCTGTGCGCTTAGGTCGCGCCGGCCGACCCGGTTGTCGAGATGAGGACGCGAACGCGTTCCCACTGAGAGGGTTGGTGAGGGTGATGAGAGTCTTGACGGTGTACGCGCACCCGAATCCCGAGTCGTTCTGCCACGCGGTTCTCGAGCAGTTCACCCGGGGCTTGGAGGATGCCGGGCACACGAGCGAGGTCGTGGATCTGCACGCGATCAAGTTCAACCCTGTCTTCGGAACGGAGGACTACTCCTTCTTCGCGGACGAGTCGGTGCCGCGGGAGTTGTTCGATGAGACCGAGTTGAGGAACAACATGGTCGCGCTGAGCGGCGGCCCGATCAAGCGGCGGCTCGCGAGGCGGTGGCTGCGCGACAAGGATCTTCCCGAGCTGCTCGCGTTGATCGCGAAGCAGAGGCCAAAGGACGTGCTCGCCCAGCAGGAGAAGGTCGCGGCAGCCGACGGGCTCGCGTTCATCGCGCCGATCCTCTGGATGAACCTCCCGGCGATCATGCGCGGCTGGGTCGAGCGCGTGTTCACCTACGGCTTCGTCTACACGATGAGTAGGGACGGCTGGCTGAACGGCGATCTCAGTGGCCGGGTGCCGCTGATGAAGCAGAAGAAGGCGCTGATCATGACCCCGACCTTCTTCACGGAGCATGACTACCGCGAGTCGGGCTGCGGCGCGGCGATCGAGCGGCTGGTCGATGACTTCGGCTTCCGCTACCCGGGGATCGAAACGGTCGAACACGTCTACTTCTACGCCGTCGGAGCGGTCGACGATGCCACTCGGCGCGACTACCTGCAGCAGGCGTACCGGCTCGGACGCGAGTTCGAGTCGGACCTCGCGCCAGCAGGACGTTCCGAACAAACCGCCGTGCCGACAGGCTCGCACGGCGTTCCTGTCTGAAAGGAGGGTGAGCGATGAAGAAGGCCCTGATCATCGTCGGAGCTGTTGCGGGTGTTGCGCTACTCGCACGGCGCGCCGCCCGGATGTGCGGAGGCTGCAACCTCGAGCAGATGATCGAGCGGATGCCCGACGACGCCCCGCCAAAGTGGATGTTCCGCAACATCAGCGCGATCCGCGAGAACACCGATCGCATCCTGGAGAAGCTCGAGAGTGAGCCCGTGTCCGCGGCGGACGACCGAACCCGGACTGCGGCCTAGCGGAAGACGCGAACAGAGGAGCCGACCGTGCATGACGTAGGACAACTCATCGACGCCGTCCCCTCGCCGCCCGTCGACGGCGGGCACCCCGACCGGGAACCCGGACGGCTCGTCGACCGGCTCGACCCGATCGACGACTTCAACTTTCGCCACTTCCGGATGCGGCACATGGTCGCGGAGCTGCTCCGCCCCGGCCTTCTCCCCGGCTTCCAGGCGCCCGACTTCGAACTGTCCGCCACGGACGGCGAACGGGTGCGCCTGAGTCACCTGCGCGGCCGGCCGGCCCTCCTCCACTTCGTCAGCTACACGTGCCCGGTCACGCGCGGCGGCGTGCACACGATGAAAGAGCTTCATCGGCTCTATGGCGACCGGGTGCAGTTCGTCGAGCTGCTCGTCCGCCAAGCCCACCCTGGCGAGCGGCACGGAGCCTACGGCTCGGACGAGGAGAAGCTGGAGGACGCGTGCGCTTACGCGCGGGAGGAAGGCATCACGTGGCCGGTGCTGATCGATGACCTGGCGGGCACCGTCCAGCGTGCCTACGGAGGGCTGGCGGCCGCCGTCTACCTCATCGACAGCCGGGGAACCGTCGCCTTCTGCGGGACATGGGGCCAGTCGCCCGCACTCCGACACGCGATCGACGAGCTCCTGGCCCGCGGCGGCATCGGCACTCCAGCCGGAAGGGGTGTCGATCGCCGGCCGCATCTGGCCGCGGCGATCGTGGCCGGACAGGGTGGCCCCATTCGCGGCGGGAAGCAAGCGCTGATCGATCTCGAGCTCGGTTTTCCCGGAGCGATGATCCTGATGATGCTCGGCCGCGTCGGCCGACCGGTGCTCGCGCCGCTCGCGCTGCGCACGACGCCACTGCCAAACCGGACGCGAGCCGCTCTCTTCCTCGGCCTGGTCGGGGCGGGCATGGCGGTCGGTCTCGGCCTTCGACGCGCCCGATCGTCCCTCTCGTGATGCGCGCGGAGCGTGGCGCTCCCCGTCAGTAGCGCGCGAGCGCGAGCCCGATCAGCGACACGGCCATCCAGCCGGCGAGGTAGATGAAGGCGACGCGTGGCGAGACAGCCGTCCTGAGCGCCCCGGCCACGGCGCTGGCCGCGAGGTTGCCGAAGCTCTGGACGGCTGCGAGTAGACCGAAGGCCGACCCGCGCAGATTGGCTGGGGCGAGAGAGGCGACTGTCGCGTGCTTGGGCAGTCTGCCAATCTCGACGCGTTACGGCCAGCGGTGGCAACTACCTGTGTGGGCGGCAAGCCCTTTCGCAGCCTTGGAGCCAGACACCTCGACCCCAAGGGTGGGTTGGGGCCAGGACAGCCGTCGCGCGAGCCACAGGGCGACGTAGACGAGCGCGACGAGGACGGGTACCTCGATGAGCGGCCCGACCACACCGGCGAGCGCCTGGCCGGACTCGGCACCCCACACCCCGACCGCCACGGCGATGGCCAGCTCGAAGTCGTTGCTCGCGACGGTGAAGGAGAGGCTCGCCGTCTGCGGGTAGGGCAGGCGCATCAGCCGTCCGGCCGCGAAGCCCGCGACCCACATGATCGCGAAGTAGGCGAGGAGTGGGAGCGCGATTCGTGCCACGTCGAGCGGCTGCGACGTGATCCGGTCGCCCTGGATCGCGAAGAGCAGCACGATCGTGAACAGGAGCCCGTAGAGGGTGATCGGCGCGATCCGGGGGATGAACCGCTGGTCGTACCACTCGCGTCCGCGTCGCCTGAGGCCGACGCGTCGGGTCAGGTAACCGGCGGCGAGCGGGATGCCGAGGAAGATCAGGACGATGCGCGCTACCTCCCAGATCCCGACCTCGAACCCCTGCGTGTCGAGACCCAGCCAGCCGGGAAGCACGGTCAAGTAGAAGTAGCCGAGCCCCGAGTAGGCGACGAGCTGGAAGATCGCGTTGAAGACGACGAGCACGGCGGCCCGGTCCCGGTCACCCCGTGCGATGTCGTTCCAGATCAGCACCATCGCGATGCAGCGGGCGAGCCCGACGACGATCACGCCCGTGCGGTACGCGGGCTGGTCGGCGAGAAACGCCCAGGCGAGCGCGAACATCAGGGCGGGACCGACGATCCACGACAGGAACAGCGAGACGCCGAAGAAGCGCGCCCCGCCGGCCGTGTCCTCGCGCAGCCGGCCGAGCTCCTCGTAGCGCACCCTCGCGAGGACGGGATACATCATCAGCAACAGGCCGGCGGCGATCGGCAGGCTGACCGTTCCCACCTGGAGCTTGCTCAGCCCGTCGTTCAGGCTCGGAACGAGCGAGCCGAGAGCGAGCCCGGCACCCATCGCAAGCGCGATCCACAAGGGCAGGAAACGGTCGAGCGTCGAGAGCTGCGCGGTGACGCCTGCGCGCCGGCGGAGCCTCGGGGGGCGATTGTTCAGCGACAGCCACGACGCCCGTCATCCACGAGCTCTACTGCTTCGTCGATCAGGCCGCCGAGGAGCGAGTGCAGCTCTTCCAGCCGGTCGCGGTTCGCGTAGTAGCAGGTGCGCGGGCCCTCGATCTCGCCGTCGATCAACCCGGCGTTCTTCAACACCTTCAGGTGCTGAGAGACGGTCGCCTGCGCGAGCGGCAACTCTCCGACGATCTCGCCGCAGAAACAGGAATCTCGCCCGAGGAGCAGAGTCATGATCTGCACCCGCGCGGGGTGTCCCAACGCCTTGGCGAGCGTCGCAAGGTCGCTGCCGGCAACCCGCTCACGGATCGGCTCCTGGGCAACGGTCATCGAGTTGAACCGGTCGGTACGCGATCGCGATCCCCGACAGTCGCAGCCGGACCATGCGGGCATCCGTAGAGCGTGCCCCCTACGCGGTAACCCTGCGCCTCATTGAGGTGTTCAGCGCAGAGGCCGACACCGCAGTGGTGACACGTCGCGACAGCGGCAACCGTGTCTCCCTTCAGGGCACACTCGTAGCAGTTCATCGCAGCCTCCAGATCCGGCGAGTGATCGTAATTCGACGATAGGAGCCGGTCGTGCACACGCCATCCGGACCTATCCCCACATGCAATGCGGTCTTTCCGCACAGCTCCGAATGGGCGTTCGCAGGCTAGGTGCTCGGCCCGGCAGGGTGGACCGACTCGCCGCGGACGAACTGGTAGAGCACCGCGCCGATCGCGGCGCCCACGACCGGGGCGACGATGTAGATCCAGAGCGAGCGTCAGGTCACCGGAGACGAGGGCCGGGCCGATCGAGCGCATCGGGTTCATCGAGGCGCCGGAGATCGGGCCGCCGAACATCGCGTCGAGGCCGATCGTCCCGCCGATCGCGATCGCCGCTGCCTCGCCGACCGCGCGCGTGTCGGTGGCGACGGCCATGATCACGAACATCAGGAACGCGGTCATGACGACCTCCCAGAGGAACGACTGCGCCTCCGAGCCGGAGGGAAGCGTCGCCCCGACGTGGGCGATGTTGCCGAGCGAGGCGCTGCAGCAGCGCCGCCGCCGCGACCGCGCCGACGAGCTGAGCCCCCCAGTACCCGACGCCGCACGGCGCAGCGGAAAGTGCCGTGTCAGCGTGAACGCGAGCGTGACGGCGCCGTTGAAGTGCGCGCCCGGAGATGTGCCCGACCGCGTAGATCATCGCCATGATCACGAGGCCGAACGTGATCGCCACGCCGATGTGACCGAGCTCGTGCGTCTTCGCGTCGACCATCACGCACCCGCGCCGGCGAAGACGAGCACGAACGTCCCGATCGCCTCGGCGACGAGCGAGCGGGCGAGCCGGTGCCGGTCGCTCAAGACGGCAGGAGGTCGCCGACCAGTTGTTGCACGCGCGCGTCGATCTCGTCGCGGATCCGCCGGACGCTCTCCAGATCCTGCCCGGCGGGGTCGTCGAGCTCCCAGTCCTCGTAGCGCTTGCCGGGGTAGATCGGGCAGGCGTCGCCGCAGCCCATCGTGATCACGACGTCGGCGGCGCGCACGACCTCGTCGGTCAGCGGCTTCGGGAACTCCTCGCTCATGTCGACGCCGATCTCCCGCATCGCCTCGACGACGGCGGGGTTGATCTGCTCGCCGGGATCGCTGCCCGCCGAGCGGACGTGGACGCGACCGCCCGAGCGGAGCTTGACGAGCCCGGCCGCCATCTGGCTCCGGCCGGCGTTGTGGACGCACACGAACAGCACCTCCGGCTGCTCCTTGGCGATCACTCCTTCCGCCTGCGCCGAGCGCCTTCAGCCGCTCGCGGGCGAAGCGGTGTGCCAGCACCGGTACGAACACGTTGATCTTCGCGTCGCCCAGCAGGTCGGTCGACTCGGCGATGTAGCGGGCGATCGTCTCCTGCGAGAAGACGCCCTGGAACTCCCGCTGCAGGGCTTCGGCCGCACGCTCGACGTGCTGCCGGGTAACGGGGTCGAGGATCTCCGACACGAGCTCTCCTCTCAGCAGCAGCCGGCGCGGCCGGCGACGACGGGCTCGTGCGACGGCTCCTGAGCCTGCTCGAGCGGCTTGACGGCCTTCACGATCGCGCCGTGCATGCCGTCTGCGACCTCGTGCGTGAACTCCACGGACACGTCGGTGAAGCCCGCCGCCTCGAGGCCCGCCTCGTACTCGGACGTCGAGAGCGCACCGGCGATGCACCCGACGTAGCTGCCGCGCTCGGCCCGATCCTCGGGGCTCAGGCGATCCTCGGCGACGATGTCGGAGATCCCGACCCGCCCGCCGGGCCTGAGCACGCGCGCGAGCTCGGTCAGCACGGCCGCCTTGTCGGTCGAGAGGTTGATCACGCAGTTCGAGATCACGACGTCGACCGAGCCGGCCGGCAGCGGGACCTCCTCGATCACGCCCTTGAGGAAGATGGCGTTGCGAATGCCGGCCTCCGCCGCGTTCCGCTGGGCGAGCGCCAGCATCTCGTCGGTCATGTCCAGGCCGTAGGCGACGCCGGTCGGCCCGACGCGGCGCGCGGAGAGGATCACGTCGATGCCTCCGCCCGAGCCGAGGTCGAGCACGACCTCGCCCTCGCGCAGGTCGGCGACCGCGATCGGGTTCCCGCAGCCCAGGCTCGCGAGCGCGGCGGCGTCCGGGAGCTCGCCTCGCTGGTCCTGCGAGTAGAGGGACTCGCCGAAGTCGGCGCTCGCGTCGTCGGAGCAGCACGAGCCGCTGCCGCAGCAAGCGGAGCTCGAGCCCTCGGTCACGGCGCGGGCCGCCTCCGCATAGCGCTTGCGCACCTCGTCGCGCAACTGGTCAGCAGCAGTGGTTTCAGCAGCAACGGTTGGCATCAGAGGCCTCCTCGAGGACGACGAGGCCGGCGAGCTGGCCCGCGGCCTCTGGATTGATGGAGAAGTACGCCCACTTCCCGCGCTGCTCCCGCTCGAGCAGCCCGGCGTCGGTCAGCTTCTTCAGGTGGTGGCTGACCGTCGGCTGCGAGAGGCCGAGGGCGGGCTCGAACTCGCACGCGCAGACCGGGCCGCCGCTCGACGCGAGCAGGTTGACGATCTTGACGCGGGCGGGATCGGCAAGGGCCTTGAAGAGCGCCGCCGTCGAGTCGGCCTCCTGGTCGGAGAGCGTGGGCGCGCCGAGCGGCCGGCAGCACGAGATGAGGGAAAGCTCGGTGGTCATCGAATCGACAGGTATCAATATATCGACGACTGTCGATTCGTGTCAAGTCGTCTCGACGCGGTTGGGCGGCGGCGGCGAGGAGTCCCGCGGAGCCCCTCGCCGTCGCGCTAGTCGCCGGGGTTACTTGCCGGTGTTGACGTACTGGATGCAGTCGCCCTGGTTCTTGAACGTCGAACCGTCGGCTCGTGTGTAGGTCTGCCAGCCGTTGTTCTTGCAATCGTCCTTCGTCGTCGGCAGAGCCGGCGTGAGCGTGGCCGAGATATCCAAACGGAACGCATCCGCGAAGGCCAGGACGGGCGTGACGAGCGCACCGACAGCCGGCTCCGAGGCGGCGAGCCCGAGAGACATGTTGTCCCCTGTCGCGTCGGTCACGGTCGCGACAGTGTCGCTGCCGGTTGGGTCGTAGAGGCCGAGACGATCACCGGGCTGCACCGCGAAGTTGACGTCCTTGAACGTGTTCAACGACCCGGGGGTCAGCGATTCGACCGGTGACTCACCGACGACCGTGTAGTTGCCGGAACCGTCGGGCCGGAAGACCATCATGCTCATCGACTGGGCGCCGTGGTGCAGATCGACGGAGTAGGTGCTCCAGCCGGTGATCTTCCAGTGCCCCGCCGGTACCACGAAGTCCGTTCCCGACGCCACCCCCGTCTGCACAAGCCACACAGGCCCACCGGGGGAGACGCCTGCCCCAGGGTCGGTCTGCCCGATCGTCACCGGCGTCGTCGCCGACACGGCTGTCGCCCCAAGCGCGAGCACCGCAAGCGCGGCAAACGCCAACAGCATGAATCTCCTCATCTTCTCTCCCCTCTCACCTTCTCGTCGGTGATCGCCAGGCGCAAGCCATGCTGGCAGTCGTCGCGCCGGCTCGGATTCCGTACATACGAGCTTTATCGGGTTGTGCGCCTCGGGCCTGGACGGCCAGACTGGCTAGCCAGAAGGAGTGAAGCTGCACGAGCCTTCTGCGAGATCTTCGACGTTGATTGGCGCACCTCGACCCGCCTAGTACGAGCGCGAAGCCGCCCGCAGCCACAAGCGAGGAGACCGGCACAGGGCCGGCCTCCTCGAAGCAGTAACCCCCCGAGCGACTACTCGGTGACGATGAGCGTTCCGTGCATGGTCACCGAGTGCCCCGGGACCGAGCAGTAGAACGTGTACTTACCGGGCTTGAGCTTCGCCGTGACGGTCGAGGTCTTGCCCTTGCCGACGACCTTGCCCTTCACGTTCACGCCGTTGCCCTTGATCGCGACGTTGTGCTGGAAGATCGGCGACGGGTTCGACATCACGATCGTGACCTTCCCGGCCGCGGCCTTCAGTGCCTTCTTGTTGTAGGTGAGCGACGTCTTGCCGGCGGTCAGCTTCAGCGTCGTACTGTCGGCGAAGGCGAGCGACACCGCCGCCAGCGCCGACGCGACCACGACTACAACCACCACCACTCGCTTCTTCATCGAGCTCCTCTCCGTACTGGGCAATCTGTGCGCTCCTGACGATACCGAGCCATACGGGACTCGAGCTCAGGCAGGCGGCCGCAGGACGGCGAACTGGTCGGTGATCGCAAGCGTCCGCGTGCGGAAGCGGTACAGCTCGGCCGGCCGTCCGCCCGACGGCCCGGGCGGCCTGTGGTCACCGGTCGGCTCGAGCACGCCGCGGCGGAGCAGGACGCGCTTCAGGTTCGTGGCCGAGACGTCGTGGCCGAGCGCGGCTGCGTAGAGGTCGCGGAGCTCGGCCATCGTGAACGTCGCCGGGGCGAGCGCGAAGCCGAGGTTCGTGTACGAGAGCTTGGCCCGCAGCCGCTCGCGGCCGGCGAGTGCGATCGGCTCGTGGTCGAAGGCCATCCGCGGGAGGGCCTCGAGCGGATGCCAGGCGGTGTCGGCCGGCACGGCCGGGTCGACGTCGGTGGGGACGAGGCCGAGGTAGGCGGTGGCGAGCTGCCATTCGCTCGGGTGACGGTCGGGCTCGCTGAGCGTCTCGAGCTGCTCGAGATGGGAGAGCTCGCGGACGTCGACCTTGGCGGCCAGATGGCGCCTGATCGAGCCCTCGAGCCTCTCACCCGGGGCGAGATAGCCGCCCGGGAGGGACCAGCACCCTGCAAAGGGCTCCTGAGCGCGCTGCCAGAGGAGCACCTGGAGCATGCCGTCCCGAATCTGGAGCACGACACCCAGGGCGACATGTGCCGGTCCGGACGTTTTCGCCTGACGGGCGGAAACCGTGCTAGACTGTGGTTCAGGTTTTAGACTCACGGTCGAAAACTAGCACGATGCGAGCCGAGCGAACAGATCTGATCGTCGTCGGCGGCGGAATCGCCGGCATGTTCGGAGCACTCTGTGCCGCCGGCGAGAGCGATGTCGTGCTCCTGACCAAGGGACCTCTGCTCACCTCCGCGAGCTATCTCGCCCAGGGAGGAGTCGCAGCCGCCGTGGGCGAGGACGACTCGCCCGAGCTGCACGCGGAGGACACGATGAAGGCGGGTCGGGGGTTGTGCAGCCGCAGGGCTGTCCAGGCGTTGACCGGAGAGGCTCCGGCGCGGGTGGCCGATCTCGTCGACCTGGGTGTGCCGTTCGACGACGACCTCGGGCTCGAGGGGGGCCATTCGCAGCGTCGTGTCGTCCATGCCGAGGGAGCCGCGACCGGCGCCGTCATCGCGCGCGTGCTCGCCGGGCGGGTGCTCGAGCATCCGGGTATCCGTGTGCGTGAGGGCGAGCGGGTGGTGGACCTTCCGCCCGGCGGCGTGCGGACCGAGTCGGGGCTGCTGGAGGCGCCTGCGACCCTGCTCGCGACCGGCGGGTACTCGGCCCTCTGGGAGCGGACGACGAACCCGCTCGGGTCGGTCGGCGACGGAATCGTCCTCGCACACCGGGCCGGAGCGAAGGTCGCCGATCTGGAGTTCGTCCAGTTCCACCCCACGGTCGTGGCCGGCAACGGGCTGCTGCTCTCCGAGGCGCTGCGCGGAGAGGGCGCACTGCTCCTCGACGAGCACGGTGAGCGCTTCACCGACGAGCTCGCCCCGCGCGACGTGGTCGCCCGGGCGATCGACGCGCGCGGCACGGCGCTCCTCGACCTGCGCGGCGTCGACCGCGGCCGGTTCCCGGCCCTGATGAGCGCGCTCGCCTCGCACGGCTTCGACCCGGAGCGCGATCCGATCCCGGTCTCCCCGGCGGCCCACTACACGATGGGCGGCGTCGCCACCGACCTCGAGGGCCGGACGGGCGTGCCGGGCCTCTACGCGGCCGGCGAGTGCGCCTGCACCGGCGTCCACGGCGCGAACCGTCTGGCCTCGAACTCGCTGCTGGAGTGCCTGGTATTCGGCCGCCGCGCCGCTCTGGCCGCGCTCTGTGACAGTTCTGTTACAGGGACTGTCCCTGGGACGCGGCCCCGCGAGACGCGGCCGATCGAGCCGGTGACGCCCGGTTTGCGGGCGGCCATGTGGCGCGATGTCGGGCTCGTCCGTGACTCGTCCGGGCTCGAGCGGCTCACCGGCAACGGAAACACGCTCGCGCGGCTGATCGCGAAGAGCGCGCTCGCTCGCCGCGAGAGCCGCGGTGGGCACTTCCGCGCCGACTTCCCGTTCGAGGACGAGGCGTTCGCCGCCCATACCGTGATCAGGCCCGGAGCCGCCGAGGAAGTCGAGCTGGAGCGATGGAGCTGACCTCCCTCGACATCCGTTCCTGGCTCGCCGAGGACGTGGGCGCCGGCGACGTGACCAGCGAGGCGGTGATCGACGAGGACGCGGTCTGCGCCGCGCGGATCGTCGTCAAGGAGCCGGGTGTCGTCTGCGGGCTCGAGGTCGCCGCGGCGGTGTTCGAGGCTCTGGGCGCTCGACTGGAGCCGTTGGCCGCCGACGGCGATCGCGTCGAGCCGGGCGAGGTGGCGCGCGTCGAAGGCCCCGCCGGAGGCGTTCTGAGCGCCGAGCGGCTCGCGCTCAACCTGCTCGGGCGGCTCTCGGGCATCGCCACGCTCACGCGGCGGTACGTGGATGCCATCGAGGGCACCGATGCCACGATCCTCGACACGCGCAAGACGACGCCCGGCCTACGCGAGCTCGAGAAGCAGGCGGTGCGTTGCGGCGGCGGGACGAATCATCGCCTCGGCCTCCACGACGGCGTGCTGATCAAGGACAACCACCTGCGGCTCGTCGCATCGATCGGCCAGGCGGTCGCCCGCGCGCGCACCACGGGCCTCCCCGTCGAGGTCGAGTGCGACACGCTCGATCAGGTCGCCGAGGCCCTGGAGGCAGGGGCCGACCGGGTCTTGCTCGACAACATGAGCACCGACCAGCTTCGGGCCGCCGTCGCCCTCGTGGACGGCCGCGCCGAGACTGAGGCATCCGGCGGTATCACGCTCGAGAACGTCCGCTCCGTCGCCGAGACCGGTGTCGACTTCATCTCCGTGGGCGCGCTGACCCATTCGGCGCGTGCCCTCGACGTCTCCCTGGAGGTCTTGTGACCACGCTCGAGCTCACCACCATGCAGGACGAGATCAAGACCCTGGCGCGACAGCGCGACGCCGTCATCCTCGCCCACAACTACCAGGTGCCGGAGGTGCAGGACGTGGCCGACTACGTCGGCGACTCGCTCGGCCTGTCCCGGGAGGCCGCGGCCACGGAGGCCTCCGCGATCGTCTTCTGCGGCGTCCACTTCATGGCCGAGACGGCGGCGATCCTGTCCCCGGACAAGACCGTGCTGATCCCGGATCCCGACGCCGGATGCTCGCTCGCCGCCTCGATCACCGCCGACCAGCTGCGCGCCTGGAAGGCGGAGCACCCCGGCGCGGTGGTCGTCTCGTACGTCAACACGACGGCCGAGGTCAAGGCCGAGACCGACTACTGCTGCACGTCCGGGAACGCGAAGGCCGTGATCGAGGCGATCCCTCCCGAGCAAGAGATCCTGTTCTGTCCGGACATGTTCCTCGGGATGTGGCTCGAACGCGTCACCGGCCGGAAGCTCCACGTCTGGCTCGGCGAGTGCCACGTGCACGCGGGAATCCGCCCGGCGGACATCGAGCGCTGGCAGGCCGAGGCACCCGACGCCGAGCTGCTCGTCCACCCGGAGTGCGGCTGCGCCAGCCAGTGCATGGCCTTCGCGAACGACCGGACGCACATCCTGTCCACGGAGGGCATGGTCAAGTTCGCCAAGGCCTCGCCGAAGGAGCGCTTCCTGATCGCCACCGAGACCGGCATCATCCACCGCCTGCAGAAGGAGGCGCCGGAGAAGCGCTTCGAGGCCGTCTCCGAGAAGGCGATCTGCAAGTACATGAAGATGATCACGCTCGAGAAGCTGCGCGACTCGCTCCGCGACTGGAAGTACGTCGTCACGGTCGAGCCCGAGATCGCCGAGCGCGCCCGCGGCGCGATCGAGCGCATGGTCGCAATCGTCTAGAAGAGCCGCGGCCGGTCAGGGGCCGGCGCACACCCCACCCAATCGTGGGTGGGGCCACACCCTCCACCCACGCCGAGAGCGTAACCCGAAAACCTGCGCGGAGGTGGCACCGGCTCGTGCCAATTGCGTAGAAATTCAGGCGCGGACGGGCGGAGCGACCGTCGCGCCGAGCGTCAGCTCGGAGTCGGCCTGGTCGATCACGGCCACGTCGTGCGTGGCGCATACGACGGCGGTGCCGGACTCGTGGGCGAGCCGGCCGAGCAGCTCGGCGACAGCCCGCGCATTCGCTTCGTCGAGACGGGCCGTCGGCTCGTCGGCGAGCAGCACCGCCGGTCGGACCGCGATCGCCCGAGCGATCGCGACCCGCTCGCGCTCGCCGGCGGAGAGCTCGTTCGCGCGCCGGTCGACGAGCTCGCCGAGGCCGACCGCCTCGAGCGCCTCGCGGGCGGGAGCGGCGGCATCGTCGGCCGTGACGCCGCGGAGCGAGAGGCCGAGCGCGACATTCTCGGCCGCGGTCAGGAACTCGACCAGCTGCGCGTCCTGGCCGACGACGCCGACGTGGTCGCGGCGGAACGCAGCGCGCTCGGCCCGGCCGAGCGAGGAGATCAGCGTGCCGAGCAGGACCACCTCTCCGTCGTCGGGGAGCTCGAGCCCGGCGAGCAGGCGGAGCAGCGTCGTCTTGCCGGAGCCGGAGCGGCCGGTGACGGCGGTGAGACGGCCCGAGGGGAACGCCGCGGTGAAGCCGTCGAAGACCGGGGGCCTCGACGCAAAAGCCTTCCTCACGCCGCCGAGCTCGGCGACCCGCTCGCCGGTCGACGCAGGAGGCAGGCCTGCCGCGGCCTTGCCCTTCTCGTGCTCAGGCTGCTCCACGGGCGCGATCACGATCTCACCGGCCGCGAACCGGGCTGCGGCTCGACGGCCGACGCCCGCCCGGCGCAGCAGCTCCTCGGGCAATCGCAACCAGCCCCCGCGGCCGACGACGATCGATGCGTCCTCGCCGTCCTCGCGGGCCCACTCGGCCGAGAGCCGCCCGTCGCGAACGTGGACGATCCGATCGGCGATGGACGCCGACTCGGGATCGTGGCTGACGATGACGGTGGTGCACTGCTCGGCACGGGCCAGCTCGCCGAGCACTTCGTAAAGGAGCCCGGCGCTTGCGTGGTCGAGCTCGCCCGTCGGCTCGTCCGCAAAGAGCAGTCGCGGCCGGTGCGCGACAGCGGCGCAGACCACGACGCGCTGCTGCTCGCCGCCCGAGAGCTCGTACGGGCGGGAATCCCGCTTGTCTGCGAGGCCGACCCGCTCGAGCAGCTCGTCGGCCCGCCGTCCGCGCTCGGCCCGTGTCGCTCCCTCGAGCCCGAGGCGGAGGCCGACGAGCTCGCGGGCGGACAGCTCGGGTGCCAGGGCGCGCGAGTAGTGCTGGTCGGCGTAGCCGGTCTGCGCCGCGCGGTAGCGGGCGAGCGCGCGTGAGGACAGTCCCGCGAGATCGGTCCCGAGGACCAGCGCCCGCCCGGCCGAGGGACGGTCGAGGCCGGCGAGGATTCGAAGCAGCGTCGTCTTCCCCGACCCGCTCGGGCCGAGCACGACCAGGATCTCCCCGTCCCGGACGGACAGCGTCAGGCCCTGGAGCGCGGCGGCGTTCCCGCCCGGCGAGTCGTAGATGCGGAACAGGTCGCGGGCTTCGATCGCGTTCGCCGGGCTCATCATGTGGCGGCCTCGGCGGTCGAGGCGACCGGGGAGCGGAAGGCCGACCAGGTGACCAGCCCGACCAGTGCCGCAGCCGCAACGGCGTACGCGACGAGGGCGACGGTGAGCAGCGTCCAGTCGATGTCGAGGCGGAGCGGGGGAACCGGCGTGTCGGCGCCCGCGGTCAGCCTGACGACGCTGACGACGAGGGTGCTCAGGACCGCGCCGGTGGCCAGGCCGCCGACAACGCCGACCGTGGCGACGACGAGCGCCCGCAGCCGGAGCAGCCGCCGCAGATCGGCCGGCGAGGCTCCCTGCGCCTCGAGCTCGTGGAGCTCGCCACGCTCGTCGCGGAGGTCGCTGATCACCGCGAGCAGCAATCCGCCGAGTGCCAGGGCGAGCGCGACGATCGCCGCAGCGCCGAGCGTGATGAGCGTCCCGCGGCTGAGTGGGTCGGCGCTCAGCGCCGCGGCGGCGCCGGCACGGGTCTGCAGCTGGAGGCGATCGAACGGTGCGCGGGTAAGTGCCGCGTCGACCCGGCCGGGATTGCGCCCTCCGTCCACCCAGACCTCTTCGACCTGGGCCGAGCCCGGCACCTCGCCGTTCAGCACGCCGCTCAGCCAGCGCTGATCGGCGATCACGAAGCTGCCGGTGAGCGTGGGGAAGCGGCGTGCGACGCCGACCACCCTGGTGAGGAACTGCTGGTCGACGATCTGCACAGGCAGGATCCCGTCCGGCCCCGCGGCCGAAGCCAGGTTCGGCGAGACCACGACCGGGATCGGCGGGCCGTCGCTCGGCTCGCGCGGGCGGAAGCGCGTCTGGAGGGCGGGGGTGATCACATAGCGAATCAGCGTCCCCGCTGTGCCCGAGTGGACGGGGTGCGCCCCGTTGACGCCGATCCAGCTCGTGTACGCGGGCAGGGTCGACGCGACACCCGGGCCGACGGCGCGCAGCCGTCCGAGCGCGAGCGCGCCCTGGAGCTGCGGCACGAACACTCGCGTCCCCGTCGTCGGAAGGTCGAAGGCGAAGCCCGTGACCAGCCCGCCGCCTGCATCGGGCGGGAGCTTCGCAGGAAGCAGGCGGGTGGTGGCGGCCCTCGTGGAGCCGAAGTACCCGATCTGCGTGCGGCCGAAGTCGATCTGCTCGAAGTCGCCCTCGCGTGTCTCGATGCTCGCCGAGATCGCGATCGCATCGCCGTCGATCCGAACCGGGAGCAGCAGCCGCCGCGAGCCGGCGGGTATGCGGAGCCCGCCGATCGCGACACGGATGTGAGGCTGCAGGCGGCTTGCAAGCTGCGAGCGGCCGATCGAGGAGAAGTCGCTCCTCCAGTGCAATCTGGCGATCGCGGACGAGGGTACGCCGAGGATCGTCGTGCCCAGTTGACCACCGCCCGAGGTGTCACCGACCACGCGCGTGACCGGATAAGCCGTGACTCCGGGGCCGAGCTTCGCGTAGGCGCCGAGCGGCGCCGCGTCGAGCGGGTAGACCCCCTGGGTGAAGTCCTCCTGCAACGTGGCGGCGAGCGGCACCGAATAGGCGGCCTCGTCGGACTGGTTGCGCGTCAGGGTCGAGCGGTAAGCGGCCGCAAAGGAAGCGAGGCCGATCGAGACGACCAGGAACGAGACGGCGATCGCGCTCCGCCCGGGGTTGCGCGCGAGCGAGACGGACGCGAGGCGGAGCGGGAGAACTGAGTGCCGCGACAGCCGCTCGAGCAGCCGGAGCGCCGGCGGGAGCAACCTGACGCAGAGCACCGCCGCGATGAAGGCTACGAGGCCGGGCAAGAGCAGGAGGACGACGCCGGTTCCCTGTTCCTGCGCGATCGACGCCGAGTCGGCGCTGCCGCGGACGAGGGCGAGCACGACGGCGACGAGCGCGCCCAGGGCGGCGACGTCGATCGCCGTCACGGTCAGCGGCCCGACTCGTCCTCTGCGGCCGCCAGAGCGACATCAGCAGCACGAGCGCGGATGCCACCGCCAGGCCCGCGAGGGCGGCGATGCCCGCCCAGGAGAAGACCGAATGCCGCAGCACGGCCCCCGCGGGCGAGCCCGCCGCGTCGGCGATGCCGGCCGCGACGGCGGCGCCGATCGTCCAGCCGATCACCGAGCCGACCACCGCGATCGTGATCGCCTCCACTGCGAACACGAGCCCGCGCTGCGTCGGGTTGGCGCCCAGCCAGGTCAGCCGCCGCATCGCCGCCTGGTTCCGGCGGCTCCCGCTCGCGGCGGCGAGCAGGGCGAAGGCGAGCAGGAGCGCCGCCGCCTCACCGCCGATCAGCAGCAGTCGCCGCCCGGCGACGGTGCTCGAGTCGCTCGCCGCCTGGACGGCGTCGACGGGAGCCTCGAGCGCGAAGAACTCCGACGCCGACTGGAGCTGGGACTGGGCTCGCGTCACACGCGACTGGAAGCTTCCGACGTTCCAGGCGTGCACGTCGCCACGCTGCAGCGGGACGATCCAGCCGTACGAGCGGTAGAGGTCGGACGTGAACGGCGCTGCGGCGAGCGCCGAGACGCCGTTCGCGACCAGGATGGGCACGGCCTTCGCCGCGTGGTACGTCGCCGCCTGCTCGACGGCCGGGTTGAGCTTCACGCCGACGTCGTTGCCGAGCGGGAGGTCCGAGACGAGCGTGCCGGTGCCGACGACGACGAGGTGGAGGGACGGATCCGACGGCACGGCGCCGCGGCCGCCGACCTGGATCAGCTCGCAGCGGCTCGGCCGGCACTCCCGCGGATACCGGCCCGATCGGAGCCGTACCCAGTTCCGGACTCCGTCGATCGCGGTCAGATCGGTGATCGCGCCGCCGATCGTGCTCTCGCGGAAGACTGCGGTCGCGAACGGAGGCCGGTGGGCGAGCGTGCCGAGGGATCTCGTCGCGACGGAGTCGAGCGCGGAGAAGCGCTCGCGGGTCTGACCCGGCACGCCGCCCCACGAGACCCGGAGGACGTGCTGCGCCGGGTCGAGGCGCTCCAGGTCTCTCCCGAGCGCCCGGTCCTGGGCAACCAGGCTGCCGGCCAGGACTGCCGCGAGCGCACCGGCCCCGACGGCGACGCCGAGCCCGACGAGGAGGGCGAGACCGGGACGATGTCGCAGGCGCGCGCTCGCGAGTCGCACGGGATAGAGAAATCTCCTCATGGCATAACCGGTGAAGAGACTATACTGGTGTCGCAGGCATGACAAGCAAAGCACCACGGTACGACGTTCCGAACGCGGCGCCCGAGCCGCTGCGGCTGGTGCAGCAGTTCGTGAACACGACCAATCTCGAGAACAGGGACGACTGGCTCGCGGCCTGGTTCGAGCAGCAGGGCGTGACTGCCTCCCGGCATGACCTCGACCGCGCCCGCGTCGTGCGCGAGGCGCTCCGCGAGCTCCTCTACGCCAACAACCGCCAACCAGTCGAGAGCGAGCCCTGGCCGGTTCTTGCCGCCGCCGCCGATGCGGCCTCGTTCTCGATCGACCTGGCACGTCGCGAGCTCGTCGTCCGGGCCCCCGGAAGCGACGGCGCCGTGGGGCACGTGCTCGCGGCCTCGTTTCTGGCGATGCTCGACGGCAGCTGGCTGCGCCTCAAGTGCTGCCGGAACCACCACTGCCGCTGGTCGTTCTACGACTACTCGAAGAATCGCTCCGCCAGCTGGTGCTCGATGCAGCTCTGCGGCAACCGCACCAAGACACGCGCCTACCGTGCGCGGCACGCCGCCGGGTCCAAGGGCTAGCCGCCCGCGACGGCCTGGAGGACGAGCACGGTCTCACCGCCGGACAGCGTTGCCTCGACGCCGGCGCCGTCACGGACGTCGGTCCCGTCGACGTAGACGTTGACGAGCCGCCGCAGCTCGCCGCGCTCGTCGAAGAGCAGGTCGGCGACCGGGAGCGCGCGGAGCGCGTCACCGACGGTGGCCGCGTCCACCTCGATCTGCTTCTGCCCGCCCGCCTCGCGTGCGAGCAACGAGGGGAGGACGACGACGACCACGCTGCTAGCCGGCCACCTCTCCGGGGGCGACTTCCACCGACAGCACCGGCGGCAGGTCGCTTGCGGCGCAGAGCCAGTCGTCGCCCGTGCTCGGCGAGACGTAGACGCTGCCGCCCTGGGTACCGAAGTAGAACCCGGCCGGGTCGAGCGAGTCGGACGCGGAGGCCTCGCGGAGGATCACCGACCAGGCATGGTCGGGTAGCCCGTCGGAGGCGAGCTGCCAGGTGGCGCCGGCGTCGCGCGTCCTGTAGACGCCGAGCTTCCCACCGACGGTGACGCGGTTCATCGCGCCCTCCTCCGGGATCACGAGCGCGGTGTCCGGGTCGTGCGGGTCGATCAGGATCGGAAAGCCGAAGTCGCTCGGCAGGCCGTTTCCGTCGAGCCGCTCCCAGGTGTCGCCCCGGTCGTCGGAGCGGTAGACACCGCAGTGGTTCTGCTGCCAGTACCGCTCGGGCCGTTGCGGATGGACGAGCAGCTTGTGGACGCACTGGCCGACCTCGGGATACGGGTCGTCGGGATAGAAGTCGGCGGCGACGTCCTTGTTCTTCGGATGCCAGCTCTCGCCGCCGTCGTCGGTTCTGAACGCCCCCGCCGCCGAGATGGCGATGACGAGCCGGTCGGGGTCGGACGGGTCGAGCTGGATCGTGTGGCAGCACAGGCCGCCGGCGCCGGGGTTCCAGCGCTCGCGCGTCGGGTGCTCGAGGATGCCCTTGACGGGCTCCCACGTCTGGCCGGAGTCCTGCGAGCGGAACAGGGCGGCGGGCGTGCCGCCGAGCCAGAGCTCGTTCGGACGATCGGGGTGGCCCGGCCGGACGTGCCAGAGCTTCTCGAGCTTCAGGCCGCTCTCCTCCGGCAGGCCGATCTGCTCCGAGCGCTCCCAGGTCTCGCCGCCGTCGGTGGACTTGTGGACGGTGGCGCTGTAGACGAAGTTGCTCGAGCAGGCGTAGAGCGCGCCGTCGCGCGGGTCGTGGGCGGCGTGCATGATCTCCCATCCGGTCAGCACCGGCCCGTCGACCTGCCAGTCGCGTCGCGCGTCGTCGCTCGTCAGGAAGAAGAGCCCCTTGCGGGTGCCGACCAGAACCTTCACGCCCACGCTCGGGATCCTAACGATCCAGACTGATCGCGCCCGCCGCAGACAGCTCGTCGATCTCCTGCCCGGAGTAGCCGGCCTCGGCGAGAACTTCCGCCGTGTGCGCGCCGAGTGCGGGCGCCGGCGAGCGGTGCAGCACGCGCTCGCCTCCCATCAGCAGCGGCATCGCGACCAGCTCCAGGCCTTCCGGCATCTCCTGGAGGATGCCGCTCGCCTGCGTCTGCTCGTGCACGACGACCTGCCCGACGTCCTGCACGGGGGCGACCGGCACTCCCGCCTGCCCCAGACGCTCCAGCCACACCTTGCTGGACTCGAGGACGAGCCGCTCCGCAAGCAGCTCCGACAGGGTCTCCCGGTGGCGGACGCGGTCGGCGTTCGTCACGAAGCGCGGATCGGAGGCGAGCTCGGGCGCCCCCGCCGCCTCGGCGAGCGCCGCGAACAGCCGGTCGTTGCCGGCCGCCACCATGAGCTCGCCGTCGCTCGTCTGGAACACCTGGTACGGCGCGATCGAGGCGAATCCCGTTCCCCACCGTCCGGGAAGCTCGCCGCTCGCCAGGTAGCCGGCGATCTGGTAGGAGAGCAGCGACACCGCAGTCTCGTAGAGGGCGACGTCGACGACGCGGCCGCGTCCGGTCTGCTGCCGCTCCATCAGCGCGGCGAGGATGCCGAGTGCTGCCCAGACGCCGGTCCCCTGGTCGATGATCGACACGCCGACCCGAACGCCCGACCGGCCGGGCTCACCGGTCACGCTGAGGATGCCGCCGGCAGCCTGCATCAGCGGGTCGTAGCCGGGCCGGTTGCTCCAGGGGCCGCTGCGGCCGAAGGCGTTGATCGAGCAGTAGACGAGCCGGGGGTTGAGCTCGAGGAGCTCCCCGGACCCGAGCCCCCGCTCGTCCGCGAGCCCGGGGCGCAGGCTCTGGACGAACACGTCGGCCTGCTCGACGAGGCGGAGCAGGACGTTCCGACCGTGCCGGAGGTTGATACCGACCGATCGCTTGCTGGCGTTCATGGCCAGAAACAGCGTGCTCTCGCCGTCCTGGAACGGCGGTCCCCAGGTGCGCGCCTCGTCGCCGGTGCCGGGCGGCTCGATCTTGATCACGTCCGCGCCGAGCGCACCGAGCACCTCGGTGCAGTACGGCCCGGCGAGCGAGGTCGTCACATCGACGACGCGGATGCCCTGGAGCGGGAGGAAGGTCACGCCGCGATGCTATGCGGAGCGCCTGATCCCGCGGGCTACGGTACGGCGGTGAACCGCCTCGCGCAGGAGACGAGCCCGTACCTCCTCCAGCACGCGGGCAACCCGGTCGACTGGTACCCGTGGGGCGAGGAGGCGCTCTCGCGAGCGCAAGCGGACGACAGGCCGATCCTGCTCTCGGTCGGCTACGCGGCCTGCCACTGGTGCCACGTCATGGCGCACGAGTCGTTCGAGGACGAGCGGACGGCGGCGCTCATGAACGAGCTCTACGTGAACGTGAAGGTCGACCGCGAGGAGCGGCCCGACCTGGACGCGCTGTACATGGACGCGGTCGTGGCATTGACCGGCCAGGGCGGCTGGCCGATGACGGTCTTCCTCACACCGGAGGGCGAGCCGTTCTACGGAGGGACGTACTTCCCGCCCGAGCCGCGGCACGGCCTGCCGAGCTTCAGGCAGATCCTCGAGGCGGTGGGCGAGGCGTACCGCGAGCGTCGCGGTGACGTCGCCGCCTCGGCCGGCCAGCTCGTCGAGGCGATCCGGCGCGGTGCAGAGGCGCGACCGTCGAACGATCCGCTGACCGAGTCGATCCTCGGCGAGGCTGTGAGCAGCCTCGCGCGCGTCTTCGACCCGACCTGGGGAGGCTTCGGCTCGGCCCCCAAGTTCCCGCCGGCCTCCACGCTCGAGCTCCTGATGCGCCGCGGCGAGCTCGAGATGGTGACGCGCACGCTCGATGCCATGGCCGCGGGAGGCATGTACGACCTCGTCGGCGGCGGCTTCCACCGCTACTCCGTGGACGAGCGGTGGCTCGTGCCGCACTTCGAGAAGATGCTCTACGACAACGCCCTGCTCGTCCCGGCCTACCTGCACGGCTGGCTGCTGACCGGCACGGAGCGCTACCGGGAGATCGTCGAGGAGACGGTCGAGTACATGCTGCGCGAGCTGGCGCTTCCGGAGGGAGCGTTCGCCTCGTCGCAGGACGCCGACACCGACGGTGTCGAGGGGCTCACGTACACGTGGACACCGGACGAGGCCGGCCCGGATGTCGCGCCGCTGCTCGAGCCGTTCGAGCACGGACGCTCGATCATCCGCGGCGAGGTCCCCGCCGAGACCCGCGCGCGCCTGCTCGCGATCCGCGCCGGCCGGCCCCAGCCCGGTCGCGACGACAAGGCGATCGCCTCCTGGAACGGCCTCGCGCTGGCCGCACTGGCCGAGGCCGCACGGCGCCTCGACCGGCCCGACTGGCTCGACGCCGCCCGCCGGCTCGCCGACTTCCTGCTCGGCCCGCTCTCGTCCGGTGGACGGCTCAGCCGGAGCTTCCGCGCCGGCCGCGCGAGCGGCACCGGCTACCTGGACGACTACGCGAACGTCGCACACGGGCTCTACGAGCTGCACGTCGCCACCGGGGACGCGCGCTATCTCGGGGAGTCGCGGCGGCTCGCACTGCTCGCGGTCGAGCTCCATGCCGACGAGGAGCGCGGGGGGTTCTTCATGACACCCGCCGACGGCGAGCGGCTGATCGCGCGGACGAAGGACCTCGACGACAGCCCGATCCCCTCCGGCAACTCGATGCTCGCGTACGTTCTGCTGCGCCTGGCCCGGATCTACGGCGAGGACGCGCTCGAGCACCAGGCGGTGTCGGTCTTCCGGCTGCTGCGAACGGCACTCGCCCGGAACCCGTCGTTCTTCGCCTGGGCGCTGTGTGCGCTCGACCTCCACTTCTCGCCGCCGCGCGAGATCGCGATCGTCGGCCGGCCGGACGACGAGGTGGCGCGAGCCGCCCTCGCAGGCTTCGATCCGAACGCGGTCGTCGCCTTCGGCCCCGCCGACGGCGTGCCGCTTCTCGACGGCAAGACCCGCGTCGACGGCAAGCCGACGGTCTACGTCTGCGAGCGCTTCGCCTGCCGAGCGCCGGTCACGGATCCGGCGGCGCTTCGCTCGTGACCTCGAGCTGGGCGAAGGCCCGCTCGAACACATCCCGTGGCTGGGCGCCGAGGACGAGTAGCCGCCGGTCGAGCAGGAAGCCCGGAACGCCGGTGATCCCGATCGACACGGCCTGGGCGGTCAGGCCGAGCACACGATCGCGATACGCATCGCCGGCCAGGACCTCGTCGACCTCGCCCGCGTCCAACCCCGCCTCGACCGCCAAGATCCGCAGCGTGGCGTCGTCACCGATGTTCCGCCCCTCGGCCCAGTAGGCGTCCATCAGCCGGTCGTGAACCGCAGCGTGGAGTCCCCGCTCGCGGGCCAGCTCGGTGACGCACAACGCGCGCATGGTGTTCGGGACGACCTCGGGCGGCGGGTTGTACGCGAGTCCCTCCTCGCTGAACCGCTCGCGCAGCCGGTCGTGGAAGCTCTCGCCGTAGCGCGCGTGCAGCTGCTCGCGTGGAATCCCCTCGGGCGGATACTCCGGGTGGAGGTCGAACGGGAGCCACGTCACCTCGGCGCCGAACCGGCGCGCGATCCAGTCGGCCGTCGGCTGGCCGAGCCGGCAGAACGGTCAGATGTAGTCGGACCAGACGAGGACGGTGTGCTGCGGAGTGTCCTCGGTCACGTCTCGAGCGCGAGGAGGTCGTCGAGCGTCTCGCGCCGACGGATCAGCCGCGACGCGCCGCCGCCGACCAGCACCGCCGCCGGGCGGGGCACCGCGTTGTAGTTCGAGGCCATGGCGAGGGTGTACGCGCCGGTCGCGGGCACGGCGAGCAGGTCACCGCGCGCCGGCTCGGGCAGCCGAGCGCGCTCCACGAGCACGTCTCCCGACTCGCAGTGCTTGCCGCAGACGGTGTAGACGCCGGTCGCGACGTCGTCCGCCCGATTCGCGAGCAGGCACGAGAATCGCGCCTCGTAGAGCTGCGGCCGGGGATTGTCGGACATGCCCCCGTCGACCGCGACGTACGTGGTCGTGTCGCTGGCGGGCTTCACGACACCGACCCGGTAGAGCGTCACACCTGCCTCGCCGACCAGCGAGCGGCCCGGCTCGAAGATCACGCGAGGCGCCGGCAGAGCATGCAGCGCCCAGGCGCGCTCGACCCGGTCGACGATCGTCCGGGCGAAGTCGCGGATCGACGGCGCCGCGTCGGTATCCGTATAGCGGATGCCGAGGCCCCCGCCGACGTCGACAACCGCCGGCGTCCAGCCGAGATCCGAGCGGCACTCGGCCGCGAAGCCCGCCAGCCAGTCGACCGAGAAGCGCGCGGGCGAGACGTCGAGAAGCTGCGAGCCGAGATGGACGTGCAGGCCCTGGACGTCGAGTCCGAGCTCGCGGGCGTGCGCGACGGCCTGCAGGGCCTGCTCCGGCGGCAGCCCGAACTTCGAGCCGCGGTGGCCGGTCTTGATCGCGTCGTGCGTGTCCGGATCGATGCCCGGCGTGACGCGGACGAGCACGCTCCGAACGCCCGCCGCGGCGGCGCGTTCGACCTCGTCCGCCGCGTCGAGCACGACCAGCCAGACGTTCGACTCGGCAGCGCGTCGCAGCTCCTCGTCCGACTTGTTGTTGCCGTGCACGACGATCCGCTCCGGCGGCACGCCGGCGCGAAGCGCAAGCTCGAGCTCGCCCAGCGTGGACACGTCTGCGCCGACGCCCTCCTCGGCGAAGAGGCGGAGCAGCGCCAGGTTCGGGAACGCCTTCGACCCGTAGAGCGTGACGGCCGCCGGGGCCGCCTCCCGGTAGGCGCGGGCTCGGGCGCGCAGCGTCTGCTCGCAGTAGACGACGAGCGGAGTGCCGAACTCGTCCGCGAGCCGCGACGCCCCGATGCCGCCGACCACGAGCTCACCGCCCTCGACGGCCGCCGAATCAGGAAGGAGCTCGTGAACGCCCATGACTTCGACCGTACCACTCGCTACACTTGGACAACTGTGCAGCGCCTTCTTGCATAGCGAAGGAAGCCAACGCGGCCGGCCCGCGGCAACTTCCCACGGCCTCTCGATCGAGAGGCTTTTTTGTCTCCCGAGACGCTAGGACGGCGTGATGGAGCAGTACGACCCGATCGCGATCGAAGCGAAGTGGCAGAAGGTCTGGGCCGACGAGCGGGCCTTCGAGATCCCGAACCCGGAGCCGGGCGCAGCGGGTCACGCCGGCCAAGAGCTACGTGCTCGAGATGCTGCCCTACCCGTCGGGCACGCTCCACATGGGGCACATCCTGGTCTACACGATCGGCGACGTCCTGACACACTTCCGCCGCCGGAACGGCATGCACGTGCTGCGTCCGATGGGCTACGACTCGTTCGGCCTGCCGGCGGAGAACGCCGCCATCCGCGAGGGTGGCCGTCCGCGCGAGATCGTCGAGAAGAACATCGCGCACATCCGCTGGGAGTTCAAGCGCCTCGGCTACGCGATGGACTGGAGCCGCGAGTTCTCCACCCACGAGCCCGAGTACTACCGCTGGACGCAGTGGCTGTTCCTGAAGCTGTACGAGGCGGGCCTCGCCTACCGTAAGCGGCACCGGTCAAGTGGTGCCCGAAGGACCAGGTCGTGCTGGCGAACGAGCAGGTCGGGAGGGACATTGCGAGTACTGCGGCGCCGAGGTCGAGGCGCGAATGATGGAGCAGTGGTTCTTCCGGACGACGGCCTACGCCGACGAGCTGCTCGATTCGATGGCCGCGAGATCGACTGGCCGGAACGGATCCTGGCGATGCAGCGGCACTGGATCGGCCGCTCGCACGGCGCCGAGATCGTGTTCCGCATCGACGAGCTGGACACCGACGTCCCCGTCTTCACGACCCGCGCCGACACGCTCTTCGGCGCCACCTTCTTCGTCATCGCGCCCGAGCACCCGCTGGTCGAGCAGCTCGCAGAGCGCTCTCCGCGGGGGACGAGATCCGCGCCTACGCGAAGATCACCGCGGCGAAGCGAGGCGAGGAGCGGGCGGCGGCGGTCGAGAAGACCGGCGTCGACACGGGCTTCCACGCGACGAATCCCGTCAACGGCGAGCGCCTGCCGATCTGGGT
This sequence comes from uncultured Actinomycetes bacterium, assembly GCA_963742925.1. Classification (GTDB taxonomy): domain Bacteria; phylum Actinomycetota; class Thermoleophilia; order Gaiellales; family Gaiellaceae; genus PALSA-612. The sequence goes on along the minus strand of CAVUNV010000008.1, from coordinate 172,374 downwards.
CGCCGACTACGTGCTGATGGAGTACGGCACCGGCGCGGTCATGGCCGTTCCGGCCCACGACGAGCGCGACTACGAGTTCGCCCGGAAGTTCGGCCTGACCGTCCGCACGGTGGTCGCCTCCGTCGACGGCGAGCCGTCGGAGGAGGGCGTGTTCTCGGCACACACCGAGGGCGAGCGGCTCGTCAACTCGGATCGCTTCTCCGGCCTGAGCGCTCCCGAGGGAGCGCGCACGATCGTCAAGTCGCTCGAGGCCGAGGGGAAGGGCAAGCCGGCCGTCAGCTACCGCCTGCGCGACTGGGGCTTCTCGCGACAGCGCTACTGGGGCTGCCCGATCCCGATCGTCTACTGCGACGCCTGCGGGATCCTGCCCGTGCCGGAGACCGAGCTGCCCGTGCTGCTGCCGGAGGTCGACGACTACCGGCCGCACGGCGAGGCGCCGCTCGCGTCCAGGCCGAGGACTGGATGACGCGTCCCCTGCCCGGGCTGCGGCGGCGAGGGCCGGCGCGAGGCGGACACGATGGACACCTTCGTCGACTCGTCCTGGTACTTCCTGCGCTACTGTCGACCCGCGGAACGACCAGGCGGCATTCGACCGGGAGATCGTCGACTACTGGTGCCCGGTCGACCAGTACACGGGCGGGGTCGACCACGCCACCGATGCACCTGCTCTACGCCCGCTTCTTCATGAAGGCGCTCAACGAGCTCGGTCTGGTCGGCTTCCGCGAGCCGTTCCGGATGTTCTTCGCCAAGGTTGGATCCAGCTCGGCGGCTCGAAGATGTCGAAATCGAAAGGGAACGTCCTCGGCCCGACGAGCTGTCGACACGTACGGTGCCGACGCCTCCGCCTCTACATCCTGTTCATCGGGCCCGCCGACCAGGACATGGAATGGACGGAGAGCGGCATCGAGGGGATGACCCGCTTCGTCCGCCGCCTATGGCGCGCCGTCGGCGAGGTGGCCGAGCGTGCGCCGGCCGACGCGCCGCCCGACGCACCGGCCGACGGGCCGCTCGCGCGCAAGGCGCACGAGACGATCGCCAGGGTGACGGACGACATCGGTCGGCGCGAGTCGTTCAACACGGCGATCGCCGCCGTCATGGAGCTTCTGAACGAGCTGGCGCCACGGCCTGACGATCCTGCTGCGCGCTTCGCCGCCGAGACCGCCGTCGGCCTGATCCAGCCGTACGCGCCGCACGTCGCCGAGGAGCTGTGGGCGCACGCTCGGCCACGAGCGTCTCTGGGAGCAGCCCTGGCCGGTGTACGACCCGGCCATGCTCGTCCACGACACGTTCGAGCTGGTCGTCCAGGTGAACGGCAAGGTTCGCGACCGCTTCGACGTGCCCGCCGATACGCCCGAGGACGAGCTGATCGAGCGCGCGAAGGCCTCGCCGCGCGTCCAGGCGCACATGAACGGGAAGACGGTGCGTAAGGCGATCGTCGTCCCGCGCAAGCTCGTGAACCTGGTTGTCGGCTACGCAGAGCGTCTAGCGGATGCCCGTATCGAAGAAGAGGTCGATTCGGTCCCAGTGTCCGGAACGGACGTGGACGGCATGGGGCTTCGGCAGCTTGAGAATGCCGATCCGCACGGTCGAGCGAACGTCGTAGAAGCCGGGCGCGAGCGCGATCCGGTAGCGGCCCGTCTTCGACGAGTGCACCCGGGCGACCTCGCTGCCGGCACGTGAGAAGACGACGGTCACCTCCGCGGGTGCGTCGCATGGCACGCCGACCCGGCACACCGGGGTGATCGGCCCCTTCCTGACGACGCCGTAGAGCCCGCTTCCGGGCGTGCCCTGCGGAGGCAGCCGGCAGCAGCAGGAGCGCTGCGACGACGATCGGGCCGAGCCGTCCCGGGGACGACATGTCTGAATGATGGCACGAAATCGTCACACCCCGTGACAGTTCGTTGTCACAATGGACGACATGCCAGCGCTGTCGCTCTCTCGACGCCAGGCGCTCGTGGTCGCGGGAGCGCTGGCCCTGGTCCTCGTCGTGGCGGGCAAGCTGCTCGTCGGCAGCGGCTCTGCGCACCCTGTGCGAGCCTTCCCGCTTCCGGCGACGGTGCCGCCTGCGCCGCCGCCCCGGCTCGTGATCGACGTCGCGGGCGCCGTGCGCCGCCCCGGCCTGTACCGGCTGCCGCACGGCTCCCGCATCGCCGATGCCCTGGCCCGTGCGGGCGGGGCTACAGGCAAGGCCGCGCTCGACGGCGTCAACCTCGCGGCGCCCCTTGCTGACGGCGAACAGGTGGTCGTTCCGCTCCGGGCAGCGAGCGGTGGAGCGGCCGCCGCATCGGCGGGATCCTGTCGGGGCGCCGTCCTCGGGCCCGGTCAGCCTCAGCACGGCGACGGCCGAGCAGCTCGACGCGCTGCCCGGCGTCGGCCCTGTGACGGCGCAGAAGATCCTCGACTTCCGGACCAAGCACGGTGCGTTTCACTCCGTGGATGAGCTCGACGCCGTTCCGGGCATCGGGCCGGCGCGGCTCGACCAGCTCCGCGACCTCGTCGTACCGTGAGGCGAGCGATCCGCGATCTGCCGACGTCCCAGGTGCTTGTCGGGGCTCTCTGCGCCGGGATCGCTGTCGCGAATCTCGGCCGCTCGCACGGAGCAGGCCCGGCCGGGCTCGCCGTCGGCTCGTCGATGCTCGCCGCGGTGCTCCCTGGTCAGCGCCTGGCACTCGTGGTGCTCGCTCTCGTCCTCGCGGGCTGGTGGTGGGGAAGCGCCCGGCTCGACGCGATCGACCGGAGCCCGCTCACGGCACTGCTCGGAACGGCCGAGCGGGCGCGAGTCGTCGTCACCGCACCGCCGCGGCGCTCACGATTCGCCGTCCGCGTTCAGGCTCAGGCGCAGCGGTTCGGCGATCTGGAGGTGTCGGAGCCCGTCTTGCTCGAGCTTCCGGCCGGCCGGGCTCCCGCGCAGGGAGACGTGCTGGACGTTCTGGGCGTGCTTGCGCCTCCGCACGGCCCGGAGCACGGGTTCGACGAACGAACCTGGCTTCGGCGGCACGGAGTCCACGTTGTGCTGCGCGGTGACCGCTGGCGCGCGATCGGCCGCCGCGGCGGGCTCGGCGGCGTGGCGGACGGTCTGCGCGCGTTCGTCACGCGCGGCCTCTCCCACGGAGCCGACGGAGAGCACCGCGCCGTATTGCTCGGAGTGGTGCTCGGTGCCGACGAGGGCCTGTCGCAGAGCCTCCGCGACCGCTTCCGCGCGTCGGGCCTCTACCACCTGCTCGCGGTCTCAGGCCAGAACGTCGCCCTCGTCGCCGGCGGAGCCCTCTTCGTCGCGTGGCTCGCGGGTGTCCCGCGTCTCGTCGGCGAGCTCGGAGCGCTGGCTTCGATCGGTGCGTACGTACTCGCCGTCGGGGCGCAACCGTCGGTGGTGCGTGCGGGAATCGCCGGCGCGCTCGGGTCGATCGCCTGGTTGCTCGCCCGCGAGCGCGACCGCTGGTGGTTCCTGCTCGTCGGCGCGCTCGTCCTCCTGGCCTGGAATCCCTACACGCTTCTCGACGCGGGCTTCCAGCTCTCCTTTGCCGCCGTGATCGCGATCTTCACGCTTGCGCCTCGGATCGGACGCACTCTGGAGGGCTACCCGGTCCCGCGAAAGGTCGGAGCGTTCCTCGCGGTGTCGACCGCGTGCGGCCTGGCAACCGCACCGATCCTCTGGCTGCAGTTTCATGCCGTGCCGTTGCTCGCCGTGCCGGCGAACGCGCTCGCCGCGCCGGCTGTTGGTCCGCTGCTCGGGCTTGCGCTCGTGGCGGCAGCGGTTCATCCGCTCGCGCCGTCCGCCGCCGCCGTCCTGACGTGGCTCGCGGGCTGGTGTGCCGCCTACCTGGCCCTCTGCGCGCGGCTGATCGGCGGGCTGCCCTTCGCTCAGATCCGATCGGGTTGGGCGGCGGCCGCGATCGGTCTCGGTGCCGGCCTTGCAGGAACCTATGCTTGGAGGCGATGCCGGAGCTGAAGTCCGTCTACCTGATCGCCGGCAGCGACCGGCCCAAGGTCGAGAGGGCGGTCGAGCGGCTCCGTTCGCACTTCGATCCGGACGCGGTCGAGCGGCTTTCAGCGGCCGAGACGAACGGCGAGGAGACCGTCGTCGCTTGCAACACGCTGGGCCTCTTCGGGGGTGGCTCGAGGCTCGTCGTCGTCGACGGAGTCGAACGCTGGAAGGCCGGCGACGCGAAGCCGATCGCCGACTACTTACGGTCGCCCACGCCCGAGACCGTTCTCGCGCTGGTCGGCGAGGAGGTCAAGAAGGACTCGGCGCTCGCGAAGGCCTGCGCGAAGGCCGGCGACGTGCTGATCTACGACTCGCCGAAGAGGAATCTGGCCGCCTGGGTCGCCGATCAGTTCGCGCGCGCCGGAGCGCGGGCCGAGCCTGAGGCCTGCCGCATGCTGGTCGAGCTGGTCGGCGATGACCTCATCGACCTGTCGACCGAGGTGGGGAAGCTGACCACCTGGGCGGACGGCGACGAGATCCGCGAGGCCGACGTCGAGGCCCTGGTTGCACCGCGGGCCGAGACGCCTCCCTGGACGCTGACCGACGCCTGGGCACGGCGCGACACGGCCGGCGTCCTGGCCGCGTGCGAACGGATCCTGACAAATGGCGATCGTACGGCGAGTGGTCTCGTCTGGCAGGTCGCCGAGCACGTCGCGCTCGTCCGGGCATGCCGCGCCTTCGCGCTCGACGGCGTGCCCGTCGCCGAGGCCGCGAAGCGGCTCCGCAAGAAGGAGTACCCGGTGCGAAAGGCGTACGGACAGGCCGACGCGTTCAGTGACGTCGAGCTGGACTCCGCCGTCACGCGGCTGGCCGCGGTCGATCTGGCTGTCAAAGGAGGTTCGAGGCTCCCCGACGATCTCGAGCTCGAGCGGGCGTTCGCCGAGATCACGAGGCCGCGAACCGGCGGCCCGCGCTCGACCCGGCGTTAGGTCGGCTCAGCGCTAGGTCTGCGGTCCGGAGACGAGCCGCGCGGCCTGGGCCTTCTTGCGCGCCGCCGTATTGCGGTGCAGTGCTCCGCGGGTCGCCGCCCTGTCGATGCAGCGCACGAGCTCGGCGTGTTCGGCGGCGATCTTCTCCGCCTCCCCGTCCTCGACCGCGTCGCGCAGGCGGCGGGTCAGCGTCTTGACCGTCGAGCGGTAGCGCAGGTTCTCGAGCCGCTCGCGGGCGGCGCTACGGACACGCTTCTTCTGCTGGCGAATGTTGGGCATAACGCGTGAAAACGCCCGCTGCTGCGCGGGCAGAGACGATCGTAGCAAACCGGCCCTCCCCCTATGCTCTTTCGCGGTGATCCGTCCGTGGTGACATCGAGCGCATCACGGGGCGGAGCGCCGCCCGGCGGCGAGGGAACGCGCGCCCACCGGAAGCGCCTCGTCCGCTCGACCGCGATCTTCGCCGCCGCAACCGGCCTGTCGCGGATCCTGGGGCTGATCCGCGAGATCGTCGCCGCGTACTACTTCGGCGCCGCGGGGAAGGTCAACGCCTTCACCGTCGCCTTTCAGGTACCGAACCTGATGCGCGCGCTCGTCGCCGACACGGCGATCTCATCCGCGTTCGTCCCGGTCTTCACCGAGCTGCTGGAGAAGGGCGACCGGAAGCGGGCCTGGCGCGTGGCGTCGACCGTCTTCTGGCTGATGCTGCTCGGCCTGGGCGGCCTGACGGCGCTCTGCATGGTGCTGGCGCCGCTCATCATCGCTCCGTTCGGCCTGCCCTTCAGCTACGAGTCGCTCGCCGTCGTCCTGACGCGGGTGCTGTTCCCGATCGTCGTGCTGCTCGGGGTCGGCGGCGTGATCGTCGGGATCCTGAACAGCTACGACGAGTTCACCGTCCCCGCGCTGGCGCCGGTGGCGTGGAACATCGCGATCATCGCCGGGCTCGTGATCGGCGTGCCCCAGGCGCACTCGATCGACGGCAAGCTCTACATCTACGCCGCGTCGATCCTGGTCGGCACGATCATCCAGGTGCTGCTGCCGGTCCCGTGGCTGCGAGGGCTCGACGGCCGCCTCCGCGTGGCACTCGACTGGCGCGACCCCGCGGTGAAGCAGGTGTTCGTCCTGATGATCCCGGTCACGCTCGGGCTCGGGCTGATCAACTTCAACGCGCTCGTCGACACGCTGTTCGCTTCGCGCCTGATCAACCCGGGGCTGGCACCGCGGTCGATCGACCTCGCCTTTCGCCTCTACATGCTCCCGCAGGGGATCTTCTCGGTCGCCGTCGCCACCGTCCTGTTCCCGTCGATGTCGCGGCTCGCCGCACGGGGAGACATGGACGGCTTTCGCCGGATGTCCGCCGCCGGGTTGCGGCAGATCGCTTTCCTGCTCATCCCTGCGAGCGTGGTAGTCGCGGTGCTGGCGACCCCGATCGTCCGCCTCGTCTACCAGCACGGACAGTTCACGGCCGGCCAGACCGTGGTCGTGGCCCAGGCTCTAGCGGCCTTCTCGCTCGGCCTGACGTTCAACGGCGCGATGCTGATGCTGAATCGCTCCTTCTTCAGCCTGCAATCGCCCTGGGTGCCGACCGCCGTGGCGCTCGGCAACCTGGCTCTGAACGCCGTCCTCGACGCCGCGTTCTACACCTTCGGTATCTGGGGCATCCCGCTCTCGACGTCGCTCGTCAACATCGCCGGCACGGCCGCGCTGATGTATCTGCTGCGGCGGAAGATCGGTCACATCGGGGTGAGGACAACCGTCCATGCGGCGTTCCTGGCCCTGGTGGCCTCCGGGGCACTGGCCGTGGTGGCCCACGAGACCTGGGCCGCCGTCCACGCGGTGCTCGGCAGCTCGACGGGAGCCCAGATCATCTCGCTGCTCGTCGCGCTCGTCGCGGGCCTTGCCGCCTACGTGGCCGCCAGCCTGCTGCTGGGCGTGCGCGAGCTCCGGCCGCTGCTCTCGTTGACCAGGCACGACCGGTAACGTCGAGCAGGCCCATGGACCAGAGCAAGATCCGGAACTTCTCGATCATCGCGCACATCGACCACGGCAAGTCGACGCTGGCCGATCGCATCCTCGAGCTCACCGACACCGTCTCCGGCCGGGAGATGCGCGATCAGCTGCTCGACTCGATGGAGCTCGAGCGCGAGCGCGGGATCACGATCAAGGCGCAGGCCGTCCGCGTGATGTGGAAGGGGCACGAGCTGAACCTGATCGACACGCCCGGCCATGTCGACTTCACCTACGAAGTGTCGCGATCGCTGGCCGCGTGCGAGGGGGCGCTGCTCGTCGTCGACGCGTCCCAGGGGATCGAGGCGCAGACCCTCGCCAACGCCTACCTCGCGATCGAGAACAGCCTCGAGATCGTCCCGGCCGTGAACAAGATCGACCTCCCGCAGGCGCTCCCGGACGAGGTGGCCGCCGAGGTGGCCGAGCTCGTCGGCGAGACACCCGAACGGGTGCTCCGCATCTCCGCGAAGACGGGCGCCGGCGTCGCGGAGGTGCTGGACGCGATCGTCGAGCGGATCCCGCGGCCCGAGGGCGACGCGGCCGCACCGGCCCGGGCGCTGATCTTCGACTCCTCCTACGACCAGTACCGCGGCGTCGTCGCGTTCATCCGGGTCGTCGACGGCTCGTTCCGGCGCGGCGAGCGCCTCAAGGCGATGGCGCAGGGCACCGAGTTCGAGGCGGAGGAGCTCGGGTTCTTCACGCCGACGATGACGGCGATCGACGTGCTCGGGGCCGGCGAGGTCGGCTACGTGATCACCGGCCTGAAGGACGTCAGCCGCCTCCGGGTGGGCGACACCGTCACGTCGGTCCGGCGGTCGGCGGCCCAACCGCTTCCCGGCTACAAGGACGTCAAGCCGATGGTCTTCGCCGGCCTGTTCCCGACCGACTCGGACGAATACCCGGAGCTGCGCGACGCGCTCGAGCGGCTGAAGTTGAACGATGCCGCCCTCTTCTACGAGCCCGAGACCTCGCAGGCACTCGGCTTCGGGTTCCGGTGCGGCTTCCTCGGCCTTCTGCACATGGAGATCGTGCGCGAGCGCCTCGAGCGCGAGTTCGACCTCGACCTGCTCGTGACCGCGCCGAACGTGGCCTACCAGGTGACGCTGCCGACCGGCGAGCAGGTCGAGGTGCACAACCCCGCCGAGATGCCCCGCGAGGCCGAGCTGGTCGAGGAGCCCTACGTGAAGGCGTCGGTCATCGTCCCGAAGGAGCATGTCGGCGACGTGATGGGGCTCTGCAACGAGCGCCGTGGCCGCTTCGACCACATGGAGTACCTGTCCGAGCTGCGCGTCCTGCTCGCGTACGAGCTGCCGCTCGGCGAGATCGTGCTCGACTTCTACGACCAGCTCAAGTCGCGCACCCGCGGTTACGCGAGCTTCGACTACGACCTGATCGGCTTCCGCGAGGGGAGCCTGTCCCGTGTCGACATCCTCGTGGGAGGCGAGCAGGTCGATGCGCTCTCGCTGATCGTGCACCGCGATGCGGCGTACGAGCGGGGCAGGCAGCTGGTCGAGCGGCTCAAGGAGGAGATTCCGCGCCAGATGTTCGATGTCCCGATCCAGGCGGCGATCGGCTCGCGGGTGATCGCACGCGAGACGGTGAAGGCGAAGCGCAAGGACGTGCTCGCCAAGTGCTACGGCGGCGACATCAGCCGCAAGCGCAAGCTGCTCGAGAAGCAGAAGAAGGGCAAGAAGCGGATGAAGCAGGTCGGCGGCGTCGAGGTTCCGCAGGAGGCGTTCCTGGCGGTGCTCAACCTGGAGCGTAAATGACGAGCGGCGTCCGGCATCTCTACGTCCACCTGCCCTTCTGTGCGCACCGATGCGGCTACTGCGACTTCGTGACGGTGGTCGGACGGCAGGGCTCGCACGAGCGGTACGTCAGCGCGCTTCTCCGCGAGCTCGAGATCGAGCGCGACCTGCTCGCCGAGCCGCTCGAGACGGTCTACCTCGGCGGCGGAACACCGACCTTCACCGACCCGAGCGCCCTCGAGCACTTGCTCGCCTCGCTGCCGCCCGCGCGGGAGCTGACGATCGAGGCGAATCCGGAGACCGTGACGCCGGCGCTCGCGCAGCTTCTGTCGCGAAACAGTGTCGATCGCGTGTCGATGGGCGCGCAGAGCTTCCACACCCGCCTGCTCTCGGTGCTGGAGCGCGGCGCGACTCCCGACGACGTCCGCCGCGCGGTGCATACTCTCCGTGATGCCAGTATTGACAACATTTCCCTCGATCTCATCTACGGGATCCCCGGCCAGAGCGCCTCCGATCTCCGGCGCGACCTGGACGAGGCGCTCGCCCTCGGCCCGGAGCACCTGTCCTGCTACGAGCTCGAGGCCAAGCCCGGGACGCGCTTCGCACATACCTTCGGGGATGAGCTCGCCCGCCAGAGCGAGGAGCTGGAGGGCTATTTCGAGCAGGTCGTCGAGACGCTGACGGCAGCCGGCTATCGCTGGTACGAGACCGCGAACTTCTGCCGGCGTCCCGAGCTCGACGGCGGCCCGGACCTCCGTTCGCGCCACAACCTCGCCTACTGGCTCGGCCGCGACTACCTGGGGCTGGGCATCGGCGCCGTGTCCACCGTCGGCTCGATCCGGTGGCGCAACGCGCCGCGGCTACCCGCCTACCTCGAAGCGCTCGAGGCCGGCCGGAGGCCGCTGCGCGAGACGGAGCCGCTCGACACCGGGGTCAAGCAGCGCGAGCGGGTCATGCTGGGGCTGAGGCTGGACGAGCCGCTCTCGCTCGCCGGGCTCGAAGACGCGGTCGACGGGGCAGCGCTCGAGCGCCTGGAAGCGCTCGGCCTAGCCTCTCGCGAGGGTCGCGAGAAGCTCGTGCTGACCAAACGCGGACGTTTCCTCGGCGGCGGCGTGACCGCCGAGCTGCTGGCGTAAAATGCCTGCATACATGCAGGTAGAGCTGACCGAGCGCCAGCAGGAGATCATCATCCGGGTCGTCGAGGAGTACGTGGCGACGGGCCAGCCGGTGGGCTCGAAGAACCTCGTGGAGCGGTCCGGCATGCATGTGTCGTCCTCGACGGTCAGAAATGAGCTCGCCGAGCTCGAGCAGATCGGACTACTCACGCACCCGCACACGTCGGCGGGTCGTGTCCCGACCGACAGCGGGTATCGCTACTACGCACGCAATCTGCTCGACAGGCTCGAGCCCCAGCCGGCGGCGTTCCAGCTCGATCTCTCCGAGGCTCGGAGAGAGGTCGAGGCGGCGCTTCAGGCCACCACCGAGATGCTGTCCCAGGCGACGCGGCTCCTCGCGCTCGTGTCGGCGCCGCCGCTCCAGGCTGAGACCGTGCGGCACGTCGAGGTGCTTCTGCTCCAACCCGAGGTCGTCGTGGTCGTCGTGATCACGTCGGCGGGTGCAGTCACGAAACGGGTGGCGCGCTTCGACGACCCGGTCGATCCGGGTCTCGCCAACTGGGCACGGCAATACCTGAACGAGCAGCTCGTGGGCGTGCAGCTCGGGACGCAGCTACTCCGCCGGCGCCTCGACGATCCGGGTCTGACCACGATGGAGCGGGAGTTCGTCGAGCGGCTTCGGCCCGCGTTCACCGAGCTCGTCGCCGTCGACGAGCAGCGCCTCTACGTGGGTGGTGCCGCCGGACTGCTCGACGACGTCCGCGCCGACGAAGTCTCGGCCTACCGCGGCCTGCTCGAGCTGCTCGAGCGGCGGCGCGCCCTGCTCGACCTGCTCGCCGAGGGGCTCGACCCGCACCGGCCCTTCGTCCGCGTCGGCGGAGAGATCAACAATCCGGCGCTCCACGAGCTGGCGCTCGTCGGCGCTGCCTACGGTGTCTCGAACCGTACGCTCGGGTCCGTCTCGCTTGTCGGCCCCGTGCGCATGGACTACGACAAGGCGATCCGCTCGGTTCGCGCCGCCGCTTCCGAGTTGAGCCGGTTCTCCGAAGAGCTCTTCGGCGAGAACTAGCCGACGGGCCCCGGCCTGGGGCCGGGCTACGCTAGGGGCCGTGGCGACCACACGACGCGACTACTACGAGGTGCTCGGGATCGCCCGCGGCTCCTCCGACGAGGAGATCAAGAAGGCGTTCCGGGCCCTCGCGCGCGAGCTGCACCCGGATGTCTCGGACTCCCCCGACGCGGAGGAGCGGTTCAAGGAGGTCGTCGAGGCCTACGAGGTGCTGTCGAACTCGGAGCGCCGCGAGGTCTACGATCGGTTCGGGCACGAGGGGCTCCGGAGCGGCGGCTTCACGCCGTCGTTCGATCTCGGCAACCTGACCGACCTGTTCTCGGCGTTCTTCGGGGACGACCTCTTCGGAGTCGGGTCGAGACGCGGCAGGCGTGGGGCGGACGTCGGTGCGGAGATCGCGATCGAGCTGGTCGAGGCCGCCCACGGCGTCACGCAGGAGGTTCCCTTCGAGGTCGCGGTGCCCTGCAACGACTGCCAGGGAAGCGGCGCCGAGCCGGGAACCAGCCCTGTCCAGTGCACCGCCTGCGGCGGGAGCGGCCGGATGCAACAGGTGTCGCGGACGATCTTCGGCGAGTTCGTCCGGACACAGGCCTGCCCACGCTGCAACGGCTCCGGCCGGGTGATCGAGTCGCCGTGCAAGACCTGCCGCGGCGACGGCCGCGTGCTCGACGAGCGCCGGCTCGACGTCTCGATCCCTCCGGGGATCCACGACGGCCAGCGCATTCGCATCTCGGGAGAAGGCCACGTCGGCCTGCCGGGTGGCGACGCGGGGGACGTGTATGTCCTCGTCCACGTGAAGCACGATCCGCGCTTCGCGCGAGAGGGCAACGACATCTTCTCGCAGGTCGACCTGACGATGACCGAGGCGGCGCTCGGCGCCCGGATCACGATCCCGACGCTCGACGGAGATCTCGAGCTCGAGTTCGAGCCGGGAACGCAGCCCGGCGAGGTGCGCGTGCTCCGCCGACGCGGCATGCCCGTCCTCCAAGGATCGGGACGTGGCGACCACCGCGTCCTCGTCAACGTCGCCGTGCCCCGGCGTCTGAGCGCCGAGCAGCAGAAGCTCCTCGAGGACTTCGCCGGCACAGCGGACGAGCAGACCTACGCTTCCGAGGACGGCTTCTTCCGGCGGCTGAAGAGCGCCTTCCACTGAGCGTGGCCGGGGAGCGCCCGCTGCGGCGCGTGTCGGTCACGGTTCCGCGCCGTCGCGCCGAGGAAGCGCGCGCGACGATGATCGAGATCTTCCCCCAGGGTTTCGAGGAGTTGGAGGCAGGCGACGACGTCGAGCTCGCCGCCTACACGGACGCGTCCGGCGAGGAGCGGCTCTGGCACGCCTTCGGCGGCGTGCAGTCGCAGGACGTCGAGTCCGGATGGGAGGAGCGCTGGCGGAGCTTCCACAAGCCGGTGAGGGTCGGGCCGCTGTGGATCGGGCCCCCGTGGGAGGAGCCGCCGCGGAATACGACGGCGATCGTCATCGAACCGGGCCAGGCGTTCGGTACCGGTGCGCACGCGACCACGCGGCTCTGTCTCGAGCTGTTGCTCGGCCTGCCGCGAAGCGGGCTCCTCGACGTCGGCTGCGGCTCCGGAGTCCTCGGAATCGCCGCGGCCCGACTCGGCTTCGCTCCGGTCGTCGCGGTCGACGTCGACCCGCTCGCAATCGAGGCGACGATCGAGAACGCTGCCGCGAACGGCGTCGAGATCGAGACCTTGCTCCGCGACGCGATTCTCGAACCGCTCCCGGCTGCGCAGACCGCGGTCGCCAACATCGCTCTCGGTGCCGTCTCGGAGCTCGTGCCGCGGCTCGACTGCGACCGCCTCGTCACGTCCGGGTACCTCGTCTCGGATCGGCTCGAGCTGGGCGGCTACCGGCGCCTTCGCAGGCTCGACGACGAGGGTTGGGCGGCCGACCTCTGGGAGGCGGAGAGCGAGTAAGGTCCGGCGAGCGATGGCGACGTTCTCCGTCACGTTCCTCGGCTGCAAGGTCTCACACGTCGATGCGCACGCCGTGCGTGAGCGCCTGCTCGCCGACGGGCACACGGAGCGTGACGGCGATGCCCAGGTCGCGGTGGTCAACACGTGCTGCGTCACGCACGAGGCCGTCTCGAAGTCGCGGAAGGCGGCATCGCGCCTGGCCCGCACCCACGGTCGCGTGTATGTGACCGGCTGCGGGGCGAACCTCTCCGCCGACGCCTTCGCCGGGCTGCCGGACAACGTGGCGGTCGTGCCGGGGAGAAGCGAGGAGACCCAAGAGGCGATCGCCGGGGACGTGGGGGCGATCGGATGTGTCCAGGCGGACGCGCGACTCGACCGCATCCGCGCGTTCGTGAAGGTGCAGGACGGTTGCAGCTTCTCGTGCTCGTTCTGCGTGATCCCGCGGGTGCGCGGCGGGTCGCGGAGCCGGTCGGCCGAGGGGGTTCTCGCCGAGGTACGCCGTCGCCTCGCACAGGGACACAAGGAGGTCGTGCTCACCGGCATCAATCTCGGGTGCTATCGCGATCGTGCCGCCGGCTACGACCTGGCGCGACTCGTGCGCGAGGTCGGAGCGACTCCCGGCCTGGCCCGGCTGCGGCTCTCGTCGATCGAGGTCAACCACCTGTCCGAGGAGCTCGTCGCGGCGCTGCGCGAGACTCCGGCCGTCTCGCGCCATCTGCACGTGCCTCTGCAGTCCGGCGACGATGCCGTGCTGCGCGCGATGAGCCGCCGCTACCGGGCCGGCACGTATCTACGCCGGGTCGCGCTGGTCCCCGAGTTCAACCTGACGACCGACGTGATCGTCGGCTTCCCCGCCGAGGACGAGCGTGCCTTCCGGAACACGCTCGCGGTCGTGGCCGAGGCCGGGATCACGAAGGTGCACGTCTTCCCGTACTCGCCGCGCCCGGGCACGAGGACGGCCGCGGCCGACCCGGTGCCGAAAGCGGTCAAGAGGGAACGGAGCGAGCGGCTGCGGGCTCTCTCGCGTGAGCAGACGCTCCGCCGCTGGCACGCGAAGATCGGCGAGCCGGACGTCGTGCTCGTCGACCGGCCGGGCCTCGGGTACGGCGACGACTATTCGCCCTGGCTCGTCGATGCGCCGGTCGGTGAGCTCGTGGCCGTTCGCGGCGGCGCCGTGACCGAGGAAGGGATCCTCGCTGCCTGACCATGCCTCGAACCCGGACTGCATCTTCTGCAAGATCGTGCGCGGCGAGCTGCCGGCGACCGTCGTCAACCGCACCGACGGCTTCATCGCGATCGAGGACATCAACCCGAAGGCCGACGTGCACCTGCTCGTCATCCCCTCGCACCATCTGGAAACCTTCCGTGACGTCTCAGTGATGGGTGAGGAGGAGGCGAAGCGGATGCTCGATTTCGTTGCCGAGACGGCGAAGGCGGCCGGACTGGACGAGTACAGGCTGATGGTGTTCGTCGGCGCCGGGGCCGGGCAGACGGTCTTCCACCTGCACTGGCACGTGCTCGGCGGGGCGTTCCGGGGGCTGCCGGCATGAGAGATCCGGGCTCGGCCCATGCCTGCGAGGGGCGCGCATGACGTTGATCGCACGGATCGAGGTGGAGCTCAAGGAGGCGATGAAGGAGCGCGACTCCGAGCGCCGCGACGCGCTGCGGCTGATCCTGAATGCGTTGCGGGCGGCCGAGAAGGAGATCCAGCGGCCGCTGCACGACGACGAGGAGCTGCAGGTGCTCCAGCGCGAGCGGAAGCGCCGGCTCGAGGCGATCGAGGCCTACCGTGCCGCCGGCCGTGAAGAGCAGGCCGAGAAGGAAGAGGACGAGCTCGATGTGCTCGAGGACTTCATGCCCGAGCCGCTGTCCGAGGACGAGCTCGAGCTGATCGTCGACGACGCGATCGCCGAGAACGGCGCTACGAGCCTCCGCGACCTCGGGCGCGTGATGGCGGACGTGATGCCGCAGATCGCCGGCCGCGCCGACGGGTCGGCGGTGAGCCAGCTCGTCCGCGAGAAGCTGGCCTAGGCGCGACGCGGCGCCGGCCCGAGCGGCCTGGTCCCAAACGGCCGGCTCAAGGTGCTCCCAGCCTCCTCCCCGCTGCGATCCTAACGGCGAAAACGTCGCGTGTCTGTGCCGAAGGTGTGACGAAACATCGACGAGCCGCGAGGCGATTCGACAGGCCCCCGCCCTACACTGGAAGCGGTGCAGGAAGTCCTCTCCGTCTCGAACGACGTCGCGGCCGAGCTGGCTGCGGTGGGTGACGGGGTCCTCGACGCGCTCCGCGACCGACTCGACTGCACCATCCTGCTGCGCGGCAACCGGTTGACGATCGAGGGGGCGCAGGAGCACGTCTTCGAGGCGCGCGCGGTCGTCGACGAGCTGGTCGAGCTGGTCGAGGGCGGCCACGAGATCGGCCCGGGCACGGTCGACGCGGTGATCGGAGCGATCGACCAGGCTCACGACGTCCGCGAGATCCTCGAAGACGTCATCTGGCGCCACCGCGGCAAGAAGATCGCGCCGAAGACCGTCAACCAGAAGCGCTACGTGGACGCGATCCGGGAGCACACGGTCACGTTCGCGATCGGCCCGGCCGGGACGGGCAAGACCTATCTCGCCATGGCCCTCGCCGTCCGGGCGCTCACGGAGCGCGAGGTGGGGCGGATCATCCTCACCCGCCCTGCGGTCGAGGCCGGCGAACGGCTCGGTTTCCTCCCGGGGGACATCCTCGCCAAGGTCGACCCGTACCTGCGCCCGCTCTTCGACGCGCTCTACGACATGCTCGATGCCGACCGGCTGACGTCGTACATGGAGAAGGGTGCGATCGAGGTGGCGCCGCTCGCCTTCATGCGCGGACGCACGCTGAACGACTCGTTCATCATCCTCGACGAGGCGCAGAACACGAGCCCGGAGCAGATGCAGATGTTCCTGACCCGCCTCGGGTTCGGGTCGAGGGTCGTCGTCACCGGTGACGTGACGCAGATCGACCTGCCGCGCGAGCAGGCCTCCGGCCTCATGTCCGTTCAGGACATTCTCGGGCCGATCGAGGGGATCGCGTTCGTCCGGTTCGGCCACGAGGACGTCGTTCGCCACAAGCTCGTCCAGCGCATCGTCGAGGCATACCGGCGCCACACCGAGGAGACGGGCACCGAGCGCGCCCGCTAGAAGGCGCCGACGATGATCGAGATCGAAGTCGCCAACCGAAGCGGCGTCGCCGTCGACGAGCAGGCAGCCGCCGAGCTCGCGCGGCGTGTGCTCGCGGCCGAGGGAATCGACGGCGGCGAGCTCGGCATCGCATTCGTCTCCGCGGAGGAGATCAGGAAGCTCAAGCGCCAGCACCTGGGAGTCGACGAGGAGACCGACGTGCTCTCGTTCCCGATCGACGCCCGCGACCAGCTGCCCGACGGCGTGCCCCGGCAGCTCGGGGACGCGGTGCTCTGTCCGCAGGTCACGGGCGACGCGTGGCGCCGGCCGCTCGTCCACGGGCTCCTGCACCTGCTCGGCTACGACCACGGGGACGAGATGGAGGCGCGCGAGGAGGTGTACGAGCGATGAGCAGGCGGCGCTCGCTGAGCATGATCGAGAGCTTCAACTACGCGATCGAAGGGCTGATCCACGTCCTGCGAACGCACCGGAACATGCGCATCCACTTCGCGGTCGCCGTCGCTGTCCTCGTCGCAGCGGTCTGGAAGGGAGTGAACCATCTCGAGCTGATCGCGCTGCTGCTCGCCATCGCCTTCGTCCTGATCGCCGAGATGATCAACTCGGCGATCGAGCAGGCGGTGGACGTGGCGACGACGTCGTTCGACCCGCTCGCCAAGCTGGCCAAGGACATCGCCGCGGGCGCCGTTCTGATCGCCGCCATCAACGCCGTCGCCGTCGGCTACCTCGTCTTCTCGTCCACGGTCGGCGAGTCGGGGGGCAGCTTCCTCGACCGCGTTCGCGACCTGCCCAACGTCGTGACGCTGATCGCGCTCGTCCTCACCGTGCTGCTCGTGATCGGGACGAAGGCGTTCGTCGGCCGCGGGACGCCGCTGCGCGGGGGGCTGCCGTCAGGTCACGCTGCGGTCGCGTTTGCCGGGTGGGTCGCGGTGACGTACATCCTGAGCCCGAATCAGCACCGCTTCCTCGTCTCGTCGATCATGTTCGTGATGGCGCTACTCGTCGCCCAGACCAGGATCGAGGCGGGCGTCCACTCGACGCTCGAGGTCGTCTACGGAGGGCTCCTCGGCGCCCTCGTCACCCTCGCCGTCTTCCAGCTGTTCTTCTAGACACGGGTGAACCCAGGGTTCCCCCGTGAGCCCCCTCCTTCGGTTGCCGAGGACGGCGCCCACGGCCGACGCCGGCGAAGCCGGCATCGGCGGCCGGCGGCTGTTGGCATGGGTCTGTCGATATCGTCTGAGAATCGACAGGGAGCCCTTTCAGCCGTTGATCGCCACACAACTCTGGGTTGTCGGCTTCTCGCCGGAGGCGCTTGATCTCCGCTTCGCAGGGTCGGACGGACCGGAACTTCGCTCGCGGAACGCGTTCTTCAAGCCGAACCGGCACGCTGCGCCAGACTCCTAGACATGGACGACCGCGAGCTCTACGAGACGGCCGTGGCGATCGCCGGGCGGGCCTACGCGCCGTATTCGAACTTCCACGTCGGTGCTGCCGTGCTGGCGCGCGACGGGCGCGTATTCCTGGGCGTGAACGTCGAGAACGCGGCCTACCCGCTCGGCGTCTGTGCCGAGAAGGCGGCGCTGACGCGGGCCGTCACCGACGGCTGCCGGCCGGGCGACCTGGAGGCGATCGCGATCACGGCGTCGCCCTGCGGCGGCTGCCGGCAGTGGCTGCACGAGCTCGGGCTCGAGCGCGTGACGTACGCGCGCGCGGCCGGCGACGTCGTCACGACGACGCCCGCAGAGCTCCTCCCGGATACCTTCGAGCTATGAACCTCACGTCCTCGACCGCGTTCGGCTCCCGCCCGGCGAAGCCGGGCTCCGCCGAACGCTCTCGTCGCTGTGTCCACCCGCGCTTACGGGCCCGTGCCCTCGCGCACTGTGCCCTCCGCGCGTGCGGCCACAGCGACGAGTCGAGAACGTGAAGTCGGGATTCATCGCGCTTGCCGGTCGGCCGAACGTCGGCAAGTCGACGCTGGTCAACGCGCTCTGCGGGGGCAAGGTGGCGATCGTCTCCGACAAGCCCCAGACGACGCGCCGACGCATCTTCGGGATCGCGAACGGCGAGGGGCATCAACTCGTGCTGGCCGATCTGCCCGGGTTCCAGCGGCCGCGGGACCTGCTCACCGAGCACCTCCAGCGCACCGTCGACCACGCCTTCGAGGACGTCGAGGGCGTTCTGTTCGTGCTCGACTGCCGCGACCGGATCGGTGCCGGCGACCGGTTCATCGCCCAGCGGGTGTTCTCGCTCGGCGTTCCCGTCGTGATCGCGCTCAACAAGGTCGACCGCCTCAAGCCGGGTCACATCGCGATGCAGATGCAGACCGCCGCGGCGCTCGGCAAGTTCAGGGCGCTCCATCCGGTCAGCGCCAAGACCGGCGACGGCGTGGGCGAGCTGCGCGACGAGCTGATCGAGCTGCTTCCGGAAGGGCCGCTCTACTTCCCGCCCGACCGGCGCAGCGACGTCGAGGAGAACGTCCAGATCGCCGAGCTCGTGCGCGAGAAGGCGCTCGAGCTGACCCGCGACGAGCTTCCGCACGCGATCAGCGTCGAGGTCGAGGAGATCGTCGAGGCGATGGTGCGCGTGGTGATCTACGTCGAGACCGACTCGCAGAAGCAGATCGTGATCGGTCGGGCGGGCAGCGTGGTGCGGGAGATCGGAGTCCGGGCGCGGCCCGAGGTCGAGGCGCTGCTCGGCCGCAAGGCCTTCCTCGAGCTGCGCGTCAAGGCGAGGCCGAAATGGCGCCGCGACGAGGCGATGCTCGAACGGCTCGGCATCTAGCCCGCCTCCTCGAGGGTGTGGCTAGCCGTATAGGGACAGGCGCGCTCGTGTGCGACCATTGAGAACGTGACGAGCGTCCTCATCGTCGACGACCATCCGAGCTTCCGCGCCAGCGCGCGGGCCCTGCTCGAGGCGGAGGGATTCGACGTCGTCGGCGAGGCGAGCGACGGCGAGAGCGCCATCGAAGCGGTCGGGGAGCTCCATCCCGACGTGGTGCTGCTCGACGTTCAGCTCCCCGGCCGGAGCGGGTTCCAGATCGCCTCGGAGCTGACCGGGAACGGATCCGCCCTCAGCGTCGTCCTCGTCTCGAGCCGCGACGGCTCCGACTACGGGCCGCTCGTCGAGGAGAGCGGGGCCAGGGGCTTCGTGCCGAAGGCAGAGCTCTCGGGCGCCCGCATCGCCGCGCTGCTTCGATGAGCCGGGAGAACAGGCTGCTCGCGGGGCTGGCCCTGGCCGGGCTCCTCCTCGGCGCCGTCGGCATCGCGATCACGGCGACGAGCTCGCACGAGAAGCACGCCGTGCTGATCTCCGTGCTCTATCCGCTCGTCGCCTGGTCGTTCATCGGAAGCGGCCTGATCGCCTGGTGGCGGCGGCCCGGCAACCACACCGGGCAGATCATGACCGGCGTCGGCTTCATCTTCATGCTCGGCGCGCTGTCCGAGGCGAACGAGTCCGGGGTGTACACGGCCGGCAGCGTCGTGGGTGGGCTGTTCATCGCCGCGTTCGTGCACCTGATGCTGGCCTATCCGGGCGGCGCCCTGCGCAGCCGGGCGGAGCGGGTCCTGGTCGTGGCGGGCTACACGCTCGCGCTGGCCGCGAACCTGCTGCCGGTGCTGTTCGAGCGCAGAATCGACTCGAACTGCAAGCACGGCTGTCCGGCGAACGCGATCCTGATCACGCCGAGCCCGACCACCGTCTCGGTGCTGGACGGGGTCCTCACCGTCGCAGCCATCGGTCTCTTTGCCGCCGTCGTCGTCATCCTCGTCCGGCGGTGGCGGAAGGCGACCGTGCCCGCGCGGCGAGTGCTCACGCCCGTGTACCTGTCGGGCGTGTTGAGCCTCGTCTTCATCGCCGCCACGTTCGCGGTCTCGGCGGCCTCGCAACGGGCCGGCGACATCCTCTTCTACATCGCCTTCTTCTGGTTCGGAGTCCTGCCGCTCTTCTTCCTCGGCGGCCTACTGCGGACGAGGCTGGCGCGTGTCTCCGCCGCTCGCATGCTGCTCGAGACGCCCGAGGAGCCGACGCTCGCCGAGGCGGAAGAGGGGCTGCGCCGGGCACTCGGCGACCCGACGCTCGAGCTGCTGGTGTGGGAGTCCGAGAGCCGCTGCTACGTCGATGCCGATGACCGGACGCGGGAAGAGCCGCGGGAGACGGCCAGGCGGACGGTGACCAGAATCGACTCCGATGGGACGCCGCTCGCGGCGCTCGTCCACGACGTCGCGCTGCGCGACGAGCCGGAGCTGCTCGCCGAGGTCGTGGCGACCGCGCGGCTGGCCCTGCAGAAGGACCGCGGGCTCCAGGCTCTGCGGCGCAACGACGCGAGGATGCGCGCGCTCCTCAACGCGCTGCCCGACCTGATGATCCGCTTCAAGCGCGACGGGACCTACGTCGACATCCGCGGCGACGTCCAGGGGCTCGTCCGCCCGCGCGAGCAGATGATCGGGCGGAACGTCCGCGACTTCCTGTCGCCCGAGATCGTCGAGGAGCTGATGAGTTGCGCGGCCGCGGCGCTCGAGACCCGTGCCACGCAGACGCACGAGTACGAGCTCGAGCTCGGCGGCGAGCGGCGGATCTTCGAGGCCCGGATGGTTCCGAGCTCCGACGACGAGATCGTCTCGATCGTCCGCGACATCACGCTCTCGAGACGGCTCGAGCGCGAGCTCGCCGAGCGCCTGCAGGAGGTGCAGCACGAGCAGATGTTCACGCGCACGGTGGTCAACACGGCGCCGATCGTGCTGATGCTCTGCGACGACGAGGGCGGGATCGTCCGCTTCAACGACACGACCGAGCGGCTCACCGGCCATCCCGACGACGAGCGGGTCTGGGGCCGCAAGCTCTGGGAGGTCTTCGTCCACCCGGACGACGCGGCCGCCGTGGAGCAGTCGTTCCGCCGTGTCGCCCCCGACCGGCTTCCCGAGGAGATCGAGTGCCGCTGGCTCACCTCCGGGGGCGACGAGCTCGTCGTCGACTGCACGATCAACCACATCGTCGACGGCCAGGGTGTGCACCGCCGGATCGTCGCCGGGCTCGACGTGACCGAGCGCGAGCGGAGCCGTCTTGAGCTGGTGCGCCAGCGCGACCTGCTCGGGGTCGTGGCGCGGGCGACGCCGAACATGCTCTTCGTCGCCGAGGCCGACGGGCAGATCGCCTGGGAGGGCGTCAACCCGGCTTTCGAGGCGATGACCGGGCACGCGGACAAGACGGCGTGCGGGCGGCTGTTCTGGGAGCTCGTGGTCGCGCCGGAGGACGTGGACGCTGTGCGGAAGGAGTTCGATCTCGGGGTGGCGACCGGCGAGGTCCGCTCCTTCTCGGCGGCGGTCGTGAACCGGACCGGCGAGCGGCGGTCGATCGACTGGTCCTGCCGGCCGCTCGTCGGTCTCGACAACCAGCTGAAGTACCTGCTCTGCGGCGTCGACGTCACGGAGCGCGAGCGCCACCTCCAGGAGATCCGTGCCTCGCGGGCGCGGCTCGTCGAGGCGCAGGACGCCGAGCGGCGGAGGCTCGAGCGGAACCTCCACGACGGGGCACAGCAGCGGCTCGTCTCCCTCTCGCTCGCCCTCCGGCTGGCCCAGGCCAAGCTCGCCGGGGATCCCGAGGGCGCCGCCGACATCCTCACCGCGGCGGGAGACGAGCTCGCCCTCGCGCTCGCCGAGCTGCGCGAGCTCGCCCGGGGCATCCACCCGGCCATGCTCACCGACCGCGGGCTCGGCGCCGCCGTCGAGAGCCTGGCGGCCCGGGCGCCGCTGCCCGTCGAGCTGGACGGGATGCCGCGGGAACGCCTGCCCGCACAGGTCGAGGCGGCGGCGTTCTATGTGATCTCCGAGGCGCTGGCCAACGTCGGCAAGTACGCGCAGGCCTCGGTCGTGCGCGTCAGCGTCACGCGCGACAACGGCTGCGCCGTCGTGCAGGTCGACGACGACGGCGTCGGCGGAGCGGATCCTTCCCGCGGGTCGGGGTTGCGCGGTCTGGTCGACCGGGTCGAGGCGCTCGACGGCCGGCTCGAGGTCGTCAGCCCAGAGGGTGGCGGAACACAGATCCGAGCCGAGATACCCTGCGCCGGATGACGCAGCTGCCACGCGGCCGGGTGACGCTCCTGTTCACCGACATCGAGGGCTCGACCGGGCTCGTGCAGGCGCTCGGGCTCGAGTACCCGGCCATGCTCGACGTGCACCGCGAGCTGATCCGTGCCGCCGTCGAGCAGCAGGACGGCGTCGTGCTCGACACGCTCGGCGACGAGTCCTCGAGCGCCTTCGCCCGGCCGCTCCAGGCGCTCACGGCAGCGGTCGAGGCGCAGCGGGAGCTCTGCTCGAGCGGCTTCCGGGTGCGTATGGGCGTCCACACGGGCGAACCGTCGCTCCGCGGCGGGAGCTACTACGGCGTCGACGTGCACCGGGCCGCCCGCATCACGGAGGCGGGCCACGGCGGGCAGATCCTGGCGTCGCGACCCACCTGCGACGAGGTCGCGAGCGCACTGTTCGAGTTCCGCGGCCTCGGCTCGCACCGGTTGCGCGGCCTCCGGGAGCCCGAGGAGGTGTTCCAGGTCCTGGCCCGCGGCCTCGAGGCCGAGTTCCCGCCGCTCCGCCTCGGCGCCGGACCGGTGGCAGGAGATGCCGAGACCGATAAGACTCCTGCCGAGCCGCACATGCGCGTCGTCCTGGCCGAAGACTCCGTCCTGCTCCGAGAGGGCATCGCCCGGCTGCTCGAGGACGCCGGCTTCGAGGTGGTCGGCCAGGTCGGCGACGCGGACGACCTGCTGCTCAAGGTGCGCTCGTACAGTCCGGCCGTGGCGATCGTGGACATCCGGATGCCCCCGACCCAGACCGACGAGGGCCTGCAGGCGGCCCGCGAGATCCGCGCGAAGTATCCCGGCACGGGTGTCCTCGTCCTCTCGCAGTACCTCGAGACGGCATACGCGCTGGAGCTCCTGTCCGAGAGCGCCGAGGGCGTGGGCTACCTACTGAAGGACCGGGTCGCAGACATCGACACGTTCGTGGACGCCGTGCGCCGGGTGGGCGAGGGCGGCTCGGCGCTCGATCCGGCCGTCGTCTCGCAGCTCGTCGGCCGGCAGCGCCGGAACGATCCCGTCGCCGACCTGACGCCGCGCGAGCGCGAGGTGCTCGAGTTGATGGCGGAGGGCCGTTCGAACCAGGCCATCGCCGACGCCCTGTTCGTCACCGAGCGGGCCGTGGAGAAGCACGTGACCAGCATCTTCGGAAAGCTGCGACTGCCCGCGAGCCCGGACGACCACCGCCGCGTGCTCGCCGTGCTCACCTACCTGCGGTCTAGCTGAACCGGTAGCCCTTCGCGGCCAGCGCCGAGGCGGCCTGCTCGAGCTCCTGCAGCCCGGCCAGCCTGGCCGGATCGAACTGCGCGAGCAGCCGCTTGGTCTGCGCCGGCGAGGCGCCGTTCAGCTCGTGGACGAGCGTTCGCAGCTCCGTCGCGGCCCCGGACGACCCCTCGATCAGACGGTTGTGCAGCCCCTGCACGTCCTTCGGCGGCTTCACGCCCTTCAGGGTCGTGGCGACGCCGTCGAGCGTGTCGGCCACCTTCGTCAGGAACGCCGGTGCCGCGGCGAGGTCGGTCGGCTCGAACGCCGCGAAGCTCTGCAGGCCGGAAGTGAGATCGTGCTGGAGCGAGCGGAGCTTCGACTCGTACTGGCTCTTCGACAGCCGGCCGCTTCCCCCGCCGCCGCCTCCACAGCCGGCCGATCCGACTGCCAGCGCGGCGACGATCAGGAGGGCGGCGGCGCTCTTCACGCTCACGGAGCTTACGCCGCGCCCAGGCGGGGGCACGAGCTCGACCGGGCTACACTCCGGGCGTGGCGCAGGCGCCGGTGCTTCCAGCAGGATTCGAGCTGCCGCTCGAGCCGCGGCTGCCACGGATCGGGTCGGTCGACGAGGTCGGCGTCGAGGAGCGGGCGGCATCGCTCGCGCGGCGCTCGATCAAGAAGGACACGAAGCTCTTCGCGCTGGAGCTGGCGATCCGCATGATGGATCTGACCACGCTCGAGGGAGCCGACACGCCGGGCAAGGTGGCGGCGCTCTGCTCCAAGGCGATCCGGCCCGACCCGTCGGATGCGGCCATGCCGTCCGTCGCCGCCGTCTGCGTCTATCCGAACCTCGTCCCGACGGCCGTCGCGCGCCTGCGCGGGAGCGGCGTCAAGGTCGCCTCGGTCGCGACCGCGTTCCCGTCCGGCCAGGCGCCGCTCGACGTCAAGCTGCGCGAGGTGGAGGAGGTCGTGGCGATGGGCGCCGACGAGGTGGACATGGTGATCGACCGCGGCGCCTTCCTGTCCGGCCGCTACGCGAAGGTCTACGACGAGATCGTGCGCGTCAAGGAAGTCTGCGGCGGGGCCCACCTGAAGGTGATCCTCGAGGTGGCCGAGCTCGGCACGTACGACAACGTCCGCCGTGCGTCGATCCTGGCCATGGCCGCCGGTGCCGACTTCGTCAAGACGTCGACCGGCAAGCTCTCCGGGGCGGCGACGCTGCCCGTGACGCTCGTCATGCTGGAGGCGATCCGGGACGTCTACGAAGAGACGGGACGGAAGGTCGGCATGAAGCCGGCCGGGGGGATCCGCCAGTCCAAGCAGGCCGTGCAGTACCTCGTGCAGCTCCACGAGACGCTCGGCCCCGACTGGCTCACTCCCGACCTCTACCGGCTCGGCGCCTCCTCGCTCCTGAACGACGTGCTGATGCAGATCCGCAAGGAGAAGACCGGCCGCTACCAGAGCCCCGACTACTTCACCGTTGACTGACGTCGAGAAGAGACGAGCCTCGGCACCGGCTCCATCGGGCTGGGACTACGCGCCCGCGCCCGAGTCGCGTGACATCGTCACGATCCAGGAGCGGTACGGGAACTTCGTCGGCGGCGAGCTCGTCGATCCGCGCTCGTCCGAGTGGTATTCGACGATCAGCCCTGCGACCGAGGAGCCGCTCGCCGAGGTGGCGCAGTCCGGCCCCGAGGACGTGAAGCTCGCCGTCGAGGCCGCGCGCGACGCGTTCGAGAACGGCTGGTCGGGCCTGGCCGCGTCCGAGCGGGCCAAGTACCTGTTCCGGATCGCCCGGATCCTGCAGGAGCGCGCCCGGGAATTCGCCGTGCTCGAGTCGCTGAACGGCGGCAAGCCGATCCGGGAGTCGCGCGACGTTGACGTCCCCCTCGCCGCCGCGCACTTCTTCTACTACGCCGGCTGGGCGGACAAGCTCGAGTACGCGTTCCCGAACCGGCGGCCGTTGCCGCTCGGCGTCGCAGGCCAGATCATCCCGTGGAACTTCCCGCTGCTGATGCTCGCGTGGAAGATCGCGCCGGCCCTGGCGGCGGGGAACACGGTCGTGCTCAAGCCGGCCGAGACGACGCCGCTCTCGGCGCTCCTGTTCTGCGACGTGCTCCGGCAGGCCGAGCTGCCTCCGGGCGTGGTCAACATCGTCACGGGCGACGGCCGCACCGGCGCCGAGCTCGTCACGTCCGCGGTGGACAAGATCGCGTTCACGGGCTCGACCGAGGTCGGCAAGGCGATCCAGCGCCAGCTCGCCGGGCAGGGCACGAGGCTGACGCTCGAGCTGGGCGGCAAGGCTGCGAACATCATCTTCGACGACGCCGCGCTCGATCAGGCGGTCGAGGGCATCGTCAACGGCATCTACTTCAACCAGGGCCATGTCTGCTGCGCCGGGTCGCGCCTGTTCGTGCAGGAGTCGGTGTACGAGGAGGTGATCGGCAAGCTGAAGCGGCGGATGGGCACGCTGCGCGTCGGGGATCCGCTCGACAAGAACACGGACATCGGCGCCATCAACTCACGCCCGCAGCTCGAGAAGATCAGAGCCCTGGTAGCGAGCGGCGAGGAGGAGGGTGCCCAGATCTACCAGCCGCCTTGCCGGCTACCCGAGCGCGGCTACTGGTTCGCGCCGACCGTGTTCACCGACGTGGCGCAGAGCTACCGGATCGCGCAGGAGGAGATCTTCGGCCCGGTGCTGAGCGTGCTGACCTTCCGGACACCGGAGGAGGCGCTCGAGAAGGCGAACAACACGCCGTACGGCCTGTCCGCCGGCGTGTGGACGGAGAAGGGCTCGCGGATCCTGTGGATGGCAGAGCGCCTCCGCGCCGGCGTGATCTGGGCGAACACGTTCAACCGCTTCGACCCGGCCTCGCCGTTCGGCGGCTACAAGGAGTCCGGGTTCGGCCGCGAGGGCGGACGGCACGGCCTCGAGCCCTATCTGAGGTTCGAATGACACGGGGGAAACAGCCGGTTTCCCCCGTGAGCCCCCTTCCCTGCGGTTTCGGCTCGCAGCTTGGCTCGTGCTCCGCCGCGGCAGAGCCGCGACTCCGCGGCGGCTGTCGGCGCCTGGCGGTTGCCGCGATTCAACGCTGCCCCGCACCGTTGCATCGAGCGACACGTGAGGTTCGAATGACCGCTCTTTCCGGCCTTTGGCTGGGGCACCCCGGCCCACCACCCACGTTCGATCGTACCGGCGAAATTCGCACAGGTGTGAGACGCCTTCGTGCCGATTTCGTGACGATCTCTCCACAGGCGCGGAGAGTCGCGTGATGGCGAGGCTCGGCGTCAAGAAGACGTACAAGCTCTACATCGGCGGTGAGTTTCCGCGCTCCGAGTCGGGTCGCTCCTACGAGGCCGAGGGCGCGAACGTCGCCCGGGCCTCCCGCAAGGACCTTCGTGACGCCATCCGCGCGGCGCGCGGCGCGTTTCCCGGCTGGGCCGGGCGGACGGCGTACAACCGGGGGCAGATCCTGTACCGGATGGCCGAGATGATGGAGGCCCGGCGGGCGCTCCTCGCCGGGCACTGCGACGGCGAGGCCGAGGTCGACGCCGCGATCGACCGCATGGTCTGGTACGCGGGCTGGGCCGACAAGATCGCGCAGGTGCTCGGCTCCTCGAACCCGGTGGCCGGCCCCTACTTCAACTTCACAGTGCCTGAGCCGACGGGCGTCGTCGGTGTGCTCGCGCCCGAGCTGCCCGCGCTCGCCGGGCTCGTCTCCCGCATCGCGCCCGCCATCGCGGGCGGCAACACGGTGGTCGCGGTCGCGTCCGGGTCGAGGCCGCTGGCCGCCGTCGAGCTGGCCGAGGCGCTCGCGACGTCAGATCTGCCCGGTGGCGTGGTCAACGTCCTGACCGGCTCCAAGGCCGAGCTCGCACCGTGGCTCGCCGGCCACATGGACGTCAACGCGATCGACGTCGGCGGTGCAGACGGACAAGCGGCGGAGCTCGAGCAGCTGGCCGCCGAGAACGTCAAGCGGGTCGTCCATGGTGCCGCCGACGGGCAGAGCCTGTGGGAGATCGCCGCCTTCCTGGAGTTGAAGACGGTCTGGCACCCGATCGGCCGATAGCATCCCGTCCAGCGTGACCGGCTCGCGACGTCTGAGCCAGGCCCTGTCGGAGGGAGACGGCATCTCCGTGCTCGTGCACGTCCTCGATGCCGCCGCCGCCGCGTCCGCCGAGGAGCAGGGCGCTGAAGGGCTCGTCCTCGATCGCCCCGCGCCGGGGCTGCGGGAGGCCACGGCATTGCCCGTCCTCTACCGGGGCGAATCGCCGGACTCGGCGCACGCGGCCGGCGCCGACGCGTGGCTGCTCGTCGCCGAGCACCATCACGACGACGGCTCCGAGCTCGAGGAGCACTACGCCCGTGCGCTGCGGCTCGGGCTGGAGTGCGTGGTGGACGTCCGGGACGAGGAGGAGCTCGAGCTCGTCCTCGAGCGGATCGATCCCGAGATCCTCCTGCTCTCGCCGCGTGAGGCCGAGGACGACGAGGAGGCGCTCGACCGCGTGCTCGAGCTGCTCCCCGACGTGCCGGCCGGGAAGCTCGCGATCGCCGAGCTCGCCACGACGACGCGGGACGAGGTCGTCTCGCTCGAGCGGGCGGGCATCGACGCCGTTCTCGTCGGCGGGGGCGACGTGGCCCATCTCGTCGGTGGCCCACCGCCCGAAGTCTGAGCAACCCCGCCTGAAGGGCAACTGGGGCGGCCCGAAGGCGGCCCTCGGCGCGCTGCTCGCCGTCGCGCTCGGCCTGCGGATCGTCGGGCTCCAGTACGGGTTGCCGTACGGGACGATCCTCAACCCCGACGAGCAGAACATCGTGCCGCGCGCCTGGCGGATGGTGCACGGCGCCGGGCTCGACCCGCACTGGTTCGACTATCCGTCGCTCGTTCTCTACGTGCTGGCGCCGTTCCAGGCCTGGGACTCGTCGCCGTCGCTGCTCACCGCCCGGATCGTGATCGTCCTGTTCGGGCTCGGGGCGGTCGCCGCGACCTGGTGGCTCGGCCGGCGGGCCTACGACGGCGTGGCCGGGGCGGTGGGAGCCGCGGTCGTCGCCGTGGGGACGACGAGCGTCGCGTACTCGCACATGGCCGTCACGGACGTGCCGTTGATGGCGGGGGTGGCCGCAGCGCTCGCGCTGATGGTGTCGGGCCGGCTCGCCTGGGCAGGTGTCGTCGCCGGGCTGGCGGCGAGCGCCAAGTACCCCGGCGTCTTCCTGCTCGTGCCGCTCGTCGTCGCGGGGTGGGGGCGCTGGCGGCGGCTCTCCGTCTCGATCGGGCTCGGCGTCGCGTCGTTCCTCGCCACCAGCCCGTACGTGCTCGTTCACCCGGGGCAGGCCTGGAGCGACGCCTCGCGTGTCCAGCGCCTGGCCCGGGACGGCTGGCTCGGCTTCGAGCACGACAGCTTCGCGCTGTTCTCGTTCAGCGGCCGGCTCTGGCACACGATCGGGCCGGCGATCATCGTCGTCGTCGCGGGCATCGTGGTCGCGCTCGTCGTCCGCACGAAGGCCGACCTGATCCTCGTCTCGTTCGTCGCCGTCTACGCGATCGACCTGCTGACGATCCGGGCGCACTTCGACCGCTATCTCCTGCCGCTCGTGCCCGTCCTCGGTGTGCTCGCCGGCCGTCTCCGAGCGCTCGCGGCGGTGACGCTCCTCCTGCTCGTCGTCCCGCTCACCTACGCGATCAGGGACGACATCACGCTCACGAAGACCGACACCCGGGTCGTCGCCGCGCGCTGGATCGGGCGGAACCTGCCGGCATCGGCACCGGTCGCCGCCGAGTCGTCGACGCCGATGCTCCGGGGCCGCAGGGTCCTCCCGCTGCTCCTGCCCGGGCCGGGCCGGCCGTCGGATCCCAACCGCGACGTGGGCCGGCTCCGGCTCGAGGGCATCCGCTACGTCGTCGTCACGGGCGCCGTCGCCGACCGGGTGCTCGCGGCGCGCTCCCACTACCCGCGCGAGGTGCGCTTCTACGACCAACTGCGAAGCCAGGCGACACGTCTCTACTATGTGAAGGCGGCCCACGATCTCGCTGGGCCCTGGGTGGCCGTCTACCGGCTGTAGATGAAGAAGCTCACGCTCGCATCGCTCTCGACCCTCGCGGCGATCGCGCTGATCGCGGCCGGCTGCGGCTCGGACACCGCCACGAGCTCGAAAGCGGCCCAGCCCAAGCCGGCAGAGCAGAAGCCTGCAGCGCCCACTTGCCCTGCGAAGTGGCGGGCAGGCTGGCAGCGGCTCGCGAACCAGATCAAGGCGCCGGTCTACTGCCCGGCCTGGCTCCCGTCTCCGCTGACGGGGCAGATCGTCGGGCAGGTCAGCTACGGCGGCGCCGGCGGCCCTTCCGTCTCGACCTCGAAAGACCGGAGCTACCTCGTCAGCATGGCCTGGGCCGAGCCCCAGACCGGCGAGGTACACGTCAACCTCCGCGGCTACCCCGGCCGGACGAAGGTGCCGACCTGCGTCTCCGAGGACTACAACAACGGCAAGCTCACCAAGAAGCCGGTGCCGTGCTTCAACGACGCGCGCGGGACGGTCAGCGAGCGCGGGATCACGGCGACGGTCTACACGGTCAACCAGGACGCCGATCTATGGCACGTCCTCTACGCGTGGCACCACGCCGGCGGGCTGTACTCGGTCAGCGAGCACATCGCCCTGCCGCTGACCTACAAGATGGTGGTCGCGAACCTCCACCGCATGCTGCGGAACCTGGTTCTGATCAACCCCACCCGCTGACGTGCCTCTGACCAGGAAGCAGCTCCTCGCCGGCGCAGGAGCCGGTGCCCTCGGCGCGGCCGGCATCTACGAGCTGGTCGACCATCTGTCGTCGGCCCCGACTCGCGCCGCGGCACCCGCGCAGCCGCTGCCGCCCGAGCAGCACATCCTGGAGGGCGTGCGGGTCGTGCGCGACAACAGGGTCGAGGTGCTCGTGCCGCCTCTCCACCACCAGCTCGTCACGCTCGAGCTGAAGACGAGCGGCTCCGCGCACGACCTGACGCAGGCCCGTCAGGCGCTCGAGCACGCGCTCGCCTCGCTCGAGGCGCGCTACGCGCTGACACCGGCCGGGCTGGGAATCACCCTCGGCTGGGGGTTGCCCTACTTCCGCCGCTACGTGCCGACGCCGGCCGCCCGCTACCTACCGGTCGACCGCCGTGCCTCGAAGGCGAAGGGGCGGCCGGTCTCGGTCCTTCTCGACGCGGTCAGGTTCCCGAGCGACCCGTCGGCGACGATCCTGGAGCGGAACGACGCCGTCCTCCTCCTGCGCTCGGACCATCTGGACGCGATCCACGAGGGCGCCCGCGAGCTCGTCGACAAGCTCGACTTCTGGAAGCCGACCAGCATCCGGCGCGGGTTCGCGGGCGGCGGCTTCGACGGTGGCCAGAGCCTTCCGAAGCGGATGGCGATGGCTGCAGGCGTGGCGGGCGCGGATTTCATCCCCGACTCGTCCGAGCTCTTCCTCGGTTTCACGTCGACCCAGAAGGCGAACCTGGGGCCGGCGCGGATCGCGAACCTCGAGACGCTCGGCTACTCGGACGGCGGTCCCGGGCGGCTACTTCCGCCAGGGCACCTGCATGCACGTCTCGCACATCTTCGAGGACCTCCTCCAGTGGTACACGCTCTTCGACCACTCCCAGCGCGTCGCCACCGTCTTCCGGCCCACGACCAGGGTCCCGTCGGGAACGCTGACCGTCCGGCAGGGGCCGGCCGACGTCGCGACGACGCGCCAGAACGCGAGCGATTACCGGCGCTTCCACGCGATCGGGCACAGTGCCTCGATCCAGACGACCTCGCGCCTCACGGAGGACGTCCATGGGGCGGACGGGACCCGATACCCCAAGGGCACCGCCATCCCTCAGCGTGCGGACTTCAACACGCTCGACAACCCGTTCTTCTGGAGCGTCCGCCCCGACACGGACGGGATGAGCTCGGAGCCCGCAGCCGGCGTGCAGTTCGTCGTCTTCAACCCGACGAGCGACGACTTCCACCGCAACCGGCTGGCGATGGACGGCGTCATGCCCGACGGGACGCGGCTGCCGTTCGACCCGAACGACCGCGGTCAGGGGATCAACGCGGTGCTGAAGACGACCCACCGCCAGAACTTCCTCGTGCCGCCGCGCCGCCACCGCTCGTTCCCGCTGGCCGAAATCCGGGCGTGACGGGAGCTCAGCCGCGCAGGATGGGCCGTGTGAGGCAGGTCGGGCCCCCGTCGCCCTTTGAGAGCTCGTCGCCGCGGTAGACGGCCACGTCGACCCCGGCGCGCTCGAGCCGGCGCCGGGTCTCGACGTTGCGATCGAGCATCAGCACGCGCCGGGGAGCGAGCGCGAGCACGTTCGGGCCCATCGTCTCGAACTCCTCGTCCGGCACCTCGACGATCCGGACTTCGCGGTCGGCCAGCAGCTGGACGAGGCCGACCGGCATCAGCGGGGGATAGGCAACGACGAGGTCCCGGTCGAGGGGGCTGAGGAGCGACAGGAGGTGCATGACCTCCGCCGGGCCGTGGAAGTGCGGCAGGTCGAACCAGAGCGTCTCGACGCCCAGAATCCGCTCCAGCGCACGGATCCCATCCGGGTTCGTGCGGTAGCCGCGTCCGGCGAGCAGCGTCCGCTCGTCGAGCCAGGCCGTGTCGCCCCCCTCGGCGAATTCGGGCTCCTCGAGGCGCGCCGCGATCGGCACGCCCGCCCGCTCGAGCTCGGCGCCGATCGCGTCCACCTCGTCGGCGCGCTCCGGCTTGCCTGGCCGCAGGAGCACCGCGCCTGCGTCGGCGACGAGCGCCGGGTCGTACGTGTAGATGGCGTCGAGGGTGGTCGGCTCCGCGACGACGACCTCGGCGCCGGCATCCTCGAGCCCGAGGCAGAAGCGTTCGTGCTCGTCGGCGAGCCGTGCCGGGTCGGGCTCGCCGCGCCAGCCGAAGCGTCGCCAGCCGGACACGTCCGCGGGCGGCCGGCGCACGAGCACGCGCCGCAGCGGCTCGAACATCGTCTGCCCGCCGTACGAGCGTTCCACTTCCACCGCTTCGCCGCTCGCCTGGAGGGCTCGGGCCGGGACTTACCCGACGGAGTCGCGGAAGGCGACCGCCTCGTTGGCGATCTCGGTCGACTCCTCGATCGGCACGATCGGCGTGACCGTGAAGCGCAGCCACGGAGTCCACGGGGCCGTCGTCCGCGAGAGCGAGGCCACGCTGTCGGCCTCGATGAGCGCAACGCCGCCGCGTCCGTCCGCGAAGCCGTAGAAGCCCTTGAACTCGGCGCCCGCGGGTGGCTGCCACTTCGCGAACACCGCCAGCGACCGGCGCGATCCCGCCTCGCTGGTGTCGCTGAACTCCCAGGTGACGTGGAAGAGCACGGGTTCTCCTTTCCTCGGGTCGGGGCGGCGACCGTAGCACGCCGCCCCGTGCCGGTGACCTCGGGAAAGGCTTCAGGCAGCGCGATCCAGGAAGGCGGCCGTGACGGCCGGAGCCTCCAGCCGGGGATCGAGCGCGACGGTGGGGAGATAGGCGTACGGGTGGTTGAAGGCGTCGAGGGCGTGCTCCGGCTCGACGCCGAACTCGAACACGACGCCCGTGGAGACCTCGACCAGAAGCAGGGTGAGGGAGTTGTCGGCGTGCCAGTGCAGCGAGACCTCGATGTCGCTTCCGGTCCGGTGCGCGAGCTCCCGCCCTCGGCCTCGAAGCGGCTCCAGTTCCGTTACTGCCATTACGTGCCTCCTGGTCGTGAGAGCGTGGGGTTGCTCTCTTGCTCATGGAAGACGACGGGCGTGTAAGAGCAGGTTCCGAAACAGGTGAAGCCTGGGTTACCGAACGATTGGGTTTCGATTGACCTGATCGGAGCCGGAGTGGTCGGGAGGCGATGTACGATCACGCGCATGACATCCGTGCCGCCCGAACACGACACACCGGGGATGCTGCTCGGTCAGCTCGCGGACGAGCTGTCGCAGCTCGTGCGCAGCGACGTCGAGCTGGCGGCGGCGGAGCGGATGCCCGAGGTGCGGCAGACGCTCGGGGAGCTCGCGATGGCCGCGGCAGGGCTGGTCGCGCTCCTGTTCGCGCTCGCCGCGGCGAGCTGGGGCGCGGCGCTGGGGCTCACGCATGTCATCCCGGGCTGGTCGGCTGCGCTCGTCGTGGCCGGGGCGTGGCTGATCGTCGCCGTCGTGCTGTTCGCCCGGGAGCATCCGCGCAAGCTGCTCGACCGGCTTTCTGCCGAGCAGCACACCAAGGTGATGGCGTCGAACAAGGTTCAGCGCGACCAGGCCGAGCGGGAGATCCGGGAGACCGCCGAGCTACTGGCGCAGGCGCTGCTGCGGGAGGCGGAAGCGCAGGGGCTCCGCGCGGCCTCCTCGCTCGCCGGGCGCGGGGTCGAGGAGGTCGAGGACGAGACACGTCACGTGCTGACGGAGCTCGCCAACGCCCTGCTCGCGCCGGGAAAGGCCGGTCTCAGCATGCTCGACCGGCTCACGGGCGCCGGCGGCGAGACGACCTAGCGTCGCCGTGGCGTTCGAGTTCCCGTGCCAGCGGTTGATGATCGGCGACGTCGTCCTGATCGACGTTCCCGGGCAGGGCGACGAGGTCGAGGCGACGGTGGTGCGGGAGATCGACCGGACGGACACGACCGTGCGCGTCACGCTGCGGATCGAGGGCGGCGAGGACTTCGTCAGGGAGTGGCCCGTCGACGCGATGGTCACCGTCGTGCGCGGCCCCTGAAGCAGATCGTCGCGATCCCGCGAAGGCGCGCCCGGCTCCTCCTGTGGCTGTCCGGCTCGGGCATCGACGGCGCGGCCGGCAACGCCTCCACCGGCCGCTTGCCTCCGATCCGCCGCTGCAGCGTGAACAGGGATCCCCACTCGGGCGCTTCGGTCTGGGTCGACACGTTCGAGCCTCCTTCGCATGACGTCGTGGCTGGTTCGATCGCATGCTCGCGAAGCCGACCCGGTCGGCAAACCGAAGAACCACCGATCTCGGGTCAGGGCAACCTCCTACCCCGTTCGAGTCCTGCGGGCTCAGTAGAAACCCGCAAGTTCGCGTCAGTGACAACCCCGATGGCGGTCCCGATGCAAGCCGTGAGGGTTCCCGTAGCCCCGGCATGCTCCGCCCGAGCATTCCTCCGACACACGGGGCACGACATAAAGACCAAGCACGCCGCGCCGAGCCCGTTCCCGAACCGGCTCGGCGCAGCTGCGTCGGGCTCTGGGGTACGGTGTCGATGCAAGAAACGTTCACGAGACGACGCGATTCGCGTCGACAGGGAAGGCGGGGGATTGGATGGCGTCCAAGAAGAGCCGAACAACGTTCAACAAGATCCAGCGAGACCGCGAGCTCCGGGAACGCCGAGAGCTGAAGCGCGAGAAGAAGGAAGCGGCGCGCATCGCGAAGGCGGCAGGCCACACGCCGCCGGAGCCCCCGGCCGACCCTGAGGCGGCCGACCTGGTCCAGGCCGCCGGGCCAGCTTCCGAAGCGAGCTCCTCGACAGCGGTCTAGAAGATCGCCTGGATCGGCCAGTAGAACGCTGCGGCAACGAGAGCCCGGCGCGCCGGATAGCTCGACCGGCAGCCTCTACCTGTGCTCGGCGGCGAGTCGCACGCCGAGACCCACGAGAACCGCACCCGTGATTCCGTCCAGGGCTCGCCGGTCCTGGACAACGCAACGTATCCACGGGAGACTTACGGTCTGATGTCCCCGAACAGGGGAGCGAGAGGTGCGTAGCGCGGGAGCGGGTCGGGTCTGGGGGGCGCGGGTTCGTCCGGGGTTGGTGTACCTGGTTGTGGTCGGGTCAGCCTGCGCCGTGATGTTGTTGGCGGGCGCGACGGCAGCTCGCAGCACACCGCCGCAGCCCCGGATCACGATTTCGGGTCTGGTGGGTAAACCGGCCGGGTTCGCTTTGACGCTGACGAACACCATGCCTGCGGGCTCGCCGCCTATCGACGCGATGACGGTTCAGCTGCTCGGTGGCGTCGTCAAGAGTTTCAAGCTCGACGGCTACCCGCCCTTCGTCGATACGAAAGTGCAAGGCGCCGTCTATGGCTATCCGCTCAACATCGAACTTGCGAGGACGATCAACGGGAGCGGGCAGGTGCAGGGGAAGCTCGCCCTCGGCGCCGTCTTCAAAGTCTGTACAAGCACCGACGCACTCGCGTCGGCGAACTGTCAGGACGTGTCGTTTCGACTCAAGCCGAACTGCGACACGCAGCGGGCGGCGCGCGACGCCGCGAAGGCAAAGGTGGCCGCCGCCGAGGCGGTACTCAAGACGGCGACCGCGCAGCGGAAGGACGCCGAAGACCTGCTGAAGGGCATCACCCATCAGCTCGAGATCATCGACAACCTGATCAGGACCCTGGACAACGGGAAGGCGGTTGGCGTCGTCGTCATTCTCGATGAGGACATCAAGGACCTCCGCGACGCGGAAGCCGCGGCCGACAGCGCAGTGGGCGACTCGATCGGCACACAATCTGATGCACGGAAGCAGGTGAATGAGGCCAAAGCCGAGCTTGCCAAGGCGGAGAAGGAGCTGGCGGCCTGCGAGACAGGCTCGAGCGGCGCCAGCCTCTCCCACACTCTCAACAGCGACCTCGGCATCGCCGCGCCCCTGTCTTGCGGCAGCGAGCAGGCCGTCTTCGCGGCCGCACAGGCGAGGGCGGGGGAACTCGCTCTCGGCGCCAGACGCCTGGAACGGACAGGTCTGCGCCCGGCCGAACAGCGGCTTCATGCTGCGATCGCGAAGTTGACCAGGGCGCTGGCCCAGCCTGCCGCAAGCAAATACCGGTCACAAATCAACCCGGTGCTCGCACTCGTTCGACACACCGACGCGATCATGATCGGCGCCGTCCACCAGCTCGATCAACTGGAGAAGTCCGCCAAGGCGGCAGCAGCGAGCGTCCCGAAGGCGAAGACGGCCCTGGCGAGATGTCGGGCGACTCCTCCCCCTCCATCCGTGTCGATCTCGGAAGACGACACCTGGGCGTACAACACCACGATCGGGAAGGGCAACGTCTGCATCGACGTCCGCACCACCCCCGCGCAGGCGAGCGTGTCGGCCACACTCAGCGGGCCGAACGGCTACCAGGCGAAACTCGGCAAGACCTCGCTCAAGACGGATGGGTCGATCCAAATCTCGTCCCCGATCACAGTCGGGGGCGACTACACGAAGACGCTGATTGTCTACGCCGCCACCGGCAAACAGTCGGCGACGGTGACGAAGACGTTCACCGTCGCCGCCCCACCGCAGGACGGCCCGGCGACGACGCCGCCCTGCTTGAAGCCGACGAGCTAGGCGGCTTCGTAGGCCAACCACAGCTTCAGCGACGGCCGCCCTGTCTACAGGACCTTCTCGAGTGCCGAAGGTGGGAATCGAACCCACACGCCCTTTCGGGCACCGGATTTTGAGTCGCCTCAGGCCTCCAGACGGGCCGAGACGACCCCGCACCGTTAAGCGGTTTCCGGGGTTCGCAGGTGACTCGCGTCTCGGCCCGTCTCGGTGGGTCGGGTGGCCCCATTGTGGCCCCTCCGCCTGCTCGACAAGCTACGGACGGCCGAGGTTGTGCGGCAGGCGATGGCCCTCGGCTCGCTGATGTCGGACGAACGAGCCGTCGATCGACGCGAATAGGTAGCGTCGCTTAGAGTTCCGCAGACGGCGATCCCGCCGCTCACCAGAGGAGGGGCATGGGGCAAGGGATCAGCGAGGTTCTGACGTACGCGGTCGGTGTGGCGATCACCGTCAGCGCGATCATCGCCGTGATCCTGATGCTGTTCTCGCAGCGGGCGCGCGTGAACGGGCCGTTGTTCCTGCTTGGGTGGGTCGTCGCGCTCTGCACGGTCAGCGGCGTGATCTATGCCATCTCCGACCAGAGCAACGCCTCGACCAGCAGCAGTGCTTCGGACACCATCTCGTGGCTGAAGATCGTGTTCGGCGTGCTCTTCCTGCTCCTCGCTCTGCGCCAATACCGCAATCGGCCAGCACCCGGTGCCGAGCCAGTGATGCCGAAGTGGATGAGCGGCATCGACGCGCTTACCCCCGGCAAGGCGTTCAGCCTCGGCCTACTCCTAGCAGGTGTGAATCCCAAGAACCTGATTCTGAGCTTCGGTGCCGCAACCGGCCTCGCCCAGCTCGGCCTCTCGACCACCGACGTTGTCGTCTCGCTGATCGTCTTCGTCGTGGTTGGGAGTCTCACCATCGCTGGCCCCGTCTTGTACTACTTGCTCGGCGGCGAGCATGCGAAGACGGAACTCGACCAGCTAAAAGGCTGGCTCACCGTCCATAACGCCGCGGTCATGGCTGGGGTACTGCTGGTTCTCGGCGTTGATCTGATCGCCAAGGGCCTGCCGCCGCTCACGTCCTGACCGACAGGCGCCGGTGTGCGTCGCTTTCTTCGAGAGGCGCGCTTTTCTGCGGCAAAGGCGGGTGGATCAGCAGAGCAGGGGCTTTCACGGCGTGGCCGCCTCCGGGTCGGCTTCGGCCTCGACCGCCTCGCCGCCCCCGCCGAGAACCCCGTCGAGGAAGTCAGGGTCCGGCAGATCATCCGGCAACAGATGCACGTACACCGCCAGCGTGAACGCCGGGGAGTGGTGGCCGAGGAACTTCTGCACCTGCACCGCGTTCCATCCCCGCCGAAACAGGATCGTCGCCGCCGAGTGCCTAAGCGTGTGAAGCCCAGCCCACGGCACCCCCGCCACCTTCCCCGCCGCCTTCACAACCCGAAACACCTGCGTCCGATCCAGGAAGCCACCGTCCCGATCCGGGAAGACCAGCGCCTCATCCCGCCCGTCCACGCCCGAAGCCTTCCGCGCGTTCCACAACGCCCGCGTCATCGCCTCCGTCAACGGCACGTGAGTGCCGAAGGTGGGACTTGAACCCACACTCCCCGAAGGGAACCGGATTTTGAGTCCGGCGCGTCTACCAGTTCCGCCACTTCGGCCCTGACTGATCGTAGCCCTGCTGCCTCGGCGTTGGCGTCGAGCGGGCGCCAGGAAGGGCGGAGCCGGGCTTTGCCCGAGCGCAGCCCGAGCCTCGGCTCGACCGTGTCGTGGTGCCGAAGAAGGGGGCTCACGGGGGAAACACGGTTGCCCCCGTGATGTATGCAAGTTGCAAGGTGCCCCGGTTCGTCCCATACTTGCCGTTCCACAGGGCGGAGTGTTTCGCAACAAAGGAGGAATGGAGTGAGAAAGCGGTATTTCATCGCTGGGCTCCTGGTCGCCGGTTTGGCTGCACTCGCAGTCGCCGCGACCGGCCTGGCAAAGGTGGGCTCGAACAAGTCCGCCACGGTGCTTCCGGCGTCGTCCTGCAGTCCGCTGCAGTACGGCGGCTCCGGTAGCCCGCAGTTCATCGTCGCGTCCGATCTGCCGCTGCAGGGCTCGAGCCGCGCGCAGACGATCGAGATGACGAAGGCGATCGCGTACACGTTCAAGCAGGCCGGGTACAAGGCCGGCAAGTACACGGTCGGCTACCAGTCCTGCGACGACTCGACGGCCCAGGCCGGGAAGTGGGATCCGGCCAAGTGCTCGGCCAACGCAGGCAACTACGCCCGCGACAAGACGGTGATCGGCGTCATCGGCACCTTCAACTCGGGCTGTGCCGAGATCGAGGTCCCGATCGCCAACCGGGCCGCGCTCCAGTACATCAGCCCGGCGAACACGTACATCGGGCTGACCCACCAGCCTGCCCTCGCCGGTGAGCCGCAGAAGTACTACCCGACCGGCAAGCGCACCTATGCGCGGGTCGTGGCGGCGGACGACTTCCAGGGCTCCGCCGACGTCCTCCAGCTCAAGGCGCTGAAGGCGAAGTCGATCTACATCCTGAACGACAAGGAGGCGTACGGCTTCGGGATCGCCTCCGCTGTCCGGAACGTGATCAAGGGCAGCAAGCTGGGCCTCAAGGTCGCGGGCTTCCAGGCCTGGGACCCCAAGGCCTCGAGCTACCAGGACATCGCGACCAAGATCAAGGCCTCGGGGGCCGACGCTGTCTTCCTCGGCGGCCTCGAGTGCGAGAACGGCGGCAAGCTGATCAAGGACCTGCGCGCAGGGCTCGGAGCGAGCTTCCTGCTCGAGGCTCCCGACGGCTTCAGCTCGTTCACGTCCACGATCAAGGACGCGGGCTCGGCGTCGAACGGGATGTACATCTCGATCGCCGGTGAGCCGTACCAGTACCTGAACGCAGCCGGCAAGAAGTTCTCGGCGGCGTTCGGGAAGTCGGTCGGGCTGGCGCCCGCCAAGGTCAACCCGTACTCGAACTACGGCGCGACGGCGACGCAGGTCATGCTGAAGGCCATCGCCAACTCGGGCGGTACCCGCTCGGGTGTCTCGAAGGGCGTCTACAAGCGCGCCTTCGTCGGCACGCCGATCGGCAACTTCGCGCTGAACAAGAACGGCGACACGAACGCCGGCGTGATCAGCTTCTACAAGGTCACGGGGAATCAGGCTCCGTTCCTGAAGGTGATCGCTCCGCCGGCCAGCCTCGTCGCACTGGCGACGCCCTAGGAGGATCAGCATCGAGAGTGAGTGAGTGAGCGCCGGGGGAGGAGCCGATCCTCCCCCGGCGATTCATAGCGACACGATGGTCACCGAAGCCCACACCGGAGCCCCACTCGCGATCAGGCGATCGAGGAGGATCAATCCGATACCGCTGATCGGGCTCCTGCTCGTCGCCCTGCTGATCGTCTGGCTCGTCGTCAACCTGATCAAGACGCCGGACCAGTTCTTCTCCGCCTTCCTGATCGGGATCACGAACGGCTCCGTCTACGGGCTCGTCGCGCTCGGCTACACGCTCGTCTACGGCATCCTCGAGCTGATCAACTTCGCGCACGGCGACGTGTTCATGCTCGGCGGGATGATCTCGATCACGGTGCTCTCCGAGGTCTTCAACCTGAACGGGAGCACGGCCGCGTACATCGTGTGGCCGGCGATCCTGGCCACCGGCGCCATCGCGATCGCCGGCTGCGGAGCGATCAACGTGACCGTCGAACGAATCGCGTACAAGCCCTTACGGGGGGCGCCGCGGCTCGTTCCGCTGATCACGGCAATCGCGATGTCCTTCATCCTCCAGAACATCGCGCTGGCGTGGAAAGGCCCGAACTTCGTGCCGCTGAACACGGGGCCGAGCGGCGCGGCCGACTTCCTGCCGCAGGGGAACGTGTTCACCTTCGGTTCCGGCGGCGTCTACACCTGGGCGAGCCTGATCGTCGTGCTGCTCACCATTCCGGTGCTGATCGCGCTGGTCTGGCTCGTGCAGCACACCAGGCAGGGCAAGGCCATGCGTGCCACGGCTCAGGACCGGGACGCAGCGGCGATGATGGGTATCGACGTCAACCGCACGATCTCGTTCACGTTCCTGATCGCGGGCGGGCTGGCCGGCGCGGCGGGCCTCATCTACGCCGTGTACTTCACGTCCGTCCGGTTCGACCAGGGGTTCCAGCTCGGCCTGATCGCCTTCACCGCGGCCGTGCTCGGCGGGATCGGCAACCTGCCGGGCGCCGTGCTGGGGGCCCTCCTGATCGGGATGATCCAGGCGTTCAACAACACGCTCACCTGGCACGCGCCGGGGAGCGACTGGACCCAGTCGATCGTGTTCGCGATCCTGATCCTGATCCTCGTCTTCCGCCCCGAAGGCCTGCTCGGCGAACGCACGCCGGAGGGCGGGTAGGTGCATCCCTGGCGCGGTCGCTGGGTGGTGCTCGGACAGCTGGGCCTCCCCGAGGAGCGGTGGAACAGCTGGCCTCTCCTAGCTCACCGAGCGATCATCGCCGGGGTCGTCGGGCTGCTCCTGCTCGTGGTCCTCTATCCCCTCTTTGGGATCGACACGGCCGCGCTCCTCACCTACGCGGTCTTCGTCGCGCTGTACGTCCCGAGCTGGGGACGGCTCGGACGCGCCGGCCGCTGGGTGGTCCCGCTCGTCTTCCTCGCGCTCGTCGTCACGTTCCCGTACTACACGGACAAGATGTTCACCATCCCGATCCTGGGTGCGTTCCCGAGCACCTCGACCGGCGTGGTGATGCTCATCTACATCATGATGGCGCTCGGCCTGAACGTCGTCGTGGGCTACGCGGGCCTGCTCGATCTCGGCTACGTCGCCTTCTACGCGCTCGGTGCGTATACGTGCGCAGCCCTCGCCTCCCCGCAGTTCGGGAAGAGCACGATCCAGTTCGGTTCGATCGGCGTCGACAAGACCATCGGCGGCGTCCACATCTCGATCTGGCTCCTGCTGGTTGTCGCAGGCATCTTCACGTCGCTGATCGGCATGCTGATCGGGCTGCCGACGCTGCGGTTGCGAGGCGACTACCTCGCCATCGTCACGCTCGGCTTCGGCGAGATCCTGCCCCAGATCGCCCGCAACGGCGACAACTTCTTCAACACCGGCGTCAACGTCACGAACGGCCCGCAGGGGATCACGCCGATCGACGGAATCGGCTTCGGGAGTACGCTCAGCAGCGCGCTCGGGTTACCCGCCAACTACCTGACGGCGGCGAACAGCGACCGCCTCTTCTTCTGGACGGCGATCATCCTCGTGCTGATAACCCTGTTCTGCAGCCTCCGGCTGCGCGGCGGCAAGCTCGGCCGCGCCTGGATCGCGATTCGCGAGGACGAGACCGCCGCTGCGGCCATGGGCGTGCCGCTGATGCGCACGAAGACGCTCGCGTACGCGATCGGCGCCTTCTTCGGCGGCGTCGCCGGCGCCTATTTCGCCGAGTTCACGACCGGCGCCAACCCGGACAGCTTCTCGTTCAACTTCTCCGTGTTCGTGCTCGTGATGGTGATCCTGGGCGGGATCGGCAACGTCTGGGGCGTGATGGTAGGCGCCGCCTTCCTCGCCTATCTCAACCAGGCGGGCCTCGCCAACACCGGCGCCTGGATCAACGAGCACCTGCACGTGAGCATCGACGTGCCCCAGTACGAGTTCGGGATCTACGGCGTCATCCTGCTCCTCGTGATGCTCTTCCGGCCGAACGGGCTGATCCCCGAGAAGCGCCACAAGCTCGAGCTGGAAATCGGCGTCTCCGACGAGTACCTCTACGACGTGGAGGCACGGTGACCGACGCCCTGCTGATAGCCGTCGCGCTGCGCAAGGAGTTCGGCGGCCTCGTCGCCGTGAACGACGTCGACTTCCACGTTCCCCGGGGCTCGATCGTGAGCCTGATCGGCCCGAACGGTGCCGGCAAGACCACGTTCTTCAACATGCTGACCGGCGTCTACAAGCCGACCGCGGGCGACGTCATCTTCGACGGCGAGCACGTCGCAGGCAAGCCGCCGCACGCGATCACGAACCGGGGCATCGGCCGGACGTTCCAGAACATCCGCCTGTTCAAGGAGATGACCTCGCTCGAGAACGTCATGGTCGGCATGCACGGCCACCTGAAAGGAGGCATCCTGCGGACGATCGTGCGGACGCCCGGGCTCAGGCGCGAGGAGCGGGAGGCGCGCGAGTTCGCGCGTCACCTGCTCGGCTTCAGCGGCCTCAGCGGGCGCGACGACGCCTACGCCGGCAGCCTGCCGTACGGCGACCAGCGCCGGCTCGAGGTCGCGCGGGCGCTCGCCACGAAGCCCAAGCTGCTGCTGCTCGACGAGCCCACCGCCGGCATGAACCCGCAGGAGACCGCCGAGTTCACGGCCTTCGTCAGCAAGCTGCGCGCCGAGCAGAAGCTGACGATCCTGCTGATCGAGCACGACATGCGGGTGGTGATGGGCGTGTCCGACCGGGTGACCGTGCTCGACTACGGCGAGAGGATCGCCGAGGGGACGCCGAAGGACGTCCAGCGCGACCCTCGGGTGATCGAGGCGTACCTCGGATCGGCGGCGGTGGCCACGTGAGCGAATCCTCGAAGCCGGGCACCTCGAACATCCTCGAGCTGGAGGACGTCCACACGTACTACGGCTCGATCCACGCGCTCAAGGGGGTCTCGCTCGACGTCCGCGAGGGGGAGATCGTGACCCTCCTGGGAGCGAACGGGGCCGGCAAGTCGACGACCCTGCGGTCGATCAACGGGCTGAACCAGCCCCGGCGCGGGCGGATCAGCTTCCAGGGCGACGACATCACGCACGCGTCGGCGCACTCGATCGTCAAGCGCGGGGTGGCCCAGTCTCCCGAGGGACGCCGGTTGTTCCCGCGCATGACCGTGTTCGAGAACCTGGAGATGGGAGCGTTCCAGCGGACCGACCGGGCGGCGATAAAGGAGGACATCGACCGGGTGTTCGGGCTCTTTCCACGGCTCGCCGAGCGGCGCACGCAGAAGGCGGGGACGCTGTCGGGCGGCGAGCAGCAGATGGTCGCCATGGGGCGGGCCCTGATGGCGCGGCCCAAGCTGCTGATGCTGGACGAGCCCTCGATGGGCCTGGCGCCGATCTTCGTGGAGAAGATCTTCGAGATCGTCGTCGAGATCAACAAGCAGGGCACGCCGATCCTGCTCGTCGAGCAGAACGCGCTGATGGCGCTCGAGGTCGCGAACCGCGGCTTCGTGCTCGAGACGGGGAAGGTCGCGCTCGCCGACGACGCGAAGGCGCTGCGCTCGAACGAGCAGGTTCGCAAGACCTACCTCGGCGAGTCCTAACCGCCTCGTCGTTCCGGGCCATGTCGCAGGGACAGTCCCTGTGACTTTTTGTCCACAGCCGGCCGGGCCGGC
This sequence comes from uncultured Actinomycetes bacterium, assembly GCA_963742925.1. Classification (GTDB taxonomy): domain Bacteria; phylum Actinomycetota; class Thermoleophilia; order Gaiellales; family Gaiellaceae; genus PALSA-612. Next base: position 128,567 of record CAVUNV010000008.1, on the reverse strand, counting down.
CGTGCCGCTTTCAGCCTTGGCCGACGCGGAGGGGGAAGTAGGGCGGGGCGAGCAGGAAGCCGATGCGCGGCGGGCCGCCGGCGACCCCGATCGCCATCTCGAGCGCCGCGCCGACGCCGTGCGTCGGCACGAAGCCGAGCTGGCGCGCCGCCGCCGCGTCGCGGCACGCGGCGATGAGCACCGCGCCGAGGTGCCGGATCTGCGGCAGGCAGCCGTCCCAGTCCGCGAACGGCAGCAGCGGATGGCAGCCGTTGCCGGCGCGGTAGGCGTCGAGCGCCCGCGAGTCCGCGCGCGCATCCCGCTCGGCGGCGGCGATCGCCTCCGGATCCGGCCCGGCCCGCGTCGCCGCGAAGAAGGCGCGGTACGGCTGCTGCGTCGGGTGCGCGAAGTGCCGGTGGAAGCGGTGGACGAGGATCGCCGTGCCGCCGGCGGCGACGGGCGGCTCGTCACGCCACATGCGCAGCGCGAGGCCGAGCCCGAGATAGGCGGCGAGCAGCGGATTCGGCCGCTCGCGCGGCAGATGCGGCGTCGAGTGCGGAATCCCGAGGCAGATCGCATCGAGCGGCCGGTCGAGGCGGGCCGAGCGGAACTCGACCGAGCGGAGCAGCGCCTCGGCGTGAGCGACCGACGGCGGGCCGGCGTAGGCGGCCGATGCGCCGAGGCCGAGCGGGAGCGTGCGGATCAGCCGCATCCGCACCGGCCCCGGCAGGGCCTGGAAGACACGCGTGAAGGGTGACCGGACGATGCGCTCGAGCGAAGCCGGGTCGTAGGGGTAGCCGTAGGCGGTCTCGGAGACGCGCAGCCGGTCGAGGGTGAGCGATAGCCCGATCAGCGGGACGCGCGCGCCGAGGGCGCGCTCCATCGCGAGCGCCAGCTGCCAGCCGCTCGACCCGCTCGTTTGCAGCAGCGACTCCGCGCCCGCGGCCCGCAGCGCCTCAGGACCACCCGCCGCGAGCAGCGCCGCCGGCCCGCCGTCGAGCACCGTCTCCGCCGCCGAGACGATGACGACGGCGTCCGTCTCGACGAGCGCCCGCGATGCGCGCAGCGGCACGCCCTGCGACTCGCCGAGGTCGACGAGCCCGTCGTCCTCGACGTCGTGCACGACCACGTCGCCGTGGAACGAGCGCGCGAATCGTGCCGAGACGAGGGACGCCAGCTCCTTTCTGCGGGGCCGCCGCGCGAGCCCGGAGGCGACGAGGATCGTCTGCTTCGAGTCGGGGACGCCGAGCCGTCGCAGCTCCTCGACGGTGGCGGCGATCGCATGTCGGCGCGGATCCACCGGCGCACCTGGAAGGGGCATCGCCTCCTGCTCGACGACGAGCGTCACCCGCCCGCCGCGCGGCACGATCCGCTCGAGCGCCGGCCCGTCGAGCGGGAACCGGAACGCCTCCCGCACCGCGGCCTGGACGTCGACGATCGAATGCGCTGACGGCGGGGGCGGTGACAGGATCACCGCGTCGTCGGGAGCGCTGACGATCAGCAGACGGGAGCCCGAGAGCAGCGGGATGCGTGGCACGCCAGAATCGCCTACGGGATCGAGCGGTAGAGCCGCAGGAGCGTCTCGCGAAACTCGGAGAAGGGAACGATCTCGGGCCGGCTCACGGACGTAGACTCGCAGAGATGTCCCCGAAGACGCTGACCGGCGAGGAGCTCGACCTCGACGACGCGCCCGCGCGGGAGTCGGAGCTCTTCCTCGTCGACGGCAACAACCTCGCCTACCGCGCCTACTTCGCCCTCCCCGAGGAGCTGGCGACGAGCGAGGGCTTCCCCACGAACGCGCTGCTCGGGTTCACGAACATGCTGTTCAAGCTGCTTTCCGACTACCAGCCGAAGGGCGTCGCGGTCGCGTGGGACACGCGCCCGGTGCATCGCGCCGCGATCTCCGAGGACTACAAGGCCGACCGCCGCCCGATGCCCGACCTGCTGCGTGAGCAGTTCCCACACTTCCGGCCGATCGTCGAGGCCTTCGGCTACCGGAACCTCGAGTTCGAGGGCTGGGAGGCCGACGACGTGATCGCCACGCTCGCGACCCAGGCCGACGCGGCCGGGGTGAAGACGTGCGTCGTCTCGACCGACCGCGACGCCTTCCAGCTCGTCTCGGACAACGTCGTCCTGATGATGACGCCGCGCGGGTGTCCAGGAGGTGAACGTCTACACGCCCGAGCGGGTCGAGGCGCGCCTCGGCGTGCCGCCGGAGAAGGTGCCCGACCTGATCGGGCTGAAGGGCGACACGTCCGACAACATCCCGGGGATCCCCGGCATCGGCGACAAGACCGCCGCCGAGCTGATGATCCGCTACGGCTCGCTCGAGGGCGTGCTCGAGCACGCGGCCGAGCTCTCGCCCGCGCGGGCGAAGAACGTCGCCGCCCACGCCGACCAGGCGCGCTCGTCGAAGGTGCTCGCCACGATGCGGCGCGACCTGGAGCTGGACTGCGATCCCGCGGCGCTCGTCCTCGACCCGCCCGACCGCTCGCAGCTCCGCGAGATCTTCCGGCGCTTCGAGTTCCGCGGCCTGCTGAGCCGGGTCGACACCCTCGACGAGGCCCTGCCGTCCGCCGAGCCCGTGACCGTCGTCGGCGAGGAGCTCCCCTGGCGCGAGGGCGAGCTCCCGAAGCTCACCGGCCCTGCCGGCTACGCCGCCGACGCCGACCGAGCCGCGATCGCGACCGGAGCAGAAGTCGTCCTGCTCCCGACTCCAGGCGCGACCGTGTTACAGGGACTGGAGCTGGTCGTGCACGATGCGAAGGCGCTCCGGGTCGTGGCGGTCGAGGACACGCTGATCGCCGCCTACCTGATCGAGCCGGGCCGTGCCGCGTACGAGCTCGACGACCTCGCGGCCGAGTACGGCGTCGAGGTGCAGCCGGTGCCCGAGACCGACGAGGAGACGGCCGGGCTCGTCCGCCGGGCCGCGCTGCCGCTCCGCCTGGCACCCGCGCATGCGCGAGCGCCTCGCCGAGCGCGGCAGCGTCGAGCTGTACGAGCGGATCGAGCTGCCGCTCACGCGGGTCCTGGCGGCGATGGAGGACGTCGGCGTCCGCATCGACACCTACCGGATGGGCGAGATCACCGCGCGCCTGGCCGAGCGGGTCGAGGAGCTCGAGGCCCGCGCCTACGAGCTCGCGGACGAGGAGTTCATGCTCGGCTCGACCCAGCAGGTGGCGCGGATCCTGTTCGAGAAGCTCGGCCTGACGCCCGGCCGCAAGGGCAAGACCGGCTACTCCACCGACACGCGCGTCCTGCGGACGATCCGCGGCGAGCACGAGATCGTGCCGGTGCTCGAGGAGTGGCGGGAGCTGACGAAGCTGATCAACACCTACCTCGGGCCGCTGCCGGAGATGATCGGCGAGGACGGCCGCCTGCACACGACCTTCAACCAGGCCGTCGCCGCGACGGGCCGCCTCTCGACCTCGAACCCGAACCTGCAGGCGATCCCGATCCGCACCGAGCTCGGCCGCGAGATCCGCTCCGCCTTCGTCGCCGAGCCCGGCTGGAAGCTCGTCTCGGCCGACTACTCGCAGGTCGAGCTGCGCATCCTCGCCCACGTCTCCGGCGAGCCGAAGCTGCGCGAGGCGTTCGCGCGCGGCGAGGACATCCACGCCGCCACCGCCGCCGAGGTGCTCGGCCGGCCGCAGGCGGAGCTGACGAAGGACGAGCGGAACATCGCCAAGATGGTCAACTTCGGGATCATCTACGGGATCTCGGCGTTCGGGCTGTCGGAGAACCTGGAGATCCCGCGCGAGCAGGCCCAGACGTACATCGACGCCTATCTGGCGCGCTTCCCGCACGTCCAGGACTTCATCGCGCGGACGATCGAGCAGGCCGGCCAGGACGGCTACGTGACGACGCTGCTCGGCCGCCGCCGGCCGGTGCCCGAGATCCGCGCCTCGAATCGTCAGACGCGCTCGCTCGGCGAGCGGCTCGCCGTCAACTCCGTGATGCAGGGGACGGCCGCCGACGTGATCAAGGTGGCGATGGTCTCCGTGCACGAGCGTCTCCGGGCCGAGGGGAGGGCGTCCCGGCTCGTCCTGCAGGTGCACGACGAGCTGCTCCTCGAAGCACCCGAGGCGGAGGTGCCGGCCGCGCGCGAGGCGCTCCGCGAGGAGATGTGCGGCGCCTACCCGCTCGACCCTCCGCTCGCCGTCGACGTCGGTGTCGGCGACGACTGGAATCAAGCCAAATCCTGAGATCGAAGACCCTCGTTCGGGGGACGACACATACCCGAATGAGGGGTTGCCACTCGTTCGGGGAGCGCCTTTTGTGAGTACTAGGTCGAGCGATAACCATCCGCTACGCGACCGCACAAGCCAACCAGGCCACCCGAACAGAAGGAATCCGTACTCATGAATCATTACCCGCGTATCGCAGAGCGTCCAATCCCTCGAAGTGGGGACTCGGACTCTCGCGTCCGCGACGAGAACGGTCATGTCCCGGCCCAACCCGAGGAGTCGATTTCGATGAGGAGAGACGTCATGAGAGTCATGTCCAGGACGACGCTGGCCCTTGCAACTGCCGCGGTTGCATTGGTCGCCGTGGGGTCCGCAGTGGCGGCCAACGTCACGGCCACGGCAACGGTGAGTGCAGGCACGTTGACTCTGTCGACCAGCGCGGCACCGAGCGTGTCGGCGACGCTGAACGGTACCGACCAGGCACCGACCTACACGCTTCCGATGACGATCAACGACAGCACCGGCTCGGGAACGGGCTGGAACGCAACCGTCACGTCGACGACCTTCACGACCGGCGCGCCGGTGCACACGCTGGCCACGAGCGCCTCGACGGTCACGGGCGTGACCTCGGTCTGCGCCGGGGGCACGACCTGCACGAGCCCCACGAACGGCATCGGCTACCCGCTCGCCGTACCGGCAGGCGCTGCGCCTCCGACTGCGGTCAAGCTGTTCAACGCTGCGGCGAACACCGGCATGGGAAGCTTTACGGTGACGCCGACCGTCCAGGTAGCGATCCCCGCGAACGCCTACGCCGGCACCTACACCAGCACGGTGACGGTCGCCGTTGTCAGCGGTCCGTGATCCCAACTCACTCTCTTGTCGTCTCACCGTCGAGGCCGCCGAGTGCGGCCTCGACCCTGCGAGAGACCGGTCAGTGCGACAGTTGTCAAGCCCCCCGGGTCGAGCGCCGATAGAGGAATGCGTGATGCGGCTGCGCTCGAGGCTCACCCTGCTGATTGTGACCGGCGCCATCCTGGGCGCTCCCGCAGTGGCGTGCGCAGGGGTGGGTGAGTCCAGCTTCGCGGTCAGGCCGACGACCTACGACCCGACGCTGCCCGCGACGAAGTCCTACTTCGTCTTCGCAGCCCGGCCGGGCCAGGTTCTTAGCGCCAAGGTGCGTGTCACCAATACGGGCGGTCGCGTCGGGACGGCTCTGGTCTATCCCGTGGACGCGACCACCGGCCAGACGAGCGGCACGGTCTATCGGCTGCGGACCGATCCGCGGAAGGACGTGGGCAGCTGGATCCAGCTTCAGCGCGCGCGAATTGCGCTCGGTCCGGGATCGAGCGTTGTCATCCCGTTCTCGATCACGGTGCCCAGAGACGCTCGCGGTGGCGACCATATCGGCGGCATCGTCGCCGAGAACGCTGCGCTCACCAGGTCGAAGGCGACCGGTGCGCTGCAGATCCAGATTCGACACTTGACGATCGCCGCGGTAGTGGTGCAGGTGCGAGGATCGGCGGGAACGCGACTGGCCGCGACCGGCTTGCGGGCGCACGGTGAGCACGGCTACCAGTATCTGTACCTGCACCTCGAGAATCTCGGCGGCCTCGCGATGAAGCCACGCGGAAGCGTCGTGGTAACCGACGCGTCGGGAGCGGTGGTCGCGACGCGGGGCTTCCAGCTCGACACGTTCGTTCCAGGGACAGCGATCGACTACCCGGTGCTGCTGCCGCAGCAGGCGCTGGCTCCGGGCGCCTATCGAGCGAACGTCGAACTCTCCTACCGGGCGAGCGTGCTCGGCTACCGGCGCGCCAGCGGACACGCGTCGACGATCGACCGAAGTTTCAACTTCACGGTGTCCCGGACGCAGTACGAGGCCGTGTTCAAGGGCGCAGCGCCGGTTACGCCACCTCGCACGTCGACGGCCCCGCGGACGAGCAAGGCAGGTGCTCTTCCGTGGCTCGTGGCCGCCCTCGCCCTGATCCTGGCGATCGGGACGTGCTGGTGCTGGTGATCCGCCGCCGTCGGCGGGCTCGACAAGCTCGGCTGCCTGCACAAGCGAACGGATCTGGGAACCGTGCCGCGCCTGGGGAGGTCACCGACGGTCGCGCCCTCATCGGGGCCTTCGACAGACGCGAGGTGTTGAATCCAGACGAGCCTGCTGCGGGGGCCACTGCTAATGGGGTCGAGGCAACGCCCGTGAGCAGCTCGTCTGCCGTCGCGAGTGTTGCAAGCGGGCTCGTCGACCCTGCGACGGTCGAGTGCGCCCTGGCGGAGCACTTCGCCAACGGTCGACCCCTGAGCGAGATCCTGGCCGAGCACGGGTACGCCGACACCGGCGCGCTCGAGCAGCTCTTCGAGGTACTCCCTTCCGCGTCTGGGAGCGCCCGATCTTCGCGCGATCGGCTCCCGGACTGAGGCCGAAATGAAGGCACGGCAGCTCCTGTTCGTGCCGACGAGCATCGCAGTGCTCGTGGTTGCGCCGAGTGCGTTCGCAGGGCAGGCCAGCTTCTCGCTGACACCGGTACCGATCGGCGGGATGATGCCCGATTCGACGTCGTACTTCGTCCTCGACTCGCGGCCCGGCCGTACCATCGTCGAACACGCGAAGCTGACCAACAGCGGAAGCGCCACCGGCATCGTAAGGATCTACTCCGTCGATGCCGTAACGGGCCGAACGAGCGGCGCGGTCTACCGTGGACGCCGTGCTCGTACGGCGAGATGTGGGCGCCTGGATCTCGATGCGCACGAGGTCGATCAGGCTCCGACCCGGGCAGTCGCAGCGTCATTCGGTTTCTTGTCCGCGTTCCACGCGGTGCCCGGCCCGGTGACCACCTCGGCGGCCTGGTCGCCGAAAGCAGCAGCGTTGGCAAGGCGCGGTACGTCGGGGGAGTCGCGTTCGTCTTCGCGTGCGTGTTCGACGCCTGTCGATCGCGGCGGTCCTCGTACACCTGCCCGGCGGTGCCTGCAACGTTGCGATCGGCGGTGTCGGCCCGGCAGGCCGGAACGGGCTGCAATATCTCAACGTCCGCCTCAGGAACACGCGCGAGCGTCTGACGAAGGGCTCCGGAGTCCTGGTGATTCGTACCGCCTCCGGCCACCCGGTAGCGCGGCGGACGTTCGCGCTCGACACGCTCGTGCCGAGAACCGCGATTGCGTACCCGGTTCTCTTGCCGCGTGTGCTCGCGGTAGGCCGATATCGCGCCACCGTCTCGCTCGCTGCGTGCTCCGCCGGTCGCCGGATCGGCACTTCCCAGGCCTACGTGCTCGGCGTGGGTTCCCTCGCAGCCCGCAGAACCACGAGGACGTTCGGGTTTTCGGTCTCGCGGTCACAGCGCGCGCGGGTGGAATCGGGGGGATCTCCGCGTTGCCCCTCTGCCTAGCACGGGCAGTCTGCCGCTGAAGGCGAGCCTCGGCACGGGGGCGGGGTCGGGAGAGCCGTCTCGCGCGTGCTGGAGCCGGCGGTGCTTGGTGCGGGCGCTGCGATCGCGCTGGTGGCACTCGGACTCCCCGCCTTCTTCCTCATCGGCCGCAGGCCGAGGCCGATGAGGATCCGGGAGGACGATGATCACCTCGCGTGAGGCACCCCTAAAGGGTGATCAGGGCGATCGCCGATACCCGTTCGGTGAGACGCTTGCTCTTGCTGCCATTCATCGCCGCCGCGGTGCTTTGCTGCCTCCAGGTAGGCACAGCCTTTGGCGGCACCGGTGAAGCCAGCTTCGCTCTCAACCCTCTCCACTATGACCCATCGCTCCGCGCCACGAAGTCGTACTTCGTCGCCGTCGCTCGGCCGGGTGCGACGATCGAGAACAGCGTCCGCGTCATCAATACCGGAACCCGTGCCGGTACGGCGTACCTCTACACCGTCGACGCGACGACCGGCCAGACGAGCGGAGCGGTCTACTTCGACCGGCGCATTCCCCGACGCGATGTCGGAGCCTGGATCTCCTTGCAGACTCGCGCCGTGACCCTTGCACCGAAGCAGAGCAAGGTCATCTCGTTCGTCGTCCACGTGCCGCGGGATGCGCGGCCCGGTGATCACCTGGGTGGCATCGTTGCGGAGAACGCACAGTTGACTCAGTCGAGCGGTAAGGGGGCCCTGCAGATCAGGATCCGTCACCTCACGATCGCCGCGGTGGAGGTGCAGGTGCCGGGACCCGCGGTCGTGCGGTTCGACGTGGCCGGAGTCCGAGCGGGCGGCGAGCACGGGTACCAGGACCTCTTCATCCACTTTCGTAACCTGGGCACGCTGTCGATGAAGCCGGTCGGCACCCTGCTCGTCTCGAACGCCGGGGGCAAGCTCGTAGCCGTACGTCACTTTCGGCTCGACACGTTTCTGCCGCGGACGGCGATCGACTACCCGCTGCTCCTGCCGCGCCAGGCTCTCTCGCCCGGTCGCTACGAGGCGACGGTGAAGGTCAGCTACGGCTCGAGCGCACTCGGTTATCGGCGCTCGGACGGCTCCGTCCACAGGCTCACCCGTTCGTTCTCCTTCAACGTCTCTGCTGATCAGTACGCGACCGTCTTCAAGGGCGTCGCGCCGGTGACGAAGCCCACCCCCGCCGCGCACGGTAACGGCTCGACTCCGACGCAACTTCTTCCCTGGATCGTTGCCGCTGCGGCCGTTCTCCTGGCGGCTGCTGCGTTCCTGCTGACCGTTACCCGCCGATGGTCGTCGCGCGCATAGCAGCCTCGGGCGTCGGCAATGACTTCGGCCTCGCCGTCGGGACCAGCCCGAGCTGGAGACCGGGTGCGCTGGTCCCCGAGTCATCGCTTGCTCGGAGCCGTTCTCGTCGTCTTGCTGGGCGCCTTTGTTGCTGCAGCCACACGGGTCACGGTTGCGGACGACTCGTCCGCACTGTTGCCGAGCGTCGGCTTTCTGGATCGCGCCCTCGGTGCAGTTGCCCCCGCCGCAACTGTTCGAGAACCGCTGCCCGGTCTGATGGTCCGGGTTCACGGGTCTGGCTATACCGTCGAACGTAGCCGTGTCTCGATCTCGTTGAATGCAGACGGAGATGGTAGTAGGTCGAGCTCGCGGTGGCATGCGGCAGGTTTGACGCGATCGACGTCGTTCGGCGCCGAGACTGTCATCGTCGGAAGATCCCGGGTCGAGCAGTATCTGACGGTCGACCGTCATCAGTCCCGTCGGTCATGGCAATGGTCGATGCGGCTTGACGGCCTGAGTCCGAGACGGGAAGTCGACGGGAGCATCTCCTTCGTCGAGAAGCCGGGGGCGATATCCTCGCTCTCCCTTCCCGCGCCTCGGATTCTCGACCAGAGCGGGATGGACATCACGCCCGCCGGACTGGGGTGGCGGCTCGAGCGAGCCGGCTCATCGTGGCGTCTCAGCCTTCTCCTTGACGCGAAGCTGCCCACGCCGTACGTGATCGACCCGGCCATCACGTTTGACGCAGCGTCCTCTACCGGAGGCGCCGGCGTCGCCTCGCTCTCGTGGTCGCACACCATCGCCAACCAGGGCAACCGCATGCTCGTCGTCGGCGTCGACGCAGAGTACGCCACGTCCTCGTCCTGTCAGGCGTCGAGTGTCACTTTCGGGGGCACGTCGATGACGAAGATCGGCCAGGCGGGCGCCGGAACGGGGGCCACAGGGACCGCATACGAGTGCGTCAGCCTCTGGTACCTGTCGGCGCCGGGCACCGGCACCAAGACGGTGAGCGTCACGTTCCCGAACACCATGACCGGTGCTGCTGCGGGCGCCGTCTCGCTCTACAACGTCAAGCAAGGCGCACCCGACGCGTCGAACTCGAGCTTCAACAACGCGGGTGCTACCTCTACGACAGTCACGACAGCGGTTGCCAACTCCTGGGTCGTCGACGTCTTCGGCTCCGGGCAAGTGCTCGGCAACCTCGCTCCGGCGGCCGGCCAAACCGCCCGCTGGACGAAGGACGCCGGTGGGGCGGCGAGCAACTCCGCTGGCTCGAGCACGAAGGTCGTCGGCAGCGCTGGCCCGACGACGCTGACGTGGACGCAGACCGGCATCAACCGGAGCGCCCAGGTCGTTGCCGCCTTCTCGCCGGCCTGTAGCGGTGGCTCGCTCAGCCTCTCGGCGCCTTCCGCGGCGAGCTTCCCCACCTTTACGCTGAACGGAACGAACCAGACGGCGACGACCGCGCTCGTATTCACGGCGGACGACGAGACGGGTAGCAACTCCGGCTGGAATATCACCGGCACATCGACGACGTTCACGAACGCGAGCTCGCAGAGGCTCCCGACGTCAGCCACGTCGGCGACCGGTGCCTCGGCCGCTGCGGCCAGCGGAAACTGCTCCCTACCGACGACCTCGACGACCTATCCGCTGACACTTCCGGCAGGCTCGACGCCGCCGACAGCAGTGAAGCTCTACAACGCCGCGGCCAACTCGGGTGCCGGGCCGACAGACGTCACGCTGACCTTCCAGCTCGCGGTTCCGGCGAACACGTATCGCGGGAACTACACGTCCACATGGACATTCGCGATCGTCAGCGGCCCTTGAGCGGCGCGAATCCCCCGCAAGGGTGTCGAGGAACCCCCATCCGGGGGACGACAAGAGGAGTAGTTCGCACGTCAATGTGAGGGAAGACCCATGACCCGGTACCTGAACCCTTTCAAGATCGCAGCCCGCTGCCGCGCGATGCGTGAGGAGCGCGGGCAGGTAATCGCGTTGTTTGCGGTTGCGTTGATCGGTGTGATTGCGATGGCTGCCTTTGTCATCGACGTGAGCCGGTTCTATGTGGCGCATCGTCAGTTGCAGGCATCGTCGGATGCGGTGGCGACGGCGGTTGCGGATCAGTTGCCGGATGTCAAGGCAGGCACGATGACGCTCGCGGCGGTGGAGGCCAACGCCGCGACCTATGGCGCCGCGCCGGGCAAGAAGAACGCCGGCTCTTCGGATATGACCGGTGTGACGCTGACCTTCACGCCGAAGTGTCTTACCGTCAACGGGAGCGTGCCGAGTTGGTGCACGGCGAGCGTGCCGAACGCGATCGTGGTCACGCAGGCGGCGACCGTGAACACCGTGTTCGCGAAGGTGATCGGGATTAACTCGGCTTCCATCTCGACCAAGTCGACGGCGAGCATGGGCGGCGGGAAGCCGAAGCCGGCTCACGTGATGATCGTCATCGACCGTACCGGGTCGATGACCGCCTCGTGCTCGGCCGGCGGCACCAAGCTCACCTGCGCAAAGGACGGTGTCGACGCCTTCCTCTCGGGGATGGACCCGGCCTACGACAAGGTCGGCCTCGCCGTCCTTCCGCCGGCGAGCACGAGCGGTGGCGCCTGTGCGACGCCGAAGACCTCGGACGGCCCGCCGAACGACTACGACGTCTACACGAACGGCTATGTCATCGTCCCGCTCTCGACCGACTACAAGACGTCGTCGACGTCCCCGCTGAATCCGAGCTCCACGCTCGTCTCGGACATCAACTGCATGAAGGCCGGAGGCACGACCGCGTACGCCACGGCGATCGACCAGGCTCAGGCGGTGCTCGCCGCGAACCATGACCCCAAGGCGCAGGATGCGATCATCTTCTTCACAGACGGCGAGGCGACCTACGGGCCGTGCGTCGACGCGAACGGCGACAACAAGTGCGACAACAACGCGTCGAACTACCGGTCGCGCCCCTGCTACCAGGCGACGCAGTCGGCCGCTACGGCCACGGCCGCCGGCACCTGGGTGTACACGGTGCTCTACGACACGGACACGACGACTCCCTGCCGCGCCTGGAAGTCCAGCGGGACAGGGACAACGCTTAGCGGCGGGAGCGGCTCCTGTAACACCACGAAGGGGATCCAGTACCTGCTGAACTGCAACGAGTCGCCGGCGATGACCGCCTACGGCACGGTGCAGTCGATGGCCAGCGATTCGACCAAGTTCTTCTATCAGCCGAATCCGGCCAGTCTGACGACCATCTTCCAGGACGTCGCCGCGGATCTCGAGGGCTCGAGGCTCATCGACGACAACTACGCAGGCTCCTAGCCGAGTCCCGGCCTCGGGCACAGCCTCGTCGGCGTGACTCCCTCTTTCGGGTGCTCGGGCGGAGCGGAACGCCGGCCGATCCAGATCGTATGAGGCTGAAGCTGTTTGCAGCGACGATCGCTGCGGTGAGTGCAGCGGTCTGCGCCGCCGGCGTCGTGGCAGCGCCGACACCGCTGGCGCCCGCGCCCGGAAGCTCGACCACGTCGACCCATCCGACCTTCAGATGGACGGTCAAGGCGCCCGAGGTCGCGGACTCCATCTCGATCGCGAAATCACCGCGCTTCGCGGTGACCGGCGAGTTCGTCACGGCCAACCTCGTCGACGTCGACGACCTGGAGCAGGACGCCACGAGTTGGTCACCGACGAGGGCGCTCCCGGCCGGGACCTACTGGTGGCACGTCGGCTCACGCGACACAACGGTCGGCGCGCCGCTCCAGTCGCTCTTCACGCCTGCGATGAAGTTGACCGTTCGCGTCTCGATCGCCGTGCAGTCACTGACGCTCAAGTGGGCCGGCCGTCAATTCCTGGCCACGGTCTCGCTCAAGGCAAACGTGAGCAAGCTCAACGTCCTCGTCCAGCTCTTCAGCGGCACGCACCTGCTCGGATCGCACAGGGCGGCGACCAGCAACTTTCTGATCGACCAGGCCACGGACGACCAGTCGATGTGGACGATCCCGGGGGCGATCAAGCACGGCGCTCCGCTTCGCCTCGTCGCCACCCTCACGGTGAAGGGACAAACGGCGAGGACCACGGCGTCGAAGACATTCCGCGCCCCTTGACTTCCAGCCCTCCCGGTTAGAAGCGCGTTTCGCGAGACGCGGTGAGCTCCGCGGCTCCTACGGCAGGGTTTTTCCCGCACCGGGCTATACTGACCCGCCTTTATGCCGAACGAGACGATGGAGCAGCAGGAGAGAATGGCCGCCGAGCCCGGCGTCTGGATCACCGGTCCGGACGGTGAGCTCGTCCCCGACTACGAGTCGACCTTCCCGACGATCAACGAGGGTGAGGTCGTGCACGGCATCGTCGTGCGCGTCGACAAGGACGAGGTCCTGGTCGACATCGGCTACAAGTCGGAGGGCGTCATCCCCGTCTCCGAGCTGTCGATCCGGCGGAGCGTGAACCCCGCCGACGAGGTCAACCTCGGCGACGAGATCGACGCGCTCGTCCTCACCAAGGAGGACGCCGAGGGCCGCCTGATCCTGTCGAAGAAGCGCGCCCGCTTCGAGCTGGCCTGGAAGTCGATCGAGAAGGCCGCCGAGTCGGGCGAGCCCGTCACCGGCCGCGTGATCGAGGTCGTCAAGGGCGGCCTGATCCTCGACCTCGGCGTGCGCGGCTTCCTGCCGGCATCGCTTGTCGACATCCGCCGCGTGCAGGACCTGGACGAGTTCCTGAGCACCGAGCTGCGCTGCAAGGTGATCGAGCTCAACCGCTCGCGCAACAACGTCGTGCTCTCGCGCCGCGCCGTGCTCGAGGACGAGCGCAAGGAGATGCGGCAGGCGATCCTCGACCGGCTCAACCCGGGCGACGTCGTCCCCGGCGTGATCTCGAACATCGTCGACTTCGGCGCCTTCGTCGACCTCGACGGGATGGACGGCCTGATCCACATCTCGGAGCTGTCCTGGAGCCACGTCAACCATCCCTCCGAGGTGCTCGAGATCGGCCAGGAGGTCCAGGTCAAGGTGCTCGACATCGACCGCGACCGCCAGCGGATCTCGCTCGGCCTCAAGCAGACGCAGTCCGACCCGTGGCAGCAGGTGCTGGACAGCTACTCGGTCAACGACGTCGTCCAGGGCCGCGTGACGAAGGTGGTCACGTTCGGCGCCTTCGTCGAGATCCTCCCCGGCGTCGAGGGGCTCGTGCACATCTCCGAGCTGGCCGCACACCACGTCGAGAACCCGCGCGAGGTCGTCTCGCAGGGTGACATCGTCAGCGTCAAGGTGATCGAGATGGACGCCGAGCGCCGGCGGCTGTCGCTGTCGCTGAAGCGCGTCGAGGGCGAGGAGCCGAGGCCCCGGCCGGAAGGCGCGCCGCCGCTCCGCCTGTCCGAGGAGGTCTTCAGCGAGCCGCGGCCCGGTGCGGTCATCGAGGCCGATAGCGCCGAGTTCGAGGAAGCTCCTCCGCTGGACGAGGCTCCTGCGCTCGACGAGGCTCCTGCGCTCGACGAAGAGGCCGAGGTGGCCGAGCCCGTGGCCGAGGCGGCCGTGGCCGAGAGACTGTCGAGCCCGTGGCCGAAGTGGTCGAGGCCGAGCCGCCCGCAGAGATTGTCGAGCCCGAGCCCGACGTTCGGACCGCGAGGTTCCGGCCGACGAGGCCGAGGCCGCTCCCGAGCCGGAGGTCGAGCCCGATGGCGAGGCCGAAGCCGGCGACAAGACCGCGTAGGGTCCTCGCGGTCACCGGCGGCATCGGCGCCGGCAAGAGCGAAGCACTGAAGGCATTCGAGCGCGGCGGCGCGGCCGTGTGCTCGAGCGACGAGATCGTCCACCGGCTGATCGCGGATGACCCCGAGGTGCGGCAGGCGCTCGAGGAGCGCCTCGGCACGACCGACCGTGCGCGGATCGCCGGCGTCGTCTTCGGCGACCCGAACGAGCTCGCCTGGCTCGAGGGCCTGCTCCACCCGCGTGTCCGTCACGAGTACCTCGCCTGGCTCGATCGGCTCGGCGACGGCGTCGACGTCGCGGTCGTCGAGATCCCGCTCCTGTACGAGACCGGCGGCGAGACGCTGTTCGACGCCGTGGTGGTCGTGACGGCGCCCGAGGAGACGCGGCGCGCGAGGGCGGGGGAGAGGGTCGCGGAGCGCTCCGGCCGGTTGATCCCCGACGATGAGAAGGTGCGCCGTGCCGACTACGCCTACGTCAACGACGGCTCGCGGGCCGAGCTGGAGGCGTTCGTCAGGGACGTGCTCGCGGACGTGCGCCGGTGACGCGTCGCCGCCTGCTGCTGGTGCTGGCCGTGGCCGTTGTGGCCGGGGGAACCGCCGTCGTGCTCGGCGTGACGCCGGTCGACCGGCCGGCGTTCATCGACCGCCTGGAGTATCCGCTCGACTACGGCGACCTCGTGCGCACCCGTGCGGCGCGCAACCGCCTCGACGCGGCGCTGGTCGCTGCGGTGATCTACCAGGAGAGCCGGTTCCGCCCGCATGCGCTCTCGAACGTGGGAGCGATGGGTCTCATGCAGATCCAGCCGGCCACCGGCGAGACGATCGCGCGCCGGACGGGCGGGACAGCCTTCCGCGTCTCGGATCTCTACGACCCCGCGATCAACATCAGCTACGGCTCCTGGTACCTGCGCCGGCTGATCGACAAGTACGGCGACGAGCGGCTGGCGCTCGCGGCCTACAACGCGGGCGAGACGACGGTCGACCGCTGGCTGCGCGAGGGCAAGGGGATCGCCGCGCCCGACGTGCGCGGCTACGTCGACAGCGTCGAGGGGACGAAACGGATCTACCGCCGCGCCTATGGCAGCGCGTTGCCACCAGCATGACGCTTGACAGACGTTGAAATGATGTCATAATGACATCACAATGCAAACCACACCGTATGTCGATGCCCTGCTCGCCGACCTCGAGGCGATGGCGGCGCTCGGTGACGAAGCCGTTGCCGACGCCGCCCACCGGCTGAGCCAGACGCTCAGGGCCTCCGCGGGCCTTCGTCTCCTCGACCTGCTCGGCGAGGCTGCGCTCGAGGTCTCGGGCCAGCTCCCGTCCGGCCATGTCGAGGTCCGGCTAGCCGGGCAGGAGCCCTCGCTCGTCTACGTCGACGAGGAGTCGTCGGCCGCCGTCCCGGCGCAGAACGCGGAGGACGGCGCGAGCGCTCGCATCACCTTGCGGCTGTCGGAGGCGCTCAAGGCGAGCGTCGAGGCGGCCGCCGCCGTTGAGGGCGTGTCCGTCAACACCTGGATCGTGCGCGCGCTCAGCCGCTCGTCAAGCGCGCCGATTCGCCGTGTCGCACCGATTCGCCGTGTCGGCAACCGGCTGACCGGATACGGAGAGAGCTGAAAGGAGAGCCATGTTGTACTTCCCGTCACTCTTCGGCCACAGGAAGGGCGCCCGGCGATGAGGGTCGAGACGTTCGGTACGCCCGAACCGCCCAAGCTGCGGGTCAACCTCCCGTCCGGCACCGTGCACTCTCGAGACCGCCGAGACGGCGGAGACCCGTGTCGAGCTGGAGGGCCCGAGCGAGGACGAGGCGCGGATCGAGCTGCGCGGCAACGACGTCGTGGTCGAGATCGAGCGCCGGAGGCTGTTCTCGAAGAACGGCCACCGGCTCGTCATCTCGGCTCCGCACGGCGCCGAGATCGACGTGCGGACAATGTCTGCCGACGTCGAGGGCCGGGGCCGGTTCGCGGACGTCGAGGTCGACAGCGCCTCCGGTGACGTGTCGTTCGGCGAGGTCGACGGCCGCGTCGACGTCAGCACCGCGAGCGGCGACGTTCAGCTCGAGAGGGTCGGAGGCGATGTCCGGGTCAACTCGGCGTCGGGCAACGTGAGCGTCGGCGAGGCGGACCGCGATGCGAAGGTCAGGACCGCGTCGGGCGACATCGAGATCCGGTCCGCCGCCGGGGGCAAGATCGACATCCAGTCCGCGTCCGGCGATGTCGAGGTCGGCGTCCGCCGCGGCTCCAAGGTCTGGATCGATGCCAGCTCGCTGAGCGGCGACACGACGTCCGAGCTCGAGCTCAGCGACGTGCCCTCCCCGTCCGAGGGGCCGACGGTCGAGTTCCGCGCCCGCACGTTGAGCGGTGACATCACGGTGCGCCGCGCCTCGGACTGGGCGCTACGGGACGGAGAGGTGTCGCCAGAGGTTGAGTAGCAGGTGGTCGACCGGGAAGGTGAGCGCCGAGCCGACGAAGTCGAGGGCGCCGGCGTCGAAGACCTTCGCGCCGCGCCGCGTCTCGTAGTAGGTCATCTGCGCCGTCACGCCGGGGCCGAGCAGGTCGGGGATCTCGGCCAGCACGATCGTCCCCGGCGGCGAGTCGCGCGTCGTCGCGTCGATCTCGATTCCGTAGCCGCCGACGACCTGGCCGAACATCGAGCCGGCATCGAGCCCGAGGCCCTGCCAGAGCCAGGGCGCGTCCGTTGTGTCGCGTACGACGAACGGTGCCTGGCGCTGACCTTCGTCGTTTGCGCGGTACTGGGCGCCGAGCAGCGCCGCCTCCGGGCGGCCGAGATCCCGCCACGGCGCCGTTCGCGTCAGAACGCCGTGCCGCTCGACGACGCGGCGGAAGAAGCTGTTGGCAGACAGGAAGATCAGGTTGCCGCCCGCGTTTCGGTACTGCTCGACCAGGTCGTACTCGTGCGTGGTGACGTACTCGGTGTGTCCCGGGAAGACGATCAGGTCGTAGAGCGCGGCGAGATCGCTGCCCGAGCCGAGCCCGGCGAGGTCCTGCTCGGACAGGAAGTCCGCGCTCAGCTTGACGCGGGCCATCCAGACCAGGAACGGCTCCTCGAAGCGGTTCAGCTTGGGCGGCACGCCGTGGTTCGTGTACGGGCGGTCGAGGCTCACCCGGAGGTCGTCGCGCCCCGCATACCAGGTGTCGCCCCATCCGTCCCCGTCCGCGTCGTAGAAGTTGTACGCCTGCCAGGTGTTCGTCGGCAGCACCACGGCGACGCGGCTCTCGGCCCCGAGGGCTGCCGGCCGGACGACGAAGGGCGCGTAGCCGACGCGGTCGTCCGGCGAGTCGAGCTGGGCGAAGTAGAGGCCGCTCGGCCAGTCTCCGATGCGGAGCCGGATCGTCCCGGGCGAGCTCTGGTGGCTCGTCCAGGAGATCTCCTGCGGATCGGTGACGCGGTGCGCCGTCCATCTCGTCGGCGAACGCGGAGGGCTTCGGCTCGCCGCCGGCGCGGTAGAGCTGCAGCGTGAACGACGGCGCGTCGGTCGCGACCCGCAGCAGCGCTGCGTCACCGGGCGCGTAGCTCTGCTGCGTGAACGCCGCGTCGACGCCGAGCACGCGGACGACCGGCGCGAGCGGGTAACGCTCGACATACGGCGTCTCGGCGCCGTAGAGGCGTCGGTTCCCGGCCGTGTCGGTCGCGGCCAGCTCGAGCAGGTAGGTGCCGGGGTCGGTCGTCGGAGGCGGCGCCCAGCGCAGAACGTGCCGGCCGGGGCCGAGCGTCGCGGTGGTTCGGGTCGAGACGAGGTGCCGCCGGCGGTCGGTGCGCTCGATCTGCAGGACCAGGCTCGCGGCCTCGCTGAGCGTGAAGGCGACGTGCGCTTCCGGGCGTCCGCTCTCGCCCTCGGGACTGATCGTCGTCAGCATCGCACCATCGCCTGCGAACGGGGCTCCGCCGTTCGAGGCCTGAAAGCCGGTCAGCGTCGGTGCGGTCGAGTCCAGGCGGAACACGGTTCTGGCGAGAACGCGCTTTCCGGCCACGATCCGCAGCACGTAGCGGCCGTCCGGCACCAGCCGGCCGAGCACCCGGCCGTGCCACGAGTAGGCGATCGCCCGACGCCGTCGCGGGGCGCATCAGCCAGCCGAGCCGGCGGCCCCCGACGGTGGTGATCTCCAGACCGGCGCTCGTCCGGGCGGGGATCCTGCCGGTCACGCGCAGAGCGCCGACACGGGGGGAGAAGACCTCCGGGACGACGTCGAGCCGCGCCGGCGCCGAATGGTGCACCGGAAGCAAGGCGAGCGTCACGGCGGCCACGCGCAGCACCGGCGAGACGTTAGCGTAGGGTCGTGAAGGAGCTCCGCTCGCTGTCCGAGGTCGAAGCCGCGCTCCGGGCGGAGGGGTTCTTCGAGGGAGGCGCCGACGGCCTGGTCGCCGACGTGTACCTCGGCTACGGCCTCTCCGGCTCGATCCGCCGCGACGCGGCGCCTGCGCCCCCCGAGCCGTGTCCCCTACCGCCCGCGGCCGTCCATTTCCGCCATGCCACAGTGACTGTCCCATGGGACAGTCACTGTGGCACGGCCAGGGGGGACGGTCCGGTGTTCGAGATCGGCTCCTGGAGCCGGAGCTGGAGCGACGCGGAGTACGGCGCCGCCGTCGAGGCCGTGCGGGAAGCCATCGCCCGCGGGGACGTGTACCAGGTCAACCTCGTCCAGCACCTGTCGGCGCCGTTTCGCGGCGACCCGGCCGGACTCGCCGGGGCGCTGGCGCCGCTCCGGCCGCTCGCGCCGCGGCCGCTCCTCGGCGACGGCTGGGCGATCGTCTCGGCCTCGCCCGAGCTCTTCCTGCGCCGCCGCGGGCGCCGGGTCTGGACGATGCCGATCAAGGGCACGCGTCCGCTCGGCGTCGCTGGGCTGACCGAGTCCGAGAAGGACGCCGCCGAGCACGTGATGATCGTCGACCTGGAGCGAAACGACCTGGCCCGGGTCTGCGAGCACGGCTCGGTGCGCTGGCCCGAGCTGATGGTGCCGCGCGGCCTCGCGGGTGTCGAGCACCTGGTCTCACGGGTGGAGGGCACCCTGCGCGAGGGTGTCGGCCTCACGGAGGTGCTCGAGGCGACCTTCCCGGGCGGCTCTGTCACGGGCGCGCCGAAGATCGCCGCCGTCGACCTGATCGCGGCCCTCGAGCCGGTCGGACGCGGAGCGTCCATGGGCGCCTACGGCACCGTCTGGCCGAACGGCGACCTCGACCTGGCGCTGACGATCCGCACCTTCGCGGTCGCCGACGGCCGCATCCACCTCTGGGTCGGCGGGGGCATCGTCTGGGACTCCGATCCCGCCGAGGAGATCGAGGAGTCCTGGACGAAGGCCGAGCCGCTCCTGGCGGCGATCGGGGCGCCGATCCGGGAGCCGGTGCTGCCGTGACGCTCCTGGCCGTCGCGGTCTCGGGGCGCGGCGTGGTCGACCCCGGCCAGCCGGTCGTGCACGCCGACGACGAGGGCTTCCTGCGCGGACGGGGCGCCTTCGAGACGATGCGCGTCTACGCCGGCCGGCCGTTCCGGCTCGGCGATCACATCGCTCGGCTGCAGTCCTCAGCCGCGAGGCTCGGCCTGCCGCCGCTCGACGCGGGCGAGATCGAGGCGCTGTCCGTGCAGGCGCTCGACGCGGCCGGCGCCGGCGAGGTGTTCCTGCGCCTCTACGCGACGCCCGGCCGCGAGGGGAGCGGGCATCCGCTGCTGCTCGCGCTCGTCGGCGCGCTGCCGGCCGACCTCGAGGAGCTGCGTGCCCGCGGCCTCGGCCTCGTCTCGGTCCCGCTCGGGCTCGACGTCTCGGGCTCGTGGCCGCTCGGCGGGGTCAAGTCGATGAGCTACGCCGTGAACATGATGGCCGTCGACGTCGCGCGCACCCAGGGGGGAGACGACGCGCTCTTCCTCGCCCAGGGCCGGATCGTGCTGGAGTGCCCGACCTCGAATATCTGGTGGCGCCGCGCCTCCGAGCTCTTCACGCCGTCGCTCGAGCTCGGAATCCTGGCCGGGGTGACGAGGGCCGTCGCGATCGAGCGGCTCTCCGCGCTCGGCTACGAGTTGCGGGAGGGCATCTTCGAGGTCGGCGAGCTGGTCGAGGCCGAGGAGGCATTCACGTCGTCGTCCGTGCGAGAAGTCATGCCGGCCGTCTCGCTCGACGGGCAGCCGATCGGCGACGGCACTCCCGGGCCGGCCGCTCACGCCCTGCAGAGCGAGCTGCGGAGGTTGGTCGCGGGAGCCGATTGAGGCTCGTGTTCCGCGTCATGACCAGGTTGCACCGGTCGGTCTACCGGGTGACCGGCGGGCGAGTGGGCGCGAACGTGGCCGGGCTCCCCGTCCTCCTGCTCACCACCACCGGCCGGATGACGGGAACCCGGCGCACAGTCCCGCTCTGCTACCTCGAGGACGGCGACGCGTATGTCCTGGTCGGCTCGAAGAGAGGAGCTCCGCAGCAGCCGGCCTGGTACCTGAACCTGGAGGCGCACCCGGAGGTCGGAGTGCAGATCGGAACCGAGCAGCGCCGGCTGCGTGCCCGCCGTGCAAGCCCCGAGGAGGCCGAGCGCCTGTGGCCGGTGATCCTGGCCCGGGCGCCCGGCTACGGGAAGTTCCGTGCCATGACCCGCCGCGAGATCCCGCTCGTCCTGCTCGAGCGGGGCTAGCGGCGGGTCATGGCGGGAGCGTTCCACGCCTCAGCGTCCGGTGTTCAACGTTACGGGGAAGTCCGCCATCGTCGTGTTGTTCCGCGAGTCCGACGCGGCGACCTCGATGCGATAGCGGCCGGCGGGGAGCTGGCCGCAGCTCCAACCGTGGGCGAGGTACACGCGGTAGCGACCGGCATGGTTCGCATGGTTCTGCCTCGTCCACTTCGCGTAGACGCTCTCGAAGGCCGAGGCGGACGGAATCGTCTCACGGAAATCGACGGCCGTCTGCCATCTCGTGACTGCCCCGGTTGTGCCGACGACGCGCCAGCGTACGAGCGAGGGCATGACCGGCAGGTTCGCCCACGGCGCGGCTACCGGCAGCGGTGTCTCGTCGGAGACCTCGGCGACGATGTCGATCGTGCCGCGGGCCGCAGCGGGAGCCACATGCGCGGAGTCGCCGGATCGCTCGAGCTCGACGGCGGACACGGTCGGGCGGGTCGGGTCGGCGTACGGGCCCATCGCTCCCGGCCTCAGCGGGTTCAGGTAGCGGCCGTCGCGCATCTCGGAGAAGTGGACATGGCCCCAAGGGGCCTCGACGTGGCCGATCATCGTCTTGTAGGCAACGGCCTCGCCCGTGTGTACGACCGGACTGATGTGCCAGTAGCTGAACTCGACACCACCAGGTCCATCGATGAGAACGACGTCGTTGTGGAGCGAGTCGATCGAGATCCGGCCGTTTATCGTCGCATAGACGGGCGTGCCGTTCGTCGCCGATACGTCGACGCCGAAGTGGAACTGCCGGCTCAAAGAGCCGTCCGCGTTCAGGCCGATGCGCGGATCTCCGAAGAAGCCCCGCACCGGATGCTGACGGTCGAACGGCTTGACCGGCCAACCGTACGCCGGAGCGACTCGGGCGTGCGTGGTACCGGCCGGAGCCGTGTCGGGATGAAGCAGGGAAGTCGCGACTGCGCACGCTGCGAGGGCGGCGAGTGCGAGGGCGCGGCGCATGGCGCCGCGGCTGAGATATGCGGTGAGAGTGGACATGAGCCCACCCTCGGAGGGAGCGCAAATCGCTCTCTAATCCCGGGCCAACGGGCCTCTAATCGGCCGTGTCAGGCCCCCGGAGGAGCCCGCCACAGCGTCCGTGTTATCCCAGCTCGCGCCAGAGGTTGTCCATCATCGTCCCGATGTTCGGCTGGAGGACGGAGCCCGCCAGCGTGAACGCACCGGCGGCGAAGACCTTGGCGCCGCGCGGGGTCTCGTAGTACGTCATCTGGGCCGTGTACCCGCGCCCGAACAGGTTCGGGATCTCGGCCAGCACTTTTACGTTCTTCGGCGAGGCCGCCGCCATCCGGTCGATCTCGATGCCGGCGTTCCCGATGGTGTTGCCGTCGCGAAGGCCCAATCCGGCGAACAGCCAGGGCAGCTTCTCGGCATGGCGCACGACCCAGGGGCCGCGGTGAGCACCGTCGTCGTTCGCCAGATACTGGACGCCGATCAGGGCCGCCTCCGGGCGTCCGAGGTCGCGCCAGAGGCCGATCAGGGACATATGGTTCGCATTGATGTCCACACGGCGGAAGAAGTCGTTCGCCGACAGGAACATCAGATGTCCGCCGAGGTCGCGGTACTCCTGCACCACGTCGTACTCGTGGGCCGTCACGTACTCGTGGTGACCCGGGAAGACGACCAGGTCGTAGGCCCGGGCGAGAGCGGCACCGCTTGCGGCACTCTGGAGATCGGCGTCGGAGAGCACGTCGACGTCGTGATGGTGCCAGGCGAGCCAGTGGAGGAACGGCAGGTCGTAGACGCGGAAGTTGTAGGGGACGCCGCGGCTCAGGAACGGCCGTCCGAGCAGGACGGTGCGGTGGTTCCAGTCCGCGTACCAGGAATCGCCCTTGCCGTCCCCGTTGTCGTCACGGAGGTTGTATGCCTGCCAGGTCAGCGTCGGCAGGACGACGGCGATGCGGTGCTCGCCGAGCCGTGGCGGGCGGACGATGAACGGGGCGAAGCCGATGCGGCCGTCCGAGGCCGCTAGCCGGGCGAAGTAGAGGCCGCTGGGCCAGTTGCCGACTCGGAGCCCGAAGGCGCGGCCGTTCCGAACTGCACCGACCCAGAGGGGCTTGGTCACGGGTACGCCGTTCATCTCGTCGTAGAGCTTGGTGGGATGTCCCTCGGGCCCGGACTGGAAGATCCGGAGAGTGACGCCCCCGGCCGTGTTGAAGAAGACGACCGAAGCCGCGTCTCCGGGTGCGTAGCTCTGCCGGGGGAACGCGGCCTGGACGGCGGGCTCGAGCTCCTGGTTCGTCGGCGCCCGGCCTTCGAACTGCTCCGGGTCAGGCGAAGAGCCGCCTGGGGCCGGGAACGAGAGCAGCAACGCGGCGAGGGCCAGCGTCGCGATGAGCACGAACGTGCGGCGCGTGGCGCCGCGGCTGATATGAGCAGTGATTGTGGACATGCGCCCACCGTCGGGCGCGTCGCAAAGCGCTCACTCACGGCCGGCTCACGGTTCGCCAACGGCCGACACCGGTTGATTAGCGGCCTGTTGCCGCCGACGTGGATCGTGTAGGCACCTGTTCAAATCGCGTGACCGGTGCTACAAGAAGCTGTGATCGACTTTAGGATCCTCGGTCCGCTCGAGGTCATCGGCGACGACGGGCCGCTGGCGCTCGGCGGCCAGAAGCTGCGAGCCCTGCTCGCACTGCTGCTCATGCACGCGGGCGAGGTCGTCGCGACCGAGCGGATCGTCACCGAGCTCTGGGGCGAGAGCCCGCCGCGGACGGCGACCACCTCGCTTCAGAACCTCGTCTCGCAGCTCCGCAAGCAGCTCGGGCCGGACGCCCTGGCGACCAGGCCGCCCGGCTACGTCCTGGTCGTCGACCCGCAGCGATTCGACCTCGCCCGGTTCGAGCAGCTCGTCTCGGAGGCGAGGGGCTCGGAGCCGGAGACGCGCGCGAGGCTCCTCCGTGAGGCCCTGGGGCTCTGGCGAGGCCCGCCGCTCGCCGATCTCGCCTTCGAGACCTTCGCGCAGGGCGAGATCCGCAGGCTCGAGGAGCTGCGGCTGGACGCGCTGGAGGCGCGGATCGACACCGACCTCGAGCTGGGCGGGGGCGGCGAGCTGGTCGGCGAGCTCGAGTCGCTGATCGCGCAGTTTCCGCTTCGCGAGCGTCTTCGCCGCCAGCTGATGCTCGCGCTCTACCGCTCCGGCCGCCAGGCCGACGCCCTCAAGGCCTACCACGACACCCGACGGGTGCTCGTGGACGAGCTCGGCATCGAGCCCGGGCCGGACCTGCAACAGGTGTACACGTCCATCCTCCGCCAGGAGAACGCTCTCGACGTCGCACGACCGGAGACCAGCGTCGAGGATCACCTCGGCGACGTGATCAAGGCGCTGCTCGCGGGCAGGCTGGTGCCGGTGCTCGGCCCGGGCGTGAAGGCCGGGCCGCTCCCGGACGCACAGACGGTCGCGGCCCACCTGGCCGAGCGGTTCGATTGCCCGGCGGCGCAGGGTCGGACACTCGCCGGCGTCGCGGAGTACGTCGCGCTCACACAGGGCGTCGGTCCGCTGTACGACGAGCTGCACGACCTCTACGACGCCGACTACGAGCCGGGCCCGGTCCACTCGCTGCTGGCGGCGCTGGCCGGCTTTCAGCGCGCCCGGGGCGGGCAGCACCCGCTGATCGTCACGACCAGCTTCGACAACGCGCTCGAGCGGGCGCTCGCGGCGGCCGGCGAGCCGTCCGACGTGGTCTCCTACGTCGCTCTGGGCGACCACGGCGGCAAGTTCGTGCACCTGGCTCCGGGCGGCGGCGCGACCGTCATCGACGTGCCGAATGCCTACGCCGGGCTGTCACTCGACGAGCGGCCCGTCGTGCTCAAGATCCACGGCCAGGTCGACCGTCAGCCACGGCGTGAGTGGGAGAGCTTCGTCGTCGCCGAGGACGATCACATCGACTACATCTCGCAGTCCGACATCACGGGCGTCGTCCCCGTGACGCTGGCGGCGAAGCTCCGCCGCAGCCACTTCCTGTTCCTCGGCTACTTCCTCGAGGACTGGAGCCTGCGCGTGTTCCTCCACCGCGTCTGGCGTCGCGACAAGGTCAGCTACCGGTCGTGGGCGGTCGTCCCGGGAGCCGGCCGGGTCGAGCAGGAGCTGTGGCGCCAGCGCGGCATCGAGGCCCTGGACGTGCCGCTGGACGACTACGTCGCCGCGTTCGCGCGGCGACTGGCCGAGGCGGCGAAATGACGACACCGGGCAGTCCCTTCAAGGGGCTGGCGTCGTTCGAGGACTCGGAGCAGGACGAGCTGCTCTTCTTCGGGCGCGAGCGGGAGCGGGAGATCATCGTCGCGAACCTGATCGCGTCGCCGCTGACGGTGCTGTACGGCGAGACAGGTGTGGGAAAGAGCTCGGTGCTGCGAGCCGGCGTGGCGCGCGACCTGCGTGCGTCGGCCGAGCCGCTCGCGATCGTCGTGTTCGACGAGTGGCAGGACGACCCGGTGGCCGCGCTCGAGGCCCGCATCGCAGAGGCGACCGGCGCCGAGCCCCAGGGGCGGCTGGCCGAGACGCTCGAGCTCGGCGCCGGGCTGATCGGCGGCGAGGTGTTCGTGATCCTCGACGGCCTCGAGGAGGCGTTCCTCTACCACGGCTCCGACACCGGCCCCGGCAGCTTCCTCGACGAGTTCTCCCGGGCGGCGAACCGGCCGGCGGTGAAGGCCGCCTTCCTGCTGTCGGTGCGGGAGGACGCGCTCGCGAAGCTCGACCGGTTCAAGAGCCGCATTCCGACCGTGTTCGGGAACTACCTCCGGCTCGAGCACCTCGACCGCGCCGCCGGGCGCGAGGCGATTCTCGGCCCCGTCCGCCGGTACAACGAGCTGGCCGGCAGCGCCGCCGTCGAGATCGAGCCGGCGCTGGTCGAGTCCGTGCTCGACCAGGTCTCGGCGGGGAAGGTGACGCTCGGGCAAGCCGGCCGCGGCGCCGTCGAGGACGCAGCGCCGAGCGGAAGGATCGAGGCGCCGTTCCTCCAGCTGGTCATGGCCCGCCTCTGGGATGCGGAGACCAAGGCGGGGTCTTCCGTCCTGCGACTCGAGACGCTTGCGCAGCTCGGAGGTGCCGAGCAGATCGTCCGCGACCACCTGGAGACGGCGGTCGACGCGCTGAGCCCGGGTCAACAGGACCTCGCTGCCGCCGTCTTCCACCACCTGGTCACTCCGTCGGGCACGAAGATCGCGCACGACGCATCGGATCTGGCGGGATATCTCGGTGTCGCGCCCTCCGAGGTCGCTCCCGTGCTCTCCTCGTTGGCGGCCGAGCGGATCCTCCGCCCGGTTCCCGGCGTCAAGGGGTCGGAGCTGCCGCGCTACGAGATCTTCCACGACATCCTGGCCGATCCCGTGCTCGCATGGCGCGCACGGCACGAGGCGGCCCGGCAGCTGGAACGGGTTCGCGAGTCAGCGGCGAAGCGGCACCGTCGGCTCCTCGTCGTCGCCGTGGCAGCCGTTGCGCTGGCGGGGGCGATGGCCGGCGTGACCATCTTCGCCTTCACGCAGAGCAGCGAGGCGGACGCCCAGGCGACGAAGGCCCACGCCCGCGCTCTCGACGCGTCGGCCTTGTCGCAGCTCCAGGTCGATCCGGAGCTGAGCCTGCTCCTCGCGACCGAGGCGGCGAAGCGCGACAAGGGCGGTCAGGCGGAGGACGTGCTCAGGCGTGCGCTGCTCGCCTCGCGCGAGCGCGGGATCTTCCGCGCGGGCAAGGAGGTCACCGTGGCGAGGTTCAACGCCGACGCATCGCGCATCCTGGTCGCCGGGCTGGACGGGAAGGCACGCATCTACGACGCCCGCAGCCACGAGCTGCTCCTGACCCTGCCGCACGGCGGGCCGATCACGAGCGCCGGCTTCGACCCCGGCGGAGGCACGGTGATGACGGCGGGAAGCGACGGGCGGGTGAAGATCTGGTCGGCTCGCGACGGCCGGTTGCTCGAGATGCTCCGCAACGGTGCTCCCGTGCGCAGTGCCGCGCTCGACCCGGGCGGGACGCGGCTGGCAGTGGCAGGCGGGCGGGACGTGAAGGTATGGCGGATCGGGGATAGTGCCCCGATCTGGACGCGGAGGCTGGGCTGGCCCGTGACAGATGCGGTCTTCAGCCCGGACGGAAGCCTCGTCGCGGTGATCGGAAACGACCGGAAGGCGCTTCTCTTCGACGCAGCCTCGGGCGCGGAGCGCGGGAGCTTCGATCAGGGCGACTTCGTCAAGAGCGTCGCATTCAGCCCGAACGGCGCGTACCTCGTCACCGGTGGACGGAACAAGACCGCTCGCATCTGGAACGTCAGCTCCGGGGCGCTGCTGCAGGAGCTCCGGGGGCACACGCAGGACGTGGTGGGCATCGCCTTCACCCGGAACGGGTCGACCGTGGCCACGGCGAGCCTCGACGGCACGGCACGGACCTGGGACGTCGCCACCGGAGCGTCCAAGGCGCTGTTCGCAGGGCACGCCAACGCCGTGACGAGCGTTGCGTTCAGCCCCGGCGCGAGGTACCTGCTGACCGCGAGCTCGGACCGGACGGCGCGCGTCTGGAAGAACACGGGCACTCCACAGGTCGTCGCGCTGCTCGCCGGCCACAAGGACGGAGTGACCCAGGCCGTCTTCAGCCCGGACGGATCGCAGGTGCTGACCGGGAGTGACGACCACACCGCGCGCCTGTGGGATCCGTCCCAGCCCACGCTGGGCGTCGTGGCGCGAGAGCCCGGAGGCGTGGTCGCGGCGCGGTACGCCGGGCCGGGCGAGATCGCCGTCGCCGGGCCGGGAGGCGTGCTTCGGATCGTCCGCGGCTCGGACGGGCACGTCGAGAAGAGCATCCCGTTCGCGAGCCGGTTGACGGACGTGGCGGTCAGCAGGGACGGAAAGCTGATCGCAGTCGCCTTCGGCCGACGGGTCGCGTTCGTCACCCCGCCTCAGCGTCAGGGTTCGCTCGCGATCACCCAGCCCGTGGTCGTCACGAGCGTCGCCCTGTCGCCCGACGGCTCCGAGGTCGCGACCGGCGGCACGGACGGTGTTGCACGTCTCTGGACGCGCAGCGGACGCCTTCTGCGCGAGCTGAGCGGCCACCGCCGGGCGCTGACGGACGTCGCGTTCAGCCCGGACGGAAAGCTGGTCGCGACCTCGTCGCGGGACGCGACCGCAAGAATCTGGGACGCTCGAACCGGACGGCTGCTCCACCAGCTCGTTGGCCACACCAAGGCCGTGACGTCGGTCGCGTTCAGCCCGGACGGACGCTCTCTGCTGACGGCGAGCGAAGACCGCGACGCTCGGCTCTGGAACGTGAGCACGGGCGAGCCCGTCCAGCTGCTCCGCTGGCACTTCGGCACGGTTCGTGACGGCGAGCTCAGCCCCGACGGGCGCTGGATCGTCACCGTCGGCCCGCAATCTGCGCAGCTCTGGCAGCCCGGCGTCCAGAACCCCTTCTTCCAGTTCGGGATCGGCGGCCCGACGAAGCCCCTGACGACGGCGATGTTCGACCCGACGAGCCGGATCGTCCTCGCGGCGAGCGAGGACGGCACGGTTCGCACCTATCGCTGCACCCTGTGCGGAGGGCCCGACGACCTGCTCCGCCTTGCTCGAGCGCACCTTGCGGCGACCGGCAGCGTCCTGACCTCGGCCGAGCGCAGGCAGTACGGGGGTTAGCCGGAGCAACAGACCCGTCCGCCGCGAACCGGGCCGGAGTGAGGGCTGACACGCTGGATACCCTTGTTCCCATGGCCGCGTTCAGGACCACGGACGTCTACGCGCCGACGGGCGACCAGCCGCAGGCGATCGAGGAGCTTTCGCGCAGCCTCACCGCGGGCGACCAGTACCAGACGCTGCTCGGTGCCACGGGCACGGGCAAGACGGCGACGATGGCGTGGATCATCGAGAAGGTCGGCAGGCCGGCGCTCGTGATCGCCCACAACAAGACGCTCGCGGCCCAGCTCTGCAACGAGTTCCGCGAGTTCTTCCCCGACAACTCGGTCGAGTACTTCGTCTCCTACTACGACTACTACCAGCCCGAGGCGTACGTCCCGCAGGCCGACCTCTACATCGAGAAGGACTCGTCCCAGAACGACGACATCGCGCGCCTGCGCCTCGCCGCCACCTCCGCCCTTCTGACGCGCCGCGACGTCGTCATCGTCGCCTCGGTCTCCTGCATCTACGGCCTCGGCTCGCCGGAGGAGTGGCGCGAGCGCGTGCTCGTCCTCGAGGTGGGGGAGACGCACGACCGCGACGCGGCCCTGCGCAAGCTGATCGAGAGCCAGTACGTGCGGAACGACTCGGTGCTCGGCCGCGGCCGGTTCCGCGTCAAGGGCGACGTCGTCGAGGTGCAGCCGGCCAACATCGAGACCGCCTACCGCGTCTCGTTCTTCGGCGACGAGGTCGAGGCGATCACCCATTTCGACCCGCTGACCGGCGAGGTGTACGCCAAGCTCGACAACCTCGTGATCTGGCCGGCGACGGAGTACGTGACCTCGAAGCCGACCATCGAGCGCGCGCTCGGCGACATCCGCGCCGAGCTGGCCGCGCAGGTGCGCCTGTTCGAGGAGCAGGGGAAGATGCTGGAGGCGCACCGGATCAAGCAGCGCACCGAGTACGACCTGGAGATGATGAAGGAGCTCGGCTTCTGCTCCGGGATCGAGAACTACTCGCGGCACCTGGAAGGCCGCCCGCCCGGGTCGCACCCGTTCACGCTGATCGACTACTTCCCGGACGACATGGTCGTCTTCATCGACGAGTCGCACCAGTCCGTGCCCCAGATCGGCGGCATGTACGAGGGCGACCGCTCGCGCAAGCAGACGCTGGTCGAGTACGGCTTCCGGCTCCCCTCGGCGCTCGACAACAGGCCGCTCCGCTTCGACGAGTTCCTGCAGAAGGTGCCGCAGATGGTGTTCGTCTCGGCCACGCCCGGCTCGTTCGAGCTGCGCCATTCCACCGTCATCTCGGAGCAGCTGATCCGTCCCACGGGTGTCGTCGACCCGGAAGTGGAGCTGCGGCCGACGAAGAACCAGATCGACGACCTCCTGAACGAGATCCGCCGGCGCGAGGAGGTCGGCGAGCGCGTCCTGATCACGACGCTGACGAAGAAGATGGCCGAGGACCTGACCGACTACCTGCTCGAGGCCGGTGTCAAGGCGCGCTATCTGCACTCGGAGATCAACACGCTGGAGCGGATCCAGATCATCCGCGAGCTGCGGCTCGGCGACTACGACGTGCTGGTCGGCGTCAACCTGCTCCGGGAGGGCCTCGACCTGCCCGAGGTGACGCTCGTCGCGATCCTCGACGCCGACAAGGAGGGCTTCCTGCGCGGCAAGACGGCGCTGATCCAGACGATCGGCCGCGCGGCGCGCAACGTCAACGGCAAGGTGCTGCTCTATGCCGACAAGGTGACGGAGGCGATCGCGGGCGCGATGGACGAGACGAGCCGCCGCCGCGTCAAGCAGCTCGCGTACAACGAGGAGCACGGCATCACGCCGGAGTCGATCGTCAAGGGCGTGTCCGACATCGCCGAGCTCCTGGCGCTCGAGCAGCCGCACGTGCCGACGCGCCGCCGCCGCGGCAAGCGCGACGTCGAGGGGCTGAGCCAAGAGGAGCTCGAGAAGCTCGTCGTCACGCTCGAGGAGGAGATGTACGTCGCCGCCGAGGAGCTCCGCTTCGAGTACGCGGCCAAGCTGCGGGACGAGATCAAGGAGCTCCGCCGCGAGCTGATGGCGGTCACAGCCGGTTAAGACGCCGACGGCCCGCCGGAGCGGGCCGCGGGGCGCAGGTCCTACGCTTCCTCGGCCATGGCGAGGATGTCGTCGCGGCCGAGCTTCCCGACCAGATCGGGATGGTCGCTCTGGACGTGCTCCTCGACGCTCGCCACGAGCTCCTCGTCCGTGTCGCCGGTAACGACGCGCCCGCACTCGCAGTTGATCAGCTTGCTCATCTTCCCGCCTCCCTTCCGTTCGTCGATTCCGAACGGTGGCATTGTCACGCCCCGGGCTTGGGAGTAGGTTGGCGCAATCTTGGCAGGCGAGACGAGGCTCCAGCTCTGCGGGCGGCTGGTCGTCGAGATCGACGGACGTCGCGTCGAAGACAAGCTGCCCGGGCGGCAGGGGCGGCGGCTGCTCGTCTACCTGGCCGTGAATCGCCTCCGGCCCGTGCGGCGAGACGAACTGTTGGAGGCGATCTGGCCCGATCGGCTCCCGGATGCCGCCGAGTCGGCTCTCAGTGCCCTGCTCTCGAAGCTGAGACGACTGCTCGGAGCGGAGGTCCTGCCCGCGCGTGGCGAAGTGCGGCTCGAGCTTCCCGCGGGGGCGTTCGTCGATCTGGAGGCCGCGTCGGAGGCGATCCACCGCGCGGAGGCGGCGGTTCGGCGGGAGGCCTGGGCCGAGGCGTGGGGCCCGGCTCGAGTGGCTCTTCACACCGCTGCCCGCGGCTTCCTTCCGGGCGAGGACGCCCCGTGGGTCGAGCAGGAGCGGCGCGAGCTGGAGGAGATCGCCCTGCGGGCACACGAGTGCATCGCCGCGTCGGGTCTTGGGCTGGGCGGGAGCGAGCTCGACTCAGCCAAGCGCTCGTCGCGGGCGCTGATCGCCGCGATGCCCTACCGCGAGAGCGGCTACCGCTTCCTGATGCGCACGCTGCGGGAAGAGGGGAACGCGGCCGAGGCGCTGCGCGTCTACGACCAGCTGCGCACGCTGCTCCGGGAAGAGCTCGGCGCCACGCCGAGCCCGCCCACGCAGGCGCTTCATCGCGAGCTCCTGGGCGTCCTGACGCCTCCGCCGGGCTACGTCACCACCGTGACCTGCTCCCCATTTGCGCCACCTTGTGCAGTGCCGCGATTGATATAGCTGTACATCGACGTCACCGAGCCGGAAACCGGTCCTTCTTCCAGTCGAAAGGAGCACGATGGCGAACGAAGCGCGTCTCGAGGAGGGCCCCTCCGGCCTGAAGCCTGCAGACGACGGCTGGTTCGTCGTCAACGTCCGCGAGGCCGCGTGGTCGACGCATGACGCGTTCGGCTCGAGCTGCAGCTTCGAGAGCCGCGAGGCGGGGTTCGCTGAGCTCGGCCTCAACCTCCGCGTGCTCGCGCCCGGCCAGCCCAACTGCCTCTACCACTCGGAGTCGCTCCAGGAGGACTTCCTCGTCCTCCACGGCGAGTGCCTGCTGCTCGTCGACGGCGACGAGCGCCGCCTGAGCGCCTGGGACTTCTTCCACTGCCCGCCGGGGACAGAGCACGTCTTCGTCGGCGCCGGCAGCGGGCCGTGCGTAATCCTGATGACGGGCAGGCGGAGCGAGGACGAGAAGCTCCTCTACCCGGTCTCCGAGCTCGCGGGCCGGTACGGCGCGAGCGTCGACACGACGACGCCGTCGCCGGAAGAGGCGTACGCGCGGTTCACGCGATCGCGCCCGGAGCGGCCGGAGTCGTGGGCCGAGCTGCCGTGGGCGACCTAGCGCTCTCTGGCCAGGCCGACGAGCTCGGGGCCGACACTCCTGTGCCGGCGGCCCGCCGAAGCGGGCCGCCGAGAGGTTCTCGCTAGGCGTTCTCCGTTGCCGGTTCCGGGGCCGGCTCGGGACTGCGGACGCGGAGGACGGCTGCCGTCCAGGCGGGCATCCACCAGTTCCACTCGCCGAGCAGCTTCATCAGCGACGGGACGAGCAGGATCCGGATCACCGTGGCGTCGAAGATGATCCCGGCGGCGAGGCCGATCGCGAACACCTTGATCTCGTAGCCCGGGCTCGAGGAGAGCACGAGGAAGGCGAACATCAGGATCAGCGCCGCGCTGGTGACGAGCTTGCCGGTGCGGGACAGGCCGAGCTCGATCGCCTTGTCGGTGGAGCCGGTCTCGTCGTAGGCCTCGCGCATGCGCGTGAGCATGAATACCTCGTAGTCCATCGAGAGGCCGTACAGGAAGGCGAAGACCATCAGCGGGATCCAGGCCGTGATCGCCTGCGTGGCGCTGATGTTCCAGAGCGACGAGCCGTGGCCCTCCTGGAAGATGAAGACGATGATCCCGAACGAGGCCGCGAGCGAGAGCAGGTTGAGAATGACCGCCTTGACCGCCAGCACGATCGAGCGGAACGCCCGCGTGAGCAGGATCAGCGTCAGGATCACCACGAACGCGAGCACGTAGGGGAAGCTGCCGTAGATCGCGTGCACGAAGTCGCGATCGACCGCGGCGACGCCCGTGACCGTTCCGCCCGTTCCCTTCACGGCGGCATTCGTGCGATCGATGATCCCCTGGATGCCGGGGGCGGACCCGTCGACCGCCGGGAACGCCTCGACCAGCGAGTCCGAGCCGCCGCGCCGCCAGTCCGCCGGCGCGCTCGCGCCGACGATGCCGTCCACGCTGCCGAGCTTCGCCGCGATCGCCTGCGCGTTGCCGCCGTGCTCGACGAGGACGAAGATCGGCTTCATCACGCCCGGGCTGATGCCCGGCGTCGGCGAGCTGTTGCCGTCCGGCGATCGCCGTGCCGGTGCCGGGGAAGTTCTTCAGCTGCGCCTCGTTCGGGTTCATCTGCGTCCCCAGCCCGACGAGCAGCGCGACCACCGCCAGGCCGGCGATCGCGACCGGCCAGGGCCGCCGGACGACGAAGCGCGCCCAGCGCCCCCAGGCGCCGTCCTCGGGGTGGCCCTGGTCGACGAGCCGCTTCGGCATCACGCGGACGCTGTTGATGCGTGTGCCGAGCGTGGCGAGCAGGGCCGGTAGCAGCGTGATCGCCGCCAGCACCGAGACGGCCGGGATCAGCATGCCGCCGATCGCGATCGAGCGGATGAACGGCAGCGGCAACACCAGCATCGACAGCAGGCCGACCGCCACCGTCGAGCCGGAGACGATCACCGACCGGCCGGCGTGCGTCATCGTCTGGACCAGCGCCGGCTCGACGTCGTTGCCCTCGCGCAGCTCGTCGCGGAAGCGGAAGATCATGAGCAGCGAGTAGTCGATCGCGACACCGAGCCCGACCAGCGCGATCAGGAACTGGACGATGATCGACACGTTCGTGATGTAGGTCAGGCCCCAGACGAGCGTGAACGTGTTCAGGATCGCCGCCACGGCGACCACGATCGGCATCAGCACCGCCGGCAGCGTGCCGAACACGAACAGCAGGATCACGAGCGCCCCGAGGCCGCCGATCATCGCCTCGAGCAGCACGCTCGAGCTCCCGCCGCCGCCGTGCGAGGACGCCTCCTCGAGCGGATCGTGGCCGGTCACGTTCACGGTGATTCCGGCCGGCAGCCCCGCCGCCGCGGCCGCGCGCAACTGCTTGGCGCCGCTCTTGGTGTCGAACTTCGCCCTCCCGGGCGGATAGACCTCCATGAAGGCGGTGTGCCGGTCGGCCGAGACGTACATCGGGTTGTGGTTCGTCGTGAAGTACGAGCTGGTGAAGGCGCCAGGCATCGTCGCTGCCGCCCGCTGCATCGCCTGCTTGATCGCGACGCTCTTGGTCGCGTCCCCCGCCGTGTGGAAGACGACGACATCCGGCGGCCGCACGCCGACCCCGAACGCCGTCAGCGTCCGCTGGCTCGCCTCATACGCCGACTTGCCCGGGATCGAGAAGCTCTGATACCAGCGGCTCGACAGCTTGCCTGCCGCGACGCCGCCGATCAGGGTCAGCACGATCCAGGCCGCGATCACGGGCCAGCGTCGGCGGGTTACGACGTGCGCGAGACGGCCGAGGAATCCGGCGTCCGTACCGTTGGTGCTCGGGCGTGTAGGCCTCACGGCGTCCATACTCATTCCCCTTCTCGGCGTTTCCATTCCCCCTCGAGACCGGAGCAGGCCTCGAAACCTCATCGGCCAGCGTGCCAGTCGGGCGGGGCCCCGTCGGTAGGGCGACCCCGTATCCGGTGGTACGGCTAGCCGTACTGCGCCGCGAGCGGCAGGCGGTGACCGTGGCCATTATGCCGACGGCCCGCCGGGGCGGGCCGTCGAGACCGAAGCGGGAGCAGCGAGGCGCTAGCCGGCGCAGGCGTTCAGCCCGGCCTTGCGCCAGGCCGCGTTGGCCTGGTTGTTGATCTTGTTCAGGGCCGGCGTCGCCGCCTTCAGGGTCTTCACCGGATCGGCGCCGTTCTTGATCTTGTCGCGGACCACGATGACGGCGTCGACGAGCTTGCCCTGGAGCTTGAGCGCGGCCAGGACGGCCGGCTGCAGGCTCTTCGGGGGCGTGACCGCGATGATCTGCTTCAGGAGCTGCACCGAGAGCTTGGCTTCCGTGTCGAGGTAGGCCACGTAGCCCTTGGCGGATGTGGGAGCCGGAACTGCGTTGATCTTCGCGACACCCACCTTGCAGATCCCGTTCACCTTCGCCCGGTAGGCGCTCGGACTGGCCGCCGAGGCCGCGGCGCTGGTCGCCAGGAGCACGCACCCGGTCGCGAGCAGCAGAAGGGTCTTCTTCATCTAGTGGCACCTGCCTTCGTGTGGAGGACCGGCGAGGCGAACGTCGCCGGAGCAACGCCCTTCGCCGGTTCGTTTTCGGAACGCTTCAAGGCTACCCGGATCGTCGGCTCGCTAGATTGACCCGCGTCGGGGTTCTCGTTTCCGCTGAGAGGAGCCAGCCCATGTGCCGGAACATCAGGACGCTCTACAACTTCGAGCCGCCCGCCACCGAGGACGAGGTACGCGCTGCGGCGCAGCAGTACGTGCGCAAGATCAGTGGTTCGACGAAGCCGTCGAAGGCGAACGAGGCGGCGTTCGAGCGTGCGGTCGACGCAGTTGCCGAGGTCTCGTCCCGCCTGCTTCGCGAGCTCGTCACCTCCGCGCCGCCGCGCGATCGCGAGGTCGAGGCTGCGAGGGCGCGAGCTCGCGCCCGGGAACGGTTCGCCCGCGCGACGGCCTGAATAGGGACTTTCTCCGATGCGGTTCCGACGCGGCGACGCGAGTCTCGGCCATGTCGTCTTCGTCCCCTGGGAGACTCTCGCGAACGATCTGCACTGATGCTCGCTGCGATCCTCCTCCTTGCGATCTCGGGCTTCGTCTTCGGAGCGCTGGCGCGCTGGGCCGTCCCGGGCCCCGATCCGATGCCGATCTGGCTCACGGTCTTCATAGGCCTCGGCGGCTCGGCGATCGGCGGCGGCATCACCGCAGCTGTCCTGCATGCGAACGAGAACCCGTCTCGCGCCGACTACTTCACGATCGAGCTGGCCTCCATCCTCGTCTCG
Organism: uncultured Actinomycetes bacterium; assembly: GCA_963742925.1. GTDB lineage: Bacteria > Actinomycetota > Thermoleophilia > Gaiellales > Gaiellaceae > PALSA-612. Next base: position 92,274 of record CAVUNV010000008.1, on the reverse strand, counting down.
ATCCTGCTCGTGATCGCCTACCGGCACTTCATCCAGCAGCGGGCGATCCTGGGTCCCGAGGCGCACGAGGCGCCGACGCGGGGGTTCGGCATCGGCAGGCCGAACAAGCCGCGCCCGTCGTTCAGCGACGCGATCCGGAGGGCACAGCTGCTCAAGGGCCTCGACGACCTCAAGGCGCACGGTCTCCTCACCGACGAGGAGTACCGGGAGAAGAGGGCGAAGATCCTCGGCGGCGACGAGCCGCAGCAGAGCTAGATGGTTCGCGTCCGGCGCGGGTACCGGCGCGTCGCGATCGACGTGAACGCCCCGTCCACGTAGATCAGCGTCTCGATCGAGAGCTCGCCGTCGCCGCTCTCGATCACGTGCAGCCCGCGTGCCTCGCCGCGGCGCCTGGGCCGCGGCTGGCCGAGGCCCGGCGCGATCGCGATCGTCACGCTGCGCTCGCCGGCCCGCCCGACCTCGAACTCGCGCCGCTCGCTTGCCGCCGACTGGTGGATGTGCCCGGAGAGGATCAGCTCGGCGCCGGCATCGACGAGCGCTCCGAGGACGTGCGCGCGCCGTGCGACGGGCCGCTTGCGCGATCGCCAGGGCGCTCCCGTCAGGTGGTGGTGCAGGCAGGCGATGCGGAGCGCCGAGGGCGGGGCTTCACCGAGCCTCTCGGCGGCCTGCCGCAGTGCGGCTGCGGTCAGGCCTCCCGACTGGTGACGCCAGGGCCGTGCCGAGTTGAGCCCGACCACGTGGAACTCGTCGGAGCTGAACACGGGCTCGGTCGTCTGCCAGCGTCGCTCGAACTCGAGCCAGGGCCGCGTGAAGCGGGCGGGGAAGGCGTGCGGAATGTCGTGGTTGCCGGGGACGGCCAGGACCGGGGGCCCGAGGCTCCCGAGGAATGCCGCCGCGCGCTCGTGCTCGGCCGGCCTCCCGCGGTGCGTGAGATCGCCGGTCGCGAGGATCAGCTGCGGGGCCAAGCGGCCGACGAGCTCCTGCAGAGCGGGCTCGATCGGCTGCTCCTCGCGGGCGCCGACGTGCAGGTCCGAGACGTGGATCAGACGGGTAGGCACGGCCGGGGCAGGCTATACACTCATCTCATGACCGAGCCGACCGAGCTCTTCGACGATCTCTACCTCGGTTTGCGGGCAGGCGGCGCAATTCGCAAGCGCCGCCGCGGCGAGTCGCTGACGAGCGAGGAAGAGGCGGCGCTCTCCCGCTGGCGGCGGCTCTCCCAGTGGCGCAAGACGATCGCCATCGGCGCGTTCGCCGTCGGCACCTTCGGCCTCGGGTTCACGCTGGGCGGGATCGTGTTCAGCCGCCGCGGCAAGCGCGAAGCCGTCTAGCGCGAAGCCTTCCGGCGCGGACCCTTCTGACGCGGGGGCTCCTACCGCGAGAGGACGACCTCTCCGCCCGCGATGTGGTCGGAAGTGACGCCGGGCATGTTCTCGGCGAGCCAGGTCTTCGCCGGCCTCGTTCGACGCCTTGGCGCTCGCCTCGTCGTCGTAGACGGTGACGGAGATCGTCCCGTCGTCGCCGTGGATCAGGGTGTAGGAGCGAAAGCCCGGAATCCCGGCGACGATCGCCGCTACGTCATCGGCGCGGGCTCTGAGCTGTTCGGAAAGCTCTGGATCGGGGTAGTGCCTGACCGTTGCGTACATGGGTGCTCCTTCGTCGGCGCAGGACACTCGCGTCCCACAGTTGGAGGCACCCTACTGGCTCTGGCCGGTGCTCGACTGCGCCCGGCGCCGTTCCTGGAGCGCGAAATAGACGCAGACTGCCGTCGCCGGAGCGGTGCCGAAGATCGTGTACCAGTAGCCGTAGGCGAGCAGCACGATCGCGATCGTCAGCTCGGCGAGACCCGCCGCGACCCACCACGCCAGGACGAGCGTCGAGCGCCGAATAGGCACTACCGAATGGCGGGTTTGGGCAGCTGTCCTTCGGCCCACATCGCCGCCAGCCCGACGCGCGGCAGCCTCCTGGCGCGCTCGTAGGCCAGGTAGCGGGGCTCCCAGCGAGGCTGGAACTTCGCGTTGAAGCGGTAGAGGCTCTCGATCTGGAAGTACGGGTTCGCGAGGCGGGCGACGCGGCCGACGAGCCGCTCGACCGGGTTGCGGGGACGGTGCATGAAGCGCGCGAACGCGGCGAAGTTGAGCGACACCTCCTCAACGTCCGCGTCCCGGAGCAACTCGATCGCGCGGACGACGAGGAACTCCATCAATCCGTTCGGCGTCTCCCGGTCGCGGCGCATCAACGACAGCGACATTGCCGGGCGGCCGTAGGAGGGGACGAAGTGGATGAACCCGCGGATGCGCCCTTCCCCGTCCCGGGCGACCACGACGGCCCCGTCGCAGTGCTCCTCGCAGCGCAGGGAGTCCATCGCCATGGAGAACCCGCGCTCTGCCTGGCCGTCACGCCAGAGGCGCGAGACCCGCTCCAGCTCGCGGGTCGTCGGCTCGTCGAGGGCCGCCACGTCCACGAGCGTCGCCTGATAGCCGGCTTTCTCGAGCCGCGACACCGACTGGCGCACCTTACGGATCGTCCGGCCCTCGAGCGAGAAGCTCGACGTCTCGACGATCGCCTCGTCGCCGATGTAGAGCGTCCGCAAGCCTGCTTCGCGCCACAGCTCCAGCATTCCCTCGCTTGCGCCCAGCACTCCGAGCCCGAGCCCGTGCAGCTCCGTGAACCGGCACACCTCGCGGGCGAGCTCGGGCAGAGCGGCGTCCGGCCCCACCGGGTCGCCGGAGACGAGCAGCACGCCGTTCTCGATCCGGTAGCCGACGAAGGCGCGCCCGTCCGGCGAGAAGAGGTAGCGCGCGTCGCGCCGCAGCTTGAAGAAGGAGAGCGTGTCTGAGCCGTGGCGCCGCACCAGCTCCACCGCCGTGCGCCTTGCCTGGCCGTCGGGCAGGCTGCGCGGCGCCGCCAGCGGGCGGAAGACCACGTAGGCGATCGCGAGCAGCGAGAGCATCCCGAGCAATCCGGCGCCGAGCGGCACCCAGCCGAGCTCGTCGCCGAACCGGATCGGCCCCTGGTCGAGAAGGAGCAGGTCGGCGGCTTCGCGCCGGATCGCAGACAGCCCGGCGTGGGGAGCGGCGATCGCCGCCGCGAGGGCGGTCAGGGAATAGGCGCCGATCACGATCGCCGGCACGCGCCAGGCCGCCCCGCGCAGCCTGATCGGGTCGTGCCGGACGTAGAACGCGTCTCGTCCCCACCACAGCAGCCCGGCCACGGCGAACGACAGAGCGGCCTCCTCGACGTCCAGTCCCTTCAGCACGTCGAACGTCCCGAGCAGGACGAGGAAGGCGAGCGCCGCGTGGAGCGCACGCCGCCGCCGGCGGGCGAGGTAGAAGGCGGTGACGATCAGCGCCGCGCTCGCAGGGAGCGCCAGCACGTGGAAGACGGGGAGGGCGCTGACCGGCTCGACCTGCAGAAGCAGGTGGCCGCGCCAGGAGACGCTCGGCGTCAGCGCGGAGCAGATGTTGACGATCCCGGTGATCGCGGCCGCCGCTGCGGCGAGACCGGGGAGCCCGTCGCCGCGGCGCGCCTCGCGGAGGGCCGCAACGCGCTTGTGCAGGAAGGGCCGCCAGGAGGCGGTGTCGCGCCGGGAGGGGAAGAGGTCGTGCCAGTCCTTGACGAAGAGCCAGCAGGCACCGGCGGCGAGCAGTGCGGCTCCGGCGTCGTCCACGACCCCGGCCAGTCGCAGCGCGCATCCCAGCGCGGCGACGCCGACGCCGAGCTGCCATTCGTGGACGCGGTAGCCGAGCACGCGCACGCGTGGGCCGAGCTCATGTCGTTCGAGTCTGATCATGGTGTTGCGCGGGGGCGGGCGACGCGGGCGCGACGCCTACAGTAGCCTGAATCGGCGGACGACAAGCCTGGCATTAGCCCTCGTCAGCGATCCGGTGGTGCCCGCCGCGAGCAGGAAGCAGATGATCGCGAGCGGCACCTCTCCGAAGACGGCGAGCAGGATCGCGATCTCGAGGTCGGTCCCGGTCGACGCGGTCAGCACGTCGAACCAGGCGTCGCAGAGGAGCAGCGTGCCGCTGATCGGGGCGAACACCTGCACCAGGTCGCGACGCTTCAACGTCACGTACGCCGTCGCCAGGAGCGACGCGGCGAGAATGATGTCGAACCCCGTCCAGGCGGCGTCCCAGTGGTCGGCCACCTGGCGCGACGGCAGGAGCAGGCCGATCGCGATCGCCCACGGAATCAGGACGATGGCAACCACGGATAGCAAGACGGCCGGCCAGTTGCGAACGACCCGCTCACGCCGTGTTTCCACCTTCCGACGATAGCCGAAGGCTCGGCGCGGGCAAGAGGAATGGCGGGAACGCCGCCGAAGCCGTCAGCGTGGGAATCCGTCCCGAGGAGCATGTCTGCCTCGACGCGCGCCGGCACAGCGCCGTCCTCGCGCGTCCGTTCTCCCGCGCGCTTCTGCTCGCCGCGGGCGGGATCCTGCTGCTGGCGCTCCCCTGGCCCGTTCCCGTGGCGGGTGCGCTCGTGCTCGCGATCGCAGCCGTGATCGCCCTCGTCGCCGTGGTGCGCTGGGACCGGACGAGGCTCGTCGTCACGACCGAGAAGGTCTTCCTGGTGCACGGCGTCGTGCACCGGCGCGCGTCGGCGGTGATGCTCCGCTCGTTGCGCATCGTCTCGCTCGACCAGTCGCTTCCGGGCCGCGTGCTCGGCTACGGCACGCTGCAGGCGGGCCCGCTCGAGGTCGAGTACGTGCCCGACCCGCGGCGCGTGCGCGACCTGGTCGAGCGTCTCGCCGCCTAAGCACGGGCAGAACGACCGGTTTCCCCCGTGTACCCCCTTCCCTTGGTGGCGCGGCTGTTCCACGGCCGGAGTGAGCGTCTCGCAGCGTCGAACAGAACATACGTTCCCGTCCGATACGGCTCGGTAGACTGGCTTGGTTATGAGCCGGGAAGAGCTTGTCGTTCACGGGGCGCGGGAGCACAACCTCAAGGACATCACCGTCCGCCTGCCGCGGAACTCGCTCGTCTGCATCACCGGGCTGAGCGGATCGGGCAAGTCCAGCCTCGCTTTCGACACGATCTACGCGGAGGGCCAGCGGCGCTACGTCGAGTCGCTCTCCGCCTACGCGCGCCAGTTCCTGCAGATGATGGAGAAGCCCGACGTCGACTCCATCGACGGGCTCTCGCCGGCGATCTCGATCGACCAGAAGACGACCTCGCGCAACCCGCGCTCCACGGTGGGCACCGTCACCGAGATCTACGACTACCTGCGCCTGCTCTACGCGCGGGTCGGCCGGCCGCACTGCCCGGTCTGCGGGCGCCCGATCGCCGGCCAGAGCCTGGACGCGATCGTCGACCAGGTGCTGCGGCTGCCCGAGGGAACGAAGTTCACGGTCAACGCGCCGGTCGTACGCGACCGCAAGGGCGAGTACAAGGACGTCCTCGAAGAGTTGCGCTCCGACGGCTTCACGCGCGTCAAGGTCGACGGCGAGCAGCGGCTGCTCGAGGAGACGATCGAGCTCGACAAGAAGTTCAAGCACTCGATCGAGGTCGTGGTCGACCGGCTGGTGATGAAGCCGGATCTCCGGCCGCGCTTGTCCCAGTCGATCGAGACGGCCGCCGGGCTCGCCGAGGGCCTGGTCGCGATCGACGTCGTCGACAGCGGGGAGCAGATGCTGTTCTCCGAGAACTTCGCCTGCCCCGAGCACGGCGTCTCGCTTCCCGAGCTCGAGCCGCGGATCTTCTCGTTCAACTCTCCGCACGGCGCCTGCCCGCGCTGTACGGGTCTCGGGGCGATGCTCGAGATCGACCCCGACCTGCTCGTGCCCGACCCGTCGCTCTCGATCGGCGAGGGCGCGCTCGTGCCCTGGTCGGTCGGCAGCACCAGCTTCTACGAGTCCGTGATCCAGGCGATCGCCGACCGCTACGAGATCGACCTGGAGGCACCCTGGCAGGACCTGAGCGAGGAGCATCAGAACCTGTTCCTGTACGGCACCGAAGGCGACCGCGTCTACGTCCAGTACCGCAACCGCATGGGCCGGAAGCGCTCGTACATGCTCGCCTTCGAGGGCATCGTCAAGAGCCTCGAGCGTCGCTACCGCGAGACCGACTCGTCACAGCAGCGCGAGCGGATCGAGGAGTACATGTCCTTCCGGGCCTGCCCGTCGTGCAAGGGCGCGCGACTGAAGCCCGAGGTGCTCGCCGTCACGATCGGCGAGCGCAACATCCACCAGTTCACGAAGCTCTCCGTGGCCCGCGCGCTCGAGTTCCTCGAGGCGCTCGAGCTGACCGAGGTCGAGCAGCTGATCGGCGCGCGGATCATCAAGGAGATCCGCGAGCGTCTCAGCTTCCTCGACAACGTCGGCGTCGGTTACCTGACGCTCGACCGTGCGGCGCTCACGCTCTCGGGCGGCGAGGCGCAGCGGCTGCGGCTCGCCACCCAGATCGGCTCGCAGCTCGTCGGCGTGCTCTACATCCTGGACGAGCCGTCGATCGGCCTCCACCAGCGCGACAACGACCGCCTGATCGGCACGCTCGAGCGGCTGCGCGACCTCGGCAACACCGTGCTCGTCGTCGAGCACGACGAGCAGATGATGCGCTCGGCCGACTGGCTCGTGGACATGGGGCCGGGCGCGGGCGAGCACGGCGGCTACGTCGTGGCCGAGGGGCCGGCCGACAAGGTGGAGCGGAACCGCAGCTCGGTGACGGGCCAATTCCTGTCGCGGACGCGGACGATCGCGGTGCCCGAGCGGCGGCTGGACGACCGCGGCTCGTTCCGCGTGCTCGGGGCGCGCATGCACAACCTGCAGGGGATCGACGTCGAGTTCCCGGTCGGCAAGTTCGTCGTCGTCACCGGCGTCTCCGGCTCCGGCAAGTCGACGCTCGTCAACGAGATCGTCTACAAGGCGCTCGCGAACCGGCTCCACCGGATGCGCATGAAGCCGGGCGACCACGACGCGGTCGAGGGCATCGAGTGCTTCGACAAGGTGATCGACATCGACCAGTCGCCGATCGGCCGGACGCCGCGGTCGAACCCGGCCACGTACACCGATCTGTTCACGCCGATCCGCGAGCTCTACTCGCTCACGCCCGAGGCCAAGGTGCGCGGCTACAAGCCCGGCCGGTTCTCGTTCAACGTGCGCGGCGGCCGCTGCGAGACGTGCAAGGGCGACGGCCAGATCAAGATCGAGATGCACTTCCTGCCCGACGTCTACGTGCCGTGCGAGACCTGCCACGGACGCCGGTACAACCGCGAGACGCTCGAGGTGCGCTTCAAGGGCAAGGCGATCGCGGACGTGCTCGAGATGTCGGTCGAGGAGGCGCTGCAGTTCTTCGCCAAGATCCCGAAGCTCCGCCGCCGGCTGCAGACCCTGCACGATGTCGGGCTCGACTACATCAAGCTCGGCCAGCCGGCGACGACGCTGTCGGGCGGCGAGGCGCAGCGCGTGAAGCTCGCCAAGGAGCTGAGCAAGGTGGCGACCGGCCGGACGCTCTACATCCTGGACGAGCCGACCACCGGGTTGCACTTCGCGGACATCGAGAAGCTGCTCGAGGTGCTGCAACGGCTCGTCGACGCAGGGAACACGGTGCTCGTGATCGAGCACAACCTCGACGTGATCAAGCAGGCCGACTGGATCGTCGACCTCGGCCCCGAGGGCGGGGACGAAGGCGGCGACCTGATCGCAGCGGGCACGCCGGAGGACGTGGCCCGCGTGGAGGGCTCGTACACGGGGAGCTTCCTGCGCGGCGTGCTGCCGGCGCTCGAAGTCGCGGCCGCGTAGGCGGGCGTGGCGACGCGGAACCCCTTCGGCCACGTCGATCTCCGCGTCTCCTCCGTGGCCGAGGCGCTTCCCTTCTACGAGGCCCTGCTGCCGGCTCTCGGTTTCGTCGGGCGCTATCACGGCGACGACTGGAAGGTGTTCGCCACCGACGACGACCTCCCCTCCGCCGCGTACTTCGCGGTCACCGAGAGCGGCGATCACGTCCCCAACGAGAACCGGATCGCGTTCTGGGTCTCCGAGCCCGCCGAGGTCGATCGCATCGCCGCCGTGGTCGAAGCCGCCGGCGGCCGAGAGATCAGCGGCCCGAAGCGAATGCCCTACGGGCCGGACTACTACGCCGTCTTCTTCTGCGATCCCTGCGGCAATCGACTCGAGGTCTATTACCGGCTGGCAGGGTGAGGCCGCGGCGCGTCCAGCTCAGGCGTCTGCGGGCAGAACCAGGAACGGCTCGCCCGCCGGAGTCCGCAGCGCACGGAAGTGACGCTCGTCGAAGGTCAGCACGCGGTTCGTCCCGTAGCGGCCCGCGAGGACGACGATCGAGGCGTCCGTGAGCCCGATCTTCAGGTCGGCGTACTGCTTGAGGATCCCGCTCGCGTGATCGACGTCCGACGCGAACGGGCCAAGCTGTAGGCGCCTGCAGCGACCTCGTCGAGGAAGCTGATCTCCGCGTTGACGCCCTCGACGGCTCAGGAAGTAGTCGATCTCGGCGAGCACGAACGGCGACAGCACGGAGGAGGCGATTCCTCGGTCGAGTACCCGGCGGAACCGCGTGCCCGGAGGTTGTCGCCGTCGGGCGAAGAGAGCACTGGTGTCGACCACGATCAATCCTCGCCGAAGCCTTCCATGGCCTTGTCCCAGTCCTTGATGGTCTCGATCGCACCGGCGGAACAAGGGCAGCCGAGGTCGCGGGCGGGCCTCCGCGGTGAATGCCTCGAGCGCCGTGCGGATCACGTCCGCCTCCGACTGGCCCCGCTCGGCTGCAACGCGCTCGAGCCGTGCCTTGAGGTCGGGAGGCAGATACACGGTCGTCTTCAGCATCCGGGCCATGGTGCCATACATGGTGCCATACGTCCGTGACGGCTCTGTGCCGGAACGCGCACGCCACTAAGCTGGCCGCCGTGAGCACCTCCACACCGTCAAGCCCGGAGGCGTTGGAGCGCCGGTGGTGGTCGCGGCTTCCGAGCCTTCTCTACGCGCCCGGGTCGTTCTTCGCCGGCCTGCGGGACGAGTCGCGTGAAGCGGCCGATGCGCTCCAGGAGCCGCTGCTCGCGGTGCTCTTCGTCGCCGGTGTCTCGATGTTCCTGTCGCTGGTCGCGCTGGAGCCGCCGTACGAGTACTACCGCGAGCTGAGCGGCCTGACGCTCACGGTGGAGACGATCATCGGCGGCATGGTGGTGGGGCTCTCCAACTTCTGGCTCGGCGGCGCGCTCTTCTACCTCGGCGCGCGCGGGCTCGGTGCGACCTCCGGCTACAGGCTCGCCCGGCACATCGCCGGACTGGCGACCGCCCCCTTCATCCTGGCGCTCGTCTTCGTCTGGCCCGTCCGACTTGCGATCTACGGGGCCGACGTGTTCAGGAGCGGCCGCGCAGACCACGGGACAGGGGTCGACGTCTTCCGCGGCATCGACGCGTTCTTCCTGCTCTGGACGCTGGCGCTCGTCCTGATCGGGATCCGGGAGACCCAGCGCTGGCCGTGGAGCAAGGCGGCGGCGGCGTTCGGAGTCGCGGCGCTGTTCGCGATCCTGTTCGGCACCCTCGCTTACGCGTCCACTCGCTGACGCGTCGACTGCTCGAACGCGGCCAGCTCGTCTGCGGGCATCGCGTACGTGTGCTGCTGCTCGGGGAAGCGCCGGCCGCGGACGTCGTCGGCATAGTGCTCGAGCGCTTGCCGGATCTCGTCGCCGATCTCGGCGTAGCGCTTGACGAAGCGGGGGGTCGACTCGGTGAAGCCGAGCAGGTCGTGCCAGACGAGCACCTGGCCGTCGCAGTCGACGCCCGCGCCGATCCCGATCGTCGGAACGTGGAGCGCGGCCGTGACGCGCGACGCCACCGGTGCGGGCACGGCTTCGAGCACGACCGCGAAGCAGCCGACCGCCTCCAGCGCGAGGGCGTCGTCGTGCAGCCGCTCTGCCTTGTCGGCCGTCCGGCCCTGCGCCTTGAAGCCGCCGAGCGCGGTGGCGGTCTGCGGCGTCAGCCCGACGTGACCCATCACCGGGATGCCCGCCTCGATGATCGCGCGCACGCGGGAGAGCATCGGCCCTGCTCCCTCGAGCTTGACGACGTCGGCGCCTCCCTCCTTGACGAGCCGGATCGCGTTCCGCACGGCCTCCTCGTCGGAGACCTGGTAGGAGCCGAACGGAAGGTCGCCGATCACGATCGGACGGCGGGCGCCGCGCGTCACCCACCGGCACATGAACACCATCTCGTCCATCGACACCGGCACCGTCGAGGGATGGCCGTGCATGACCATTCCGGCCGTGTCCCCGACGAGGATCAGGTCGACTCCGGCCTCGTCGGCGAGCCGGCCGCTCGGCGCGTCGTAGGCCGTGACCATGACGATCCGGTCGCCGCGGCGCTTCATCTCGGCGAGCTCGGGCAGCGGCAGCTTGCCGGGTGCGGGAGTCGAGGGTGCGGGCCTTCGCGGACGGGTGCTCATGGGCGTGCTCCTTCCAGCGGGACGTTGTCGATCAGGCGTGTGCCGCCGATCCGGACGGCGGCGGCGAGGACGGGCGGGTCGAAAGGTGCGACCTCGACGTAGTCGACGTCGAAGCCGTTCAGCATGCGGCGGGCGGCAGCCGGGTCGCGGGTCTCGAGCGCGCGCGGCAGCACGGCCGCCCGCTCACGATCCTCCGGCGAGAGCAGCGCGTTCCGGGAGGAGAGCGCGAGCCCGTCCTCGTCGCGGACGGTGGGGAGGACACGGAGCTCGAGCTCCAGGTCGAGGTCACGGATCAGGCGGCGCACGACCTCGACCTGCTGGGCGTCCTTCTGGCCGAAGTAGGCGGCGTCGGGGCGGACGATGTTGAAGAGCTTGCAGCAGACGGTGGCGACGGCGCGGAAATGCCCGGGGCGGAAGGCGCCCTCGAGGATCGAGCCGAGCTCGGTGACGTCGATCCAGGTCTGGAAGCCGTCCGGGTACATCTCTCCGGCGGACGGGGCGAACAGGAGGTCGACGCCCGCCTCGGCCGCGATGCCGGCGTCGCGCGCCTCGTCTGCGGGGATAGCTGTCCAGATCGGCCGTCTCGCCGAACTGGGCCGGGTTGACGAAGAGGCTGACGACGACGACGTCGCACTCGGCGCGGGCCGCCGTGAGCAGCGACTCGTGGCCGGCATGGAAGGCGCCCATCGTCGGTACGAGACCGACGCGTGAGCCGGGGCGGAGCGGCGTGAGTGCGTCCCGGATCTCGCGGATCGTCCTGAGTGTCCTCACGTGACCGTTGCCTCCGCCAGCGCCCGGTAGAGGGCCTCGAGCTCCGGCCTGCGCTCGCCGATCGCCTCCAGGTGCGCGTCCATGGTCGCCCAGTCGCCGCGCGCGATCGGGCCCGTGAGCTCGAAACCGTTCTCCATCGTGCGCTGCATCAACGGCACGAGGCCGTCGGGCGGCGCGCCGGCGAGCTCGAACAGCGACACGGCGGCCCGGTGGAGCGTGACCAGGTAGCCGCTCGCGAACATCGCGCCGGCGTGGTAGAGCACGCGGCTCTCGTCGGGGAGGTCGAAGGGTTCCAGGCCGAGGGTGCGCGCGAGCCACAGGCCGCGCTCCCGGGCGGCGTCGCTCTCCGCCGTGACCGCGCCGAACGCTCCGTCGAGCTGCTCCGCGCCGCGCCACTTCACGAGCGTCTGCAGGGGATGGACGGAGAAGCGCAGCTCGTGCGGGTCGAGCGCGGCGAGGGGAGTGGCGCCGCTGACGTGGCAGAGCCAGGGGCCGGGCTCGATCCGTCGCGCGACCTCGGGAATCGCCCGATCCGGCACGCAGAGGACGATCAGCTCGCCGTCGTGCTCGAGCAGCCGGACGCCGCGCTCCCGCAGGCGGGCGCAGAGGGCCGAGCCGGAGCGGCCGGTGGCACCGATGACGGTGACGCTGTCGAACATGTCAGGCTCCAGTTCCGTAGCGGATACCGGGCAGGTCGCAGCTTACCCGGCTCGCTCGTTCGAGGGAGTCCCGTCTCAAGAGCCCACGCGGTGGCGCCGAGGGAACGAGCGGGATGGGTCGTCTCGTCGCTCTCGTCGCAACTGTTGCCGCGCTCGCGGTTCCTGTTGTCGCGCACGCGTCGCCGGGGATGTTCGTCGGTGCGGCCGAGGACGATGCGAAGGCGCCGACGCTCGTCCTGGCCAAGACGAAGATGGATCTCGCCAAGCTCGCCGGCCTCGATGCCATCCGCCTGACCGCCCAGTGGCGCACCGGCCAGACGGCGCCGACCGCCGCGGATCTGGCGAGCCTGAAGAACGCGGTCGACGCCGCGGACCTCGACGGCATCACGGTCTACCTGTCCGTCTACCCGTTCGGCAGCTCCGTGACCCCCCTGACGGCGCAGGCGCGATCCGACTTCGCGTCCTTCGCCGCCTCGCTCGCCAGGGCGTTCCCGACCGTTCACCGCTTCATCGTCGGCAACGAGCCGAACATCAATCGCTTCTGGATGCCGCAATTCGGCGCCGGCGGAGCCGATGTGGCGGCGCCGGCCTACGAGGCGTTGCTGGCGCGGACCTACGATGCACTCAAGGCGGTGTCGCCGACGCTCACGGTGATCGGCGGAGCCGTGTCGCCGCGCGGCAACGATTCCGTCCTGTCGAGCAAGCACTCCCCGACGACGTTCATCACGGACCTCGGCCTGGCCTACCGCCGGAGCGGTCGGAAGCTGCCGATCATGGACATGTTCGCGCTCCATCCGTACGAGGACAACTCGAGCGTGTCGCCGAGCTTCGCTCACCCGAGGACGACGACGATCTCGCTCGCCGACTACCCGAAGCTCGTCGTGCTGCTGGCGATTGCGTTCGGCGGGACGGCGCAGACAGGATCGACTCTCCCGATCGTCTACGACGAGTTCGGCGTCCAGTCGCGCATCCCCGCGACGAAGGCTCCGGTCTACAAGGGAAACGAGCCTCGGTCCGGACGCCCCGTCGACGAGACGACGCAGGCCGAGTACTACGCGGAGGCGGTGGCGCTCGCGGCCTGCCAGCCGACCGTCGCCGGATTCCTGATCTTCCACGTCAGCGACGAATCGAACCTCGACCGCTGGCAGTCGGGGCTCTTCTACGCGGACGACACGCCGAAGTCGAGCCTCCCCTCCGTCCGGCGGGCGATCCAGTCGCTCCGGTCCGGCGGTGTCGGCACGTGCACCAACGCAGGCGCCAGGGCCTTCGCGGCGCGCTCGTTGGCGGGCCCCTGAGCTTCGCTACCCTGCCTCGGTGATCAGGAGGGGCGCGACCGTGGCATGCGTCGCCGTCGCGATCGGTGTCACCGCGACGGTGGGGACCGCGGGAGCGGAGGCCGCGGCGAGCCCCTTCGTCTCGTGCCACGGGACGTCCGGTGTGCTCTGTGCCACCGTGACCGTCCCGCTCGACTGGGCCGGTGCGGTGCCGGGAACGCTCCCGCTCGCCGTCGAGGAGTTCCCGGCCAAGGGGGTGCCGCGCGGCGTGATGATGATGCTGGCCGGCGGGCCCGGGCAGGCGAGCGCGCTCGCGTTCGATCTCGCCGATCTCGGCAGGTTCTGGCAATCCTTCTTCCCCGGCTACACGATCGTCACCTTCGACCCGCGCGGGGCCGGCAACTCCGGCTTCCTCTTCTGTGCGATCGGCTCGAATCCGGTCATCCTGGCCCAGCAGGTGGCCGCCTGCGGGAACGGGCTCGGGCCCTCCCGGGCCTACTACACGACCGCAGCGAACGCCGAGGACGTGGACGCGGTACGGCAGGCGCTCGGCGTCGACAAGGTGGCGCTGTGGGGCACGTCCTACGGGACGAAGGTCGAGCTCGCTTACGCGCTGGCGCATGCAGATCACGTGGAGCGCCTCCTGCTCGACTCCGTGGTCCCCGTCGCGGGTCCCGATCCGCTCGCGCTCGACACCCTTCAGGGGATTCCGCTCGGCCTGTCCGCGCTCTGCGGCGCCGCCGCGTGCCGCGCGGTCGCTCCGGATCTCGCCGGAGAGGTGGCCACGCTGGCGAACCGGGCCGCAACCGATCCGATCCGTGGGAGCGTCCGGTCCGCCTCGGGGGTCCGCGTGCCGATCGTGCTCGACGGGCAGACGCTGCTCGGGATCGTCGTCAGCGCCGACCTGAGCCCGGGCCTCCAGGCAGAGCTGCCGTCGGCCGTCGCCGGGGCGGTCGCCGGGCGGCCGCAGGAGCTGCTTCGGCTCGCCGCGTTCGGACAGAACGGGTTCCGGGGGCTCAGAACGGCCGCCGCGTCGTTCAGTGAGGGTCTCTTCCTGGCGACGATGTGCAACGACGGCCGCTTCCCGTGGCAGCCCGGTGCTGCCCTTCCTGATCGCCAGCAGGCCTTGAGCGGCGCCGTCGCCTCCCTGCCCGGAGGTGCGACCGGCCCGTTCGGGGCGTGGGCGACTGCGATCGGTCCGGCGACCTACTGCCTGTCCTGGCCCTCGCCGTCCGGGAACGCTCCCGTTGCAGCGGGGCCGCTCCCCGACGTGCCGGTCCTGGCGCTTTCCGGCGGGCTGGACATGAGGACGCCGACGTCGAACGCGGCCTCGGTCGTCTCGCAGTTCCCACAGGGGCATCTGCTCCTCGTGCCGGGTGTCGGCCACAGTGTCCTGACGACGGACCCTTCGGACTGCGCGGCGAGCGCGGTCAGGACCTGGCTCGCCGGTGGAGTGCCTCCGGCGAGCTGTCCACTCGCGCGCCCGTATCTGACCGGAGTGGGGAGGATCCCGGCATCGGTCGCTACGGCACCGCCTGCGCGCGGCAGCTCCGGCCTTCGCGGACGGACACTGACCGTCGTCAGGACGACGGTCGAGGACGCGGTGGCCGCCTCGATCATCGCCGGGACCGCCCTGGGTGGGCTCGCCGGCGGGAAGGTGACGGGAAACCTGTCGTCGCTGCAGCTCGTCCGCTACAGCGACGTCACGGGCCTTTCCGTCAGCGGGACGATTCACGTCACGCTCTCGAAGAGCGGCCCCGTGTACGTGCCCGACGGCTCGGTGACCGTCTCCGGGCCGAAGGCGGCCCACGGTGTCGTCACGTTCACGCGCGGCGGCGGCCTCAGGGCCACCTGGTCGCGCTCGCGCTAGCGCCGGTCGACAAGGGCCTGTCGACTAGACTGGGGCCATGCCGATCTACGAGTACGCGTGCATGTCCTGCGAGTCGCACTTCGAGGAGCTCGTGCGCGGCGACCAGCAGCCGGCCTGCCCGGATTGCGGCGCCACGAAGGTGCTCCGCCAGTTCTCGGTCTTCGCCACGAAGGCCGAGGCCCCGCAGCCGAGCTTCCGGTCGGCCACCGGCGGCGGAGGCGGCTGCTGCGGCGGCAGCTGCGGCTGCGGCCACTAGCGCACTCGCTACGCGACCGCGCTGGCTGAGAGCATCCGTCCGCGCGGGCGCCTAGACTGCGCGCCGATGGACGACGCTGCCGACCGGCTCACTCGGCTCGAGCAGCTCGCGCAGGAGGCGTCGGGCTGTACCCGCTGCCGGCTCGCGCAGACGCGGACGCAGGTCGTGTTCGGGGTCGGAAACCCGGATGCCGACCTGATGTTCGTCGGCGAGGCGCCCGGCTTCCACGAGGACAAGCAGGGCGTCCCGTTCGTCGGCCAGGCGGGCAAGCTCCTGGACAAGCTGCTGGACGGCATCGGGCTCACGCGAGCGGATGTCTACATCGCGAATGTCCTCAAGTGCCGCCCTCCCGGCAACCGCGATCCGATGCCCGACGAGAAGGAGACCTGCGAGCCGTATCTGTTCAAGCAGATCGCCCTGATCGAGCCGAAGCTGATCGCGACGCTCGGGAACCACGCGACCAAGCAGCTGACCGGCAAGGAGATCGGCATCACCCGCATCCACGGGCAGGAGCAGGAGGTGACGCTCGGCGACCGCCGTGTGCTGCTCTATCCGCTCTACCACCCGGCCGCGGCGCTCTACACGCCGAGGATGCTCGAGGTGCTCGAGGAGGACTTCCGGCGCATCCCGGGGCTGATCGGCCGCACGCTCGCGGCGCCCGATCCATCCGTCGCACTCGAGGCCGAGACGGTGCTGGCCGCCGTCGCCCCCGCCGAGCCGGCCGTCCAGCTCGGGCTCTTCTAGCCTGCCTCCTGGCGTCCCGGCACGACAGCTAGCGTCCCGGCGTGCCCGAAATCGTGTCGCCGTCGCCCGCGGAGACGGAGGCCCTTGCCGGCCGTCTCGCAGCTCGCCTCGCGCTGGGCGACGTCGTGTATGTCTCCGGCGAGCTCGGCTCCGGCAAGACGACGTTCGTCCGCGGTGCGTGCCGGGCGCTGGGGGTCGAGGGGCCGGTGACGAGCCCGACGTACACGATCGGTCATCGTTACGACGGCGTCTCGCATCTCGACCTGTTCCGCTTCGAGCGGCTGACCGACGCCGACTGGGGCGCGCTCGAGCCGTACTTCGAGGACGCGATCGTGTTCGTCGAGTGGCCCGAGCGGGCCGGCGGAAGGCTGCCGCCGCCGCGCCTGACGGTGAAGCTCGGCCACGTGGACGAGCACCGGCGTTCGATCGCCCTCTCGACCGACGAGCCCGAGCTGCTCGCCGGGCTACTCTGAGGCTCATGCGCCGGGGGCTCGTGCTCGCCTTCGACACGGCGACTCCCGTCGCCGCGTCGGCGCTCGTGCGCGACGGCGAGCTGCTCGGAGAGCGAGCCTCTCGAGCTGCGACGGTGCTCGCCGACGCCGACGAGCTGCTCCGCGGGGCCGCTCACGCGCCCGCCGACCTGGAAGCTCTGGTCGTCGGCACCGGTCCGGGGAGCTTCACCGGCATCCGCATCGGCCTCGCCGCCGCCCGCGGGCTGGCGCTCGCGCTCGGGATCCCCGTCGCGGGCGTCTCGACGCTCGACGCGCTCGCGGCCGGCTCGCCCGGGGCGTTGCCGGTGATCGACGCGCAGCGCCGCGAGGTGTTCACGCTCCGGGACGGGGAGCCGGTCGCCTGCCGGCCGGCCGAGCTTGCGTTCGAGCCGGGGACGGTCCTGGTCGGCGACGGTGCGATCCGCTACCGCCCCGAGCTCGAGGCCGCAGGGGCCGAGATTCCACCCGACCGAGACCTCGTGCACCTCCCACGCGCCCGCTTCCACGCGCTGCTCGCCCGCGACTTCGGCGACGCCGACCTCGTCGAGCCCATCTACGTGCGCGCCCCCGACGCCGAGAGGGCGATCGCGTGAGTACGACCCGCGGGCTGGACATCCAGCCGCTCGTCCTCGACGACGTGAACGCGATCGAGGAGATCGAGAAGCGCTCGATGCCGGCGCCCTGGTCGCGGATGATGTTCGTCGGCGAGATCGCCAAGCCCACGTCGATCTGCCTCGGCGCGTTCGTCGACGAAGCCCTCGTCGCCTACGTGATCGTCTCGCGCTACGTCGACGCGTGGCACGTGATGAACCTCGTCGTCGCGCCGGAGCGCCGGCGCCAGGGGATCGCGACGCGCCTGCTCGCGTCGTTGTTCGAGCTGACCGCCGACGACGAGAGCCGCGGCTTCACGCTCGAGGTGCGCGTCTCGAACGGTGCGGCGATCGAGCTCTACGAGAGCCTCGGCTTCCGCGGGCAGGGCGTCCGCCGCGGCTACTACACGGACAATCGCGAGGACGCGCTGATCATGTGGAGGGATCCGGCCGAGCCGTGGGGATGATCCTCGGCCTCGAGACGTCCTGCGACGAGACGGCCGCTGCCCTGATCACGCGCGACGGCGAGATCCGCTCGAACGTCGTCGCCTCCCAGGCCGTCCTGCACGCGCGGTTCGGCGGTGTCGTTCCAGAGGTGGCCTCGCGCCGGCATCTCGAGCTCGTCGCGCCGGTGATCCGCGAGGCGCTCGACGAAGCCGATGCGACCCTCGACGACGTCGAGCTCGTCGCCGTCACCTGCGGCCCCGGATTGATCGGCGCGCTGCTCGTCGGGGTGTCGGCTGCGAAGGCCCTGGCCTGGGGGAGAGGGCTGCCGCTCGCGCCTGTCGACCACCTCCACGGGCATGTCGCCTCGCTCTATCTCGACCCGGCGCCGCTCGAGCCGCCGTTCCTCTGCCTGCTTGCGACCGGCGGCCACACGCTGCTCCTCGACGTCCGCGAGCGCTCGGGCTACCACGTGGTCGGCACGACGATCGACGACGCTGCCGGCGAGGCGTTCGACAAGGGGGCGCGGCTGCTCGGGCTCGGTTATCCGGGCGGCGCCGCGCTCGACCGGCTCGCCGCCGAGGGTGACGCGCGCGCCTTCGACTTTCCCGTGGCGCGCCTGGAGGGGCTCGACTTCTCGTTCTCCGGCGTGAAGACAGCGCTGCTCTACGCCGTTCGCGGACTTCCCGCCGACGAGCTCGAGCGTCACCGCGCCGGCCTGGCGGCGAGCTACCAGCGCGCGATCGTGCGGGCGCTCGTCGAACGGACACGCGCCGCTGCCGAGCAGCTCGGGCACGAGCGGATCGCCGTCGTCGGCGGCGTCGCCGCGAACTCCGAGCTGCGGGCCTCGTTGCCGGAAGCCGTGCTCGCTCCGCTGGAGCTGTGCACCGACAACGCGGCGATGATCGCGTCGGCCGCGCGGTTCGTGACGCCGCTCGCGTCGTCCTCCTTCCTCGTGCTCGATGCCCATGCCGCCGCGTAGGCTGGTACTCGTCTCGGTGCTGCTCGCCGCCGTCGTGGTCGCGGCCTCGGTCGTCGCCTCGGCCGGCCGTGCATCGAAGCCCCGGGTCGCCGCTTCGCCGGCCGAGAGCTGGCGCGGGCTCGTCGGCAGCCGCCGCCTCCAGGTCGCGCTCGGCCAGCGGATGATCGTCGTCATGCGGGCGCCGTCGCTCGCTCAGCGCGTGCAGCAGGCCGGGGGAGTGGCGACCGACGACCAGGAGCGCCGCTGGACGATACAGGCGCTGTCGGCCCAGCAGGACGTCCTGCTGAAGCTCGACACGCAGGGGATCTTCATCAAGCCGGAGCTCCGCTTCACACGGGTCCTGAACGGCTTCTCGGCCGTGGTCGATGCGAGCGCCGTCGTCGCACTCGAGCGGCTGCCGCAGATCGTCGGCGTGTACCGGGTGCGTGCCGCCTATCCGGCGAGCCTGACGACGGCGCCCCTCGCGGCCGCGGCCGCGAAGCGCGGGCCTCGGCTCGATCCGCTCCTCGCTCGTCGGCCTCGACGGAAGCGGCGTCCTCGTCGCATTGCTCGACACCGGCGTCGACCCGCGTTCTCCGTATCTCCACGGCCACGTGCTGACCGGCCTGGACGTCGCGGGCGGGGCGATCGACGGGCGCCCCCACGTGGGGCCGGGCGGCGCAGCCGAGCGTCACGGGACGGAGACGGCCGGCATCGTCGTGGGTGCGGGGCGCGGCGGGCTCTCGGGAGTCGCGCCCGGCGCGACGGTGCTCCCGATCCGCGTCGGCGGCTGGCAGCGCGACGCCTCGGGGCGCTTCGCCCTCTACGCACGCACCGACCAGATCCTCTCCGGGCTCGACCGTGCCGTCGATCCGGACGGGAACGGCGACGCGCACGACGCGGCCCGGATCGCGCTCATTCCCCTGTCCGAGCCGTTCGGAGCCTTCGAGGACGGCCCGCTCGCGCGCGCCGCGGCGGGGGCCTCCGTGCTCGGCACGCTGGTCGTTGCGCCGGCCGGAAACGACGGCCGGGCGGGTCCCGCGTTCGGGAGCCTCTCGGGACCGGGCGGCGCACCGGCGGCGCTGACCGTCGCCGCCGCCGATCTGCGAACCAGACAGCTTCACGCCCGCCTCGTGGTGCGCGACGGCCTCCACGTCTTGCTGAACCGGGACGTTGCGGTTCTCGGGGCGGTCGGCCCTGCGTCGACGACGTCGATGCGCGTCGGCGGGCCGGGGCGGCTGTTCGACCGTCGCGGCGTGAGCCGGGTGGCGGGGCAGGCCGTGCTCCTTCCGGCCGGGACGAATCCGAACGACACGGCGGCTGCGGCGGCCGCCGCCGGGGCGTCGGTCGTCCTGCTCGCGGGCGACGGGCTTCCGGCAGGTGCGCTCGGACGCGGCCAGGCGCTCGGCATCCCGGTGCTCGGCGTTCCATCGTCTCTGCTCGCGACGGCACGGGCGGGCGCCGGCCTCGAGCTCTCGGCCGGCCCGGCGCGGCGGACCGGCAGCGGCCCCTCCCGTATCCCGCAGTTCTCGTCCTGGGGCCTGGCCTACGGCGGCCACCCGAAGCCCGAGGTGGCAGGGCCCGGTGTCGGCGTGGTCACGGTCGACCCCGGGGCGGCGCGAAACGGATCGTCCCGGTTCGTGCTGGTCGACGGGGCCAGCGCCGCGGCTGCCGCCGTGGCGGGCCAAGCGGCGATCGTCGCGCAGGCCAGGCCCGGTCTGACCGCGACCGAGCTGAAGAGCGTGCTCGTCGGGACGGCCCGTGACCTGCCGGGCGAGCCGTTCGCAGCGCAGGGGAACGGGCTCGTCGACATCGGCTCGGCGGTGAGCACCGAGGTCGTCTCGCAGCCGGCGACGCTCGCGTTCGGGCGCGCGGCCCGGCCGGGCTGGACAGCGACCCGCGCATTTCTCCTGCACAACGTCTCGACGCGCTGGCTGCGGGTCTACCTGTCGCTCTCCCCGCACGATCCGGCCCTGGCGCTCGATCTCGAGCCCAGGCGGCTGACCCTCGGCCCCGGCCAGACGACGGAGGTGCAGATCGCGGCCCGGCTCACCCGGGCGGCCCCGCAGAGCGTCCTGTCCGGAACGGTGAACGTCGCGCCGCTCGAAGGGACGCGCCTGAGGATCCCATGGGCGGTCGTCACCAAGGCGGTCAGCCCGAAGCTGATCGGCACCGCACAGCTCTCGGCGACCTCCTTCAAGCCGTCCGACGTCTCGCCGGCGATCCTGCTCGTCCAGCTCGGCCAGGTCGAGCACGGGGCGGCCGGCGTCTCGCTGGAGCCCGTTCTCCGCCTCGACATCCGGCTGCGCGGGCACAACGGCCAGGATCTCGGGCTGCTGTCCCGGCTCCGCGACGTGCTGCCGGGCCGCTACACCTTCGGCCTGACCGGGCGCGGCCCGAACGGCACCGTGCTCCCCGCCGGCCGCTACTCGCTCAGCCTGCTCGCCTTCCCGGCGGCCGGTGGAAGGGCGGTCACCCGATCAGTGGTTTTCACCGTCCGTTAACGGCTTTCTGCGGTCGGATACCGTCTATGCACAGCCGTATACTCGAGCGGTATCACCGGATTCCCGGGTAGAAACGACGACCAAGGAGAACACGGTGGCAACAATCGATTCGACTACCTCGCATCTTCGCGAGAACCCTTTCCAGATCGCCCGTCAGCAGCTACGGCTCGTCGGTCAGACCTTCAACATCGACCCGAACCTGATCGCCGTGCTGCAGGAGTGCAAGAAGGCGGTCGAGGTGGCAATTCCGATCAGCATGGACGACGGCAGCGTCAGGTCGTTCCAGGGCTTCCGGGTGCAGCACAACGTTGCGCGCGGCCCCTCCAAGGGCGGGATCCGCTACCACCCGGACGTCACGGTCGACGAGGTCAAAGCTCTGTCCATGTGGATGACCTGGAAGTGCTCGCTCATGGGCATTCCGTTCGGCGGCGCCAAGGGCGGCGTCGTCTGCGATCCGAAGCAGATGTCGGTTCGTGAGCTGGAGCGCATGACCCGTCGCTACACGTCGGAGATCATCACGCTGATCGGCCCCGAGAAGGACATCCCGGCGCCGGACGTCGGCACCAGCCCTCGTGAGATGGCGTGGATCTTCGACACCTACTCGATGAACAAGGGCCATTCGGTGCTCGGCGTCGTCACCGGCAAGCCGCTGACCGTCGGTGGCTCGCTCGGCAGGCTCGAGGCGACCTCGCGCGGCGGGCTCTACTGTCTGCTCGAAGCGTTGAAGAAGCTCGACAAGACCCCGGTCGGACAACGCGTCGCGATCCAGGGGTTCGGCAACGTCGGCAGCTTCCTGGCGCAGTTCCTGCACGAGGAGGGGGCCACGGTGGTGGCGATCTCCGACTCGGGTGGCGGCATCTACAACCCGAAGGGCATCGACATCCCGGCGGCGATCGCCTTCAAGCAGGAGACCGGCCATCTGCGCGGCTTCCGCGGCCCGGATGCGATCACGAACGAGGAGCTCATCCTCCTCGACTGCGACATCCTCGCGCCGTGCGCGCTCGAGCAGGTGATCACGGCCGACAACGCGTCGAAGGTGAAGGCGAAGATCATCGTCGAGGGCGCAAACGGGCCGACCACCCCGGCGGCCGACGACATCCTCGAGGACATGGGCGTCCTGATCCTTCCGGACGTGCTCGCCAACGCCGGCGGCGTCGTCGTCTCCTACTTCGAGTGGGTGCAGGGGCTGCAGGAGTACTTCTGGAAGGAGGACGAGGTCAACGGGAAGCTCCGCGACATCGTCTGCAAGGCCTTCGAGGAGACCTGGGCCCTGCGGGCGCAGCGGCAGACGAGCATGCGCATGGCCGCCTACGGGCTCGCGGTGATGCGAGTCGCGGAGGCAACGACGACGCGCGGGCTCTATCCATAAGAGCTCATGGGGGAAACGGCCGGTTTCCCCCATGAACCCCCTTCCCTTCGTGGTCGCGTGAAGCTCGGGCCGAGCTACACCCGGGCCAAGCCCGGGCTTCGCGGCGACTGGCGTCTTCTCCCGTGATGGAAATGCCGATCGTGACGCTCTACCACGCCCAGGGGTGTCACCTGTGTGACCGTGCACGCGAGGTGCTCGGGCGCGTGCGTGACGAGGTCGGCTTCGAACTGGTGGAGGTCGACATCTCCGGCGACGCCGCGCTCGAGGCCCGCTATCGCGAGTGGCTACCGGTTGTGGAGATCGACGGTGAGCGTGCCTTCGTGTACTACGTCGACGAGGCCGGGTTCAGGCGCCGTCTCTCGAGAAGCCGGTCGTGACCAGGTGCCACGGCGGCAGGGGCGGGCTTTGCCCGTCTCTGCCCGTGGCAGTCCGCGACGCCGCGGCGAAGGAGGGGGCCTCATGGGGGAACCATGGGTTTCCCCATGATTGACGAGGCGGGGCTCAGGCGGCGTCTGGCGCGGGCCTGACCTCGCTACAAGGTCCGCCACGATCCGTGCGATCGGTAGCCTCGACAGGCCGGTGCCTGCTGCTGGCAGAATGGGAACCGTCTGTTACAAACATCGACACAAGGAGCTGTGGTGGCGGATCGCTTGACTGTAGGAGTCGCGTCGAGGCTGAGTCGGTACCTGCAGGTGCTGACGCAGTCGAAGAAGATGGGCAAGGAGCGGATCTCCTCGCAGGAGATCTCCGACTACACCAACATCAACGCGACACAGATCCGTCGCGACCTGTCCGGATTCGGCAAGTTCGGAAAGCGCGGCGTCGGCTACAGCGTCGAGAGCCTGCTCGGCGAGATCCGCAAGATCCTGCGCACGCAGGGCCAGCACAACATCGCGCTGGTCGGCGCGGGCCGGCTCGGCCAGGCGATCGCCAGCTCGCCGATCTTCGCGGAGCACGGCATCAACATCGCGGCCGTGTTCGACCGCGATCCCGACATGATCGGACGGCCGATCGGATCGAACTCCGGGTCGGTGCTCGACGCCGGGTCGATCAAGGGCGTCGTGCACGAAAAGAACATCATCGTCGGCGTGATCGCGGTGCCTGCAACGAGCGCGCAGCAGGCCGCCGACGAGCTCGTCGACTCCGGTGTCAGGATCATCTTCAACTACTCGGAAGCGCTGCTCGACGTGCCGCACGACGTCCAGGTGCACACGTCGAACCCCGCGGTCGAGCTGCTGCACGCCCTGTACTTCCATCTGGCTTGATGCTCGACCGCCGCGACCGACATGGCGGGCGCGGCTCAGATCGCAACTAGGGTGATCCGCTTTCGCCGCCGGAAGTCACCATGGGCGCGAAGCGTCCGGACTTTCGGCGGCTAAGTGCGCATCCTGCTCTGGCACGGGTATCTGCTCGAGGGCACGGGGTCGAACATCTACACGCGGTCGGTGGCGCGTGAGTGGCAGCGGGCCGGGCACGACGTCGTGGTCTTCTGCCAGGAGCCGCACCCGGGGCGCTTCGACCTCGGCGGAGCCGAGATCGTGCGACCCGAGCTGCCCGACGACCTGCTGCCGGTGTTCGTGCTCGACCGCTACGAGGGGCTCGAGGCGCGCAGGCTGCAGGACCTGACCACGATCCAGCGGGCCCGCTACGTGGACGCGAACGCACGGGCGCTCGAGGCTCGCCTCCCGGCCGACCTCGTGTTCGCGAACCACGTCCTGCCGGGCGGCGCCGTCGGGGCGGCGACCGGCGCCCACTTCGGCGTGAAGGCACACGGCTCCGAGCTCGAGTACTCGATCCGCGGGAACGACGAGCTCGTCGCCGAGGCGCAGGCAGCCCTCGCGCAGGCCGACGCGATCTTCGTCGGCTCGGCCCACATCCGCGGCGTGCTCGAAGAGGTCGTCGGGCACGTGGAGCGGGTGTACGAGGTTCCGCCGGGCGTGGACGTGGAGGAGTTCAGGCCCCGGAACCGCGCCGAAGCGCTGGCAGGCCTGCTCGCGGAGTGCCGCCTGGACCAGCCGAACCCGGGCAACCGCAACGAGCGTCTTCCCGACGAGGGCAACGCCCGCCGGCTCGAGCGCTTCTTCGAGGGCGAGCTTCCCACCGTCCTCTACTTCGGGAAGCTCCTCTACAACAAGGGCGTCCACCTGCTGGTCGAAGCGCTTCACGGCATCGCCGCCCGGGCCGTGATCGTCGGGTTCGGCGACTACCGGCAGCGGCTGGAGGAGCTGGCCCCGCGGCACTCGCTGTTCACGGGTCCGCTCGAGCACCGGCATCTCGTGAACCTGCTGCCGCTCGCGGACGTGGTCGTCGTCCCGTCGATCTTCCCCGAGGCGTTCGGGATGGTCGCGGCCGAGGCCGCGGCCGCCGGCGTGCCGCCGCTCGTCGCGCGACACTCCGGCCTGGCCGAGGTTGCAACCGGTCTCGAGCAGGCCTATCCGGAGCGCCACCGTTCGCTCGCCGCCTTCACGAGCGGCGATTCGATCGAGCTCGCGGAGAAGCTCCACGAGCTGATCGTCCTGTCGCCCGCCGATCGGGCCGAGCTGGGCGCTGCGGCGCGTCGCGTCGCGATCGAGCGCTGGAGCTGGGAGAGCATCGCAGCCGGCCTCCTGGCGCCGTTCTTGGCGTAGCCTTTACTTCAATGGGTGAAGCGCAGAAGGTTCCGTGGCAGGAGCTGCTCGAGCGGGCGCGCGAGGCCTACGACGACGGCACCGACTTCACGCTCGCCGTCGAGGAGGAGCTCGCCGTCCTCGATCCGGTCACGCTCGGCCTCGTCAACCGCTTCGAGGAGCTGCAGGCCGCCTCGCGCGGCACCGAGCTGGAGGAGCACCTGGTCGGCGAGCTGATCGCCTCCGAGGTCGAGATCCGCACCGGCCGCTGCGACGGGTTCGCGGAAGCCGCGGCACGGATCGTCGAGCGCAGGCGGCAGCTCACGGCGCTCGCCGAGCCGCTCGGGATCGTGGTCGGCTCGGTCGGGACGCACCCGTGGAGCCCGTGGCGGGAGCAGCGCATCATCGACACGCCTCACTACCGGCGGAACGACGAGCTGCTCCGCTACGTGGTCTGGCGGAACAACACCTTCGGGCTCCACGTCCACGTGGGGATCCGCGGCGCCGACCGGGCGGTGGCCGTCTGCAACGGGTTGCGCAGCTACCTGCCGGAGCTGCTCGCGCTGTCGGCCAGCTCGCCCTTCGTGGAGGGCGTGTACACGTACCTGCACTCGGCCCGCTCGCAGATCTTCACGCGCATGTTCCCGCGCTGCGGCGTCCCCGACGCCTACGAGGGCTGGGACGGGTTCGACGCCTATGTCCGGGTGCTGTACGAGACGGGATCGATCGACGAGCACACGCAGCTCTGGTGGAGCGTCCGGCCGCACCTGGCCTTTCCCACGGTGGAGATCAGGATCTGCGACGCGCAGCCGGAGCCTGCGGAGGCCCAGGCGCTGGCGGCGCTCTGCTACTCGCTGGCGGCGCGGATCGCGCGGGCGTACGACGAGGGAGAGCCGGTCGCGCTGCCGCCGCACCGGATGATCGAGGAGAACTTCTGGCGAGCGATCCGCTACGGGCTCTCGGGGGATCTGATCGACCTCCAGACGCTGACCGTGCGTCCGGCGCGTGCGGCCCTCGAGGAGCTGATCGAGTGGGTGATGCCGGTCGCCGAGGAGCTCGGTGCGGCGTCCTACCTCGCCGTTCCGGCCGTCAACGCCGCCGAGCGCCAGATCGCCCGCCATGCCGAGGGTGCGACGATGGAAGAGATCTACGCGGAGCAGATCGGCACGGCCGAGCAGATCGGCACGGCCCAGCAGTTCGGCACAGCGGAGAGCGTTGGCTGACGAGCGCGGGCCGGAGGAGCTCACCCCCGAGGAGCTCGTCAGGCAGCTGAAGGTCTCCGACCTGCTGCTCGGCACGCTCGCCTCGCTCGTCCAGCTCGGCTACGCGAAGCTCGGTGAGGGCGAGACCGACCAGGCGCGCCTGGCGATCGAGGCGCTGCGGGCGCTCACGCCGGTGCTCGAGGGTGCGGCATCCGTCGAGGCGCTCCGTGACCTGCGCCAGGCGACGGCGAATCTCCAGCTCGCCTACGCGGAGAAGGTGTCGAAGCCCGCCGAGCCGGCCGAGTCAGAGCCGGAGCGGAAGTCCGAGCCCGAGGCGGGCTAGTCGCTCCACCAGCCCGGCACGATCTCGCCGTCGCTCTCCTCGGCGATCGGCGCGCCGAAGGCGAGCACCTCGAGCCCGTCAGGCCCCGCCTCGAAGTTGCGCATCGTCCCGGGCGCGACGCGGATCACGTCCCACTGGCGCACGTCGAGGATCTCGTCGTCGAGCTTCACCCTGCCGCCGCCCGCGACGATCACATAGAGCTCCTCCTGCTCCTTGTGCTTGTGTCCGAACGGTGTCCGGAACCCGGGCGCGAGCCGCTCGAGGCCGACGGCGCCGATCTTGCAGCCGAGCTCCTTCTTCGGGAAATGGGCGTTGAGCCCAGACGGCATCCCGAACTTCGGCGCGAAGTCCTCGCTCTCGCGGATGTTGACGATCGTGTAGTCGCTCATGGCTGCGATTCTCGCACTAAACATGTACGTGGAGTCGGCTCCCGGCTCCGGCGGGGGAAACCGGCTGTTTCCCCCGTGTTCTCGGTCCGACTTCGTGATACGTTTTCCCGCGCGCCGAGGGGTCTCGGCGCTGACTTTGTGCGGGGTGCGGAGGGACGATGACGGACTGGATCAACGATCACGCGGTTCTGATCGCGCTCGTCTGCTCGGGCGTGGCGATCGCATACGGCGTCTATCTGACGTTCTGGCTGCTCAAGCTGTCGCCCGGGAACGAGCGCATGCAGGAGATCTCGCGCGCCGTCCAGGAGGGCGCAGCCGCCTACCTGAAGAAGCAGTACACGACGATCGCCCTCGTCGCGATCCTCCCCTTCGTCCTGATCGGCGCCTACAACGAGCTCGGCTGGGGGACGGCGGTCGGATTCCTGATCGGCGCCGTGCTCTCGGGCGCCGCCGGCTTCATCGGCATGAACGTCGCCGTCCGCTCGAACGCGCGCACCGCCGAGGCGGCGCGCGGCGGCCTCGGGCCCGCGCTCAACGTCGCCTTCAAGGCCGGCTCGGTCACCGGGCTCCTCGTCGTCGGCCTCGCCCTGTTCGGCGTCGCCGGCTACTACGGGGTGCTCACCGAATGGTGCCACCTCAAGCCCGCGGACGCCGTCAAGGACCTGATCGGCCTCGCCTTCGGTGGCTCGCTGATCTCGGTCTTCGCGCGACTGGGCGGCGGCATCTACACGAAGGCGGCCGACGTCGGAGCCGATCTGGTCGGGAAGATCGAGGCAGGCATCCCCGAGGACGACCCGCGCAACCCCGCTGTGATCGCGGACAACGTCGGCGACAACGTCGGCGACTGCGCCGGGATGGCGGCAGACCTGTTCGAGACCTACGCCGTCACGGCGGTCGCCGTGATGCTGCTCGGGACGAACCCCGAGTTCGCCGTGCCGAGCCAGAGGCTCTACCTCTACCCGCTCGCACTCGGCGGCGTCTCCATTCTCGCCTCGGTGGCCGGCACCTTCTTCGCACGTCTCGGCGGCGGCCCGAACGCCGTGATCAACGCGCTCTACAAGGCCGTCCTCGTCGCCACCGGGCTCTCCGCGCTGCTCTTCATCCCCGTCACGATGGCCTTCGACACCGCGAAGTTCAGCTTCGGGAACCTGTACTGCTCGGCGCTGATCGGGCTCGGCGTCACCTTCGGGCTGGTTGCGATCACCGAGTACTACACGGGCAGCCGCTGGTCGCCGGTCAAGCGGATCGCGGAGGCCTCGCAGACCGGCCACGCCACCAACATCATCGCCGGCCTCGCGTACGGGATGCAGGCGACCGCGCTCCCCGTCGTGCTGATCGTGGTCGGCATCATGGGCTCGTACTACGCCGCCGGGCAGAGCCTCTACGGCGTCGGTATCGCCGTCATGGCGCAGCTCTCCATGACCGGGCTGATCGTCGCCCTGGACGCGTACGGGCCGGTCACCGACAACGCCGGCGGGATCGCCGAGATGGCCGACCTGCCCGAGTCGGTGCGCAACGTCACCGACCCGCTCGATGCGGTCGGCAACACGACGAAGGCGGTCACGAAGGGCTATGCGATCGGCTCGGCCGGCCTGGCGGCGCTGATCCTCTTCCATGAGTACACGACCCGTCTCAACGCGAAGGGCCTGCACGCCGCGTTCAGCCTCTCCGACCCCTGGGTGATCAGCGGCCTGTTCATCGGCGGGCTGATGCCGTTCCTGTTCGCGTCGCTCGCGATGATCGCCGTCGGGCGAGTGGGCGGCGAGGTCGTCGTCGAGGTGCGTCGCCAGTTCGCGGAGGACCCGGGGATCATGGAGGGGACGTCACGCCCGGACTACTCGCGGGCCGTCGGGATCGTCACCGGCTCGGCGATCAAGGGGATGATGCTGCCCGCCGCGATCCCGATTCTGATCCCGATCGTCGTCGGGATCATCAACGAGAAGGCGCTCGGCGGGCTCCTGATCGGGACGATCGTGACCGGGATCTTCCTCGCCATCGCCATGACCTCCGGCGGCGGTGCCTGGGACAACGCCAAGAAGCTGATCGAGGACGGCCTCTACGGCGGCAAGGGCTCGGAGGCGCACGCCGCCGCCGTGACCGGCGACACCGTGGGCGATCCGTACAAGGACACGGCCGGCCCGGCGATCAACCCGATGATCAAGATCGCCAACATCGTCGCCATCCTGATCATCCCGATCATCGTCTCGATCCACGTCTAGTCCGCGGCAGGGTCTGGCACCTGTCCGGCACTGCTCTGGCACCTGTCCGGCACCTGCTCTGACCCTGCCCCGTAGCAGTGCCTGAGCAGCGTCAGGCACTGCACGGCGGAACGGGCCGGGCGGCCGTCTAGAGTCCGCCCATGCCTCGCAGGCGCAGGAGGGAGCAGAACCTCGAGCGCGTGCTCGGCACGCCGGCGCTGTTCGCGACCGCGTACGGCAACGTCGGCTCCTCGATCTACTACGCGCTCGGGCTGACCGCGGTCTACGCGCTCGGGCTGACGCCGGTCGTCTTCGTCGTGGCCGGTGTCATCTTCGCGGCCACGGCTGCCACCTACGCCGAGGGAACCGTCCGCTACCCCGAGGCGGGAGGCTCCTCCAGCTTCGCCCGCCACGCCTACAACGAGCTCGTCTCCTTCGGCGCGGCCTGGGCGCAGATGCTCGTCTACATCGTCACCGTCGCGACGTCGGCGTTCTTCGTCCCGCACTACCTGTCGATCTTCTGGAAGCCGCTGGACAGCAACCCGTGGGACATCGTCGGCGGGGTGATCGTGATCGTCGTGCTCGTCGCCCTCAACACGATCGGCGTGCAGGAGGCGACGAGGGTCAGCGTCGTCCTCGCGGTCGTCGACTTCGCGACGCAGATCTTCCTCGTCATCCTCGGCTTCGTCCTCGTCCTCAATCCGCATGTGCTCACGGCGAACGTCCACTGGGGGGTGGCGCCGACGTGGGCACGGCTCGCGATTGCGATACCGGTGGCGATGCTCGCCTACACGGGGGTGGAGACCGTCTCCAACCTCGCCGAGGAGGCCAGGGATCCCACGCGCAGCGTGCCGAGCGCCTACAAGCTCGTCGCCGGCGCCGTGTTCGCCATCTACTTCACGCTGCCGCTCGTCGCGCTCTCGGCGATGCCCGTGGTGCGGTACCACGGGCGATGGTCGACCGAGCTCGCGCGTCCGCCGGAGCAGGGGGGCCACGCGAACGACCCGGTGCTCGGCATCGTCGACAACCTCGGCCTCCACGGCACCTCGCTGCGCGCCCTGCAGATCTACGTCGGCATCCTGGCCGCGACGATCCTGTTCATCGCGACGAACGCCGGCGTCATCGGGGCGTCGCGCGTCACCTACTCGATGGCGACGTACCGGCAGATCCCGGAGATCTTCCGGCGCCTCCATCCGCGCTTCAAGACGCCGTGGCTCTCGCTGATCATCTTCGCGGGCGTCGCGCCGATCTGCGTGATCCTGCCCGGCAGCGTCACCTTCGTCGGCGCGCTCTACTCGTTCGGAGCGACGCTCTCGTTCACCGTGGCGCACGCGTCGATCGTGGCGTTGCGGCGCAAGGACAGGGGCGCCACCGAGGTTCGCTACCGGGCCAAGCCGAACTTCCGCTTCGCCGGCGTCGACTGGCCGCTCTTCGCTCTCGCCGGCGGCGTCGCGACCGGCATCTCGTTCCTCGTCATCGTCGTCCAGAACCCGACCACGCGCTGGGTCGGCCTCGCCTGGCTGGCGCTCGGATTCGTCGGGTACGTCATCTACCGCCGCCGGTATGTCGGAGCGCCGCTGCGTGAGACGGTCAAGGCTCCGCCGATGCTCGGCCCGGCGATGGCGCTCGAATACCGGATGATCCTCTCGCCGCTCGTCGACAGCCCGCAGTCGCGCGAGGCGTTCCACCTCGCCTGCCGGCTCGCTTCGGAGCGGCGCTCGGCGATCGTCGCGATGCGCGTGATCGTGGTGCCGATGGAGGTGCCACTCGACACCCACTTGCCCGACCAGGAGGCCCTCGCGGCGCGTCTGCTCGACGAGGCGCACGACATCGGTGAGCTCTACGGCGTGAAGGTGATCGAGCGCGTCGCCCGCGCCAGGCACGCGGGCCGCGAGATCTGCGAGGAGGCCGCGCGCCGGAACGCGGAGATCATCGTCATCGGCGCGCCGCGTTTGCCCCACCGCACGCGGCGGAGCGCGATCTTCGGCACGACCGTGGACTACGTGCTGAAGCACGCCGGCTGCCGGGTCATGGTCGGTGCCGGGCGCCGCGCCGCGGCATGAAGCGCCCCTATGCCCTGACCGTCCTCGTCCTCAGCTGCCTGTTCGTCGGGCTCGGGATCGCGCTGCTCGTCCAGACGGCGCGCGCAGGCGGCGGCATCGGCTACGTGATCGGCGCCCTGTTCGTCGCGCTCGGCATCGGACGGCTGTACCTCCAGCGGCCGAAGTGATCCGCGCTAGGCACTAGTCTCCGCGCGTGGCGCGGAAGCTTCCAGCCCTCGAGCGTGTGCTCGGCGCGCCGGCGCTGTTCTCGGTGGCCTACGGCGAGATCGCTGCCTCGATCTACGTCGCGCTCGGGATCGTGGCGCAGAAGGCGCTCGGGCTGACGCCGGCCGTCCTGCTCGCGATCGGGATGCTGTTCCTCGTCATCTCGCTCTCCTACGCCGAGGGAACGGCGGCGATCCCGGAGACCGGTGGCGCGGCGACCTTCGTCCGCAAGGCGTTCAACGACCTCGCCGGCTTCATGACCGGCTGGGTGCTCTTCCTCGACTACCTGATCGTGATCGCGCTCTCGGCGCTCTTCCTGCCTCACTACCTCGCGGGAGCGTTCCAGGTGAGTGCGCTCGACCGGGGGCCGTGGGACGTCGTCGTCGGCGTGTGCGCCATCGTCGGGGTCGGCCTCGTCCGGCTCGTCCGGCGGCCGGCGTTCTACTTGATCGGGATCGTCGTCGCCTCGCTCGACGTGCTCACCCAGCTCCTCCTGCTCGGCTTCGGCTTCGTCTTCCTGGCGACGCCGGACGCGCTCACGCACGGCCTCGACCTCGGCACGAGCCCGAGCTGGCACGCGTTGCTTTTCTCCTTGCCGCTCGCG
Organism: uncultured Actinomycetes bacterium; assembly: GCA_963742925.1. Lineage (GTDB taxonomy): Bacteria > Actinomycetota > Thermoleophilia > Gaiellales > Gaiellaceae > PALSA-612. Next base: position 60,335 of record CAVUNV010000008.1, on the reverse strand, counting down.
ATGCTCGCGTACACGGGCCTGGAGACCGTGGCCAACATGGCCGAGGAGGCCCGCAGCCCTGGCGTCGACCTGCCTCGCAGCGTGTTCTCGGCCGTCGCGCTGGTTGCCCTCGTCTACGTCGCGATCGCCTACATCGGTCTCTCGGCCTATCCGGTCGAGAATGGCACGACCCAGCTCGGAACCACCTGGCTGAAGGCGCCCCTGATCGGGATCGCCGAAGCTCTGAACGGCCACGTCGGCTCCGCTCTCGTTGCCGCGGTGCGCGGCTTCGTCGGCGTCTCCGGCGCGCTGATCCTGCTCGCGAGCATCGCCACGGCCGTCTCGGGCTTCGGTCGGCTCGCCTACTCGCTCGGCGAGCACGGCATGCTCCCGCGAGCCTTCGGGCGGCTGGGAAGGAGGACGCACATCGCGCCGGAGTCGATCATCGCCGCCGTCGTCATCTCGGTGGCGCTCATGGTCGGCGTCAGCGCCTTCGCCGACAACCCCGTGATCTTCCTCGCCAGCCTGTTCAGCTTCGGCGTGCTGCTCGCGTTCATCGCAGCGCAGATCGCCGTGCTGCGGCTGCGCGTGCGAGCCCCGGATCTGGCGCGACCCTACCGGGTGCCGCTCGACATCCACGTGCGCGGCTTCGCGCTGCCGCTCCCCACGATCGTCGGCCTGATCGCGACGCTGGCCGTGTTCGTGATCTCGATGGTCACGCACCCGGGGGCCCGCTATGCGGGACCGACCTGGCTCGTCGCGGGGCTGGTCGTCTTCTACCTCGTCCGCCGGGCCCGCGGGGAGGGGCTGCTGGAGCACGTCGCCTCCCCGGACGAGCAGGAGCTGGAGGAGCCCGAGATCGGCCGCATCCTCGTGCCGATGAAGATCGGGCTGATCGGCGAGGAGATGCTGGCGACCGCGATCAAGCTGGCGCAGGAGCGCGGCTCGGCGGTCGAGGCGCTGCACGTGATCCGCGTTCCGCTCGATGCCTCGCTCGAGACCCCGGTCGAGCCCGCCGAGCAGCGTGCGGCCGAGTCGCTGGAGGAAGCTCGCGCGCTCGGGGCGGAGAACGGCGTCGAGGTGCTCGGCGAGACCGTTCGCGCGCGCTCGATCGGCGAGGCGATCGTCGACGAGGCCCGGAAGCGAGACGCCGATCTGATCGTCCTCGGCTCTGCTCCCCGCTGGCGGCGGCAGTCACGCTTCTTCTCGCCCACGGTCGAGCACGTGCTACGCCATGCGCCGTGCGAGGTGCTGGTGGTCGCATTTCCCCAAGGCGTGCTCGAAGAGGACGAGGGCTAGACACTCCCGTGCCCCGTTTCTCAACGCCTTCGTCCGCTGTAGTCTGATCTCGTGAAGGCAATCGTGATCGGGTGCGGGCGCGTCGGCTCCGCCGTTGCCAAGCGGCTCGACGGCGAAGGTTGGGACGTGACCGCGATCGACGAGAAAGAAGAGGCGCTCGCCCGGCTCGGCACAGCCTGGCGCGGCGGCTTCGTCGTCGGTCAGGGCATCGACGACGGCGTGCTCCGCGAGGCCGGGATCGCCGATGCCGACGCGGTCGTGGTCGCGACGGACGGGGACAACACGAACCTCGTCGTGGCCCAGGTCGCGCAGAAGCGCTACGGCATCGACTGCGTCGTCGTCCGTGTCCTCGATCCAGCGCGCGCCGAGTTCTACGCCGCACGCGGGCTGCGCACCGTCTGTCCGACCTCGACCGCGATCGACGTCCTGACGGAGTCCGTCCGCGCCTGCGAGATCCCCACGCCGGTCGCCGAGGAAGTGAGCTAGTCAGGTGTACCTGATCGTGGCGGGCGGTGGCAAGGTGGGGGCCAATCTGTCGCGCAGCCTGATCGGCCACGGGCACGAGGTCACGATGATCGAGCAGCGCGCCGACCGGTTCGAGACGCTGGAGGAGGAGTTCGAGCACCAGGTGCAGCTCGGTGACGCGACCGAGGTGTTCGTGCTCGAGCAGGCCGGGATCGCGCGACCGCCCGACATCCTGGTCGCGACGACCGGGGACGATGAGGACAACATCATCATCTGCCAGCTGGCACGCGAGAAGTACGGCGTGCCGAAGGTGATCGCCCGCGTCAACGACCCGCGTAACCAGCCGCATTTCGACTTGCTCGGCATCTCGCCCACTGTCTGCGCCACGCTCAGCCTGCTCGCGCTCGTCGAGCACGAGGTTCCCGAGCATGAGCTCGTCCACCTGCTCGAGCTCCGAAAGGAGAACCTGGAGATCGTCGAGGTGCAGATCGTCGAGGGCTCACCCTGTGTCGGCAAGGCGGTCGACCGGATCGCGCTGCCCGCAGGCTCGCAGCTGATCTCCGTCGTCCGGAACGGGCAGGCCAAGATCGCCGACGGAGACACGACGCTGGAGGCGGGCGATCAGGTGCTCGCGATCCTCGAGCCCGGCAAGACCGACGAGCTCAAGCGCGTGCTCCTCAGCAAGAAGTAGCCTGCGTGCGAGGACACCGGGCTCTGCTGCTGGCTCTTCTCGCGCCCGCGGCCGGTGCGATAGCGGCCTCCGGCGTGACGGCGGCCGGCACGGCTCGGCTCGGAGGCGACTGGACGCGGTTCGGGTACGACGCCGCCCGCACGTCGAGCGGTCCCGCGCAGACCGGGATCACGTCGGAGAGCCTCTCCCGCCTGCGGCGTCAGCGCGTGACCCTCGACGGCACCGCCGACTCGTCCCCGATCTACCTCCGCGGAGTCCGGGCCGGCGGGGCGTCGCGCGATCTCTTCGTCGTCACGACGAGCTACGGCAAGACGATCGCGATCGACGCGTCGACCGGTCGCGTCGTCTGGCGCTTCACGCCGTCCGGCTACTCGAGCTGGGCCGGCTCCGACCAGATCACGAACTCGTCGCCCGTGGCCGGTCCCTCGCGCGCCTACGTCTACGCGGCCTCGCCCGACGGGAAGATCCACAAGCTCTCCGTGGCGACAGGCCGCGAGGCGGGTGCGCCCTGGCCCGTCACGATCACCCGCCGCCCGTCCCGGGAGAAGATCGGCGTCTCCCTCAATCTTTCGCGCGGCCTGGTGCTCGCCGCCACCGGCGGGTACTACGGGGACACGCCGCCGTATCAAGGGCACGTCGTCGCCGTCGACGCGACGTCGGGCCGGATCGTCGACGTCTGGAACTCGCTCTGCAGCGACAGGCATGAGGTCCTCGACCCGAGCTCGTGCCCGGAGAGCGATTCGGCGATCTGGGCGCGCTCCGGGGTCGTCGTCGAGCCCTCGACCGGCAACCTGCTCGTCGCCACCGGCAACGGCCGATGGGACGGCAAGCACTACTGGGGAGACAGCGTGCTCGAGCTGTCGCCGAACGCCGGCACGCTGCTCCAGAACTGGACGCCGCGCAACCAGGACGAGCTCAACTCGGGCGACACGGACCTCGGCTCGACCGCACCGGCGCTCCTCGGGGGTAGGCTCGCCGTCCAGGGAGGCAAGGACGGGAAGCTGCGTCTGCTCGATCTGACGAAGCTGAACGGAAAGGGCGGAGCCGGGCCGGTCACCGGCGGCGAGCTGCAGACGCTCTCGACGCCGAGCGGCGCGGGGCTGTTCTCGGCCCCGGCGGTCTGGCGAAGCGGCGGCCGCACCTGGCTCTTCGTGTCCGATTTCTCGGCCACGGCCGCCTACGTCCTGAAGGGACGCAGGCTCGGCGAGGCATGGCACGTGTCGGGTGCGGGCACGAGCCCGGTCGTCGCGGGCGGCCTGCTCTACGTCTACGACCCGGGCCGCGGCCGGCTCGACGTCTACGTGCCGACGAGCGGACGGAGGCTCTCGTCGCTCGGCGCCGGTAGACGGCCACTGGTCGAGCCCTATCGTGACGGACGGGCGAATCGCGCTGCCGGTCGGGAACGCGAACGACCACGCCACGACGGGCGTACTCGACATCTGGCGTCCATCCTGATGACCTTGTAGGGTGCGCTCCGGATGCGCCGCTCCCTGTTGGCAGGCCTCGTCGGGATCATGTGTCTGGCGGCGCTTGCAGTCGCAGCCTCCGCGGGAGCGGTCGACCCCGAGTACAGCTTTCATCCGGTCGCCAGCGGCTTCGGGAACCTGACCTACGTCACCGCTCCGCGCACCTCGACCGACCTCTACGTCGTCGAGCGCACCGGCAAGGTCTGGGTGCTCCAGAACGGGACCCGCCGCCGGTCCGATCCGTTCGCCGACTTCAGCGGCATCCTCGACTCCAGCCTGGACGACAACGGCCTGCTCTCGATCGCGTTCAGCCCGTCCTACGCGACCAACCACCTCCTCTACATCGACTACACGGACGGAGCGTCGAGCGGCAACATCCGCGTCGACGAGTTCCGCTCCGACGGCCAGCACGTGATCATGTCGAGCCGGCGCCACATCCTGGCCGTCTTCGACCCGATCGAGGATCACTTCGGCGGCCAGCTCCAGTTCGGTTCCGACGGCAAGCTGTACGTGAGCGTCGGGGACGGCGGCTGCTGCGGCGACCCGCTCGGCACGGGACAGCCGATGAACACCTTCCTCGGCAAGCTGCTCCGCACCGCCAACCCGACGGCGCCGAGCCCGACCTGGGAGATCGTCGCCAACGGGCTCCGCAACCCGTGGCGGTTCTCGTTCGACCGCTCGACCGGAGACCTGTACGTCGGCGACGTCGGCCAGGACGCCTGGGAAGAGGTCGACTACCGGCCCCGCAACTCGCTGAACGCCAACTTCGGCTGGTCGCGGTACGAGGGGAACCACGACTACAACACCGGGGTCACGCTGCAAGGGCCGTTCCCGCTCGTCTACCCGATCGCGGAGTACTCGCACAGCCAGGGCTGCGCGATCATGGGCGGCTTCGTCTACCGCGGGCTCCAGGTCTTCTCCGCCAGGGGCCGGTACTTCTACGCCGATTTCTGCAACGGGACGTTCTGGAGCCTCCAGGTCGTCAACGGCCACGCTACGAATCAGAAGCGCGAGACCTTCCACGTCAATTCGCCGACCTCGTTCGGCGAGGACTCGCGCGGCGAGCTCTACGTCGTCACGCTCGGCGGCCAGGTCTACAAGCTCAGCCCGTTCTAGACAGCGTGATCGACCGGATCGGGTCGCCGGTGACGAGCAGCCGAGCCGAACCGATGCGAATGTTGCAGAACGGATGGAGCGCGCTCTTGTCGGGTGAGTTCGGATTGCACGTCGCCGTCTTGGCGTAGGACGCGCGCGCGGCCGAAAGCGGCTCGCCGATCCGAACGGCCTTGTCGGTGCGGGCGGCCGGATCGTCCGTCTCGATCGAGGTGACGCGTCCGGCGCGAAGTCCGACCAGGAGGTGGGGGTAACGAATCGTGGTGCCGTCGGCGGAGGACGGCTTGCCGAGCACCGCGAGCACGCTCGACCCGGTCTCGCCGAGGACGACTCGCCCGACCCGCCCGGCCTGCTCGTCCACCTGCAGCACGCGGGCGGGCTTGCCCGAGCCCCGCGTCGCGAGCCCGACGCCTGCGACGGCCGCTCCCGCGACGACGGCCACGGCGACCAGGATCGCCGTGCTCCGGCTCGTCATCCGGTCCGGCGGCGCCTGACCTGTGGGCCCTGCTGGCCGAGCGCCGCGTAGGCGAGCGCCTCGAGCGACTCCCTCAATCCGCGGAGCTCGTGGACGACCGGCGCGAGGTTGTCTCCCGTGTCGAGACGCCGGTTGAGCGCCCGCACCTCCGCGGTGAGCGCGTCGAGCCGCTCGAGCAGCGCGTCGAGCTGGCGGTCGCCGACTTTCTCGGGCTTCATCGCTACGAGTTTAAGCCAGCATCCTGATAGGGTCGCAGCACATACCGGCGAGCGGTAAGGGAACCCGGTGCAAGTCCGGGACGGTCCCGCCGCTGTGAGGGGAGATGCCCTCCGCCACGACGCCACTGGCTTCGGCCGGGAAGGCGGCGGAGGGGGAGCCCCGAGTCAGAAGACCTGTCGCCCGCCGACACACCGAACCCCTCGCGGAAGGGAGGATTCGTCGTGAAGCACCTTCTCGTCGCACTTCTCGCGGTACTCGCCGTCGGGGTTGCCGCATCCGCCGTGTCGGCGGGTGGCAGTGAAGCCGACATGGCCGGTGCAAAGGTCCCGCATCGCATCATCTCGCTCTCGCCGACGGCCACCGAGACGCTGTTCGCGATCGGCGCGGGCAAGCAGGTGATCGCCGCAGACGATCAGTCGACCTACCCGAAGTCGGCGCCTCGCACGAAGCTGTCCGGCTTCACACCGAACGTCGAGTCGGTCGTCGCCTACCACCCCGATCTCGTCGTCATCTCCTACTCGCCGAAGGACTTCGCGGGCGCGCTCGCCAAGGCGCGCGTGCCGGTCCTGCTCCAGGAGCCGGCGAACACGTTGAAGGACGCCTACGCCCAGATCCTGCAGCTCGGCCGCGTGACCGGCCACGCCGCGGAGGCGACGGCGCTCGTGAAGCGGATGACGGCCCGGATCACAGCGCTCGTCCGCTCGGCGCCGAGGAAGGCGCTGTCCGTCTACAACGAGCTGACCCCGGACTACTACTCGGCCACGTCCGCGTCGATCATCGGCGACGTCTTCCGGCTGTTCGGGCTGAAGAACATCGCCGACGCGGCGCCCGGGTCGGCCAACACCGGGGCGGTGCAGCTCTCGGCCGAGTTCATCGTCGGTTCGAGCCCCGACCTGATCGTCCTCGCCGACACGCGCTGCTGCGGTCAGAGCCGGGCCAAGGTCGCCTCGCGGCCGGGGTGGGGGACGATCACCGCCGTCCGCCGGGGCGCGATCGCGGTGATCGACGACGACATCGCGTCCCGCTGGGGGCCGAGACTCGTCAACTTCGTGAACGCCGTCGCCAGCGCTCTCCGGACCACGGCGAAGTAGGGCACTGACTGGCCCAGGCCGCGAAGCTGCCGCTGACCGAGGCCGCACGGGTCGAGGCCCGGCGGCGGCGCGTGCACGGCACCTCGTGGCTGTGGGTGGGAGGCGGCATCGCGTTCGCGCTCGCCGCGCTCCTGACCGGCATCGCCGTCGGACCGGCGCCGATCGGAGTCGGCTCGATCGTCGAGTCGGCCGCCTCTCACCTTCCCTTCCTCGGGCTCCACTCGCACCTCTCGGCGTCGGACTCGGCGATCGTCTGGCAGCTCCGGCTCCCCAGGGTCGTGCTCGGCCTGCTCGTCGGCGCGATGCTGTGCTGCTCCGGCGCGACCTACCAGGGCGTGTTCCGGAACCCGCTCGTCGACCCGTACCTCCTCGGTGTCGCCGCCGGTGCGGGGTTGGGTGCAACGCTGATGATCGCCTACGCGCCCGGCCAGGCCTTCAACGGCGACCTGCTCCCGCTCGCGGCCTTCGCCGGCGGCTCCTGCGCCGTGGCCCTCGCGTACGCCGTCGGGCGCTCGGCCTCGGCCGGCCGCAGCGCCGCCACGCTCGCTCTCGCCGGTGTCACCGTGGCCGCCTTCCTGACCGCGATCCAGACCTTCGTCCAGCAGCAGCACTCGGACACGTTGCAGGCGGTCTACTCGTGGATCCTCGGAAGCCTGGACACGGCCGGCTGGCACGACGTGGTGCTGCTCCTGCCCTACGCGTGCGTCAGTGCCGTCGTGCTGCTCATGCACCGGCGCGTCCTCGACGTGATGACGCTCGGGGACGACGAGGCTTCGGGGCTCGGCATGAACGTGGGGCGGACCCGGCTGCTGCTCGTGGCAGCGGCGACGCTGGGGACGGCGGGCGCGGTCGCGGTGAGCGGCCTGATCGGCTTCCTCGGGATCCTCGTCCCTCATTTCGTGCGGCTCGTCGCCGGCGGCAGCTACCGCGTCGTGCTGCCGCTGTCGCTGCTCGTGGGCGGCGGCTTCCTCGTCTTCGCGGACGTGCTGGCGCGGACGATCATCGCGCCGGCGGAGCTGCCGATCGGCGTCGTGACGGCGTTCTTCGGGGCGCCCTTCTTCGCCATCGTGTTGCGCACGAGCAGGAATTTCAGCTCGTGAGCGGCGCTGGCGCTCCGCGGGCTGTCGGTGGTGCTGGGCGGCGCGCAGATCCTGGACGGCGTCAGCGGGTCGGTCGAGACCGGCGAATGGGTGACCGTGATCGGCCCGAACGGCGCCGGGAAGAGCACCCTGCTGCGGGCGGTCGCCGGCCTCGTGCCCCGGCGGGGCGTCCTCGAGATCGGCGGCGACGACGGCTCGACGCTCGGGCGTCGCGAGCTGGCCCGGCGGGTCGCCCTCGTGCCGCAGCTTCCGTCGCTCCCGCCGCAGATGACCGTCGGCGAGTACGTCCTGCTCGGCCGCACGCCGCACCTCGGCTACCTCGGCCGCGAAGGCCCGCACGACCTCGAGATCGCGGATGCCGCTCTCGCCCGGTTCGACCTCGTCCGGCTGGCGTCGCGGCGTCTGGGGACGCTGAGCGGCGGCGAGCGTCAGCGGGCCGTGCTCGCGCGTGCGCTCGCGCAACAGGCACCGATCCTGCTCCTCGACGAGCCGACGAGCGCGCTCGACGTGGGACGGGGGCAGCAGGCGCTCGAGCTCGTCGATGCGCTGCGCCGCGAGGTCGGCCTGACCGTGCTGGCCGCGATGCACGATCTGACGCTGGCCGGGCAGTACGCCGACCGCCTGCTGCTGCTCGACGCGGGCCGGATCGTCGCGTCGGGCGGTGTACGCGACGTGCTCACGGACGAGCTGATCGAGCGGCACTACGACGCTTCGGTGCGGGTGCTCCACGACGGGGACGGTGTCGTCGTCGTGCCGGCGCGGAAGCTCGCCGGCTAACCGCTCCAGGGCGGAAGCTCGGCCCTGAGCCGACCCGGCTCGGCCTCCCTATACTCGGCCGCAGTGGCCACCGCCGCCATCGTCACGATCGGGAACGAGCTGCTCTCCGGCGACGTGGCCAACACGAACGGGTCGTGGCTGGCCGGGCGGCTGGAGGCGGTCGGCATCGGCGTCCGCCTGCTCGCCGTGCTCCCGGACGAGATCGAGCCGGCTGCGGCGTTTCTGCGCCTGCACGGGCCGGCGGTGGACGTCGTGATCGTCACCGGGGGCCTCGGCGGCACACCGGACGACGTGACGCGCGAGACGGTCGCCGCCGCCTTCGGTGTCCCGCAGGTCGAGTTCCCCGAGGTGGCGGAGCTGCTGCGGGCGCGGTTCCGGCGCGACCCCGACTACGTCACACCGTGGGCGCTGCTCCCCGAGGGAAGCCGTCCGCTCGAGAATCCGCTCGGCGGCGCTCCGGGGTTCGCGATCGGGAACGTGTACGTGCTGCCGGGGCTGCCGTCGGAGATGGAGGCCATGTACGAGCTGGTCGAGGCCGAGCTCCAGCACGGTGCGCCGATCCGGTCCTGGCGGCGCACGTACGCGACGACCGAGAGCCGGATCGTGGACGCGCTGCGCGAGCTGGAGCAGCGGTATCCGGGCGTTCGCGTCGGCTCGTACCCCAGCTTCCGGCCCGAAGGCAGCGAGGTCGAGGTCGTGCTGAAGTCGTCGGACTCCGGACGAGCTCGCCGCCGCCCGCGCCTGGACCGAAGCGGCACTCGACCACCTCACGGAGCCTCGTCCCGAGCCCGTTTGAGCCATGTCACAGTGACTGTCCCATGGGACAGTCACTCGGACCTGTCCGAAGAGGGCCGTCGCCGCTTCCCCGGGTAGCATCGGAAGATGGCCGTCGTCAGCCCGGATCGGTACCTGGAAGGCCTGAACGACGCCCAGCGCGAGGCCGTGCTGGCCACGGAAGGGCCGCTGCTCGTCGTCGCCGGGGCGGGCTCGGGCAAGACGAGGGTGCTCACGCACCGGGTCGCGCACCTGATGGCGGCATGCGGCGTGAAGCCGAACGAGATCCTCGCGATCACGTTCACGAACAAGGCCGCGGGCGAGATGCGAACACGTCTCGAGGGGCTGCTCGGCGGCGTCGCCCGTGCGATCTGGATCCTCACCTTCCACGCCGCCTGCGGGCGCATCCTGCGCCGCGAGGCAGAGCGGCTCGGCTACCGCTCGAACTTCACGATCTACGACCAGGCCGACCAGGTCCGCCTCACCAAGGCCTGCCTGGAAGAGCTCGAGCGAGACCCGAAGCGCTTCGTCCCGCGCGGCATCCACTCCCAGATCTCGAACGCGAAGAACCAGCTCGTCGGCCCGGACGAGTACATGGCCCGAGTCTCCTCGTTCTACGACCAGACCGTCGCCGAGGTCTACCAGCTCTACCAGCGCCGCCTGCACGCCTCGAACGCCGTCGACTTCGACGACCTGATCATGCTCACCGTCGAGGTGCTGGAGCGCTTCCCCGAGGCCGCGACGCGCTGGCGCAAGGCGTTCCGGTACGTCCTCGTCGACGAGTACCAGGACACGAACCACGCCCAGTACAGGCTGCTGCAACTGCTGGCCTCGGAGCACAAGAACGTGTGCGCCGTGGGGGACCCGGATCAGTCGATCTACGCCTTCCGCGGCGCCGACATCCGCAACGTGCTCGAGTTCGAGCGCGACTTCCCGGGCGCGAAGACGATCCCGCTCGAGCAGAACTACCGCTCGACGAACACGATCCTGCGCGCGGCGAACGGCGTGATCGCCAACAACCGCGAGCGCAAGGAGAAGAACCTGTGGTCGGAGCTCGGCGACGGCGATCCGGTGCGCGCGCTCGAGGTCGAGGACGAGCACGCCGAGGCACGCTTCGTCGCCTCCGAGGTGGCGCAGCTGATCGAAGAGGGTTACTCGGGACGCGAGATCGCCGTCTTCTACCGGACGAACGCGCAGTCGCGCGTGCTCGAGGACGTCCTCGTCCGCCAGGGCGTGCCCTACCAGGTGATCGGCGGCCCGCGCTTCTACGAGCGCGCCGAGATCAAGGATCTGATCGCCTACCTGCAGGTGATCGACAACCCGGCCGACGCGGTGTCACTGCTTCGGATCGCCAACCGGCCCCGCCGCGGGATCGGCGACACGACGCTGACCCGGCTGCAGATCTGGGCCGACGCGAACGGAACCACCCTGCACGAGGCGCTCGGGAACGCCGAGCAGGCCGGCGTCGGCGGCGCCTCGCTCAAGGCGGTCGCCGCTCTCCGCACGCTGCTCCTGTCGCTCCAGGCGCAGTCGCAGGAGCTCTCGGTCTCCGAGCTCGTGCAGCAGGTGCTCGACCAGTCCGGCTACATCGAGACGCTCGAGGCCGAGCGGACGATCGAGGCGCGCGGCCGGATCGAGAACCTGCAGGAGCTCGTCGGCGTCGCGCAGGAGTACGTCGAGAGCTCCGAGGAGCCGAGCCTGTCGACCTTCCTGCAGGAGATCTCGCTCGTCTCGGACCAGGACACGATCCAGGAGGAGCAGAGCCTCGTCACCCTGATGACGCTGCACAACGCGAAGGGGCTCGAGTTCGGCGCCGTGTTCATGATCGGGATGGAGGAGGGCATCTTCCCGCACTCCCGCTCGATCGAGGAGCAGGGGATCGAGGAGGAGCGCCGGCTCGCCTACGTCGGCATGACGCGGGCGAAGGAGCGCCTCACGCTGACGCATGCCTCGAGCCGCTCGCTCTGGGGGAGCCGCGCGCACAACCTGCCGTCCCGGTTCATCGACGAGCTGCCGCAGGAAGAGATCGTGCGTGAGCGCCTTCGCCCCGCGTCGTGGTCGGGGTACGGCGCGCCGGCGGCCTCGGCCGTGCAGCCGCGGGAGAATGTCCCTTCGCTTGCCACCGGCGACTCGGTGCGCCACGGCACGCTCGGCGAGGGCGTGGTCATCGCCATCGAGCCCGGCGGCGTCGTCACTGTCCGCTTCGCCGACGACGGCGCCGAGCGGAAGCTGATGCTCGAGTACGCGCCGCTCGAGAAGATCTAGCTCGACTAGTCTGCCGGCGGCTATGAGCATTCGCATTCGCACGGTCCGGAACACGGAGGAGCTCTCCCTGGCGCTGGGCGCGATCGGCCACTACTTCGGCTGGGTGCCGAGCGCGGAACAGTCCGAGGGGTTCCTCTCGTACCTGCCCCTCGACCGCGTGCACGCGGCGTTCGACGACGGCCGGATCGTGGGCGGCGCCGGCGTCTATCCGTTCGAGCTGACGATCCCGGGTGGCCCGCTCCGCTGCGGCGGGGTGACGGTCGTCGGCGTGCTACCCACCCATCGCCGCCGGGGACTGCTGCGCCGGATGATGACCGCACAGCTGGCCGACATCCGCGAGCGTGAGGAGCCGATCGCCGCGCTGTGGGCATCCGAGGACACGATCTACGGCCGCTTCGGCTACGGGATGGCCTCACAGTGCGTGGACATGACCCTGCCGCGCGTCTGGGCGCAGCTCCGGCCCGGTCTGCCCCCGCGCGAGGGGCACGTCCGCCTCGTCGACTTCGACGAGGCGCTGCGCACGTTCCCGCGCATCTACGAACGGCTCAGGCGCCGTTCGCCGGGCTTCGTCCTGCGAACCCGCGACTGGTGGGAGAAGCGCATTCTCGACGACAGCGAGTGGAGGCGCGGCACCGCAGGCCCGCTCATCCGCGCGCTCCTGGAGCTCGACGGCCGGCCGGCGGGGTACGCGCTCTACCGCATCGTCCAGCACCAGACGGAGTTCAGGCGCTCGCTGAGGGTGATCGAGGCCCAGGGTGCCGACGCGAGGGCGACCAGGGAGATCTGGCGCTTCCTGCTCGCCGTCGACTGGATGGAAGACATCGAGGCGCGGCTGCTGCCGCTCGATCATCCGCTGTGGCAGATCGTCGCGCGGCCGCGCTTCCTCGGCATGAAGCTCCACGACGGGATCTGGCTGCGGCTCGTCGACGTCGGCGCGGCGCTGTCGGCCCGCTCGTACGCGACCGACGGCCGTGTGACGATCGAGGTCGTCTCCGATCCGCTGTTCGCGGAGAACACCGGCACCTGGACGATCGCCGACGGCGTCGCCCGCCGCTCGAGCCGCCGCCCGGACGTGCGGCTCGACGTGCAGACGCTCGGCTCCGTCTTCCTGGGCGGGTTCTCGTTCGCCGAGCTGGTGCGCGGCGAGCGGGCGGAGGAGGCGGCGCGGGGAGGCGCAGCGCGCGCGGACGACCTGTTCCGCACCGCCGCTGCGCCCTGGTGCCCGGAGATCTTCTAGCCACCCGCGCGCTCGACGGCGGATCGAAGCAGCGTTAGGATCTGCCGGCGTCTCAGGCGTTCCCGAGACGTACGCCTCAGTCGGAGAGTGCATGGCACTCAGCAGCGAGCAACTCCAAGACCTGATCTACGGGTCCCAGCCCGGGCGTCGCTTCACGCAGGACTCACCCGTGATGCCGGACGTCTGGCTCGAGTACGCGAAGGCCGGAAAGGCCGACCTGCTCCTGACCCCTTACACGGGGGCCGCGCCGGGAGAGCTGGCGAGCGAGCTCCATCGCCGGACCGAGAGCGCGCGGGTTGCGCACTCCGACGCCTACGTCGTCGCGACGTTCACCTTCGAGCAGCTCGTGACCGTTGCCCTGCCGATGACGCCCTGGTGGCACCGGCAGATTCTCGGCCCGGACACGGGCGAGGATGCTCCGAGACGGTTCCTCGGGGACTGGTTCGAGGGCGTCGCCCGGGCCGAGCTGGCTCCCCAGGTCCAGTGGCTGATCGAGGTCGTCGGCCGGATCAGCCTTCGTGCGACACGGAAGCCGACCCAGAAGGCGGTGGAGGCGTCGGCACGCAGCGTCCTCGAGCAGAGCCTCACGATGGACGCCGGCATGCAATTGGCGGAAGGGCCGTGGAAGCCGCTGCTCTGGCAGGTGAGCCTCAACCGCCGCGTTCAGCTCGCGCTCTGGGCGTCGAGACCGGCGGTGAAGGCGGACGCGGCGGTCAACCTGTTCGGCATCGACTGCGGGTCGATCGCCTGGGCCGTGATCGACTGCGGCGTAGACGCCAGGCATCCGGGGCTGTGCGAGCGGGAGGACGACGTGCTTCCGGCCGACGACGCGGCCGCCTTGCTCCGAACCCGGGTGGTGGCGACCTACGACTTCACCGACCTGCGGGAGCACCTCACTCCCGGCGCCAAGGTGGCCGGGTCGCTCTCGGACGAGGACCGCACACGGGTGCAGGAGCTGCGTCAGGGCCTCATCAGCGGACGGTCGATCGACTGGTCCGCGCTCGAGTCGCTGCTCGGCGTGCCGCACGGGGACGGGTACGTACCGCCGACCCTCGACCACGGGACGCACGTCGCCGGCATCCTCAGCGCGGACTGGCGAACGACGGACGCCGGCATGCCGGAGGGGTCGAACATGCTCGGCATCGCTCCCGGCCTGCGGATGTACGACCTCCGCGTGGTCAGCGAGACCGGGGGCGACGAGTTCTCGGTCATCGCGGCGCTGCAGTTCGTGCGCTGGCTGAACGGCTCCAAGGACAAGCCCGTGATCCACGGCGTCAACCTCAGCCTCTCCATCCCTCACGACTTCACCAGCTATGCCTGCGGCAAGACGCCCGTCTGCCAGGAGTGCGAGCGCCTTGCGGCCACGGGCGTGGTCGTGGTCGCGGCGGCCGGGAACCAGGGTTACGCCGAGTTTCAAACGCTGCAGGGAACGCCGGACAAGGGTTTCCGCAGCGTCAGCATCACCGATCCCGGCAACGCCGAGGCGGTGATCACCGTCGGCGGGACGCACCGCTCGCGTCCGCACAGCTACGGCGTCTCGTACTTCTCCAGCCGCGGCCCGACCGGCGACGGCCGGTACAAGCCGGATCTCGTCGCGCCCGCGGAGAAGATCACCTCGCTCGCCCCCGGCGCGGCGACCGCGACGCTCGACGGGACGAGCATGGCCGCCCCTCATGTCAGCGGGGCGGCGGCGCTGATGCTCGCCCGGGCCGAGGAGCTCGTCGGCGACTCCGCCCGCGTCAAGAGCCTCCTGTGCGAAAACGCGACCGATCTCGGCCGTGAACGCTACTTCCAGGGAGCCGGCATGCTCGACGTGCTGCGCGCCCTCCAATCCGTGTGAGGAGGAGACGATGATCTTCACGCTGGAGGCACTCCAGGCAGCGCACGGAGACGCGCTGATGCTCCACTACGGGCCTCCCGGCTCCACCAAGCTCGCCGTCATCGACGCTGGGCCGCCGGGCATCTACCGCGGCAGCGTCCGGCCCCGGCTCGAGGAGATCCGGGCCCACCGGACGCCCAACGGCACGCTCACGATCGACTACGTCATCGTCAGCCACATCGACGACGACCACATCCACGGCATCACGGACCTGACCAAGGAGCTCGTGCAGGCGCTGCGACAAGCCCGGTGCTCCGCCTTACAAGATCACGAACCTCTGGCACAACGCGTTCGACGACATCGTCGGCGACGACGAGGTGAAGTCGATCGCGACCGCGGCGGTCACGGCCTCGCTCGCGTCCGGTGGCGGCGTCGGCCTCGCCGGCGCCGACCCGCTGAGCGCCCTGAGGCACGGGGCCAGGCCCAAGGGGATGTCGGTCGAGAGCGCGCTCATCCTCGCGAGTGTGGGCCAGGGCGATCAGCTGCGGCAGGATGCCGCGCGCCTCGGCTGCCTCGTCGACGACGACAGGAAGCTGTTCCTCGCGCCGGTGCACGCTGACATGGGGAACGGCCTGAAGGCGACGATCGTCGGCCCGCTCAAGGATCAGCTGGAGGCGCTTCAGGCCGAATGGGACAAGGAGATCAAGAAGAAGAAGCACGCCACTCCGGAGAAGCAGGCGGCCGCCGTCGCGGCCTTCGTGGACGTGTCGGTCCCCAACCTCTCCAGCATCGTCATCCTCGTCGAGCTGGACGGCAAGCGGATGCTGCTGACCGGGGACGCCCGCGGCGATCTCATCATCGCCGGGCTTCAGGCAGCCAAGCTGCTCGACGGGGGGAAGCTCCACGTCGACGTGCTCAAGGTCCCGCACCACGGAAGCGACAGGGATCTCGCGGTGAGCTTCTTCCAGCAGATCACCGCCGACCACTACGTCATCTCCGCCAACGGCAAGTACGGGAATCCGGATCAGGACACGCTGGAGATGATCGCCACGGCGCGAGGCAAGGACGAGTTCGTCCTCCACCTCACGAACCACGACGGCGAGGGCAGCCTGCACGCGCGGCTGGACAAGTTCCTTGCTGACGCGCAGAAGGCGGGGGCGAAGTTCAGGATCGCCTACCTCGGCGAGCCCGGCCCGATCAGGATCGAGCTGGGCGCTCCGCTCGGATTCTGACCGGCGTCGAGCCCGGCCGCCGCCGTCCGCGCCCGCGGAGAGCGACGGTAGAATGCCCGGGCCGGGGCGGTTAGCTCAGTTGGGAGAGCACCAGCTCGACAAGCTGGGGGTCACTGGTTCGAGCCCAGTACCGCCCATATCTCGTTGTCGCTTTGACAACGTGTTATAGCCACCGGCTCTCAATCCGAGCGACGTTCGTCCTGCAAATCGAGACATCGTCATCGAGCGTGTAGCGTCCGCGGCATGACGCGGTTCGTCGTCGACTGCCAGACGCTGCTCCGGATCGCCGCCGGCGAGATCGAGGTCGCCGCTGAGCACCAGCTCGTCGCGCCGACGCTCGTTCGTTCGCAGGCGCTCTCGGCGTTGTACGAGGCAGCGCGCCGCGGTGAGATCTCGGCCGCCGAGGGGATCGAGCGGGTGACACGGATCAACTCGCTGAAGGTTCGCTTCCTCGGAGACAAGGTGCTTCAGCGGCAGGCGTGGAAGGTCGCAGACCAGCTGGGGTGGGAGACAACGTACGACGCCGAATACGTGGCGCTGACGAGGCTGCAGGCGGACGTCTTCGTCACGTCGGACGAGAGTCTGGCGCGGGCGGTCTCCGGCCTCGTCCAGACGGCGACGATCGATGCGCTCGAGCCGTAGCGGACCGCGCCGGCGGAAGGCGTACGAATCGAATCGATGTGGTATGAGAGCGATGTCGTGAAGAAGAGCACTCCTCAAGAGCCCGGGTCACCGTCTGAGCTCATAGACGCGAGGATCCGGGAGCTGGGCGACTGGCGGGGTGAGATGCTCTCCCGGCTCCGTGCTCTCGTCAAGCAAGCCGACCCCGAGGTGGTCGAGGAGTGGAAGTGGGCGAAGGCGACGAGCCCGGGGACTCCTGTGTGGTCTCACGATGGGATCATCTGCACGGGCGAGACCTACAAGAGCGTGGTGAAGATGACCTTCGCCAAGGGCGCGTCGCTGAAAGACCCTTCGGGCCTGTTCAACTCGAGCCTGGAAGGCAACGTCAGGCGCGCCATCGACTTTCACGAAGGCGACAAGATCGACGAGAAGGCTCTCGAGGCTCTCGTTCGCTCCGCCGTTGCCCTGAATACATCAAGCAGCGCCTAGACGTCTATTTGCCGGCGCCGCATGCTGCGCCGTCGGCGATGCGACTAGCATGCCGCCGTGCGCGAGCTTCAGCCTGGTCTGTGGCACTGGGAGGCGCGGCATCCGGACTGGACGCCGAGCGAGCACTGGCGACCGGAGGTGTCGTCATACGCGGTCGACGACGGCGAGCGGCTGCTGCTCTTCGACCCGCTGGCGGTGCCGCCCGAGATCGAGGAGCTCGCAGCCGACCGCGAGCCGGTGATCGTGCTCACCGCGCCATGGCACGAGCGCGACACTCGGAGCCTGGTCGAGCGGCTGGGCGCGTCCGTCTTCACGCCCCCACCCGACACTCAAGAGGATCTCATGCAGAAGTACGGTGTCACTGCCGAGCAGGCCGCCGGCGGCAGCCCCGACCTCGCCTGGCTGTTGAGCGGGGACACCGCCGAGGCGCACCTGTTCTCCGCCGGGGATCGGCTGCCGGTCGGGATCGAGGCGTTTCCCGGGAGGGAGCACAACGACCTCGTCCTCTGGATCGAGGCCCGCCGTGCCGTCGTCGCCGGGGACACGCTCGCCGATTTCGGTCGTGGCTTCGAGATGCCGCGCGAGTGGCTGCGTCAGGGCGTGACGCACGAGCAGATCGCCGAGGGATTACAGCCGCTGCTCGCGCTGCCGGTCGAATTCGTGCTCCCGGCTCACGGGCGGCCGACTGACCGCGCTGCCCTCGAGCGCGCGCTGTCCTGACCCGGCAATCAGGACGTGCCGGCGAAGTCGACGTCCTTGGTCTCGACCGTCCCGGCCGTCCGTCCCGGCGCCGTGTGGTATTTCCAGTACAGGTTCGTGTGCGCGATGACCTGGTCCGGGGGCGGCGCCCCCCATGCCGTCTGGTCCTCCGTCGTGTGGGCGTCGCTGACCAGGGTCGCGTCGTACCCCCGGACGAGCGCGCCGTGGAGCGTCGAGCGGACGCACGCATCGGTCTGGGCGCCGACGACGACGAGTCGCCCGACACCGAGGCCCGACAGCACGGTCTCGAGGGTGGTGTCCTCGAAGGAGTCGCCGTAGCTCTTCTCGACGAGCGGCTCGGCGTCGCCCGGAGTCAGCTCGGGGACGATCCGCCAGTCGTCGCTCCCCCTCGCGAGCCCCTCGTCGGAGTGCTGGACCCAGACGACGGGGACCTGTTCCTGCCGCGCCTTCTCGACGAGGCTGCCGACGTTCGCAACGACCGCGTCGCGGTCGTGAGCCCCCTCGACGACGCCGTTCTGCACGTCGACGACGAGGAGTGCGGTGTTCGGCCGGTTCTCGAGTGTGGTCATGGTCTCTCCTTGCTCGCGCTGGGCTCCTGGGGCAACCGACGGTAAACCTACCCACCGACAGCGAGCCGGAACGAACCTGATCAGGTGCTCGATAGGTTGAGCGACCGTGCGCACGATCTCGATGACCGCCCTGCGACGCCTCGTGATCGGCGCGCAGGGCTACGCGACCCGTTCCCGTCGTGGCAGCGGCAGGGAGGTCGAGGAGGCGATCCGCGCGCTGTCGTGTGTCCAGCTCGACCCGATCACGGCGGTCGAGCGAAGCCATCGCATCGTGCTCGGATCGCGCGTCGGTGCGTACCCGCGTGAGACGGTCTCCCGGCTCCTCGCCGAAGGCCGTGTGTTCGAGTTCTGGGGGCACCTGGCCTGCCTCATCCCGGTGGAGGACTGGCCGCTCTACCGCCCGTGGATGACACCGGAGCACGTTCTCGACGCCTGGCGGCGCGAGGCGCTCGGCCGCTACCCGGAGCTGGCGGAAGAAGTGCGCGCCGCGATCCGCGAGCGGGGGCCGCTCGCCGCGCGCGACTTCGAGGGGCGCGGCGGAGCCGGCATGTTCGACTGGAAGCCGGCGAAGATGGTGCTGGAGGCGCTCTGGGACCTCGGCGAGCTCGTGATCGCCGGCCGTGTCAACGGCTTCCAACGGCTGTACGACCTCCCGGAGCGTGTGCTCCCGCGTGAGGTGCTCGACGCGCCTGTTCCCGATCGGGAGGCACAGCTCCGCGAGCTGATCCGACGCGCCGTTCTCGCCCGAGGCGCGCTGACAGATTCCGGTGTCGCGAACCACTGGCACATGCTCCGCCTCCACGGTGGGGCAGCGCGGATCAAGCCGGCTGCGGACGAGCTCGTTGCCGCAGGCGTCCTCGAGCGGCTCGCCGTCGAGGACGGCCGCGCTTCGGTGCTCGTTCCCGCCGGCTCGGCCCTCGACTCTCCGTGCCCCTCGGCTGCCGTGCTTCTCTCCCGTTCGACAACCTGCTCTGGGACCGCCCCTTCGTGCGACGCGCCTTCGGCTTCGACCATGTCATCGAGATCTACAAGCGAGCGCCCGAGCGCCGCTACGGCTACTACGTCCTTCCCTTCCTCTGGCGCGACCGGATCGTCGGCCGGGCGGACCTGAAGTCGGACCGCGCCGAGGGAGCACTGACGGTGAAGGCGTTTCACCTCGAGCCGGGCGTCCGCCGCTCGGCCGCCCTCGACGAAGCGTTCTCCCGGGCTCTCGACCGGTTGCGACGAACCGTCGGCCTCGAGCGGGTCGTGCACCGTGATCGTCTCGCCCCTCTCTCAGCGACCGGTCATCCGCTCCCGGTGTTCCGGGTAGCGGGCTCCCTGCGCCGTGATCCGTGAGGCGGCGTTGTCGATCTCGCGTAGATCGTCGGACGTGAGCTCGACGTCCGCTGCTGCGATGTTCTCGTCCACCCGCGCCAGCTTCGTGGTACCGGGGATCGGAACGATCCAGGGCTTCTGGGCCAGCAGCCACGCGAGCGCGATCTGAGCAGGTGTCGCCTTCTTCCGTTCCGCGACCTCGGCAGCAGATCGACGAAGGCCCGATTCGCCGCCCGGGCCTCCGGCGATGGTGACGTTGTTGAAGAACGCGGGCAACGACGCGGGCATCGCCTCGTCCTGCGGAACGCCGACGCGCCCGACTGCGCCGCCGGGGCGGGCGATGCTCAGGGCTGTGACGGTCGACTGTTCGTAGCCGACGCACTCGAGGGCGCAGTGGACGCCCACACCGTCCGTCAGCTCGCGGACGCGCTCGATCGCCTCGTCGCCTCGCTCGCTGACGACGTCCGTTGCTCCGAACTCCTTCGCCAGGGCGATCCGTTCGGGATGGCGGCCGAGGATGACGATCCGCTCTGCGCCGAGGCGGCGGGCGGCGATCACGCCGCACAAGCCGACCGCTCCGTCGCCGACGACGGCCACGGTCTTCCCGGGCCCGACCTGGGCGGCGAGGGCCGCGTGGTGGCCCGTCGCCATCACGTCCGAGAGCGTGAGCAGCGAGGGCATCAGCGCGTCGTCCTCGCCGACAGGCAGGACGACGAGCGTTCCGTCCGCCTGAGGCACCCGGACCGCTTCGCCCTGGCCGCCGTCGACGTCGTCGAAGCCGTATCTGCCTCCGTGCAGGCAGGAGGTGTGCAGGCCTTCCCGGCAGAAGACACAGGTTCCGTCCGACCACACGAACGGCGCGACCACGAGGTCGCCCTTCTTGACGGTACGAACGTCCTCGCCGGCGGCCTCGACGACGCCGATGAACTCGTGCCCCATCCGACGTCCGGTATCGCTCGGCTGCATCGAGTTGTACGGCCAGAGATCGCTGCCGCAGATGGCGGCGCGGGTGACGACGACGAGGGCGTCGGTCGGTTCGATCAGGCGGGCGTCGGGGACGGTTTCGATGCGGACGTCGCCGGCGCCGTACATGACAGTTGCGCGCATGACTCAGGCCTCCTGGGAGGGCGCCGCCGCGTACTCCTCGTCGGTGACGTGGTCACCCCAGGTTGCGGGACTGCCGTCATCGCCGACCTCGAGCATCGCGATGTGGGTCATGAACCGGTTTGGCATCGCACCATGCCAGTGCTCCTCGCCCGGCTCGAAGAACACCCGGTCGCCGGGGCGGATGACCTCGATCGGGGCGCCGCGACGCTGCGCGAGGCCGATGCCCTCGGTGACCCAGATCGTCTGGCCGTTCGGGTGGATATGCCAGGCGGTGCGTGCGCCGGGCGTGAAGTGGACGCTGCTCGCGCTCAGGCGCGACCCGTTCGACGGCGTCGCGACCGTGTCGATGTAGACGGCACCGGTGAACCAGTCACTCGGCCCCGGCGCGGTCTCGATGCTGTTCCTCGTGATCTGCATGGGATCAAGGAAAGCACAGGGCGACGCGACGTGAGAGTCCTGTTTCGGGGTGGGTGACCGCGGACGACGTGCCAGGTACACGTAGATTCCGCTCGTGCCGATCGAAGAAGGGACCCTCGACGCAACGGTTCGTACCTACGTCGCCACGCGAGTGCTGGGTCGGTGAGCGCTTCCGATCGGCGGAAAGGAGTACGGGGATGAGCGTGTCGCTGAAGAGTGTTGGCGCCATCACGCTGTTCGTCGAGGACGCGCAGCGGTCGAAATCGTTCTACCAGGACGTCTTCGACCTGCCGGTGATCTATGAGGACGAGAGCTCCGTGGCGTTCAGGTTCGAGAACACGATCGTCAATCTGCTCGAGATTCCCGCGGCGCGCGACCTCATCGATCCCGGGGCTGTCGCCGGCCGGGATGCCGGCTCGGGCTTCCAGCTCACCATCTGGGTGGACGATGCGGATGCGGCGTGCGCGGAGCTGGCGGCGCGCGGAGTGCAGCTGCTCAACGGCCCGATGAACCGGGAATGGGGAATGCGCACCGCCAGCTTCACCGATCCCGACGGCCACATCTGGGAGATCGCGCAAGAGCTCAAATAGCGATGAATCGCCGGCGCTCCGCCCCGAATCCGGGACGGAGCGCCGGCGAAGACTGCTGCTTCCTCTTACGAGGAGGCTGCGAGCGTGACGTTCCTCGCCTCGGGGCCCTTGTCGCCCTGGGCGGGCTCGAACTCGACCTTCGCGCCCTCGGGGAGCGTCTTGAAGCCCTCACCAGCAATGTTGCTGTGGTGGACGAACACGTCCTTGCTGCCGTCCTCGGGCGTCACGAAGCCGTAGCCCTTCTCGTCACTGAACCATTTCACGGTTCCTGTTGCCATATACACCTCCCTACATACCTCACGAACGGGCAGGGAGGCGACGATTCGCAACCGGTACTCGCTCTAAGTGAGCACCATCGTACCTGGAACCCACCACTGGAGCGCGGCGCGGGCCCTGACGACACCGTGGGTACCGTGGGCAGATGAGGGTGGCCGTGCTGGCGCCGGTGTCGTGGAGGGTCCCGCCGCGGCACTACGGGCCGTGGGAGCAGTTCGCCTCGCTCCTCACCGAGGGGCTCGTCGAACGGGGCGTCGACGTGACCCTGTTCGCAACGGCCGACTCCCTGACCGCCGGCCGCCTGGCGTCGGTCGTGCCCAGGGGGTACTCGGAAGATCCCGATGCCGAGCCCAAGGTGTGCGAGTGCCTGCACATCGCGCACGTCTTCGAGCGGGCCGCCGAGTTCGACGTCATCCACAACAGCTTCGACTTCCTGCCTCTGACCTACAGCGGCCTCGTCGACACGCCCGTGCTGACGACCATCCACGGCTTCTCGTCGCCCGCGATTCTCCCCGTCTACCAGCGGTACAACGCGCAGGGCGCCTACGTGGCGATCAGCGACGCGGACCGCCACCCGAGCCTCGACTACCTGGCGACGATCCACCACGGCATCGATACCGATGCCTTCTCGCTGCACTCCGCGCCGGGCGGCTACCTGCTCTTCTTCGGACGGATCCATCCCCACAAGGGCACCGCCGAGGCGATCCGCGTGGCCGAGCGTGCCGGGATGCCGCTGATCATCGCGGGGATCGTCCAGGACGAGCGGTATTTCGACGAGCAGGTGGCGCCGAGCATCGACGGCGACCGCGTCCGGTTCGTCGGCGCGGTGGGACCGTGCCGAGCGGGCCGAGCTCCTGGGAGGGGCTCATGCGCTCCTCCATCTGATCAGCTTCGACGAGCCGTTCGGGTACAGCGTGGTCGAGGCCATGGCGTGCGGGACGCCGGTGATCGCGTTCCGGCGGGGCTCGATGCCGGAGCTGATCGACGACGGCGCCACCGGCTTCCTGGTCGACGACGTCGACGAGGCGCTCGCCGCGGTCGGGAGGGCCGGATCCGTGAACCGCGAGGGCATCCGGCGGCAGGCGGTGGCGCGCTTCGACAAGGCCAGGATGGTCGACGCCTACATCGGCGCCTACGAGGTGGTCGCCGGCAGCCGCCGAGAGAGCGGCAGCTAGACTGGCTCAGGTCCGACAGATCCTGGCGTTTCCCGTTGCCGGCGTGTCGGATTCCGATCTTCCGACGAAAGGGCGCGGCGATGCGCAGCGCGATCCTGTCCACGTTTCCCCCGCGACCGTGCGGGATAGGAGTCTTCTCTTCCGACATGCGCGCCGCGCTGCTGGAAGCACCCGGCATCGACGACGTCGGGCTGGTGGTCGTCGTCGACGAGCCCTCCAGTCCTCAGCAATCCGACGTTCTCGCCACCGTCTCACAGTCGGTTCGCGGCGACTACGTTCGCGCGGCGCGGCTGCTCGGCCGTCTGGACGTCGACGTCGTCCTGCTTCAGCACGAGTACGGAATCTACGGCGGGCCCGAGGGCGAGTACGTCCTGTCGTTCGCGCGGGAGCTGTCGCAGCCCCTCGTCGTGACGCTTCACACGCTGCTTTCGACGCCTGCGGCGCACCAGTTCGAGGTGCTCGCCGGGCTGTGCCGGGAAGCCGAGCGCGTGATCGTGATGACCGAGACGGCGCGCCGCCTCCTGATCGACCTGGGTGCCTGCCCGGCCGACAAGATCCGGATCGTGCCGCACGGCGCACCCGCGGTGCTCGTGGAACGGCGTGCCGAGATCGCGGCGGGGCGACGTCCCGTGTACGTCACTCCCGGCGGACGGAGCTACGAGGGGATGCAGTCGCGGTTCCTGCTGTCGACGTTCGGTCTCCTCTCGGCCGGCAAGGGGCTGGAGCTGGCCCTGGAAGCGCTACCGGCGATCGTCGAGCGGCACCCGGAGGTCCTGTACCTGATCGCGGGACGCACCCACCCGCAGGTCGCTCGGCGGGAAGGCGAGAAGTACCGGCTGCAGCTCGAGCGCCTCGTCGTCGACCTGGAGCTCGAGGATCACGTCGCGTTCGACGACCGGTTCCTGTCGATCGACGAGCTCGCCGACCTGCTGGCCGCGACCGACGTGTTCGTGACGCCCTACCGCAATCGCGAGCAGATCGCCTCCGGTGCGCTCACCTTCGCGCTCGCCGCGGGCTGTGCCGCGGTCTCGACCCCCTATTGGTACGCCGAGGACGTCCTCGCCTCGGGAGCCGGCCGCGTCGTGCCGTTCGCAGACCCGCCGGCGCTCGCGAATGCGATCTGCGACTACATCGAGCAGCCGGAGCAGCTCGCAGCCGCACGGCTGGAAGCTCAGCGGATCGGCTCCGAGCTCCGCTGGTCGTCGGTGGCCGAGGCCACCGCCGCCGTCCTTCGTGAAGCCGCGGCGGCCGCGCCGTTGCGGGCGCCGATTCCGTCGGTCGATCTCCGTCTCTCGCAGGTGCGCACCGACCATCTGCAGACGCTGGTGGACGATGCGGGGATCGTGCAGCACGCCCACGGCGTGATTCCGAACCGCGACAGTGGCTACTGCGTCGACGACGTCGCACGGCTCGCGGTCGTCGCTCTCGAGCTCGAGCGCCGTGACGCCGACCGGCGGTGGACGCCGATCCTCTACCGCGCGCTGGCGTTCCTCCACTCCGCCACGGGGGAGCCCGGCGACGGCATGCGCAACTTCATGAGCTACGAGCGGCACTGGCTCGACGAGCCGCACGTGGGCGACCACGTCGGCCGATCGATCTGGGCGCTCGGCGAGGTCCTCTCGACGGCGTGGGTGCCCGGAGTGGTCGGCCCGGCGGGCAGGCTGCTCACCTCGCTCGTGACGTCCCTGAGCGGCGACGTGTCGCTGCGCACGGCCGCGTACGCGATTCTCGGCATCGCGCGGCTCGATCCGGACCGGCTGGAGCCCGACGCGCGCCTCCTGCTCGGACGCCTCGTCGATCAGCTCGAGGCCGCCTATACGTCCACGGCGTCGGACACGTGGCTCTGGTTCGAGGACGACCTCCGTTACGACAACGCCCGCCTCCCGCACGCGCTCATCGTCGGAGGAGAGGCACTCGGCCGGAAGGGCGCGGTCTCCGCCGGGCTCGAGTCGCTGCGCTGGCTCGGGGACGAGTGCGGCCTCGCCGACGGGATGCTCCGCCTCACCGGCCACTGCGGGCGGCACCGGGACGAGCCGGCGCCCGGAGCCGGCGATGAGCAGCCCCTCGATGCGTCGGCCCTGGTCGAGGCCGAGCTGGCCGCATTCGCCGTCACCCACGACCCGGAGCACGGAGCGAGAGCTCAAACGGCGTTCGACTGGTTCCTCGGGCGCAACCACCTGAATCGGCCTCTCTACGACTTCGCCACCGGAGGCTGCAGCGACGGGCTCGGCGACGAGGACATCAACGGCAACGAGGGTGCGGAGTCGACGCTTGCCTTCCATCGCGCGCAGCTCTCGCTCGACACGGCGGAGCTCCCGGTCGTCGTCCGCCATCACGCGGCCAGAGCCCTGGCGGCGGCGTGATCGTCCGCCAGGCCGACGAGATCGGTCTCGCGAGCGAGCTCTTCGTCCGCCACCCGGACAATCCGATCCTGACTGCCGACGACTGGCCGTATCGCGTCAACGTCGTGTTCAACCCGGGTGCGGCGCTCGTCGACGGCGAGACCGTGCTCCTCGCGCGCGTCGAGGCCCGCACCGGCATCTCCCATCTCACCGTGGCGCGCTCCGCGAACGGCGTCGACGGCTGGGCGATCGCGTCCGAGCCGCTGCTGGCGCCGAGCGACGCGGAGACCGAGTTCTGGGGATTCGAGGATGCGCGCGTCGTGTGGATCGAGGAGCTGGATCGATTCGCGATCACCTGCACGTCGTACGGCCCCGACGGCCCGGCCGTCTTCCTTGCGACGACGACGGACTTCTGCTCCGTCGAGCGGCACGGCATCGTCAAGCGGGCCGAGGACAAGAACGCGGCCCTTCTGCCCGAGCGCGTCGACGGGAAGTGGATCCTCTTCCACAGGCCGATGAACGCCTTCGGCGGCTCGAGGGGAGCCATCTTCCTCTCCCGCTCCGACGACCTCGTGTCCTGGAGCTTGCCGGAGCCGGTGCTCCAGCCGCGACACGGCGCCTGGTGGGACTCGCTCCGCATCGGGATCGGGCCTCCGCTCGTCAAGACCGACCACGGCTGGCTGCTCATCTACCACGGCGTCAAGGAAACCGTCGCCGGCTGCATCTACCGGGTCGGTCTGGCCATGCTCGACCTGAACGAGCCCACGCGCGTCCTGCACCGGCACCCGGACTGGGTCTTCGGCCCGGCGGCGCCGTACGAGCGGGAGGGCGACGTTCCCAACGCCGTGTTCCCGTGCGGGCTCGTCGTCGACGAGGCCTCCGGGGACATGCGCGTCTACTACGGCGCGGCGGACACCTCGATCTGCCTCGCCACCGCGCGCCTCGACGACCTCGTGGAGACGGTCATGACCGCGCCTGCCGACGCGCCGCCGCAGTAGAGGGGATCAGGAGCGTGGCCGGGCGCTGAGGCTCGGTCGGGCTTCGTCTCGCCGATCCGCCCGACGTCGAGGTGCGGCGGGCCCTTGTCCGGGCCGGCGCGCGCTGGAGGGAGCCGGCCGCGACCGCGAGCGCGACCGCGGTCACGGCCAGCACGACGAACCCGAGCCCGCTCCAGGAGCGAGGGCCGACGATCAGCACGCACAGCCCGAGCAGCGGAGCCAGCCCGGCGCTGCCGAGGAAGGCCCACCAGCGGCCGCAGCGGTAACCGATCGACAGGCACGGGCCGAGCGCGCACACGACCAGGCACAGCCTCAGCAGCAGGCTCCCGTCTCCGACCGACGGGGCGACGGTCGCCAGCACGATCGACGCCACGATGGCGGCGAACGATCCCGCCACCACGACCACTGTCACGCCGAGCGCGACCTGGGTCGGAGTCCGCAGCAGCGGGCGCTGTTCGGCCGGCCGGCCGTGGCCGCGCCGGGGCTCGAGCCGCAGATGGAGCCCGACGGTGAGCCCCAGCGCGAGCAGGAGCACCACGAGCAGCAGCACCCCGGGCGTCCCCGGGCCGGCGAGGGCAACGGCGGCGACGAGCAGGACGAGCGCCGACGGAGCCGCATAGGCCCGGAGCCTGGTCGAGCCGGTCACGAGCGGCCCGGCTTCGGCTGCGAGCGACTCGAAGTGGCGTCACGGAAGCCGTGCTCGTGGTGATGGTGCCGTTGCGCGAGCCACGCCGTCTGGGCCGAATACGTTCCGAGGCCGACGACGACGCCCGCGGCAAGGGCCGCCGCCACCGCGTATCGCCGTAGGCCCACACCCGCGGGCAAGCGAGCCCTGGGGCGCCAGTCCGCGATCCCGTGTCTCACGACCCGCGGGAGATAGGCGAGCACGTGCACGATCATCAGCACGCCCCAGACCACGAAGGCGGCCGCGTGGACGGTCAGGAGGAGCCCTCCACCGCGCCCGACGATCAGGAAGGCCACCCCCGTGCCGAACAGGACGACCGTCGCCGCGACGAGCAGCGGCGCCAGCATCCGCAGCAGCAGCTCCGGCGGGCCTCTGAGCCGATAGGGCGTGCTCCCCGCGTAGTAGCGCACGAAGCGCCAGCCCGTGCTCGCGAGCTTGAGCACGATCGGCGGCAGGAGCAGCAGGCCGAGGAAGATGTGCACGGGGAGATACGAGTGGAGCGACAGCGTCGTGGCCGCCTCGACAACGAGGAGGACGAGGAGGATCAGCCCGACCGTCGAGGTCAGCCGCTCGTTCCCGTCCGGACCGCCGGTCGGCATGCGAAGCCCCATCCGCACCGCGCCGATTGTCGGTCCCCGGCGTGAGAGTTCCGTGAGAGCCGGACGCCAGCGCCATGGGCTACTAAGACTTGGCTAAGAACTCGGTTGCCGCCCTGGCGGGCGCGAAACCGCGGCGTACGATGCGATCGTGTACGGGCGTCCGACGTGATCGAGGTCGAGGGCCTGACGAAGGACTACGGCGCGAAACGTGCCGTCGACGGTCTGACGTTCAAGGTGCAGCCGGGGCTCGTGACCGGGTTCCTCGGCCCGAACGGCTCGGGGAAGTCGACGACGATGCGGCTGATCCTCGGCCTGGACGCGCCGACGGCGGGCCGCGCGACCGTCGACGGAAAGCACTACCGGGAGTTTCCGGCCCCGTTGCACGAGGTGGGGGCGCTGCTCGAGGCGCGCTCGGTGCACACGGGGCGCTCGGCCTACCACCATCTGCTCGCGCTCGCCCAGACGCACGGAATCCCGAAGAGCCGGGTGTCGGAGCTGATCGACCTGGTCGGCCTGCACGACGTTGCGCGGCAGCGCGCGGGGCAGTTCTCGCTGGGGATGGGGCAGCGCCTGGGCATTGCGACGGCGCTGCTCGGCGATCCGGCGATGCTGCTGCTCGACGAGCCGGTGAACGGGCTCGACCCGGAAGGGATCCAGTGGATCCGGAACCTGCTCAGGGGTCTCGCGGCCGAGGGGCGCACCGTCTTCGTCTCCTCCCACCTGATGAGCGAGATGTCGATGACGGCCGACCACCTGGTGGTGATCGGCCGGGGCCGCCTGATCGCCGACATGGGGGTGGAGGAGTTCGTGCGCCAGGCGTCCGGGAAGGTCGTGAAGGTGCGTTCCCCGGAGGCCGCGCGGCTGCGGGAGCTAGTGGTCGGCGACGGCGTCTCCGTCACGGGCGGTGAGCGGGGCCTGCTCGAGATCAGCGGGCTGACCGCCGAGCAGGTCGGAGAGATCGCGGCCGCCAGGGGGATCGTCCTGCACGAGCTGACGCCGGTCCAGGTGTCGCTCGAAGAGGCCTTCATGGATCTCACCCGCGGCGAGGTCGAGTACAGGGCCGCTGACGTGGCGCCGGACGTGGCGGCGGCATGAGCTCCATGGCGGGTGCAGCGGCCGGGCTGCCGCGACTCGAACGCAAGGGCCGCGTGACCCAGGCGCGGGTTGCGCTGTCCGAGTGGACGAAGCTCCGCTCGCTCCGCTCCACGCGCTGGTCGCTGCTCGTCGCCTCGGTGCTTGCGATCGGCTTCCCGCTCCTGTTTGCGACGATCATCTCCAACCGCTGGAGCCACCTGAGCCCCCGCGAGCAAGCCCACCGCCATCCACTCGACGTCGCGCTGTCGGGCGTGCACGTCGCCCAGCTGGCGATCGGCGTGCTCGGCGTGCTCGTGATCACGGGCGAGTACTCGACCGGGATGATCCGGTCGTCGTTCATCGCCGTTCCGAAACGGCTGCCGGTGCTGTGGGCGAAGGCCGCCGTCTTTGCGCTCGTCACCTTCGCGCTGATGGTGCCGGCGGTCCTGATCGCGTTCTTCGGCAGCCAGGCGATTCTCCGGAGCCACCACATCCTCGAGATCTCCTTCTCGCAGTCCGGGGTGGCGCGCACCGTGGTCGGCGGGGCGGTCTTCCTGATGCTGGTCGGGGTGTTCGCGCTGGGCCTGGGGGCGATCGTCCGGAACACCGCCGGCGGGATCGCGAGCTTCGCGGCGATCATGTTCGTGATCCCGCCGCTCCTGAACATCCTGCCCTCGGACTGGAACAACGCGATCAACCCCTACCTGCCGAGCACTGCCGGCGACGCGATCTTCTCGCTCACGCACGGCTCCGACACGCTCGCCCCCGGGCCTGGCCTGGCGCTGTTCTGCGGCTACGTCGTCCTCTCGCTCGCGATCGCCGCGGTCCTGCTCGTCCGCCGCGACACCTGAGCGCCGGCTTGAGCTCAGCGACGTTCTCAGCTTCCTCTCAGCCGGCAGTCACCGTTCCCTCATCTGCCCGTGGCACCCTCGGCGTATGGCTGAGGTAGGGGTCGAGGCACGTCCGCGGACCGAGCCGCTCCCGTCGCGGCGGGCCGCGGAGCGAGGCTGGTGGGCGGTCGCCGTCGTGGTCTGGGCGATCCTGCTCGGGAACGCCGCGGTGATCGTGTGGCTGTGGTGGCACGGCGGCAACGTCACCGGGGTGCACGGCACCGGCGAGGCGCTGACGAGCGTCGCCAGGATCACGGGTCTCCTCGGTGCCTACTCGGCGCTTGTCCAGGTCGTGCTGCTCGCCCGGATCCCGTGGTTCGAGCGCCTCGCCGGCTTCGACCGGCTGAGTGTCTGGCACCGGATCAACGGGTGGGTCTGTCTCGACCTGGTCATCGCCCACGTGGTGTTCTCGGTCTGGGGCTACGCGCTGCTCGACCACTACTCGCTCCCGAAGGAGATCTCCACCATGCTCGGCGGCGGCATCTACCCCGGGATGATCACGGCCACTGTCGGAACGGGCTTGATGATCGCCGTCGCCGCGACGTCCGCCGTGATCGTGAAGCGGCGGCTCCGCTACGAGGCCTGGTACGGGGTCCACATCGCCGCGTACGCAGCCATCGCGCTGGCCTGGTTCCACCAGATTCCGACCGGCAACGAGCTCGTGCTCGACCAGTCCGCCGCCGACTACTGGCGCGGCCTGTACCTGGCCACGCTGGCGTTCCTCGTCGCGTTCCGCCTCGTGCAGCCGGCCGTGGGCGCCTTTCGCCACCGCCTCCGCGTCGCGGCCGTGGAAGCCGAGGCGCCGGGCGTGGTCTCGGTGCGGATCACCGGGCGGCACCTCGAGCGGCTCCGGGCCCGGCCGGGGCAGTTCTTCCTCTGGCGCTTCCTCGACCGGCAGCGCTGGTGGTCGTCGCACCCGTTCTCGCTCTCGGAGGCGCCCGACGGCCGGAGCCTGAGGATCACGGTCAAGGCGCTGGGCGACTTCTCCGGCGACCTCGGCACGCTCTCGCCCGGCACGCGGGTCGTCGCGGAGGGCCCGCTCGGCCACTTCACCGAGGATGCCCGCCGGCGCGACAAGGTCGCCCTGATCGCGGGCGGCATCGGCATCACGCCGGTGCGCGCGCTCGCGGAGAGGATGGACGGGGACGTCGTGCTCGTCTACCGCGTCGTCCGTGAGGAGGACGTCGTCTTCCGCCGAGGAGCTCGAGTCGCTCTCGCGCGAGCGCGGGATCCGGCTCGAGATCGTCGTCGGGGATCACGCGACCGAGGAAGGGCGCCGCCTCATGTCGCCGTCCCACCTGCGGGAGCTCGTCCCGGACATCGACGCCCGCGATGTGTACGTCTGCGGCCCGCCCGCGATGACGGACGCGATCGAGAAGAGCGTCCGCCTCGCCGGCGTCTCGCGTCATCACATCCACGCAGAACGTTTCGCTCTCTAGACGAAAGGACACACGATGCGAAGAACCGCCCGAGCCCTCTCCACACTCGCAGTCCTGGTGTTACCGCTCGCGAACGTCACCGCCCGCGCCGCCTCGGCCACGCTGACGGCCGCGAAGAAGAAGACGGTCTGGAGGAAGGTGGCCGGGCCCGAAGCCCAGGCCGACCGCTGGGGGTACGTGCAGGTCACGCTCGTCGTCAAGAAGACGACGACGACGACCAACGGCGTCTCGAAGGTGACCCGCACGATCACCGGCGCGCCGGTTCCGCTCTACCCCGACCACACCGGCCGCTCGCTGTTCATCAGCCAGAACGCGATCCCGGTCCTGATCGGCGAGGTCCTGCGCGCCCAGATGAACCCCAACATCAACCTGGTCTCGGGCGCGACCTACACGAGCGAGGCGTTCATCCAGTCGCTCCAGGCTGCGATCCTCAAGGCGAAGAAGGTCTGATGGCCCTTCCGGTCGGCGCTCGACGCGTGGAGCACGTGATGGGCATGCCCGTCGTGGTCGACGTTCGCGACGAGGACGTCGGCGAGGCTGCGTTCGAGGGGTTCTTCGAGTGGCTCCGGTTCGTCGACGCGACCTTCAGCACCTACAAGGAAGACAGCGAGATCAGCCGCCTGAACCGCGGCGAGCTCGCTCTCGCCGACGCGCATCCCGACGTGCGGGAGGTGCTCGGGCGTTGCGAGGAGCTGCGCATCGAGACGCACGGCTACTTCGACATTCGCGCCTGCTCACCACCGGGAATCGACCCGTCCGGCTTCGTGAAGGGCTGGTCGGTCGAGCGTGGTGCCGCGATCCTGGAGCGGGCCGGTGCCTCCAACTACGCCGTCAACGCAGGCGGCGACATCGTCGTTCGCGGCGCGGCGCTGCCCGGCTCCTGCTGGAGCATCGGGATCGAGCACCCGACTCGCCCGGACGCCGTCGCCGCCGTGGTCGAGGCGACGGGCGGGGCCGTAGCCACGTCGGGCGCCTATGCGCGCGGAGATCACGTCGTCGATCCCCGAACCCGCCGGCCGCCTGTCGGCGTTCTCTCCGTCACGATCGTCGGGCCGGACCTCGGCACCGCCGACGCGTATGCGACCGCGGCCTACGCGATGGGTGCCCGCGGGCCGCACTGGACGGCGCGGCTCCCACGCGGCTACGAAGCGATGACGATTCTCGCCGCCGAGAGGGTTCTGACCACGAGCGGCTTTCCGCGCCTGCCGGCGGCCGCGTGAGTCTCCTGCCTGACCCATGACGCGCGCCCGAGAGGGTCTCAGCGGGCATAGTGATCGGTGCCGGTGAAGATGTCGTTCCGCAGAGCCGCGATCTTCCGGTCGAGCGCGCTCGCCGCAGTCGCGGCGGGCACGGCGGCACTGGTGGTGATTCTCGCGAACGGGCATGCAGTCGACGCATCGGTTCGCTCCGCGAGCTCGAGCGTCGAGCGCGGCGTCGTGGACGTGTCGGCCACGCTGACCTACGAGCAGGAGACGGCCGCGGGCACGGGGATCCTGGTTTCGCGCTCGGGTGAGGTCGTGACGAACAACCATGTGATCCGGGGCGCGACGGCCATTCGCGTCACCGACGTCGTCACCGGTCGGCGCTACACCGCGACGGTGCTCGGCTACGACGTCTCGGCGGACGTCGCGGTGCTGAAGCTCACGGGCGCCTCCGGGCTGGGCGCGGCGCCGATCGGCAACTCCTCCACCGTCAAGCCGGCCCAGCCGGTGACAGCCGTCGGGAACGCCGGCGGTGTCGGCGGCCGACCGAGCGTGACCACGGGGCGGGTGACGGCGGTGAACCAGTCGATCACGGTCGGAAACGGCGTACAGGGAGCGCAACGGCTGACCGGGCTGATCAAGAGCAGCGCCCCCGTCCAGCCGGGCGACTCCGGCGGTCCGCTCCTGAACGCGGGAGGACGTGTGATCGGCATCATCACGGCCGCCTCGAGAGGGTTCGAGTTCCAGCGTGGCGGCAGCGACGGCTACGCGATCCCGATCAACCGTGCCCTTGCGATCGCGAAGCAGATCGAGGCCGGCCGCTCGTCGGCGACCGTGCACGTCGGGCCGACCGCGTTCCTGGGTGTGCTGACCCGGGCCGACGACAGCGGACGTTCCCGCGGCGTCGTGATCGAGGCGGTCATCCCCGGCTCGGCGGCTGCGAAGGCCGGGCTCGCGCCGGGCGACGTCATCACGTCGTTCGACGGCCACGCCGTCACGTCCCCGCTCGCCCTGACGAAGCTGGTCTTGCGGGTCCCGCCGGGCCGGAGGACACAGGTGGTGTGGCTCGATCGCTCGGGCAGCCGGCACAGTGCGATCGTGCGCCCGGCGGCGGGACCGCCGCAGTAGGCAGAGCCATGGTTGGCAAGATGCACGGGATGTCCGTTCGAAGATGGCTTGCTCTCGCGGCCGCCGTGATCGGCTGTGCCGCCGTGGCGGGGAGTGCCCTCGCCGTGACGATCACGCGCACGATCGTGCTCGACCGGTCGATCGCCGGCGTCAATCTCGGGGAGACGCGTGCGGGCATCGAGCGGCGCATCGGCTCGGGCTATGTCCTCGGCGGAGCTCGAACGGATACGTCGACCACGCCTCCGCAGCACGTCGAGCGCATCGAGTACGACGCCGCCGGCCTCTACGTCACCTACGTGTCGCCGGGCGCCTCGGCGACGCAGCTCGCCGCGGGCAAGGCGGTCGTGCTCGAGACGACCTGGACATCGTTCAGGACCCCGCAGGGCGTCCACGTCGGCTCGCCGGTCGGTGCCCTGAAGGCGATCCCCGGGCTTCGCTGTTTCGCCGGGGTCTGCCAGCACGGCTACGCCGGCAAAGGCGGCGGCACCTCGTTCCTCGTCGACCAGGTCAGGAAGAGGGTCGTGCGGATCGTGGTCAGCTTCGGCCGCTGACGGCTCTCGCGACGGCTTAGAGCGGGATCGTCTACTGTCGCGACGTGAACTTCGGTCGCAGCCCGATCCTGATCATCGTCGCCCTGTTCCTGCTCCTCTTCATCGTGGTCCCGTTGATCACCAAGAAGAGCTCGACCAGCCTGAACGACACCGACCGGGCGGTCCGGACCCAGCAGGCCCTCACGCGCGTGATGAACGCCGAGACGGCCTACCTCGCGAAGTACGGCCACTACGCGGGGCACATCGCCGATCTGATCCCGCTCGACAACAAGATCGCGGTCGACCTGGCCGACGGCGTGGTCTCGACGCAGATCGACTCGAGCGGCGACAAGACCTATCTCGTCCAGGTCGGGAGCACCGTCGTGACCTTCAACCGGACGGTCGTGAACGGCAAGGTCGTCTTCAAGACCTGCCTGCAGCTGAAGAGCGCCGCCTCCAAGTACTGCACCCGGAAGACGTCGAACATCCAGAAGTCGATCCCCGCCTCCTAGAACTCAGCCGGCCGTCTCACCGGCTCCCGGACCGGCGTGCTAGTCTGGCCACCATGCCAGGTTGGATTGGAGTTCCGGAGCTACTGATTCTTCTCCTCGTCGTCCTGCTCGTCTTCGGGCCGAAGAAGCTCCCCGAGATGGGGCGCTCGCTCGGCAGGGGCATGCGCGAGTTCAAGAGCTCGGTGACAGGCGGGCACACGGATGACCAGGCCGCCGAGCTGACGACCGCGACGGCGATCGAGGAGCCGGTCAGAGCTCCGGTGAGCACCAGCAAGCACGACCACGACGCGATCTAGACCATGCGCCTGACTCCGCGCCGCCTCGAGCACGGGGAGGAGGCGACGCTCGTCGAGCATCTCGGCGAGCTTCGCAACCGCCTCGTCTTCTGCCTCGTGGCGCTCGCCGTCACGACCGGCGTCGCGTACTACTTCCACAACCACCTGCTCGATTGGCTGAACCGGCCGCTCCCGAAGGGATACAAGCCGGTCACGATCGACGTCACGGAGCCGTTCATGACCTCGTTCTGGATCAGCCTGTGGGCGGGCATCCTGATGGCGCTGCCGATCATCCTCTGGCAGTTCTGGGGCTTCTTCGCCCCGGCCTTCCAGAAGCACACCCAGAAGAAGGTTGCGGGGTTCTCGCTCTTCTCGGCGCTTCTGCTGTGCGCCGGG
The DNA here is from genome assembly GCA_963742925.1 of uncultured Actinomycetes bacterium. Taxonomy (GTDB): domain Bacteria; phylum Actinomycetota; class Thermoleophilia; order Gaiellales; family Gaiellaceae; genus PALSA-612. Next base: position 24,982 of record CAVUNV010000008.1, on the reverse strand, counting down.
ATCGCCTTCGGCTACTTCGTCGTGCTCAACCCGGCGATCCACTTCCTGACCAACTTCGACCATGAGCAGTACAACATCCAGATCAGGGCGAAGAGCTACTACACCTTCGCCGTGCTCGTCCTCGTCGCGACCGCGATCGTCTTCCTGCTCCCCGTGTTCATCCTGGCGATGGCCCGGATCGGGATCCTGCCGGCCGAGAAGCTGCGTCGGAACCGCCGGATCGGCTACGTCCTCGTCGCCGCCCTCGCGGTCGCGTTGCCGGGTGTCGATCCGGTCACGACCACGCTGGAGATGATCCCGCTGATGATCCTGTTCGAGGCCTCGATCTGGATGGTCATCTTCTTCGATCGGGTATGGAAACGCGCAGCCGCCGAGCGCGAAGCCGCCTGGCAGAGCGAGTACGGCGAGACGCTCGGTTTCGGCGACGGCGTCGAGGCCGACGCGATCTAGCAAGCGCGTGGCGGTCGACGGCTTCGCCGATCGCATCCGGGCGCTGGCGCTCTCCTTTCCCGAGACCTACGAGGACGAGCCCTGGGGGAACCCCGTCTTCAAGGTCGCCGAGAACCGGATGTTCGGCTCGATGTCCGCCGAGCCGCCGATCCGCCTGACCGTCAAGCTGACTCCGGAGGAACGCGAGATCGCGATGCTGCTGCCGTTCGTGAGCATCGCGCGCTACGTCGGCCGCTACGGGTGGGTCACCGCCGAGGTGACCGACGAGGAGTCGCTCGATGCGGCGCTCGAGTGGCTGCGGGAGAGCTACTGGCTCAAAGCACCGCCGCATCTGCGCAAGGCAGTGGAGTGAAGGAGGCGCCGCTGGTCTCCTCCGTCCTGCCGGAGCTCGCGGAGCGGATCGAGACGGCGTTGCGGGCGCAGGGCGAGCCGCGGGTCGCCGATCTGGTCGCCGGGCTCCGGATCACGGAGGTCTGCGGCTGCGGTCAGCCGTTCTGCGGCAGCTTCCAGACGCTGAACAGGCCGATCAAGCGCTGGTTCATGCGCGGCCGCCAGATCGAGCTGGAGGACGGCGGCCCGGGCGAGATCGTCGTCGACGTCGTCCGCGGCGAGATCGCCTACGTCGAGGTGCTGTACCTGGACGACGTGCGCGACGCGGTCGCGCGGCTCGGGGCGCCGTAGGGTCCGGGCGCCGATAAGGGCGCGAAGTATCCTTGCCGCCATGCGCGTGATCCTGCCCGACAACTCCGAGCTCGAGCTTCCCGACGGCGCGACCGGGCTCGACGCGGCGCGTGCGATCGGGCCGAAGCTGGCCGAACAGGCCGTCCTCGTCCGCTCGAACGGCGACGTGCGCGACCTGCGGCTGCCGCTCTCCGACGGCGAGCAGATCCAGATCCTGACCACGCGCGACAAGGACGATCCCGATGCGCTGTACGTCCTCCGGCACTCGTCCGCACACCTTCTCGCCGAGGCCGTTCGGCGGCTCTACCCGGGGGTGAAGATCGCCATCGGCCCGCCGATCGAGAACGGGTTCTACTACGACTTCGAGTTCCCGGAGCCGATTCACGAGGCCGATCTGGAGAGGATCGAGGACGAGATCCGGCGCGAGCTGAAGGAGGGCCGGGCGTGGTCCCGCGAGGAGATCCCACGCGACGAGGCTCGCCGCCGCTTCGAGGCCGAGCAGGAGCCGTACAAGGCCGAGCTCGTCGACACGGCCGAGGGCGACATCTCGCTGTACACGCAGGGCGACTTCACCGACCTCTGCCGCGGACCGCACCTGCAGGACTCGAAGCCGATCAAGGCACTGAAGCTGACCGGCCTGGCCGGCGCCTACTGGCGCGGCGACTCGACGAAGCAGCAGCTCACCCGCATCTACGGCACCGCCTTCTACTCGCAGGACGACCTCGACGCGTACCTCCACCGCCTCGAAGAGGCCCGGACGCGCGACCACCGCCGGCTGGGCCAGCAGCTCGACCTCTTCCACTTCGACGAGCACTCGCCGGGGTCGGCGTTCTGGCACCCGAAGGGGATGGTCCTCTGGAACGAGCTCGAGGCGATCCGCCGCCGGGAGAACCTCGAGCGTGGCTATGTCGAGGTGAAGACGCCGCTGATCTACGACAAGGCGCTCTGGGTGACCTCGGGTCACTGGGAGAAGTTCAGGGAGAACATGTTCCAGATTCCCCTCGAGGACGACCAGGTGTACGGGATGAAGCCCATGAACTGCCCCGGGCACATGCTCCTCTTCGGCAGCGAGCTCCGGTCGTACCGCGATCTCCCGCTCCGCTACGCGGAGGCGGCGCCGCTGCACCGCAACGAGCTCGCCGGCGCCCTGCACGGGCTGACGCGCGTGCGGCACGTGACGCAGGACGATGCGCACATCTTCTGCACCGAGGGGCAGATCCCCGACGAGCTCGACGGGTGCATCGACTATCTCAACTACCTCTACGGGCTGTTCGGCCTGGAGGCGCGCGCGGAGTTCTCGACCAGGCCGGACGACAAGCTCGGAAGCGACGAGGAGTGGGACTTCTCGGAAGCCGCGCTCGAGGCGGCCTTGAAGCGAAACGGGATCGACTACGAGGTCGGAGCGGGGGAGGGGTCGTTCTACGGCCCGAAGATCGACATCCATGCGACCGACGTCCTCGGACGATCGTGGCAGCTCGGGACGATCCAGCTCGACCGGCAGATGCCGGCCAGGTTCGGGCTCACGTACATGGGGTCCGACAACGCGGAGCATCCCGTCTTCGTCATCCACCGTGCCCTGTACGGATCGTTCGAGCGCTTCATCGCCATCCTGATCGAGCACTACGCGGGCGCGTTCCCGTTCTGGCTCTCGCCCGTCCAGGTGCGCGTGATCCCGGTCGGCGAGGATCACCGCGAGGCGGCCCGGGCGCTCCAGGCGAGGATCCCCCACCGCGTCGAGGTCGACGACTCGGACGAGACCGTCGGCAAGCGGATCCGCAATGCCGAGGTCGAAAAGATCCCGTATGTCGTGGTCTACGGCGACAAGGAGTCGGACGACTCGCTGGCGATCCGGGAGCACGGCGGAGAGCAATCGACCATGAGTCTTGCGGACTTCCTCGCCGACCTTGCTAAGCTCTGACCCTGCAAGCAGGAGCGGCACTTTTCTCCTCACCTCCCGAGCCGAGCGCTCCGTGGGGGTTCAACCGAGTCGAAAGACGAGGGGTCGAGGCCGTTGCCAGCTTGCGACGGTCTTGTCGTTTTCCTGAGGGAGGAGCTCGCGGCTTGGTGACAACTCTTTGAGACCGAGACGGTTCGTCGAACCTGTCCGTCCGGTCCCGCAGACCCGGATCAACGAGAACATTCGCGTGCCCCGCGTCAGGCTCATCGACGACGACGGTGCGCAGCTCGGGATCAAGCCGACCAAGGAGGCGCTCGCCCATGCCGAGTCCAAGGGACTCGACCTGGTCGAGGTGGCCGCCCAGGCGGATCCGCCGGTCGCCAAGATCATGGATTACGGCAAGTACCGCTACGAGCAGGAGCAGAAGGCGAAGCTCGCACGGAAGCACCAGTCACAGATCCACGTCAAGGAGATCAAGTTCAGGCCGAAAATCTCGATTCACGACTACGAGACCAAGAAGGGCCACGTCGTTCGCTTCCTCAACCAGCGCGCGAAGGTCAAGGTCACGATCATGTTCCGGGGGCGGGAGAACCTCCATCCGGAGCGGGGCCGCGACCTGCTGATGCGCCTCTTCGAGGACGTGAAGGAGATCGGCCAGATCGAGTCGTCTCCCGAGCTCGACGGCCGCAACATGGTCATGGTGCTCGGGCCGACCAAGAACGCAGGGGTGAAGCACGATGCCAAAGCAGAAGACGAGCAGCTCAGCGAAGAAACGGTTCAAGGTGACGGGAGCGGGAAAGCTCCTGCGCCGCCACGGGATGAAGAGCCACAACCTCGAGAAGAAGTCGGCCAAGCGAAAGCGGGACTTCAGTAACGACCAGGCCGTCGCGCCCAGCGACGTGCGCGAGGTGAACAAGCTGTTGGGAAGGGGGTCCTGAGCCGTGCCGCGCGTCAAGCGTTCGGTCTCTGGGCGCAAGAAGCGCCGTAAGGTCCTCGAGCAGGCCAAGGGCTACTGGGGGCTCAAGCATTCGAGCTACCGCCGTGCCAAGGAGCAGGTCGATCGCTCGCTGGTCTACGCCTACCGCGACCGGAAGGTACGCAAGCGCACGATGCGCTCGCTCTGGATCATCCGCATCAACGCGGCGGCGCGGCAGGAAGGGCTCTCCTACAGCCAGTTCGTGGCCGGCTGCAAGAAGGCCGAGATCGAGCTCGACCGTAAGGTGCTCGCCGACCTCGCGGTCAGCGACCCGCCCGCCTTCAAGGCGGTCGCCGAGCGCGCCAAGGCAGCGCTCGAGTCCAGCTGATCACCTCGCGCGACAACGACAGGCTCAAGCTCGTCCGCAAGCTGCAGACGGAGCGCTGGCGGCAGAAGCTGGGCCTGTTCGTCGCGGAGGGGGAGGATCTCGTCGACGCGGCGCGGTCGGCCGGGATCGAGCCGGTCGAGCTGCTCGTGGCCGGGGAGAACGTCGAGCCCGGGCTGCTCGCGTCGGTCTCCGACCTGCCGCACCCGCCGCGCGTCGTCGCCGTCTACCGCCGCGCCGATCTTCCAAGTACCAGTCTGTTGCTCGGGCTCGCGCTGTGGCGGGTGGTCGATCCCGGGAACGTGGGCGCGGTCGTACGCACGGCGGGGGCGTTCGGAGCCGCCGTGGCGCTGTCGGCAGGTTGCGCGGATCCCACGTCGCCTCGCGCGCTGCGCGCCTCCGCGGGCGCGATCTTCCACGTGCCGCTCGCCGGCTTCGAGGACGCGCCGGGACGACGGATCGCGCTCGTCGCGCACGGGGGCAAGCCGCTTCGCGACGTCGAGCTCGCCGAGCCGCTCACGTTCGTGCTCGGCGCCGAGCGGGAAGGGCTGCCGGCCGACGTGGTCGCGAGCTGCGACGAGGTCGCGACGATCCCGATCCCGGGTCAGGTCGAGTCGCTGAACGTCGCTGCGACGGCCGCGATCGCCCTGTACGAGAGCTCGCGCCGCGCGGCTAGTCCTTCTTCCCCGGGTTGAGCAGGCCCTTCGGGTCGAAGACCTGCTTCAGCTCGCGGTGGAGCGCGACGGCGCGCGGGCCCCACTGGTGCTCGAGCCAGCCGCGCTTCGTCCAGCCGATGCCGTGCTCTCCCGAGATCGAGCCGCCGAGCCGGATCGCCATCGCGAACAGCTCCTCGGCGCCGGCGCGGGCCCGGTCGAGCTCCGCCTCGTCGCGTGGGTCGACGACGAAGTTCGCATGCACGTTGCCGTCGCCCGCGTGCCCCCAGCTACAGGCGACGAGGTCGTGGCGCCGGCCGATCTCGACCGTTTCATCGATCGCCTCGGCGAGCCGGTCGAGCGGTACGACGACGTCCTCGCCCGACTTGCCGCCGCGCAGCGAGATGACGGCGAACGCGACGCCCTCGCGCCAGCGCCACAGCGCGGACGGCTCGGGCGTGACGACGGCAAGAGCGTCCTCGCCGAGCACCTCGTCGAGCTCGTCGCGGAGCCGGGCGGCCTCCTCGGCCGTCCCGTCGGCCTCCGCGATCACCACGAACGTAGCGCCCGTGGGCACGCCGCCCGGGAAAGCCCCTCCCGCAGCCGCGAGCGAGCCCGCGTCGAGGTACTCGAGCGCCGCCGGGACGAGGCCGGAGCCGACCACTCGCTCGATCGCCCTGCAGCCCGCGCTCGTCCCCGCGTAGAAGGCGGCGACGGGGTGGGAGGCCTCGGGCGCCGGGATGAGCCGCAGCCAGGCCGCAGTGACGATCCCGAGCGTCCCCTCCGAGCCGATCAGGAGGCTCTTGAGGTCGTAGCCGGCCACGTCCTTGCGGACCGGTCCTCCGACCGCGATCACCTCGCCGGGCGGCACGACGGCCTCGAGCCCGGTCACCCAGCGGCCGGTGACGCCGTATTTGAAGGCGTGCGGCCCGCCGGCGTTCGTGGCGATGTTTCCGCCGATCTGCGACTGCTCGGACGCGCCGGGGTCGGGCGGGAACGCGAGCCCGCTCTCTCGCGCCAGCCGGTGCACGTGGCCTGTGCGGACACCGGCCTCGACGTGGGCGCGCCAGAGCAGCGGCTCGAACGCCCGCACGCGGTCGAGCCGGTCGAGCGCCAGCACGACACCGCCCTCGACCGGCACCGCGCCCCCGGCGAAGCCCGTCCCGCCGCCGCGCGGCGTCAGCGGGACGTCGTGCTCGTAGCACCAGGCGAGAACGCGGGCAACCTGATCGGCGCTCTGCGGGAACACGACCGCGTCGGCGCGTCCCTCGATCCCGCGGGTCTCGGTCGCATCGCGGCTGTAGACGGGATCGCTCCCGTCGAGGACGGCGTCAGCCCCGACGATCGCGGCAAGCTCGGCCGCGAGCGTCCTACCAGGCGCCGCCACCGCCGCCTCCGCCGCCGCCTCCGCCGCCGCTCGAGAAGCTGCCGCCGAAGCCGCTGTCCGAGAACGAGCTCGAGCCCGAGGAGCTCGAGCTCGGCAGCGGCTCGAGCGCCGACGTCAGGTCGGACGCGAGGCTCGAGATGCCGATCGACGTCGCGCCGGAGCCGAGGTCGGGCGACGAGCTGATCCAGTAGACGCTGCTTTCCTTCTGGAGCTCGGAGGGCATGTAGAGGTGCGCCGCCTTCAGGACCTGCTCGGCGATCCCGAACGCGATCCCGTAGACGAGGTAGCTCTCCCAGAGCCCGAGCGTCGCGGCAGGAGCGTCCTTCAGGCGCGGGAAGTCGCGCAGATAGCGGCGGAAGGCCTGCCAGCGCCGGGACTCGAGCTCGGCCTCCTGCGTGCGCCGGCGATAGAGCTTGACCCGCGTGGCGGCGATCAGCGTCACGAGGGCGTTCGGGAAGCACGCGAGACCGACGACGAGCATGATCACGTCGCTCCAGAGCGGCGCCGTAGCGTTGAAGCCGTTCGCCGACACGACGACGAGGGCGATGCCGGCGGCCACGAAGGCGAGGGACGCCCAGCCGAGGATCGCCCCTCCGCTCCCCGGCGAGTACCACTTCCGGCTCGCGATCGCGAGCGACAGCCGGGCGTAGAACTGCTCGAATCGCGTCGCGTTCGTGGGCCGGTCGGCGAGGAAGCGGTCGCTCAGCTTCGTCAGCGCGACGGGCCCGTCCGCGAGCGCGACGTCGACGATCTCGACGACCGGCTCCTCGAACGACGCGAGCTTGTCGTGCGTGCCCTTCGCGAGCAGCAGGTCGGGAACGGACGTGCCCTTGCCGTGCTCGCTCGTCGTCGTCGAGGACGTGTAGTCCTTGCGCCGGATCAGGTCGAACAGCGTGGCCGTGAACGCCGAGCGACGACGACGTGGGCGTCTTCTGCTCGTCGATCAGCGGCAGGACGAGCGCCGGCGGCAGGTCGGTCGGCGGCTCCTGCTCGTACTCGCGGTCGTAGTCCACCTTCCGCTCGCGGCCGTAGACGAGCCAGACGAGCCCGATCAGCGCGAGCGCCGGCCCGAGCGCGAGCAGGATCAGGACGACGATCGTGCGCGGGAGGTGGTTCAGCCAGTCGCGAACCTCGTTCCGCCCGTGCTCGTAGTTCGCGACCGCCTGTCGTTCCTGGTGGACGATCGTGGCCAGGCCCGGCCCGGGGACGACCTTCGCGCCCGCAGTCGACGTGAGCAGCGAGCGCGGGAAGACCGTGTGCAACTCGACGTACTGGTGCGGAGGGACGTTCGGCGCGGTCAGGACCGCGGCGCCCGGAGCGCGGGCCACCGTGCCGTTGACCGTGACCGGATGACCCCACACGCGCAGGGGAAGCTGCTTCGTCCCGCCCGGAAGCGAGATCGTGGCCGAAAGCGAGGAGAGGTCCTTCGGCCACTGCGAGCCCCAGACCCTCATGTCGACGTCGACGACGTCGTCGTAGGCGACGGCGAGCCCGCGGAAGCGGTAGGCGATCGTGAACGTGCGCAGGGAGTCGGAGTCGAAGTGCCAGACGATTCGGACGCGGTCCTTCAGCCTGGCGACGCCGAAGGTGCCGGGCGAGCCCGAGCTGCCGAGCTCGGCCGACGCGCCGGGCCGGTAGATCGTCGTCGGCAGCGCCGGGCCGGTGTCCGAGACGGAGATCCGGTCGATCGACTCACCCGGGCCCAGCGGGATGTCGCGGTAGGCGCCTGTGAACGTCCCGATGAAGTTGAACTCGATCGACTCCCGCACGGCAAGCGAGCCGTCGGGCTGGACGGCCGCGACGACCTGTGCCGGTCCGAGCAGGTAGTCCTTGTACGCCGCCGTCGCGGCGCTCGACCAGCCGAGCGCGGCGACGAGCGCGGCCGCGAGGACGAGCCTGCGCACTACCAGGCGCCGCCGCCTCCGCCGCCCCCGCCGCCTCCGCCTCCACCGGAGAAGCCGCCGCCCGACCCGCTCGAGCTGGGCGGCGACAGCGCCGAGCCGAAGCCCGCGGAGAGATCGCCGATCGCGAGCGCGCTCGCGCCCGAGCCGAGGTCGCCGTAGGGCGTGATCCAGTAGATCCTGCTCTGGTCGTGCAGCTCCTGCGGCATCCGCAGCTGCGCGCCCTGGAGGACGCGCTCGGCGATCCCGAACGCGATCCCGTAGACGAGGAACTTCTCCCAGAGCTGGAGCGTCGCCGGCGGAGCGTCCTGCAGCCGCGGGAAGTCCGTCAGGTAGTGCCGGAACGCCTGCCAGCGCTCGGCCTCGGTCTCGCCGGACTTCGTCCTCCGGCGCCAGACCTTGGCGTGCAGGAAGGCGTAGAACAGCGCGGCCGCGTTGACGGCCAGGCAGATGCCGATCGCGAGCAGGACGATGTCCGTCCAGCGGGGCGCGGCGCTTCGCCAGCGCGAGGCCGGGATCGCGATCAGGACGATCGCAGCGATCACGAACCCGGCGATTGCGAGCCAGATCGCGAGCAGCCCCGAGCCCACGTACCAGTGCTTCGCGTTGATCGCGCTCTCGACGTGGGTCTTGAAGCTCGTGAAGCGCTTGCTGTTCTCGGTCCGGTCGGCCTTGATCCGGTCACGCATGTTCGAAAGCCGCTCGGGGCCGCCCGAGAGGACGGCGTTGAAGACGGCCGCGACGGACTGCTCGTACGGCTCGAGCGCGATCGTCTGGTCGCCGGTCGAGAGCTCGAGATCGGCGACCTGCTCCTTCTTCAAGCCTCCCCACGAGTCGTGCTCGGTCGTGGCGGGCTTCGACGTGTAGTAGCCGCGGCGGATCAGGTCGAACAGCGTCGCCGTGAACTCCAGTGACCCTGGCTCGGTTCCCTGGCGCAGGAGCGGTGGGACGAGCGCCGGCTGGCTGTCGGTGGGCGGTTCCTGCTCGTACTCGCGGTCGTAGTCTGTCTTGCGTTCGCGGCCGAAGACGAGCCAGATCAGCCCGATGATCAGGAGCGCGGGGACGAGGCCGATCAGAAGGAGGTAGCCGGCCGTGCGGAGCGCATGGTGCTTCGCGTCGTCGATCTGCGCCTGGTTGTCCAGGAAGGACTTCTCGTCGCCGACCTCCTGCGCGGTGATCTTCGCGAGGCCGCGCTCGTGCTTCACGGTCGCGCCCGCGACGGACGTGAGCAGCCGGCGCGGGAAGACGACGCGCATCTCCACGAATTGGTGGGCGGGGACGTCGACGGCCTGCAGCGTGGCCTGGGTCGGGAACTTGGCCGTGACGCCTTTCACCCAGCGCGGATGGCCGTAGACGCGGTAGCGCGGCCCTGCGGCCCTGCCTGGGAGCTGCATCACCGCCGACAGGCGGCTGAGCGAGGTCTTCCACTCGTCGCCCCAGACCCTCATGTACACGTCGACGACGTCGTTGTACGCCACTGCGAGCCCCCGGAACCGGTACGCGATCGTGAACGTGCGCTGCTCGTCGAGGGCGGAGTAGTGCCAGACGATCCTGATCTTGTCGGAGTCGTGCTCCACGCCGAACTTGCCCGCGGTGTCGAAGCTGCCGAGCTTCGTGTTGCCGCCCGGTGCGTAGGCCTGGCCGTTCTCGGAGACGAGGACGTGGTCGATCGACTCGCCCTTGCGGAGCGGAATGTCCCGGTAGGCGCCGCTGAAGGGGCCGTAGAAAGAGAAGCTGATGTCCTCGCGCACGAACAGCGAGCCGTCCTTGGCGATCCGCACCGCCACGTTCGCCTGTGTGAGGTTGTACGACTTGGCCGACGCGGCCGGCGCGACGACGAGCGCCGCGACTGCCGCGAGCGCGGATGCGAGCAGGATGAGGCGGCCGCGGCTCAGGATGCGGGCGGCGGCGCGGGCGGCGGCGGCTCTGCAGGCGGCGACTGGGCGGGCGGCGGCGCCGCGGGAGCGGCCGTGTCCGAGAACGACACCGGCGGTGCGGCGTCCGCCCCGAACGACACCTGCGGCACTGCGCGGTCACCGTCATCGGCCTGGAAGTACTCGCGCGGCCGGAAGTTGAACATGCCGGCGATGATGCTCGTCGGAACCGTCTGCAGCGCGTTGTCGTAGGTCAGCACCGTGTCGTTGTAGACCTGGCGCGACACGGCGATGTTCGACTCGGTCTCCGAGAGCTGGGCCTGGAGCTGCTGGAAGTTCTCGGTCGCGCGCAGCGTCGGGTAGGCCTCGGCGACGGCGAACAGCTTGCCGAGCGCCTGCGTCAGCACGTTCTCGGCCTGCGCCTGCGCCTGCGGGCCCTGAGCCTGCTGGGCAGCGGTGCGCGCCTGCGTCACCTCGTCGAAGGTCCCGCGCTCGTGGGCGGCGTAGCCCTTGACGGTCTCCACGAGGTTGGGGATCAGGTCGTGCCGCCGCTTGAGCTGCACGTCCACCTGCGCCCACGCGTTCTCCGAGCGGTTGCGCTTGCGGACGAGCCCGTTGTACATCCCGACGAGGATGAACAGCAGCAGCGCCACGATCACGACGATCACGATCGCGACGATGAGTCCGGAGCTGACCGCGAGGACCACGGCCGAACCCTACAACGGAGTGACGCGGCGCGCGACCCAAATCGTGTCTTCGCCGGCGCGATAGGGGCTGCGGTCGAACCAGCCGTAGCAGGCCTCGACCTCGAACCCGGCCCGCTCGAGCAGTTCGGCCCACTCGCCGGGGGAGATCCAGGAGAGCGTCATCGTCGCCTCGCCGGACGGGCCGCGCACCGACAGCGTCAGCGTTCGACGGCGCTCGTCCCAGTCGGCGCGTTCGAAGATCTGCGGCTCTCGCTCGAGCCAGCGGCCGTGCGTCTGGGCGATGTCACGTGGGCCGGGCGCGAAGACGTCGAACACGAGCCTGCCGCCCGGGAGCAGCAGCTCGTGGGCGGCTCGCAGCGCGCGGAGGCGCTCGGCATCGTCCGCGAGGTGCAGGTAGGCCCGGAACGGGCAGATCACGAGCCGGACGCGCTCCTCGACCGGAGGCTCGCGAAGATCGCCGAGCCGCAGGTCGACGAGATGCCCGACGCCGGCCAGCGCGGCTTGCTCGCGGCAGACCTCGAGCATGCCTCGGGACGAGTCGATGCCGATCAGCGGGATTCCCTCGGCGGCGATCGGCACTGCGATCCTCCCGGTGCCGACGCCGAGCTCGACGACCGGTCCGCCGTGGCGGCGGGCCTCGTCGACGTAGAACGGCACGTCCTCGGTCACGCTCCGGCTCCACGGGTCGTAGAGCCGCGCGATCGCGTCGTAGGCGCTTGGCTCGGTCACGCTTCCGGCATTGTCTCCCGAGCAGTGCCTGACGCTGCTGCGGGTCGGTGTCAGGTGGGTGCCAGACGTGGTGCCGGAGCAGAGCCAGAGCAGCGTCGGAGCAGAGCCAGACCCTGATCGGGCGAAAGCGGATAGATTCGCCGCCGTGGACGCGGAGGCGCTCGAACAGCAGGCGAAGGCCGAGATCGCGGCCGCGTCGACCCTCGACGAGCTCGAGGAGGTGCGTGTCCGCCACCTGGGGCGCAAGAGCGAGCTCAAGCTCGCCCTCCGGGAGGTGCGCGACCGCGAGACCGGCATGAGGCTGAACGCGCTCCGCGAGCAGCTCGAGGCGTCCCTCGCCGATCGGCAGGCGATCCTCGAGCGGGAGGCGCTGGAGCGCGTCTACGCCGAGAGCGCCGTGGATGTCACGCTGCCCGGCGATCCGGTTCCGCGCGGCCGGCTGCACCTGCTCACCCAGATCCGGCGCGAGATCGAGGACATCTTCCTCGGCATGGGCTACGAGGTCTACGAGGGCGACGAGGTCGTCGACGCCTGGAGCAACTTCGACGCGCTGACCACCGACGCGGGCCACCCGTCACGCTCGCAGAACGACACCTTCTACCTCTCCGAGGACGTGCTGCTCCGCACGCACACCTCGCCGGACCAGATCCGGCTGATGGAGGCGCGCACGCCGCCCATCTACGCGATCATGCCCGGCCGGGTCTACCGCCGGGACACGCCCGACGCGACGCACTCGCCGACCTTCCTGCAGGTCGAGGCGCTCGTCGTCGACCGCGGGATCACGCTCGCCGACCTGAAGGGAACGGTGCTCCACTTCTTCCGGCAGCTGTTCGGCCCGGCGCGCGAGGTTCGCATGCGGACGAGCTTCTTCCCGTTCACCGAGCCGTCCGTCGAGTTCGACGTGACCTGCTTCATCTGCGACGCGCAGGGCTGCCCCGTCTGCAAGCACTCGGGCTGGATCGAGATGGGCGGTGCCGGTTGGGTCGACCCGGACGTGTTCCGGAACGTCGGTTACGACCCCGACGAATGGTCCGGTTTCGCCTTCGGGCTCGGGATCGAGCGGATCGCCATGCTGCGACACGGCCTCCCCGACCTGCGGTTGTTCTGGGAGAACGACCTCCGCATGCTGGAGCAGTTCTAATGGCGACCCCCTCACCCGCATCTCGCACTCGCTGCGCGCCTGCAAAGCGGCGCCTCGCGGCGTCCTCAGTCGCGCCCGTAGCCTCCGGCTACGAACGCTCCCTGCGTCCTTGCGACGCTTGCATTTCAGCGCAGCGCGCACGATCTGCGTCCGAGGTGATCGCTGATGAAGGTTCCCGTCTCCTGGCTGCGCGAGTACGTCTCCTTCGACGTTCCGCTCGAGGAGCTCGCCCGCCGGCTCGTGTTCACGAGCTGCGAGGTCGACCGCATCGTGCGGCGCGGCGTTGCCGACGAGAGCGGCAATCTCGGCCGCTTCCGCGTCGGCCGGGTGCTGGAGGCCGCCAAGCACCCGAACGCCGACCGGCTGCAGCTCTGCCGCGTCGACGTGGGGGAGGACGATGCCCGCCAGATCGTCTGCGGCGCCTGGAACTTCGGAGCGGGAGCGACCGTGGCTGTGGCACTTCCCGGGGCACGCCTCGCGAACGGCCTCGAGCTCGAGCAGCGCAAGGTCCGCGGCGAGCTGTCCGACGGGATGATCCTGGCCGAGGACGAGATCGATCTCGGCACCGACCACACGGGCATCATGCTGCTCGACCCGCAGCTCGAGCCGGGGACGCCCCTCGCCGACGTCCTGCCGCTCGCCGACGACGTGCTCGAGATCGAGACGGGCTACAACCGGCCCGATCTGACGAGTGTGTACGGCATCGCCCGGGAGGTCTCGGCGCTCCTCGACGTCGAGCTGGCCCCACCGCCCGGGCGCGACCCCGAGCGGGCGGACGACGAGCCGGTCGACATCCGCATCGACGACCTGGAGCGCTGCCCTCGCTACATCGGCCGGCTGTTCCGCTCCGTGTCGGTCGGCGACTCGCCGCCGTGGCTGAAGGCGCGGCTGCTCGGCGCCGGAATGCGGCCGATCTCGAACGTCGTCGACGTGACGAACTACGTGATGCTCGCCTTCGGCAGCCCACTGCACGCGTTCGACCAGACGAAGCTCGCCGAGGGGCGCATCGTCGTCCGCCGCGCGCACGACGGCGAGCGCATTCGCACCCTGGACGGCACCGAGCGGCAGTTGACCACCGAGGAGCTCGTGATCGCGGACGCCGAGCGGCCGGTTGCCGTCGCCGGAATCATGGGCGGCGAGGAGACCGAGGTCTCGGCCGAGACCGAGGTGGTGCTGCTCGAGGCGGCGAACTTCGAGCAGCTCGGCGTGCTTCGGAGCGGCGAGCGGCTGCACGTGCGCTCGGAGGCGCAGACCCGCTGGGAGAAGGGCGTCGCGCCCGAGCTCGCCGAGCAGGCTGCCATCTATGCGACCGAGCTCCTCGTCGAGCTGGCGGGCGCCCGCTGGACCGGCCACACGGACGTGGCCGCCGACGTTCCGGAGCGGCCGGTCGTCCACCTGCGCCCCGGGCGCGCCGAGCAGGTCGTCGGCATCCCGATCCCGCCCGAGGAGCAGCAGCGGCGCCTCTCACGGCTCGGGTTCGAGGTCTCGGACGACTGGGCGGTCCGTGTGCCCCCCTGGCGGGCCCGCGACGTTCTCCGCGAGATCGATCTCGTCGAGGAGGTGGCGCGCTTCCGGCTCGAGGAGGTGCCGGCGACGATGCCGGAGCGGACGGAGATGTTCGGCCGGCTGACGCACGAGCAGCGGCTGCGGCGGGCGGTCTCCGACGTGCTGGTCGGGTGCGGCTTCGTCGAGGCATACACGTACTCGCTGCAGCCGTCCGACCCGGACCCGGCCGCCCTCACCCTGCCCGTGCCGCTCTCGGAGCAGCAGCGCGTGCTGCGAACGACGCTCGTCCACGGGCTCGTTCGCGCCGCGCAGCACAACGTCAACGCCGGGAACGAGGACGTGGCGCTGTTCGAGCTCTCGCATGTCTATCTGCCGACCGACGGGCCCTTGCCGCTCGAGCCGTGGCGGCTCGGCGGCGTCGTCCGCGGCGACTTCTTCCGGGCGAAGGGCGTCGTCGAGCAGATCTTCTCGGCGCTGAAAGAGGAGCCGCGCTTCGAGGCGGCGCCGCATCCGTTCATGGCGTCCCCCGCCTGCGCCTCCGTGCAGGGCGGCTGGGTGGCGCAACTCGATCCGCGGCTGCTCGACGGGGAGTGGGCCGCCTTCGAGCTCGATCTCGGCGAGCTGTTCGCCCAGGTGCCCGAGCGCATCGTGTACGAGGACGTGATCACGTTCCCCGCCGTCAAGGAGGACCTCGCCTTCTCGGTCGACGAGTCGATGCCGGCAGGCGACCTGATCAGGGCAGCGCGCGAGGCCGCCGGCCCCGAGCTCCGGGAGATGCGGGTGTTCGACGTCTACCACGGCGAGCAGGTCGCGCCCGGGAAGAAGTCGATCGCGTTCTCCGTCGTCTTCCAGTCGCCCGAGCGGACGCTGTCGGACGAGGACGCGGCCGGCCTTCGCGGCCGGATCGTCGACGCGCTCCGGGAGCGCTTCGGCGCCGAGCTGCGCAGCTGAGCCCCGATCCGCCCTGGCTTACCCGCCGCCGCTCGTCGTCTTGACGACGCGTCCCGAGGGACTGACCGCGAACCAGATCTTCTCGACGCCCTGGCCGTTCACGTCACCCGGCTTCTTGTCGCTCGCGAACTGGTAGAGCGGCAAGCCTGCATACGTGACCTGGAACCTGCCGTCGGGTCGCCGGATCGTTCCGAGCTTCTTCGGATCGAGACCCGGCCCGGCCGTCGGCTTGACTCCGCGCTTGATCAGGAGCGGCGGCCAGAACTGTGCGCACGAGCTCGTGCAGGCGATCTTCCTGCCCCTCTCGGCGGTCAGGTGGTACAGGGTCAGCCCGCGTGGGCTGACGAGGACGAGCGCGTTCAGGGCCTTGCTGTGCGCCTCACGGAGCTTCACCTGCTTCAGGACAGCCACCGGGGGTGGGGGCGCCGGCGAAGGAGCAGGAGCGGGTGGCGGAGCAGGAGCGGGCGGCGGAGCAGGCGGGGGCGGTGGTGCCGGCGGCGGCGGCGGAGCGGGCGGTGGCGGAGGCCCCGGTGGAGGTGGCGGCGGCGGCGGCGGCGGTGGTGGCGGCGGTGGCGGGGGCGGTGGTGGCGGAGGCGGGTTCGTCGGATAGGTGAACTGCGGGCTAGCGTGCCCACTGGAGCTCGCGAGGCCGAACGAGGCCGTCAGCCCGAGCCCGAGCAGGACGATGGCACCGCCGGTGACCACGAAGAGCTTCGGCGGAAAGCGTCTCCTCATCGATCTTCCCTCCTTCGTCGGAACCGCCGTCCGTTCTCCTCTACGCGGCTGCACCTGGAACGGATTTCGTCTCACCGCAGTCCGGGAGGGCTGAATACAATTCAGCCGGTATGCAACTCGACCGGGAGCTCGGGAAGCGCGAGCGACTGCGCCTGATCGGCAGCCTCGTGACGCGGAAGCGGATCGGCACCCAGCTGGAGCTCCGCGACGCCCTGGCCGAGGCCGGATGCCGGGTCACGCAGGCGACGATCTCGCGCGACATCCGCGAGCTCGGGCTCGAAAAGGGCAAGGACTCGCTCGGCCGCCCTCGGTACGTCGCACCGAGTCGGGCGCGCCGGGTCGATCCGCGGGAGGCGCTCTCCGGAGTGCTCGGGCAGTTCGGGCGGGCCGCGACGGCCGCCGAGAATCTCGTCGTCCTCGCCTCGGAGCTCGGTACCGCCCCTGCGATCGCCCGCGCGCTCGACCGCGTCGAGCACGCACGCGTCGTCGGAACGGTCGCCGGCGACGACACCGTGCTCGTGATCACCCGGTCTGCGGCGGATGCCCGCTCGCTGGCGCGCGAGCTGACGACGCTGATCGACGAGCCCGGCTAGCGCCGGCCGAACAGATCCTTGGTCGCCCGCTTCAGCCGCGCTCCGAAGCCGCCGCCCTCGTCGGCGTGCCAGGTGGTGACCTTCGGCTCCTCATAGGCCGGCAGGCTCGCGGCCTCTTCGGGGCTGAGATCGGTCTCGACCCGGTCGGGCCAGATACCCGTGACGCGCTCGGAGGCGATGTAGTGGCTCGTCCCGTGCTCCGAGTGGATGACGACGAGCCCGTCGAAGATGTCGGCGTTCTCGTCGCCCGCCAGCTCCTTGACGTGACCCACGTCGCTGCCGTCCGCGGCGACGACGACGGCGCCGGGATCGAGCGCCGTCCACGCGACCCGAGCCTGCTCGCCGGGCGTGCTCACAGCACCTTCCCGCCGACGTACCAGACCGGCCCCTGCGTCGAGACCGGCTGCGTGTCCGAGAGCGCCCGCAGGATCTCGACCCTTCCCGGGATCCCGGCCTCGTCGAGGCGCGCCAGGCAGCGGCGCGTCATCTGCGGGGATGTCCCGTAGCCGAAGCTCCGGGCGACGCGGAAGTCGAAACCGACCTCCCCGGCCGGCCGGGACGGGTTGAGCGGCGCAGCGAGGAGCGCAGCACGTTGCAGGTCGTCGCTGGAGGTGAGCTCGACCCGGCAGAGAAGGTCGCTCCAGTCACCGGGCAGGCCGGCCACGAGCTCGTCCCAGCGGGCGGCGAGCGCACGTGTCGCCGCAGCTTCCTCGGCGGTCGCTGCGGCGCACCACGAGAGGCCGAGCGTGGCCGCGATCCCGTTCTCGTCGACCTTCGCCAGCAACCGGCGCGTCGCCTCGGGGCCGACACCGGAGCGCCGGGAGACGACGAAGCGGATCTGCGCTCCGACCCGGCCGGGCGTCAGCGGGCCGAGCAGCGCCGCCGCGCGGGGACGCAACTGCGGATCGGAGACGACGACGCGCAGCTCGGCACGCTCCCAGTCGTCCGGCAGCGAGGCCGCGATCCGTTCCCACTGCGTCGCCAGACCCATGTGCTCAGCATAAACTCAGCCTCGTGGCGAAGGTCGAGTCCAGGAAGCGGGGCGGGGTCTCGCAGGAGCGGTTGCGCGGTCTCTACCGCGAGATGCTGCTCATCCGCATCTTCGAGGAGAAGGTGGAAGAGCGCTTCCGCGCGGGCGACCTGTCGGGCTTCCTGCACGTGGCGATCGGGCAGGAGGCGGTGGCGGTCGGCGTCTGCCAGGCCATGGCCGACGGAGACGTGTTCGCCTCCACGCACCGCGCGCACGGCCACGCGCTGGCGCGGGGGATGCACCCGAACTCGCTGATGGCGGAGCTGTACGGGAAGGTCGAGGGCTGCTCGGGCGGCTACGGCGGCTCGATGCACCTCTACGACGTCGAGATCGGCTTCCTCGGCGCCAACGCCGTCGTGGGCGGAGGCCTGCCCGCGATCACCGGCGCCGCGCTCGCCTTCAAGCTCCGGCGCGAGCCGCGGGTCGCGGTCGCCTTCTTCGGAGACGGGGCGACCAACATCGGGATGTTCCACGAGTCGCTGAACCTGGCGCAGCTCTGGAACGTGCCGGCCGTCTACGTCTGCGAGAACAACCACTACGCCGAGTCCACCCCTGCCGAGCAGCAGCTCCCGATCAAGGATCTGACCAAGCGAGCCGTCGCGTTCGGCATGCACTCGATCACGGTGGACGGGCAGGACGTCGAGGAGGTGCTCCGTGCCGCCGGCCGCGCGCTCGAGTACGCGCGCTCCGGCAAGGGGCCGGTCTTCCTGCTCTGCGAGACCTATCGGCTCGTCGGCCACTACGTCGGCGATCCGCAGGTCTACCGGTCGAAGGACGAGGTGCACGAGCTCCGTGAGACGCAGGACCCGCTCGATCGCACCCGTGCCAGGCTCGAGCTCTCCGCCGACGAGCTGGCGTCGATCGAGCGCGAGGTCGAGGAGCTGGTGGAGGCATCGGTCGAGTTCGCCAAGGCGGGGACCGATCCCGAAGCCCGAGGACGCCCTGAAGAACATCTATGCCTGAGCTCAGCTACCGCGAGGCGGTTCGCGACGCCCTGTCCCAGGCGATGCGCCGTGACGACGACGTCTTCATCATGGGCGAGGACATCGCCGAGATGGGCGGCTCGATGGCGGTCACGCAGGGGATGCTGGCCGAGTTCGGGCCCGAGCGGGTGCGCAACACGCCGATCTCCGAGATGGCGATCGTCGGCGCCGGCATCGGCGCGGCCATGCAGGGCATGCGGCCGGTGGTCGAGATCATGTACGAGGACTTCACGACGCTGGCCATGGAGCAGATCGTCAACCAGGCCGCAAAGCACCGCTACATGTCGGGCGGCCAGCTGAAGGTGCCGCTGACGATCCGCACGCAGGGCGGGGCGGGGTGGTCGCCCGGCGCGCAGCACGCGCAGCAAGTCGAGGCCTGGTTCGTCCACGTCCCCGGCCTGAAGGTCGTCTTCGCCTCGACGCCGAGCGACGTGCGCGGCCTGCTCTGGTCGTCGATCTACGACGACAACACCGTCGTCTTCTTCGAGCACCGCATCCTCTACGGCCTGAAGGAGGAGCTGCCGGAGGAGATCGAGCCGATCCCGCTCGGCAAGGCGCGCGTCCATCGTGAGGGCGAGGACGTGACCGTAGTCGCCACCGGCCGGCTCGTGCACGAGGCGTTGAAGGCCGCGGCGGAGGCCGAGAAGGAGGGCGTATCGGTCGAGGTCGTCGACCCGAGGACGTTGCAGCCGCTCGACGAGGAGACCATCGTCGCGTCGGTGAAGAAGACGAACCGTTGCGTCGTCGCCCACGAGGCGGTGACCCGCATGGGCTTCGGCGCCGAGGTCGCGGCCGTCGTCCAGCACCAGGCCTTCGACTGGCTCGACGCGCCGGTCGAGCGGGTCGGCTCGAAGTTCACGCCGATCCCGTTCGCGCCTGTGATGGAGCAGTTCGTCGTGCCGGACGACTCCGACGTGCTCGGCGCGATCCGGGCGACGGTCGGGCATAGGTGACCCACAATGGCGGCTGAGGTCAGGGTTCCCCGGCTCGGGCAGGGCATGGAGTCCGGGACGATCGTCAAGTGGCTGAAGGCCGAGGGCGACGCGGTCGAGAAGGGCGAGCCGCTCTACGAGCTCGACACCGAGAAGGTGACCCAGGAGGTCGAGGCCGAGGCCGGAGGCGTCCTGCTCAGGATCGCCGTCGCCGAGGGCGAGGTGCCTGTCGGCACGACGATCGCGTTCATCGGCGAGCCGGGAGAGGCTGTTCCCGACGTGTCCGGGAACGGCAAGGTCACGGCGTCCGCGGCCGAGGAGCCGGAGGCCGGGCCGGAGCCCGAAGCGGAACGTCCGGCCGCCGCGCTCGAGCCCCGCGAGCCGGGGGCGCGCGTCAAGGCGTCACCGCTGGCGCGCCGGATCGCCCGCGAGCGCGGCATCGAGCTCACGTCGATTGCCGGGACGGGGCCGGACGGCCGCATCATCGCCGAGGACGTCGACCGTGCCGCCGCCGGAGCGCCGGCGGCTCCCGCTGTCGCCCCGGTGACTGCCGGCGAGGTCGAGCGGGTGCCGTTGACCGCCGTCCGACGCACGATCGCGCGTCGCCTCACGGAGGCGTGGCAGGTGCCGGTCTTCCAGCTCCAGGTCTCTGCGGACATGACGCGTGCGAACGCCGTCGTCGCGGGAGCGCGCGAGCTCCATCCCGACGTGAAGATCAGCGTCACCGACCTGCTCACGAAAGTCTGCGCGTCGGCGCTCGTGCGTCATCCCGAGGTGAACGTGTCGTTCACGGAGGAGGCGCTGCTCCGCCATCCGAGCGCGAACGTCGGCATCGCCGTCGCGGCCCCGCAGGGGCTGGTCGTGCCGGTGGTCATGGGCGCCGAGCGGCTGTCGCTCGCGGAGATCGCCGCCGCGCGGGCCGAGCTCGTCGACCGCGCCCGGAACCAGAAGCTGAAGGCCGACGACATGCAGGGCGGCACGTTCACGATCTCGAACCTCGGCATGTTCGGCGTCGAGGCGTTCGTTGCCGTGCTCAACCCGCCCCAGGCCGCGATCCTCGCCGTCGCCGCGACGGAGGACCGGCCCGTGGCGCGTGACGGCGAGATCGTCGTGCGGCCGATGATGACGATGACGCTCACGGTCGACCATCGTGCCGTCGACGGCGCGCCCGCCGCCGACTTCCTGCGCACGGTCAAGTCGATGCTCGAGTTGCCCGGCCTCGCGCTCTGATGGTCTGCCCCCTCTGATGATCCGCCGGGGCGGGCAGCAGGACGTCCCGTTCATGCGCGACATGCTCCGCCACGCCTACTACTGGCGCTGGGCCGACCCCGAGCTCCTCGATCTGCCCGTCGGCCGTTACGTCGACCGCTGGGGCCGGCCGGGCGACACCGCGCTCGTCCTGATCGACCGCTTCCAGCCGGTCGGCGCCGCGTGGTATCGGCTGTTCAAGGCGTCCGAGCCCGGCTACGGCTTCGTGGACGAGCAGACACCCGAGCTGACCATCGCGGTCGTGCCGAGCTGCCGCGGCAAGGGCTTCGGCGACCAGCTCCTGTCGGCGCTGCTCGACCGCGCGCGCGCCGACGGCTACCCACGCGTCAGCCTGAGCGTCGAGCCGGACAACCCGGCGATCGCGCTGTACGAGCGCCACGGCTTCGAGAGGGTGGCCGAGCGCGGCGGCGCGAATGTCATGGTCGCCCGGCTCGGCTCCCAGAGCTGAGCCGGGCGATGTCCTACTTCAGGCTCGCCACTGCCGCTTGGAGACGGTGGAGCCCGAATTGCGCCAGTGCCGTGACGGTCGGCACCAGGCAACCCTTCGACGACTCGATCCCCGGCGGGACGGCTGTGTTGACCACAACGTTGCCGCTCGCAAAGAGCAAGGTGGTCGAGAGGCAAGTGCCCTTCAGGGACGCCAAGGGTCTCACGTTCAGGAGCGACAACTTCGGGAAGCCGGGCACCGGCTGCTGTACCGTCTCGCGCTTGAACCTCTCAGCGTCGGCCTTGTCCGTCTTCAGGGCGTTTGCGAAGGCCCCGGCTGCATCTCCCGGCGTCGGATGGGTGCGGTACTCGATCTCGTAGAGGACAGGCGAGCCGCTGCCGAAGTCGATGCGAACGACGCCGGCCTCGTGGTACCGCCTCGGGTTGGGCTGCGGACTCAGAAACCCGGTCTTCTTCGGTGCGGGTAGTCCAGTCGGAAGCTGCGACCGGTCGATAGGAGTGGTGAGCAGCGCCTTGTAGAGCGCCTGCGGGGCCGGCGTCCGCGCTGCTGCGGACGCTACGACCACGCCCACGAGGATCGCCCCGCCCGCGAGGAGAGCCAATCGCCGACGCCGGATCATCCGCTGCATGCGCCGACCATATCGAGCTTCACATTGAGCCCCTAGTCGTCGTGCAGATACGCGAGCACGGCGAGCACCCGGCGGTTGTCGTCGGGGGCGGCATCGAGCCCGAGTTTCCGGAAGATCCTGTGCACATGGGTCTCCACGGTCTTCGGGCTCAGAAACAGCTTGTGCCCGATCCCGCTGTTCGAGCGCCCCTCGGCCATCAGGGCGAGGATCTCGCGCTCCCGTTCGGTCAGCTCGGCGAGGGGATCGTCGGGCCGGCGTCGTCCGAGCAGTTGCGTGACCACCTCGGGATCGACCGCCGTGCCCCCGCGGGCGACCCGCCGCACGGCGTCGAGGAAGTCGTCGACCTCGAGCACGCGGTCCTTGAGCAGGTAGCCGAACCCTTCGGGCTGCTCCGTGAAGAAGCGCAGGGCGAAGCTCGCGTCGATCACCTGGGAGAGGATCAGGATCGCGACCTCGGGATGCTCGGCGCGGATCTGCTCGGCCGCGCGCGCGCCCTCGTCGGTGTGCGTGGGCGGCATGCGGATGTCGACGATGGCGACGTCGGGCTCGTAGCTGCGAACTTTCAGCAGCAGGTCGTCTCCGTCCACCGCCTGCCCGACGACCTCCATTCCGCCCTCCTGGAGCAGCCTGACGACGCCTTCGCGAAGCAGGGCGGAATCCTCGGCGATCACGACTCGCACGGCATCTCCGCGGTTATACGCGTTCCGCCGCCCGCGGGGCTCTCGACCCAGAGGCGGCCGCCGCGCGCCTCGACCCGGTCCGCGAGCCCCCGTAGGCCCGACCCGTCGGCGTCTGCGCCTCCGATGCCGTCGTCTGTGACCGTGACGAGGAGCATTCGTTCCTCGGCGACGACGGCGATCTGCACAGCATTCGCGCCGGAGTGCTTCACGGCGTTCGCGAGCGCCTCGCAGGTGACGAAATAGGCCGCAGCTTCGACGTCGGGCGGTAGCCGTTTCGCCGGAGCATCGACGATCGTGACCGGAACCGGAGTACGTGCGGCGAGATCGTCGAGCGCCGCGGCCAGGCCCGACTGCGTCAGGATCGCCGGATAGACGCCGTGGGCGAGCTCGCGAAGGTCCTGCACCGCCGTCTGCAAGCTGTCCACGGCGGCGGCCAGCAGCGCCTTGGTCTTCGGATCGGCGGCCGCGAGCCCGCGCTCGGCGAGCCGGAGGTCGAGCGCGAGAGCGACCAGCCGCTGCTGGGCTCCGTCATGGAGGTCGCGCTCGATTCGGCCTCGCTCCACGTCCGCGGCCGTGACGAGCCGAGTGCGCGACTCCCGGACCTTGAGCAGCTGCGCCTGCAGCTCAGCGTGCAGCCGGGCGTTCTCGAGCGACAGGCGTGCCGCGGCGCAGACCGAGTCCAGCAGCTTCGGCTCGTCGAGCAGGGCAGGGTCGTGGACGAGCGCAGCCACCGGCTCGCCGTCGTGGGCAAGCGGGGTGACGGCGCGCCGCGAGCCGGGCGCCGGCAGGTCGTACGGGCGGCCCTGCGCGTCGACGTATCCGCGGCGTGACGGCATCCAGTACGCCACCTCGAGCGTCGGATCGGAGAGCGCGCGACCGACGGGGACGGCGACGTCTGCTGGTGGCGTGCCTGCGAGGTCACGGACGAGGTCGGCGACCGACGCGCGGGCCAGCCGTTCGCCGAGCAGCCCGAGTAGCAGGGCGATCGGCACGGCGATCTGCACCGCCTCCTCGAACGAGAAGAGCGTGAGCGCCTCGATGTCGGAGCGCGGCACGAACGAGAAGACCGCCTCGGAGACCGACCGGAGCGCCGCCGCCGCCCCCGCGATCAGGAGCGGCGCGAGTCTCCGGCGCATGTGCGGGGTCACGGTCAGCAGCCGCCGGGCGATCAGCAGCACGAGCGCGACTCCCACGAAGCCGTATCCCCCGACCAGCTCGAGGTCGTGCATCGTGACGAACAGGGTGTGGCCAGAGGTAACGGAGATCAGGCTCTCCGGCCTCACGCGGTCCGGATGGGAGCAGTTGAAGACGCAGGAGCGACGGGGGTCGTAGACCAGGAGCACCGCGAGAGGGAGAAGGAGCGCCAGCGCGTACGTGGCTCCGACGAACCACCGCTCGAGCCGGTCGCGGACCCGGCCGGTCGGATAGGCGAGGACGACGTGGACGAAGAACGCGGCGTACAGGCTCCCGAGCGCGAAGCCGACCGTGAACACCGACGAGTCGCCGCTGTACTGGAGCTTGCGGACGAGCAGCGCGGCGGCGACGAGCAGCAGGAGAGGCCCGAGTCGGCTGGCCGGGCGGCGCCACCACGCGATCAGGCCGGCAACGAGGAACGTCCATGCGAGCGCGACGCTCGGCACCGCCTGCCACCACGGAGAGCGGTACTCCGTGGTGAGCAGGTCGTAGCCGTAGACCCCGAGCGCGAGGCCGCCCGCGAGGATGACGAGCGCTGCCGCGATCGAGACGACTGGCCCGGTCCGCTTCCTCACGAGCAGAGGGTAGAACGCCGCGGCGACGCGTTTCAACAGGAGGCCTGTTAGCGCGGTATTGGGGGTGTGGGTCACCGTGGGCCCAATGCGACTCGCGGACCGTCTTGGGGCGCTGGAGGAACCGCAGTTCCGTCTGCTCTGGGCCGGGCAGGCGGTGTCGGCCTTCGGCGACGGGCTCTTCCCTATCGCGCTCGCGTTCGCCGTCGTCGAGCTGACCGGCTCGCCGGGCGACCTGGGCCTCGTGTTCGCGGCCGTGCTCGTCCCGCGCGTCGCGTTGATGCTCGCCGGCGGCGTCTGGGCCGACCGGCTGCCCCGCCAGCGCGTCATGCTGGCGGCCGACCTCCTGCGTTGTCTGACCCAGTCGCTCGCCGCGGTCACGCTGCCGACCGGTACGGCGCAGCTGTGGTCGCTGATCGTCCTCGCCGCCCTTTGCGGAGCCGGCGACGCGTTCTTCGCACCCGCGGTCACCGGGTCTCGACGGTGGTCACGAACAACGGTGAGGGCGTAAAGGGCACGGTCGGCTGCGCCGCCAAGCTGGGCGGCAAGCCGCTCACCGGCGCCCGCGCCACGAGCACCGCCGCCGGCAAGGCGACCTGCAGCTGGCGGCTCCCGGGCAATGCCCACGGCAAGCCGCTGAGTGGAACGATCAAGGAGACCCACCAGGGAAAGGCGATCAGTCGCTCGTTCTCGACGAGAGTCAGGTAGCCGCGCGCGAACGACTCAGTCTCCGCTCGACC
>CAVUNV010000007.1:0-224130 GCA_963742925.1 uncultured Actinomycetes bacterium | reverse complement strand
GGACGACGGGGATCGAACCCGCGACCCTTGGCTTGGGAAGCCAATGCTCTACCAGCTGAGCTACGTCCGCGCGGGGGAGAAACGTTACCCGAGTGCCACAGACAGGACACACGTTTTCCGGCATGCTCGTGGCTCCAGCGACGGCGACCAGCCCTCCCCTCCTCGCCTCGCTCGCCTCGCGCCGGACAGTGGTTCCGGCGCGAGGCCCCCTGCGATAATGGAGGCAGAACCGAGAGCCGAGGAGGACAGATGGCCACCCAGACGATGTCACTCGAGGAGACCGCACAGGCGCTCGTGGCGCCCGGCAAGGGCATCCTGGCCGCGGACGAGTCGGGCGGGACGATCAAGAAGCGCTTCGACTCGATCGGCGTCGAATCGACCGAAGAGAACCGCCGCGCCTATCGCGACCTGCTGTTCACCACCGAGGGCGCCGAGGAGTTCGTCAGCGGCGTGATCCTCTACGACGAGACGATCCGGCAGTCCTCCCTCGACGGGACGCCGTTTCCGAAGCTGCTCGAGAGCAAGGGGGTCATTCCCGGGATCAAGGTCGACAACGGCGCCAAGGACCTCGCGAATGCGCCTGGCGAGAAGATCACCGAGGGCCTCGACGGCCTGCGTGAGCGCCTGGCCGAGTACTACGAGCTCGGCGCCCGCTTCGCCAAGTGGCGGGCCGTGATCACCATCGGGCCCGGGATTCCCAGCGAGTACTGCCTGTGGACGAACGCCCACGCGCTCGCCCGCTACGCCGCGCTCTCCCAGGAGGCCGGCCTCGTCCCGATCGTCGAGCCCGAGGTGCTGATGGACGGCGACCATTCGATCGCGCGCAGCTTCGACGTCACCGCGCACACGCTCCACGCCGTCTTCACCGAGCTTCGCGACCAGCGTGTCCACTTCGAGCAGATGCTGCTGAAGCCGAACATGGTGCTCTCGGGCTACGACTCGTCCGGGCAGGCGGGCGCCGAGGAAGTGGCCGAGCAGACGCTCCGCTGCTTCTACCGGCATGTCCCGGCGGCCGTGCCGGGGATCGTCTTCCTGTCCGGCGGCCAGTCGGACGAGGACGCGACCGCTCACCTGAACGCGATGAACGCGCTCGGGCCGCACCCGTGGCAGCTCTCGTTCTCGTACGGCCGCGCGTTGCAGGCGCCGGCGCTCAAGGCGTGGGGCGGCAAGCCGGAGAACGTCGAGGCGGCGCAGCAGGCGTACTACCACCGCGCCAGGCTGAACAGCGCCGCACGGTCGGGGTCATACTCGCCCGACATGGAACGCGAGGCTGCCTGACGGCCGGCTCCTGATCGCGCTCCTGTGATCACGCTTGCTCCCGGCATCCACCGCCTCGGCCACGGCGCCGGTGGCCGTGTGAGCGCGTTTCTCGTCGAGGAGGGCGGCGAGCTGTCGCTCGTCGACACGCTGTTCGAGACCGACGGGCGACTCGTCCTCGAGGCTATTCGCGAGCTCGGCAGGAGCGTGACCGATCTGAAGCGGATCGCGATCACTCACGGCCACCGCTCGCACCTCGGGGGCCTGGCAGCCTTGAAGCGGGCAAGCGCCGCGACGGTCCACGCCCACGCCTGGGAGGCGGACATCATCAGTGCCGACCGCCGCGCACAGCCCGTCACCTTGCTGCCGAAGCAGTCTTTACGGCTGTTCCCCTTTCAGCTCGGGCTGCGACTGAACCGGCCGAAGCACGTCCCCTGCCCGGTGGACGAAGGCCTCGACGACGGTGACGCCTTTGGCCCCCTGCAGGTGCTCCATGCGCCCGGCCACTCGCCGGGCCACCTCGCCTTTGTCTGGCCCGAGCGCGGCTTCCTGATCGCCGGTGATGCGATTGCTACGTGGCCCTCGCTCTGCGCCGGCTGGACGGCGTTCACGCTGAACCGGAGGCAACACGCCGTTTCGGTGCGGCGCATGGCCGCTCTCGAGGCGCGCATCGTCGGCGTCGGCCACGGCGAACCGATCACGGAGGACGCGGCCGGCCGCGTCCACTCGCTCACGGTCTAGTCGTAGCGCTCGGCGGAGAGCGCGCGCAGCTTGTCGAAGGCGTGGTAGGCCTCGATCCGGCGCACCGTGCCGGAGCGTGAGCGCATGACGATCGAGTCCGTGGACGCGCCGCCGGGCGTGTACTGCACGCCGCTCAGCAGCGCGCCGTCCGTCACGCCCGTGGCCGCGACGAACACGTCCTCTCCGGCGACGAGATCGTCGGTGGTCAGGACGCGGTCGACGTCGTAGCCCGCGTCGACGAGCGCCCGCCGCTCCTCGTCGGAGCGCGGCCAGAGCTTGCCCTGGATCGCGCCGCCCATGCACTTGATCGCCGCCGCCGAGATCACGCCCTCCGGCGTGCCGCCGATCCCCATCAGCAGGTCGACGCTCGACTGGACGCGCGCTGCGGCGATCGAGGGCGCGACGTCCCCGTCGGTGATCAGGTTCACCCTCGCGCCGACCTCGCGCAATTCCCGGATCAGCTCCTGGTGGCGGTCCCGGTCGAGGACGACCACCGAGATGTCCTCCGGTCTCACGCCCTTGGCCTTCGCGACTCGGCGGACGTTGTCGGCCGGCGGCGCGTCGATGTCGATCGCCTCCGCCGCGTCTTGCCCGACCGCGATCTTGTTCATGTAGACGGCGGCACCGGGGAAGAACATCGACCCGCGCTCGGCGACGGCGATCACCGCGATCGCGTTCGGCTGTCCGAGCGCCGTCAGCCGGGTCCCCTCGAGCGGGTCGACGGCGACGTCGACCTCCACCCCGGTCCCGTTCCCGACCCGCTCGCCGTTGTAGAGCATCGGCGCCTCGTCCTTCTCGCCCTCGCCGATCACGACGACGCCGTCCATGGCGACCGTCTGCAGCATGTGCCGCATCGCGTCGACGGCGCCCTGGTCGGCGGACTCCTTCTCACCGCGCCCGATCCAGCGGCCGGCGCCCATCGCGGCCGCCTCGGTCACCCGCACGAGCTCGAGCGCCAGGTTCCGGTCGGGTGCAGCGCCCGCCACGTACGGGAGCCTAGTCCTACATCCGCTCCGGCGCTTCGACGCCGATCAGGTCGAGCGCTCTCGTCACGACCGTCTGCGTCGCGCGGCACAGCCCGAGGCGGAACGCCTGCGCATCGCCGCTCTCGAGCACGCGGTGATGGTGGTAGAAGCGGTGGAAGTCGTCGGCGACGTAGATCGCGTAGTTCGTGAGCTGGTGCGGGCCGCGGCGCTCGGTCGCCTCTGCGACGACCGCGGGGAACTCGACGAGCCGCTTGACGAGCTGCCGCTCCTCCGGAGCCAGCTCGGCGGGAAGCTCGGCCCCGACGGCGGCATCGCCCGCGTTCCGCATGATCCCGGCGATGCGTGCGGCGACGTACTGGACGTAGTAGACGGGGTTCTTCTGCGTCTTCTCGGCGGCCAGGTCGACGTCGATCTCGACCGACTGGTCGTGGCTCCGCGAGACGAGGTACCAGCGGGCCGCGTCGACGCCGACCTCGTCGAGCAGCTCGTCGAGCATGACGATGTCACCGGCCCGCTTCGACATCTGAGCGAGCTCGCCGGCGCGGAGCAGGTGCACGAGCTGGTAGAGCAGCACCTCGACGCGGTCGGGGTCGTAGCCGAGCATGCGGGCGACGGCGGCGTACCAGTTGCGCGTGCCGTGATGATCGGCGCCGAGCACGTAGATCGCGTGGTCGAAGCCGCGGCCGAGCTTGTCGTCGAGGTACGCGATGTCGGCGGCGCGATAGGTCGGCAGCCCGTTCGAGCGGATCACGACCCGGTCCTGGTCGTCGCCGTATGCGGACGAGCGCGCCCACACGGCTCCCTCCTGCTCGTACGTGTCGACCCGCGGCAGCAGCCCGGCCAGCCGCTGCTCGAGCTCGCTCTGCAACGCCCAGGAGTCGAAGTGGATGCGGAAGCGCTCCAGCGTCGCCTCGATCCGGGCCAGGATCGGCGGAACCGGGTCGCCCTCCAGTTGCGCGAGCTCCTGGATGTAGTCGCCGCGGTAGCCGTCTTCGGGCGGCTCACGGCCCTCCCGTGCCGCCTCGACCGACGCCCGGAAGCGCTCCATCTGGGTGCCCGAGTCGTTGTAGTAGTACTCGCGCTCGACCTCGTGGCCGGCGAACTCGAGCAGGCGCGCGACGGAGTCGCCGTACGCGCCGTTGCGGGCCGCCGACACGACGATCGGCCCGGTCGGGTTCGCCGACACCATCTCCACCTGCACCCGCTCGCGCCGCTCCGCCTGGCCGCCTCCGTACTCGCCCCCGGCCTCGAGGATCTCGGCGAGCGCCTCGGCGTACCAGCCGCGGCCGAGCCAGAGGTTGACGAAGCCGGGCCCGGCCACCTCCGCGCGCTCGACCTCGGGCAGCGTCGCCGCCCTGTCCGCGAGCTCCTGCGCCAGCTCGCGAGGAGCGCGGCGCTGCGAGGGCGCGAGCTGGAGCGCGGCGTTGGTCGCGTAGTCGCCGTGCTCGGCCTTCGTGGGTCGCTCGAGCGCGACCGGAGCTCCGGCGAGCCCGGACAGGGCGGCCTCGAGCCGCAGCAGCGACCTAGAGCTCAACGGCTTCGCGCGGCTTGAAGAGGTCCTCGAGCGCCTGCAGCTCGGCGGCGGTGCCGACCGCGATCATCATGGCCCCCGCGTCGAGCCTCACGTCCGCGCTCGGCGTCGTGTCGAAGCTCCCGTCCGGGTTGCGCAGCGCGACGACGAGGGCGCCGGTCTCGCGGCCGATCCGCAGCTCGCGGATCGTCTTCCCCGCGCTCTCGCAGCTCGCCGTGACCTCGATCTCCTCCATCTGCAGGTCGGGCCCGCCCGCGCTCGTGACCACGTCGAGGAAGGCGGCCACCTGTGGCTTCAGCACGAGCTTGGCCATCTCCTGGCCGGCGGATGTGTAGGGCTGGACGACGCGATCGGCTCCGGCGCGCCACATCTTCCGGGCCGCGTCCTCGGTCGACGCGCGTGCGACGATGAACAGCTCCGGGCGCGCGGCTCGTGCCGAGACGACGATGTAGAGGTTGTCGACGTCCGAGTCGCTCGAGGCGACGAGACCCTTGGCGTGGTCGAGTCCGACGCTTTCGAGGTCTTCGTCGCTCGTCCCACTCCCTTCGACGTACGGAATCCGGTCCTCGCTCGCGTAATGGCGCGAGTCGGCCGTCAAGTCGAGCACGATGTACGGCACCCCGGCCTCGCGGAAATCCCGGCCGACCCGGCGGCCGACACGGCCGTACCCGCAGATGATGTAGTGGTCGCGGAGCCCTTTGATCACGCGAGCTTTCCTCCTTTCGGTCAGGACGCCGGACAGGACGCCGTGCGCGATCAGCTCGACGATCGCGCTCGCCAGGTACCCGTAGATTGCCATCCCGGCGAGGATCACCAGGATGGTCACGATCTCGCCGCCCAGGGTATGCGGCCGCGAGTCGAGGCCGGTCAGTGAGATCGTGACCGTCGTCCGGTAGAAGGCGTCGAACGCGCTCTCGTTGGTGACCGCCCAGAAGGCGAGCGTGCCGAGCCCGAGAGCCGCGAAGAACGCGGTCACGGCGATCTTGAAGTGCTTCAGCGTGTAGGGAGTCGTCACGCTCGTACTACTAGCGGTTTCGCGCCTGCCAGGCCCGGCTCATGGCGATCCGCTGGATCAGGGTCGGATGGTCGGCGAACATGATGTAGGCCCAGGTCGGCGGGCTCGGGTTGGAGAGGTCGTGCGCTCCGAAGTGGCGCATGACGGCCGCGAGCGCAGCCGGATCGCGGGTCGTCTGCAGCGACATCCAGTCGGCCTCGGCCTCGTAGTGGCGGGTGATCACATTCTGGAGCGGGAGCGCGACGAGGTTGAACAGGACGACGACGAGCAGGGCGATCGGGATCGCCTCGGGCCGGGCGAGACCGCCGCGACGCCTGGCCGCCCACGCGACCAGGAACGCTTCCGGGAAGACGAACAGCGCGTACCAGCCGAGCTCCTTCCAGAGATGGTTCTGCGCCTGGTGGCCGAACTCGTGCGCGAGCACCGCCTCCAGCTGCGGCTCGGTCAGCCCGCCGGTGAGCAGCGTGTCGAAGACGACGACCTTGCGGGACGGCCCGACGCCCGTCGCGAAGGCGTTCTCCTGAGGCGTGTAGCTGTGGACGTCCAGCACCTCGACCGGGATCCCCGACAGGCCCTCCTTGTGCTCGAGGCGCAGAGCCGCCGCAGCGAGAGCAGGGTCGTCGCGTGCCAGCGACTGTCCGCCGACCAGGTACGGGGCGACGAATGTCTGCAGGAGCGCGATCCCGACGAAGACGGGCACCGCGGCCAGCCACCAGAGCTGCTTCAGCTTGCCTGCGATCGCCATCACGATCGCGACGGCCACCGAGAGCGTGAGGAAGGTGAACCCGAGGCTGAGCCATCCGCCCAGCACGACGGCGACATAGCCGAGATTCGAGACGTGGTAGCGGCGCTCCCACCAGTTGTCGAGGATCTCGAACGGCACCCGCACGAACCAGGCGAGTGCGAAGCCCATCATCGCCAGGAAGATGCCTGTGCCGATTCTGCCGGCCGCGGACTCGCGCATGAAGCGCGCCCCCCAGATGGCATAGGCGACGAAGACCGCGACGAGCAGCACCTGCTCGCCGATCCAGGAGAGCTCGAGGAAGAGCTCGAAGTGCGAGGTTCGCGACAGGACATGCGGGCTGAAGTAGGCACCGGGGTTCAGGTGCGGGAGGGACAGGCTCGACGGGACGCGCGATTGCCAGAGGAGCCAGGCGGCCACCGCCCAGACCGCTGCGAGCACCGCTGCGGCGACGAGCTTCCAGGCGATCGGTCGCGCGCGCATGTGCGCGCCACTCTACGGCCCGTATAGGCTCGCGCTCCATGCGGATCGCCGTCATCTCCGACGTCCATTCGAACCTGCACGCGCTCGAGGCCGCCCTGGAGGCGATCGAAGCCGAGCAGCCGGACGCCTTGTGGTGCCTCGGCGACGTGGTCGGCTACGGGCCGAAGCCGGACGAGTGTTGCCGCACGCTCGAGGAGCGGACGGCGATCTGTCTCGCCGGAAACCACGACCTCGGCGTGCGCGGCGACGTCGATCTCGACGACTTCGCGCCCGACGCCGCCGCCGCGGCGCTGTGGACACGCGGCGTGCTCGGCGAGCGGGCGGAGGCCTTTCTCGCGCGGCTGGCTCCGAGCGCCGAGGTCGACGGCGTGCAGCTCTTCCACGCGAGCCCGCGCGATCCGGTCTGGGAGTACGTGCTCACCGACCAGGCCGCAGCCGCAGCTCTCGAGGCAACGTCGGCTCCGTTCGTGCTCGTCGGGCACAGCCACATTCCGCTCGCCGTGACGACCGGCGGAGACGGCCTGGCGGGAGGGCACGCTCCGGCCGGCACCGACATCGAGCTGGGCGACGGTCGCTGGCTGCTCAATCCCGGCTCGGTCGGGCAGCCGCGTGACGGCGACCCGCGCGCGGCCTGGATGCTGCTCGACCTCGGCTCGCGCCGCGCCTCGTTCAGGCGAGTCGTCTACGCGATCGCCGAGACGCAGGCCGAGATCCGTGAGGCGGGGCTGCCACACGCGCTCGGCGAGCGCCTGTCGTCCGGCGCCTGACAGCGCCCGGCAGGCTCAGAGCTTGTGGAGCGGAATGACGTTGGCGGCTTGCCCCGCCTGGGCGACCTGCCCGGCCTGAGCGACCGCAGGCGCGTGCTCGGCGGCCGCCGTGTGCTCGGCACTGCCCGGGTAGCCGATGCCCTCGCGGGCGAGCGCGAGCTGGACTTCCTCGCGTGCCTTGTAGATTCGCCACTTGACCGTCGCGAGGGTGATCTCCAGCGAGTCGGCGATCTCGGTGTAGGAGAGCCCGACCACGTCGCGGAGGAGCAGTGCCATCTTCAGGTCGACGTTGAGCTCGTTGATCGCCCGCCAGACGGCGTCCATCGCCTCGATCCGCTCCGCCGGCGCGTCCAGCACCTCGAATGCCGGCGCGTCTTCGAGCGCCATGACGGCGCGAGGACGGCGCTCGAGCGCTCGCAGCTCGTCGAGCACGCGGTTCTTCGTCACCTGGAAGAGCCAGGTCGTGAACTTGCACCGCAAGGAGAACTTCGGAAGGCCCTGGTAGACCCGGAGGAAGACTTCCTGCGTCAGGTCCTCGGCCAGTGACCGGTCGCCGACGAGCCGCAGCACGTAGTTGAAGACGGGCACCTCGTAGGCGCGAACCAGAATCGAGAACGCCCGCTCGTCGCCTCGCTGGGCTTTACGCAGGATCCCGAAATCAGGTTGCGGTAGTGACAAGGCTGGCCGGAGTATAGCTCTGTGAATTGGTGCATTGAGCGTATGCAAGGCGCCGGACTGCACACTTACGACGGTTTTACTGTGTGGATTTTCTATGTACCTCTGACCAGGCTCCGGCCGGTCATCTCCGGGGGTCGAGGCAGGCCGAGAAGTGCGAGCGCCGTCGGCACGAGATCCGAGAGCTCTCCACCCTCCTCCAGCTCGACTCCCGGAAGCGTGACCACGAGCGGCACCGGGTTCGTCGTGTGCGCAGTGTGAGGGCTGACGCCGTCGTCCTCGAACAGCTTCTCGGCGTTGCCGTGGTCGGCGGTGATGAGCAGGACGCCGCCCGCGGCCCGAACGGCGTCGACGACCCGGCCCAGGCAGGCGTCTGCCGTCTCGACCGCCGTCACGACGGCCGGGATCACGCCGGTGTGGCCGACCATGTCGGGGTTGGCGAAGTTGATCACCGCGAATCCGTAGCCGTTCCCGATCTCGGCGCAGAACCGGTCGGTGAGCTCGGTCGCCGACATCTCCGGCTTGCGGTCGTAGGTACCGACCTCGCGCGGTGAGGGAACGAGGACGCGGGTCTCGCCGGGCCATTCCTGCTCGCGGCCGCCGTTGAAGAAGTAGGTCACGTGCGCGTACTTCTCGGTCTCGGCGGCATGCAGCTGGCGGATCCCGTGCGCTGCGAGCACCTCGGCCATCGTCTCGCGCACCTCCTGCTCGGAGAACACCACCGGGCAGTCGAGGTCGTCGCGATAGCGGGTCATCGTCGTCAGGTCGAAGTGCTCCTCGAGCAGGCGCTGCGAGAGCTGCCGGGCGCGGTCGGGGCGGAAGTTGAAGAAGATCGCCGTGTCCGCATGCGTCAGTCGTGGGCGCCCGTCCAGCACGACCGGCTCGATGAACTCGTCGGTCACGCCGCGGTCGTAGCTGGCCTGCACGGCGGCAACCGGGTCGTCCGCGTGCTCGCCCTCGCCGTTCACGATCGCGCGGAAGGCGCGATCCGTCCTGTCCCAGCGCTGGTCGCGGTCCATCGCGTAGTAGCGGCCCGAGACGGTGGCGATGCGGTCGACGGGTAGCTCGGCGAGGTCGTGCAGGGCGGCGTGCGGCGAGACGTCGCGCCCGTCCGTGAAGGCGTGGATCCAGGTCTTCTCCGGCGCGAAGCGGAGCAGCGCGCGGAGGTGGTCGATGTGGGAGTGGACGCCGCCGTGGGAGACGAGGCCGAGCAGGTGCACCTGGTCGCCTCGCTCGAACGCCGCGACGAGGGCCGGGTTCTCGAAGAGCGAGCCGTCCTCGATCGCCTTGTTGACGCGCATCAGGTCCTGGAAGAGAACGCGACCGGAGCCGATCGTCAGGTGGCCGACCTCGGAGTTCCCCATCTGGCCGGGCGGCAGGCCGACGGCCTCTCCCGAGGCGGCGAGCGTCGTGTGCGGGCACTCGGCCCAGAGCCGGTCGAACACGGGCGTGTCGGCGAGCGCAACGGCGTTCCCGGGGCCCGGCGGAGCGCAGCCCCAGCCGTCCAGCACGACGAGGACTACAAGAGACGCGCGGCCAGGCAAATCGCAGCGAAGGAGTCGGGGTCGAGAGACGCGCCGCCGACGAGAGCTCCGTCGACAGCCGGCTGGGCGAGCAGCTCGGCGGCGTTCTCGGGCTTGACCGAGCCGCCGTAGAGGACGGGTGCGTCGAGCAGGGACTTGATGAACGCGTGCGCCTCCTGCGCGATCTCGGGTGTCGCCGTCTTGCCGGTCCCGATCGCCCAGACGGGCTCGTACGCGACGACGAGGTTCGCGTGCGGCTCGAGCACCGAGACCTGGCGGCGCAGGACGGCTTCGGTCTCCCCCGCCTCGCGCTCGGCCTCGAGCTCGCCCACGCAGGCGATCACGCGCAGTCCGGCGGCGAGTGCGGCGGCGGCACGCCGGGCCGTGTCCTCGTCGGTCTCGCCGAAGTACAGGCGCCTTTCCGAGTGGCCGACGAGCGACCCGGCGACACCGAGCTCCTTCAGCATCGCCACGGACACCTCACCGGTGTACGCGCCGTCGTCCGCCCAGTGGACGTTCTGCGCGAAGACGGTCAACCCGCTCTCGACCGCGGCCGCGAGTGACGTGAACGGCGGGCAGATCACCACGTCGACGCCCTCCGGCGGCTCGAACGCGGCACAGAAGGCCCGCGTCTCCGCCTCCGTCTTGAACATCTTCCAGTTGCCTGCGATCAACATGGTTCGATCCTACGCCGACGGAATCGCGGCCACGCCCGGGAGCTCCTTGCCCTCGAGCAGCTCGAGCGAGGCGCCGCCGCCCGTCGACACCCACGAGACGCGGTCTGCGAGGCCCAGCTCGTTGATCGCCCGCACCGAGTCGCCGCCGCCGACGACCGAATACGCCTCCGACCCGGCCACGGCCTGCGCTACAGCCTTCGTCCCTGCGGCAAACCGGGGCCACTCGAACACACCCATGGGGCCGTTCCAGAAGATCGTGCGCGCACCGTGGACGACCTCCCCGAACCGCGCCGCCGTCTCCGGGCCGATGTCCAGCCCGAGCCAGCCGTCCGGCACGGCGTCGTACGGGACGACGTTCGTCTCCGCGTCGGCCTCGAACGCTCCCGCGGCGACAACGTCCACGGGCAGCTCGACCGAAAACGGGAGCGGGTTCTCGTCGCGGAGCTGCTCGGCCATCTTCCCGCCGATCAGCACCGTGTCGGCCCGTCCCGCCGAGATGCTGAAGGACGCCGAGCTTGTCGTCGACCTTCGCGCCGCCCGCGACGAGGACGAAGGGCCGCTCGACCTCGCCGAGCAGTCGACCGAGGTGCTCCAGCTCGTCCAGCAGCAGCAGTCCTGCGTAGGCGGGCAGCAGGTGGGCGACGGCCTCGGTGGAGGAGTGCGCACGATGCGCGGAGCCGAACGCATCGTTCACGTACAGGTCCCGGCCTTCGGCGAGCTCCCGCGCGTACCCGGGATCGTTCTTCGTCTCACCCGGGTTGAAGCGCGTGTTCTCGAGCACGCTGATCCGGTCGTCCGGGAGGAGCTCGCGCAGCCGTGCCTCGACCGGCGCCATCGCGAACGCGGGATCGGGCCCCTTGGGCCGGCCGAGATGAGAGCAGACGGCGATCCCCACAGCTCCCTGCTCGAGCAGGAGCTCGAGGGTCGGGATGGATGCGCGGATGCGCGTGTCGTCGGCGACCCGGCCGCCTTCGAGCGGCACGTTCAGGTCGGCGCGCACCAGCACGCGCTTGCCGGCGACCTCGGCGTCCCGGACTGAGCGCGGGAGCTTCACCGAGCCAGCGTCATGGGGCTAGAGCAGCTTTCCGACCAGATCGACGAGCCGGCACGAGTAGCCCCACTCGTTGTCGTACCAGCCGAACACCTTGACGAGGCGCCCGTTCACCATCGTCAGGTCGCTGTCGAAGATGCACGAGTGCGGCGAGTGGACGATGTCGCTCGAGACGATCGGCTCGTCCGTGTATCTGAGGATTCCTGTGAGCGAGCCCGTGTCGGCCTTCGACCTGAACAAGTCGTTCACCTCATCGGCGGTCGTGTCCCTGCCGACGCGGACGACGAGATCGACGACCGAGCCCGTCGGAACCGGCGCGCGCATCGACATCCCGTCGATCTTGCCCTTGAGCTCGGGAAGCACGACCCCGATCGCCCGCGCGGCGCCGGTCGAGGTCGGGATCAGGTTGATCGCCGCCGCCCGCGCCCGCCGCATGTCGGAGTGCGGGAGGTCGAGCACGCGCTGGTCGTTCGTGTAGGCGTGGATCGTCGTCATGAAGCCCTGCTCGATGGTCAGCTCCTCGTGCAGGATCCTGGCCATCGGCGCCACGCAGTTCGTCGTGCAGGAGGCGTTCGAGATGATGTTGTGCGCCGAAACGTCGTATGCGTCGTCGTTGACGCCGAGGACGATCGTCACGTCCGGGTCGGTCGCGGGAGCCGAGATCAGGACCTTCTTCGCGCCGGCGGTCAGATGCTGCTCCGCCTGGTCGCGCTTCGTGAACAGGCCCGTCGACTCGATCGCGACGTCGACGCCGAGCTCGCCCCAGGGCAGGTCGGCCGGCGAGCGCTCGCTGAGCCATCTGATCGTCGTCCCGGCCACGGTGATCGAGTCGTCGGTCACCTCGACGTCCTGGCCGAGCGGCCCGAGCACCGAGTCGTACCTGAGCAGGTGCGCCATTGTCTGCACACCGCCGATGTCGTTCGCGGCCACGATCTCGAAGTCGCCTCCACGCGCCAGATGGGCGCGCAGGAAGTTCCGGCCGATGCGCCCGAAGCCGTTGATCCCAACTCGTAGTGCCATTCCTCAATCTCCCCCGGTCTCGATTCCGCTCACGAGTCTATCGCCGGGTTACAGCTCGGCCGCCCTAGGGCTCTGCCAGCCGGCGGAGGCGCGCCAGCCTTCGATGGGCAGCGGCTTTCGTGGCCGGCGGGCGGCACTTCGCGGCGAGCTCCCGCAGCGACAGCGACGGGAAGCGCACGCGGAGGTCGGCGATCTCCCGTAGCTGGACGGGCAGCGTTTCGAGCCTGCCTTCAGCCGTAAGCCGCCGCACCGCCTGCAGCTGCGCGTGCGCGGCGCGGCTGGCCCGGATCAGGTTGGCCTGGTCGGCGTTCGTGAGCCGGTTCGCGTGCGCACGTGCGGCACCGACGACCGCGTGCTCGTCCACGACCAGGGCCGCGTCGCTTGCGCCCGCGAGCGCCAGCGTCTCGGCGATCGCGTCGGCGCCCTTCGCGTAGGCGACGGCGTGGCGGCCGCGGTCCCGCGCCTGGAGCGCGATGTCGTCCAGCGCGGCGAGTCGAACCAGAAGCTCGGCCGCCTCGATCGACGCGCAGCGCACTTCGAGATGCGGCGAGCGCGGCCCGCTGACCGACCCGGCACCGAGCAGCGCTCCGCGCACGTACGCCGCTCGGCAGCACTCCCGGCCGACGACTCGCTTCGGCGGCCGAAGCAGCGGAGCCCCTGTCTGCGAGACGATGCCGGCCTCGGCCAGAACGGCGCGCGCCGCCGGCGATCCGACGACGTGGAGCTGGTAGCGCGTCGGTTTGCCGAATGCCCGCTGCCGGTAGGTGCGGATCTCCGACTCGACGCCCAGCTCGCGCAGGAGCTGGAAGGCGCGGCGCGCGACCGCGGAGCTCCCCAGGTCGAGGTGGAGCGCGATCGCCCCCTGTCCGCGCAGGTGGAGGCTGCCGGCGGTGTGCGCCAGGGCCGACAGCTCGGCGAGCCGGTCGCAGCGCCGGGTCGGGGCGACGCGGGCGAGCTCCTGGCGGATCTCCTCCGAGCTCCACACGGCTAGATGGGTGATGCCATGATCTCGCGAGCTCGGCTGCGCGCTCTGGCGTGTCTGGGCCGCTCCCGCCTGTCGGATGCCGGCGGAGCCGGCCTCCACCAAGCGTCCGCTTCACGCCGCCGCGCCGCCACCGAT
Source organism: uncultured Actinomycetes bacterium (assembly GCA_963742925.1). Taxonomy (GTDB): domain Bacteria; phylum Actinomycetota; class Thermoleophilia; order Gaiellales; family Gaiellaceae; genus PALSA-612. Next base: position 210,542 of record CAVUNV010000007.1, on the reverse strand, counting down.
ACACCTACGGGTATCGGCAACGTCACGCCGCCGCGCCCCAGAGCAGCCGGCTCACGCCCCGAGGAGCACGATCTCATGGCATCAACCATGGCTAGATCTCGACGCCCTCGAGCGTGAGCAGTCGCCGCTTGAAGCCCTCACCCAGCGAGCCGTAGGAGCCGATGCCGTCCGCCGAGACGACGCGATGGCACGGGATCACGAGCGGGATCCGATTGTGGGCGCAGAATGTCCCGGCGGCCCGCTGGGCATTCGGATAGCCGGCCAGGGCCGCGAGCTCGCCGTAGGTGACGACCTCTCCGTGTGGCACTGCCCGCAGCGTGTCCGCGACGGCGCGCTGGAACGGCGTGCACCAGTCGAGGTCGATGGCGAGGTCGTCGAAGCCGACTCGCTCCCCGGTGAAGTAGCGCCGGAGCCGCGCGACGACCCGTGAAATCGTCACGCTTTCGGCACGATCGCGTTTCACACGCGTCACACCTTCCTCGTTACGATAAAACCGGGTGGTGGGCTGGGGTGCCCCGGGCGGTATGGAGTCAATTCGAGGGCTCGGGAGCTCGTGCCACACGAGCAGCCCGTCGGCAAACCAGAGCAGGCCGGTTCCCCAGCCGTCCACGTCGTAGCCGACCTCGCTGACAGCCACTCACCGCATCCTAGAAGCGACCCGCACCGCCCCGCCGCCGCCCCGCACTTAGAATCGCGCTGTGAGCGCGCACGGCATCTTCGACCTCCCGCCCGCCGAGAACGAGGCCGTCCGCTCCTACGCGCCGGGTACGCCCGAGCGAGCCGAGCTACGCGGGCGTCTCGACGAGATGCAGGCCGAGCGGATCGAGATCCCGTGCGTGATCGGGGGTCGGGAAAGTCGCACGGGCACGACGTTCGAAGCCGTCATGCCGCACCGGAAGAGCCACGTCCTCGCGGATGTCCACGAGGGTGGGCCGGCCGAGGTCGAGCAGTCGATCAAGGCTGCCGCCGAGGCATGGCACGACTGGTCGCGGACGCCGTGGGAGGAGCGCGCGGCCGTCTTCCTGCGTGCCGCCGACCTGCTCGCGGGGCCGTGGCGCTCGACTCTCGTCGCCGCCACGATGCTCGGCCAGTCGAAGACTGCCCACCAGGCCGAGATCGACGCCGCGTGCGAGCTTGCCGACTTCTGGCGCTTCAACGTGCACTACATGAGGCGGATCTACGAGGAGCAACCGACATCGTCGGCGGGCGTCTGGAACCGGTTGGAGTACCGTCCGCTGGAGGGCTTCATCTTCGCGGTGACGCCGTTCAACTTCACGGCGATCGGCGGCAACCTGCCGGCCAGCCCGGCCCTGATGGGCAACACCGTGGTGTGGAAGCCCGCCACGACCGCGGCGTACTCGGCGCACTTCGTGATGCGCGTCCTGCACGAGGCCGGCCTTCCGGACGGCGTGATCAACCTCGTCTACGGGCACGGAGCCGCGATCGGCGATCCCGCCCTGGCAAGCCCCGATCTGGCGGGTGTCCACTTCACGGGCTCGACGGCCGTCTTCCAGGACATGTGGAGAACGATCGGCCAGAGCATCGACCGCTACCGCAGCTACCCGCGGATCGTCGGAGAGACGGGTGGCAAGGACTTCATCGTCGCGCATCCGTCCGCCGACGCGGCCGCCGTCGTGACAGCGGTGCTGCGCGGGTCGTTCGAGTACCAGGGACAGAAATGCTCGGCCGCGTCGCGCATCTACATCCCCGAGTCGATGTGGGGCGAGATGCGTGGCGAGCTGGCCGATCGCGTCGCCGAGCTCAAGGTCGGCGACGTTGCGAACTTCGAGAACTTCATGGGCGCGGTCATCGACGACAAGGCGTTCCAGATCCACAAGGAGGCGATCGAGGAGGCCCGGTCGAACGGCCGCAGCATCGTCGCGGGCGGGACGACCGACGACGCGGAGGGCTTCTTCGTCCAGCCGACCGTGATCGAGACGACCGACCCGCGCGACCGGCTGCTCCGTGACGAGCTGTTCGGCCCGATCGTCACGGCCTACGTCTATCCGGACTCGCAGTGGGACGAGACGCTGGAGCTCGTCGACACGACCTCGCCGTACGGGCTGACAGGCGCCGTCTTCGCGCGCGACCGCGCCGCGATCGACGAGGCGGCGGAGAAGCTCCAGTACGCGGCCGGCAACTTCTACGTGAACGACAAGCCGACCGGCGCCGTTGTCGGCCAGCAGCCGTTCGGCGGCGGCCGCGCTTCGGGGACGAACGACAAGGCCGGCTCGATGTGGAACCTGATCCGCTGGGTCAGCCCCCGCACGGTCAAGGAGACGTTCGTGCCGCCGACCGACTACCGGTATCCGTTCCTGGCGCCCGACGACGCCCCGGGGCAGCCGGGCGGCAGCGCTTAACGAACCCTTACTTGGGTCTCACGGCAAGCTCAGATGCTGCCGATACCTTCGAAGACATGCGCTTTCTCGTCGTCGCAATCGGCTGGCTGACGGTCGCCGTCCTCGTAGTGCCGTCACACCTCTAGGGCTTCGTCGCCGTAAACGTCCACGCCAGGGCGCTCGCGTTGCTCCCCTCCTCGGCGTAGACCACGGCGATGTGCCCGCCGGCAGGTAGCGCCGGTGAGAGGTTGGCGAAGACGGTCGCGTTCTTCGAGGTCGGCGTCAGATTCGGACGGACGGCCTTGCCGTCGACGAACACGATCGCGTCGCCGAGCACTCCAGGCGAGCGCACCTCCGCGCCGATCTGCGCGACAGGACCGCGTGAGCCGGGCTGCGGGCCGAGGATCTGGATCTGGATCGGTCCCGGCGTCTCGATCTTCCACGCCTTGTTCTCGTTCCGGAGCGGAAAGGCCAGCGCCCGCGCGCCGCTGCGAACCGCCACGATGCCGAATTGCTGCGAGACGCTCTGAGAGATGAACGGTCGAACCGACTTGTTCTCGAACGGCTTGAGCGCCTGCTCGATCTGCGGAGCGGCGTGCGTGCGGAAAGCGGCGAACGTCGGGCCTAGACGTCGTTGCGACGGCTTGGAGAGAAGATTCCAAAGGGCCTTGGTGTTGTTGCTTGCCGCTGCCTGGAGCAATGCCGCCACCGCTGCCTTGCCCGGGTCCGGGGCAGCGGTCGTAGCCGTCGTCGCCTTCTTGCCGCCTCCGCTACCGCACGCGGCCGCGGCCAGCGGGACCAGGACCAGCAGCGACAGGAACCGGCGCATCGGACGCATCCTAGGCGCGTCCTGCCTTGTGCAGTTGCGCGTAAATGGCGCGCGCGGTCTTCTGCGGGATCCCGGGCACGCCTTCGAGCTCCTCCTGCGTGGCCCCGAGAAAGCGCTCCGCGGAGCCGAAGTGCTGGATCAGCGCGCGGCGGCGAGCGGGGCCCACTCCGGTGAGCTCGTCGAAGATCGACTCGCGTGCCTCGGCGCTGCGCCGGGTGCGGTGGTAGCCGAGCGCGAACCGGTGCGCCTCGTCGCGGAGCCGCTGCAGGAGCTGCAGACCGGCCGAGGAGCGATCGAGCAGCACGGGCTTCGCCCGGCCCGGCACGAACACCTCCTCTTCTCGCTTCGCCAGTGCGATGACGGCGACGCGGGCCAGGTCGTAGCGGTGCATGGAGTCGAGCGCCGCGGACAGCTGGCCCCTGCCGCCGTCGACCACGACCAGGTTCGGGACGGCGGCGAAGCCCTCGTCGTAGTCGGCATCGGCCGGTGAGCCGCCGGCGCGGGCGAACCGGCGCGAGACCACCTCGGCCATCGCCGCGAAGTCGTCCTGCCCGTCGAGGCTCCTCACCGAGAACTTGCGGTAGTGCGCCTTCTTCGGAACGGCGTCCTCGAACACGACCATCGAGGCGACCGTGGCCGAGCCCTGGATCGTCGAGACGTCGAAGCATTCGATGCGGATCGGCAGGCTCTCCAGGTTCAGGGCCTCGCGAAGCTCCTCCAGCGCTGCCACGCGCCGGGCGCGGCGCTGTTCGGACGCGAGCGCAGCCGACGCGAGCGCCAGCCCGGCGTTCTGCTCGGCGAGCTCGAGCAGCCTCCGCTTCTCGCCGCGCTCCGGCGTCCTCACCTCGACGCGGGAGCCGCGCCGCTGGGAGAGGAACGCCGCGAGCGCGGACGTGTCGCCGGCCGCCCCCGGCACGAGGATCTCGGGTGGGACGCTCGGCGAGGAGCCGTAGTACTCGAGGCAGAAGGTCTCGATGAGCGTCGCGACCTCCTGCCCGGCGACGTTCTCGAGGTGGAAGCTGTAGCGGTCGATCAGCTTGCCGTCGCGCAGCGGGAAGACCTGGACCGCGGCCGCGTCGCCCTCGACGGCGAGCCCGACCACGTCCACCGTCCCGACCGTCCGCCGGTCGGCGGCCTGCCGCTCGGCGAGGTGCCGGATCGAGAACAGCCGGTTCCGATAGCGGGCGGCGTCCTCGAAGCGCTCGGCCGCGGCCGCCGTCTGCATCTGCGCCTCCAGCTCGCGGACGATCGTGCGCGTGTCCCCCTCCAGGAACCCGATCACGCCGTCGATGACAGCGGCGTAGTCGGCCTCGGAGACGTAGCCGACGCACGGCGCCAGGCAACGGTCGATGTGGTAGTCGAGGCAGGGGATCCCCGAGTGACGGCCCGGCCTGGGGCCCTCGCAGGGCCGGAACTTGAACACGCGGTTCAAGACGTCGAGCGTCTCGCGCACCTTCTTCGCGTTCGCGTACGGGCCGAAGTAGACGACGCCGCGACGGTGACGCTCCCGCGTGAACATGACCCGTGGGTACTCGTCCTCGACCGTGACGGCGATATACGGAAACGACTTGTCGTCACGGAGGCGGACGTTGAACGGCGGACGGTGGCGCTTGACCAGGTTCTGCTCCAGGTGGAGCGCCTCGACCTCTGTTCCGGTCACGATCGTCTCGACGTCGGCGATCCGTTCGACGAGCTGCATGGTCCCGAGCCTGGCGCCGCCCCGGCCCTTCTGGAAGTAGCTGCGTACGCGCGACCGCAGCGACTTCGCCTTGCCGATATAGAGGACGGAGCCGCTCTCGTCGCGAAAGACGTAGACGCCGGGCCGTGCCGGCAGTCCTTTCAGCTGGGCCTCGAGCCGTGATTTCACCCGCCCCTAACATAGCCGTGGCTACTTTGGCCACCATGCGCCGCTTTCTCGCCGCGGTGGCCCTGCTGGCCCCGCTGGCTCTGCTGGCCGCCGTCGCCGCCGGGCCTGCGCACGCCGGTGGGCCGACCATGGTCGTCGGCGCAGCGGAGGACGTGGTCCAGCAGGACAACCTCGCGGCCGCGAAGGCGAAGCTCGATCTGCTCCGCCTGGCCGGCTTCGGCGCCGTGCGGATCACGGAGATCTGGGTGCCGGGTCAACGGGCACCGAACGCGGTCCAGCGGGGCCGCCTGGCGGCGGTGACCGGCGCCGCCACGCTCGACTCGATCAAGGTCTACGTCGGCGGTGCTGAACGCGGGCAGCCGCACGACGCCGCTGACGCCGGCCGAACAGGCCGATTTCGCCGCCTTCACCGCCTCGATCGCGCGCCGGTACCCGTCGATCACCGAGTTCATGATCGGCAACGAGCCGAACAACAACCGCTTCTGGCTCCCGCAGTTCGCGCTCGACGGGAGCGACGCTGCCGCCACGGCCTACGAGTCACTGCTGGCCACGACATACGACGCGCTCAAGAGCGTCTCGGCCCGGATCGACGTGATCGGCGGGGCCCTCGCTCCGCGCGGGATCGACAGGCCGGGCACCGGCAAGGACACCCACTCCCCCACCGTCTTCGTCAACGACCTCGTCGCCGCCTACAAGGCGACCGGCCGCGTCCAGCCGATCATGGACGCCTTCGACATGCACGCCTACGAGGACAACTCCAGCCTGCCGCCGTCGTTCCAGCATCCAAAGACGGCGACGATCGCGATTGCCGACTACGCGAAGCTGACCGGCGCGCTCGCCGGGTTCGACGGCACGGGCCAGCTCGGCTCGAGGCTGCCGATCGTCTACGGCGAGTTCGGCGTCGAGAGCCAGATCCCGCCGGCCAAGGCCTCGCTCTACAGCGGCACGGAGCCGGCGACGACGAAGCCGGTCGACGAGGCGACGCAGGCCAGCTACTACCACGACGCCCTGGCGCTGGCGTTCTGCCAGCCGAACGTGAAGACGCTCTTCGTCTTCCACGCCTTCGACGAGCCGATCCTGGCGGGGTGGCAATCGGGCGTCTACTACGCAGACGGGACACCGAAGACAGGCCTGCCCGTCGTGAAGAAGGCGATCCGCGACGTGTCCGGCGGCGTGATCACCCGCTGCCTGGGCCTCCAGCTGGCGCCGCAGGCGAAGATCGTGTACCCGTCGGGTAAGGCCCTCGCGCGCGTGCCGCTGACGCTCAGGGTGACCTGTGACATCGACTGCAACGTCTACGCCCGTCTCGCGAAGATGCCCCAGAACTCGACGACGCTCGCCGTCAGCGCGCACCTGAGCGCCGGGGTGGCGACCCGCGTCGTCTTCCCGGCCCGGCGGGTTCGCGCCGGTCCCTACCGCTTCACGGTTCGGGTGGTGGCGCCCGTCAACTCCGGCCCGCCGGTGCAGCTGCAGAGCGATCCTCTGCTCATCCCCAGCCCGTCCGGCTAGCATCCGCGGCATGGCCGCCGAGGTCGGACAGTACGTCGCCTACACGTTCTTCAAGGCCGACCCGGCCTGGCGGCGTCTGCCGGTCGAGGAGCGGCTCGCAGGCAAGGAGGCGTTCGCGGAGGTCATCGAGTCCTGGGCCGACCGGTACACGCACCTGCGCGCCTACTCGACGGTGGGAGTCCGGCCCGACTGCGACTTCTTCCTGTGGAAGATCACCGAGCGCTACCTCGACCTCGAGGAGCTCGGCACCGAGTTGAACGCGACGCCGCTCGCCGGCTGGCTCTCCACGCCGTACTCGTACCTGGCGACGACCAAGGCCTCGCAGTACACGAACGCGCGCAAGCCCCGGAAGATCGTCCCGCAGGGCTCGCCCTATCTCGTCGTCTACCCGTTCGTGAAGGTGCGGCCCTGGTACTCGCTGCCGCTCGACGACCGGCAGCGGGCGATGGACGAGCACATGCGCATCGGCCACGAGTTCGCGTCGATCCACAATCACACGACCTACTCGTTCGGGATCGACGACCAGGAGTTCATGACCGCGTTCGAGTGCGACGAGCCGGCCGACTTCATGCATCTGATGCTGACGCTGCGCGAGTCGGAGGCGAGCCGCTACACCGAGCGCGACACGCCGATCTTCGTCGGCCGGCTCGTGGACGTGCACGGAGCGCTCGACGCGCTGGACGGCGCGTCGGCCCGTGTCTCAGCAGGGTAGGCCGGCGGCCCGGAAGGTGTGCATCAGCAGGTCTTGCCGGCCGGCAGCTTCGTCACGCTCACCTGCACCGTCTGGCCGCCGGCGTCGGACGACCAGACACCGGTCGAGTCGACCAGCGCCTGCATCCCCGGGAACGCGCCCGGTTGGGGCCCGAGCTTGTGGATCGCCGTGCCCGATCCCACTCCGTTCACCGTCGCGTAGCTCGTAAAGACCTCGTTCGTCTTCGCCAGGTCGACCGTGTGCCTCACGGGCGGGTCGCTTCCGCTCTGCGTCGTGATCTTCCAGGGTTGGCCGAGCATCGTCCGCCCGCAGGTCGTGCCCGTGTAGTGCGTCGTGAGCCGGAAGCCGGGCTGGTCGGAACGCACGGTCGTCTCCTTCAGGCCCTTGAAGCTGAACACGTATTTCCCGCAGCGAACACGGCCGAGGATGCAGCTCGACGTCTCGTCGATCTGCTCGTAGAGGTCGTCGCGCACGGAGGCTGTCAATGTCTGGAGCAGCTGGCTCGCGTCCTCCACGGTCTGCACGGCGAGCTCCGATCCCACCGGCCGCCCCGTGAGGATGCTGCGCGTCGTAGACCCTGACGGTGACCCCCTGGGCCGCGACGGCCTTCGGCGAGGCAAGTGGATTCCAGCCCAGGAACGTGCCGACGGTGCGCGGGAGCACGGCGCGTGTCCGCGGCGATGCGGAGCCGATGTCGGCGAGGCCTCTCGAGGTGACGGCCGTGCCCCCCGGAACGCTGCCGAGCGTGGTCGATGCCCTGACGCCGGTCCGGTTGACGACGATGGCGAAGATCGTGTTCCCTCTTCTCGCCACGAGAGCGGTCGCCCCGGGAGCGGCGGCACCCGACAGTCGTAACCTCGTGTCGGTGCCGACGCCGGCGAGCTTGATCGCCTCGATCGCCACGCTCTGGGCCGGCGGGACGGCAAGCGGAATCTGGCGCGTCGGCATCGCCGCGGCGGCCGCGCCGACCGCAGAGATCGCCAGCACGAGGATCCCGATCAGCCGTCGCGTCATGAGTACGTGTGCTGGTCGCGCCAGACGCGGAACATCGTGAAGCCGCAGATCCCGAGCACGAGGAAGAACGCCAGCGCGGACGGGCCCGACGGCCGGTCGTACCAGTAGGCGCCGACGTCGGCCAGGATCAGGCCTGCGGCGCCGTAGAAGGCGGTGCGGGCGCGCAGCGGCCACAGCTCGATCTCACCGCGCCGCTCCCGCCAGAACGTGTAGACGAAGATCGCGACGGCGATCAGGAACACGATCTGGAGCACGATCGAGAACTGGACGAGCGCGGACTCGGCCTGCATCGCCACGATCGCCGCCGACGCGATCGCGATCAGGATGAACCCGCGCAGCGTCGGGTTCATGTCGGCGACGAACCGTCTCACGCGGGCAAGGGTAGCGACGGCCGCCGCCGGCCCACGAGGACGACACGCCGCCGATGGGCTCCGTAGATTCAAGCAGCCTGCATCAGCGACCGGCCTGATGCTTCGGCGCCACCCTCGAAGCATGATTCTCGTGTTGGGGTCTAGTGACGCAAGAATCTGTCGCGACCTCCAGGACTGGAAGGGAGGGATGATGAAGATCAAACCGCTGGTGATCGCCGGGGCGGCTCTCCTGGCGGCCCTGACGGTGGGAGTGGTGAGCGCCGGCGCAGATCAGACGTTCAAGTCCGGCCTCTACCAGAACCAGCCCTATACCTGCGAGCACGGCAGCGCGATTGACCCTTCAGGGCAGTCGTTCGGCACGTTCTCGGTGACAGAGGCGCACAACAATCAGCTCGTCCAGGCCTACGTGACGGTGGACAACATGGAGCCGAATCTGCTCTACAGGGTCTTCGTCACCGAAGCCGGGCTGAAGTGCATCTCGCCGACACTGGCGCCCGGATACGAAGCGGCGTCGTTCTGGGCCGACGCGAAAGGTCAAGGGACGTGTCCACTTCACGTTCTGGGCTCACACCTACGAGACGAGCGCCTGGGTGACCGTTCGGCACGGCAACGTCATGACCGTCCGGAGCACGGGGGTGCCGATCAACAGGTAAACCGTCCGGCCCTCGCGAGTGCAGGTGCCAGAGATACGCTGTCTCTGCTTGGAGGGTGACACCGCACGAGGCGAGGAGGAACGCTTGGTAACAGAAGGTGAACCGGCCCCCGACTTCACGCTGACCTCCGACTCGGGAGAAGCAGGTGAGTCTGAGCGGCCTCAGAGGTCAGCCCGTCATCCTGTACTTCTATCCCAAGGACGACACTCCCGGCTGCACGAAGCAGGCGTGTGCGATCCGGGACGCCTGGGGCGAATTCCAGCGAGCCGGAGCCGTCGTGCTCGGCGTCAGCCCGGACGGCGAGGCCTCCCACGCGAAGTTCAGGGCCAAGTACGACTTGCCCTTCAGCCTGCTCGCCGACCCCGGGCACGAGGTCTCCGAGGCGTACGGTGTCTGGGGCGAAAGGAGCTTTGCCGGCCGCAAGTACATGGGCGTCTCCCGCTCGACGTTCGTGATCGGCGCGGACGGCACCGTCGTCAAGGTGATTCCCAAGGCCGATCCGAAGACGCACGCCGACGACGTGCTCGCGGTTCTCGGCTCGCCGCCGGCGGCCTCGTAAAACTCACGTTGAGCTGAGTAAGCGTTCGGTTTGGGATCGGTCCGGCCGGGTAGTTGCTGGCTATGGTCGTTTCATGACTCGATTCCGTGCTGCTCTTCTCGTGCTCGCGCTGCTCGCGCTGGCGGTGCCGGCGGCCGCAACGAGCGCCGACCGGATGCTGGTCGGCTTTCAGGACGATCCGTCCTTCCGCTGGCTCGTCACCCGTGATGCCAACCTGACAGCCGCCTCCGACACCGGCGCCTCGATCCTCCGGACGACCGTCTACTGGAACCAGATCGCGCCGACCCGGCCGGCGAGCGCCTCCAATCCCTTCGATCCCGCCTACGCGTTCCAGGACCTGGACGATCTCGTGCGCAACGCGACCCTCCGCGGGATGACCGTGATGTTCACGATCTGGGGCACGCCGGACTGGGCGAACAGCGGCAAGGGGCCGAACTACGCTCCGACCCGGCTCTCCGACCTGCAGAGCTTCGCCCAGGCGCTGGCAGCCCGCTACTCGGGCCGCTACCCGGGCTACCCCTTCATCGGCCACTACTCGATCTGGAACGAGCCGAACCTCGAGCAGTTCCTGGCACCGACCTACGACAGCCGGGGGAAGCCGGTCTCGCCCACCATCTACGCCGGTCTCGCGCGCGCCGGCTATGCCGGGGTCAAGGCCGGAAACAGCCGCGCGCTGGTTGCGATCGGCGAGACGTCGCCCCGCGGCCGGCTGAAGCCGACGTCCCAGCGAGGTGTGCAGCAGACGCTGGCCCCCGGCCTCTTCGCGCAACTGCTCTCGAAAGTCCGGCCGGCCGTCAAATTCGACGCCTGGGCACACCATCCGTACTCCGACATCGGCGCGTCGCCGACGCAGAACGTGCGCTTCCCGAACGTCAACCTCGTGCAGCTCCCGACCTTCGAGAACGACCTGAACAAATGGTTCAAGCGTCGCGGCGTTCCGATCTGGGTCACCGAGTACGGCTTCCAGACGAAGCCGGGTCAGCCGAAGGGTGTCACGCTCGCCCAGCAGGCGGCCTACGTGAAGCAGTCGCTCGCCATCGTCCGGAAGTACACGTTCGTCCAGATGTTCGTCTGGTTCATCTTCCGCGACGACCCGGCCAGCCTCTGGCACAGCGGGCTCCTGAACGAGGACGCGAGCCCGAAGCCGTCCCTCGCGACGTTCGCCTCGGCGGCGCGGCCGTTCAACGTCCGCAGCCCGATCGTGGTCGTGCGGGCGGGAGCGTCCAATCCGGCCGTCCGTCTCCCTGTGTGGGAGCTCCTGGCCCGCGACGGGGCCGGGGCAACCGTCGGCTCGACGATCTCGGTCGTCTACCGGGGGAAAGACGTCGCGGTCACTCAGCCCACGGCGACGATCGGAATCGACGGGTACGTCAGCTTCCGTGTCCCGATCACGAAGGCGGCGCAGAACGGCCTCTACCAGGTGTTCTTCAAGATCGGCGACGCGAACGGCAACTCGGTGAACCGCACCGCCACCGTGCTCGTCAAGTGAGCTGAGTCAGATGATGGGTCGAAACGTCCGTATCAGCTTGAGCAGCGAGGTGTCGGCCGGTATCAGGAGGCCGCGGCCGGCGAAGCCGACCGTCCTGTCGACGGTGGCCAGGTAGTCGGCCGAGAGCTGTGCGTCGTCGCGGAGCGCCCAGAGCGCTTCCGCCGTCGTCCAGGCGGCGTCTCTCGCACGGCTGACGTCCCACATCGCCATGACGTCGTCGATGCGGTCGGCACGGTGCAGGAGCCGGTCGACGCCGCGCATCCAACCGGTCAGGTACTGCTGCTTCACCTGCGCCTCGACCTCACCGAGAAGGCTGTTGATCCGGACGTAGTCGGCGTGCTGCGGAGACGACTCCTCGAGAGCGATGCCGAGCTCGCGGCAGGTCGTCACGAGCGCGACCGGCAGGTCGCGGTTGATGTGCGCGTTCATTCCGGCCAGCGCGAACTGGAGCGGCTCGATCCCGTGGCGGCTGCGCGCCTCCAGGAGCGGCACCCAGGCGTGCGGTGTGCTCTGCGGGGCGCGCGTGGAGCTGTCGAGTGCATCGAAGAACAACTGCGCGAACGTGACGTCGAGCCGTTCGAGGAAGTGAGGATCGTTGAAGGTCAGGCCAGGGAGTGCCGTCTCGACGTGCTTCGTGACCGCGAGGTAGAGCCGTGTAAAGCAAGCGACCCCGTCCGAGCGCGGAAGCGGAGCGATGATCGCCTCCATCCGCGAGACGGCATCGGCGACGGACGAGATCTCTGGCACGCCCGGACGATATGCGGAATCCGGCAGCGCCAGGTGCGGATGAGAGGACTTGAACCTCCACAGCGACGGGAGCCGCGTAAGCCGGTGGCCCTCTCCTCGAACCCCGGGTGTTGGGCGAAAGGACTTGGGGTAAGATGTACTGACTGGTCCAGTGCCAGAGGTGAGAGGAGGCCCCCGTTGCCAACCTTGACAGACACCTCGACAGAGACCTTGACGGAGCGGGTCGACAAGCTGCTCCAACCCTGCAACAGGCCGCTCGAATGGGGACATCCGGGGTTGGATGCGACACCGACGTCCTTGGCGGTACGAGAACTGGCCGCACAAACTCGCGCGCTAGAGAAGGCCATGCGAGAAATCGCACTCGAAGTTCAGAAGCTCTCGGAACAGGGCTGAGCCGACCCAATCGCTCACGCGGGTTCCGAGGAGCGACAAGCCTGCTCAGAAGCTAGGTGCGGATGAGAGGACTTGAACCTCCACGGGGTTCTCAGAGGGGTGGCGGCCGGTGTCGTGACGTGGCGGGAAGTGGCTTCGCTACACGGTTCCCGCCGGTCGCTCGGCATGGTTGAGCAGGCCGGTTTCCCGACGTTTGGGCACTGATTAGGCACAGAAACCGTCGCCCGACATGGCAACGTCAAGCGGCGGCGTCGTTGATCTGGTCGATCACCCGCTGCCACCGCGCCTCATCCCCGAAGCCCGGGGCGCGGCGGGTCGAACGCGCAGCCGACTGACGATCCGAGAGTTAGTAGGCTCGGCACGATGAGCGAGCCGCGAATCGACCGGGTGCAGATCATCACGCCGCGCGAGCCCGTCGAGATCTCCAGGGACACGCGAGACCGGCTGGTCCCTCACATTCGCAGCGCCGACACGATGGACGAGTTCACCAAGGCAGGCACGTGGCGGCCGGTCGATCTGGCGACGCCCACGACGAGGACAACCAACACGTTGCGCGCGATAAGTAAGTTGATGGACGGCGGCGGGCTGCCGGACGAGACCTTGGCGGAGGTCATCAAGCTCAGAACCGAACTCGGCGGCTGAGCCTCCGATCCGTTGGCGGTAACGCTCGCCGTCGACGAGAAAGGCCGCTCTCTCTACCCCGATCTTCTACCCTGATGAACGACCCGTGTCCTGCTGATACCTCGGCCTCACGACGTGGGGCCGGCGAACGGGCTCGACACGAGCCCAACCCGGGTCCGCCCGGCGCGGCATATCCGACGCGGGCAGCAAGCGCCCCTCCGCGACAGCGCGGAACCACGCCTCCGACTCGATTTTCAGGCTTCCGTGTCTCCATGACTCCCCCATGGCTGCGGCTGGAAGCTACGAGGAAGACTCTACGCCCCTTTTGGCGCCGGTGCGTCGGGCGCTACTCGGGATGTCACTCGTTCGAGGGTCGCCCGACCAGGCTCCAGGCCCGATGTGACCGAACATGACAGTCGCCCTGCTGAGCGCTGCTACCGGCGTGGTGGTCTGCTTCTGGTTCGTCGCCACGAACTGGCTCTCGTAATTCCGGGGGCAGCCCGGCCACCCTTCGGACGGCTCAGGCAGGCCGCTCTTCTACCCGATTTTCTACCCCGCGGTAGGTTCCCTGCTCCCGCCGTCGCTGCTCCACCTCGCGCTCGAGCCAGTCGCGTAGCGTCTCCCATGAGCGAGCGTCCCGCGACAACTACGGTGTCGCCCGGCAGCCTGCCGGCGCGGGACGCTCGCCAGTAGCTCGACGCAGAGCGCGCAAGCGGGTCTTACTGCGTTGGCTGCGGGCAGGGCGGCGTGGTGGCGGGGCCCCGTCCTGCGGTGGGTGGGCGTGCTGGCCGCCAGGTGTCCGAACCGGCTGCTTGACTCTCACGCCCCGTGGCCGCTGAGCCCTCACCCGTCCGTGCCGAGCTCGATCGGGTCGGCGCCAGCTTCCGCAAAACAGGGGCCGCCGACTACATCACCGCAGGCAGGGTGCCGGTCGGGGTGCCGAGGCGAGGCGCACGAATGTCTCTACATTGCTCACTCGACCCGGGGATTGCGTCGATCCGTACCAGGGGGCATACTTGCCGTCTGCGGCAGAACGGATTCCTTTGTTGTTCTGACGAGAGGGGGCGTCTTGAGGAAGCGAGCTAAACGTGTTAATCGTGCGAGCATGATCGGTGCGGGGCTAGTCGCCGCAGCCGCCGCTGGTCTTGTTTTGGCCGCCGCACCGGTGGCGGGCGCGAGTCGTGCTCCGGCCGTTTCGAGGGGGGCGATCACGACCACGGGTGCCAGGGCGGGAGTCGCCGGTTCGGCTTCGAGCGCTCTCCCGAGCACGGCCGCGACGATCTTCAATAACTTCGGGCCGGGGAACGCCTACGACTCCAGTACAGGCTGGACCGTGTCCGAGCCGGGTTCAACCCCTGGCTTGTTCGAAAACGCGAACGCGTTCACGCCCAGCACCGGCTCGCAGATCACGCGCATCGACCTTGCGCTTACCAACGTTTCCGGCACCAACAACGCGACCGTCGAGTTGGCCCGGGACAACGGGGGGTTGCCGGGAGCGGTGATTCGTAGCTGGTCTGTGGCCGGTCAGCCTCCGTTCGGGGGCTGCTGCACGGTCACCACGATCAACGTGAGCCCGTTGATCCCGGTCGGGGCGGGTCACCAGTATTGGCTGATCGCCATTGCCGGCCCGAACGTCCTGAACGACACCTGGGATGCGTGGAACTTCACGTACAACGGCGCGAGCACCGGCCCGGTCATGTCATGGAACGGCGCTACCTGGATTGACAACACGGGCAGCCCGTCGAGTGCGTTCGACGTCCTCGGCTGCGGCAAGCTCTGCAAGGTCTACCCCTAGGCCGCACAAGCGCTAAACGGAGTAAGGGTCAGGGTCAGGGGCGCAACTAGCGCCCTTGGCCTTTATCCCACCGAATCGGATGATGCGGGCGTGCAGGCCGTGTGGCGGGCGCTCAGCCGCACGTAGAGCAACCTCGCCGCTAGCACCGCGCCAGGATTCGGCCGTCAGGCGCGTCTTGACGTACAGAGACGGCCTTGGGCGAGACCTCCGGGTGGCCGCAGTCGGGGGTCTCGCCGAAGGCCATGCCACACCAGACGCGGTCCATGTCAGAATCGTCACGCCGTGGCGGTGTGGCAAGTGGTCAAGAGTTCGGCGTTCGAAGGCCATAGCGGCGATGGCGCGGACGTCGCCGGGGGCAAGGCGTACCGGCTGAGGCACAGAGAGACCGGAGTCGAGCGCGAGTTCACGATCGAGCTGGCTGCCGGTGAACCGGGGCTTTCGCTTTCGGCCGTCTCGGACGTGCTCCGGAACTACCTCAACAAGGAAGACCCGCCGCGTCGGGTCAGGCTAGATCGCAGTGGCAACGAGATCAGCCTCGACTGACCGCCGCTTAGGTTCATCCGCTCGGGCGGCTTAACCGCTCAGCCGATCGAGCGGCCCAACCAGACGAACACGCCGACGCTCGAGAGAAACGCGGCCGAGCATGCGACGAGAGGCCAAGCCACGCGCAGAGCGTATCCCGCCGCCTTCAATCGGGGTGGCTTCCGTCGTATGCTGTCTTCTTGGCCGGGTCCGGTGGCGCCTCTGACTGACGGCAAATCACAAGAGAGGCGGCAGAGTGCGAACCTTCTCCTCTGCGGCCAGTCTGCCGGGCCTGGCCTTACACGCTTGGTTTCAACATCGCTCGGGCGGAATAGGAGGCTGCAGGATGCCGCGTAGGCGTTTCGACGAGGAGGGTTTCGCCTCTGGGATGATCGAGGTGTGGGGACACCGTCCGGGCGGCGTCTTCGGCGTCAGCCTGGACCCTGACCGCCCGATAGCGCCGGAGGAAGGGCGCAGTTACACGTCCGCGGTGCCGCCAGAGGGTTTCCCGTCTGAGTTCGACGAGGAAGCGCTCTTCGCGTGGGGCCGCGCGCAGTGGCGCCGCGAGTCGTTTGGGCGCTGAAGTGAGCACTTTCTAAGCCGCGATCAGCCCCTCCTCGCGCCTCTTCTCGAGCGGCGTGGTGGTGGACGCCTACCCAGCGGCAACCGACTGGCGGGCGGCCAACTCCTCGACTTCGCGCGCTATCTCACGGAGGGCTTTCTCATGCCGATCGCTCCGTGCGATGAGCTCTTTGATCGCCGAATGTGTGCCGGTTGTCGACAGAAACGGACCTTTGTGAGCTGCGAGCAGCTCGTCGACCCGCGCCGACAAGGTTTCGTACACGCCTTCCATACCCGCCTCCCTTGGTGGGGGAGACCACAGTATGGACGGTGAGCCAGTAGGCCGAGAAAACCCGCCGGGCGGAGAGCGGGACGCGCCCCATTCGCGAGTCGAGGTACCTTTGCGACATGTTGGGACTCTCGAGGCTTGCTAACACAGTGGTCGCCGTGGTCTCTTCCCGCCGCAAGAAGGTAGAGGCACGCGGGGCACTGAGCCGGGGCGATTTCCTGCGCTCGCTCTGGAAGTAGCCGCGGCGCCCGAGTAGAAACGGCCTGGCAGAATCGGTTTGGCGGCACGGCCTAAACCCTGCCGCTGCCGCCCTCGTCGTATGCTGCGCCGGCCGGATCCGGTGGCCTCTTCGGAAGAGGCGCAGAGTCGGGACCCCCTATTCCCTTCTGCGGCCAGCTGCCGGGTTCGGCTTTCTGACGAGGCAGGGTGGGCTGGGGCAGGCAGCCACATCCCACCCTGCAATTGGAAGTGTGGCGAAACGTGGGTCTGGGGTGGGGACTTGCCGGCAACGCGAGCGGGTAGCCGGGCCGAGCAGCTCGGCGGCCCTCACCCATTCACTCTCCTGGGGGACGACAGGAAGCGCGAAGTGTGTCTGAGTGAGTGGTAGGTCTACGTGCCTTTCATTCCTCACCTTTCACCTCTTCCTCCCGTCCCCGACCGGAAGCCCCCTGCTGAGCCGGACGAGGGTCTCGATCTGGTCAAGCTGCTTCAACGGGTCTACGACGAACCCGAACGGGAAACGGAGCGGAGACTGGAGGCCATCAAGCGGCGACGCGAGTTCCGCCTCATCCGAGGGTCCAAGCTCTAGTCGCTGGAGAGACGGCCGGATAGCGCCACGGGCTCTTCCGCTCGGTCCTCATAGCCGCACCCGGGACCCGCGCGGCGCGTAGACCGGCCTACCCTCAGCGTCCAGGCAAACCGGCTGCGACACGTCGCGGCCGGGATCGTCATCCCGGCCTACGAACACGGCCATCGGGAACACGGACTCTTCCTTGGTCGGCTCGAATCCCTCGGGGACCACAACCGTCTTCTTCGGCTTCTCGGTCATGCGAACACGGCCATCGGGAAGAACTCGGGCGGCGGGTTCTCAATCTGGGCGACGGCCTCGAACGCGAGCACCGCGGCCACACAGCCGTCGATCAGCCGGCCGGGGCCGGCTTTCTCCAACGTGTAGACGCCGCGGTCGTCCAGGTCACGGCCGGCGGCCCGCAGCCGGGCGTTCAGCACGTGCCGCGTGAGATCGGAGTCGCCGTCATGGCTCAGGACCCCGATCGCAGCCGCGCTGCGGAACCTGTCGACCGCCGTCGCCATCCTTCGCGTGAAGTTGGTCGGCCACTCGACGATCTTCCCGGGCCAACGTTCCCCCCACCCGTCGAGCTCTGACTGCCACTGCCACGGATCACAGAACAGGTACTTCACGTCGTACTTGCCCATCATGTAGTCGAGCGCCCGGTGGATACGTTGGCGGTCGATGCGGAAGTCGTCGCCGGCGCCCAGCGGGCGCTCGAGGATCTCGACGGGGAACAGCCACCCGTCCATCGTGCACCCGACAAGCGCGGTTCCGTCGTGGCTGTGGCTGCCGTCAAACCCGAGCGCGATCGCCTCACCGTCGACGAGTTCCCGCTCGCTCGGCGAGCGCCGCCCAAACAACGGGGTCGACGGCGGCCATCACGCCTGATCCCGGCGCGTTGAAGTAGAACCGGAGCGACTCCATCCACGGCACGGCGGGATCACGGATCTCACGGAGCAGCCTGGCCGTGTCAACCCACGGCGCCCCCGCATACACCGCGTCGAGCAACCCGAGCAGCGTCCCATCGTCCATGTCGGGTGTCGGCTCCGCCGACGGCCGGCGAGCGTGGAACAGGATCCCCGGATGACCGGCGTCGAAGTCGGCCTCCGTCATCTCCGCAACGCTCCCCTCGCCGATCTCCGGGGCGTTCGCCAACTCGAGCGTCCTGCCGTCGACCTTGGCCGCGTTTCGGCGCAGCACCCGCGCCAACCTGTGCCCGCCGTTCGCCTTCAAGTAGTGATGCGTCTCGTCCATCAACGCGAACGTCACCCGCTGCCCCTCCCGCGTCCCCCACGCGCTCGACACCGCCTCCAGCTTCGCCCCAGGGTTCGCCTTCAAGTAGAGACGGCCGCGGCCGAGGTCGATCCCGAGCTCACGGGCCGCGTGCCCGTCGCTCTCCGAGAGCATCTGCCACACAATCGAGTACACGTTCGACACCGCCTGGTCCTCGGCGACGCCGGCTATCTGAACCCACGGAACAGGCGCCGCCGTCGGCCCCGCGAACTCCGCCAACGCCAACACCGCACCCAGCGGCGACTTGCCCCAGCCCTTCGCCGCCTCGATCGCCCCACGCCGATACACGTACACGCCGAACTCGTCGACCTCGTAGAACGCGACCACAAACCTGGCCTGCTCATCCGAGAGGACGAGCGGCTGCGCCGGGTCAGACGGCGACGGCAGAAACTGATGCGACCAGGAGAGAACCTCCCAGCCGCGCGACTTCACTTCGCGACCCGAAGGTGCCGGTAAGGATCGGGCAGCGCCTCGAGCGTCGGCTCGGGTTGCTCAACCAGCAGCCGCATCCTCAGCATCGCCGCCGGCGTCAAGCCGAGCTCGCGCTCGAGCTGGCCCACCGTCGCGTGCTCAGGCTTCTCCAGCGCCAACTGGACATAGCGGCAGACGACGCTCGGCGAGATCCTGCGTCTCCCACCACGCTCGCGATCGGCAACTGCCACAACTCGAGCCACAACAACTGCTCCTGCGCGCTCGCCTTCCCCGCCACCTGGAACCGGCAACGCACCCAGCAGCCGGCAGATCGTCACTCTTCAGGGCGATTTCGGCGTCGGAGCGTCTCGCCGGCTTCCGCGACTTCGCACACGCCCGGCCACTTCACCGATCCGCGCTCGTCACATCGCGAGACGAGGCGGGGTCGTGGCCGTGATCCGCGCGCGCCACGCGAGTCGAGGTACCCCTTGGGTGGCGTGCCGTCGAGCGTGGCAGCTCGTATGGCAGGCGGCGAGGTTGGACAGTGCAGTCGCGCCGCCGTCGACTCGACGTACTAGGTGGTCGCGACGAATCGATCGTCGTGTCGCTCGGGGAGATGGCAGAGGTAGCAGACAGGATTGCGCGCGGATCTCGGTCGCCGCCTTGCGGTGCGTCCATCCTCTCGCGCGCGGGTGTGCTGGTGCAGCGTGGGCCGGTGTGCACGGTTGGCCGCAGGTGAGGCAGGCGACGACGCACTCAGCTGCGAGTGAGCGTTAGCGCTAGGAGTTTTGGCCGGCGCGGGCACGGGATCACGCGAGGATGAGACGCGCAGCGCCCGTCACGCCCAGGAGATAGGCCACCCGCGCCGGAGGACTGTGCCGTCAGCCTCACGATGCCCTCGCGTGCTCGCGACTGGCGTGACGGAGCAGCGGCCGACCTCGCTCACACCGAGTCGGCCCTTGAGGAGCAGAGCTTCCTCGACACAGCGGCGATCGCACGGAACCTCGGGGACTTCACCATCTGCTCCGCCTCCCATTGGCCGCGTCTTTGAGCAGGCCGAGGCGCATCAGGCTGTCGCTGATCTGATCGAGCGTCTTATGCACCTGCCACCGGTCACCGCGGTCGCCGTCGTCCCACGTCCAGCCGGTGTGAGCGCGGGCGGCGAGGAGCATGACTGCGTACTGCCGACTGCGAAGCGATTGCATCGATTTCCGGGGTGCAAGCACCCTGCAAGCCCCCGCCTCCCTGCGGCCTTTGCCCATCAGCTGAACTTCGACGACTTCCAGCCGAGCAGGTGCGCTGCGGCCACGTGAGCCACCTCGTGGCGCGCCGTGGATTGAACGTCGGGATCTGCCGGGTCGAGAGTTGCCGTCGACCCTGGCAGCGTCCACACTGGCGAGGATGCACTTGTCATCAGGGCGTCTCTCGCCGGTACAGATGCGGCTTCGGCTGAGATCGCGCTGGCGTTGCCGTGCGTCGCTTGTCCTCGGCGGCAAGCCTGGAAATTCGCTCGCGTACATGCAGCTCAGCGCGGAGCCGGCGCTCTCGCAGGCTGCGCGTTGTCTGGCGCTGGCGTCGAGCTCTGCGAGTGTCTCCCGGCGCACGCGCAGCTCCTCGGCCAGCCTGGCGTCCTCGGCGGACCACTTCACGGAGGAGGATCGGTTGACCGCCGCGGATCACGTCGTTGTTACGCATGAACGCCTGAGCGGCCGGCAAGCCACCCGGAAAGCCAGCTGCGATGCTCGAGGAACTGCTTGTCGTCGACGGCCTCGCGAAGCTGCGCTCGAGTCGTGGTCATCGCTGCTGCACCTCCTCCGGCTGTCGTTCACGCTCGAGGTGCTCGCGGACTGCGATCCGCAACTCGGCCGAGGTGCTGCGCTCGTTCGCCGCCGCTCTCTCGACGAGAGCCTGCTTTAGCTCTGGCTCAACAGCTGCAGAGAGGAACGCCTGTGGGCTGCCCGGTTCCTGTTGTGCTTGGTTCGCAACTGTTGAGAACACGCTTCATATGGAAGCGTGTTCAATCGCTCGGTCCGGCAAAGTTGACGGGCTAGCAGATGCCGAAGCGCTGCCGGTGCAGCTTTGTCGCCTTCTCGGCGTCCCGGGTTCGCCGCGCGCTGCAGTCCCGACACCAAAACACCCACGGGTGCCGACTCGTCTGTGTCGTGTCCTCAAAGACTCGGAAGCATGGGGGCGCAGGAATATGAGCGCTTCTTAAATATCCCATCGGGACATTCAATGACCTTGCTTCCGAGGAATGGGAGACAAGGCAGCTTCGGACCGTTGGAGCGCTTTAGGTCCACGCCTATGCAGACCGTCAGCGGTCTTGGGCCAGTTGCATTTAGGTCGAGCCGCTTGGCTTCCGAGGCCACCATCCGATCCTTTATGGCGCGAATTGCCCCGTGCCTCTGGAACGCTAACTCGAAACGAACTCCTCGCTCCGGTTCGTCAATCGAGAACTCGCGTCGCCGTAACAGCTGCTCTTGAACGCCGACTAGAACCGTCTCGGCCGCGCCGATGACCTGCTTGCCCTGGGCCTCGAAGACCCAACTTCCTGAGTCTTCCTGGTCATAGAAGAGCACGTGCGCGAAGTGGTCAAAGAGGACTCCTAGCGCGGAACGACAGTTCGAATTGCCGGCCAAAATCGACTCTTGGAGGAGTGCAGCTCGTCGAGCCGCGGCCTTGCGAATGAAGTCGGCGTCAACTTTGCGGGAGCCTGGTCCAACCGCGGCTTTCATATCGGCATGACCCATTCTGCGCCACAAGACTACAGGCCTCTTCGGCCCGCACCTGTGCTCAGCGTCAACGAGACTGCGCGCGTTCTCGGCGTCGAGCGATCGACCATCTACCGACTGCTTCGCGCAGGCGACTTGCAAGCAGATCCGTGTCGGCAAACGGCGCAAGTTCCGGCCAGAGGATCTGGACGCCTACCTCGAACGGAGCCGCGGGCGGTGAGCGTTCCGTGAAAGACGAAGCGGCCCTGCAAGGCCGCCACGCCACCAACTCATCGCCGTTGCCAAGCACGATAGCAGCGGCTCCTGCGAGCGCGCCCGCTGCACCGCTGCTTCGTCGCCTGAACGCGCTCGCCGCCGACGTTGGAGGCTTCGCCGCCGCTTGGACGCCGACAGCTACGACGGGTTCTTGGTCTGGCGCATCGTTGAGCAGGTCGATCGGCTCGACGCGATCCTCCAGCCGACCGTCGCCGACCGCTACCGCGCCAACATCGCCTTCGGCGCGGTCGAGGATAAGGCTGTCCTCTTCGCACTCGAGGACGTCGACGAGCGCACCCAGGAGTTGCGTCGCCTACTCGGGGGCGAGGCGCCACGATGACGGACGAGTTCGCCAACATCCCGTTCACGACCGGCGAGCCGTTCGAGGGGCTCACGCACGCCGACGTGCTCGAGCTCGAACTGCCCGCGGACGAGCGCTACCTCGTCGAGGACATGATCCCGGCCGGGGCTGTCGGCACGATCGCCGGCGTCCCAGAGACGCATAAGAGCTTCCTCGCGCAGGCGATCGCCGTCCGTGTCGCATCCGGCGCCGAGAAGTGCTCGGACGGCCAGTTCTCACCAGCGGCCGGGTCGGCTACGTCTGGCAGGACGACTCCCGCCGGAAGGAGATCGAGCGGGTGCGCCTGTTCGAGCGAGCACATCCGAGCCCGCCCGACCTGTCGCTCTGGTGGTTCCTCAAC
Organism: uncultured Actinomycetes bacterium; assembly: GCA_963742925.1. Lineage (GTDB taxonomy): Bacteria > Actinomycetota > Thermoleophilia > Gaiellales > Gaiellaceae > PALSA-612. The sequence goes on along the minus strand of CAVUNV010000007.1, from coordinate 188,090 downwards.
GTCGGCTTGAGCCTGCCCGATGATCTCGCGCGCTTGCGCGCCACCGTCGAGAAGCACCGGCTCGACTTGCTCATCCTCGACTCGTTCTACTCGGTCGTCTTCGGGATCGACCTGAAGGACAGCGAGGCCGAGCAGATCATCGTCCTGCTGAAGCGGGAGATCGCCGACCCGACCGGCTGCACCGTCCTGATCGTCGACCACATGCCGTGGGCGACCGACTCGAACCGCGGCCGGCTCCGTGGCTACGGCGGTGTCCACAAAGGCGCCGCGATCCGGTTCGGGATCTACGTCGACGCCGAGGGCAAGAAGCTCTACGTCGAGGCGCGCGGCAACAACATCAAAGGCTTCAAGAAGACGCCCGCCCACTGGGACGAGGACGCGCTCGAGCTGCGCCTCGTCGATGTCAAGCACGTGAACGAGGCCGAGCTCGACGAGAGGGTGCTCGGCTACCTCTCGGAGCACGGTTGGAGCTCGGGGAACGTGGTCGAAAAGCGCGTCACCGGGGGTGGGCAAAGCATCCGCGAGAGCCTCCTGAGGCTCGAAGAGGCGAGACGAATCACAAAGTGTTCGGCGAGCGAGTTGGGACGAGCCGGACGAGGCAACTACTGGAACCTCAGCACCGAAGCGGCTTCGGGGTTCGTCTCGCTGCTCGGGACGAACCTAGACGAACCTGCGCCGGGTGATGTCACGAACGAGGAGGTTCGTCTACTCGTCCCACCCCCTAAGGGGGGACGAACCTCCTCGAGACGAACCTCGTCCGGCCTGCGAGACGACCCGGCGCTGCCCGGCGACGACGTCTTCCTCGCCTTCCTACTCGACGTCGGCAGCCGCGGTCTGATCACCGAGACGGAGTACACCGAGCGGGCCGACAGTTCACGAGTTGGTTGTCCGCGGAAGGTCGACAGCGTGACGGCGCTGCAGAAGGCGCAGATGTTGGCGGTGCCGGCCTATCGTGCCGCGCTAAAGCTCTTGCAAACACGCGAGGAGCGAGACGCGCTCAGGGACACGCTTGCGGCTGCGCTCGCCGCCGACTACCTCGAGGAGATCGGCGAGTTCGGCATTGACGACGTGGAGCGCGCCGCGTGAGTTCACTCGTCCACGAGCGCGTTCCGCAACCGCCACAGCTCGAGACCGATGTCTCCGGGTCGCCAGTTCCACAGCGCCGCCAAAACCAAGGGCTTCTCATCCTTCGTGAATCTGATCGCCGTGCCGCTCTTGATCCCGTCCTCGATCTTCGCGAGCACACTGGCGGCGGAGTCAACCGCATGCAGCTTGTCGGCGAGCGCCCGTAACCGCTCCACCGGGACGCGAATCGTCTGTCTGTTGGTCTCGACGTCGACCTCTGTGATCCCTGAGTCGGCCACAGGACGTGTTCTACCGCACACGAGGGCGGCGTGACCATGGGGCTATCTCAACTCGGTCGCGTGAATCAGCAGGCCGTCGTCATGCTCCATCACCCGCGCTACACGTGCCCGGCGAGCACGCTCGGGAGGAACACGCTTCGACTCGACGGTGATGACCTGATTCTCTTCGGGGAGGCTCTCACCCCGGAACACGAACAAGCCGTCGACGAAGTAACCGTCGGAGAGCACGAGCCGGACGTTGTACTCGCGCACGGCGCAAACCCTAGCTCTAGTAGGGGCGGCGTGACCGGCGCCTTACTCCTCCGGTGCGGGCTCTACCTGGGCCTCGTGCGTGTACGTCAGGCCGTCGAGTTCGCCATCGCTAATCCTCACCGCTTTCATGACCCAGCGGTCGCCCTCTGGCCCGACCAGCAGAGCGTCGGGCACGGGTGTCTCGAACACGACGCGGACCTTCGACCGGCCGTCCGGGTAGTGGACAAGCGTCGTCCAGGACGGGCGCGCCATGAGCCGTGTTCTACACCTTCAGAGCGCGAGCGTGGCCAGCGTGAGCGGTCGCCTATCCCTCCGGCGGGTGCTGGACCTCAACCTCGAGGTCGTACCTCTTCCCCTCAAGCGCGCCGGAGGGTTGCATCTTGGGGTCTTCCTTAGCGATCCAGGAACCTGTCGGCTGCCGTTTGATTTCGACCGGGTCGCCAGCCTTCGTCGGCATCGGTCCCACGAGCGTTTCAACGCGAGACATCCCGCTCGGGTAGTGGATGAGGACACCGTAGGACGCGACGGCCATGCACGTCGGTTGTACACCTTCGGAGCGCGCCGCGTGAGGCAACTACTCCGCTGCGGCGGCGCTGACGTGCGCTTCGTAGTCGTAATCCTGCCCCTCGAACACGCCGAATCGAGCGTTCGACCTCTTCACCATCCAACGGGGCTCCTCGCCAAGTACGGCGAGCAGAGTTCCATCCGCCGGACCAGAAGCCACGACAACCACCGCGTCGGTGCCGTTCGGGTAGTGGACGAGAACCTTCCAGGTTACTGCCATAGGGTCTGGGTTCTACACGTTCGACCTGGCGCCTGCAGCGTGGGTGAGTTGCGTCGATCGAGAGTGCTAGCCGGCGCGGAAGGGAAGCGGAGTCGAGGCCGCGTCCTTGGGTTTCAGTCTCCCGCGCCGGATTCTGCCGATGCCGATATCGGCATTTCGCCTTCGCGTCTTAAACGGGAGGCAGCCGACACGCTCAATCACAACGGCACAGAGAGGGCGAACCTGGACGCGTCGGCTGCCTCCCCTGTTATCGACAGTCCGGCCGTAGAGCTTCAGCGGGAGCCGGCGTGACCGACCGCCTCATTACTGCAGCCGAACTCGCCGACTACCTCGGCCTCTCGAGCTCCACCATCCTCGACTGGTTCGAGGATGGCCGGCTGCCCGGGTTCCGGCTCGGCGGCCGGAAGGGCGGCCCGGTCCGGTTCCGGGTGTCCGAGGTGGAGGCGATGCTTGACGGGTGGCGGGTTGCCCCGAGCCTCCAGACGCAAAGTGTCAGGGCAGTTGACAGCATGGGCGTGGCTAGGTAGTGTCAGTGTGATTGACACAGGTCGACCTGGAGGTGACACCCGTGGGGCTCGAAGAGAAGGTTGCCGCTGAACAACGCGTCGTGATAGGCGCCCTGGCGATCAACCTCGTTTGGCGAGAGCGAATACGGCTCGAAGCAGACCAGGCACGGCAGGAACTGCAGACGCTCCTCGTCCGCGGCAAGGCCGCCCGGCTTGACGTCGCCAGGTTGGCCCGCGAGGCCGGGATCAGCCGGGAGACGGCACACAAGCTCCTGCGGGGAGCGAAGGGAGGCGACGATGCCTAAACAGCAGACGGGCGCGATCGTCAAGCGCAGCCAACGCAACTACGGCGCCCGGTTCTATGACGAGGCCGGTGTCCGGCAGTACCAGGGTGGCTTCTCCACCGCAACGGCCGCGTCGACGTGGCTCCGGGTGAAGGTGGATGAGATCTCGGCCCTACGGCGAGGCGAGGCGATCCCCGCGAGCGAACGATCGCAGACGGTCGACGGCCTGCTCGACGTGTTTCTCGACAAGCACGGCCGCACGATTGACCCGGCCACCGTGCGGAAGCTGACCGCGCAGTTGAAGCACGCCCGCGCCGAGTTCGGCGAGCGTCACCCGGACAGCCTGCGCAGGATCGAGCTCGAGGACTGGCGCGAGCAGCTACCGTCGGGCAGCAGGCGCGGACGTTTTCCGGGCGTTCCGGCAGGCGCTCTCCTGGGCCTCGGCGCGTGGTCTCGTCACCCGTGACGCATCCGCGGGGATCAAGAACCCGAAGCGGAAGAGGCACGAGCGCCGCGACGTGTTCCCGTTCGAGACGTGGGCCGAGGTCGAGGCCGTCGCCGCGGAGCTCGACCCGCGGTATCGGCGCGATCCCGATCGTGCTCGCCGGCACCGGCCTCCGGCCCGAGGAGCTATTCGGCCTCCACCGCGCGCGACATCGACCGGCAGGCGAAGGCCTCCTCCAGCGTCCGCCGTCGGTTCACGCGGAGACGTGCTGAAAGGCGTGCAAGACGCCGGAGCGGCTCCGTGCGACGCCGTGCCACTCAGAACTCAGGTCGTCGCTGCGAGGCCCTCGATCAGATGCCGCGATCAGGATCGACTCGCAGATCCTCTTCCCCGCTCGCGCGCGGCCACTACGATCGACATCGAACGGTTCCGCTACAGCGAATGGACGCCCGCGATCCGGGCCGCCGGCCTCGAGCATCGCCGGCTCTACGACACCCGGCACACCTTCGCGACCTGGGCGATCGACGAGCGGCGATCCAGCTCTCCTACCTGGCCGTGATCTTGGGCTCGAGCACCGTGCAGATCGAGGACGACCTACGCCCGTCTCAAGCACCGACTCGATCAGTACCTACGCGCCGTTTTCGACGCTTTCGACCAGCGAAACGGCGGCCGCCGCGATCGTTTGTGCACTGACTGCGCACTACTCGGAGTCCCGAGGAGCGAAAGCCCTGCTCAGAAGCTAGGTGCGGATGAGAGGACTTGAACCTCCACGGGGTTACCCCCACACGGACCTGAACCGTGCGCGTCTACCAATTCCGCCACATCCGCCCGCTCCACGATTCTAACGCCCGCCCGGCGAGCACCTGCTGAGGAGTTCGGCGGCGCATCCGGGCTTCGCTCGGGTGCGCCCGTCTCTGTCAGGCGTGGACGTCCCCGCCGTTTCGAGTCAGTGGCCGAAGGCCGACTCGAGACGGCTGCCGCGCGGGAGCACATTGTAGCCCCGGGCTCGGGGCGATCTCCGTACCATGAATGGTCTGAGACGGGGGGTCTTGATCGCGCTGGCAGGCTTGGTGGCGTTCGGCGCGGCCCCGGTCGCGCACGCCTCCGCGGCCCCGCGCACGGAGGTCGTCGTCACACTCGCGGCGCCGTCGCTGGCCGACGCGGTGCAGGGAAGCCGCGTGCTGACCGTGCAGGCGAAGGCGCAGCGGCTCGACCTGCAGTCCCCTTCGAGCCTTTCCTATCTCCACGATCTGACGCTCCGGCAGGACGCGCTCGTCCGGCGGATCGAGCGCGCCATCCCTTCGGCGAAGGTGCGCTGGCGCTACAAGGTGGTGCTCGACGGACTGGCGGTCGTCGTCCCTTCGAGCGATCTCTCGAGGCTCTCGCGGATCCCGGGCGTCGACGCGGTCTACCCTGACGTCAAGTACCACCTCGCCGGCGTCCCCGACGCGGAACTGATCGGCGCGGATCAGCTTTGGGGCTTGCCGAGTTTCTCCACGTGCGGGGAACGGCATGAAGATCGGCATCCTCGACGAGGGCGTCGACCAGGCCCATCCCTTCTTCGATCCGACCGGCTACGTCTATCCCCCGGGTTTCCCGAAGGGCAACACCGCATTCACCACGCCGAAGGTCATCGTCGCCCGGACGTTCGCCCCTCCGGGCGCGACCTCGCCGATCGAGACGCTGCCGTTCGCCAACGTCAGGCAGTCAGGACGACCACGGCACGCACGTGGGCGGGATCGCCGCAGGTGACTACCTCGCAAACGCTGTCTCGGCAGGGCCGATCTCGGGCATCGCGCCTCGCGCCTACCTCGGCAACTACAAGGTCTACGCCGTGCCGACGCCGTCCTTCGGGCTCGACGGAAACGCGCCCGAGATCGCGGCAGGAGTGGAAGCCGCGGTGACGGACGGGATGGACGTGATCAACCTCTCCCTCGGCGAGTCCGAGATCGAGCCGTCCCGGGACATCGTCGTCGCGGCCATCGACGGCGCCGCCAAGGCAGGGGTCGTCCCGGCGATCGCGGCGGGGAACGAATTCGAGGATTCGGGCTACGGAAGCATCAGCTCCCCGGGGAACGCGTCCGGCGCCATTACGGCCGCGGCCGTCACGGGGAACGATCTGATTGCTCCGTTCTCGTCCGCTGGGCCGACGCCCGTCTCGCTGGGGATGAAACCCGACGTAAGCGCGCCCGGCGTGGCGATCCTGTCCTCCGTGCCGCCGAGCGAGGGCCTCTGGGCCGAGTTCAGCGGAACCAGCATGGCGACTCCTCATGTGGCTGCGGCAGCCGCGTTGCTGCGCCAGCAGCACCCGGAATGGACCGTCGAGCAGATCAAGTCCGCGCTCGTCCTCACTGGCCGGCCCGTCCTCAACGCTCGCGGCGACGAGGTGCCGACAACTCGCGAGGGCGGCGGCCTGATCTACGTCCCGACCGCGAACGACCCGCTGATCTTCTCCTCGCCGACCGGTATCTCGTTCGGTCTGGTCAAGGTGGGCACCAAGGCGACACGGACGATCCAGCTCACCGACGCCGGCGGCGGAGCGGGCACCGTGGACGGTGTCCGTTGCCGTCCAGGACCCGACCGGCGGCGTTTCCGTCACCGCGCCCACCACGGTCAACGTGCCCGGCAGCGTGATGACCCAGGCGAGCGTGGCCGCGAGCGCCAGAGAGGCGGACGTCACCGGTTTCGTCGTCCTGAAGCGCGGCACCGAGACGCGACACGATCCCGTTCTGGCTGCGGAGTGAGCACCCGCGCCTCGAGAAGCCGAGCGCGATCCTCCGGAAGGCGGGCGTGTACAAGGGCAACACGAAGCTGGGACAGGCGCGCGTCTCCTCGTACCGCTATCCCGACAACCCGGGCGGCTCGGGAATCACGAACAACCTTCCCGGCCCCGAGCAGGTATTCCGCGTCGTGCTCTCGAAGCGTGTGGCGAACTTCGGCGTCGTCGTCACCGGCCAGTCGGCCGGTGTCGCCGTCACGTCGCGGATCGTCTTTCCGGGTGACGAGAACCACCTCCTCGGTATCCCGGCGCTGCCGATCAACGAGAATCCCTACCAGGACACGTTCGGGCAGCCCGAGCCGGTCGTCGCCGTGATCGCCCCCGCGTCACGCTCGTACGACGTCGTGTTCGACACCCGCGGCCGCAGCCAGGCGGGGCCGTTCACGTTCCGCCTCTGGGTGAACGACACGGCGCCTCCGACCGCGAAGCTGTTGACGCCCACGGTCGCCTCGTCCGGGCGGCTGCTCGTGTCCGTCCAGGACAAGGGATCAGGCGTCGACGAGTCCTCGCTCGTCGCGAGGATCGACGGCTACAAGCAGGACGTTCTCATACTGCGGCCGGACGGGTCACCGTCGAGCTGAACGGCCTCGGCGCGGGCAAGCACACGCTCGAGCTGACCGTCTCCGACTACCAGGAGACGAAGAACATGGAGACGTTCGGCGGCGTCCTGCCGAACACGCGCGTCTACCGCGCAACGTTCACCGTTCGCTAGGCGTCAGCGGCGCGGGTCGCGCTTCTTCTCGATCGTCGGCAGGCGGTCGAGGTCGCGGCGGACGCTGGCCTCGAACTCCTCCGAGTCGTCCCGCACGACGCGCAGCTTCGACTTCCGCTCGGCCCGGACGCGCTGCTCGCGCGCCTCGCGCCGTTCGTCGAGTCCGAAGCGCTCGCTGAGCCGGGGCCATTCAGCGCCGACCAGAACGAGAACGGCGCCGGCGAGCAACCCGACGAACACCCAGCTCACCCCGGCATTCTAGCCACGGCGCCGAGGAGCTCCGCCGATCCCCCGGAAGCGCTAAATACCGCGCCGGAAGCTGCCGATAGCGGAGGGGTGATCACGCAGACGTGGCTTCTCGCTCCCTGGGCGATGCTCTGGATCATCCTCGTCCGCGGGCTGCTCGTGCGGGCAGGCATCCTGCCGCCGACGTGCAACCGCTGCGGCCTCCACTTCGAGCGCGGGAAGCTCGGCGGCTCGGTCTGCCGCTGCTCGCCTACACAGCTGGCGTCGCGCTTCTCGCTTCCCAGTCCACGTTGGAGAGGCCGGAAAGCGCGAGGATGAGGGAGTGCGTGCCCTTGCGGCCCTTGCCCTGGGCCGTGAGCGCGACGTAGAGCTGCTCGGCGAGCGCCAGGCCCGGCAGCGACAGATTCATCCGGCGGGCCTCGGCGAGGGCGATGCCCATGTCCTTGACGAAGTGCTCGACGACGAAGCCCGGCTCGAAGTCGCCCTTCAGCATCCGCGGCGCGTAGTTCGCCAGCGACCACGAGCCGGCGGCGCCCGGCCCGACCGACTCGAGCACCGTCTCGAGGTCGAGGCCGGCCTTGTAGGCGTAGAGCAGCGCCTCGCAGACGCCGATCATCCCCGTCGCGATCAGGATCTGGTTGACCATCTTCGTGTGCTGCCCCGCGCCCGGGCCCGCCCTGGCGCACGATCGTCTTGCCCATCACGTCGAGCAGCGGGCGGACGCGCTCGACGGCGTCCTCGTCGCCGCCGACCATGATCGACAGCGTCGCGTTCCGGGCACCCACGTCGCCGCCCGACACGGGCGCGTCCACCGATGCCACGTCCCTGGCGGCGGCGGCCTCGTGGATCTCGATCGCCAGTGACGGCTCGCTCGTCGTGAAGTCGACGAGCACCGCTCCCGGCGCCGCGCCGCTCAGCACACCGTCCTCACCGAGGATCACGGCGCGCACGTCGGCCGGGTAGCCGACGATGGAGCACACCACGTCTGCTGCGGCCGCGACCGCCGCCGGCGTGTCGGCCCAGGTCGCCCCCCGTTCGAGGAGCGGCTCGGCGCGCGAGCGCGTCCGGTTGTGCACCGTCACCTGGTAGCCGGCGTCGAGCACGTGCCCGCACATCGACAGTCCCATCACGCCGGTGCCGATCCAGCCGACACGCGTCGTCTGCGGGTCAGCTGCGCTCACGGGAGACCTAGACGCCCGCCTGCTCGTGCGGCTCGCGCTCGTCGAGCTTGACCTCGAACGAGCGGCGGAGATCCTCGCCGGTGACCGGCGCCTCGTAGCGTGGACGCTTCGGCTCCAGGTGGACGATGCGAACCTCGGCGCCGCGCGTGCCGTGACAGCGCGCGTACGCCTCGGCCTCGTTCAGCGGTCGCAGCCTGAGCTTGATCCCGCGGAGTCGCACGCGGGCATCGTAACGCGCGTTTCGTGCCGTTTCGAGTCAGGTCCGGGGAAGGCGGAAGATGTCCAGCACGCTCGTGAGGCGGTGGCGGTTGGAATCCCCCTCGGGTATCGCCACGCGACCGTCCGCGACGATGGGCGAGTTCCAGTGGCCGAGGCCGGTCGGGAGGGAGGTCACGAGCCTCCCCGTCGTCGGCAGGTACACGTTGAGGCCGCCCGCCAGCGGGTCGAACACGTACAGGAGGCCGCCGGCCACGACCGGGCTCGATGCGCCGGTCACGACCTGCCAGATGCGCCGCAGGCGCGGCTTCGCTCCGGGAACGAGCACATAGCCGGCGGTCGCCCCGTAGTCGCCGACGAAGAGCCAGGTGAGACCCCGGAAATGCCAGACGGCCGGCGCGGTCAGGACCTCGTGACTCCGCGGGGCCGGCAGGATCTGCAGCTCGCCGCCCTTGACCGGCGCGGCGCCGGCAGTCCGGCCGTTCAGCCGGTCGAGACGGAGCAACCGCATCTTCCCGTCCTTCCCCGGCTGCACGACGAGGTTCTTCGACAGGATCGCGGGGGAGGCGCTGCCGAGATCGAGGTCGCCCGCCTCGAGATCGGCCGCGTTCCTGGGCGTGTAGGCCTGCAGGAGACGGCCCGCGTCCGGCGAGAGCTCGAGCACGCTGTCGCCCCAGTCGGTACGGCCGTTCCAGGGCCCGTTGCCCGTCGCGACGAGAAGCTTGTGCGACCCCGGCTCCACCACCACCCCGCCTCTGCCCCAGATCGCGGCGCCGTCGGACCGGCACGAGCTCGGCACGATCAGCTCGTGCCTGTTCGCGCAGAGCGCGTTGAAGACGTTGACGAGCCGGCCGGTGCCGCGGTCGATCGCGACGACGTGCCCCTGATAGGGCGGGATGTCGCCGATGAAGCCGCCGGTGGACGCGAGCACCAGGTTTCCGGCTACGTTCAGGCCGGGGCCGATCTTCTCGTGCTGCGGGTCGAGCGTGATCGTCACGGGCCACCCGCCCGCGGTGACCTCGCTGCCGTCCGCGACGCGCAGCTTGTGGATCTTCCCGTTCGGCGAGGCGCTGTAGAGGAACTGCCGGCTCGGATCGGCGGCCGGCGCTGCCGCCGTGATCTGGGCGGTGTGCTCCCAGCCGGCGATCCCGGGCGGGACGTACACCCAGAGGACGGCGCCCGTGTCGGCGTCGATCGCCGTCGTCCGGCCGTAGCTCGTCGTCACGAAGAAGGTGTCGTGGGTAGCACCGGCGACCGTGGCTCCACGGAGGTACACCGCCGAGGAGTCGGCGACCCCGTCGAGGCTCACCTGCTGGCGAACGAGACCGCCCACGTTCGCCGCGGTGATGCCGGTCGCCCCCGCCGGCGCGTTCGTCCGCGCCGAGTCGAAGCCGAACTGCAGCCAGTCCCCCGCCCAGGCCGAGGTGCTGAAGGCGGCGAACGACGCCACGACGAGCGCGGAAGCGAGCAGGCGCATCTGCGGATTCTCATGGATCGTGTGGACTCGGGCACAGGTATAGAGTGGCGCCGACGTGATCGTCGCCATCATTGCTGCGATTCTCGTAGTCGGGTTCTTCCTCCTGATCGTCTTCTTCAGCGTCCGCGTCGTGCGCGAGTACGAGCGCACCGTCGTCTTCCGGGTCGGCCGCTGCATCGGCACGAAGGGGCCCGGGATCATCCTCCTGATCCCCATCGTCGACCGGCCGGTGGTCGTCGACCTGCGCGAGCAGTACCTCGAGATTCCGCGCCAGACGGGCATCACGAAGGACAACGCGTCGATCGAGATCGACTTCATCGTCTTCCATCGCGTCGTCGACGCGGTCGACTCGGTGGTCAAGGTGCAGAACTTCGCGGGGGCGGCCGAGAACATCGCTGCCACCACGCTGCGCAGCGTCGTGGGTGACATGGCGCTCGACGACGTGCTCTCGAAGCGCGAGCAGATGAACGCCCTCCTGCAGACGAAGCTCGACGAGGTGACCGAGCGCTGGGGCGTCAAGGTGACCAACGTCGAGGTGCGGGAGATCACACCGCCGCCGGCCGTGCAGGAGGCGATGACGCGCCAGATGTCGGCCGAGCGGACGCGCCGCGCCGTCGTCACCGAGGCGGAGGGGACGAAGTCGGCGGCGGTCACCGTCGCAGAAGGTGAGAAGCAGGCGAAGATTCTCTCTGCCGAGGGGGACCGGCAGGCGGCCAGCCTGCGCGCCGAGGGGTTCGCGCTCGCCCTCTCGAAGATCTTCGAGATCGCGCACACGGTCGACTCGAACACGATGAGGCTCCAGTACCTGGAGGCGCTGAAGCAGATCGGCAGCTCGGACGCGACGAAGATCGTCCTCCCGATGGAGCTCGGCGACCTCATCGGCGACCTCGCCGGCCGCGCCAAGAGCTAGCGGTAGCCACCGCTCCTGCTTGCAGACGAACGTATGTTCTGGTTGCATGATCGCGCATGCAACTGGCTTTCGATGCCGTCGACCGGCTCGTCGAGCTTCTCGAGGAGCGGCGGCGGCCGGTCTCCGCCGCCGAGGCCGCCGCGCATCTCTTCGCGCTGAGGAGCGCACCTGACGGGCTTGCCCGCTCGCTGGTCGGCGATCTCGTCGCCGGCGACGGGCGGCTTGCCTGGCACGGCTCGGCGATCGCGCTCGCCTCGGCCCCGTGCGATCCGCTGCTCGAGGAGGCCGAGCTCGTGGTCTTCGATCTCGAGACGACCGGCCTCTCCGCCCGGTCTGCCCGGATCTGCGAGATCGGCGCCGTGCGCGTCCGGAACCTGGAGCCCGGGGACACGTTCCAGACGCTCGTCCGCACCGGCATCCCCCTCCCCGCTCCGATCCGCGCGATCACCGGGATCCGGGACGAGGAGCTGCGCCGCGCGCCGGGTATCGGAGCGGCGATCCGCCGGTTCCTCGCCTTCGCGGGCGACGCGACGCTGGTTGCCCACAACGCGCGCTTCGACATGGCCTTCCTCGATCGCCAGCTCGACCGGCTGACCGGTCGCCGTGTCGCCGCACCCACGCTCGACACGGCTGCGCTGGCACGCCGGCTGCTCGGCGGCCGCGTCCGCCGGGTGAGCCTCGCTGCGCTCGCCGACTTCTACGGCACGTCCGTCCCCCCGTGCCACCGTGCTCTGCCGGACGCGCAGGCGACCGCCGAGGTGCTCGTCAGGCTCATGGGCGAGGCGCAGGAGCGGGGCGCGCGCACGCTCGGCGATCTCCACGCGCTCGCCGCGCCCCGCACGCGGCGCGTGTACGGCAAGCGCTCGCTCGCGCACGGCGCGCCCGCCCGGCCCGGCGTGTACATGTTCCGCGACCGGCACGAGCAGGTGCTCTACGTCGGCCGGGCCCGTGACCTGCAGGCCCGCCTGCGCTCGTACTTCCGCTCCGACCGCCAGCGGCCGGCGGTCGAGGCGGCGCTGGGAGCGGTCGAGCGCATCGAGTGGCGCGTGGTCGGCAGCGAGCTCGAGGCGGGCCTGGAGGAGCTCCGGCTGATCCGTGAGCTACGCCCGCCCGCGAACGCGCGCAACGTCAGGCCCGACCGCTACGTGTATCTCCGCCTCCGCGGCGACCGGGTCGTGGTCAGCGCGACACCGGGCGAGCTCGGACCGATTCGCGGCCGACGCAGGGCGGAGCGGGCGGCCAGGGCGCTCGATGGTGCCTCGGAGCAGGAGCTCGCGCAGCTGCTCGCCGGAGGGCCTCTCCCCCGTCTGCGCGGCCGGCTGGCCGACCTCGCCGCATGCCTGCGCTACGAGGACGCCGCGCGACTCCGCGACCGCATCGCGGCCCTCGAGGGGGTTGTCGAGCACCTCCGGCGGCTCCGGCAGCTTCGCGCTGAGCGGCGTTGCCTGGTCGCGCCCGCGGTCGAGCCCGGATGGCGACGGGCGTTCTTCGTCGCCGGTGGGCGCGTGTCCGCCGTGCGGACGCTTCCTCCCGGAGGAGGTGCGAGGATGGAGATCGAGCTTGGCGTCGCCGCCGCCCGCCTCTCCCTCGCGGACGAGCCGTCGTATGCGCCCGAGCACGCCGACGACCTGTTGCTCGTCGACGAGTTCGTGCGCCGACCCCCGCCCGAGCTGCAGATGCTTCCCCTCGACGCCGCCGTGATCTGCGCGCAGCTCACTGCGGCAGGCTAGGGAGGTTCGCTGCCCGGACCGGCCACGGCCGCGGGGCGGAGCTCCTCGAGCCGGTCGATCCTGGCCAGCGCCGGGAAGAGGCGCGGCCAAACCGCGGCGATCCCGACCGTGACCGCGCCGCCGGCCACGACGGCGGGCACCGCTCCGAGCAGCGCCGCGGCAACCCCCGACTCGAAGGCGCCGAGCTCGTTCGAGGCCGAGATGAAGACCATCTCGACCGCGTTCACCCGTCCGCGGAGCGGGTCGGGCGTGGCGAGCGCCGTCGTCGTGCTCCTGATGTTCATGCTGATCATGTCCGCGAAGCCGCTGACGGCCAGCGCGACGAGCGAGAGCGCGAACCAGCGCGAGAGCCCGAACACGATCATGCTCGCCCCGAACAGCGCCACGACCGCGAGCAGCGTCTTTCCTGCCTGGTTCCGAAGCGGCCGGCGGGTGATGATCGCGCCCGCGACGAGCGCACCCACCGCCGGGGCGCTGCGCAGCACACCGAGCCCCGCCGGGCCGGTATGGAGGATCGAGCGCGCGAACACGGGCAGCAGAGCCACGGCACCGCCGAACAGGACGGCGAACAGGTCGAGTGAGATCGCACCCAGCATCACGGGCGTGCGGCGGATGAAGCCGATGCCGGCCAGCAGGCTGGAGAGCCCCGGCGGAGGGCCGGCACCCGGCAGTCGCTCCACCGCCCGGGGAGCGCCGAGAGCGAGGATGCAGCCGAGACCGGCGGCGAGCAGGGCCACCGCGAGGCCGTAGACCAGCTCGGGGCGGATGGCGAAGAGCACGCCGCCGATCGCCGGGCCGCCGATCACCGCGATCTGGCCCCCGATCGAGCGAAGCGCCATCGCGCTGGCGAGCAGCTCGGGAACCACGACCTCGGGAGGGATGGCACGACCGGCCGGTGACCCGAGCGCGCCGGCGACCCCCGTCGCGACCGCGAGCGCCAGGAACGGCCACAGTTGACGTGCGCCCTCGAGAGTGACGACGAGCAGAGCGGAGATCACCGCGATCTCGACCACGAGCGAGATCGCGAACACGAAGCGGCGCGGGAACCGGTCGGCGATGTGGCCGGCCGGCAGCGCGAGCAGCAGGAGCGGAAGGAACTCGGCCAGCCCGATCAGGCCGAGGTCGAACGGGTTGCGGTGGATCGCGTAGACCTGCCAGCCGACGGCGACCGCCGTCATCTGGGTCGCGAATGCCATCACGAGCAGCGCCGTCCAGAGCAACGCGTAGTCGCGCTCCTGCATGACCGGAGGGAGACGGCGCTTCATACCGAGCCCGACGTCTATCCGCTCGGACAGCGTGGGCTCGCCGTGACCTGCGGCACCTGGAGCTTCGGCGCGCTCAGATCGCGGCTGGAGAAGTCGAGCGCGGCGGCGAGATTGCGGGCGGTCGCATCGCGCGTGGACAGCGGGCGCAGCCCGAAACGCCACTCGATCAGCCGGAGGACCGACGCGTGGTCGTAGAGCCCGTGGTCGACGTGGCCGCGGCGCGCGAACGGCGAGACGAGGAGCGTCGGCACGCGGAAGCCCCGGAGCGAATACCGGGGCTCGACGTCGCGCGCGCGGGTCGGGGGCACGTGGTCGAAGAAGCCGCCCCACTCGTCGAACGTGATCACGAGCAGCGTCCGCGGCCAGGCGGGGCTCGTCGTCACGGCCGTGTACACCTGCGACAGGAACCACTCGCCGGCGCGGATGTCGGACGGCGGATGGTCGTCGCTGCCGACGCCGAAGAGCGGGAGCGTGTAGGCGGGGTCGACGTAGGCGACGGCCGGAAGGCTTCCGGTGCGGCAGTCGCGCCGGAAGTCGGCGAACGACCGTGTGATGCGGGAGTACCTCGCGCCCCAGAGCGACAGGAAGGAGAAGTTGCGGCGGTAGTACCGGCCGGCCAGGCCGCGAGCTGCGAGGCGGTCCCAGATCGTCGGGAGACCGCTCGGGAGAGGGAGATCGTTGGTGCGGTCTGTCCGCCCCGCGTGCAGGTAGAGGCGGTTCGGCATCGTCGGGCCCATGGTGGCGGCGAAGTAGTTGTCGCACACCGTCCAGGCCGGGGCGGCCTGGCCGAAGAAGGGCAGGTCGGCCTGCGTGTAGTAGCCGATCGCATAGAGGTCGCTCGCGTTCCGGAGGAAGCCGTCGCACGCGCCGCTGTCGTAGGCAATGCGTCCCCCTCCGTAGCTGTGATCTGGATCGACGTGTCCGCAACCCTGGAAGTCGGGGGCGAGCGGGTAGGTCGGATGAGCGACGCCGTGCTTGTCCGTGTAGGTCAGACCGGCCTGCCTGCCGTTCGCACCCGGCAGCCAGCCGAGCAGGTGGTCGAAGGAGCGGTTCTCCATGGTCACGACGACGATGTGGTCGAGACCCGACCGTGCAGCCTGCGGCGGGGCGGCCGGGCGCCCCACGAGCCGCAGCGAGCCGATCGCTCCGGCTCCGCCGAGCAGGAACTGTCCCCGCGAGACACGGCCGGGCGCCATCGGACCAACTCTAAGCCTCATCCTGCCGGTCAACCGATCGGAGGATGCCGCCCCGGAGTGCGCATGCCTAGCCTTGGGATCTCCGGCCGCACGCGACGAGCCTTTATCCCTCCGGCGAGTCGCAAGAGTTGTGCGACCGGAATCGAAGACCCGCCGGTCGCCTGCCCAAGCGGGTCTTCGCTTTTTCCGGGAACTGTGCGCTCGTCGCTCAGCCGCTGAGCGTGACCTTCGCGCAGCTGACCGCGCTGAGGTTGCCGGCCCTGTCCTGACCGCGGACGCAGTGCTGGATCGAGCCCTTGATCGTCGCCGGTGCCGTCCAGCTGACGTAGCGGGTCTGCGCCGTCGCAGCCGAGACGAAACCGGTCGTGAAGGTCTTGATCACGCGGCCGTCCTGCTTGACCTGGTCGCGGATCTTCACCTGACCGGAGTCGTCGGACGTCCGCGAGAGCAGCTTGACCACGTGGCCTCGCCGGCCGGCGCTCGCCAGCGCCTTCGCCGCCGGCGCCGTCGTGTCCTTCACGGCCACGGTGGCCGGGAGATGCAACGCACCGTACCCCGTCTGGTTGTCCGGCCCCGCGGGGCCGAGGTCGGTGGCGCTCTGTTGGAGGAAGGCCTGGATCTGCGCCGGCGTGAAGCTCGGGTTCGCCTGCTTGACGAGCGCGGCGGCTCCGGCCACCTCGGGCGAGGCGGCCGAGGTGCCGGCAAAGCCGGAGAAGGGGCAGCTACCGGTGAACGCGCCGTACGTGGCGCTCGAGACGCTGTCGTGGCCGGCGATGTCCGGCTTCAGGCGCCCGTCGATCGTCGGCCCCTGCGAGCTGTACGGCTCGAGCAGGTTGTTCTGCCAGCAGAGAGCGCCGACGGCGAAAGCGCTCGGGGATGTCGCGGGGTCGACGACGCTGCCCGCCGAAACGTCGTACTGCAACTGCGGTGAATCGGCTGTGAAGTCGAGCCGGGGGTTTCCGGTGACTCGGTTCGCGACGACCGCCCACGCCACGACGATGTTGCTCCCGGTCGTATTGGTAATCGGGCAGAGCCCTTCCTGGGGCTGTTGACTGCCGCTCTGGGGCGAATCGGAGACGGCGATGGCGTTGCCGGTGGCCGGGTCGAAGAGGACGAGCGCGAAGTCCGACTTGGCGGCCGGCCACTCGTCCCAGCTCAGAAACCCGCAGATGGAACTGCCGGCCGGCCAGAAGAACCGGTTGGCGATGTCGCTCCCGGCCCATTCGTGGATCGAGTCCGAGTTGGCGTCCGTGAACGGGCCCGACCAGTGGGTGCCCGCCGAGTTGCCGGCTGCGTTCACCCAGAGGATGCCGCCCGCACGGGCGCTCGCAGCGATCGAGTCGACGAAGCCGCTGCCGTCACCACGGCTCGCGGCGGGGAAGCCGGCGGAGAAGTTGATCACCTTGACGCCCTGGCTCTTGGCCCACTGCTCGGCCTGGTTGACCGAGAACGCATCCGTGGTGCACGCCAGATAGAGCTGTGCGCCGGGGGCCATCTCGTGGACGATCTCGGCCACGGCCGTTCCGTGGATCTCGCTCGGCGACGAGAACTGCCCGCCGCAGAAATCCGCCGTGACGATGTTGCCGGGCAGGTCGCCGCTGGCCTGACGGGCGGCGAGGCCGCTGAAGCCGCCGTCGATGACGGCGACCTTGACGCCCTTGCCGGTCACGCCCAGGGCCTGCCAGGCGCTTGCGTTGGCGGCGCCGACCTCCTCACCCGGAACGGCGTCCTCGACCAGTCTGGCCGGTGTGCCGACGAAGCCCACGGCGGACAGTCGGGAGAGCGCGACAAGCGAGCCTCGCGGGACGAGAGCGAAGACGGTCGAGTGCCAGACGAGGTCGATGCGTCCGCCGAGCCGCGGGATCGCGGCACGCACCGCAGGGAGGTTCACGGCGGTGATCTGGACCCGCACCTTGCCGTGGACGAGGGCCGGAACCGCCGCTCCGACACGGTGGCCGCGAAGAGAGAAGCTCTCCGTCGGCCCGACGAGCGCGCGGAGGCCCGCATCGAGCTTGGTCAGCCGGGTGCTCCGCACCGGCAGGCCGCGGAGCGCGTGGGCGACCGTGCTGTGGACGCTCTGTCCTTCGAGGAACGTCGGTCGGGCGCTCGAGCGGAGGCCGAGCGCCGTCGCGGGAGCGGAGAGCAGGGCAAGCGAAGCACCCAGTACGACGATGCGACGGTGGCCACGCGCGGCCGCGTGGAGGTGACTGGCGACGCGAATGAGACTCCCCTTCCCTTCTCGGGCGCGTTGTTCCGGGCGGGACACCGCCCTGTTGACTCCCCGGGTTGGACTCGAACCAACAACCCTCCGGTTAACAGACGCCCGGGACTATAAGCGATGACGCAGCATCCGTCCTGTTTGATATAAGTGATATGCATGGACGTGACAAAGCCGCAAAGGCTGCTCAAGCCGTCTCAGGTGGCCGGCCAGCTACAGATGTCGGTGTTCAGCGTTTACCGGATGATCGCCCGCGGCGACCTGCCCGCCGTCAGGCTCGGAACGAGCGCACGCGCACCGTTACGCGTCGACCCCGACGAGCTCGAGAGGTTCCTGTACGGCGAGGCGAGCGAATGAGCAGCGGGGACAACGGCCTCGTTTACGCGCCCGACCCGGACGGCTTCCGTCTCGATCTCTACCAGCCGCCGTTCGACCCGCCATCCCAATGCGTGCCCTGCTTCGGCATCGACGATGCGCGCTGCTGCCAGCACGTCCCCAAGCAACTCAGCCTTGCCCCGGAACCCGACGAGCCTCGGCGCCGATCGTGGCGGCCGTGGAGAAGGTGAAGCCAATGCCCAGAGTGAAACCCAAGTTCAGGCCGCTCGCCGACACGCTCGACGAGCACCGAGAGATTCAGGCCCGGCACCGTGACGCCGCCCACGACTACAAACTCGCCACCGACCAGGCGCTCGAGGAAGTCACCGCCCGCCACGGCATCCCGTTGAGCGGCCGCGGCAAATCCGTCTACGAGCAGGCGGGCAACCGGCACAGCGTTCTTCCGTGACCTGGCGCTCGTCGCGACCGACAACGCGAACCAGACCACCCGCGGCGCCGACGGCCGACTGGTGGTCGAGCACGGCATGAGCGCCCTACCGGACCCGCTGTACGGCACCGCGGCGGACGCTTGGGCGAGGCTCGCCACCGCATCGGGCGAATCCAGGACGATGAGCACGACCGCGACCGCGGGCGGCAACTTCGTCGTCAACGTCGGCCCGAGATACGTGGCTGAGGCGTTCGCGGAAGCGGCCAGGGCCGCGGCTGTTCTGACCGGCATCCTGCCTGTCTCGCCGCTGCCTGACACGGGCCTCGACGTCTACACCGGCCGGCTCACAACCGGCAGCTCAGTCGGCATCGCAAGCAACCCAGAACAGCACGCTGTCGAATCAGGATGGTGTCGAGGCGAAAGCAGGCTCGCCCGTCGCGATGATCGCCGGCTACGTCGACATGTCGATGCAGTTGGACGAGCGTGCCGACCCGAACTTCGCCGACATCGTGCTCGCCCGCGAGCTCGGGAAAGCGCTCGGCGCCGAACTCGACGCGCAACTGCTCGCCGGCACCGGCGCAAACGGCCAACTGCTCGGCCTGATCGCCGTCACCGGCATCGGGACAACCACCTACACAGACGCATCCCCAACACAGGCGGAAGCGTTCCCGAAGATCCTCAACGCGGCATCCGACCTCGCGATCGCGCTCGGCAACGTGCCGACCGCCACGCTCGTTCACCCCCGCCGGGCCTTTTGGTTCGCGGACTGGCGCGACACAGCACGAGCGGCCCGGCGAACCCGATTCCCTGGCCGGGAACGCTCTACACCGTGCCGTCATCCCGATCACCGGCGGCGCAGGCACCAACGAGGACTACGCGCTTGTCATCCGCACCGACGAACTCCCTGTCTCCTCGTCCCGTCACGCTCGAAGCGTTCCCGGAAGTCGGCAGCGCAACCGGCACCGTCAGGATCAGGGCACGACAGTACGCGCCACGCTCTTTGCGAGACGTCCCGAGGCCGTCAACAAGATCAGCGGCACAGGATTCGAGGCGTACTATGCGCATACCATCAGAGACAAGATCGCACAACTATCAGGCAGAGATCGCCGGCTCGAACCACTCGCACTCGAGAAGAGAGACGCAGGCAACACGCTCGCACTCATCGACGAGCGACGCGGCGCCGAGATGCGCCGATCGCTCGGCGAGATGACCGGCGCGCAACCGATGGGGCAGCCGCTTCGCCACTCGCGAACACGACCGGCATTGAACAGCGGCACAGGCCGAGCGACCTCGTACTCATCGACAACAGATCGCGCACTCGTACGCGGCGTAACAGAGTGGCAGGGCTTCGCCTTTCCCTGCCGCTACACCCGGTCATCTCCCGGGAACAGCGAGCGATGGGATTCGGCGCTCTGGTGACGCCGAACCCCAACTCGCCTCGTGCAATGTAAAGCGCCGACCGTGCGACCGCTAGATACGCCCTTAACGCTGTCGATGCGCCGAGATGCCACCGCAGGCGTGAACACGCCGACAACAGCGAGAGTGATACACCAGAACACCGTACTCGCCATCGTCTGCCATCTCCGTTTGCGAAGCCAAATACCTTCAGAAAACATGTGCCTCTTCCTAAGAATCATCGATGCATTCCTTCATCGCCAGCGCATCAGCATCAGCCCATCGACTCCCCGGGTTGGACTCGAACCAACAACCCTCCGGTTAACAGCCGGATGCTCTGCCAATTGAGCTACCGGGGACCGGCCGTCAAGCGGCGCGAGTCAGTGTACCGAGCGGCGCCCTTCGACGAGCGCGGCGAGGAGAGCGGCGGCGGCCCGCTCGGGATCGGGCGCGTCGCCGATCGCCCGCACGACCGCGATCCGCTCTGCTCCCGCAGCGGCGACCTCGGCGACGTTGGTTTCGTCGATGCCCCCGATCGCGAACCAGGGCTGCCGCGCGTGAGCGGCTGCGTAGCGGACGAGCTCGAGCCCGACCGCGGGCCGGCCCTCCTTGGTCGGCGTCGCGTAGACGGGCCCGACCCCGATGTAGTCCCCGTCGGCCCGGTCGATCTCCTCCGGTGCGTGGGTGGAGAGCCCGACCGCGACGCCGAACCGGCGTGCCTCCTCGACGGGCAGGTCGTCCTGGCCGACGTGGACGTAGTCGGCCCCGACGAGGGTGGCGAGGTCCGGACGGTCGTTGACGACGAGAGGCACGCCGAGCCGGCGCGTGACCTGCCGGGCCTCGTGGAGCACGGGTACCAGCTCGGCGTCGGAGAGCTGCTTGTCGCGGATCTGGACGAGGTCGACGCCGCCCCGCACGGCAGCCTCGAGGTAGGCGGCCAGGTCGGGCCGTGCCGCCGTGATCAGGTAGAGGCGGCGGGACTCAGCCCCCGGCGACCGGACGTGCGACAACGAGCCTGTCCCCCTCCTCGAGTGTGACCTCGGCGTAGTGCTCGCGCTCGACCGGCTCGCCGTTCCGCTCCACCAGCGCGTACGGTCCGTCGAGGCCGAGCTCGCCGAGCAGGCTCGCAACCGTCGCAGCAGGCTCCAGCTCGAGCCCCTTGCCGTTCACCAGGACGTTCACGACGTGACGAGCCCGGTGATCGGGCTCGACGGCCGCGCCTCCTGCGACTCGTCGATCAGTCCGGCCAGATACGCGGCCCGCCCGGCCTCGACGCCGAGCGCGAAGGCGCGGGCCATTGCGGGCGGATCGCCGGCCATCCCGATCGCCGTGTTGACGAGCACGCCGTCGGCGCCCATCTCCATGCACTCGGCCGCCTGCGACGGCGCGCCCAGCCCTGCGTCGACGATCACCGGTACCTCCGCCTGCTCGACCATGATCTCGATCGTGTGTCGCAGCTTGAGACCCCGCCCGGAGCCGATCGGAGCGGCGAGCGGCATCACGGTTGCGCAGCCGACCGCCTCGAGCTTCCTCTGGAGCACGGGATCCGGGAGCACGTAGGGGAGGACGGTGAAGCCCTCCTCGACGAGCTGCGAGGCGGCCCGCAGCGTCTCCTCCCCGTCCGGGAGCAGGTAGCGCGCGTCGGGGATGACCTCGAGCTTGATCCAGTCGGGCAACCCGCCGGCACGGGCTAGACGCGCCACGCGCACCGCTTCGTCGGCCGTCTGGCAACCGGCCGTGTTCGGCAGCAGCATGACGCCCTCGGGCAGCCAGTCGGTGATCGCCTCGCCGACCTCGTCGAGATCGATGCGCCGCACGGCGACCGTGACCAGCTCGCATCCCGAGGCCACCACCGCGTCGCGCATCACCTCGAACGACGGGTACTTCCCGGTGCCGGTGATCAGCCGCGAGCGGAACTCCCGCCCGGCGATTGTCAGAGAGTCCTCCACCTGCGTCCTTCTCCCTTCGCTGGCATGACCCAGATCAGGTTCTGCGGTCGCGCGCCTCGTGGCCGCCTCTCAGCCCCCGCCAGGGGCTCCCGCTCCTTCAAGGCTAGCTTACGACAGCCCGTCCAATGCTTTGCGGACCCGCTCCAGCTTCTCCTGGAGTTCCTTCGTTCGCGCCATGTCGCCGTTCGTCTGCGCCAGCTCCCGTCGCAAGCCGCGCTCCGTCAGCCGCAGCAGAAGCTCCTTCCCGGTCTTCTCGTCGATCTGCTCCGCCTCCGCGCGCGCGTCCAGCTCCGCGACGAGGGGAACGAGCTCGGCCGGCGGCTCGGTGCCCTCGACGAGATGGACCCGCAAGAGCCTGTTCGTCTCGTTGTCGAACTGATCGGCCGTCAGCTCGGCGAGAGACGGCAGCAGTCCACGGTGGCGGATGCAGCCGGCGAGCGTGTCCCGTTCGAGCCGATCGCCGGCCTCGAGCAGCCTCGGCGAAATCGCCCCGCCCGTCGCCGTCGTGCTCGCCGTCGCGCCGCGCTGGATCTGGATCGTGATGCCGAGCTCGTCGTTCGCGATCCGCCATGCCTCCTGTCGGTCGGGTGACTCCGGGAGTCGATCCAGGATCTGCTTGATCTGCTCATACTTCGTCTGCGGATCGGCCGACGACGCCAGCTCGACCTGGACGCGGTAGAGGGCGAAGGGCACGGCCCCGGCCAGGCGCTCCTCGAAGCCGACGGCGAGGTCGGCCGGGTCCGAGCCGGCGGGCAGCGTGACGATCTTGATCACGAAGCCCTGCTCGGCAGCCATCTCCATCCCGCGCAGCGTGGCCGCCTCGCCGGCCGCGTCGCCGTCGAAGCACAGCCAGAGGTTGCGCGTCAGCCTGGAGAGCTGCCGCAGATGGCGGTCGGTCAGCGCCGTGCCCATCGACGCGACCACCGGCTCGACCCCTTCCTGGCGGAGCGCGATCACGTCGGTGTTCCCCTCGACGACGACGGCTCGATCCTGCTTGGCGATCGCGGCGCGCGCCAGGTCGAGCCCGTAGAGGACGTCGCCCTTGCTGAACAGGTCGCTCTCGGGCGAGTTGACGTACTTCGCCTGCAGCGGGTCGTCCTCACGCAGCTTGCGCGCCTGGAAGCCGACGCACGCGCCCGCGGGCGTCGGCGAGCGGGAAGACGATGCGCTGCGAGAAGTAGTCGTTGCCGCGGCGGTTGACGAGGCCGGCGGCCAGCAGCTCCTCCTGTGTGAAGCCGCGCTCGCGGGCCTTCTGTGCGAGCGTCTGGCCGCCGGGCGCGAACCCGAGCCGGAAGGTGTGGCAGATCTCCTCACCGAGCCCGCGTCCGGACAGGTGCTCGCGGGCTGCCTGCGCGCCGGCCGAGTCCCACAGGCAGCGCTCGTAGAAGGCCGTCGCGGCGGAGAGCAGCTCCTGGAGACGGTCGCGGCGGTGCCGCTCGGCCTCGACTCGCGGCGACACCTCCTCGTACTCGAGCTCCACCCGGAAACGGTCGGCGAGCCACTCGACGGCGCCGGAGAAGTCGAGGCTCTCCGTCTCCTGGACGAACTTGATCAGGTCGCCGCCGGCCGAGCAGCCGAAGCAGTAGTAGAGCTTGTCGACGGCGTTGACGGAGAAGCTCGGCGTCCGCTCCTCGTGGAACGGGCATCGGCCCACGTAGCGCGCGCCGACCTTCCGGAGCGGCGTACGTGCGCCGACGACGTCGAGCATGTCCGCGGTCGCTTTGACCGCCTCGACCGACTCGGGCTTGATGCGGGCCACTACCCGATGGTCTCCGCGTAGGTCAAGGCGAAGCGGTCGGTCATGCCGGCAACGTAGTCGACCGCGTCCTCGACCGTGTCTCCGCGCGCGATCAGGTGATCGAAGATGCGGCGCACGACGTCGGTGGCACGGCGGTGCTCCGGCTCGACCTTGGGCCCCAGGTAGACGCGCTCGAACATGAAGGCGCGGAGCGCCTGCATCGCCTCACCGACCTCTTCCGACTGGCGGATGTCGCCGACGTCCTCGGACGTCTCGACGAGGTCGTGTACGAGCGTGTCGATGCGCTGAGCACCCGTCGGCCCCAGCAGCGCGATCTCGTCCCGCGGCAGCTCCGCCTGATCGAGGATCCCGAATCGCATGGCGTCGTCGATGTCGTGGTTGATGTACGCGACCCGGTCGACGATGCGCACGATCTTCCCCTCGAACGTGTCCGGCTCGCGCTCGCCGGTATGCGTGAGGATGCCGTCGCAGACCTCGCGCGTGAGGTTGAGCCGCTCGGCGATCAGGAGCGACTGCTCGTTGTGGCGGAACGGGCGTCCGAACCGCTCGCGCAACACGTCGTCGAGTGCGTCCTCGCCCGCGTGGCCGAAGGGTGTGTGACCCATGTCGTGACCGAGGCCGATCGCCTCGACGAGATCCTCGTTCAGGCGCAGCGCACGGGCGACGACGCGGGAGATCGCGGTCGTCTCGAGCGTGTGCGTCATCCGCGTGCGGTAGTGGTCGCCGACCGGGTCGATGAAGACCTGCGTCTTGCCCTTCAACCGGCGGAACGCCTTCGAATGGACGATCCGGTCGCGGTCGCGCTGGAACGGCGTTCGCACGGCGCATTCCGCCTCCGGCTCGCGCCGCCCCCGCGTCTCGTACGAGCGCACGGCGCGGGGCGAGAGCGAGCGCGCCTCGTGCTCGCGCACGCGCTCGGCGAAGACATCGGCAACTCTCCCGGCGATCTCGGGCATCACCGCCCAGCGTACTCCCGATCGCGGCCGGAACGCCTCGCGCGGTCGGGGCGCGCCGCGGTCGACAGCGCGCTGTGGAGGAATCGTCACAGAATCGGCACTCACACGGCACGGACACGCGCGGAAGTTCCGGTTAGCCTCTCGGCGTGGGCGGAGGGACGACGCCCCACCCTTGGGCGGGGGTGACTACGCGGCCGCGGCCCGCTCCCGACCCGGCTCGATCAGATGATGATCGGGACGGTGCCGCCGTCGGCGCTCCACGCGGCGCCGGTCACGTAGCCGGCCCGGTCGGAACAGAGGAAGACGATCACCGCCGCGATCTCCTCCGGTGTGGCGAGCCGTCCGAGCGGACGGCCTGCCCCGACCTTCCTCAGCACCTCGTCGCGGTCGCCGCCCTGCTGGTCGGCGAGGCCGCCCTCGCCGAGCCACGCGTCGGTCGCGGTCGGGCCGGGGGTCACCGCGTTCGAGCGGATGCCGTCCTTCGCATAGAGATCGGCGAGGAGCCGCGACAGCGACAGCACGGCCGCCTTCGTCACCGAGTAGTGAGGCATGCCGGTCGACGGGCGCTTGCCTGCAGTCGACGAGACGTTCACGATCGCCCCGCCGTCCGCCTCGCGCAGGTGCGGCAGCGCCGCTCGCACGGCTCGTACGTAGCTCATGACGTTCAGCTGCCAGTACGCCTCCCACTCCTCGTCGGAAACCTCCTCGAACTTCGCCTGCCGGGCGACTCCGACGTTGTTGACGAGGACGTGCAACCCGCCCAGCGCCGCGGCCGCCTCGGCGACGGCTCGCTCGGGCTCCCCTGCCCTCGACAGATCGGCCTGAACGTGGAACGCCTCCCCCACCCCCGGCGCGTCGCCTCGCGCGCACGTCGCGACGCGCGCACCCTCGGCCGCGAGCAGCCGCGCCGTCTCGCGGCCGATGCCGCCTGTCGAGCCGGTCACGAGGCAGATCCGATCGCCGAGGCCGAGATCCATCGGGTCGCTAGCGTACAGCGCGTGACGACGATCCTCCTCGCACGTCATGGCGAGACGGACTGGAACCGCCAGCTCCGCTTCCAGGGTCATGCCGACGAGCCGCTGAACGAGACCGGGCGGGAGCAGGCCCGGCAGCTTGCTGCGAGGCTTCGCGGCGAGTCGATTGCGGCGGTCTACTCGAGTGACCTGCGCCGGGCGGGCGAGACTGCGGAGATCGTCGCCACGAGCATGGAGCTGCCGGTCGAGCTCGACCGGAGGTTGCGGGAGATCGACGTGGGATCCTGGCAGGGCCGGACTCGCGACGAGCTCACCGGGTTGCCGTGGGACGGCGAGAGCTACGACGAGCATCGCGCCCGGGTCGTGGCGGCATTGCGGGACATCGCGCATGCCCGGCCGGACGAGTGCGTGCTCGTCGTCGCCCACGGCGGGACATTGAGGCGCGTCCAGGAAGCGGCGGTCGGCGAGGCGCAACCGGTTTTCGAGAACTGCGGCGTCTGGGCCGTGGCGGTCGAGAGCGGCGAATTCCGGCCGATAGACTGACTTCGTGGACGACTACACGAACAAGTACAAGGGCGAGCAGGTCGAGGTCGCGCTCTTCGGGGGCGACTACCAGGAAGGCGTGCTCACCGCGTACTGCTCGATCGACGAGATCGCCCACGTGGAGCTGAACGGGCACATCCTCATCCCGCTCCAGAATGTCGCCTCGCTGCACTGCTCGAGCCGCTGCGATGCCCCCGAGCCCGATTGGCCGCCGCGAGGCCTCGCCGAGGACGAGCCCGAAGACGAGAGCTGAAGGCCGAACCTGTCCCGGAATGACGCTTCGTCGTCAGGTGCGATGGGCGAGTGCGAGGCAAGACGCAGGAGCGCTCGTACCCGGAGGTACGTGCACTGAGATCATCACTCACATAATTATTTCTTTTATAATACCTTTTGTTTAGCCGTGCGGGTTAACGGCCGCGCGATTGCCGCGGGACCTCACCGGGACCTCACCAGCACGGCCGTCTAGCACTCGATCAGCCCCCGAAACCGCTCGATCGGAACCTCGTCGGCGGGCATCACGTGCGAGTAGACGTCGAGGCTCATCGACGGTCGCGCGTGCCCTGCACGCTCGGCGAGTTCGCGGGCCGGCACGCCGGACTGGTGCCAGATCGTGATCCGCCGGTGGCGAAGATCATGCGGGGTGTAGTGAGGCACCTTCGCCGTCGTGCACGCCCGGCTCATCGCCTGGTAGAAGCTCGCCCCCGTGATCCCCTGGAACACGCGCCGCTCGGGAACCCGATCCTCGAGCGGGCATGTGTCCTCGATCGACTCGACGAGCCACTCAGGCAGGTACACCCACCGAGCCTGGTCGCGCTTCGTCGCCGACCGCGGCAGCCGCAGCCGACGGCCGCGTCGACGTCCGCCCAGCGGAGCCCGACGCCCTCGCCGAGCCGAAGCGCCCCCTGCTCGATCGTCACGAGGAGCAGCTTCCACTTCGGCCCGATCGCGGCGAGGATCGCCTCGACATGCGCGGCCGGCGGCGGGACAGGCTCCTCACGGACGCGCTTCGGAAGCTTCACCCGCGAGTCACGCGCAGGGTTCGGCTCGACGCCCACGTAGTCAAGTAAGAGACGGAACGTCAGCAGGTAGAGCTGCACCGTCCCCGGCTTCAGACGGAGTCCGGCCACCCAGCCGGCGATGTCATCAACCGTGAGGGTGGCAGGGTCGCGATTGCCAAACATCTCCCCAACCTTCTTGAGGGCCGTCCTGTAGTTCCGCTTCGTGTTCGTGTCAATGTCGATCCGCGAATCGATGAACCGATCCGTCCATGCCCGCACAGTCAGCGTTGGCCGTGGCACTTGCGCGAATGCGCGAAGAAGATCGGCTGGGTTGCGGCCAGCCGCGAGCTCGCCTGCGACTAGGTCGCGGCGCACCTTCGCCTCCCGCAGCGTCTTGAACGAGCCGGCGTGAACTAGCGGGTAGCTTCGGCCGCCGAGCCGGTAGCGGACGACGTAGCGCGGACCACTCGCACGACGGCGAGCGGTGATCGTAGAACTAGACATTGCTCCTCCAGAGCAGGATTCCGTGGCAACCGGAATATACCGCGCCAGAGGAGCGCAAAGGGCAGGCGCCAGGAGGAAACCTGGTCCTTCGTGAAGCTCCTCGATCAGAACATCGGAGCGCTTACTCCCCACGGTCGCCAGGGCGCCGCGGCTCACTCGGGATCGGCCCGAGGCAGACCCGGCATCCCGGCGGTGATCTGCCCGTCGCGCGATCTCCTTCGTCCTGATGCCGTAGGGCTTGAGGGTCTCGCCGACGAGCTGGATCGTGATCGGCTTGCCGTACATGTTCGCCCAGGGTGTTTCGGGGTCTGCGATGAGCCGATCGACCAGGTCGCTCGACTTGATCCGGTCGATGCTCTCGGTCTCGAAGATCCGACGGATGTCCGAGAGCAGACGCACTCCACGCGAGTCGTCCTCGCGAGAGTTACCGGACGAGAGAACGAGCGCGGCACGTCGTGCCCGCACGGGCCAGCCCCCAGCGGCCAGGTCGCTGATCGCGAACAGCGGCTCCCACATCTCCTGGGCTCGGTCGTCGAGCTCGTCGGGAAGATCAGGTTCGGCCGTGACAAGGCTCTCAAGGATCTCGGCTGCGACCCGCTCCGCCTGTTGCTGCAACTCTTCGCCGAGTGGGGCTACCGTACGGTGGCGGAACTTCTTTATCGACTCGGAGCGTGTTCGTCGTTCGAGTCGGATCGGAATCGAACGGTCTGTGATCGTGTCGGGCAGCGAGCCGATGCCGGCGAGCGCCTTGGGGCAGAAGACGAGGAAGTCCTCGAGCTTGGTCATGTTCCCTCCGCCCATCCGCAGGACCTTCGCCCCACGCCGGTAACCAGCGTTGAGCAGCGAGCGTAGGTCCTCTCGCTCGCGCGCCTTGGGTCCGAATACGGCGTCGATCTCGTCGAAGAGCAGCGTCGGCGCCTTTTGTTCGATCGCTCGGAAGAGCGCGGCGTCCGAGACATTCACCGTCCACAGCGGGTTGCTAACCAGCAGGGCAAGAACCTCAAGCAGCCTCGTCTTGCCGCTCTTCTTCTCGGCGCTGTGGATGTTCAGGTACGGAGTGGTGTCGGGGTAGTCGATCCCTGCCTCGCGCGCCGCCCTGTAGACGAACGTGTGAACGGTCCACAGGGCGACCGCCGCTGCCTGCTCGTCGGTCAGGACGACGTAGCCGGGAACGAAGCCAACGAGCCGGTCGAGGACAGCAGCGAGGTCGGTGCTCATGCGCGTGCCTCCTCGCGTCCGAGCAGGGCATGTAACTGTTCGGAGCCCTCTTCAACTTCGGCGAGCGCCAGGAAGATAGCCTCCGCCTCGTCAGCGCCGAAGGCCATGTTGGCGCGAAAGATCTGGGCCGCTGTGGGCCGAGTGAGGATGTCGATCGTCTCGACGTGGACGGCAATGCGAGCCGCGAGGAAGCCGTCGTAGCTCTCGACGTCTAGGCGCCGTCGGAGCGACCCGACGTCACCTGCCAGTGCGTGAAGGCGTCGACGAAGCAACCACTCCCGGTTCACTGGCCCGTTCCCCGTGCCGGCTGTGTCTGCCGGTCGATGAACTCCTGTAGCCGCCGCGGATCAACCAGGCGGCGCCGACCGATGCAAACGACAGGGAATGCCCGTGCGCGCAGGAGCCTCGCCATCGTCGGCTCGCTGATGCCGAGAACCTCGCGCGCCTTGGCGATGCTGAGCAGTCTCGGGATATCCGGTGTGGTGATCATCATGTCTCTGACTATCGACCCGTTTCGCGGAGCTGCAGTTTCGTGACAGACATCGACGACCACAGCGATTGGAAACCGCCTGGTTGGCGGAGAAAGGGCTTCAGGTACTTCGACTACCGTCGCAGCGTCGAGACCGTTTGGTGCAAGCGCTGCGAGCGGGACCACGAACCCGAGATCCACTACGACCGGAGCGGCAAGCCAACGCGGGCCGTGTATCCAGACCGATGCTGGGACTGCAACGCCCCGCTCTTCGGCAATCCGCGGCCCCGGCGTCTGTGCGCACGGGCAGGCTGCAGGAAGCGCATCGAGAAACGATCGCGCTCACGGTTCTGTGCCGAGCATCGGCCGCCGCCACGATCCTTGCGGCGACCGCGCCAAAGCCATTGCCGCTGGTGCGGTCGCTTTCTCCACCTACCGAAGACAGGCCGGCCGCCGATGTTCTGCGGTAGTACGCATAGGCAGCGTTGGCATCGTCGCCGCTTGTCAACGTCCGAGCGCGCAATCGACGAGGACACATGTCCACTTTGCAGTGGCGAGGGCGGCTCCCCATGCGAAGGCTGTGGAGCGTGGGCGATGATTCAGGACGGCGCTCGCGGTATCACCTACGACCTCCCCTGCTGCCGCGCCTGCGGGCACATCGGGAATGTAACCAAGCGCAACCGTTGCCTCCGCTGCGGGAGACCGCTCCCCGGCCGGCAAACCCAATGGTGCTCAGACACCTGCCGCAAGAAGACCACCAGGGCGAAGCAACGCACCCTGTAAACCGCGCGATGCTTCGCCCGACCGGCGATATGCAAAGCAGCCGCGATAACGCATCGATGACCATCGCCGATATCCATCGATACGAAAAAAGACACGCGCCCCCTTCCCTTTGCGTGCGTTCGGGAGAGGAGTAGGGTTGGTGTAGCTGTTTGCGGCGTCTGACGGGAGGTTTCCCTTCGGCGACTTGGGCACGTGGCAGGCGTGAGCGGTGCGGGTCGCCGTGTGCTTGACAGAGCGTGGGTTCGCCGCTGCGTTGCGTGGTTGGCTGGGGTGGCTCGTTGGGTTGAGGCGCTTGCGGGCGGCTGGCGTGGCGGTGTTGTGCTGTTCCTTTTGTCGCTTGGCGTTTTTGCTGTGCAGGCGTTGGCGTGGCCATTGGCTGCGGGGAAGAACCTGGAGACGTATCTGCTTGGGTATATCCAGTTGCTCGATCGGCATCCGTTGTTGCCGTGGGCGCCGTTGTTTCGTGGGCCTGGGGTGGGTGTCGTGGTCAGCCCGTTACTCGATGTTGCGGGTGGAGGGTTGGCGGAGTCGGGTGCGGCGGTGTTGTTCGCGGTGTCGGTGGTTGCCTGGAGCGCGGCTGCGCGTTACTTCGGGCGGTGGCCGGCGATTGTCACGGCGTGCGCGTTGTTGCTCTATCCGGGTTACGGGGCGGTGTTTCACCGGTTGGCGAGCGAGATCGTGGAGGCGACCGTGTTCTCGCTGTGGGCGTTGGCGGTCACGCGTGCTTCGGTGCGGCCGTCGCCGGGGCGGTTCGTTGTTGCTGGGATCGGGATCGCCGCGCTGGTGCTCATCCGGCCTGGCAACGCGGTGCTCGTGCCGTTGGCGCTGTTTCCGCTGTTGCTCGCGGGTTCGTGGCGGCGGCGGCTGGCGTGGACTGGTGCGTTTGCCGCGGCTGCGTGTGTGCCGCTGCTCGCGTGGACGGTGCAGAACGGGTGGCGCTATGGCGACTACACGCTGGCGCGGGGCGGCAACGCTGTTGTTCCCTTCTACCGCACGCTCGTGCTCGACAAGATCGTCTCGCCGACCAACGGGCCAGCCTCGCGCAAGCTCGCGGCCGCGATCGACCAGCACCTACTCACGCGTAACCCGTTCCGGGCCTACCACGTCACCCTCGGCCAGGCGTTCTCGACGGGCAGCAGTCGGGTGCTGGCAGCGACGATCATCCTCTCCGACCGGCTGTGGGGGTGGAATAGCGCCTACTCGACGCTGCGCGATGTCGCCCAGGAAGCGATCCAGGCCCATCCGGGCAAGTACGCCTCCAGCGTCGCCAGCACGATCTGGCAGCAACTCAGCGCCCCCAGCTACGACATCCCGGTCTCGACGCTGCACATCCCCGGGGCAGCGCAAGGCACCGTCTCCCGGGCATCCCCGCCTGGGCCGGGCGACCTGATCCCTGGCGGGGACGAGAGTTGGATCTCCCGCCCCGATCAGAGCATCCGACAGGTCTGGACATCGGGCACGACCTACAAGTTCGTCTTCCTGAAACCCGCCCAGGAAACGCGCTTCAACCAGATCGTCAACGACCTGAACAGGCTGGGCAGCAATTTCCCGCACCGCTCAGCTTACAAGCAGGTACAGCACCGGCTGAACCAACTCGCCCATCGCTACCCGCCGCCGATCTTCTGGCTGATACTCGGCGCAATCGCGCTCGTAATCCGCCGCCCACGCGGCGCCAAGGCGTTCACGCTCATCGCGGTCGCCGCGCTGATCACGGTCGCGTTCAACGCGCTCGGTGTCGCACCGAACCCCCGCTACATGCTCCCGTTCGCCCCCGCCTTCATCCTGTTTGGAACAGCCGCACTCCTCGGCCGAACACGTTCAACCACGACGAGCCGCCTCCGGTGAGCACATCAGCTCCGACGACCGGGACAAGGACAGACCCCGGCCAGCGGGACAAACGGGTGGCTGGCTTTCTGCCGATCGGGGTCGGGATCGCCGCGTTTGCTCTTGGCCTCGTGCGGTTGACGAGCCAACCGAGATCGTATGACGAGCGGATCACGATCGAGACGGCGACTCGTTCTCTGACGGCGATCTGGCGGTCGTCCCGATCGACCGAGGCACCGCACCTTCTCTACTACCTGCTGATGAAGCCGTGGCTAAGCATGTTCGGAACCAGCGACTTTGCTGCACGCTTCCCCTCGGTCATCGCTGGGGCGCTGACCGCCTGGGTGTTGGCCGTCGTCGGCATCCGGATGTTCGGACAGTCGGCCGGGCTCGTCTCCGGCCTGATGCTGGCCCTGGCGGCGTTCGTCATGCACTTCTGGCAGTGGGCGCGCAGCTACTCGCTCGCCCTCCTCCTCACCACAGTGGCAACCTACGCCCTGCTCCGGGCGTTCGAGTCGCGTCAGAAACGCTGGACAGCCGCATGGTGTGTGACGCTCGCCCTCGCTTGCTGGCTCAATCTGTTCGCGATCTCGATCCTCGTGGCGCACGCCGCCGCATACATGCTGATCCGCCCCCGACCACGCCCGCTCCTCGCCATCATCGCGGCAGGTGCCGTCGGGCTCGCGATAGCGCCGATCGTCGTGCTGGTCGCAACCGCCCAAAACGGGCAACTCGACTGGATACCTACGCCGACGCTCCATCGAGTCCTCGTGCAGACCTGGGACTGGTCAAGTCGGAACCCGGCCGCCCTCCTCGCCGCAGGGATCGGCACGTTCGCCCTCGTCAGACGCAGCCCGGCCTGGATGACAGGACTCGTCGTGACCTGGGTCGTCGCCCCCTTCCTGCTCACCCTCATCCTCTCAGCCTGGCAACCAGCCTTCGACGCCCACTACCTCCTCACCGCCGCAGCCGGCCTCGCCCTCCTCGTCGGCATCGGCATCACCTCCCTGCCGCGACCCGCATCGCTCGCCCTGCTGGCACTCGTCTTCGCCGGAGCAAGCCTCCAACTCGCCCACTACTACGTCGCCCCAGGCAAGCCACTGACCTCCCTGTTTTGAGCGCAGAACGACTTCAGGAGCGCCGTGCAAGCGGCGTCAAGATATCCCCGTCCGTCGTGACCCGCTCTCCGGTGCTCGGCATCTGGCTTTGGAGCCGCGCGGCGATCTGGTCAGCGGCGCTGTTCGCGCTGTTCACCTTCCAGCCCAGCACCACATCCCTCAGCCTGCGTAGTGCGCTCACCGACGTGTGGGCACGGTGGGACAGCTTCTGGTTCCTGGGCATCGCCGAGAACAGCTATGCGCTGCCCTCCCATGCCGACACGGCCTTCTACCCCTTGTACCCGGCACTCATTGCCGGGCTCGGCCGCGCCCTCGCCGATCATTACGTCCTCGCGGGGCTCCTGATCTCCCTGGCCACGTCGCTCGGCGCCTTCTTCCTCTTGCACCATCTGGCAGAACAGCGGCTCGGGAGCGAGGGAGCAAGACGCGCGGTGCTCTACCTGGCCGTCTTCCCGATGACGCTCTTTCTGATCGCCGTCTACAACGAATCGCTGTTCCTGCTGCTCGCACTCGCGACCTTCGTCCTGGCCGAAAGAGGAAGGTGGCTGCCCGCCTGGACGGCGGCCGGGCTGGCGATCCTCACCCGGATCGCCGGTGTGGCGCTCCTGCCACCTCTCCTCCTGATGGCGTGGCGGGCACCGAACCGACGCCGGGCTCTCGCGGGCATCGCAGTCCCGGTCGTCCTCTTCGCCGCCTACCCCGCCTACCTCTCCACGAAGACCGGAAACGCCTGGTCGTTCATCTCCGCCGAAAGTCAACTGCAATGGCAACGCCACTTCTCCTACGCAGGCCCGCTGGGAGGAATCTGGGACGGTCTACGAGCCGCCTGGGCCGGAATCGAACAACTCGCGAGCGGCTCACACACGCACAACTACTGGCCAGCAGTCCCCATCCAGCACAGCGACCCGATGCGAACGGCCTTCATCAACCTGTCAACACTCGCCTTCCTCGCCCTCTTCATCTACCTCGCACTGGTCGCCTGGCGCCGTATCGGAGCAACCTACGGGCTCTACTGCTTCGCCAGCCTCGCGATCCCACTCAGCGTCCCAAGCAGCAAATCACCACTCGCGTCGATGCCCCGCTTCGGCCTCGCCATCTTCCCGATCTTCCTCGCTCTAGCCGTCATTGGCCGCCGACCACGCGCCCACACCGCCATCCTCGCCATCAGCGGCATCCTGCTCGGCGTCGCCATCTCCGAGTGGGCCGTCGGGCAATGGGTCTCCTGACAGCTACTCCAAGCGCCGGCGGAGGTCATGGCTGGTCCGGGAATGTCACAGTAGGCGTCGCTTGCCCACCTATCCCCGTAGCTGTTTGAGGGCACGAGCGCCGACTCCTATACAAGCGAGACGCGTTGTGCGCGTTCGACGCCAACCCGCCCACCTAACCCAACGCCCGCCAGACCGCCCGCACCCCGGCGTTGTCCGGAAGCGCCGCAAGCAACTCGAGGGCATACCACTCGGGGCCAACCCACTTCATTCGAGGTTCCCGTGGCGGGCCCGAACAGGCGCACGGTGCCGTCGCCGTCGTGGGCGAGCGAGATGTAGTCGGCTGAGCCGGCCTTGCGGAAGCTGGCACCGACTCGGTCGAGTTCGGCGCGGACGGGTGACGATTCGGCGACCACCGGACGCGGGAGTAAACCAACCGCTTCGGACACTGGCGGTGAGCCCATTCACCGTTCTACAGTCGTCAGGTGGACGTTGAGCGCGTCGATCCGGTCACCGTGCCATGTCAGGAGTGCGGGCGCGAATTGCCGCCGGACAGCCCTGAGCTCAGGCTCGAGCTGACGATCGATGATGAGCTCGTTGTCTACTGCGAGACGTGCTGGAAGCGGGAGTTCGGCGAGAGCGAAGAAGCGTTGGCCTCCTGAGCGTTGGACGGGCCGCGCCCACTAGTCCGATGGCTCGGTGGGGAGGTTCGTCGCGGACGCTGCGGTCGTCGTGATGCTGCCACCGTGGTAGCCGAGAGTCTCTAGCGCTGTGCCGATGGGGACCGTCGTCGGACCTTCCGCCTCCGGGTACCCATCCAACTGCTCCGCAAGTTGCTTGATCTCGTCGCGCTTGTTCATCAGCCCCTGCCAGACTGCGGTCACCCCAAGAGCCTCACGCCTGCCGTCCGCTATCTCGTGCATGACGCGCTCGTAGGTGACTTTGAAATCGGACAGAAGGGTTTTGGCGTCGATGTTCACATGCCCGTCCAGCGTTCTTGTCAAATTGCCTCGGCCGTCCTTCGTCACCTGGATATCGACGTGAAGCAGGTAGAGGTGCGCGGTGCTTCCGCGGATTGCCTGGCGAAATACGGTTTCTGCTGGGGCGACGGCTTGTCCTCGGCGAGCTCTTGACAACGCAGCGAATCGGTACCCAGTCGATCCGGATAGCACCCCATCCATTCCGACGGGATCGTTGTGAAGCATCGGGTAACCGAGGGTGATCAGCCGCCGTTTCAGATCCGCGTTTCGGGGCAGGTACGACGGAGACGGCCTGCTTGGTTGTGCGGAAGCGGCTACGCTGCGAGAGGTGGACGACTACACGAACAAGTACAAGGGCGAGCAGGTCGAGGTCGCGCTCTTCGGCGGCGACTACCAGGAAGGCGTGCTCACCGCGTACTGCTCGATCGACGAGATCGCCCACGTGGAGCTGAACGGGCACATCCTCATCCCGCTCCAGAACGTCGCCTCGCTGCACTGCTCGAGCCGCTGCGATGCCCCCGAGCCCGATTGGCCGCCGCGAGGCCTCGCCGAGGACGAGCCCGAAGACGAGAGCTGAAGGCCGAACCTGTCCCGGAATGACGCTTCGTCGTCAGGGTGCGATGGGCGAGTGCGAGGCAAGGACGCAGGGAGCGCTCGTACCCGGAGGGTACGGGTGCGACTGAGGAAGCGGCATCGCGCCGCCCAGCGCGGCCTGGCGACATCAAGGCTTCATTTCGGGGCGGGTTCTTATCAATGAGCGCGCTCGCGCCGGTGCGCAACGTGCTCAAGGTGTGGCTCGTCCTGCTCGTGCTCTGCGCGATCCTCGGGCTGATCGGGTACGCGATCGGTGATCTCCGGGTCGTCACGTCCTTCCTCTTCTGCGGCGTCCTGCTGGGCATCGCCGCCTATCTCTCGCTCGACCGGGTCGTGCTCGGGATGGTTCGCGCCCGCGAGCTGACGGCCCGCGACGCCCCCGACCTGCACTCGACCGTGGAGCGGCTCGCCGTCCGCGCCGGCGTCGCGAAACCGCGGCTGTATGTGATCGAGAAGGGGCCTCCGCTGGCGCTCGCCGCGGGCCGCGGCGCGAACTCGTCGACGGTCGTGGTGACCAAGGCGCTCGTCCTGTTGCCTGCGCCGGCCGAGGTCGAGGCGGTGCTCGCGCACGAGCTCGCGCACATCCGCCGGCGCGACGTCCTGGTCCAGACGACGGCGGTCGTTCTGGCGACGGCGATCGTCGAGATGAGCCGCATCGGCGGCTGGCTCGAACGGTCGCTGCTCTTCGTGCTCGGGCCGGTGGCGTCGGCCGTGGTGCACGTGCTCCTCTCCGCGAAACGCGAGTTCGAGGCCGATGCGCTCGCAGCGAGCTTCTGCGACTCGCCGCACGGGCTCGCCGACGCGCTGATCCGGCTCGAACAGGCGGCCGAGCTCGTCGAGTTCGAGGCCTCGACGGCCACGGAGCCGCTCTACACGATCAACCCGTTCATCGAGGAGGGCGTGGCGGCGCTGTTCGTGACGCATCCGCCGATCGGAGAGCGAGTGCAACGCCTCCGGGCGCTCGATCCCGACTGGCGCGACAAGCTGCGCGCGGCCTGATGACGCGCGAGAAACGACGAAGGCCCCTCCCGGGGCCTTCTGAAGAATTCGGCGGCGACCTACTCTCCCGGGGGCTTGCGCCCCGAGTACCATCGGCGCTGGCGGGCTTAACTTCTCTGTTCGGAATGGGAAGAGGTGTACCCCCGCCGCTATGACCGCCGAAATTGTCAAGGGCGCCGCTCTCCGGCACACCCTCAAAGCTCCATAGCGACACGTAGGTGTTCTAAATCAAGACCTCGGGCAATTAGTACGGGTCCGCTGAACGCATTGCTGCGCTTACACGTCCCGCCTATCAACGTGGTGGTCTCCCACGGCCCTTACTCCTTCTAGAGGATGGGGAGCCTCATCTCGAGGTGGGCTTCCCGCTTAGATGCTTTCAGCGGTTATCCCATCCAGACGTAGCTAATCAGCAGCGCCGTTGGCACGACGACTGATACACCAGAGGTCTGTTCATCTCGGTCCTCTCGTACTAGAGACGACTCCTCTCAAGCTCCCAACGCCCATGGCGGATAGGGACCGAACTGTCTCACGACGTTCTGAACCCAGCTCGCGTACCGCTTTAATGGGCGAACAGCCCAACCCTTGGGACCTACTCCAGCCCCAGGATGCGACGAGCCGACATCGAGGTGCCAAACCGGGCCGTCGATGTGGACTCTTGGGCCCGATAAGCCTGTTATCCCCGGAGTACCTTTTATCCGTTGAGCGACGGCAATTCCACTCTTAACCGCCGGATCACTAAGACCTGCTTTCGCACCTGCTCGACCTGTCAGTCTCGCAGTCAAGCTCCCTTATGCCTTTACGCTCTACGCACGATTTCCAACCGTGCTGAGGGAACCTTTGCGCGCCTCCGTTACATTTTGGGAGGCGACCGCCCCAGTCAAACTACCCACCTGACGCTGTTCCCGACCCGGATAACGGAATCGGGTTAGAAGCCCAGAACACGAAGGGTGGTATCCCAACGTTGGCTCCACGAGAGCTAGCGCCCCCGCTTCAAAGCCTCCCACCTATCCTGGACAACGTACACCAAACTTCAACGTCAAGCTGTAGTAAAGGTTCACGGGGTCTTTCCGTCCAGCCACGGGTACTCGGCATCTTCACCGAGACTACAGTTTCACCGGATCCCTCGAAGAGACAGCGCCCAAGTCGTTACGCCATTCGTGCAGGTCGGAACTTACCCGACAAGGAATTTCGCTACCTTAGGACGGTTATAGTTACCGCCGCCGTTTACCGGGGCTTGGTTTCAAAGCTTCGCCCGAAGGCTAACCTCTCCACTTGACCTTCCGGCACCGGGCAGGCGTCAGCCCCTATACGTCGTCTTTCGACTTCGCAGAGACCTGTGTTTTTGGTAAACAGTCGCTTGGGCCGTTTCACTGCGGCCGCCTCAGGCTCGGAGACGCGAAGTCTCCTCACCCTAATGCGGCGCCCCTTCTCCCGAAGTTACGGGGCCATTTTGCCGAGTTCCTTTTCGAGGGTTCTTCCGATCGCCTTAGTATTCTCTACTTGCCCACCTGTGTCGGTTTTGGTACGGGCACGCCCCATCTCCCTAGAGGATTTTCTAGGAGGCATGGCTTCAGGAACTTCGCCATTGCTGGCTCGGCATCCCGTCTCAGACTTAATGCCCGGCGGATTTGCCTACCGGACGTCCTACGCGGTTACCCCAAGTCAACCAACGCTTGGGTTTCCCTAGCCTACCCCGTCCCCCCATCGGTGATAACGACGGGTACGTGGTACCGGAATATCAACCGGTTATCCATCGCCTACGCCTTTCGGCCTCGGCTTAGGTCCCGACTAACCCTGAGCAGATTAGCTTTACTCAGGAACCCTTGGGCATTCGGCGGAGAAGTTTCTCACTTCTCTTTCGTTACTCGTGCCAGCATTCTCACTTCCCAGCCCTCCACGGCCGGCTTCCGCCGCCGCTTCACTGGCCTGGGAACGCTCCCCTACCACTCCGTCTTGCGACGAAGTCCGTGGCTTCGGTTTCTAGCTTGAGCCCCGTTACATTGTCCGCGCCCGACCACTTGACCAGTGAGCTGTTACGCACTCTTTAAATGATGGCTGCTTCTAAGCCAACATCCTGGTTGTCTTGGCAATTGGACATCGTTTCCCACTTAGCTAGAAATTAGGGACCTTAGCCGACGGTCTGGGCTGTTTCCCTTTTGAGCACGAAGCTTATCCCCCGCACTCTGACTGCCGCGTTATGGAATACCGGTATTCGGAGTTTGCCTGAGTTCGGTAAGCTGGTAGGCCCCCTAGCCCAAACAGTGCTCTACCGCCGGTATTGAACACGCGACGCTATACCTAAATATATTTCGGGGAGAACCAGATATCTCTGAGTTTGATTAGCCTTTCACTCCGACCCACAGGTCATCCGAGCAGTTTTCAACCTACTTCGGTTCGGTCCTCCACGGGGTCTTACCCCCGCTTCAACCTGCCCATGGGTAGATCACTCAGTTTCGGGTCTACCTCCAACGACTGAATCGCCCTGTTCGGACTCGCTTTCGCTTCGGCTCCGTTTCCTTAACCTTGCCGTTGAAGAGTAACTCGCTGGCTCATTATGCAAAAGGCATGCCGTCACAGGACAAGCCTGCTCCGACCGCTTGTAAGCACACGGTTTCAGGTACTATTTCACTCCCCTTCCGGGGTACTTTTCACCTTTCCCTCACGGTACTAGTTCACTATCGGTCGCCAAGGAGTACTTAGCCTTGCGGGGTGGTCCCCGCGGGTTCCGACCGGGTTTCCCGTGCCCGGCCGTACTCAGGAACCTGTCAAGGAAGGCTGTACGCTTTTGCCTACGGGACTGTTACCCGCTGTGGTGCGACTTTCCATTCGCTTCGGCTAACGCACAACTTTGTAACTTCCCGACCCGCCGGCAGGCGGATCAAGACAGGCCCTACAACACCTGCGTGAAAACGGCTGCCGCCTATCACGTCACACAGGTTTGGGCTCTTCCCCTTTCGCTCGCCACTACTCAGGGAGTCGAGGTTTCTTTCCTTTCCTCGGGCTACTAAGATGTTTCAGTTCGCCCGCTTGGCTCCTCGTGCCCTATGTATTCAGGCACGGGTACGCGCGCATTACCACGCGTGGGTTTCCCCATTCGGATATCCCGGAATCAACGGTTGGTCAGCACCTCCGCCGGGCTTTTCGCAGCCGCCCACGTCCTTCATCGCCTCTTGGCGCCTAGGCATCCACCGTGTGCTCTTATTCTCTTGATCAGAAAGAACACCATGTATGTCGCTATGGAGTTTTCAAGGTGCACGCGGCAAACGCCGCAGAACAGCCGCACACTGCTGACGCCAGCCAGCAGAGGGTGCAGTCGCTCAAAACTCAACAGCGTGACGTCGAGGTCGACGTTCATTCCAGGCGAGCTCGGACATCGGACGGATAGATGGAGCCATCCATCGACAAGCCGAACGCCTACCGGAGTAATCGCTCCGGTATTCCCTAGAAAGGAGGTGATCCAGCCGCAGCTTCCGCTACGGCTACCTTGTTACGACTTCGTCCCAATCACCAGTCCCGCCTTCGACGGCTCCCTCCCTTGCGGGTTAGGCCACCGGCTTCGGGCGTTACCGGCTTTCATGACGTGACGGGCGGTGTGTACAAGGCCCGAGAACGTATTCACCGCGGCGTTGCTGATCCGCGATTACTAGCAACTCCGCCTTCATGGAGGCGAGTTTCAGCCTCCAATCCGAACCGGGACCGGCTTTTTGAGATTCGCTCCCCCTCGCGGGTTCGCAGCCCTCTGTACCGGCCAATGTAGCACGTGTGTAGCCCAGGACATAAGGGGCATGATGACTTGACATCATCCCCACCTTCCTCCGACTTTTCGCCGGCAGTCTCCCTAGAGTCCCCGACATTACTCGCTGGCAACTAAGGACAGGGGTTGCGCTCGTTGCGGGACTTAACCCAACATCTCACGACACGAGCTGACGACAGCCATGCACCACCTGTGCACGAGCCCCGAAGGGCTGCCGTATTTCTACGACATTCCCGTGCATGTCAAGCCCTGGTAAGGTTCTTCGCGTCGCGTCGAATTAAACCACATGCTCCGCTGCTTGTGCGGGCCCCCGTCAATTCCTTTGAGTTTTAGCCTTGCGGCCGTACTCCCCAGGCGGGGTGCTTAATGCGTTAGCTTCGGCACAGAGAGAGTCGACACTCCCCACACCTAGCACCCATCGTTTACGGCGTGGACTACCAGGGTATCTAATCCTGTTTGCTCCCCACGCTTTCGCGTCTCAGCGTC
Organism: uncultured Actinomycetes bacterium; assembly: GCA_963742925.1. Lineage (GTDB taxonomy): Bacteria > Actinomycetota > Thermoleophilia > Gaiellales > Gaiellaceae > PALSA-612. The sequence continues at coordinate 147,254 of CAVUNV010000007.1, read as the reverse complement.
AGTACCGTCCCAGAGAGCCGCCTTCGCCACGGGTGTTCTTCCTGATATCTGCGCATTTCACCGCTACACCAGGAATTCCACTCTCCTCTTCCGGACTCTAGCCAGGGGGTTTCCGCCGACGTCTCGAGGTTGAGCCTCGAGTTTTCACAACGGACCTACCTGGCCGCCTACACGCTCTTTACGCCCAATAAATCCGGACAACGCTAGCCCCCTACGTATTACCGCGGCTGCTGGCACGTAGTTAGCCGGGGCTTCTTCTGGAGGTACCGTCACCCTCTGGGCTATTAACCCGAGTGGCTTCGTCCCTCCTGAAAGCGGTTTACAACCCGAAGGCCTTCTTCCCGCACGCGGCGTCGCTGCGTCAGGCTTTCGCCCATTGCGCAAGATTCCCCACTGCTGCCTCCCGTAGGAGTCTGGGCCGTGTCTCAGTCCCAGTGTGGCTGATCGTCCTCTCAGACCAGCTACGGATCGTCGCCTTGGTGGGCCATTACCCCGCCAACAAGCTAATCCGCCGCGGGCTCATCCTCAGCCGGAAGCCGAAGCCACCCTTTTCTCCGGCGCCCGAAGGCTCCGGAGTCTATTCGGTATTAATCCGGGTTTCCCCGGGCTATCCCGATGCCGAGGGCAGATTACCCACGTGTTACTCACCCGTTCGCCGCTTTCCCCGGGCCCGAAGGCCTGGTTCTCGCTCGACTTGCATGTGTTAAGCGCGCCGCCAGCGTTCGTCCTGAGCCAGGATCAAACTCTCCGTGAAAAATGATTGTCAGCCGACTGCCGGTAGAACGGGCAGGCCGGGTTCGACAACTTGTTCACCTTGAGCTTGAGCTCAAAGGTCATGTCCTGCAGTCCGACCACATTGCTGCTCACAGCATTGCTGCCGTGAAGCAGCTTGTAGCAAAGCCAACAGGGACATGACGGGTTAACTCAAACCTCCCAGCTCAAAGAGAGCCGAGAAGGTCTCGACGTTCACGCTGTTGAGTTTTCAAAGACCGCACCGCTGGCCTCGACTGCGTAAAAAAGCCTCCGGTGACACCAGAGGCCCATCTGTTCCCATTCCTCTACGGACGTATCGGACTCGGGTCTGATGGACTCCAGTGTCGGTTGAAAACCTTCTTGCGCAGCCTCGGAGAGGCGGCCCGACAATGTTAGCAGAGCGCGGACGCTCTATGTCAACCGTAGGAAGCGGCGCTTGCCGGCCTGGAGAACGGCTCCGTTGAGCCGTTCCCGGGCCATGTCGAGCTCCGTCACGACCTCGCCGTTCAGCTTCAGCCCGCCCTGTTCGATCAGGCGCCGCGCCTCGCTCGTCGACGTGACGAGCCCTGTGCTCGCGAGGAGCTTGGGCAGATGCACCGGATCCTCCTGCGGCAGTGGTGCCTCGGGCACGTCCTCGGGGGCGCGCCCTTCGCGCACGACGCGGGTGAAGTGCTCCTCGGCGGTACGCGCCGCCTCGTCCCCGTGGGAGCGCGCGACGATGAAGCGGGCCAGGTCGAGCTTCGCCTGCATCGGGTCGCCTTCCGGCACGGCTCGCTCCGCCACGAGGCGGTACCACTCCTCGAGCTGGTCGTCCGGGATCCGCATCGTGCGGCCGAACATCTCCCCCGGGTCCGCGAGCAGCGGGATGTTGTTGCCGATCGACGAGCTCATCTTCTCTCTGTCCCAGGAGAGGAGCAGGGGCGTCGTCAGCGCGACCTGGGGCTCGAGCCCGTACGCCTGCATCACCTCGCGGCCGGCGAGCAGGTTGTAGAGCTGGTCGGTGCCCCCGAGCTCGACGTCTGCCTCGACTGCGACCGAGTCGTACGCCTGCATGAGCGGGTAGAGCAGCTCGGACACCGAGATCGGCTCCTGTGCGGCCATACGCCGTGCGAAGTCGTCTCGCTCGAGCATGCGGGCCACGGTGATCACCCGCGCGAGTCGAACGACCTCCGCATAGCTCAGCTTGGAGAGCCATTCGCCGTTGTAGCGCACCTCTGTGCGCGTCGCGTCCAGGATCGCCATCGCCTGCTCGAGGTAGGTCTTTGCGTTCCTGTCGATCTCCTCGTCCGAGAGCACGGGGCGCTCGCTGGACCGCCCGGACGGATCGCCGATCCGCGTCGTGTAGTCCCCGACGATCAGGACGCCGACGTGCCCCTCGTCCTGGAACGCGCGCATCCGCTGCAGCGGAATGGCGCGGCCGATGTGGATGTCGGGCGAGGTGACGTCGATGCCCAGCTTGACTCGCAGCGGCCTCCCGAGCGCCAATTTGCGCTCCAGCTCTCCGGCGGGCAGAACGTCGACGGCGTTCCGAGTGAGTTCGGCGATCCCCATGGGACGGCAACTCTAACCCCGCGCTCCTGGGGCGCCGGTGGAGGCCGGCTTCGCCGGCCGGTAGCCGGCGCCGGCCAGGAGCGCGGGGGCTACAATCCTTCGGCTCTGTTCGGTCGTCGGGGAGAACCGAAGAGGCGCCGACGGAGGATTCGCAAGCTCCGTCTGTTCGCCCTCGTGCTGATCCTGTTCCTGCTCGGGACGGTGTCGTTCTGTTACGGACTCGTGACGGCGATCGCCGGCGAGATCCCCACGCTCGACCCGGCGCGCTACCACCGCGCGCAGAACAGCTACATCTACGCGAGCAACGGGCAGACCCTCGCCATCCTGCGCGGAGCGGAGAACAGGAAGGTCGTCGCCTCCGACCAGATCGCCGACGTGATGAAGCAGGCGATCGTCGCCGTCGAGGACAAGCGCTTCTTCGAGCACCGCGGCATCGACCTGCACGGGATCTTCCGCGCCGTCTGGGCCGATGTGACGAACCAGAAGGTCGTGCAGGGTGGCTCCACGATCACGCAGCAATTCATCAAGAACGCCTTCACCGGGCAGCAGCGGTCGTTCGGCCGGAAGCTGAGGGAGGCCGCGCTCGCCTGGCAGCTCGAGCAGCAGTGGCCGAAGGACCGGATCCTGACGGCCTACCTGAACACGATCTACTTCGGCAACGGCGCCTACGGGATCGAGCAGGCAGCCCAGGTCTACTTCGGCGAGACCGCCTCGGCCCTGTCGCTCTCCCAGGCGGCGCTGCTGGCGGGAATCCCCTCCGACCCGACGCAGTACGACCCGGTGACCCATCCGCGCCTCGCCCGGGCGCGGCGCGCGGTCGCGCTGCGGGACATGCTCGACCAGGGGGACATCACGCAGGATCAGTACCGGCTCGCGCTCGCGGCACCTCTTCCCCGCCCGCAGGATGTCCACCTGCCCGGAAGCCAGGGGCCGGCGCAGTACTTCACGAACTACGTGAAGCAGCTGCTCGTCGACAGGTACGGCACGGGGCGGGCGTTCGGCGGCGGCCTGCAGGTGAGGACGTCGATCGACCTCAATCTGCAGCAGATCGCCCGGCAGACGATCGCGAAGTGGCTGCCCTCGAACGCCGGGCCGTCCGCGGCGCTCGTGGCCATCGACCCGCGGGACGGGCGCGTGCTGGCGATGTACGGCGGGCGGAGCTTCAAGGAGAGCCAGTTCAACCTCGCCGTGCAGGGAGAGCGCCAGCCCGGGTCTGCGTTCAAGCCGTTCGCGCTCGCCGCCGCGCTGCAGCAGGGGATCTCGCCGGCGACGACGTTCGTCTCGAAGCCGGTGACGATCTCGCTCGACAGCGGCAAGGTCTGGTACGTCCACAACTACGAGGGCTCGAATCTCGGGACGATCGACCTCGAGTCGGCGACGATCCATTCCGACAACACCGTCTACGCCCAGCTGGCGCGAATCGTCGGCCCCCAGAGCATCGCGAACACGGCACATGCGCTCGGGATCAGGAGCCACCTCGACCCGTTCTTCTCGATCGTGCTCGGCGGCGAGGCGGTCAACCCGCTCGAGATGGCCCGCGCGTTCTCGTCGATCGCGAACGGCGGGCAGCGGATCGACGGGTCGATCTTCGGCAACGAGCCGCGCGCGATCCTGTCGGTGAACAACGGCGGCAACGATCCGGTTCCGAGACAGGCCGTGAGCGCGAACAACGCCGCGATCGCGACGCGCTTCCTGCAGGAGGTCGTCCAGCAGGGGACCGGTGTGAGGGCGCAGCTCGCCGACGGGCGGCCGGTTGCCGGCAAGACGGGAACGACCGAGAACTACGGCGACGCCTGGTTCGTCGGCTACACGCCCCAACTGGCCGTCTCGGTCTGGGTCGGCTACCCGAACCGCCTGCGGCCGATGACGAACGAGTTCGGCGGAATGCCCGTCGCCGGCGGCACCTATCCCGCGCTGATCTTCAAGACGTTCATGGAGCACGCGCTGACGTATCTGAGCGATCAGCCCGAGGCATTTCCATCGCCGTCGTTCCCGGCGCCCGTCCCGGAGAGCGTCGTCCAGCGGAACGGCATCTGGCAGCGTGACAACGGCCAGTGCAAGGGAACGATCTCGCTGCTCTTCTTCAGCGGCCAGGGGCCGGCGCAGCTCGCAAACTGCCGGCCCAACGAGGCTCAGGTTCCGAACGTGCTCGGCGAGAGCTTCGAGGACGCGACTGCACGGCTCTCCAACCAGCCGCTGCGGACCCAGGCAATCTACAAGCCGGCCTCGCCCGGCCAGCGGGTCGGAGTCGTGATCGGAGAGATCCCGGGCATCGGGACGTATCTGCCCTCGTCGGCCACGGTCCGGCTCGTGCTGGCGAAGCCGCTACACGGTGTGGTGCCGAACGTGGTCGGCCTGTCGAGCCAGACGGCGCTCGAGCGCCTGGCCGGCCGCGGCTTGAAGCCGGTCGTGGGCGGGCTGCTCGCCGACGCCGGCGGGACAGAGCGCGTGATCTCCCAGCAGCCGGCCGCGGGGGTCGCGGCGGCGCCGGGCCTGGGTGTCACGCTCGTCGTCGCGGGTTAGTCGGGCGTGGCGATCCGGCGGCTCAGGTAGGGCGATCCGGCGAGGCCGTAGCGCCACGGGCGGTCCGCGGCCTTCGTGATCCCGACGCGGGTGGCGGTGACGATCTCCACCGGCCCGGGCGCGGCGTGCAGCTCGAACGGCGGCGCGTCGAGCGGTGCGCCGTCGTGCTCCCGCGTGATGCCGAGCGCCTGACAGAGCCGCCCCGGCCCGGAGCACAGGAGCCGGGGATCCTCGAGCCCGCGCCGCGCGCCCATCACGTCGAGACCGCGCTGCGGCTCGAGCGCGCGGACGAGCACCGCCTCCGCCCTGCCTTCCGCGGCGCAGACGAGGTTCAGGCACCAGTGGACGCCGTAGGAGCGGTAGACGTAGGCGTGGCCCGGGTGGCCGAACATCGACGCGTTTCGCGCCGTCGGCCCGCGGTAGCCGTGGCTGGCCGGGTCCTCCGGGTCGTACGCCTCGACCTCGACCAGCACGCCGCCGACCCCGTCGACGAGCAGGACGGCGCCGATCAGCTCGGGCGCGACCTCGTGGACGGACCGCGCGAAGAAATCCCGCGAGAGCTTCAGAACAGTTGCTGCGGCCCGGCCGGCTTCGAGGTCAGCTCGAGCAGCCGGCGCGCCCGGCGTCCGAGGTCGGCGAGATCGACGCGCCCCGTCTCGGCCTGCTGCGCGAGGCGCTCGGCGAGATCGACCGCCTGGTCGACGAGCTGCGAGTCGGCGGCCGCGTCCTGGCCCATGTCGTGGAGGATCGTGCGCTCGGTCCGGGACGCGACGACCGGGTCGGGCACACCCTCGATCCAGACGAGCGTCCGGCTTCCGCTCCCCCGGCGCGCGTCCGTGATCGGCTCGAGCAGGTAGATCTTGTCCGCCCGCGCGTACTTGCCGAAGCCGAGGAAGACCATTCTCTGGATGGAGCCGTCCGCCATGAGCGGATTATGCAGTTACGCTCGTTCCGCGGTGCCCCGCATCTATCTCTCCCCCCCGCATCTGTCCGGCCGTGAGCTCGACCTGCTTCGGGATGCCGTCGAGTCGAACTGGGTCGCACCGCTCGGTCCGCACGTCGATGCGTTCGAGCAGGAGGTTGCCGACCTCACCGGTGTTCCGCACGCGCTCGCCCTCTCCAGCGGGACGGCGGCGATCCACCTCGCGCTGATCGTGCTCGGTATCGGGCCGGGCGACGAGGTCGCGTGCTCCTCGCTGACCTTCTCGGCGAGCGCCAACCCGATCCGCTATGTCGGGGCGGCACCGGTCTTCGTGGACGTGGACGCAGAGTACCTGGACGATGGATCCCGATCTTCTCGACCGGGCGCTCGGAGAGCGGCCCCGGATCCGGGCGGTCGTGGCCGTCGACCTCTACGGCCAGTGCTGCGACTACGACGCGCTCACGGCGATCTGCGCCAGGCGGGGAGTCGCGCTCCTCCAGGACGCGGCCGAGTCGCTCGGGTCGTTCTACCGGGGCGCCCCGGCGGGGGGCCAGGCCGAGATCGCCGTGTTCTCGTTCAACGGCAACAAGGTGATCACCACGAGCGGCGGCGGCATGCTCGTCTCGCGGAACGCGGACTGGATCGCCCATGCCCGCAAGCTGTCCACCCAGGCGCGCGAGCCCGCCCCGCACTACGAGCACACCGAGATCGGGTTCAACTACCGGCTGAGCAACCTGCTCGCAGCTGTCGGCCGGGCCCAGCTGGAGGTGCTCTCCGATCGGGTCGCCGCTCGACGCCGTCTCAACGAGCGCTACCGCGAGCTGCTCGCCGGCGTCCCGGGGATCTCGTTCATGCCCGAGGCGTCATACGGGCGCGGCAACTGCTGGTTGACGTGCATCCTGGTCGACCCGGAGACTGCCGGCACGGATCGCGAGTCGATCCGGCTGGCGCTGGAGGCGGAGGACATCGAGTCGCGCCCGCTCTGGAAGCCGATGCACCTCCAGCCCGTGTACCGGGAGGCGCCGATGGTCGGCGGGGACGTGTCGGCATCGCTGTTCGAGCGCGGTCTGTGCCTCCCGAGCGGCTCTGCGCTGACCGAGGGCGATCAGCAGCGGATCGTCGAGATCCTGCTCGCGACGCGAAGCTGACTAGCTAGATCTTCTCGCGGACGGCGAGAAGATCTAGCCACTCGGAATAGCGCTCGTTCTTGCCGCGCACCAGGTCCCAGTAGGCCTGCTGGAGCTGCAGCGTGATCGGCCCGGCGCCGAGCTCCTGGTCGTCGACGGCGCGAACGGGCGTCACCTCGGCGGCGGTGCCGGTCATGAACACCTCGTCGGCCAGGTAGAGGTCGGGCCGGATGATGCTCTTCTCGACGACCTCGTAGCCGAGGTCGCGGGCGATCTGCATGACCGTCTCGCGCGTGATCCCGTGGAGGATCGAGGTCGAGAGCGGCGGTGTCGCGATCACGCTGTCGGAGATGACGAACACGTTCTCCCCCGGGCCGTCGGCGATGTAGCCGTCGTCGGTGAGCAGGATCGCCTCGTCGTAGCCGGCGCGGCGCGCCTCGTGCGTGGCGAGCATCGAGTTCAGGTAGATGCCGGTCGCCTTGGCGACGTGCGGGATCGTGTTCGGGCCGACCCGCTTCCAGGAGGAGATCATCGCGGTAATGCCCTTCTGCTGCCCTTCCTCGCCGAGGTAGGCACCCCACGGCCAGCACATGATCGCGACCTCGACCGGGTTCGTACCCGTGTGGACGCCGAGCTCGCCGTAGCCGTAGAAGGCGATCGGCCGTACGTAGCACTCCTCGAGGCCGTTGACCCCGATCGTCTCGTGGACGGCGGAGCGCAGCTCGTCGACCGTGTACGGAAGCGGCATGTAGAGGAGCCGCGCCGAATTCTCGAAGCGTCGAAGGTGATCGCTGAGCCGGAAGACCGCCGGCCCGCGCTCGGTCTCGTAGCAGCGGATCCCCTCGAACACGCCGGTGCCGTAGTGGAGCCCGTGCGAGCCGACGTGGATGCGTGCGTCGGCCCAGTCGACGAGCTCGCCGTTGAACCAGATCTTCTCGGTCTCCTGCATCTCCGTTGCGAATCTTACGGGTCGGAAACGAGGTCGAGCGGCTCGGCCCGCGAGAGGCGCACGAGCTCGGCGGGTGGAAGCCTGGCCAGGTGGGTCTCCGAGCCGGCGCCGACCCAGACGTGATCGCGCGTCAGCAACCGCCGGTCGATGAGCACGCGGTCGACCTTCGGCGGCGGGAACGGGGCGACGGCGCCCGGCTCGAAGCCGGTCAGCTCGCGCACTCGGGCTGCCGAGGCGATCCGGGCTTCGCTCGCCTCGACGGCGCGGGCGATCCTGGCCGGGTCGGCGCGGCGGTCCCCGGGAATCATCGCGAGCGCCGTCTGCCGGTCGCACTCGAAGACGAGCGACTTGACGATCTCGCCGAGCTTGCACCCGATCGCCTCGGCGGCGTCGAGCGCCGTCCGCGTCCCCGCCGGGAACTCCTCGATCCGCACCTCGGCTCCCGCCTCGGCGAGAAACGCCGTCACCCGCTCGACCGGCTCAGGCCAGGGACTCACTAGCCCAGGTTGATGAATCGAGCATCGTCGAAGCCGGCGGCGAGGAACTCGTCGATCAGCTCGGGCGGCGCAGGCGTGTCGATCGAGAACGCCATCAGCGCCTTCCCGCCCTGGTTCGTACGCGACACGGCCATGTTGGCGATGTTGACGCCCGCCCGCCCGAAGGTGACGCCGACGCGGCCGATCACGCCCGGCATGTCGTCGTAGCGGAAGAACGCCATCAGCGGCGCCAGCTCGATGTCGATCTGGTAGTCGAGCGCCCCGGCGAGCCAGAGCCGGTAGTCACGCCCCATCGTCGTGCCCTCGACTGCGACCCGCTCGCCGTCCGCGTGGACGACGACCTGCAGCAGGTTCGTGTACCCGCGCGAGTCCGCGCGCTTCTCCTCCTCGACCGCAATGCCACGCTCGGCCGCGATCAGGGGCGCGTTCACGTAGTTGACGGGCTGATCGGACCGCCCCTGGAAGGCGCCGTTCAGGGCCGCGAGCGTGAGGAGGCGCGTGTCGCGCTCGGACAGCGCGCCGAGGTAGGCCAGCGTGATCCGGTCGGCGCGTCCCTCGGCGAGCTCCATGGCCAGTCGCCCGAGCTTGGCCGCGAGCGGGATGAAGGGGCCGAGCACGTCGAGGTCCTCCGCCCCGACGGACGGGATGTTGACCGCGTTCGAGACGACGGCGCCGTCGAGAGCGGCGGCGACCTGCTGGGCCACGATTACGCCGGCCCGGTCCTGCGCTTCCTCGGTCGAGGCGGCGAGGTGCGGTGTGGCGATGACGTTGTCGAGCGCGAGCAGAGGCCCCGTGTACGGCTCCTCCGAGAACACGTCGAGCGCGGCTGCGGCCACCTTGCCGGAGAGCAGCGCCTCGGCGAGGGCAGCCTCGTCGACGAGCTCGCCCCGCGCCGTGTTGACGATCCTGACCCCGTCTCGCATGCGGGCGAGCGTGTCAGGGCCGACGAGCCCTCGCGTCTCCTCGGTCAGCGGCACGTGCAGGGTGAGGAACTCAGCGGCGGCCAGCAGCTCGTCGACGGTCTCGGCGCGGTCCACACCGAGCTCCCGGAACCGGTCGCGAGCCACGAACGGGTCGCACGCGACGACGCGCATGCCGAGCGCGAGAGCGCGGCGGGCGACCTGCTGGCCGATCCGCCCGAAGCCGAGCACGCCGAGCGTCTTGTCGGCCAGCTCGATCCCGCCGTAGCGGGAGCGCTCCCACCGTCCTTGCTTGAGCGCGGCATAGGCCTGCGGGATGTTCCGCGAGAGCGCCAGCAGCAGCCCGATCGTGTGCTCGGCCGCCGAGACGACCGTCGATTCGGGCGCGTTCGCGACGACGATTCCCTTCCGCGTCGCCGCCTCGACATCGACGTTGTCGACTCCGACGCCCGCGCGCCCGATCACCTTCAGCCGCTCGGCGCGCGAGATCAGGTCGGCAGTCAGCCGGGTGGCCGAGCGGATCACGATGCCGTCGTAGCGGCCGATGATGTCCGCAAGGTCGGACTCGGTGTCGACGTCGACCTCGAAGCGCTCCCGAAGCAGCTGGATGCCGGCGTCCGCGATCGGCTCGCGGATCAGAACGCGAGCCCGGCTCACACCGTGGCGCCCTCGGCGTAGACGTCGAGGGCCTTGGTGACGGCGACGCCGCGCTCGATCTCCGCACCCAGCTCAGTGAGCCCGAGCTCGACGGCGCCGAGAGCGGTCGCGATGTCGAAGACGTCGTAGAAGCCGATGTGGCCGATGCGGAAGATCTTCCCCTTCAGGTGGGCCTGGCCGTTCGCGAGCTGCACCCCGTGGCGGTCGCGGAGCAGGGAGACGAGCGCGGTCGCGTCGATCCCTTCCGGCGCCTTGATCGCCGTCACGACCGCAGCCGAGTCGTCGTCGGGCGAGAACAGCTCGAGGCCCATCGCCTTGGCGCCCTCCCGGCAGGCGCGACCGAGCAGGCGGTGGCGCTCGAAGGCCTGCTCGAGCCCGTCCTCGAGGATCAGCCCGAGCGCGACGTTGAGCGCGACCACGAGCGACGTGGCGGGCGTGAACGCGGCGTCGAGCTGCTCCTGGGCGCGCCGTGTGCGATCCCAGTCGAAGTAGTAGCGCGGCGAGGACGACCTTCCCTCGGGCGCCCAGACGGCGTCCGAGACCGACGCCATCGCCAGGCCCGGCGGGGTCATCAGGGCCTTCTGCGAGCCTGCGCAGGCGACGTCGATCCCCCACGCGTCGACCTCGAGCGGGACGGCGCCGATGCTCGAGATGGCGTCGACGACGACGTGCGCGCCGCCCGGACGGGCCGCGGCGGCGAGCGCCTGCACGTCGGCGACGACCCCGGTCGACGTCTCGGACTGCGTCAGGAAGACGGCGCGAGCATCGCTCGCGTCGCGGAGAGCCGCGGCGAGGTCGTCGGCGGAAGGAGTCTCGCCCCACTCGTACCGGACGGGAACGACCTCACAGCCGTAGCGCTCGGCGATCTGCACCCAGCGCTCCCCGAAGCTCCCGGCCGAGACGACCACGACGCGGTTGCCCGGCGAGCAGAGGTTGGCGACCGCGGACTCCATCGCGCCGGTGCCGGAGGCCGTGAACAGCAGCACCTCGGAGGAGGTGCGGAAGATCTGCTTGAGGCGCTGCAGGCACTCCTCGTAGACCTGCCGGAAGTCGGACGAGCGGTGGTGGACGACCGGCTCGGCGAGCGCCGCCAGCACCTCCGGCGGAACCGTGGTGGGCCCAGGCGTGAACAGGTAGCGCTTCGCGGTCACGAAGCTCAGCCTAGCCAAGCTGGCGGTCGAGCCAGGAAGGGGGTTAGCCGTACCGCGAACGGGCAGTGTTCGCGCTAGGGTGCCGCAAAACTCAGTCACCTCGGCGAGGGAGTAGGCGATGAGCAACGCGGTACAGGACGGGACCGTCGTCTCGGCAAGCGCGCTGACGCGGATCTACGGAGAGGGCGACACCGCGGTCGAGGCCCTGCGCGACGTGACCCTCGACGTCGCCGGCGGAAAGCTGACCGCCGTCATGGGGCCGTCCGGCTCGGGCAAGTCCACGCTGATGCACCTGCTCGCGGGGCTCGACAAGCCGACCTCGGGCGAGGTGTCGATCGGCGGGCAGAAGATCACCGCGCTCGGCGATACCGACCTGACGAAGCTCCGTCGCAAGCACATCGGGTTCGTCTTCCAGTTCTTCAACCTGCTGCCGATGCTCACCGCCGAGGAGAACATCCTCCTGCCCCTGTCGATCGCCGGCGAGAAGGTGGACGAAGCCTGGCTCGAAGAGCTCCTGACGAAGACCGGGCTGTCGAATCGCCGCTCGCACCGGCCGAGCGAGCTCTCGGGCGGCGAGCAGCAGCGCGTCGCGATCACGCGGGCGCTCGTCTCCCGGCCCACCGTCGTCTTCGCCGACGAGCCGACGGGGAACCTCGACTCGAAGACGAGCGGCGAGATCCTCGAGCTGATGCGCGACTCCGTCGAGAGCCTCAACCAGACGACCGTGATGGTCACCCACGACTCGCGGGCGGCGTCGATCGCCGATCGCATCCTGTTCCTGAACGACGGCGCGATCGTGCGCGACCTGCCTCGCTCCGACCAGCGCACCGTGATCGAGGCGATGGAGGAGCTCAGCCGGTCGTGATCCGGTTCACGATCCGCAGCTTCTTCTCGCGCAAGCTGCGCGCCGCCCTGACCGCGCTCGCGATCGTGCTCGGCGTCGCGATGATCTGCGGCAGCTTCGTCCTCACCGATTCGATGTCGAAGGCGTTCGGTGCGATCTACACGCAGATCTACAAGAACACGGACGCCGTCATCACCGGCAGGTCGGCGATCTCGAGCAGCTCGCAGAGCGCGCCGCCGTTTTCCGAATCGCTGCTCGCCGGGGTCAAGGCACTCCCCGACGTCAAGGCGGCGATCGGCGGCGTCGGGGCCCCTGCCCACATCATCGGGAAGAACGGCAAGGCGATCTCGCACGGGGGCGCACCCAACCTCGGCTTCAGCGTCGACCGATCCCTCCCCGAGCTGAGCTCGATCACGTTCACCGCCGGGACGTGGCCGGGCCCGAACGAGGTGGTCGTCGACAAGCGCACCGCGGGCGATGAGCATTTCAAGGTCGGCGACGTCATCGGTGTCCAGGCGGAGGGGCCCGTGCAGCGGATGCGCCTGTCGGGCATCTTCGCCTTCGGGGGCTCGGCGAACATCGGAGGCGCAACGCTCTCAGGCTACGAGCTCCGAACCGCCCAGAAGCTGTTTCGACAAGCAAGGACAGCTCGACCAGATCCGCGTCGAGGCGAAGCCGGGGATCTCCCCGACACAGCTCGTTGCCCAGATCCGGCCGGTGCTGGATCCGCGGACGGAGCAGGTAAGGACGGGTCAGGGGCAGGCCGCCAAGGAGACGAGCGACACGAACGACGCGCTGAGCTTTCTCCAGGACTTCCTGCTCGCCTTCGGCTTCATCGCGCTGTTCGTGGGCGCGTTCGTGATCGCGAACTCGCTGTCGATCACGATCGCCCAGCGGACCCGTGAGCTGGCGACGCTGCGCACACTCGGCGCCTCGCGTATGCAGGTGTTGCGCTCGGTCATGCTCGAGTCCTTCCTGCTCGGCGTGATCGCGTCCCTGATCGGCCTGGGCCTCGGAGTCGCCCTCGCGCAGGGGCTGTCGACGCTGTTCGACGGCTTTGGCATCACGCTTCCGCGTTCCGGGCTGCCGCTGGAGACGCGAACGATCGTCGTGTCGCTGCTCGTCGGAGTGATCGTCACGATGCTCGCCAGCCTGCGACCCGCTCTCCGGTCGACTCGCGTCCCGCCGATCGCGGCCGTTCGGGAGGGGGCGACGCTGCCGCCGGGGCGCTTCCACCGCTATCGGGGAATCGGCGCCGGCGCGCTCGCAGCGCTCGGCTTCGCCTTGCTCGCCTTCGCGCTGTTCAAGAACGGGCTCGGGACGAAGCAGATCCTCGTGTCCCTCATCTTCGGCGTCGTTCTCGTCTTCATCGGCGTCGCGCTGTTCTCGTCACGGCTCGTGCAGCCGCTCGCCGCCGTGCTCGGCTGGCCCGGAGTGCAGGCGGGAGGCAGCCCCGGCAGACTTGCCCGCGACAACGCGCGGCGCAATCCGCAACGGACGGCCTCCACCGCGGCCGCGCTGATGATCGGTCTTGCGCTCGTGACCGTCGTGGCGATGCTGGCGCAGGGAATCCGCGTCAACTTCCGGGATGCAGTCCAGAAGATCTTCATCACCGACTACGCGGTCGAGGCGCAGAACAACTTCGATCCGCTGCCGGTGAGCGTCGAGGAGGCGGCACGAACGGCGCCCGGGGTGATCGCCGTGTCGGGCGTCCGCGCGGGCGACGCCAGGATCCGGGGATCGAACGAGTCGTTGACGGCCCTGGCGCCCGAAGCGAGCCACGTCTTCAAGCTGAACTGGGAGGTCGGCTCGGCTCGCACGCTGGACACACTCGGGAAGGACGGCGCCTTCATCTCGCACGCGTACGCGAAGGACCACCACCTCCAGAAGGGCTCGACGGTGCAGATCGAGACGCCGCAAGGAGCGAAGCCGACCTTCCGGATCGTGGGCATCTTCAAGCCGCCACCGGGGGGCTCGCCGTTCGGCACGCTGACGATCTCGTCGCGCGACGTTCGACACCCTCTACACGCAGCCGCAGAACATCTACACGTTCGTGACGATGAAGGGCGGCGTCACCGCTGCCAACACGCATGCTCTGGAGCAGGCCCTCAAACCCTTCCCGAACGCCAAGGTGGCCGATCGCGACCAGTTCATCAGCGACCAGATCAGCGGGCTGAACACGATCCTGAACGTGCTCTACGTGCTGCTCGGCCTCTCGGTCATCATCAGCCTGTTCGGCATCGTGAACACGCTCGTGCTGAGCGTCTTCGAGCGAACCCGTGAGCTCGGCATGCTGCGCGCGATCGGGATGACGCGCTGGCAGGTGCGCGCGATGATCAGCTTCGAGAGCGTGATCACGGCCCTGATCGGCGCGGTGATCGGAATCGGACTGGGCATCGCCCTCGCGAGTCTGCTCGCCGCACGGCTCGACTTCGTCGCCTTCTCGGTCCCGATCGGGTCTCTCATCGTGTTCGCCGTCGCGGCGATCATCGTCGGTCTCCTGGCGGCGATCTTCCCCGCGCGTCGTGCGGCGCGGCTCAATCCACTGGAAGCGCTCCAGTACGAATAGGTGACCTCCCTCAAGGGTCGTCTGCTCCTGGCCACGCCGGCGTTGTTCGATCCGAACTTCCGGCGGACGGTCGTGCTCGTGGGCGAGCACGGTGAGGAGGGTGCGATGGGGCTCGTGCTGAACCGTCCGGCCGACGTGACGGTGGGCGAGGCGGTGCCGTCGCTCGCGGTCGCGGCCGGTGAGGGCTCGCGCGTGCACGTGGGCGGGCCGGTGCAGCCGGAGGCCGTGCTCGTGCTGGCCGAGTTCGAGGATCCGGGCGCGGCTGCCGGTCTCGTCGTCGGGGACGTGGGCTTCGCGTCGAGCGACGACGACCTCGAGGAGCTCGCCGGTGCGATCCGGCGCGCGCGCGTGTTCGCCGGCTACTCCGGCTGGGGGCCGGGCCAGCTCGAGGCGGAGCTCGAAGAGGAGTCGTGGCTCGTCGAGCCGGCGGAAGGCGTCGACCTGTTCCCGGAGCCGGGCGACGACCTGTTCGGCTCCGTGCTGCGGCGCAAGGGCGGCACCTACCGCGTGCTCGCGCTCATGCCCGAGGATCCGTCCGCGAACTGACGCTGAGCTCTCCGGGTCTCTGGCAGGTGCCTGACGCTGGTCAGAGCAGGGTCAGAGCGGTGCCAGAGCAGGTGCCGGAGGAGGGTCAGACCCTGTTAAGGAGCAGGGTCAGGCGCTGGTGGCCCGCGCAGTCAGGTGCGCTCGAGGCAGGCGCGGAGCTCGGTCGGGGTGATCGTGTGGCGGCCGAGATCCTCCGCCGTCGGGACGCACTCGCGCACGGCGCGGAGGACGGTCTCGGGCGAGTCGGCAAAGGGGCTGCCGATCTTCGTGCCCTTGATCAGGAGCTTGGTCGGCATCGGCGTCGAGAACACGGCGAGGTGGGCCTCCTTGTAGCCCTTGCCGCGCAGGATCTCGTTCGCCTCGCCGACGATCGCCTCGTTCACGCGCTTCAGCTTCTCACGGATCAGCTCGTTCAGCACCTTCGGGTTCGCCTTGCCGCCGGTCTCCTTCATCGCCTGGCCGACGAAGAAGCCGAGCAGGCCCTCCTTGCCGCCACGGTAAGCCGCGACCTGGCCGGGGTTGGCGGCCAGGATCCGATCGATCAGCGGCTCGAGCTCCGCGCTGTCGCTCACGGTCGTCTCCTGCAGATACGCGTCGGCCGAGAACCCCGGGGTTGCGCTGGCAGCCACCGCGGCTTGGAGGCTTGCGCGCGTGAGGTCGGTGGCGTTCGCGATCCTCGCGAGCTCGGCGAGGTTCGCGCCGTTCGGAATCGGCTGGTTCATGACGAAGTTGAAGGCAGAGCGTGGCGGGACGCCTGCGCGCACGAGCTCCGCGTAGTCGCGCTCCCGATCGGTCGTGACGAGCGCCCACGCATCGCCGGCCCCGAGCTCCTGTGCATGCCGGTGAATCCGCCCACCCGGCAGCTCCGGCAGCTCGCCGCGCAGCCGCTCGACGAGCGCAGGCTCCGGCTCGACCGGCACCAGGTCGGGCTCGGGGAAGTAGCGGTAGTCCTCGGCCTCCTCCTTCGAGCGGTGCGGCGTCAGCGTGTCGGCGCCCGCGTCGTAGTCGTACGTCTCCTGGACGACCGCCTCCCCCGCCTCGTGCAGCGCGATCTGCGCGCGGACGGCGGCCTCGATGCCGCGGGCGATGAAGCTGAACGAGTTCATGTTCTTCAGCTCCCAGCGCGTCCGGTAGCCCTCCTCCCCCACCTCGCGGACCGACACGTTGGCGTCGCAGCGCAGCGTCCCCTTCTCCATCTCCGCGTCCGAGATGCCGAGCTCGACGATCGTCTGGCGCAGGAGCTGCAGGAACCGTCGCGCCTCCTCGGCCGAGCGCAGGTCGGGCTGCGTGACGATCTCGACGAGCGGCGTGCCGCCGCGGTTGAAGTCGACGAGCGAGCGCGTCGCGCCGACGATGCGGCCACCGGCTCCCTCGAGATGCACCGTCTTCGCCGCGTCCTCCTCGAGATGCGCGCGAACGATCCCGACCACGAGGTCGCCGCCGTCGCCGGGAACGGTGAAGCGGCCGTCGACGCAGAGCGGCTCGTCGTACTGGGAGATCTGGTACCCCTTGGGCAGGTCCGGATAGAAGTAGTTCTTCCGGTGGAAGACGGCGCGCGGGGCGATCTCGCAGCCGAGCGCGAGCCCGAGCTTGATCGTCCAGTCGACCGCCGCCCGGTTCGGCACCGGCAGCGTCCCGGGATGGGCGAGGCACACCGGGCAGGTGCGCGTGTTCGGCTCCTCCCCGAAGCCGGTCTCGCACCGGCAGAACATCTTCGTCTGCGTCTTCGAGTGGGCGTGGATCTCCAGCCCGATGATCGTCTCCCAGGTCACCGCAGGCGCTCCGGGACGGTGTCGAAGCCGATCGCCTGCTCGAGCGCGTGGCCGACGCGGAAGAGCAGGTTCTCGGAGAACTGCGGGCCGACGAGCTGGAGACCGACCGGCAGGCCCTCCGAGAGGCCGCACGGGATCGAGAGCCCGGGCAGGCCGGCCATGTTGGGCGGAATCGCGAGCACGTCCGAGAGGTACATGGCGAGCGGGTTCGCGGTCTTCTCGCCGAGCCGGAACGCCACCGTCGGCGAGGTCGGGCTGACGAGCACGTCGAAGCGCTCGCAGCGCCGCGGCGAACTCGTCGCGGATGATCGTCCGCACCTTCTGCGCCTGGCCGTAGAAGGCGTCGTAGTACCCGGCCGAGAGCGCGTAGGTGCCGAGCATGATCCGGCGCTTCGGCTCGTCGCCGAAGCCGTCGTGACGGGTGCGCTCGTAGAGCGCGCCGAGATCGCCGTCGACCGAGGAGCGGTGGCCGTAGCGAACGCCGTCGTAGCGGGCCAGGTTCGACGATGCCTCCGCCGGGGCGATCAGGTAGTAGCAGGGCAGCCCGTACTCGACCGACAGCGGCAGCTCGCACTCGTCGACCTCAGCGCCGAGCTCGCCGCAGAGCGCGATCGCCGCGCGACCGCCTCCTTCACGCCCGGCTCGATCCCCTCCGCCTCGTTCAGCTGCCGCGGCACGCCGACGCGGAGCCCGGCCAGATCGGTCGCCTCGGGGATCGCGACCGGCTCGGGAAGCTCGACGGTGGTCGAGTCGCAGGGATCGCGGCCGGCGATGATCCGGTAGAGGAGCGCGCAGTCCCGCACCGTCCTGGTCAGGGGGCCGACCTGGTCGAGGCTCGAGGCGAAGGCGACGATGCCGTAGCGCGACACGGTGCCGTAGGTCGGTCGCAGGCCGACGATCCCGCAGAGCGCGGCCGGCTGCTTGATCGACCCGCCCGTGTCGGAGCCGAGCGCCCACGGCGCGAGCCCGCCCGCGACCGCCGCCGCCGAGCCGCCCGACGACCCGCCCGGCACGCGGCCGGGGTCCCACGGGTTCATGCGTCGGCCCGTACGCCGAGTTCTCGGTGGACGAGCCCATCGCGAACTCGTCCATGTTCGTCTTGCCGAGCAGGCTCAGCCCCCGCTCGTAGCAGCGCGACGCCACCGTCGCGTCGAAGACCGGCCGGTAGCCCTCGAGGATCCTGGAGCCCGCCGTCGTCTCGACGCCCTTCGTCGAGATCAGATCCTTGAAGGCCACGGGAACGCCTTCGCCGGACTCCGCGGGCAGCGTCCGCAGATACGCGTGCAGCTCGCCGTCGCGGGCCGCGATCGCCTCGAGGTACGCCTCGTGGAGCTCCCGGGACGACACCTCGCCGCGCTCGAGCAGGCCGGTCGCGTCCTCGGCGGTCAGGCGGAGCGTGTCGATCGTCATACGGCGGGCACCCCGAAGAAGCCGTCCTCGGGGTCGGGGGCGTTCGCGAGCGCCTCCTCCCGCGAGAGCGAGGGGCGCGGCTCGTCTTCGGCGAGCACGTTGACGAGATCGAGCGGGTGCGCCGTCGGCTCGACACCCTCGAGGTCGAGCTCGGCCACCTTGCCGACCGCCTCCAGGATCGCGGACAGCTGCTCGCGCATCAGCTCGACCTCCTCGTCGGACGAGCTCCAGCCGCGCGAGCCGGGCTACGTGGAGAACGTCTTCTCTCGTGATCGCCATGTCGTCATCCTCGCAAAATGAAACGGGCCCCTTCCGGGGCCCGTAGAACACGACCCAAAGGGAAGGTCAGGCGGCTGCTGCCTGGACGTTGGCCGCCTGCAGGCCCTTGTCGCCCTGCACGACCTCGAACTCGACCCGCTGGCCTTCGGTCAGCGTCTTGTACCCCTCCATGTTGATCGCGGTGAAGTGGACGAACACGTCGTCGCCTTCCTCGCGCTCGATGAAGCCGTAACCCTTCTCATTGGAAAACCACTTCACGGTGCCCTGAGCCAACTCGTCCTCCTTGAACATCAGACGACGGCCCGGGCACCGAGCCGCCGTACATGGTCTTGAGCGCGGCCACTGTAACGAAGCGCCCTAGGGAAACGCAAGCAGATTCCGGCGGTAGCGCGCCGCCTGAATCGTGTTGCGCAGGAGCATGGCGATCGTCATCGGCCCGACCCCGCCCGGCACCGGCGTGAGGAACGCGGCCACCTCGGCGACCTCGGGATCGACGTCGCCGGCGAGCCCGGCCTCGGTGCGGGTGATGCCGACGTCCACGACCGCGGCGCCCTCCTTGACCATGTCGGGCGTGACCAGGCCGGCCTTGCCGATTCCGACCACGAGCACGTCGGCCGCCCGCGTCTCGCCGGCCAGGTCGTGTGTCCGCGAGTGGCAGATCGTCACCGTGGCGTTGGCGCCGAGCAGGAGGTGGGCGATCGGCTTGCCGACGATCGTGCTGCGGCCGACGACGACGGCCCGCGCGCCCTCGAGCGCGATGCCGTGCTCCTCGAGCAGCGCCATGATCCCGAGCGGCGTCGCCGGGACGAAGGTCGGATGCCCGGCGTAGAGCCGGCCCGCGTTGAACGGATGGAAGCCGTCCACGTCCTTGATCGGCTCGACCGCGCGGAGCACGGCCTCCTCGTCGATGTGCGCGGGCAGGGGCAGCTGGACGAGGACGCCGTCGACCTCGTCGTTCCCGTTCAGCTCGGAGATGACCGCGAGCAGCTCCTCCTGGGACACGTCGTCCGGGAGGCGGCGGTCGAAGCTCTGCAGACCGTCCCCCACGGCAGCCTCGTGCTTCTTGGACACGTAGACGTGCGACGCGGGATCGTCGCCGACGAGGACGGTCGCGAGGCCGACGGCGCCGAGCCCGGCGGCGTCCTCCCGCACCTGCGCCCGCACCCGCTCCGCGAGCGGCGCTCCTCTCATCAGCACGGCGGTCACGGGGCTACGTTAACGCGTCGGCCGCCGGATCACCGTGGCTCCCGGCGGTGTCGGGCATGGCGAGCGTCATCACGCTCGGCAGCTTGGCGAGGAGCGCCGCAACCGTGTCGAGCATCGGGTACGGGAGCAGGAAGAGGCCCCACGAGACGATCACCCAGATCACCCCGAGCCACCAGCCGACGAGCACGAACCAGACGACGCGCATCGTCATCCCCACGGGCCGTCCGCGCCGCTCGAGCACCTCGGGCGGCGAGTAGTGCACGATCCGCTCGAACAGCGACTTCTTGCCCGCCGCCTGGTCAGCCGCCTTCTTGGCCTTCTGCGCCTCCATGCGTGCGTCGAGCTTGTCCTTGCCCGGCGGCTCCTGTCCGAGCGTCGCGAGCCAGATCCCGAACCGGTAGATCCGCCTGGCGAGCGGCGCGCCGACGAGCGTCACGTTCACGACGTAGCCGATGATGAAGACGATCAGCGGGAGAATCGTGCCGAGCGACATGAACCAGCCGTAGCCGAACCAGCTCTCCCCCTTGTGCGCGGCATGGCGCGCGCGCTCCCGCTTCGAGGCGGGCTTCTCCTCCTCCGAGCTCACGTCCGGTGCCGGATCGACGTCGGTCAACCGCCCATCCCGGCCTGAGCCTCTGCCAGTCCGGCCTTGAGCTCCTTCGCGCTCGTGCCGTCGATCTGCGCCACCGATTTCTTCACGGCGTTGGCGAGCGCCGCGTCGACCGCGTCGTGGCCGTCCGAGTCGTACACGGCGATCACGCCTCCGGAGCCGGGCGGCAGCGCGGCGTCCATCTTGTCTCCGATGCCGCTCTCGAGCCGGTGCTTGGCGAACTTGCCCGCCACGGCACCGGCGGCGGCTCCGACCGCGGTCGCGGCCAGGAGCGGCGGTGCGAACAGACCGACCACCAGCCCAACCCCTCCGCCGACCTTCGCGCCTTTTCGGCCCAGGTGGTCGCCCGTCTCCTGTACGTGGACCTCGCCGTCTGCGTCCTTCTGGACGAGGACGACGCCTTCGACCGTGATCGTCTTGTCCTCGGCGAGCTTCAGCACCGCGTCGAAGTCCTGCTTGGCGAGATCCTCGAAGAGGTACGCCGCGATCACCACATCTTTGTGTTCGTCGCTCATGTCGTTTCCTTCCTACGCGTTGATCGCGTGCGCGGCCAGCGCCTGCTGGGCGTGCTCGTGCAGGTCCTGCTCGTGCTCGGCGGTCAGGTGCGGGTTGACGTCGAAGACGACCTTCTTGACCGTGCCGGTGAACGCGAACGGCGACTTGTCCGCGTAGCTCCGGTCGACGGGGAGGCCGTTGTCGCGGCCGATGTCCATGCCGGAGTAGCCGGAGAAGCGGCCGGGAACCGTGTGCTCCATGCGCCCACCGCCGACCGGCTCGTCATTCACGAACAGGGTGACCTCGCCGCCCGTGGCCGGCTTGGGTGCGTCGGCTGCGAACTCCATACGCACGTTGACGCGTCCGCTCGGCAGCGGCGTCTCCGACTCCTGCCGGAACTCGAGCACGCCGAGGAACGAGTAGGTGTGCTTGAGCTTGCCGTCCTGGACGAAGAGCGAGAAGCCGCCCAGGTGGTCGGCCTCGGCCACGATCACGCCCTCGGCTCCGCCCTCCGGAACCTCGAGGTCGGCGCTGATCGTGTACGAGTGGTTGTAGATCCTCGGGATCATCCCCGAGGCCACGTTCTGGACGTCGCCGTAGTAGGTGAACTGCGACTGCGCGGGGATCGGCGGCGTCATCCCGAAGAAGCTCGTAAGTCCTCCGAGCAGTGGGAACACGCCGTAGCGTTCGGCCTCCTCCCAGAAGAGCTTCTTGAGCTCCTCCACCTTCTCGGGGTGCTGGTCGGCGACGTTCCTGCGCCTGCGTGAAGTCGTCGGGCAGGTAGTAGAGCTCGACCGGATCGTTCTCGGGATCCCAGACTCCGGGCGCGAAGCGCTTCAGCGTCTCGGGATCGATCTGCCACGGGATGCGCGGCAGCATCCACGCGAGCCACCAGCCGTCCTTGTACATCGCGCGGTTGCCGAGGATCTCGAAGTACTGCTGCGTGTGCCGGTCGGGGGCGTTCGCGTCGTCGAGCGAGAAGAGGAAGCTCGTCCCGTGCATCGGCTGCTGCTCGACGCCGTCGATGTGCGTCGGTTGCGGTAGGCCGACGGCCTCGAGGATGGTCGGGCCGACGTCGATCACGTGCGTGAACTGCGAGCGAAGGCCGCCCTTTCTCTGCGATCCGCTTCGGCCAGTGGACGATCATCGGGTCGCGGGTGCCGCCGAGGTGCGAGGCGACTTGCTTGCCCCACTGGAACGGACAGTCGCCGGCCCAGGCCCAGGCTGCGGAGTAGTGCGGGGCCAGCATGTCCGTGCCCCAGGCCTCGAAGCCGCCCCACTTGAGCACGAGCTGGAGTTGCTGCTCGTCGGTCAGCGGGATCCCGTTCAGCGTCGTCAGCTCGTTGAACGTGCCGGTCAGGGAGCCCTCCATGCTGGCGCCGTTGTCGCCCCAGATGTAGATCACGAGCGTGTTGTCGAGCTCGCCCATCTCGTCGATCGCGTCGATCACGCGCCCGATGTTCCAGTCCGCGTTCTCGCAGTAGCCGGCGTACACCTCCATCTGACGCGAGTAGAGACGCTTGTGGGTCTCGTCGAGCGAGTCCCAGGCGGGCATGGCTTCCGACCGCGGCGTCAGCTCCGCGTCGGCCGGGATCACGCCGAGCTGCTTCTGCCGGGCGAAGGTCTCCTCGCGGAGCCTGTCCCAGCCCTGGTCGAACTTGCCCTTGTACTTGTCTGACCACTCGGTCGGCACCTGATGCGGGGCGTGGCTGGCCCCGGGCGCGAAGTAGACGAACCACGGCTTCTCCGAGCCGCTGGCGCGCACGCCGTGGATCCACTCGATCGTCCTGTCGGCCATTGCGTCCGGGAAGTAGAAGTCCTCGTCCTCCGGGATGCCGACGGCCCTGTTGTTCTCGATGATCACCGGGTCGAACTGGCCGGACTCGCCGCCCAGGAAGCCCCAGAAGTAGTCGAAGCCGACGGCGTTCGGCCAGCGGTCGAACGGCCCGGAGGGGCCTTGCATGTTGTCGGGCGTGAGATGCCATTTGCCGAAGCAGCCGGTCGAGTACCCGTTCCCCTGCAGGGTCTTCGGGAACGGCATGCAATCCTTGGGCAGGTTCGCCGAGTAGCCCGGGAACGGGCCCGCGAACTCGCCGACCATCCCGAAGCCGACGGCATGGTGGTTGCGCCCGGTCATCAGTGCCGCCCGCGTCGGAGAGCACAGCGCCGTCGTGTGGAAGCGGTTGTACCGGAGCCCGTCCTCACCCAGACGGTCCAGCGTCGGAGTGCTGATCGGCCCGCCGAAGCTGCTCGGATTGCCGAAGCCGGCGTCGTCGGTCAGTACGAGCAGCACGTTCGGCGCGCCCTCCGGGGCGTGGATCGGCGCGATGGAGTTCCAGTCCGGTTGCGAGCCGTCGAGCGTCCGCTTCACGACCCCCTGGAACGGTGGGCGCCGGATCGGGAGCTTCGTGCGGTCGATTGTCTGGTCGCTCATGTGTTCATACCTCCCGTTTGTCGTGCGGCTGCCTTCGGGGCTCGTCTGGACGTGGTCCATGTCCCGGATCCGCTGGACAGACGCACCACGACCGTACTACAGCACACGTCCCCCGCGGTCATCCAAATGGGGTGAAGCCGCGGGCTGGGGAAGCTCGGTTCAGGCCTTGTCGAGCTGAAGCAGCTGTGCGCGGAGGGCCTCGGTCGCCTGCTGCTGCTCGGCGAGCAGCCGCTCGACCTCGTGCAACGCGGCCTGGACGCTTCCCTCGGCGGGCGCCGCCGGCTCCGCTTTCCGGGAGAGGAACGTGTTCGCGATGAATCCGGAGGCTGTCGCGAACAGTGCGACCCCGATGGTGAGCATCAGCGTTCCGACGACCCGGCCGCCCGTCGTCACCGGGTACTTGTCGCCGTAGCCGACCGTCGTCGCCGTGACGTAGCCCCACCAGAGCGCATCGCCCCCGGTCGTGATGTTCGCTCCCTGCGCGTCCTGCTCGAAGTAGAGCTCGAGCAGACCGACCACCTCGAGCGTGAAGAGCATGAGGAAGGTGACCAGGTACAGGGTCCCCGCGGCGAACTGCTTCCGCAGGTCGCGGAGCACCCGCGGGCCACCGAGGCGCCCCATGACCCTCCAGGCCCGGACGATCCGGAACAGCCGGAAGATCCGCAGGCCGGGCAGGCAGCCGAGGAAGTCGAACACACCGCCGCCGTGGCGCAGGTAGTGACGCTTCGACGGCGCTGTCCTGAGGCGGTAGCTGAAGTCCAGGACGAAGATGATCGTCAGCGCGATGTCGATCTGGGCAACCAGCCACCAGTACGACGACTCGAAGTCGAAGATGGTCAGGAGCAGCATGTTGATGATCGAGAGGATCGAGATCGCGAGGATGAAGAGCTCGTAGACCGTGCCCTTCAGATCCTCGCGCGACGCGGCGGGCGCCACTGCTCCTCCGTTGCTCTCGGGCATGCAGAGCCGGTGTTCGCGCAGCCGCGCGGCGATCCTCTCGACAGCGCAGTATCCGGGGCTCCGTCATCCCCGGCCTAGAATTGCCGCATGCCGAGCCTGAGCGCGATCGTGCCGGCGACGAACGCGCCGCCGACCCTCGCGGAGTGCCTGGAGGCGATCCGGGCCGCCGACGAGCCGCCCGAGGAGCTGATCGTCGTCGAGGAGGGCGGCGGTCCCGCGGACGCCCGGAACCGCGGGGCCGTCGGAGCCGCCGGAGACGTGCTCGTGTTCGTCGACGCCGACGTGGTCGTGCACGGCGACGCTTTCGTCCGCATCCGGCGCGCCTTCGACGCGGATCCGTCGCTGGGCGCGCTGTTCGGCTCCTACGACGACCACCCGGCCGATCCCGGCACGGTCTCGGCCTTCCGCAACCTGCTCCACCATCACGTGCACCAGCAGGGCGAGGCCGAGGCATCGACGTTCTGGGCCGGGCTGGGTGCCGTGCGGCGGGAAAGCTTCGACGCGGTGGGCGGATTCGACGCTGCGCGCTACCCGGTGCCGTCCGTCGAGGACATCGACCTGGGGACGCGGCTCGCGGCGGCCGGGTGCAGGATCGTGCTCGACCCGTACGTGCAGGGCACGCACCTGAAGGCCTGGAGCCTGCGCGGGATGGTCGAGAGCGATTTCTGGCACCGCGGCGTGCCGTGGGTCGAGCTGCTGCTCCGTCACAGGACGGGCTCGTCGGCGCTCAACCTCGGCTGGCGCCACCGGCTGAGTGCGGTCGCGTCGCTCGTCGCCGCCGGTGCGCTGCTGCGGGGGCGGTTCCGGACGGCGCTGGCGGCCCTCGGGGTCCTCGTCGCGCTGAACCGGTCGTTCTACGAGCTCCTGGCGCGGCGGCGCGGGCGGCTCGAGGCCGTGGTGGGCGTCGGCCTGCACGCGCTGCACCACATCGTGGGCGCGCTCTCCGTGCCGGTGGCGATCGTCGAGCATCTGCGCGAGCGCCTCGGACGCGACGGCTGACGCGTGCAGGTCGAGCAGTTCACCACCGGACGGGTGCGGCCCAAGCGTGCCTCGAGCGGGCTGCGCCGGTACCTGCCCGGCGGGTGGAGCGCCGACACGCTCCCGGTCAACGTCTTCCTCGTCCATCACCCGGCCGGCCTGTGCCTGTTCGACACGGGCCAGACGGCCCGCGCGACCTCGCCCGGCTATCACCCTCGCTGGCATCCGTACCTGCGCCTGGCCCGGTTCGAGCTCGGCCCCGAGGACGAGATCGGCGCGCAGCTACGGCGGCGGGGCACGGAGCCGGGACGCGTCCGCTGGATCGTGCTCTCGCACCTGCACACCGACCATGTCGGCGGTGCTCGCTGCCTTCCCCGACGCCGAGGTGGTCGTCTCGCGGGCCGAGTGGGAGCGCTCGCGCGGCCTCTCGGGGAGGTTGCGCGGCTATGTCCCCCAGCACTGGCCGCACGGCGAGCCGGTGCTCGCCGATCTCACCGGTCCGGCCGTCGGGCCCTTCCCCGGCTCGTTCGACGTCGCCGGCGACGGACGCCTGCTCCTCGTGCCGACGTCCGGGCACACTCCCGGCCACGTCTCGCTGCTCGCGCGCGACGACGAGGGAGGCTGCTTCCTCGGCGGGGACATCGCGTCTTCGCCGGCCGGGCTGCCCGCCGAGATCGCCGAGTTCTGCGCGCGCGAGCGGCTCACCGTGCTGCTCGCGCACGACGGCTAGGCTCAACCGATGGAGACGGCCCGGTGTCCCGTCTGCGGCGGTGGAATCGTTCCTGCGCCGGGTGGACTTCTCTGCGAGAGCTGCGGGCACCGGTACGAGGAGCAGATCGCGGGCATCGCCGACCTGCGGCTCTCCTACCCCGATCCCCAGCTGAGCCGGGACGAGGACGCGCGCCTCGCGCGCGTGCTGTCCGACCTGGCGCCGGATCGGGATCTCGCCGGCCTGCTGGACGAGCACTGGCGCCTCGTCGGCAAGCGCCCCGAGCTGGCCGCCCGGTTCACGGCGCAGGAGCTGAACGCTCGCCCGAGGTCGGAACCGGTCGTCGATGCGATCGCGGCGGCGCGCGGAGCCGCCATCGGCCCGACCGACCGCGCCCTCGAGATCGGTTGCGGAACCGCGGCTCTCGGCGCGGCCCTGGCCCGCCGCGGGGCCCACGTGGTCGCCAGCGACGTCGCGCTTCGCTGGCTCGTCCTCGCCCGGAAGCGCCTCGAGGAGGAGGACGCGGACGGCGTCGAGCTGGTCGCCTGCGCTGCAGAGGCACTCCCGTTCGCGGCCGAGTGCTTCGACATCGTCGCCGCGAGCGACGTCGTCGAGCACGTGGACGACGTGGAGCACTTCATCGCGGAATGCGCACGCGTGCTGCGCCCCGGCGGCCTGCTCTTTCTGGCGACGCCGAACCGCTACTCGCTCGGCCTCGAGCCGCACGTCAGGCTGTGGGGAGTCGGCTACCTGCCGCGTCGTCTCGCCGAGCCGTATGTCCAGGCGATGCGTAAGACGTCGTACTCGCACGTCCACCTCCTCTCCGCCCGCTCGTTGTCCCGCCTCCTCGAGCGCAACGGGTTCGAGGTCAGCATCGTGCCGCCGCCCGTGCCGAGTGCGTCACTGGGGCTCTACCACGGCATGGAGCTCCGGCTCGCACAGGTCTACAACCAGGCCGCAACATGGTCGGCTGTGAAGCCGCTCATGCTCGCGGCCGGCCCGTTCTTCCACGTCTTCGCGCGCAAGCCACGGATGCCCGGGGACGGCCCGGAGCCCTCACGCTAGGCTCCGATCCGTGCTTCCGCCCCTCAGGATCGCCGTCACCTCTGCCGTGCGCTACGCAGGGGCGGCGGACTTCAGCGGCTACTTCCGGGTCGTCGACCTGGAGGCCGGTCTCGTCACCCTGAGCGCGCCGATACCCGAGAGCTCGCGCCGCGCGGACGACCCGAATCCCCGCGGCGGCCTCCGCGGTGCCAAGGGCGTCTCGAGCCACGGCGAGCGGATGGTGGTCGCGAACTCGGAGAGGATCTTCGTCTTCGACCGCGGGTGGTCGATCCTGGATGAGTTCACCCATCCGCTGATGGGGGCCGTTCACGACGTCCTCGCCGTCGAGGACGGGATCTGGATCACCTGCACGGCGTGCGACCTGCTGCTGAAGGTCACCTGGAGCGGCGATCCCATCGAGACGTGGAGCTGGCGCTCCGACCCGGAGCTCGTCTCGGCGCTCGGATTCGACTCGCTGCCGCCGTTCGACCCCGGGCTCGACCATCGCGACCCTCGGATCGCGCAGCAAGGGGTGCACAACATCGTGCACCTGAACGGGGTCGCGCGCGGCGCCGACGGTCTGCTGCTCTCGTTCGGGCGGATCCTGAGCCCGTCCGTCGTCAGCCAGCGGCTCAGGAAGGCGGCGCTCGCCCGCAAGCTCTCCCGCATCGGACTGTCGCGCCCGCTGCCGACGAAGCCCACGCCCGTCCCGGCCAGCACGGTCGCCGGGTCGTCGTTCGCGGTCGTGGCGCTTCCCGATCAGGGCACGCCGCGAGTCGTGCTCCGGCAGTCCGGTATCACCGTGCCGAACCACAACGTCGAGGAGATCGACGGCGAGATCGTCTATCTCGACTCGAACGAGGGGAGGCTCGTCGTCTGGGATCCGAGAGCCGCAGGCGAGCGCCTGTCGGTACCGATTCCCGGCTCCCCGAGCTTTCCGCGGGGGCTGGCGCGCATCGGAGACCGGCTCTTCCTCGTCGGCAGCCAGGCGCCGCTCGCGCTCCACGCGGTCGACCTCGACGAGGGCCGCGTCATCGAGACGATCGAGATCGACGGGGCGGCCGGGGAGTCGGTGTACGGCCTCGGCGTCGTCCCGGAGGGATTCGCGCCTCCACCCGCGGCCGCGAACCTGTTTGCGTCCTCGCGCAGCCTCGAGGGCGCTACCCGATGAGGACCGCATACGCCGGCCTCGGCTGGGCGACGCACGCATTCCATCTGCCGGGGGTCAAGCGCCTCCAGGCTGTCGAGATCGTCGGCGGCTGCGATCCGTCGGCCGAGCAGCGGGAGCGCTGGGAGAAGGCAACGGGAACCCCGGCGTTCACGACCTTCGACGAGATGATGGAGCGGGTGCATCCGGAGGCGGTCGTCGTCGCCACGCCGCCCGACTCGCACGCCGAGCTCTGCCTCCGCGCGCTCGCAGCCGGCGCGCACGTCTTCTGCGAGAAGCCGTTCGTCTCGAACACGGCCGAAGCGGACGCGGTGCTCGCCGCGGCCGCCGCGGCCGGCCGGCAGGTGGCGGTCAACCACCAGTACCGCGAGTTCCCGATCTTCGCGGCGCTCAAGCAGCAGATCGGCTCCGATGAGGCCGGGCGGCTCGTCTTCTGCCAGATGTGGCAGCTGATGAACCTCGCCCCGTGGGACGAGCCGGTCGAGTGGCGTGCAGCGATGCCGAACCGGACACTGTTCGAAGGAGGCGTCCACCTCGTCGACCTGCTCCTGCACCTCTACGAGGAGCAGCCGGCCGGCGTTTACGCCCAGCGATCGAGTGGGCTGGCGACCGAGCACGATGCCGATGCGATCCAGCTCGTCACCCTCGACTTTCCGAGCGGTCGTCTGGCTCAGATCACGATCGATCGACTGTGCGCCGGCGGCACGCGCTACCTGGAGGTGCGTCTCGACTGCGAGCACGCGTCGCTACGGGCCTCCCACGGCGGCCGCGCGCTGCTCAAGCTCGGGAAGAAGCGGGCCGAGCGCACCGGCCTGAAGGTCGAGTTCGCACAGGGCGGGCTCGCCTGGATGGAGCGCGGGCTCCGGCACACGACGCTCGCACGTGACCCGCGCGACGTGGGCCCGGAGGCGACACGGCGGCTGTTCGAGAAGGTCGTGGCGGCCTTCGAGGCGAATCGAGAGCCACCGTCGAGCGCACGCGAGGCCCGGACGACGCTCGAAATCGTCGAGGCCGCCTACCGGTCGGGCGACACCGGCGCCCGCGTCGCGCTCACGCCCTCCTAGGGAGCTTTCTCCGCCGCGAACAGGAGCTGAGGGCCGATGCGTCCACGCTCGCCGATCCGGAGCCCGGCCGTGACGAGAGCGCGCTCGAACGCAGCCGGCGTGATGGGGTGCAGCGGCCGCATCGGTGCCGGCCGGGCAAGCGGCAACACCGACTTGGCGAGCCGCGCGGCCGGGTAGAGCGCGAACCGCCTCCACAGGGCGTGCGGCGAGCGGTAGTTCGGAAAGCTGACGACGGCTCGCCCGCCGGGCCGGAGCACGCGCGCGAGCTCCCCGAGCCCACGCGCGAGGTCGCCGACGTACTCGAGCGCACCGGTGGCGACGACGGCGTCGAAGCTGTCCGCGGCGAACGGCAACGCCGCCAGATCGGCCTCGAGCAGCCGGTCTGCCAGGTGGGGCAGGCGCTGCCGGGCGAGCTCGACCATCCGCGCCGAGCTGTCGACGCCGGTCACGGTCCAGCCACGGGCGTCGAGCTCGGACGCGAGGCGCCCGCCGCCCATCCCCGCGTCGAGGATGCTGCCGGGCCCGTCGCCGAGCGCGGCCAGCGCGGCCTCGAGCCGTGTTCGGAGGAACCGGCCGCCCCAGTCCTCCGTCTCGTACGACGCGTCGTATCGCTCCGCCTCGGCGTCGAAGAAGTCACTCGCGCTCACGCCGGCCTCGCCACCGCGAGGAGCGTGTGACCGTACGGGAGTGTGCGGCCCGGGCGGGCGAGGTAGTGCGCCTCGAGCTCGAGCAGCCGGGAGCCGACGGCGGTGGCCAGGGGGCCGGACGGCGGCGGGATGCCGGCGCTCGTCTCAGTCGGCGGCTTCGGCGTCAGGCCGCGAGCCGCGCGCAGGAGCGACACGGCAGTGTTCGCGTACGTGACGCGCTCGACGCGGAAGCCTCCGCGCGTGAGCTCGGCGGCCAACGCGCCGCGGCTGTAGAGACGCCAATCACTGCGGGGCCGCTCGGGACGACGGGCGCCGTTGGTGCGGACGAGCAGCGCTCCTTCCGGCTTCGTCACGCGGCGAAGCTCGCGCAGACTGGTCTTCACCTCGGTCTCCTCGATGTGCTGGAGCACGTCGTTGAGCGCGACCACGTCGAAGGACGCGTCGTCGAACGGCACCGCGGTCAGCGGCCCCACGTGCAGCTCCGCCTCGGGCAGACGCTGCCGTGCAAGCTCGATCGCCTCTGCGCTCAGGTCCACGCCGCACAGTCGCCCGAACACTCCGAGGTCGCGCGCGAAGCGGAGGAAGCCGCCGGTTCCGCAGCCCGCGTCGAACAGCGCGAGCCCCTGGCCGGAGAGCCGGTCGCCCAGGAGCGCCGCAGCGATCCGCTCCATGCCGCGGTGGAACCAGTGGGTGCGCTCGGCCTCGTCGAGGCGGCGGTAGTAGTCGGGGGGAACGCTTTTCACGTCGTTGCGTCGAACAGCGTCGCGAGTGTCTGCCGTGCGGTCTCCGCCCAGGTGAAGTCCGCCGCCCGCGCGCGTCCTCGCTCGGCATATCGCGCCCGTAGCGCCGGGTCGGCTGCCAGTCGCTCCAGGGCGTCCGTCAACTCCTCGACGCCGGCGCTTCCGAGCAGGACGGCCGCGTCGCCCGCGACCTCGGCCAGAGCCGAGTTGTCGAGCGTGACAGCCGGGGTTCCGGCCGCCATCGCCTCGAGAACCGGAAGACCGAAGCCCTCGTAGTCCGACGGGTAGGCGAAGACCTCTGCAGCGCGATAGAGGGCAGGCAGGTCGTCGTCGGGCACGAAGCCCAGCACACGGAGCCCGTCACCCATTCCGATCGCCTGTCCGAGCTCCTCGAGGCGCAGGCCGTAATGGTCTTCCCCGGCGAGCACGAGCAGGTGGTCGGTGCTGCCGCGGGAGCGGAGCGCCGCAACCGCCCGCACCAGGTTCGGCAGGTTGCGCCGCTTCGAGAACTTGCCGACGAACAGGATGAAGGGCCTCGTCCCGAGCCCGAACCGCTCGCGCACGCGGGCGGCGTCGTCCTCCGTCGCGGTGCGGAAGCGCTCGTCGACACCGAGAGGGATGGCGTGAACGCGTGCCGGATCCAGGCCGTACACGCGCTCGAGATCCCGCTTCGACGCGGCCGACGGGGCAAGGACGCATCCGGCACGCTGGGCCGAGCGGCGGTAGAGCCCGCGGCGCAGGCGCGCGCTGCGCGTGAACGCGGCCGGAAGCACCTCCAGCAGCGCATCGTGCATGACGACGGCATAGCGTCCCGAGTAGGCGACGGGCGCGACATAGGCCGGGCAGAACAGGAGGTCGACACCCCGGGCAGCCCGCGGGAGCTGCCACTGGCCCCAGAGGCGGTGCGACGGCCCCGGGACGACGCTGATCTCGAACGGATGCCGCTCCGGCAGCACATCCCCGGGAAGCGTCGCCGGAGCGAAGAGCGTCACGCGGCCGAACGGCATCTCCAGGCGCGCCCACTCGCGCAACAGGGAGGCGAGGTAGCGTGCCACCCCCGCTCTCGACCCGAGGAGTCGCTGGGTGTCGACACCGAGGTGCGGGCCGGAGGAGCGCAGACGGCAGACGCTAGCTCAGCGCACGGGCCCGGGTGGACCGCAGCCGGAAGACGACCTCCCCGATCCGCGGTGCCAGTCCGTGAGTGCAGGCCGTGCGGTAGTTCAGCCACAGGACGAGAGCCGCAGACGCGACGCGAACGACCGCCGCACCGTCGATCCCGACCAGCTCGATTCCCACCACGCCCCCGGCGACGGCGAACACGGCGCCGACGATCGTGTTCTTCATGAGCGCCAGCTGGCGGTTCCCGGCGATCAGGGCGTTGGCGTACGGCGTGTTGAGCGCCATCAGCGGGAGGATCCAGGCCAGGATCGCCAGCGCTCCGACCGCTCCTGTGTACCGGTCGCCGAAGATGACGGGCACGATCAGCGGCGCCCCGGCGCTGAGGCCGGCAGCGGCGACGAGGCTCGTCGCCAGCAGGATGCGGGCGGCCTTGCGGAACAGCTGGAAGGCTTCCTCGCCCACGGCTGCGCTGTAGCCGGCGAGGAACGAGACCGAGAACAGCCCGATCGCCGCCGAGAAGAAGAGCGGCGTCTTCGACGCTGCGGCGTAGAGACCCAGGTCGTGCGGACCGAGCAGCAGGTCGACCAGCAGCAGGTCCGAGGTGACGAGGGCCGAGCGCGCGAAGCCGTGGATCATCAGCGGGAGGCTTCCCCGCAGCGTTTCCTTCCACGCGACGAGGTCGATCCTGGGGCGCGTGACCCCGAAACCTCGGGCGACCATCGCGATGATCACGAGCCCGTACGCGAGCTCGCTCAGCGCCTGCAGGTACGGCACGCGCAGGATGTCCTGCTGGCTGGAGACGAGCAGCGCGACACCGATCAGGAACACGATCCGGGCGACGACGTTGCCGATCGCGATGGCGCGAGCTCTCCGGAGGCCGAGCACCATCCACCGCAGGTTGAGGGCGACCGCCGGCATCACGAGCGCGAACGGGAGCAGCACCGAGCGGCTCGCGCTCGAGTTCGCGAACAGCTCGACGCCGATCGCGTACCCGGCACCGACCACGACCGCCAGGGCGAGCCGCAGCCCGAGAACACGGTCGGCGATCTCGCGGAAGCGCTCCGGCGCGCGGGAGATGTCGCGGATGTTGAGCGTCTCGGTGCCCGAGTCGACGACGACCCCGAACCAGCCGACGAGCGTGATCCCGAGCGTGATCAGGCCGAAGCCGGCCGGATGCAGCCGCCGGGCGAGCATCAATGTCGCGATGAGGCCGAAGAGACGGGCGACGCTCTCGCCGGAGACCAGCGCGACGAAGCTGCGCACGACCCTCCCCCAGCTCGTCTGCCTGCCGCGGGTGGTCCAGCTCGTGTACCTGGCCCAGACCGTCACGGACGGCCTAGCTTAGACGGCGCAGCCGAGCGCTCCTGCGCGACGTGCCGGGCCTCTTCGATCAGGGTGAAGTACGACTCGACGTGGGCGGGTTCCGACCACAGCCGTCCGAGGGCGCTGTGGCCCGCGTCTCCCAGGTCCTTCCGGCGCTGCGGGTCGGTTCGGAGCGCCTCCATCGACTCGAGGAGCTCGGCCGGCGTCCTGTAGACGAGGCCGCCGC
This sequence comes from uncultured Actinomycetes bacterium, assembly GCA_963742925.1. Classification (GTDB taxonomy): domain Bacteria; phylum Actinomycetota; class Thermoleophilia; order Gaiellales; family Gaiellaceae; genus PALSA-612. The sequence continues at coordinate 114,061 of CAVUNV010000007.1, read as the reverse complement.
CGGCCTCTTGGACGACCTCCGGAAGCGCGCCCAGGTCGTTGACGATCGCCGGTGTTCGCTGCGCGAAGCCTTCGAGGATGACGATGCCGAACACCTCGTAGCCGATCGACGGGACGAGGAGCGCGACCGCTCCCGCGTAGAGCGGCGGCAGCTCGGAGGGATGCGCCCGGCCGAGGAAGCGAACGTGATCGAGGCCTGCCGCCTGGCGCTCCAGCTCGGCGCGCTGGTTCCCGTCCCCCACGATCAGCAGGTCGGCCGCGCGGTAGGTGCGGAACGCCTCGAGGAGCACCTGCACGCCCTTGAGGCGCTCGAGCCGCCCGACGAACAGGAAGTACGGGCGGTCGCGTGCGGCCGGCTCGGCGGGCGGAGCGTCGTCGACCGGCAGGAAGTACGGCAGGTGGCGGATCCGCCCGGGAAAGCCGCGCTCCTCGTGCGCCTGCTTCGTGAACCTGCTCGGCGACAGGAACAGGTCGACGTGGGCCAGCTCACGCTGCAGCAGCCCCGTGTAGCGCCAGAGCTGCGGCGGCCGCCGGAAGGCGAGCGTGCAACGGAGGCAGTGCGGCTCGACGCACGGCTCGCGGTTGTCGCGGAAGAGCACGTGCATCGGGCAGACGAGCCAGTGCTCGTTCGTCGTGTACAGCTTGACGCCGTCCCCGTAGCGCAGCACGGCAGGCCCGCCGGCGAGCGAGACGTTGTGGAAGTGGACGACGTCGAAGCGCTGCTCGCGGAAGACCTCGTCCAGCTGACCGGAGTAGAACATGGGCCGGCCGGTCGCGTAGGCGGCGGTGGCGGCGCCGGCCGGGAACGCGGTTCGCAGCGGTCGCAGTGTCACACCTGGCTCGTGCGGGAAGGAACCGGCGGGCTCCGTTCCCCCCAGCGCGCGGTAGGCGTCCTCGCTGTGCACGACCGTGACCCGATGGCCCCGCCGCGCGAGCGCGTTCGTGAGCCTGTACACGTACATCGCGTCGCCGCCGAAGTGGAACGGCGGGTAGAAGGTCGTGACCATGCAGAAGGAGAGCGGCTCAGCCATGCCCGCCCTTCCGTTCCCGCGCCACGCCGTGGACGAGGTCGCGCAGCACCTCCGCCGACGCGTTCCACGAGTAGCGGCCCACCCGGCGATGCCCCCGCTCCGCGAGCGAGCGGCGGAGCATGTCCGACTCGAGCAGCTGCCCGATCCGCTCCACGAGCACGCTCACGTCGCGCGGCGGGAAGTAGAGCGCGTCGTCGCCGAGCGTCTCCCGGTGGGGCCCGATGTCGCTGAGCACGACCGGGGCGCCGCACGCGGCGGCCTCCACGGCGGGAAGGCCGAAGCCCTCCGCGAGCGACGGCACGACGACGGCGAAGGCACCGCTGTACAGGCAGGCGAGCACCTCGTCCGAGACGTGGCCCGGCAGGAGGACGTCGTCGAGCCCGAGCGCCGCGATCCGCTCTCGCACCGCCTGGGCGGCGGAGAAGTAGACGCCGCCGTCCAGCTCCCCCACGAGCACGAGCCTGAGCGGAGCCGACGACGCCGTGCGGATCGACGCGTAGGCGTCGAGGAGCGTCTCGACGTTCTTGTGCGGGTTGATGCCTCCGGCATAGAGCAGGAACCGGTCCCCCGGCTCGAGCCCCGCCTCGGCGAGCCCGCGGTCGCGCTCGGCGCCGAGGCGCGGAGAGAAGATCGGGTCGGGAGCCTCGGGCACGACCGCGATCCGCTCCGCAGCTCACCCGTAGCCGCCTCGAGATCTCCTCACGCGACGCCTCGGAGACGGTGAACAGCCGCCGCGCGAGCGTGACCGCGAGCCGCTGCTTGATCTGCCAGAAGGTGCGCGCCCGCCGGTCCGGGAAGACCAGGTCAGGAAAGTCGTTCGCGATCAGGTCGTGCACCCCGACGACCGTCGGCACGCGCACGGACGGGAAGTAGGTGTAGAGCGACGGGAACAGGAACGCGTCGAACCCCGCACGCGAGACGGCCGCGCCGAGCCGCACGAGATCGGCGGGCGACCGGTACGAGGCGGCCGACGCCGCTTCGGCAGGGGGGCGCGAGACGGCCACGCGGAGGATCTCCGAGCCGGCCGGCAGCTCCGCCGCCTCGGCGCCGGCCTCGTCGATGACGAAGACGTAGTGCGTCTCTCGGTCGAGGTCGACGAGCCGGCCGAGCGCGTTCCGGGCGAAGCGGCCGTAGCCGCGCCGGTTCACCCAGCTCGTCGCGTCGACGCCGATTCTCATGCCGGTTCTCTAGCGGACCTTCAGGAGGCTGCGTCCGCCGCCGAACGCATAGCCGATCGCCTCGCCGAAGGCCCAGACGGTCACGTACGCGAGGATCAGCGGCGACGCGACGAGGAATCTGCCGCGCCAGCGGCGGCGCGAGAACACGTTTCGCGCCATGCGCGCGTAGAGCAGCGGGATGAGCAGCGGCGTCGCGAGCGCGTAGAGGACCCGGCGCCGGCCGAGCTCCGGATTGCGCATGCCTGCGTACGAGCGGGAGTAGTGATAGCGCTGCGAGAGGAACTCGGACAGGTCGAAATCCTTGTCGTGCTCGACGACCGCTTCGGGCTCGCACCAGAGGTCGAAGCCGCGCTGCTGGAGGCGGGGATGGAGCCAGCCCTCCCAGCGGCCTTCACGGAGCAGGTCGTCGATGGCTTCGAGCGCCGGACGGCTGTAGGAGACGTTCATCCCCGGAAGACCCGGGACGATGCCGCGGGGCATCGGCTCCATGACGGCGCTGTACTCGCAGAAGAACGCGGCCCAGTCGCGGATGCGGTCGGTGACGACGTTCCGGATCGGCCCGCCGGCGACTCCGTGCCCGTCGGCCTGGGCGGCGAGGAGCCGGTCGGACCAGCCCGCGGTGACGAGGCAGTGGTCCTCGATCAGCGCCACGACCGGCGCCTGTGCGGCGAACACGCCCGCCGCGCGCAGCTCCGGGATCGTCTTCGGCTCGTCGAACGAGAGCAGCGTCACCGTCGGCCACGTCTCCCGGACCGAGGCGCGCGTCGGCTCGTCCGTACAGTCCGCCACGACCACCTCGGCCCGCGGGCAGTGCTCTGCGAGCGCTTCCAGGCACCTGGCCAGATACGGCATGCCGTTGACGGATGCGATCACCACCGACAGCCCGGGGGCCGGCTGAGGGTCGGCCGGCAGGGGGTCTGACCCCCTCGCGTCGCTCATCGCCCGCGCAGGGCGTCCAGGTGGCCCCGAGCCTCGCCGGCCGCCCAGGCGACGTCGAAGACGAGCAGCAGCGGAAGTGAGGCGAGGAAGCGCGCGCGGTAGCGATGGCGCGAGAACACCTCGCGCGCCGTCCGTGCGGCGAGAACCACGGGCACGACGACGGCGAGGGCGATCCCTGCCGCGTTCCTCCCGGCGCCGAAGCGCTTTCCCCGCTGCTGCCCGTAGGCCCGGCCGTGCAGCAGCCGCTGCCGCACGAAGGCCGCGAACCCCGCCGAACGTCCGTGGAAGACGACGACGGCCGGGTCATGCCAGAGCCGGACGTCCTGCGCCCGGAGAGCCCGGTTCGACCTCCGGCTCCCAGAAGCCGTCCCGGTACAGCTCGCGGGTGCGCTCGAGCAGGTCGCGGCGGTAGGCGCAGTTGTCGCCGGGAATCTCGGGATTTTCCCGGCGCGCGAACGGGCGCATGTCGCGCGCGTACCGGCAGAAGTACTCGGCCCAGTCGACGAGCCGCATTCCCTCGCCGGGATCGATCGCCCCGGCGACCACCTCGTCCTCCCCCAGGCGCTCGCGCAGCGCCGAGACCCAGTCCGGGGCGGGCCGCATCGGCGAGATCGTCAGCGCCACCGACGGCCCGGAGGCCGCGTCGATGCCGTCACGCCACAGCGACGGCACCAGCGCGCCCGGCCGCTCGAGGAAGGAGGCGAACGGAAAGCGGGCCTGCAGCTCGGCCGGGCTCGCCTGCGGCTCGCAGACGATCACCTCCGCCCCGTCGACCTGCTCCGCCAGCGCCGCGAGGCACGCCTCGACCGAGCCGGGTGCGCCGTTCGAGCCGACCACGATCGAGAGCGAGGGGCCGGAGCTGCTAGCCAACGAGCTCGACGTCGAGCAGCTCGTCGACGATCTTGCCCTCCTCGTGGTACTCGGCCTCGGTGTTCACGGCCCAGACGTCGTGGTTCGTGCCGTCGAGGAGGTTCAGTGTGGCGAGGATCGAGGTCCACATGGAGTGATCCTGGTTGTTGTAGCGGTGCAGCCCGTTGCGCCCGAACGTCTTCAGGTTCTCGAACGCGGCCAGGTAGCCGTGGATGACCGCGACGGACTCGCGGTAGTACGGGTCGTACATCGGATAGGCCTTCGGGACACGCACCTTGACGCCGTCGACGACGTCGGCCGGGTCGACGAGGCCGATCCGGGCCAGCTCGTCGGTGGCGAGGACGACCGCCTCCTCGTCCGACATCTCCCAGATGTCGTCGCCCTCGAAGCAGAAGTACTCGACGCCGAGGCAGGTCGTTCCGGGCTTGACGAGGTCGGGGCTCCAGGCGCCGAAGTTCTGGACGCGCCCGGCTCTCGTGCCGGGATCGTGGAGGTAGATCCAGTTGTCGGGGAAGGGCTGCTCGCAGTCGATGATCAGCGCGACGAGGCACAGCGAGCGATAGCGCAGGCGGTGCGCCGCGGCGACGATGTCGTCCGGCGGTGCCGGATCGAGCTGCAGGATGAGCTCGCCGAGCGGCATCGACGAGAGCACGGCGTCGACCGGAACGTCGGTCGAACGACCGTCCGACTCGACGGTGATCTCGTACACGATGTCGTGCTCGTGGCGGATCGACGTCGCCCGGTGGTTCATGTGCACGGGGATGCCGCGCGACTCGACGCGTTCCTGCATGCGCTCCCACATCTGTCCCGGCCCGAGCCGCGGATAGTGGAACTCCTCGATCAGGGTCGTCATCGTCCCCCGCTGCAGGTGCAGCACGGCGAGCAGCGCGCGCCAGAACGAGAAGTCCTTGATCCGCTGCACCGCCCACTCGGACTGGATCTCGGAACCGGGAATGCCCCAGACCTTCTCGGTGTAGGAGCGGAAGAAGGTCTGGTTCAGCCGCTTTCCGAAGTGGATCGTGACCCAGTCGTCGAAGCTCTTCGGCTCGTCCCGGCCGCGGCTCAGGCGGCTCCAGAAGTAGGAGAACGAGCACATGGCCGACTCGTAGAGGCCGAGGCGGCTGACGACGTCGCGGGCCTGCAGCGGGTAGGCGAGGAACTTCCCGTCGTAGTAGATCCGCGACAGACGTGGGCGGACCAGGAAGTCGTCGCCCATCAGGTCCTCCCAGATCCGCTGTACCGGCGCGAGCTTGGTGAAGAACCGGTGGCCGCCGAGGTCGAAGCGGTAGCCGTCGTAGCGGACCGTCTTGGCGATCCCGCCGACCATGCCGTCCGCCTCGTACACGACGCCGGGTGCCCCGCGGGCCGCGAGGACGTAGGCGGCCGTCAGACCGGCCGGCCCGGCACCGAGCACCGCGGTGCCCACAGACTGCTCATTCCCTGCCCTCACGACCGGCAACCGAGTCTACCCGAGCCCTGTGTGCGCTCTGTGAGGACGAATCGGCTCGGATCCCCGCTTCAGGGGATGTTCCTCTCGGCACCGGAAGGCGATGACGACTCCATCGTAGGGCGATCTGGGAAGGAGCTGCACCGTGTTTCTGAAGCCGTATCTGTTTCTCGTCAGTAGGCGTGAGGAAGGGCAGACGATGGCGGAGTACGCCGTGGTGCTCGGCGTGATCACGCTTGCCGTCGTCGGCGTCTTCACCGCGCTTGCCGGTGGGATCTCCGGCGCGATCAACGCCGTATCGAGCGCGATCTAGCCGCACCCCTTAGTCACACCACTCGACCGCACGCCGTGTGCCCGCCTCAGGCGGGCCGCAGCGTGCCGATTGCCTCGTAGAGCGCGCTGCGCTCGGCGCTCAGGCCCGTGAAGGAGCAGGCGAGGCGGCGTTCGCCCTCCGGCGTCAGGCGCAGGTACGTGACGCGGGCATCCGTCGCGGAGGTCTCCCGCTCGATCAGCCCCGCCTCGACGCTGCGTGCGACGAGCTCGGTCACCGTGCTCTGCGCGAGCTGCAGGCGCTCGGCGAGCTCGGTCACCGTCGAGCGCCCGCTCCGGTCCGGCGCTCCCTTGATCATCAGCAGCAGGAGGTAGCGCTGCGGCGTCAACCCGCAGGCGTCGGCCACCAGCTCGGAGCGACGCAGGAACACCCGCAACGCCGACCGGAACTCGGCGACGGTGACGACGTCGTCGATGTCGAGCTCGCCTGCCACAGAACGACCATACGCCATTCCCGGGGCTCTCCCGGTTCAAGGAGCGGGAGGGATTGGAACTCGTCGGACGTCCTATACTCGGCCACCCGTTCTCCACGTCCGCGGAGGCCCCCGTGTCCATGACGCTTCCCCCCACCATCTCGGAGCAGGTCCTGTCCGCCGCGCTTCGCGACTTCGAGCAGGTCGTCGGCGCCGACCACGTGCTCACCGCCGAGGATGACCTGCTCGAGTTCCGTGACCCGTTCTGGTTCCGCACCTGGGACGACTACGAGGCCTCGGCCGTCGTCCAGCCGGACTCCGTCGAGGAGATCCAGGCCATCCTGCGGATCGCCAACGAGCGTCGCGTGCCGCTCTGGGTCTCCGGAGTCGGCCGGAACAACGGGTACGGGGGCTCCTCGCCCCGGGTGCGAGGCTCGGTCGTCGTCAACCTCCGGCGCATGAACCGGGTGCTCGAGATCAACGAGGAGTGCGCCTACGCAGTCGTCGAGCCGGGCGTCCGCTGGTTCGACCTCTACGAGGCGATCGAGGCGGGCGGGCACAAGCTGCGGCTCTCGGTTGCGGACCTCGGCTGGGGAAGCGTCATCGGCAACACGCTCGACCACGGCATCACCTACCTGCCGTACGGGCAGGACCAGATGATGCAGTGCGGGATGGAGGTGGTGCTCCCGAACGGCGAGGTCATGCGAACGGGTGGCTGGGGGATCCCGAACGGCAAGGCGGCGCACGTCTACAAGCGCGGGCTCGGCCCGACGCCGGACCAGCTGTTCATGCAGTCGAACTACGGCATCGTCACGAAGATGGGCGTCTGGCTGCTGCCGACGCCGGAGTGCTACATGCCGTGCTGGCTCCGGGTCTGGAAGGACTCCGACCTGCCGCAGGTGATCGACACGCTGCGCGAGCTGATGCTCGACAAGAGCATCGAGGGCGTGCCGCAGGTGCTGAACACGCTCCTGCTCGCCGCGGTACTGACGACCGAGGGACGCTCGAAGTGGCACTCCGGGGACGAGCCGATCCCGGACGCGTGATCGACCGGATCGCGCGCGAGCTGGAGATCGGCCGCTGGATCATGCGCTTCGCGATCTACGGCCACGAGGACATCGTCGACCTCAAGTTCAAGCGCGTGCAGGAGGCTTTCTCGCGGATCGAGGGCGCCGAGGTGTGGGGCAGCAAGTACGCGCCGGACGAGTACGACAAGATCGAGCATCCGGTCGAGCTGGTCGAGATCGGCATCCCCAACCTCGACCTCAACACCATGACCGGCTGGTACGGCGGCGAGAAGGGCGGACACGTCGGGTTCTCGCCGGTGGCGCCGATGACGGGGAAGCACGCCGTCGAGGTCTGCGGGCTGCTGCGCGACCGGATCGAGCGGAAGGCGAACCTCGACTACCTCGCCGCGCTGCTCCCGATCAACGCGCGCAGCTTCGTCCACATCACGATGGTCATCTTCGACACCACGAACGAGCAGCAGGTGCGGGGTGCCTACGACGCCTGCAAGCTCCTCGTCCGCGAGGCCGGAGCGCAGGGGTACGGCGAGTACCGCGCGCACCTCGACTTCATGGACCTGGCCGCCGAGCAGTACTCCTTCAACGGCCACGCCTACCGGCACTTCACCGAGACGATCAAGGATGCTCTCGACCCGAACGGGATCCTGATGCCGGGTCGCCACGGGATCTGGCCCGCGTCGATGCGGTGACGCGCGTGACCGAGGCCGGGCTGACGCCGAAGGAGATGATCGCGCGGGCCGTCGCCCTCCGGCCGCGGCTCGTCGAGCAGCAGGCGGAGTGCGAGGAGCGCACCTACTACTCGGACGAGCTGCACCGGGAGTTCCTGGAGGCGGGCTTCTACCGGCTCTACGTGCCGCGGCGCTACGGCGGCTACGAGTTCGACGTGCCGACCTTCGCGCGGCTGCTGGTCGAGGTGGCCCGCGGCTGCGTCAACACGGCCTGGTGCATGGGGCTCGCCTCGGCGCACGCGCTCCAGATCGCCTCCTGGTGGGAGGAGCCGGCCCAGGCCGAGATCTTCGGCGACGGCGACTTCCGTGCCGCGTCGGTGGCCGCGCCGATCGGGCCGGCGACGCCGGTCGACGGCGGCTACGAGCTGAACGGCACGGTCTCGTACTGCTCCGGGATCCCCTTCTCCACGCACTACATGGGGCAGGCCGTGCTCCCGGGCGAGAACGAGCACGGCATGCCGCGCATGCTCCTGTTCGTTGCGCCGAAGAGCGAGTGGACGATGCTCGACGACTGGGGCGACCTGCTCGGGATGAAGGGCTCGGGCTCGCAGAGCATCACCTTCGAGCGCGGGCGGATTCCCGCGCACTGGGGTCTCGAGGACACGCTGATGGTCGACGTCGACGTGAGCGCAGGCACTCCCGGGCTACGGCTGCACGGCAACCCGATGTACGGCGGCCGTGCGCTCGGCTGCTTCACGATCACGCTCGGCGCGCTCATGGTCGGCGCCGCCTACAACGCGCTCGACGAGTACGAGGCCATGCTGTCGACGAAGCTGACGCCGCTGCCGCCGATGATCCCGCGGAGGCTCGACCCCGACTACCAGCGCTGGTTCGGTCAGGCCCTGGCCAGGATCGCGACGGCCGAGGCCGCGCTGATCAGCGCGGCGGAGCAGCACATGGAGCTTTGCCGGCGCTTCGTCGACGAGGGCATCCCGTACTCCTACGGCGACGACCACCGCATCGGCTGCATCGCGCGCGAGGTGATGATCCAGGCCTGGGAGACGGTGCAGTCGGACCTCTTCCGCACCGCCGGCTCGAGCGCCGGTGGCAAGGGCCAGCGGCTCGAGCGGCTGTACCGGGACATGTCGATCGGAGGCAATAGCCACCGCAACACCCTGCTCCGCGACTGGGCCTTCCGCGAGCTGGCCCGCGAGCGCCTCGGCCTGCCGCGCGACCACGCCCGCGCGAACGTGCAGGAACCACGCTCGACGCCGAGCGGGTGAGGTCCCTGGAGAGAAGAGAGGCGACGAGCGGACTCGAACCGCTGTACGAGGCTTTGCAGGCCTCTGCCTAGCCACTCGGCCACGTCGCCAGTAGAGCCAAAACTAGCCGGTCTCGGCACCTCTATGCAGCACGGACGCGCGTAGACTCCCTCGCTCGTCAGCTGACCAGAGCCGGTGAACGGAGGGTGCAATGAGCGAGTACGCGATCAGGCCGCTCGATGCCTCGACCTGGGATGCCTTCGCCCGCCTCGCTGAGAAGCACAAGGGCATGGGGTTCGGCGGCTGCTGGTGCACCTGGTTCCATTCGCGGGTCGGCAGGCCCGAGGGCGAAAAAGGTCGCCCCTGGAAGGAGCGTCTCGTTCGCGAGGGCGACGCTCATGCGGCCCTGGTCTTCGACGGCGACGCCGCGGTGGCCTGGTGCCAGTACGGCTCTCCGGCGGAGCTCCCGAACATCCATCACCGGAAGGACTACGAGGCGACCCGCACGGATGAGCCGCCCGACTATCGCATCACGTGCATCTTCGTCGACAGGGACTATCGACGGAAAGGCGTCGCAGGTGTCGCGCTTCGCGGTGCCCTCGACCTGATCGCGAAGGCAGGCGGTGGCGTCGTGGAGGGCTATCCGCAGGACACGCAGGGCAAGAAGGTTTCGTCCTCGTTTCTCTACAACGCCACGCGCAGCCTCTATGAGCAGACCGGCTTCAGCTACGACCGGCCCAAGGGCAAGAACCATTGCGTGATGCGCAGAACAGTTTCACCCGTCGAAGCGCCTTGACCTAGCCTCGTAGGCTCCGAGCCTCGAACGCCGCGATTGCCGGCTCGTGCTCGAGCGTCAGGCCGATGTCGTCCAGGCCGTTCAGCAGGCGGTGGCGCTCGAACGCGTCGAAGGGGAACGGCGTCAGCTCGCCGCTCGGGTCCTCGATCGTCTGCTGCTCGAGGTCGACGGTCAGCTCCTGCCCGCCGAAGCGCTGCAGCCGCTTGACCTGCGCGGCCGGGAGCGCGATCGGGACGAGGCCGATCTTGACGCAGTTCTGACGGAAGATGTCGCCGAACGACGGCGCGATCACGACGTCGAAGCCGTGGTCCTGCAGCCCCCAGGGCGCGTGCTCACGCGACGAGCCGCACCCGAAGTTGCGGCCCGCGAGCAGGATCCTCGCCTCGCGGTACTCGGGCCGGTTCAGCTCGAAGTCCGGGTCCTTCGCCCAGTCGAAGAACAGGAACTCGCCGAAGCCCGTGCGCTCGATCCGCTTCAGGAACTCCTTGGGCATGATCTGGTCGGTGTCGACGTCGGCGCGGTCGAGCACCGCGGCTACTGCCGTGACGCGCCTGAACGGCCTCACGCCGGCACCGCCTCGACATCCAGCTCGCGCACGTCCACGAAGTGGCCGGCGATCGCCGCGGCGGCCGCCATCGCGGGACTGACCAGATGCGTGCGCCCCAGCCGTCCCTGGCGCCCCTCGAAGTTCCGGTTCGAGGTCGAGGCGCACCGCTCGCCCGGCTGCAGGACGTCCGGGTTCATGCCGAGGCACATCGAGCAGCCGGCGTTCCGCCACTCGAAGCCTGCCGTGACGAAGATCCGGTCGAGGCCCTCCTCCTCCGCGAGGCGCTTCACGGCCGCCGAGCCCGGCACGACGAGCGCCTTGACGCCCGGAGCGACGCTCTTTCCCGCCGCCACCGCGGCCGCCGCCCGCAGGTCCTCGATGCGCGCGTTCGTGCACGAGCCGATGAACACGCGATCGATCCGGATCTCCCCGATCGGCGTTCCCGGCTCGAGCGCCATGTACGTGAGCGCGCGCTCGACGGCGGCCCGGTCGTCCGGATCGCCGTAGGCGGCCGGATCGGGCACGACGCCGCCGACCGGCGCGACCATGCCCGGATTCGTCCCCCACGTCACCTGCGGCTCGAGCGCTGCGACGTCGACGACGATCTCCCGGTCGTAGCGCGCTCCCTCGTCCGATGCGAGCGCGCGCCAGCGATCGAGCGCCTGCTCCCACGCGGCTCCCGAGGGCGCGAACTCGCGGCCCTCCAGATAGTCGAACGTGGTGTCGTCGGGCGCGACCATGCCCGCGCGGGCGCCGGCCTCGATCGACATGTTGCAGAGCGTCATGCGCCCCTCCATCGAGAACCCGCGGATCGCCTCGCCCGTGTACTCGAACACGTGCCCGGCGCCGCCTCCCACACCGATCTGGCCGATCATGCCGAGAACGACGTCCTTCGGGGTCAGGCCCGGCGGCAGCGATCCGTCGAAGCGGACGAGCGCCGTCCTCGGCCGCACCAGGGGAAGCGTCTGCGTGGCGAGCACGTGCTCCACCTCCGAGGTGCCGACACCGAACGCGAGCGCACCGAAGGCGCCGTGGGTCGAGGTGTGGCTGTCACCGCAGACGATCGTCGTGCCCGGCTGGGTGAGGCCGAGCTCGGGCCCGATCACGTGGACGATCCCCTCACGCCCGCTCCCGGTTGCATAGAGGCGGACGCCGAACTCCTCGCAGTTTCGCCGCAACGCGTCGAGCTGCGCCCGGGCGAGCGGGTCCTCGATCGGGCCGGGCAGCGTCGGCACGTTGTGATCCATGGTGGCGACCGTCAGGTCGGGCCGGCGCAGCGCGCGTCCCGCGAGGCGCAGGCCGTCGAAGGCCTGGGCCGACGTGACCTCGTGCACGAGGTGGAGATCGATGTAGACGAGCGTGGGCTCGCCCGCGGCCTCCCGGACGACATGAGCCTCCCAGATCTTCTCGAACAGGCTCTTTCCCACGGGGCAAGGCTACCTCGCGATTACGGCGCGATTGCTCCGCAGCGTGATACAACGAGGAGGCCGACAGTCGAATCGAGGAGTGAGATGGACCAATTGCGCGACATCGGGGGCGCGTCGAACGGTCACGACGCGGGTCCTCGCTGGACGTTCTTCACGAACCACTTCTTCGTCCTCACGTGCGTCGCCGACGACCCCGACCTGCGCGTGCGCGACATCGCCGATCTGGTGGGGATCACCGAGCGTGCGACGCAGGCGATCCTGGGCGACCTGGCGAGCGAGAACTACCTCGAGCGCATCAAGGTCGGGCGGCGGAACCGGTACAAGGTTCGTCGCGGTGCGCCTCTGCGCCACTCGCTCGTGCAGACGACGACCGTCGGCGAGGTGCTCGACGTCGTGCTGTCGCACCGGCGGCGCGCCGTCGCCGGTTAGCCCACGTTTCGCATCTCGTACCGGCAGATCGTGCCGTCGCGAATCGTGAGCTCGACGTGCCGGTCGCGTTCGTAGCCGACGTCGCCGGTCGTCTTCAGCCGGTAGACCTCGTGCACGTCGCACGTGACCCGGCCGTCGCCGTGGGCGACCCACTCGCCTTCCCCGAACTCGAAGTCGAACGTCTCGGACGGCTTGATCCAGGTGAGCTGGTCTCTGACCTCGTCGATGCCGTGCAGCGTGCGCTGGGGTGCGACCCACTCCACGTCGGACGCGAGGAGCGGGTAGACCCCGTCCGGGCTCCCGCTGCGGACGGCTTCCTCGAGCGCCGCCCGGAACCGGTTCGCAACCTCCAGCTCGTCCACGGCTGTCAGCCTAGCTCGTCAGCCCGGCGATGCCACCGCGCAGCAGCGAGAGGGCGAGGAGCAGGATGATCGCGGCCGCGATGTGTCTCGCGTGTATCTGAAGCCAGTCGCGGGCACGGCCGAGGATTCGCTTGGCCCAGTCGCGGGCGACGAGGATCATCAGGATCGCGGCGGCGAGCGGGAGCAGCGAGACGAGCGTGAAGAAGACCCACTGGACGAAATACTCGACGTGGGTCGGGTTCGTCTCGGAGATCGTCTTCAGCGCGAAGGGGATGAACACACCCGGGTTGGCGAGCAGCGCGCCGGCGGCGAGGATCGCCATCCAGCGCGACGTGGCGACCTTGCTCATCTGCCTCATCATGCTGGCTACCTTCTCCGGGTTCGGCGGGCGCCGGAGCATGAGGACGACCCAGACGGTGAGCAGGACGGCGCCGATCACGTCGAGGATCGCGACCCACGTCTTCGGGGTCGATCCGTGGTGGGATGCAGCCGTGTTCCCGAGCACGAAGGCGGCTGCGATGCCGATCGCGAGCGTGGCGACGAGCGCGCCGAGATAGAACCAGATGCCCGTGTACAGGGGACGCTTGCTCAGAACGAGCGCGAGCACCGACCAGGTCAGCGTCAGCGGCGAGAGCATCGCCGCGATCGAGACGACGACGAGCTCCGCGTCGACCCAGCTCACGCGGCAGGGCCGGAGTCGCCGGCGGCCTTGGCAGCGCGCTTGGCTTCCTTCTTGGCCTTGTGTGCCGCCTTCTGCTCGGCTTGCTTCTGCTTGGCCTCGGCATACGACTCTCCGACCAGGCTCTTGCTGCCCGACCAGCCGAAGGCCAGCGTCATCAGCACGATCGCGAACAGGAGGTTCCACGCGGTCGTGACCAGCTGTTGCGCGGCCGAGTAGGCGGCCGCGTTCTGCGGGCTGGTGATTCCATTCAGGGAGGCGACGTTGAACGCCTGGTTGACGCCCGCCCCGCCCGGCGTGACCGAGAAGAGGCTCGCGATCGAGTTGCCGCCGCAGAGGCGCATGAGCGTGTCGAAGGTCACCGGGATGTCGTACGCGGCCAGGAATACCGCCATCACGCCGAGCATCGCCAGCCAGCTGATCAGCTCGGGCAGGAACACCAGCAGCATGTACTTGCGCGGGTGCGCGAGGATCTGGCCGCTCTCCTTCGCGTCCTCCCACCAGTTCAGGATCCTGGGCCACAACCGCCGCGCCAGCAGGTAGATCAGGACCACGCCGCCGATCAGCAGCACCGCCGTCGCCCAGGGGTGGGTGTGGACGAACGAGAACTTGATGTCGAAGGAGCCGCTGACCGACAGGAACAGGTACAGGTAGGTGAACGTCCCGATCAACATGAAGAAGATCTTCTGCACCCCGTACACGGCGAGGCTGCCGGCGAAGGTCATGTCCGGGATGAACTGCGTGAACATGATCAGCAGCACCAGCGTGCCGAGGCTCGCCGGCAGGATGTTGTTGAGCGCAACCGCGGCCGCGTAGGCGGCCCAGATCTGCAGCCAGCGGATCTTTCCGGGATAGGCGAAGCGGAGGATCGAGTAGTAGGCGAAGGCGACCGCGGTCGTCTGCACCGTCTTGAGCACGAACGCCGCCAGCAGGTAGCCGAGCGGGATGCTCGTCATGGTGTCCCACAGATCCTTGAACCAGCCTCTGATGTTCCAGCCGAGGAGGTTCGCCGCGGCGCCGATCACCACGATCACGAGCGCGAACAGCAGCCAGCGCTTCCAGCGGAAGTGCTTTCCTCCCGGGGCAGCGGCCGTCGCCGCGGCGGCGCTCACATCACGCGCATCGTAAAGCTCATGCGATCAGATCGCGGGCGCCCCTGACGATCAGGAAGACGCCGATCACGATGGCCGCGATCAGCGCAATCGAGCGCGAGTGCCCGAGCAGCCATTCCTTCCAGTCGGCCAGCACCTTCGCGGAGCGGTCCGGCGCGACGACGACGACCACGACGGGGGCGGCGATCGTCACGATCGACGTGAGTGCGAACACGAGGTAGGCCACAGCGGCCTGGGATGTGCTGACGTTCGCCTTGAGGATCTCGGCGCCGGCGGCCAGGGTGAGCGCGTAGCTGAGCATGACGGCTCCGACGGCGATGCCTAGGAGCCAGTTCGACCGATCGACACGGTCGAGCCAGCCGGGCGTGGACTCGTGCTCCTTCGGTTTCCTCGGACGGCGGTAGAGACGCAGTGCGGTGACCAGGAGCAGGCAGCCGAGCACGATCTCGATCGCCGAGGCGGTCTGCGACGGCGTCGTCTCGAGTCGAGCTGAAGTCCTGGCCGTTCAGGACGGAGATCAGCAGCACCCCGAGCACTCCGATCGCGAGGACCCACCCGCAGATGAACGCGACCGCCCGCCGCACACCGTTCGACATGCTGAGCAGGACGATCACGGTGACCACCGAGGTTGGGCTCGTGAAGGCGACGGCGAGCCCGAGGACCGCGACCTCGGCGATCAGCCCGCTCATGTGAAGATGTTCACGGCTCTGGCGATCACGAGGCCGATGATGACCAGCGAGATGATCGACTGGAGGGCCATCGCCAGCTTCGCCCAGGGCACGAGCGGCATCGTGTCCGTGGGGCTGAACGCGATGCCGTTGGTGAGACCGAGGTAGAGGTAGTCCACGAAGGTCGGGCGCCAGCCAGGCGGTGCCAGGTCGGTGTTCATGTGCTGCGGGAAGGCGAAATCGGGATAGTCCGCCTTTCCCATGGCGCGGGCGAGCGCCCCGCCCCCGTCGAACTCCCAGTAGAGCAGGGCGAAGACGAGGCAGTTCCCGATCCAGATGACGCCGCCCGAGGCGAGCAGGGTTCCGGCCGAGTTCGTCACGTTCCCGCCTTTGATCAGGTCGGCGACGAGGATCACGGTCGACGACACCGCGGCGACGACGAGCGAGAGGATCAGCAGGATCGAGATCCGCCGGAGCCACTTCGCACGGCTGTGGCCGATGCGGGCCGGATCGGCCGTCAGCAGAGCGATGAGCAGGACGAACTCCACCGAGGGAAGGAGCCAGTCCGGGCCGATGGAGAGACGATGCGGCAGGGAGAGCCGCAGAACGAGCGTGAGCGCGATGAACACCGCGACGGCCAGTCCGACCGGCCAGCGAGGCTCGACGACGCGGGGCATCGCCGCTGTCCGGGGCCGTTCCCGGCCCGGCGTCCCCGTGCGTCACGCTCGGCATCGTAGACCGGAGCAGGCCCGGCCGGGCATCACCCTGTTCGGATGACGCCCGGGCCGGTCCTCCTGGAGTGAGCGGTGCCTACCGCAGGCGCGTCGGCGCTCCTACGAGCACGACAGGCTGGTGAGCGTCGACTGGGTCGTCGTCGCGAGTGCCTGGCCCTGGGTCTGCACGTCCTGGAGCGACGTGCTCACCGAGGCGCTGCCCGGAACGCTCTGGACGGCCTGTGAGAACGCGTCCCACGAGGCGGTGAGCGTGCTCATCGTGCTGCTCGCAACGGCGCTCGCGTCGGCCTGGACCTGCTTCCAGTCGTTCTGGATGCTGGTCACGGCGCTCTGGTAGTCGCTCTTCGACGCCGACTGCGGGCTGAGGCTGGTCAGGCTCTTCGTCGCGCTCTCGAGGCTGTCGAGGCTGGTGCACAGGCTCTGCTGAGCGGTGGTCGACGTGGTGGAGCTGGAGCTGTCGCCGCCCCGGCCGCCGAAGATGCCGATCAGGATCGCCGCTCCGATGCCGACGGCGACCGCGATGAGGATCCAGTTTCGCCTGGTCATCAGATCTGCTCCGACTCGGACGACGACGCGAGCCCGAACACGACCAGCGACGCGAGGACCAGCATCCCGAACCCGAACCACGGCTCACTGGCCATGATCAGGAAGCTCTGGACGATGACCAGGACGCCCCAGATGTACGCGACCGTGCGCCCGAAGCCGCCGCCCTCCATGAGCGAGAAGCCCGCAAGCAGGGCGAGCCCCGCGATGCAGAGATCCCAGATGCCGTAGGCCCAGAGATGGCCACTGAAGGCGTGACCCGTGAGGTTGTTGATCCTGTGGCTGTTGGCGAAGTAGCTGATCGCCGTGATGATCCTCAAGAAGCCCACGGCGAACAGCACGACAGCCGAGAAGGTCACCCAGCCCGACTGCCGGCCGGAAACTGCCTGTGTTGACATGTCACTCCCGGTTCGAGGGTTCAGACGAGTGACACCGACGCTAAGGCTTCTTCAGCGACCGTCAATCACCCTGAGGGGGTGAAATCGGCGATCAGTCGCGGTCGAGCCTGAGCGCGGCGAGCCGCCGGAGGCCGACGCGGTAGGCGGTCGCCCGCAGGCGCCACGCCAGCCGTCCGCGCAGCCCCGGCGTCGGGCAGGTTGCGTCGATCAACCAGGGCGGGATGCCGTGGATGAGCGCGATCTCGTCGAGTTGAAGGCCCGGGCGCATCGCTCACACGGACAGCGTGACTGTCCCTGTCTCCGTCGCGAAGTAGGTCACGCACGAGCCGAGGAACCTGGCACGGTGGTGCGTCAGCGTGACGGCGAGCTTGCCGGTGCCGTTCTTCGCTCCCCGGCCCGTGCCGGAGACGTCGACGATGTCGCCGACGACCGTGAACACCTGGTTCGTGCAACCGGCGCCCGGGTTCGTGTTCGTCACCGAGCCGCGTGCAAACCGGCCTCGAAGCGTCACCGCCCGGCCGTTCAGCCTCGTGCTCAGCGTGAGCGTGCCGCCGGTGATCCGGGCGTTCGGGCCGAGGGGAGTGTGGTCGACGACCGCGGTCCAGCCGCCGGACAGGGGGCCGCTCAGCACACCCGCGAACGTGCCCTGCGTGTGCGTCGCGAACACCTCGATCCCGCGCGCGCCGGCGACGACCGGAGGCCGGGCGGGGACAACCGGCCGTGCCGACGCGGCGGGAATGAGCGTGGCGGCCACGGCGGTGACCACCACGGCGAAGCTGATCGAGGTGAACGTGCGTGCACTCATGCGTCCACGATGTGAGACGGCCGCCCGCCGGGCCGGTTGCAAGCCGGGCGTAAAGCGGCATTGAGTGTGCGTTAAGCTCGTCGGGTTATGGCCCGTCTCGTCCTCGTCCACGGTGCCTTCGGCGGCGCCTGGAGCTGGGAGCCGCTGATCGAGCCGCTTCGCGCGGCGGGGCACACGGTCGAGGCGCTCGACCTTCCCGGCGGCGGGGACGACCGGACTCCGGTGGAGGGCGTCACGCTCGGAAGCTGCGCCGACCGCGTCTGCGAGGTGCTGGCGCAGCGCCCGGACCCGGCCGTCCTCGTCGGGTACAGCATGGGGGGCGCGATCGTCACGCAGGCGGCGGGCAACTGTCCGGATCGGGTCGCCTCGCTCGTCTTCGTCGCCGCGTTCATGCCCGCCGACGGACAGAGCCTGCTCGACCTCACGCGCCTCCCGGAAGGCGAGGGCGACATGATCCAGGCGAACATCGTCGTCGAGGGCGACCCGCCGGTGGCCACGCTCTCGGACGAGGCGTCGGCGGCCGCGATCTACAACTGCTGCACGCCGGAACAGACGGCCTGGGCCGTTGCCCGCCGCAGGCCCCAGGCGGTCGCGCCGTTTGCGGCGCCCGTCAGCGTCGACGACGCCGTACTGGCTGCGATTCCGCGCTCGTACGTGCTCACGACGCAGGACAACTCGATCCCTCCCGCGCTCCAGCGCCGCATGATCGCCGAGCACCCCTGCGAGCGGGTCGTCGAGCTGGACGCGGACCACGCACCGCAGCTCTCGGCGACGACCGAGCTCGTCGCAGCCCTGGTCGACCTGGTCGGCTGAGTAGAGCTACGAAACCGCAGCCTTGGTGCGCCAGCCCTCGGCGTACGACGTGCGCGCGACCTCGGAGTACGGGCACGGGCTGACGACCGCCCTGATCTCCGCCTGCACATGGCGCTCGACCACGGGCTTGGACGATCCCCCGCCCTCCTCGCCCCAGACCAGGACGACCTCGGCCCCCAGCTCGACGTCGGCGTCGACCATGGCCAGCGAGAGCATCGAGCGCTCGTTGTAGCTGTAGCCGGAGAACGTCGACACGCCGACGACTCCGCTCTCGCCCAGCACCTTGTCGTACGGCCAGGTCGCGTAGTTCGACAGCGGGAGGTCGATGTACTTGGCTGCGAGCCCCTTCTCGAACAGCGTCCCCATCGCGTGGGCGACGTCCTCGCCGTTCCAGGCCAGCGTGACCTTCTTCCGCTTCGGGTCGTCGGCCATCGCCTCGAGCGCCTCGCGGCCGACGAAGTCGTGGTCGAACTTGACGAAGGGCCAGTAGCCGAGCTCGTGCGGGGTCAGGTAGTAGTCGGCGATGTCGTCGGAGTAGAAGCTGCCGCCGAGCGAGCCGGTGCCCTCGTAGCCGTTTGCCGGCAGCCACTCCCGGTAGGGCCTCATCGCCTCGCCGGTGAACACCGCCGGCAGGGGACACGGAATCCAGCCCGACTCCAGCGTGTTCGTCGCGTAGACCCGCGAGCCCACCTGGCGGAGCCCGAAGTCGCTCCCGGCCTCGACGATGGCAGCCCTGACGTCGTCTCCCTCCTCCCAGGGGCCGAACAGCTCGAGCCCGGGGACGCCGGACATGCCGTGGTGCAGGGCGCGGACCGTGTGGCCCGCGATCGTGATCTCCCCCATGTTGAAGAACTTGATCTCGGGCAGCGCCCCGCCGGTCGCCTTTTCCAGCGCCTGGAGCG
Organism: uncultured Actinomycetes bacterium; assembly: GCA_963742925.1. Taxonomy (GTDB): domain Bacteria; phylum Actinomycetota; class Thermoleophilia; order Gaiellales; family Gaiellaceae; genus PALSA-612. Next base: position 94,684 of record CAVUNV010000007.1, on the reverse strand, counting down.
CGGTCGGCCCCTGGACCTGGAACCGGTAGATCTTCCGCCGCCCGGTCGGGTTGGCCGCGGTCCGCTCGTCGCGCTCCACGGTCACGTCGTACTTCCCGGTCTCGGCGTGGTACTGCACCCAGTTGTGGGCGGACGGACGGCCGACGAGGCTGACCCTGTTCTCGTCGAGGAAGAACAGGATCCCGTCGCCGATCACGTAGCCGTCGTGGTTGCAGGCGACGAACTGCTTGGCCTTGTTCACCTGGAAGTTCTGGAACGTGTTCACGCCGAGCGCTGAAAAGAGCGCGATGACGTCGGGCCCCTCGACGTAGAGGTCGGTCATGTGGTGCGACTGGTCGAACAGTGCGCACGTCTCCTGCCAGGCCACCTGCTCGTCCCTCCAGTTCGTGAACTCGGCGGCCACCTTCGGGTAGACGTACGGCCCGATCTGCGAGTTCCGGGCCATCTCGACCGGGCTGCCGGCCGCCTGCAGCTTCTCTTCGAGGCTCTTGTGCGTCATTTCGGCGTGACCTCCCTAGAGGGTTTCTGGGCCGATTCTATTCCAGTCCGGTTCGTTTTCCCTGCTCCCAGCGCCACGTGTCCAGGACGCGGTTGAACGTGAAGTAGTGGAACCCCGTGATGTTCAGGCCGGGATCGCCGACCCGCGGCGCGAGCGCGTCGTACAGGCTGTCGGCCGAGCCCGCCGAGAGGCGCAGCAGGTTCCGCAGGCCGCCCTGTTTCCTGAGAAACGAGAGCGAGGGGCCGACACCGACCCGCATGGAGATCTCGAGCAGCTTGGCCCGGTCGACGATGCCGGGCAGGCCGACGAACACCGGGAGCGCGATGCCCGCCTCACGCGTCGCCGTCACCCACGCGAGCACCACCTTCGGATCGAAGCAGAGCTGCGTGGTGATGTAGTCGGCGAGCGGGCTCTTCTGCGCCAGCGCGTCGGCGAGCGCGGCGGAGTCGATCAGGGGATGCCCCTCGGGATAGCCCGTGATCCCGAGCGTGGGCGGCCGGTTCGGATGCTCGTGGACGAGCGGCAGGAGCTCGACCGCAGACGCATACGGGCCTTCGGGAGGGGTGGCGTCGCCGCCGACGACGAATGCGTCGTCCACACCGGACTGCGCCATAGCCGCGAGCAGCTCGTCGAGGTGGGCGCGGTTCCGGACCATGCGCGCAGCCAGGTGCACCGTCACCGCGTGGCCGAGGGCACGGAGCCGCCCGGCGACCTCCACGGTGTGGTCGAGCCCGTGCTTCGGCGAGCAGGTCACGGTCAGCCGCACGTGCTCCGGGAGCTTGGCGGCTTCCTCTTCGCCTCGCGCGAAGGGCAGGACCTCGAAGCGGGCGCGGTCGTTCACGTCTGGGCCTCGACGTCCGGCGTGCCGTAGGTGTGGAAGCTCTCGATCGTCCGGACACCCCAGAACTGGCCCCGCGCGCGCTCCTCCGCCGTCCAGACGACGGGCTCGAAGTCCGGGTCGTAGACGAAGTAGCCGCCGGTCGTCACCTCGATCCGGTTGCCGCCCGGGCTCGTAGGCGTAGACGAAGAACCCCTGAGCGACCGCGTGCTTCGACGGCGCCGCCTCGATGTAGATCCCGCTGTCCACGAACAGGTCGGCTGCCCGGAGGCACTCCTCGCGCGTGTCGACCCAGAACGCGAGGTGGTGGAGCCGGCCGTGCGCGCCGTAGGCGTCGGCGACGTAGATCAGCTCGTGCGCGGCGATGGACACGCTGAGCCAGGCGCCCGTCTCGGTGCCGTCGTCGAGCTCGATCCGCTCGTAAAGGCGGTAGCCCAGCACGTCCTGGGCGAACTCGCGGTTCGCCCGGACGTCGGCGGCGAGCACGTTGACGTGGTCGAGCCGCTTCACGGCCGCTCCCCGGCCCACGTACCGCTGCGGCTGGTTCCTCCACGACGGTCGCAGGTGCTCGGGCGCCGTGTAGCGCTCGGCCTCGTAGTAGAGCTCGAACACATGGCCGTCCGGGTCGGTGAAGCGGTAGGCGGGACCGTGCCCGACGTCGCCGTCGATCCACCCCATCTCCCCGGCCGGCCGCCTCCACCGCCGCGACCCGGCGGGCGAGCGCTTCCGGGCTCCAGGTGCGCAGCGCGACATGGCCGAGCCCTGCCTGCGGCGCCTCGGTCAGCTTCAGGCTGTAGCGGAGGTAGTCGCCCCAGCCGCGGAGGTAGACCGACTGCCCCTCGCGCGCCTCCTCCTCCATCCCGAGCACGTCGACGAAAAAGCGGAGGCTCTCATCCGGCTTCGGCGTGAGCAGCTCCGCGTGGCCGATCCGGGCCACGTCGTGCAGCAGCTCGGTCACGACTCCACCAGCCCGCGCAGGCCGTCGAGGTCGTAGGAGAGCGCCCCGGCCTGGAGCTTCGCGCGCTTGTCGACCTCTTTCTCTGTTCGTGCAAGGGCGGCGGCGAGCACCTCGTCGACACGCTCCTGCTCGACGACGACGACGCCGTCCGCGTCGAGCACGACGAGGTCGCCCGGGCGGATCGTCGCGCCGCCGACCTCGACCGGCTCCCCGATCGTGCCGGGCGTCTTCTTGTCGGCGCCGCTGACCCGGACCCAGCGCGTCCAGATCGGGAGGCCCAGCTCGCGCAGCTCCTGGACGTCGCGTACGGCCCCGTCGACCAGCACCGCCGCCACGCCGCGTCCCTTCATCTGCGTGGCGAGCAGGTCGCCGATCAGCGCCACGGGTCGTGGCTCCGGCATCGTCAGCACGAGCACCTCACCCGGCTGGGCTTCGGCAACAGCGGCGTGCACCATCAGGTTGTCGTCCTGGCCGCAGCGCACCGTGCGTGCAGGCCCGGCTGCCCGCGAGCCGGGAACGACCTGCACGAGGTCGAGGTCGACGACCTGCGACCGTCCGGCCGCCTCGTGCACCGTCGCGGAGCCCAGCTCGGCGAAGCTCACAGCGCGTCCACCACCTGCGGGGTGACGCGCTGGAAGGCCTCGGCGTACGCGATCGCCTTGTTCCCGGACGACCGCCGCGCGTGGTTGCCGCGCCGCCCGGCGAGTTCCTCGTAGTAGGTCTGCAAGTACGCCTGCGCCTTCATCTCCGCCATCGCCGCGCGCTTCTGCTCGATCACCGGCGTGATGTCGACGAACATCGTCGGCGTGAAGTTGCAGAGCTCGGGCTGGTGCGGCTCGAAGAGCAGAAGCTCGGGCGGCTGCACGACCTCGAAGGCGCTCGGGACGCCCGCCCCGGCCGCGAGCGCCCGCGCCCGCTCGACCGCGAAGAACGCGACCGCGTGGTCGGGGTTGAACGGGTCGCGGTCGGTGTGCGTCACGAGCACGTCGGGGGCGAACTCGCGGATCCGGTCGGTGATCAGCCCGAGCCCGGCCCGGTCGACCTCCAGGGGATAGTCGCCCAGGTCGAGGCACTCGAACACGGCGCCGAGCGCTGCCGCGGCCCGTTCGGCCTCCCCGTGGCGCACCTCCTTGACGCGCTCCACCGTCTGGCCGGTCTCCTTCCACAGCTCGCCGGACTCGCCGCGCTCACCGTAGGAGAGCGCGAGCACGCGAGCCTCCCCGCCCGCCGCGGTCGTCACGGCGATCGCGCCGCCGGCGCGCCAGACGAAGTCGGCGGAGTGCGCTCCGATCACCAGCAGCCTTGTCATGCGGCCAACCTCCGCGACTGCCCGACGATCATCGTCTGGATGTCGTCCTCACCGAACCCGGCGCCGAGCAGCTCGTCGGCCCAGATCGCCAGCCCGTCCTCGACCGGCGGGTAGTCGGGGTTGCCGCAGTCGCTCGAGAAGAAGTTGCGCTCGATCCCGACCGCCCGGACGCCGTCGAAGACGTGCTCGTACGTCGTCTTGCCGCTGTACGGCGTCGTCAGGCAGCGCTCGATCAGGCACCCCTTCTCGGCGAGCGCGACCTGGTCGTCGATCGAGAAGTTCTGGCACGTGAACTCCGGGTGCGTGACGACGACGTGCTCGACGCCCGCCTCGAGCGCGCCGTCGACGACCGCGAACGTGTCGTCCCGGGCCAGGTGCGCGGTCGCCAGGATCAGCCCGTGACGGGCGATCGCCCGGAGGACGTCGCGGGTCTCCGGCAGCAGCCGTCCCTCGGCGTCGGTCACGTGCACCGGCTCGACGCCGAGGCCGAGCCCGCGGAGCTCGTGCTGGAGCCGCGCCCACTGGGGGACCTTGTCGCCCGGCTTCGGCTCTGTCCGCCCGGCGGTCTCGGCAGGGGAGTCGACGGTCGGCATCCAGACGATGCGTGCGCCCTCGCGCGCGGCGATCTCGACCGCGAGCGCGTTCATCCCGCCCACGGCCTGGTTGAGCGTCAGCGTCCCGAGCACGTGCGTCGTCGGGACGAGGGCCGAGACCACCTGCGCACGCTCGGCGGTGGAGGTGTAGTGCGACTTGAGCGCGAACCCCGCCAGGCCCACCTCCGCGAAGCGGAGGGCGAGCGTGTGGTCGTCGATCCGCCGTGGGGGCACGTCCGGGCCCACGTGGACGTGCAGGTCGTACGCGCCGTGCACGATCTCGCGCGCCCGCTCGCTCGGGCGAGCTTCGACGGTTGCCCCGGTCGCCACAGCCGGCTTACTCTATGCCTCGTGCCGGTCCCGCGAGCCCGGCGAGGAGCGAGGCGCTCGCCGTCGCGATCAGCGGCTCGATCCCGAGCTCGATCAGCAGGTCGCGCGCGGCCTCCATCTCGTCCGTGCGCCGCGCCGCGTGCTTCCGGCTGCCCTCCAGCAGGCGCTCGAGCAGCGGTGCGCCGATCACGGTGCCGATCTCGCGCTTCAGCCACTCGGACTGCCCGGCGGCCTCCGCCGCCTCGACGCTCTCGACCGCGGCCGCGGCGAGGCCCTTCATGAACACCGAGCGCAGCAGCTTGAGCGTCGCGGCGTCACCGGCCTGCGCCGAGACCACCTCCACGGGCATGCCGAGCGGCGCGAGCAGGTCGGCGAAGGCAGCTGCGCCCGCTCCGGAGGCGAGTGCGGGCGTGCCGAGCCCCCGGGCGGGCACCGGGCCGAGAAGCGCCACGTCGGCGAAGCTCGCGCCCGTGCCCGCGACGAGCGCGGCCAGGTCGCGCTTCAGCTCGGGCGACGTCGTGTTCAGGTCGGCGTAGACGCCTGCGGGCCCGAGCGCCGGCAGTGCTGACGTCGCCGCGTCGAGCGCGGCCTTCGCACTGTTCACGCTGAGCACGACGGCGCTTCCTGCGACCGCCGTCTCCGCGTCGGCGACGATCGTCACGCCGGGCAGCTCGGAGACCGCAACGGGGTCGTATCCGTGCACGCTCGCCCCGGCCGCCGCGAGGTCGGTGGCGAGGCGGCCTCCGGCCTCGCCCAGCCCGAGCAGCGCGACCTTCGTCGCCTCTATGCCTTCGCCTCCTGGAGCGCCCGCCACACGTTCTCGCCGTTGGCCGGCAGGTCGACGTGACGCACGCCGTGCGGGGCGAGAGCGTCGAGGACAGCGCTGTGCACGGCCGGTGTCGCGCCGATCGTCCCCGACTCGCCGATCCCCTTGGCGCCGAGCTCGTTCACCGGAGTCGGCGTCTCCATCGGCACCGCCTCCCACAGCGGCAGGTCGGCCGCGGTCGGGAATGCGTACCCGACCAGCGTGTCCGTCAACGGGTTTCCGTCCGCATCGAAGACAACCTGCTCGTAGAGCGCCTGCGCGACGCCGGTTGCGACGCCGCCGTGCACCTGGCCCTCCGCGACGAGCGGATTGACCAGCGTGCCCGCGTCGTCGACGGCGACGAGCCGGAGCAGCTCGACGTGCCCCGTGTCGGTGTCGACCTCGACGACGGCGACGTGCGCGCCGAACGGGAAGGTCGGGGCACTCTTGTAGTCCTGCGCGAACTTCAGCTCGCCGAGCTTCCCGTCGGCGACCGCGCGCGAGGCCAGCTCGGCCCAGTCGAGCGACGGCTCCGGCGCACCCGCGACGTGGAAGCGTCCGAGCCCCGGATCGAGCACGACATCGGTCACACTCGCCTCCAGGTAGTCGGCAACGAGCTTCCTGGCCCGGTCGACGACCTCGTCGGCGGCGAGCCTGGCGGCAGTCCCGCCGATCTGCGTCGACTTCGAGCCGTAGGTCCCGGTGCCCCTGGCGACGGTGTCGGTATCGCCCTTGACGACGGTGACGCTCTCGATCGGAAGCCCGAGCTGCGAGGCGGCGATCATCGCGAACGTCGTCTCGTGGCCCTGCCCGTGCGAGAAGGAGCCGGTGCGGACGATCGCGCCGCCCTCGGGCGTGATCTCGACCTCGCCGAACTCCGTCTCGTCGATCCCGTTCGTGATCTCGACGTACGTGCTGACGCCGATCCCGAGCTGCTTGGGCCCGCCCAGCTCGCGGCGGCGGCGTTGCTCGGCTCGAAGCTCGTCGTACCCCGCCGACCTGAGTGCCAGGTCGAGCGCGGCTTCGTAGGCGCCCGAGTCGTACGTCGCCCCGGACGCGGTCTGGTGGGGAAAGGCGTCGCTCGCGATGAAGTTCACGCGCCTGATCTCGGCGGGGTCCATGCCCAGCTCGGCTGCGAACGTGTCGAGCGCGCGCTCGACGGCCTGCGTCGCCTCCGGCCGGCCGGCCCCTCGGAAGGCCGTGGTCGGTGTCGTCGTGGTCACGACGGAGCGTCCCTCGAACTCGATCCGCGGGATGGCGTAGACCCCGCTCGCCATCAGCGACGTCAGGTGCGGCAGGAAGGCGCCGAGCATCGGGTAGGCACCGGCGTCCTGGAGGACGTCGAGCCGGTAGGCGAGCACCTTGCCCTCGCGCGTGCCGCCGATCCTGAAGTCCACCTGCTGCGCCCGGCCGTGGCCGAGCGCGACCATGCTCTCGCTGCGCGTCTCCGTCCAGCGCACGGGCCGGCCGAGGCGGCGTGCGAGCCAGGCGACGAGGATCTCCTCGACACAGAGCATCTTGGCGCCGAAGCCGCCGCCGACGTCCGGCGCGATGACGCGAATCTGCGACGGATCGACGCCGAGCGTTCCGGCGAGCACCATCCGGTCCTGGTGCGGCGTCTGCGTCGAGAGCCACGCGGTGAGGCGGCCGTCGGCACCGATCTCCGCGCCGGCGGATCGTGGCTCGATCGGGCAGGGCGCCATCCGCTGGCTGACCAGGCTGCCCTCAACGACCACGTCGCAGCCGTCGAACAGCGTCTCGTCGTGCTCGGGCGAGCCGGAGCGGCCGGCGACGTTCGTGCCGACGTCCGGGAAGAGCAGCACCTCGTCCTTGGCGGCGTCGCTCGGCCGAACGACAGCGGGCAGGGGGTCGTACTCGACCGACACGAGCTCGGCGGCGTCCGCGCCTACGGCGCGATCCTCGCTGACGACGATTGCGACGATGTCACCGACGAAGCGCACGGTGTCCCTGGCCACGAGCGGCCGGCCCATGCCCTTGTCGAGACCGGGAAGCGGCGGCGGCCCGAAGGGGCCGATGTCGACGGCGGCGCCCGTCAGGACCTGGACACCCGGCAGAGCCACGGCGGCCGCCGTGTCGATACCGGTGATGGTGGCGTGCGCGAGCAGTGAGCGAACGAACGTGATCGTCAGCGCCCCCTCCAGCGGCAGGTTCTCGACGTACTCGCCCTCGCCGCGGAGGAAGCGCGAGTCCTCTTTGCGGAGGACGCGGTTTCCGAGGATGCTCATATCGCGAGCCTAACCCGCAACGACCGGCGAGGAGCCCAGCACCTGCTGGACCGCGGCGACGATCTTCGCCTCGTCCGGCAGGACGTACTCCTCCATCGGCTGGCTGTACGCGATCGTCGCGTCGAGCGCCGTCACCAGCTGGATCGGTGCCTTCAGCGACGCGAAGCCCTCGGAGGCGACCTCTGCCGCGATCACCGCAGCTGCTGACCCGTGGCGCGTCGACTGATCGACGACGACGAGCCGGCCCGTCTTCTCGACGGACTCGAGGATGGCCGGCAGGTCGAGCGGAGCGAGCGTGCGCGGGTCGATCACCTCGGCGCTGACGCCCTCGGCCGCCAGCTGCTCGGCGGCTGCGAGCGCCTTGCCGACGAGCCAGCCGATCGCGACGATCGTGACGTCGCTCCCCTCCCGCCGCACCGCCGCCTCGCCGAACGGGACGACGTGCTCGCCCTCGGGCACCTCGCCGTGCTCGAGCGTCAGCAGGTAGTGGTGGAAGTAGACGACGGGGTTGTCGTCACGGATCGCGGCCGTCATCAGGCCTTTCGCGTCGGCCGCCGTCGCCGGCACCGCGACCTTGAGGCCCGGGACGCCCATGAACATGCCGTAGATCGAGCCGGTGTGCTGCCCCGACCAGCCGGCGGTGAAGCCGTAGCCGGCCTTGAGCACGATCGGCACCTTCACCTGGCCGCCGGTCATGTAGTGGAAGCGCGGCGCCTCGTTCACGACCTGGTCCATCGCCACGAGCATGAACTCGGCCATGTACAGCTCGACCACGGGCCGGTAGCCGGCGAACGCCGCGCCGACCGCCATCCCGATCTCGGCGGTCTCGGAGATCGGCGTCACCCGGACGCGGTCGGCGCCGAAAGCCTGCACGAACGGGTCGTCGTCGGTGTTGGCGATGTTCTGGCCGAAGTAGAGGACGGTCTCGTCGCGCTCCATCTCCTGGCGGATGGCCTCCGAGATCGCGGCGATGTAGGGAAGTTCGCGTGCCATGCTCCGTCCTCCTAGGCGTAGACGTAGTTGACGGCTGCTTCCGGCGCGGGGAACGGGCTCTCGAGCCCGAACGTGACCGCCTCCTGCATCTCGACCCGGGCTGCCTCGGCAATCGCGTCGGCATCCTCGGCGGAGAGCGTCCCCTCGGTGACGAGCCGGGCGCGGAAGCGCGGAACCGGGTCGCCACGCAGCGCGGCCTCGTACTCCTCCGGCGCGCCGAACGTCGTGATCGCCTCGTGCTCCGGGAAGTGGAGCGGCACGCCGGGCGGCGCGATGATGTTCCCGTGGGCGCTCAGGCGGTAGATCCTCGACTCGACGAGCGTCGGCCCCTCGCCCGAGCGTGCGCGCCCGACCGCGGCCGACATCTGCTCGTGGACCGCGACCGGATCGCCGCCGTCGACGGTCACCCCCGGCATGCTGTACGCCTGCGCCTTCACGGCCAGCGGCTCGCCGGCTGCGGCGTTCGCGTCCTCCTGCTCGACGCGCGTGTGGACGTTGTAGGAGTTGTTCTCCATCACGAACACCATCGGAAGCTTCCACAGCGAGGCGATGTTGAGCGACTCGTGGAACGCGCCCTGCTTCGAGGCGCCGTCGCCGAAGAAGCAGAGGACGACCTGGCCCTTGCCGCGGATCTGGGCGGCCCAGGCGGCGCCCGTCGCATGCGGGATGCCCTGCCCGACGATGCCCGACGTGCCGAGGAAGCCGCGCTCGACGTCGGTCAGGTGCATCGAGCCGCCGTAGCCCTTGCAGAGCCCGGTCGTGCGGCCGTAGATCTCGGCCATCATCGCCTTCGGATCGGTGCCGAGGACGAGCGGGTAGCCGTGGCAGCGGTAGGTCGCGAGCAGCTGGTCGTCGGGCCGGAGCGCGGCCAGCGAGCCGACGATCGAGGCCTCGGCCCCGTCGGCGAGGTGCGTGTGGCCGCGGATCACGCCCGGGTGCTCCTCGAACGTCCGCTTCACCCGCTCCTCGAACTCCCGGATCCGCACCATCTGCGTGAACATCCAGGTCAGCCGCTCGCTGTCCAGGCCGTTGTCAGCCACTGGGACTCCTTTCTCCTCGGTCGAACGGGCACAGGCTAGATGCTCCGTGGCCCCCGGCGCGTGACCACGAAGGCCTCGTCGTTGAACCAGAGGCCGCCGTGCTCGTTCAGGACGTCCTGCACGACCTCGAGGTACCCGCCCTCTCTCATCACCTGCTCGAGCTTCTCGTCCTCGACCTGGTTGACGTAGATGACGGCGTTCCAGGCCGCGAAGAGCGTCGACGTCCCGATCCGGTCGCCGATCTCGGAGGGCAGCGTGTGCATGCGGTACCTGAAGACCGCCTCCACGTCGGAGGGTGCGGTCAGGTCGAATCCGTCCGCGTCCGGGCCGAGCGCCTCGTGCAGCGCCGCCAAAAGCGCGTGGCGGTCGATCTGGAAGGGGCTCTCGCCCGGCCAGAGCCGCTGCACGACCTCCACCCCCGGGTCGTGACCCCATGACTGGATGGTCAGCAGCCTCCCGAACGGTGCCAGGCTCCGCGCCAGGGGAGCGAGGATCTTCTCCGCCTTGAACGCCGCCGGCGTGCGCGCGCGCCACGGCTGCGACGCGAGGATGAAGTCGTACTCGCGCCGACCCTCGCCCGGCTCGGGAATCACGGAGTCGAGCAGGAACTCGTGGTCGGCTCGGTAGAGCACGAGCACCGAGGGCTGCACGACCATGGGGTTCCCGGTCTCCGGGTTCGGCTTCGTGCGCCAGTTCTCGGCGAGCAGCGGGCCGAGAGCCTCGATCTGCTCGTTGAACTCGGACGCGGAGTCCCCTTGGAGAGGTGCGACGTGCCACTTCAGTGCCGCGGCCTCGGCGGGATCGCTCGGCCGCAGGAGCGGCGCGTCGGCATAGCGCAGGTTCGTCATCACGATCACCGTGTGCGGGTGCTCGTGGAAGCGGTCGGGCATCTTGTCGAGCGCCAGCCGGACGTCCTCCAGGCTGATCTCCTTGCCGACCACGAGGAGCGGCACCGTCGGAAACTGGCTGTGCACGCTGCGAAGGAGCCGTGACAGGACGGTTGCGTCGCCCACCCCGGCGTCGAAGATGCCGAGCGCCGGTGGACGGGGTCTCACCTGCACGACCTGCTCCGCCGCCTTGGCGGCGATGACCTGCTTCTCGTTGCACGTGTTGATGAACGCGAGGTACTTCTGCCGGTTGTCGTAGAACCGGAACGGCGTCGCTGCGTGCTGTCGCGGCTCCACAGAGGCCTGCTCAGGCGGCGAGCTGCGCCCTGCTGGTCTCGTAGGCGCGGTCGAAGATCTGCTCGATCGGGAGGGCGCGCAGCTTCTCCGAGAGGACCTCGACGCCCCACGGCCCCTCGTAGCCTGCCGCGCGTGCGGCGGCGACGTACTCGCGGATCGGGAACTCGCCCTCGCCGGGCAGCGCACGATGGTTGACCGTCTCGTCGACGGGGTCGGGGAGGTTCCTGTAGTGGCCGTCGCTGAGCTCGACCCAGCCCAGGAGCTCCGGTGGGATGCGCCTCAGCTCGTCCGGCTCGATCCCGAGCTTCGCCATGTGCCACGTGTCGATCGCAACGGCGGCGTTGGGCGTCCCCGCGCCCCTCACGACCGCGAGCGCCGTATCCAGGTCGCGGACGTTCGCGTCCGGCGGCATGAACTCGTAGACCATCCTGGCGCCGTGACGCTGCGCCGCCTCGGCGCAGAGCTCCGCGTAGCGCTCGGTCAGGAGCGGCAGCTCGCAGGGGCGACTGAAGATGTTCGCGACCTTGATGTGGTGCGCGTCGAGCGCTGCCGCCGCCTCGAAGAGGAGCTCGCGGGTCGCGTCCGCGACGCGACGGCGCTCGTCGCCGGGATCGAGGAACCAGTCGAGCAGGCACTCGAGCTCGAGGTACTCGAGGCCGTTCGAGTCGAGCAGCCCCTTGACGTCGGAGAGCGTGCGCGTCTCGAGCACGTGCTCGAGGTCGGCGTGCCAGATCCCGATTCCCTTGAATCCGGCCCGCGCGGCCTGCTCGCAGCGGTCGGCGAGATCGAAGAGGCTCCACTCGCGCCCACCGTGCACCTCGACCGGCCCGGAGACCGTCCAGTAGAGCGCCAGCAGGTCGTTGCCGCTGTTCATTGTCACGAGAGAACCTAACGCCTGCGTGCCCGTGGTGCCGCCGGGCCGGGCGGCAAGGGCCCGAGGTCGTCCTCGCTTTTCGCTCGGGCGGGATCTACGGTCCCGCTTCAGCGGGAGGTAGCGCGTGCCGGATTCCACAGACCCTCGGATCGGAACCGAGTTGCTCGGCTATCGGATCGAGGCGCTCGTCGGCCGGGGCGGAATGGGCGTCGTCTACAAAGCCTATGACCCGCCGCGCCTGAAGCGCAACGTCGCCCTCAAGCTGATCGCGCCGGAGCTCTCGGGGGACACGCGCTTCCGCGAGCGCTTCCTGGTGGCCGTATTCTTCGGCCCAGGCGCAAGGAGGCGAATGTCTCTCTCGGTAGACCCCACGATCGGCTCGGAGCTGTTCGGCTATCGCCTCGACGCGCTGCTCGGGCGAGGCGGAATGGGGGTCGTCTACCAGGCGTACGACCCGCGCCTGAAGCGATACGTCGCGCTCAAGCTGATCGCGCCGGAGCTATACGACGACCAGGGATTCCGCGAGCGGTTCCTGGCCGAATCGGAGCTTGCCGCGTCGCTCGATCATCCGAACGTCGTCCCGATCTACGACGCCTTCCAAGCCGAGGGCCGGCTCGCGATCGCGATGCGCTATGTGGAGGGAACCGACCTCAAGCAGTTGCTGCAGACGGAGCCACTTCTGGACCCGGCGCGAACGGTCACGATCTGCGCCCAGGTGGCCGCCGCCCTCGACGCCGCCCACGCCCGCCGGCTCGTCCACCGGGACGTCAAGCCCTCGAACGTGCTCCTCGACGAAAGCGAGCACGTCTACCTGGCCGACTTCGGGTTGTCCAGACGTCTCACGGACCTGGAAGGCCGGGGAGATGAAGGACTCTCCGTCGGGACGCCCGCCTACGTCTCACCGGAGCAGATCGAGGGCACCGCTGTCGACGGCCGAGCCGACCAGTACGCACTCGGGTGCCTGTTCTACGAATGTCTGACCGGGCAGGCGCCGTTCTCACGCGCGTCCGAGCTGGCCGTCCTCTGGGCGCACGTGCAGGAGCCGCCGCCGGCGGCGAGCGAGCACAACCCGCATCTGCCGGTCGAGATCGACCCGGTGCTGGTCAAGGCGATGGCAAAGAACCCGGACGATCGCTACACGAGTTGCAGCGAGCTGGTCGTCGCCGTACGCGACGCGCTCGGCCTGCACCAGCCCGTCGCGATCCGCGACCGCAAGGCGCTGATCCTCACGGCCGTCGGGGTGGCGATCGCCGCGGCCGCGGTGCTGGCCGGCGTCCTGCTCAGCCTGGGTGGCGGTCCCGGCAAGCCGAGCACGAAGCCGACCATCACGCCCAAGGTCGATTCGTTGCAGCGAATCGACCCGAAGACGAACAAGCTCGTCGCGACGATCGGCCGCGTCGGCTCGAACCCGAACGCGATCGCGGTCGGCGCCGGGAGCGTGTGGATCGGCAGCCGGGACGACGGGACTGTCTCTCGCGTCGACCCGAAGACGAACGAGGTCCAAGCCGCCGTCAACACGGGCGCGCCGGACGCGATCGTGGTTCGCGACGGCAGCGTGCTGGTCGCGAACCAGTTCGGCTCGCTGAGCTCGGTCAACCCGGCGAACATGAGCGTCAGCACGTCATCGCAACCAGGCTACGGGGCCTTCGCGCTAAGCGGCGGCGCTCTCTGGGCGCTCGGTCTTGCGCTCGACCGGATCAACCACGGCGGCCAGGTCGTGAAGACGATCAATGACCTGGGACTCGATCCCATCGCGCTCGCCGCCGGTCAGGGAGCTGTCTGGGTGGTCGACGACGTCTCGCGCACCGTCTTTCGCGTTGATCCGGCGACGAACAGGGTCGTCAGGCGACTTCGGCTCGGCTTCGACCCGGGCGGCATCGCCGCGGGATACGGGTCGGTCTGGGTGACCGATGCGGGCGGCGGCAGTGTGGCCCGGATCGATCCGGGCTCGAACCGGATCGGCAGGTCGATCCGGGTGGGCCGTGACCCGCTGGCCGTCGTCGCCGGCGAGGGGTCGGTGTGGGTCGGGAACTACAAGGACGGCACGGTGTCGCGGATCGACCCCCGGAGCGGATCGGTCGTCACGATCCCGGTCGGTCACTACCCGTCGACGCTTGCGACCGGCGCCGGAGGAGTGTGGGTCGCGGCCAGGGCGGCCACTTAGAAGGCGGAGACGAACTCGCCCCAGCGCCGGGAGAGGTATTCCGTCTCTCTCGGCCAGGAGTTCCAGCTCGCGATCCGGCAGGCGCGGCGCGAGAACGAGCCCCCGTCCCGTGTCTGCCCCTTGCGGACGACGACGTCCCCGAACGGCCCCTTGTAGTCCCGGGGCGCCGGCCTGCCCTCGACCCAGTACGCGTACTCGTCGGGAGGCATGAAGAAGCGGCTCGTCGCCTCGACCGGGTTGTAGTAGCCACCGCGCAACATCACCGAGCCCGCGTAGCCGGAATGCCACCAGTTGATGAACTCGTGACAGGCGCGGAGCCTGTCCGGGTCGGTGACCGTGTTCGAGATCGAGTAGGTGCCGGCCCAGGCTCGGTAACCCTCGCGCGGAGCCGCCTGTCGCACCGGGAAGCCGAGGGCGGAGAGCGGTGAGATCGTAAAGGCCCACATCGATTCGATGACCACGCGGCCCGATCTCATCCAATCTCCGGCCGTCTGCGAGGCGAACCAGATGCCGTGGAACTGCTTCTTTCGCTGGTAAGCGAGCAGCAGCTTGACAAGCGAGTCGATCTCGTTCCGAGTCGGGTCGCCGAGATCACGAATCCGGACGAGCCCGGCTGCCCGGGCGGCGTTGCCCGCGTCCTGCAGCCCGACCAAGGGATCGAAGATGAGCTGAGCCCGAGCTCCTTCTGCGCTCGGCTGGCGACGCCGGGAACGAAGCCGATGTCGTACTCGTTCGTGGCGATCCGGATCGTGCGGTCGAACGACCCAGAGGCGGCCCGGGCGTTTGGCACTCCCGAGAGCGCAAGCGCACCCGCGGCCGCGACGCCCTGCTCGAGGAGGTCTCGCCTCGTCAGCTCTGTCACGACGGGCCAATCATGTCGTGTCTAGCGCGAGGCCGCGAGCGACCAGGTGAAGCGGGTCATCGTCTGGCCGGGCGCGATCCCTCCGGGCTTGAGGCCCTTGCGGACGAGGAGCGTCGGGCAGGCGGACTCCCGGGCGATCGCGAGGCGCGTCTCGCCGAGGCCTTCCTGCCGCCAGCGGTCGGAGAGGCCGAAGACGAGCAGGCTGCCCTCGTCGGCCGCCCGCAGGATCCCTTCCGAGCCCGCCTTGACGAGCATCGGCTCGGTGGGCACGCGCACGACCCGCTGGACGAGGAGCGAGGCGCTGGCGAGCAGACGGCTCGCGTCCCGCGTGTCGGAACCGAGGTCGGCCTCGCGGCCGAGCAGGCGGAGCGTCGTGCCGGACGCACGAGCGATCCAGGCGGCGAGCTCTACTGCCGCCCAGTCGTGCTCGGCGCCGGCAAAGGGGACGAGCACGGGTAGCTCGGGCCCCGGCGCACGGCCTCGGCGCCAGATCACGATCCCGACGTCGCAGGAAGTCGAGCCCAGCACCGCCCCGGCGACGCCGCCGAGCTCGCCGGCGGCTAGGAAGTCAGGCGAAGCGTCGAGCAGCACCAGGTCGGCGTCCTGCTCGCTCGCGAGGCGCGTCAGCTCGGCTCCGGGATCGTCCGACGTGAAGACGGCCGCGCGGGCGGTGACCCCTGCCTCGGAAAGCGAGTCCGCCCGCTCGTGGAGGAGGCGCGAGGCGGGGCCGAGGTCCTGCGCCTGCACGAGCCGGACGAGGATCAGCTCGCGCGGCGGCGCCGAGCGTGCCAGCGGCTCGGCGATCGCGAGCAGCGGACCGAGTGCGTCTGCGTCGATCGAGGCGACGATCACCGCCCTCTGCCGCTCGGGCGGCGCAGCCTCGCCTGCGCCCCTGGCCAGCAGCGACGGGTCCTGGCGGAGAATCGCCCGCTCGAGCTCCTGGAGCGGCGGGCCGGGCTCGATGCCGAGGCTCTCGACCAGCGTCCCTCGCGCCGCCTGGTATGCGGCCAGCGCCTCCGCCTGCCGCCCCGAGCGGTAGAGCGCGAGCATCAGCTGGCCGTGAAGACGCTCCCGGAGCGGGTGCTCGGCGGTCAACGCCTCGAGCTCGCCGACGAGCTCCGCAGCACGGCCGGCTTCCAGATCGAGATCGATCCGCCGCTCGAGGGCCGCGAGGCGCATTTCCTCCAGGCGTCCGGTCTCCGCTTGCGCAAAGGGCTCGAAGGCGAAGTCGGCGAGCGCCGGCCCCCGCCAGAGCGCAAGCGCCTCCCGCAGCGCCTCGACGTCGTCCTGCGCGAGCAGCGCCTCGAATCTCTGGAGGTCCAGCTCCCCGGGCTCGACCCGGATCAGGTAGCCCGGCGGGCGAGTGACGATCCTGTCGACCCCGAGCAGCTTCCGCAGCTGTGAGACGTAGTACTGGATCGTGTTGAGCGCCGTCCTGGGCGGCTGCGCTCCCCAGAGCTGGTCGACGAGGCGGTCCGTCGAGACCACCTCGTTCGGCCGCGTGAGCAGCAGCGCGAGAACCGCGCGCTGGCGGGCACCGCCGAGTTGCAGCGGCTCGCCCCCGGCGGTGGCCTCGAGTGGACCCAGGATCCGGAACTCCATCTCTAAGCGCTCTCTCTCGGTCGGTTGTGAACCAGGGCGCATCATCTCAGCCGGAACCCGCAGCGGACACGATCACGCCGTCGAACGCGAGGCTCTAAGCTGCGAAGGCCGGAATCGAGACCGGGAGGAGTGCTGGATCGTGGCTGACTACGTGATCGTCGGTGCCGGGTCCGCCGGGTGCGTGCTCGCGGGACGGCTGAGCGAGGACGCGGACGCGCAGGTGCTGCTGCTGGAGGCGGGCCCGCCCGACACGGCGCCGGAGATCCGCATCCCGTACGCGTTCCCGGCGCTCTTCAAGTCGAGCCACGACTGGGACCTGCTCGGCGAGAAGGAGCCCGGCCTCGGCGGTCGACGGCTGTACCTGCCACGCGGCCGCATGATCGGCGGCTCCGGCTCGATGAACGCGATGATCTACCTCCGCGGCCACCGGCTCGACTACGACGACTGGGCCGCGAACGGCGCCACGGGCTGGACCTACGACGAGGTGCTCCCCTACTTCAAGCGCTCCGAGGACAACGAGCGCGGCGAGGACGCCTTCCACGGCGTCGGCGGACCGCTCGCCGTCTCCGACAGCCGCTCGATGCAGCCCCTGATCGAGACCATGCTGGAGGCGTCGGTGCAGGCCGGGTACGAGCACATTCCCGACCTCAACGTCGATCGCCCCGAGGGGGTCAGCCGCTTCCAGCTCACGCAGCGCGGCGGCCGGCGCTGCAGCACCGCCGACGCGTTCCTCCACCCGGCGGCCGACCGGCCGAACCTGACGGTGCGGAGCAGCGTGCTCGCGCAGCGCATCGTGTTCGAGGGCGACCGGGCCGTCGGCGTCGAGATCCTCCAGGACGGGAAGGTCGAGACCGTGCGCGCCGAGCGCGAGGTGATCCTCGCCGCCGGCTCCTACCAGTCGCCGGTGTTGCTGATGCTCTCGGGGCTCGGTCCCGCGGAGGACCTCGCACTCTTCGGGATGTCCGTGCGCGAGGACCTGCCGGTCGGCCGCAACCTGCAGGATCACTGCATGGTGAACCTCAACTACACGACCGACGAGCCGACGCTGTTCGGCGCGTTCACGCCGGACAATCTCGAGTTGCTCCAGAACGAGGGTCGCGGCCCGCTCAGCTCGAACATCCCGGAGGCGGGTGCCTTCTTCCGCACGCGCGACGACCTGCCCGCCCCCGACATCGAGTTCCACTACGCGCCGTCGATCTTCTTCGACGAGGGGCTGAACGCGCCGACCGAGAGCGGCTACGCATTCGGCCCGGTCGTGATCAAGCCGACCGGGCGCGGCTACGTGAAGCTGCGCACACCGATGGTGGACTCGAAGCCGCTCGTGCTCTGCAACTTCCTCACCACCGAGGAGGACAGGCGGAGCATGATCGAGGGCGTTCGGATCGCGCTCGACATCGCCTCACAGCCTGCGCTGAAGGCGGTCGAGCGGGCGCCGTTCAGTGTCCCCGCCTCCGACTCGGACGAGGACATCCTCGAGTGGGTCCGCCGTGCGGCGCAGACGGTCTACCACCCGACCTCGACGTGCGCCATCGGCACGGTCGTCGACCCTGAGCTGCGCGTCTACGGAACGGAGGGGTTGCGCGTGGTCGACGCCTCGGTCATGCCGACGATCACGCGCGCCAACACGCACGCCCCGACCGTGATGATCGCCGAGAAGGCCGCCGACCTGATCCGCGGGAAGTCGCCGCTCCGCGGGGCCGTCCGGGGGGACGACCCCGCGGCAACGCCGGCCTGAGGGCTACGGAACCAGGATCTGGAACGTTTGGCCCTCGAAGTACCGAGAGGAGAGCACGATGAGCAACGAACAGGCGGCACCTGAGACGAAAGGTGTTACGGCGGAGTTACTTGCAACGGTTGACCTCGGCCCTGAGATCGAGGGCATGGCCGGGCGCCAACTTCGAATGCGTATGGTGACGATCGAGCCTGGAGGCGTCTTCGGCCCGATTCACGACCATAAAGACAGACCAGGCATCGTCTACATACTGCAAGGAACGATCACTGACCATCGAAATGGAGTCGCTACGGAGTATGGGCCGGGAGTGGGCTGGCCCGAGGATAGGAACACGACACACTGGCTCGAGAACAGAGGAACGATCCCGGCGGTGGAGATCTCGGTCGATATCGTCAGGCAAGAGTAGGCTCAGGCCCGACATCTACCAGTGATTCGCGTTGTCTGGTCTGTGGGGTCAGGCTTCTCGACCGGGTGGCGGCTGTGCGCGGCATCGTCGGCCGGCGGCGCTGCCGACCCGACCAGCTCGTCGGCGATCGCGGCTTCGTCGAGCGCACCCTTGCCTGGCTGCACCAGTTCCGCCGCTTGCTCGTCCGCGAGAAACGTTAACCGACGATCTTCATCCGCACCATGCCGTAGGCCTCCAGTGCCGCCAGCAGCTCGCGGTGGCCGAACGCCGTGCACGGCGAGGCGAAGCCGACCGCGTGTGGAGGCTGGTAGACGAGATGGTGCGCGGCGAACGCCTGGATCAGCCCTGTCTGCAGGTACGCGCCGACGCCGTGCACCACGATCTGGATCGACTCGAGGTTGCCGCGCGCCGAGACGACGTCGACGGTGCGCTGCTGGCGGCGGTTCTCACGCGGCGGCATCCCCGCCTGTACCGAGTCGGCGATCCCGGCCAGGATCCCGCGCTGCTCCTCGGGCGGCAGCGGCCTGATCTTCTCCTGGTAGTCGCGCTGCCCGGCGACGACGCTCTCCATGATCTGCCGGTTCAGGATGCCGCCGAACGCGTACACGTTCGCGATCCGGGGGTCGTCCTTGAACCAGGTCGGGTGCGGGAAGCCGCCCCACGGGAGCGCCAGGTGGGTCTGTGACGAGCCGGGAATCACCGCCTCGATCGTCGTTACGGGCGGCAGTTCGACGTACTCGTTCTGCTCCAGGCAGAACGACTCCCACTGGAGCTGGCCGAAGATCGTCTGCGTCGAGCCATAGGTCGGGAAGCCCTTGAACATCGAGAGCACCTCGAGCGTGTCGATGCCCGGCGCGTGCTCCTGCGCGACGCGGATCGCCGTCTCGGCGGTCGCGGACATGTACGCCGTCGCCGGCGCGACGAGCAGACCGGCCTCGGCGAATCGCTCGTGCCACGTCTCCCTGACGCGCCGCACCCAGGGGGCCTCCCCGCCCGTGTCGATGTAGTGGCACCCGGCGGCGAGCGCCGCCTCGATCACCGTGTCGCCGTAGTAGATGCACGGCCCGGTGGCGTTGCAGACCACCTTCGCGCCCTGCAGGAGGTCGCTGAGCGCGTCGACCGAATGCTCGACCTCGACGATCTCGTAGTCGGCGGTGCCGATCCCGGGAACGTGGTCGAGCACCTCCTCGATCCGCGCCCGGTCGCGGCCGGCCGCGATGAACGGGACGTTGTACTCGCGCAGGAACTCGACGGTCAGGCGGCCCGAGAAGCCGCTCGCCCCGTAGACGACGACGGGTCGTTTCTCGGTCATGCTCGCTCTCCTCCCGGGGGATGTGCACGCGAACGTGCGTAGGCGACGAAGGGTTGGACTGAACCAGGATCGACGAGCGCGTCCGTGGAGACGACCCCTTCCGCAGGCGCGCCGGTGAGAATGCGCTTGACGGGCAGCTCGAGCTTCTTGCCGGTGAGGGTGCGCGGGATCGCGGGCACGGCGACGATCGTGTCGGGTGCGTGACGCGGCGAGAGCGCCGTGCGGAGGCTGCCCGCGATCCGCTTCCGCAGCGCGTCGTCCAGCTCGACCCCGGGCCGCAAGACCACGAACAGGAGCAGCTCATCCGACTCCTCGAGGTGGACGATGAGGCTGTCGAGCACCTCTTCGATCTCCTCGATGACCGCGTACAGCTCGCTCGTGCCGAGCCGGACACCGCCGCGGTTCAGCGTCGCGTCGGAACGGCCCGTGATCACCGAGCTCCCGCGCTCGGTGAACATGATCCAATCCCCGTGCCGCCAGACGCCAGGGAAGTGGTCGAAGTAGGCGGCACGGAGGCGCGAGCCGTCGGGGTCGTTCCAGAAGGCGACGGGCATCGACGGCATCGGCTTCCTGATCACGAGCTCGCCGAGCTCCCCGACGACGGGCTTTCCGTCGGGTGAGAACGCGGCCGTGTCGACGGCCAGGCAGCGACCCGACATCTCGCCCGCGTAGACCGGCAGCAGCGGATTGCCCTGCACGATCCCGGTGCAGACGTCGGTTCCGCCGCTGCCGAGATTGAGGAACACGCCCGCGTCGACCTGCTCGTAGAGCCACTCGAAGCCCTCCAGCGCGAGGGGTGAGCCGGCGGCGCCCAGCGACCGGAGCGAGGAGAGGTCGAAGTCCCGTCCCGGCTCGAGGCCCTCCTTCCGGCAGGCCATGACGAACGCGGGGCTGACACCGAGCATCGTCGGCCGCGTCTCCTCGACGAGCCTCCACGGGCTCGCCAGGTCCGGGTAGCCGGGGTTGCCGTCGATCATCACGATCGACGCCCGCAGGAGCAGGGTCGAGACGAGCGCGTTCCACATCATCCAGGCGGTCGTCGTGAACCACTGCAGCCGGTCGCCGGGACGCAGGTCCCAGCTCAGGCCGTGGTTCTTCAGGTGCTCGACCAGGATCCCGCCGTGCCCGTGCACGATCGCCTTCGGAAGCCCGGTCGTACCCGACGAGAAGAGGACGTAGAGCGGGTGCGCGAACGGCAGCGGCTCGAACTCGAGCGGGCCCTGCTCGGCCACCAGTTCGTCCCAGGAGACGGCGTGCGGCAGGGCGTCCTCGGCGCCGCCCGCGTAGGGGACGTGGACGACGGCCTCGAGGCTCGGCAGCCCCTCGCGAATCGCAGCCACCTGCTCGCGGCGGTCGACGAGCTTCTCGCCCCAGCGGTAGCCGGCGACGGCGAGCAGGACCTTCGGCTCGAGCTGGCCGAGGCGGTCGAGGACGCTGCGGACGCCGAACTCCGGCGGGCAGGTCGCCCAGACCGCACCCAGGCTCGCGCCGGCGAGGAAGGCGACGAGCGTCTCGGGGATGTTCGGCAGGTAGGCGACTACGCGGTCGCCCGGGCCGACGCCGAGCCGCTGCAGGCCGGCGCGTGCGCGTGCAACCTGATCGCGGAGGTCGCCGAACGTGAGCTCGCGCGGGTCGCGGGACTGCGAGCGCGCGACGATCGCCACCGTATCCGCGTCCTCGTCGCGGCCGACCATGTGCTCGGCGTAGTTCAGCCGCGCGCCCGGGAACCAGTCCGCGCCCGGCATGACCTCCGAGGCGAGCACGCGCTCGTAGGGCGTATGCGCACGGACGTCGAAGTAGTCCCAGATCGACGCCCAGAAGCCTTCGAGGTCGGTGACCGACCAGCGCCAGAGCTCGTCGTAGTCTGCGAAGTCGAGGCCGCGCGTGCGCAGCCACTCCAGGTAGCGACCCAGCTCGAACCGTTCCCCGGCATCGGCCGGCGGGCTCCAGAGGATCTCGCCCTGGACGGGCGGCCGGCCTGAGCGCACGGACATAGCTTCGATCCTACGACCCTCCTTCACGGGTCGTTCGGAGTCCGGCGAAGGGGAGTAGGTTGGGTGGCAATGAAGATCGTCCGCACGCTCGGGCTTTTCCTGGCTATTTGTGTCGCAATCGCTGCCATATGTGCGCTCGCCGGGGCACTGTTCGCGTACTTCCGCGGTGGGATCGCATACGGGCAGGCGATCGGGTGGGCCATGTGGATCGGCGGCGGGCTGATCGTTCTGCTCGTCGGCCGATCCGGTAGCACGACCCGTATGCACGGGGAGTCGCGCATCGTCGTCGGCGGCCGATTCGCCCCGGGCAGCGACATCCCTCAGCCACAGAGCCCGTTCGTGCTCATCCCTGCGGGCGTGCTGGTGGTCGCGCTCGGCGTGTTGATCTACCTGCGCACCTAGGGCTCCCCCCGGTTGTTACCACGCGACGGACCCGGCGTCGACCGGCAGGGCGACGCCGGTGATGAACGACGCCTCGTCGGAGCAGAGCCAGACGACGGCTGCGGCGACCTCCTCGGTCGTCCCGAACCGCTTCATCGCCTGCGGCGCCAGGATCTCCTGCTGGCGCTCGGGCGACTGGGCCGTCATGAGCGGCGTCATGATCGCGCCGGGGCAGACGGCGTTGACGCGGATGCCGTCCTCCGCGTACTCGATCGCGGCGTTCTTCGTCAGGCCGACGATGCCGTGCTTGCTCGCGGTGTAGGCGCTGAGGAACTTGACCGCGTGCAGGCCCGCGTTCGACGACGTGTTCACGATCGCCCCTCCCCCGCTCCGGAGCATCTGGCGGATCTGGTGCTTCATCCCGAGGAAGGTGCCGCGCAGGTTGACGGCGATCGTGCGGTCGAAGTCGTCGGTGCTCGTGTCCGCGAGCAGCGCGTGCACGCCGATGCCCGCGTTGTTGTGCGCGAAGTCGAGCCGGCCGAACCGCTCGATGACGCGGGCGACGAGCGCCTCGTTGTCCTCCTCGAGCGCGACGTCGCACGGGAAGAACTCCGCCGTGCCGCCCGCCGCCTCGATCAGGCTCACGGTCTCCTCACCGCCGGCGCGGGCGCTTTCGAGGTCGGACACGACCACGGCGGCTCCCTCCTGCGCGAAGCGGATCGCGCAGGCGCGGCCGATCCCGCTCGCCGCGCCGGTGACGAGACCGGCCTTTCCCTCCAGCAGCGGGCCCGTCACGGCACGAGGACGGCCCGTCCGGTGATCTCGCCCTCGCGGAGGCGGTCGAGCACGTCGTTCACCTTCTCGAGCGGATGGGTCTCCGCCCGCAGGACGAGGTCGCCGCGGCCGTGGAGCTGCAGAACCTCCCAGAGGTCGATCCAGCTCCCCACGAGGTTGCCTGCGATCGCGTTCTCGCCGCCCACGAGCGCAACCGACGGGATTGCGAGCGCGCCTCCGAATCCGACGATCGAGTAGACGCCGCGCCGCGCCAGCATCCGCAGGGCAACGGAATGCGTCTCGTCGGTCCCCACCAGGTCGAGCACGACGTCCGCGCCTGGGCCACCGGTGAGCTCGCGGACGGCTCCCGCGACGTCCGCCTGCTCTCCCAGCACCTCGTCGGCACCGAGCTCGCGCGCGAGTCGCCGTCGGCGCTCGTCGGTGTCGATCGCGACGACCGTCGAGCTGCCGAGCAGACGGAGGAGCTGGAGCGCGATGTGGCCGACGCCGCCGATACCGATCACCGCCGCGGTGCTGCCCGGCACGAGCCGCGGCACGAGCTGCTTCACGGCGTGGTAGGCGGTGATGCCGGCATCCGCGTACGGAGCAACCCGCGCGGGCTCGGCGCCGGGCGGCAGCGGCACGAGAGAGCGTTCGTCCACGACCACGTACTCGGCGAAGCCGCCGTCGCGCGTCAGACCGGTGAACCCGTGGCGCTCGCAGTGCATGTCCAGGCCTCGCCTGCACGGCACGCACAGGCCGCAGCTGTACGGCGGGTACAGGAGCACGGCGTCGCCGACCGCGGCGGCCGTGACATCGTCGCCCGCTGCGTGGACCCAGCCGGCGTTCTCGTGCCCGAGCACGAGCGGCAGCCGCACGCCCGCCGGCTCCATCAGGCCCTCGATCGCGTGGAGGTCGGTCGCGCACACGCCCGCGCCGCCGATCCGGACGACGACGTCACGCGGGCCCACCGGCTCGGGCTCCGGCCGCTCCACGAGCACGAGCGGAGCGTGGTAGTCGCTGAGCAGAGCGGCCTTCATTCCAGGTAGCCGCTCGGATCGGCGTGGAGATGGTCGGCGAGCCTCGTCGCGAGCGCCATGATCGTCAGCGACGGGTTCACGGACAGCGTGCGCGGGACGAGCGAGCCGTCCCCGACGAAGAGCCGCTTCACGCCGTGCACCTCGCCGTTCCGGTCGACGGCCGAGCGCTCCGGGTCGTCGCCCATCCGGCAGCTTCCCTGGACGTGCGTCGAGGCGAGCCCGGTCCAGCAGACCTGCTTCGCGCCCGCCGCCTCGAGCAC
Source organism: uncultured Actinomycetes bacterium (assembly GCA_963742925.1). Classification (GTDB taxonomy): domain Bacteria; phylum Actinomycetota; class Thermoleophilia; order Gaiellales; family Gaiellaceae; genus PALSA-612. Next base: position 70,488 of record CAVUNV010000007.1, on the reverse strand, counting down.
CCGGCGGCTGAAGTCGAACGACGCGTCGATGCGCGCGAGCTCGCTCGGCTGGAAATCGAGGTCGAACCGCTCGCCCCCGTTCTCGTCCACGACCACCGTCCCGTTGTTCTCGTCGTTGACCATCGCGAGCACGCCGGTCCAGTGCCGGAAGCCGCGCACCGCCTGAACGAGCCGTGGCCCCCACATCGGCCCGTCTTCGTCGTGGAGCGTGGTCGCGAACGAGATCGGGTCCTGGATCGTCGCGGCCTCGATCACGAAGCCGCCGTCCTCGTCGTGCTGGAAGGCCATGCAGTGCGACGAGATCGGATAGGTCATGTGCGCGTCCTGCGGCTCGTCGAAGCGGCCGTAGACGAGGCGGACCGGGTGGACGCCGAGGTAGCTGCCGATCGCCGGCGCGTCCAGGCCGGACCGGCGGAGGATCTGCGGCGTGTTCAACGCTCCGCCTGCGACGACGACCGCGTGCGCCCGCACCGTGTGGCGCTCCCCGTCGGCGTCGGCGTACTCGACCCCGGTCGCCTCCGCGCCCTCGACGACGACCCGCTCCACCGCCGCGTTCGCGCGCAGCTCGAGCAGCCCGCGCGCCCACGTGTCCGCGATGTACGTGTTCATCGTCGACTTGCCGGCGTTGGTCGGGCAGCCCTGCAGGCACGAGCCGCAGTGCCTGCAGTTGCCGTCGGTGTACGAGCGCACCGGCTCGAGGTCGTGTCCCAGCGCGTGGAATCCCGCCTCGATCGTGCGCACGCACTTCGTCCAGTCGCTGCGCTCACGGACGCCGAGCACCTGCTCGACCCGGTCGTAGTACGGGGCCAGGTCGTCGACGCCGAACGGCTCACCGCGGCTGTTCGTCAGGCCCGTCGCGGCGTGCCACTTGGCGACGTCGCGCTCGTGGGCGCGCAGCGCGACCTTCGTGTTGATCGTGGTCGTGCCGCCGACGCAGCGGCCGGCGAGGAAGGCGAGCGGCTCACCGCCCGGGCAGAGGCGCGAAGCGGATCGGCCAGAACAGGTCGTGCGTCGCCTTCGCCTCCCAGCGGGTGAAGTCGGCGGCGGTGAGGTGCGGCCCGACCTCGAGCAGCAGGACGTCGCGGCCGCGCTGGGCGAGCTCGCCGGCGACGACGCCGCCGCCCGCTCCCGAGCCGACCACGACGACGTCGAACTCACTCTTCATGCGATCCCCAGGTAGGACCAGTCCTTGTCGAGGCGCGTCGCGAGCGGCGAGTTGAAGTCGATCTCCGACCAGGCGCCCGGGCCTTCCGCGTCCGGTGCGACGAAGTCGCTGTAGTACGCCTCGATCGCGAGCGCGCGCACGAACGCGAACTCGGGCGTCCGCTCCTTCTCGGCGAGCGCCTCCGCGCTTCCCGACGCCGGCGCGAGCGCGTCGATCGCCTCCAGCGCGTGCTCGCGCACCGGGGGCGGCATCCCCGCCAGCAGCGCGTCGAGGTAGACGACGGGGCCGACCCGGCTCGATCCCGGGACGATCAGCTCGCAGAGCGCCTCGAGCGTCGCGGCCCGCTGCTCGTCGAGGCTTCGGAGCGCCACGTCACTCCCCTCCATGCGTCAGCGCCTCGACGGCGTCCTGCTGCTCGCGCAGCAGGTAGGCGGAGTGGAGCTTCTCGGGATGATCCCGGAGGTCCTGGGCGCTGCCGCGCAGACGGATCCGTCCACCCTCGAGCACATACGCGGTCTTGGCGACACCGAGCGCGACGTGGACGAACTGCTCGATCAGCAGCACGCCCACACCCTCCTCGGCCACGGCTTCGAGCGTCGGCATCAGGCGCTTGACCACGACCGGCGCGAGGCCGAGCGACAGCTCGTCCACGAGGATGAACTTCGGTCGCGAGACGAGCGCCTGGGCGAGCACGACCATCTGCTGCTCGCCGCCGGAGAGCGTGCGCGCGATCGCCTTCCACCGGGTCTCGAGGTGCGGGAACAGCTCGACCGCGTGCTCGATACCGCGCCGTGCGTCCTCCTTGGTGAGCGCGTATGTGGCCACGCGCAGGTTGTCCTCGACCGTCAGGTTGGGCAGGAGGCGGCGCCCCTCGGGCACGATGGCCACACCCGCGCTCCGGATCGCTTCCGGGCGGCTGCGCGTCAGCTCGCGGTCGCCGAGCAGCACGCGGCCGCCGCTCGGAGCGAAGCACGCCGCCGACGGCGAGCACGAGCGTCGACTTGCCGGCGCCGTTCGGGCCGAGCAACGCCGTGATCTCCCCCGGCGGCACCTCGATCGTCACCTCGTGGATCACGGTGCGGCTACCGCGCTGCACGGACAGCGCGTCGAGCTTCAGCGTCGTCTCGCCCGCCGTGCTCATACGTCCTCCTCGGAGCCGAGATAGGCCTTCGTCACGTGCTCGTCCCGCAGGACGTCAGCGGTCGGCCCGGAAGCGATCAGCTTGCCGAAGTCGAGCACCGCCGTCGTTGCGCAGCACTTCGAGACGAGGCTCATGTCGTGGTCGACGAGGATCGTCAGCGCGCCGACCTCCTCCGGAATCCGCCGGATGACGTCGCCGAGGTGCTCGGTCTCCTGATCGGGCAGCCCGGCGGCGGGCTCGTCGAGGAGGACGACGCGCGGCTCGCCCACGACGGCGCGCGCCACCTCGACCAGGCGCCGCTCCCGCGCGCCCAGCACCCCGACCTTCGCCGTGGGCGGCGCGTCGAGACCGACGAAGGCAAGCGCCTCCATCACATCGTGATTCCTGGACGCGCGCTTGCGGCCCGAATGCTCGTGGATCATCGCGACATTCTCGAAGACGGAGAGCCTCTCGATCGCCTGCTCCTGCTGGAACGTGCGTCGCAGTCCCCAGCGGGCCCGCTTGTAGTCGGCCATCCGGAGGAGATCCTCGCCGAAGACGCGTATGGTGCCCGCCGCCGGCTTGACGAATCCGCTCAGGACGTTGAAGAACGTCGTCTTGCCGGCGCCGTTCGGCCCGATCAGCCCGCAGGTGCCCTTCGGGAAGACCACGCTGATGTCGTCGAGCGGAGTGACGCCGCCGAAGCGGACGGTCAAGCCTTCGACTTCGATCACGAGGCCTCGCTCCGCGGGAGCAGCCGTCTCACTGCCCGCGACAGCAGCCGGCCGAGGTTCCTCATGTCCTTCGGAAACTGGGTTGCGATGCCTTCCGGCGCCGTCACCAGCACCTGCAGGACGCCGATGCCGAACAGGACGAGCAGGAAGTCGGGATTCTTCTCGAAGAACCCGAACCAGTTCTCGAGCAGCGGCGGCAGGAGCTGCTGGAGCAGCGCCGCGATCACGGCTCCCCAGAGGCTGAAGATGCCGCCCATCAGCACGACGGCCAGCAGGGTGACCGAGTCGATCGTCTTCGCGCCGGAGAACTCATAGCTGAAGAGCTGCCGCGCGTAGCCCGCGTAGAGACCTCCCGCCACGCCGGTCATGAACGAGGCCAGCGTGAAGGCGTAGAGCTTGTAGAACGTCGTGTTGACCCCGGCTGCGAGCGCGGCCGACTCGCTCTGCCGGATCGCCGCCCAGGCCCGGCCGGCCTTGGAGCCGACGTGCGCCAGGGCGACGAGGAACATGATCGCGGCGACGATGACCGTGTAGCGAAAGTAGGCGCTGTCTCCCTCGGCCATGCCGGGGCGCCGGATCGAGAGGGTCACGGACGACGACTCGGTATGAGCCAGGACGCCGCTCCCGCCGTTGGGGAAGTTCGTCGTCGGCACGACGATCGCGACCAGCCCGGCGAACATCAGCGTGATCAGGGCGAGGTGCAGGCCGCCGAGGCGAAGCGCAGGCAGGCCGAGCAGCGTGCCGAGGACCGCCGTTGCCAGGCCCGCGAGCAGGAGCACGATGGGGAAGGGGAGGTTCGTCAGGAAGAAGAGCCGGGCCGCGATCCAGCTCCCGAACGCGAGCAGCGCGATCTGCCCGAGCGAGACGAGCCCGACCCGCCCGAAGAGCAGATTGAGCCCGAGCGCCACGACCGCGAAGACAGCGACCCCGGTCAGCACGCTGATCCAGTAACCGCTCAGCAGCACCGGCAGCGCCAGGAGCACGAACAGCAGCACACCGCCGATGACGATCGCCCGGGCAGCCGTCGGTCGCTCGATGCTCAACCCCGTCCGGGCCCAGGCAGTCTCAGGTTTTCCCGGCGCTCCGGCTGCGCTCACCCGTTACCCGTCCGTCCGCGAGACCGACACGACGCGGCGGCGCGCCAGGAAGAGCAGCGTGATGATCGCGATCACGAACGGCGCTCCGCCCCGATAGCTCGAGAGGGAGAACTGGTAGTTCGTCTCGCTCGGCCACGACGTGATCGGCGTCAGCAGCGCCGTGCAGAGACCGACGGCGAGACCGGCGATCAGCGTCACCACGAGCGACCGCAGGCGCGCGATCAGCGCGGCGGCGAGCGACGAGATGATCAGAAAGGTCAGGTTCACGGCGTCCAGGCCGACGAGGTCGGAGAGCAGGAGCCCGGCGGCACCGGCGATCAGGCCGGAGCCGAGCCAGGCCACCGCCTCGACCCGCCGTACCGGCACGCCGAGCGTCGAGGTGATCTCCCGGTCGTCGGCCAGCGCCCGCATCGCCGTGCCGAGCAGCGTGAAGCGGAGGAAGGCTGCGACCAGCACCGTCACCACCACGCCGAAGACGAGCCCGATGACCTGCGTCAGCGTGACGTCGACGCCTGCGAAGCCGACGTGGTAGCTGTACTCCGGCGTGCTCGTCGGCAGGAGCTGCGTCCTGCCGAAGGGAGGCCACAGATAGGACATGAGCCCGAGCAGGATCAGGGCGAGTCCTAAGGTGCCGACCGCCTTGACGAGCGGGTCACGCCGGGCGAGCGGAGGCCCGAAGACGATCCCGTACGCGAATGTCACGAGCCCCCCGAAGACGACGCACATGAGATACGACACCCAGTCGGGGAGCGACGTGTGGTTGATCAATGTCCAGGAGATCAGGGCGCCCATAGCTCCGATGGCGCCGAAGGCGAGGTTGAGCACGCCCGTTGCCCGGTAGAGCACGACGATGCCGACACCCGAGAGCGCGTACACGCCGCCCAGGGCCAGGCCCGTGACGATGTACGGCTTGAACTCGACGAGATGCGGGAGCATCGGACTCTACGAGCGCCCTGATTCTGGACCTATCTAGCCTCCCTGCCCGCTACTTCTTCAGGCCCCAGGTCGGATACAGCTTGCCGGTGGTCAGCAGCGGATTCTTCTTCTCGACGACCCGGGCCGCCGCGATGTCGGGATCGGCTGCGGAGATCTTGAAGCAGGGCTCCTTGATCACCATCTTGCCGTTCTTCGGCGTGACCGTGCGATCCACGTTGTTCGCGATGTGCACGGGGACCTTCCCGAAGTACCACGGCGAGCAGAGGATGTCGGTTCGGAAGTTCCTCACCGCCGCGAAGGCCGCGTTGACCCTCGGCAGCGTGTACGGCGGCTTCATGTTGAGCAGCGCGGCCGTTGCGATCTTGGCCTCCACGAAGCCCATCTGGCTGAAGCTTCCGACCCCGAACGCCAACGTTGCCGTCGGCACGAGTTTCCGGTAGAGGGCGCTGTCCGGGCCGGCCGCCGACGGCAGGTTCAGCTCGGCGTTGACGCCGAAGACGCCGTCCCAGGCCGTCCCCAGCGCTGCCGCGACGAAGTCCGAGTTGCACGGCGTCGAGCATCCCCACGCCTTGACCTTGTTCGTCAGTCCCTGCTTCTGCACGGCCTGGAGGATCAGGAGCGCCTGGTCGGGCGTGAAGTTCAGGACGACGCCGCCGTTCGGTCCCGCCGCCTGGACGAGCTTGAGCGCGACCGAGTTCGCGTCCTGGATCGGCACGTTGTCCGTGAAGTCCTGGATCGGGATCTTGGCGGCCTTGGCCACTGCGTTCGGCCCTGCCGCGATGTAGCCCGTGCCGGGGACGTTCGACTGGTCGAAGACGATCTTGGTGGCGCCGGCGCGGATCGCGTACTGCACCGCACCGTCGGAGCTGTAGCGCGGGCCCATGTTCACGGACGAGATGTTCGTGTCCTTGCCGTAACACTCGGGAGCGATGCCCGAGGCGATCACGTAGAGGCCCTTCTTCTCGTAGTACTTGTGGTTGATCGAGCAGTCGATGATGCTCGTGTTACCGACCAGCCCGACGACCTTGGTGCTCTGGACCAGCTTCGTCGCGAGCGCCGCAAGCTGAGCCGGATTGGTCTGCTCGGTCAGGATGGTGTACTGGATCGGGTGGCCGTAGACGCCGCCGTTGGCGTTCACGCAGTTGAAGTACGCCTGTGCCATGTTCGGGATGTCGGTGAAGTCCGTCCCGGGCTGCTTCGTGGCGATCGCGCCGAGCTTGATCGGCGAGCCTGTGGCCTTCTTTCCGTTTCCGAGCCCGCACACGGCCGTCAGTGCGGATGCCTTGCCCGCGCCGATCTTGGCGGGTGAGCTCGAGTTCGAGGCCGCCGCGCTCGCGAGCACCGCCGCCGCGACCAACACGGCGGGGACTCCTAGCGCGAGGGCTACCCTCCGAAACTTCATTCGTCCTCCTCCCTCCGAGCGTTGACCGCTCGTCGATGAATCGCTGATCCCGTCTTCCGGGCGTCCGCGGCGCGACTGGGGCACGCCGGGGAGGTGTGCATCTTCGTCCATGAACACTCTCTATGCAAGACACTGTTCCGGATAGTGGGATTCCAGCCGTGCGTCGACCGGATCGTGCCAGCCTACGCCGGGGCGATCTGCACGTCTAGGAGGGTCGGTTCGTCCCTGTCCGCGAGCGTCGGGACGACCTCGTCGAGCGCCTGGGTCAGCTCCTCGTGCGTCGTGATCCGGCGGGCCGGGCATCCGAAGCCGCGCGCGACCGTCGCGAGCTCGACCTCGGCGAACCCCGGCCAGGGAGCGGCGGCCCCGTGCTGCTCGGCCAGGATGTCCATGATCGCGTACCCCCCGTTCGAGAGGACGACGAAGAGCGCGCCGACGCCGTAGTGAGCTGCCGTCCAGAGCGCCTGGATGCCGTAGATCGCGGCGCCGTCTCCGACGACCGCGACGATCGGGCGGCTCGGCAGGGCCATCCGCAGCCCCGTTGCGCCCGCCAGAGCAAAGCCGAGACCGCCCATCCCGGCGCTGAGCAGCCCGAGAGGCTCGCGGGCGGGAACCCTCTCGTAGAGCTCCGGCCGGTCGCCGGGTGCCTCCTCCACGATGACCGTGTCGCGCGGCAGCCGCTCCGCGAGCGCCGCCAGCACGTGAGCCGCCCGGAGCGGCTCGCCCGGCCGGGGCGGAGCGGGAGCGGCCGGCCGGCGCAGGACCTCGGGCGGAGAGCGCCTCGCGCGCGGGCACGCTGCGAGCCAGCTCGCGGCAAACGGGCCCGGGCGGCGCGAGCACTGCGAGATCCGCCGGGCTGCGATGGACCTCCTCGGGATCGTCGGAGACGAGCGCGACCCGCGTCCCGGGTTCCGTGAACCGGCCCGGCGCGTAGAGAAACTGGCGGAACACGGGTGCGCCCACGACCAGCACGGCGTCGAAGGGCGCCAGCCGTTCGCGCAGCTGCGACCGGTCGCCCGGAAGCACGCCCGCATACAGGGGGTGGTCCTGCGGAAAGCCGGCACGGGCTCCGAACGACTCCTGGAAGACCGGCGCGACGAGCCGCTCCGCCAATTCGACCAGGGCCGACCAGGTCGCCGGATCGTCCGCGCCCGCACCGACGACGAGCGCCGGCGACTCCGCCTCCGCGAGAAACGCTGCCAGGGCGCCGACCGCCGCCTCGTCGACGGCCGCCGCGCGCATGATCTGCCCGACGGCGGCCGCGGGCTCCCGGTCCTCGTCCTCGGGAGCCTCCCAGTCGTCCCTCGGGATGATCACGAGCGCGGGACCGCGTGCCGTCTGCGCCGCGTGAAACGCATGCTCGAGCGCGCCCGGGACGTCCTGGGCCCGAACGGGCTGATCGACGAGGACGGGATAGTCGCCGGCGAGACCGGCGAGCCGCCCCGCGAGAAACGGCTCGAACGCGAGGTGCCGGCGGTCCTGCTGGCCGACCACGACGACGACCGGCGCGCGGTTGACCCGCGCGGTCGCGAGCGCCCCGACCGCGTTCCCGAGCCCGGCCGTCGTGTGCAGCACGGCCAGCGCGGGCTCCCCGCGCCCGATCGCCCAGCCCGTCGCGAGACCGATCACCGACCCCTCGTGGAGCGCCAGCACGAAGCGGAGGTCGTCCGGCAGCCCGGCGAGGAAGGGAACCTCCGTCGAGCCGGGGTTCGCGAACATCGTCGTCAGGCCACGCCGGCGGAAGACGTCGAAGGTGGCGTCGCGAACGGTTCGGCTCATGCCAAGGGTTCGTGGTCGGTGCAGAACGGCGAACGGGTGCGAGGCGCCATCGGCCCGTGTATATCAGCAGGCCGCGGCCCGACGATCGCCCCGAGCAGGAGGGCCTCACGCTGGGATTCGACCGCAGTAGAGAACGAACTCGTCGTCGTAGGTGAGTTCTCGTGCCTCTGCGAGCAGATCGCGATCGATTTGCGACCGGCGTGCGCGACCGTGGTGTCAACCCGTTTCTCATGGGTGGTTGCGTGCTGAAAAGGAGAAAACGGTGAGAAGACTCGCGCTCATATTTGTGCTTGTACTCGGGGTGGCCGGGGGGGCTGCGACAGCTGTGGCCGGCCCGAACAGCCGAGCGAACCCGCTCGTGCATAGTCTGGCAGCCGCTGCCGGTCATTGGGCCGCGGCGCCAGAAGCGCAATCTGTAGTTGGCACGGCGAACGCGCGAAACGCGGGGAGCACTACCTACACCGACCCGGGTGGCGACTCGGGAAACGCGCCGGACATCACGACTGTGACCGTCTCGAACGATGACGTCCCCGTCGTCACGATCGCAGTCACGACGCCGAACCGGCCGGCTCTCGCGAACGGCGACATCGTGTCGGTGCTGCTCGACACCGACCGGAGCAGTTCGACCGGGTACGGCGGCTTCGAGAAGGCACTCCTGCTAGGCCAGACGGACGGGACCCAGAGGGCGATCCTCTGCCCGTGGAGCTCGAACCCCGACTCCTCGGCGTGCGTGCCGGCCACGGCGAACCACAGCGGAGGCGTGGCGACGTTCACGTTCCGCGCAGCGGACGTCGACGTCACGGCCGGGTTCTCGTTCCTGATGCTCGCGTTGAACGGGTCTAGCGGAGACGACGACTTCGCCCCGGACAACCCGCCGGGCTGGGCTTACACGATCCAGACCGGCAGCCCACCGCCGCCGCCTCCGCCGCCTCCACCGGTCAATCCGGGAGAGACGACCTACACCGATCCGGCAGGCGACTCGACGGGCGGCCCCGACATCACCGTCGTGACGCTCAGCAACGACGCCACAGGGCTGATCACTCTCAAGATCAACGTCACTGGGCTCGACGTCGGCCGGACGAATGTGTTCACGTTCCTGAACACCGACCGGAACAGCGACACCGGATCCGCGACTGGGTGCGAGTACACGCTCGACGTCGACAGCCAGGCGGGCAGCCATGACTGGGGGATGACGCGATGGGACGGTGGCGGCTGGCAGGACATGCCGCGGTCGTCGACGCTGAGCTTCGACCACACCGGTGACGTCGCCACATTCACGTTCCACCGCAACGACATCGGCAACGTCGGCTCTTTCGACTTCTGGATCGCCGCCGACGGCGACTCCGGCCTCGACATGGCCCCGTTCGGTGACATGTGGACGTACACGCTCTCGGCATCGAAGGTGACGCTGGTGGTGGGGAAGGTCGTCGCATCGCCCGCGAAGCCCGTCGCCGGGAAGCGCTTCGTGGTCTCCATGCCCGTGACGAGGAGCGACACCGGCCAGGCGGCCGCCGGCGCGAAGCTCACCTACCGCGTGACCGTCGCGGGCAAGGCGGTCAAGGCCACGGGATCGATCGCCGGCAAGACGGCCAGGGTCACCACGACCGTCCCCAGGGCAACGAAGGGAAACGTCCTACGCATGAGACTCACCGTCAGCGCAAACGGGCTGTCGGTCACAAGAACGGCCTCGTATCGTGTCGGCTAGGCCCTAGCCGCGCCCCCGAGGCTAAGTCGAAGCGGGCGGTTCGGGTGACGAGCCGCCCGCCCCGCTTGAACGCTCAGCCGGCTGACGCAGCCTCGCTCGCGCCGAACTCCCGCGTCGAGCCTGAACGAGAAAACCCCGCCGGAGCGGGGCTTTCAGGAGCGGATGATGGGATTCGAACCCACGACCTTCTGCATGGCAAGCAGACGCTCTAGCCAACTGAGCTACATCCGCCCGGCGGGTCGATTATAGCTGGGCCCTGTCGAGGGCCTCGTTGACGAGCCGGTCGGCGAGCTCGTTGTGCTCGCGGCGGACGGCCGTGTAGGTCACGCGCCCGACTTGCCGGGCCAGCCGCGCCGCCTCCACCGAGAGCTCTCGCAGCGCCGCGTTCTTGACCTTGTACTCGCCGCGCATCTGCTTGACGACGAGCTCCGAGTCGGACACGACCTCGAGCTCGTCGACGCCCAGCTCGACGGCACGCTCGAGGCCGGCGACGAGGGCCCGGTACTCGGCGACGTTGTTGGTCGCGACACCGATCGCCTCGCCGCGCGCGTCGAGCACGGTTCCGTCCTCGGCCTCCAGCACGTAGCCGAACGCGGCCGGTCCGGGATTCCCGCGGGCGCCGCCGTCCGTGAAGAGCCTCGTCGTCACCGCCCGAGTCTCCCAGACCCTGTGGACGCCGAGCTCGTCGATCTGCAGGCTCCAGACGCCATTCGACACGTTAGGGTGAGGGTTGATTGGCAAGGAGCGCGTCGTCCCACCGTCTCGGCGTTGCGGCTGTCGTTGCCATTGCTGTTGCGCTTGGCTTGACATGGGCTCCGGGCCATGCCCTGTCGCACGGCTCCCTTGTTCGCACGAGCGGAGGCGGCAGGCTGATCCTTTATCTGGCGCATTCACCGAAAACGGGCTGCTACGCCGGCCCGATCTGGGCGCTTGACGCGACGACCGGGGCACGACACGCGATCACGTCCGGCGCGACGGACGCTTTTCCGCGGTGGTCGCCGGATGGTCGGCGCGTCGTGTTCGTCCGCTCGTTGCCTCGCCATCGGGACGGCTGCAAGCTGCAGTCGGATCTGGGCCGTCTGTACGTCGTCGATGCGGATGGCAGCGCGCTCCGTCGGTTGACAGCCGCGAATCATGTCCTCGCGGCTGTCTGGTCACCAGACGGCAGACAGATCGCGTTCGTGTCCGGCGACACAGAGAAGGGCGGTCTCTACGTGGTTGGTGTCGATGGGCGGCATCTCCATCGGCTCGTGTCGGCGTTCCGACTCGGTCCGCTTGTCTGGACGCCTGACGGGCGCAGGATCGTCTATGAGTGGGACCATCCATTCGATGTCGCGAACCAGTTGTGGGTCGTGAACGCCGACGGCAGCGATCCGCATCATCTCGCCGGGGGTGTTGGTGACAAGGTCCTTCTACCTGCGATCTCTCCTGACGGCAGGACTGTCGCGTTCTTACGTGACACCGGCCACGAGCCGGGCTTCTACTGGCGCTACGTCAAGCTCTGGCTCGTCGGGATCGACGGCTCGAACGAGCGCAGCCTCACCGGCGACACGACCTCGCCCACCGACGAGTCAGGGGCAGCCTGGTCGCCCGACGGGAACACGCGTCGCGTTCACCCATGGCCGGGAGGGGCGGCCATTCGAGCTGGACGTGATCAAGCCGGACGGGAGCGGTCGCAGGACACTGGCGCACAACGCCATGGGCGGCTTCGGCTGGACGCTGACATGGTCGCCGGACGGCAAACGGATCGCCTACCAAAGCCTCGACGGCCGCGAGGCAGACCTGCACGTCATGAACGCAGACGGAACCAAGCAGCAGCGACTGACACGCACACCGAACATCGACGAGCTCGAGCCGATCTGGCAGCCTTCGCCGCGCTGACCAGGCGAGTACGCGGATTCCCTAGCCGAGACGAGGGGAGACGAGCCGGCGGGTACAACCGGCTGTTCCCCCCGTGCTAGTCGATCTGAGCCTTCTGCAGCTTGCCCGAGTAGTCCACATAAATCGACTTCCACTCCGTGAACACGTCGAGCGCGGCCTGGCCCGCCTCGCGGTGACCGTTGCCCGTGTCCTTCGTCCCGCCGAACGGGAGGTGCACCTCGGCGCCGATCGTCCCGGCGTTGATGTACGTGATGCCCGCCTCGAGGTCGCGCATGGCGCGGAACGCAGAGTTCACGTCGGCGGTGAAGATCGCGGACGAGAGGCCGAACCGGATGCCGTTCGCGACCCGGATCGCCTCGTCGAGGTCGCGCACGCGGATCAACGCCGTGGTCGGCCCGAAGATCTCCTCCTGGGCGATCCGCATCTGCGGCTCGACGTTGCCGAAGATGGTCGGCCGGTAGAAGAAGCCGCGGTCGAGCCCGTTTCCGGTCGCGATCTCGCCGCCGGTCAGGAGCTGCGCTCCCTCGTCCTTCCCGATCTCGGTGTACGAGTGGATCTTGTCGAGCGCCTTGCGGTTGATCACGGGGCCGACGTCCGTGTCGGGCTCCCAGCCCGGCCCGAGCCGCATCCGCTCGGCCGCCGCGACCAGGCGGGCGGCGAGCTCGTCGTAGACACGGTCGTGGGCGATCACGCGGCTGGCGGCGGTGCAGCGCTGGCCCGACGTGCCGAACGCCGACCAGAGGATGCCCTCGGCCGCGAGGTCGAGGTCGGCGTCCTCCATGACGATGATGCCGTTCTTCCCGCCCAGCTCGAGATGGACGTGCTTGAGATGGTCGGCGGCGGCCTTCAGCACGGCGACGCCCGTCTCACGCGACCCGGTCAGCGTGACCACCGGCACGTCGGGATGGCGAACGATGCGGTCGCCGACGTCGCGGCCGGAGCCGTGCACCACGTTGACGACGCCGGGCGGCACGCCCGCCTCGGAGAGCAGCTCGACGAAGCGCTCCCCGAGCGCCGGCGTGTCGTTCGCCGGCTTGAACACGACCGTGTTGCCGCAGACGAGCGCCGGGACGATCTTCCAGGAGGGGATCGCGATCGGGAAGTTCCACGGCGTGATCACCCCGACGACGCCGATCGGCATGCGGACGCTCATGTTGAACTTGTCCGGCAGCTCCGACGGTGTGGTCTGGCCGTGCAGCCGTCGGCCCTCGCCGGCCATGTAGTAGCTCATGTCGATCGCTTCCTGGACGTCTCCCCCGGCCTCGGCGATGACCTTCCCCATCTCGCGCGTCATCAGCTCGGCGAGCTCCTGCTTGTGCTCGGCGACGAGGGCGGCGAAGCGGAAGACGATCTCGCCGCGCTTCGGCGCGGGAACGAGCCGCCAGCTCGAATACGCGTCCTTGGCCGCGGCGACGGCGCGGTCGACGTCCTCGGGGCCGGACTTCGGGAAGGTGCCGACGAGCTCGCCGGTGGCCGGGCTCAGGCTGTCGAACGTCTCGCCGCCGGCGGCGTCGACCCACTCCCCGCCGATGAAGTTCTGGAATGTCCGCGCCGCCGTGGCCACGGGACCGAGTCTAGCTTCGGGTCGAGCTAGTTGAGCGCGGAAGCTTCGACGCGCGGGAACGTCCCGGTGACACGCGCGCGCCGGCGGTCCCGGATGACGCGCCGCTCGTCGCGCTGACCGTGCCCGGAGCGGTCGCGGCGATCGGGGCCGCGGCGGCGGTCGACGATGACGGTCACGTCCGGATTGTCCCGGTAGTGCGCGACCAGCTTGTCGTAGAGATCGTCGACGAGCTCCTGAGGCACGACGCAGTAGATCACGGTCTGATTCTAGGGCGCTGAGCGGCCAGCGCTACCCCAACGTGTCCGGAAGCTTGGGAACGACGAGGCCCGCCTCGTTCAGCTCGGCGTTCCAGTCGCGGAACATCTCGTCGAGATCGCCCGGCTCCAGACCGCGTTGCGCGAGCCGCACCTGCGAGGAGTCGAGGACGATCCGGTACTGGTACCAGGAGATCTCCCAGCAGACGGTGAGGACGACCTCGGGGTGCGTTCCCGAGAGCGCGACGATGCTCACGGTCGGCCAGCCGAGGCTCCGCGTCAGCCCCTCGACGGTGCGACGGTGCGGGCTGAGATTGAAGAGAGTGGCCGCATCGACGATCGTCTGCTCGGCGCGCGAGAGGTGCCGCGATACGGGCGCCGGCATCGGCTCGACGGGCGGACGCCGTCCGAGCAGCCTGCCGAGCAGGCCGCTTGTCGGGCGAGCGCCCGGCTGTACCGGCAGGCCGGGGCCGCCCTCGCTGGCCCAGCCGTACGACAGCGCCTGCTCCTTGCAGAGCGGGCAGACGTCCACGAACTGCCGGCCGTCCGGGGAGAACTTGAAGGTGCGCTCGCCGACGAGGACCGTGCGGCCGCAGATCGCGCATGTCACTGCTGCCCGGGCGCCGACCATGCCTCGACTCTACCCCTTGCAGCCGCAAAAACCTTGGGCCGATCCGGCCCTGCGGCTCGCGGCTGTAGCCCGCCGCAAGACGCGGCCGCACGGCGGCCGCTCGATCTGCTTCGACGACCGCGGACTCCTCTCGGTATAGGCAGCAGCGAGTCCGCTAGGCCTTCACGGCCTCCTTGGCCTTCTTGGCCTCGTCGATCAGCTTCTGGGCGATGTGGGTGGGAACCTCCTCGTAGCGGAGGAAGTGCATGGCGTAGTCGCCGCGGCCGCCGGTCAGCGAGGTCAGAGACTGGGAGTAGGTGAGGATCTCGGCCATCGGCACCTCGGCCTTGATCGTCGTCATCCCCGCGGTCGGCTCCATCCCGTGCAGCCGGCCACGACGCGAGTTGAGGTCGCCGTTGACGGCGCCCACGGCCTCGTCCGGAACGGTCACCTCCAGCTCCATGATCGGCTCCAGCAACACCGGATCGGCCTTCTGGTAGGCGTCCTTGAACGCCATCGAGCCGGCGATCTTGAACGCCATCTCCGACGAGTCGACGGTGTGGTACTGGCCGTCGACGAGGCGCACGGTCACACCCTGTACCGGGGCGCCGGCGAGCTCGCCGTGCAGCATCGCCTCCTGGATCCCCTTGTTGACCGCCGGCCGGAAACTCTGCGGGATCACCCCGCCGACGATCTTGTCCTGGAACTCGTACCCCTCGTGCCCGGGGCGCGGCTCGATGACGATCTCGCAGTCCCCGAACTGGCCCCGGCCGCCCGTCTGCTTCTTGTAGCGGGCGCGGGAACGGGCCTCCTTCCGGATCGTCTCGAGATAGGGAACCCTCGGCTGGTGCAGCTCGACCTCGACGCCGAAGCGCCGCTTGAGCCGCTCGACGGCCACCTCGACGTGCATCTGGGAGAGACCGGCCAGGAGCTGCTCGCCCGTCTGCTCGTTGCGCCTGAGCTGCAGCGTCGGATCCTCCTCGGCCAGGCGCCGCAGCGACGCGTGGGCCTTGTCCTCGTCGCCCTTCGCCTTCGCCGACACGGCGAAGCTCATCACAGGCGCCGGGAACTGGATCGCCGGCACATCGACCTCGCGCTCGACGTCGAGCAGGAGGTCGCCGGTCTGCGTCTCCTTCAGCTTGGCGACGGCACCGATGTCGCCGGCCACGAACTCCTCTGTCGTGCCGTGCTCCTTGCCCTGCAGCGTGAGCAGCTGGCCGAAGCGCTCCTTCGAGTGCGTGCGCGCGTTCGCCAGCGTGGAGTCGGCCTTGAGGGTTCCGGCAAGCACGCGGAAGATGTTGATCCGCCCCGCGAAGGGGTCGGCGATCGTCTTGAACACGAATGCCGCCGCGCCGACATCGCCGAGGTCGATCGCGGAGCCCTTCCGGGCCGGCGAAGGCACCCCCTCGACGAGCAGGTCGAGGAGCGCCGTCGTCCCCAGGTTCTTCGTCGCCACGCCGCAGGCGACCGGGAAGATCGTCCCGCGCGTGACCGCGTCCTTGAGCGCCTTCGCGACCTCCTCGACACCGAGCTCCTCACCCTCGAGGTAGCGCTCCATCAGCGCCTCGTCCGTCTCGACGACGGCGTCGAGCAGCTTCTCGCGGTGCTCGGCGACCAGATCCGCCAGCTCGGCCGGGATCTCGGTCGGCCCGCCCTCCTTGCCGCCCTCGGGGCTCATGTACGCCTTCATGTGGAGCAGGTCGACGACCCCGGTCAGCTCGTGCTCGGCGCCGATCGGCAGCGCCACGGCCACGCAGGAGCCGGACAGCTGCTCCTTGATCTGACCGAGCGCACGCAGGAAGTCCGCCCGCTCGCGGTCGAGCATGTTCACGAGCAGCACCCGCGCCAGACCCGCCTTTTCGGCCCGCTTCCAGACGCGCGAGGTGCCCACCTCGACGCCCATCACGGCGCTCACCACGACAAGCGCACCGTCGACCACTGTCAGCGCCGCGATCGCGTCGCCCTGGAAGCCCGCATCCCCCGGCGTGTCGAGGAGGTTGATCTTCCGCCCCTGCCAGTCCGCATGGCAGATCGAGGCGGAGAGCGTCATCTGCCGTTTGTGCTCCTCGTCCTCCCAGTCGCCCACGGTCGTTCCGGACTCCACCGTGCCGAGCCGGTTGACGCCGCCCGACTGGAACAGCATCGCCTCGACCAGCGACGTCTTCCCCGTTCCGCGGTGGCCGGTGACGGCGACGTTACGAATCTTTCCGGGCTCGGATACAGCCATAGAGAGGGGTCACCTCCTGAGAACGACGTTTGGCGAGCCAAGCTTAACGCCGCACCGGCCCGCGACCGGACGTGCGTCGCTACTCGGCTGCGAGCGGCCGCGCCTGCACGCCGGCGAGGCGCGAGCGCAGGCGCAGGATCGCCTTCGTGTGCAGCTGCGAGACGCGTGACTCGGTGACGCCGAGGACGTCGCCGATCTCCCGCAGCGTCAGCTCCTCGTAGTAGTAGAGGGTGACCACGATCTTCTCCCGCTCCGGGAGCGCCGCGATCGACTCTGCCAGCGCTTCGCGCGTCTCCGTCTCGTCGAGCGCCGTCTGAGGCTCGACGATCGCGGTGTCCTCGATCGTGTCGATCAAGGCCACCTGGTCGCCGCCGGAGGACGAGATCGTCCAGACCTCGTCGAGCGCCGCGATCGACGAGCGCGCGATGTCGGTCAGGCTGTCCCCGAGCTCCTCCTCCGTGATCCCGATCTTCTCGGCGATCTCGGTGTCGGTCGGCGCGCGGTGCAGCTGCGCCTCGAGCGACGCCATCGCCCGCTCGATCTCGCGCGCCCGCGCCCGCACGGAGCGCGGCACCCAGTCCATGGCGCGCAGCTCGTCGATGATCGCGCCCTTGATACGCGTGATCGCGTAGGTCTCGAACTTGACGTCGCGGTCGGGGTCGTAGCGCTCGATCGCCCCGATCAGGCCGAGCAGGCCGTAGGAGACGAGGTCGTTCTCGTCGACGTGCGCAGGCAGGCCGCTGCCGAGGCGGCCGGCGACGAACTTGACGAGCGGCGCGTAGGTGAGGATGAGCCGGTCGCGGATCGCCTGGTCCTGCGTCTTCCGGTACTCGCGCCACAGGCCCTTGAGGTCATCTGCCACGCCGGGGAGAATACGCCGTCGTGCGGTCGGCTCCGTCTCGAGTCACTGGGGGCGGAAGGCGCGGATGCTCAACCCGACGAACCAGACCGCCATCGCGCCCGCACAGACGGCGATGATCCAGTGCGCGACGCCGCTCGAATTGGCCGCGGCGGCCGTGAACGCCCCGCCGCCGAACACGGCTGCCAGCAGGAGAAAGAGCGCTCCGAGCGACGGGCGAGGTTCACGTCCGGCCACGCTCCGACTCTATCCAGGCCGCAGAGCCCACGAGTACACTGGCCGGGCGACCCAGGGGAGTAGCTCAATGGTAGAGCACCGGTCTCCAAAACCGGGGGTTGCAGGTTCGAGTCCTGTCTCCCCTGCTGGCTCTAGGAGCCACTTCTCAGCTAGTGGAGCGGGATCGAGCCTCTTCCCCGCTCCGCTTGCTCTTCCGCTCTGATCCGCTCAAAACCGGTGTTTGCTGGCGCACAACTGGCGCACATCGACCTGTTCGACAAGCAGACGGGCGTGGCGTCTCAGGATTGCCAGCGCTCGCGGTGGATCATCTGCGCGTCGGGTCGTCGCCGTTCCTTGAAGGCGCGCTTCGCCCGTTCGGCCTGGGGGTCATCCGCCGGGTAGCCGACGAGCGCGATCCCGATCGGCACGACGTCCGGCGGCAGAGCAAGCAATTCGCGCAGGATCGCCTCCTGGTCGGGATCGCCGATGAACACCCCTGCGAGTCCCTCGGCTATCGCCGTCATCAGGACGAGCATCATCGCCGCCCCAGCATCGACGAACCAGTACGGCACCATCCAGGCGACCTCAACACCGCCTTCCATCGCGAGCTTGTCCGGCTGTTGATAGCGCTCGTGATAGAAACGCTCACAGACGCAGAGGACGAAATGCACGGGTGCCGTCGAGATGAACGGAGCGCCGCCCTCTTCCTCGACCCAGCCCTTCTCGTCGAATCGCTCCGCGATCGTGTGCCGCATCGCCTCGTCGGTCACCACAACCACACTCTGTCCCTGGCTGTAACCGGCGCTCGGCGCCCTGCGAACACTGCGAGCAATCCGGGCGATCGACTCCCCTGGCACCGGATCGGGCAGGAACGCCCGGTGCATCCGACGCTTCGAGAGCACCTCGTAGTACTCCACCAGCCGATCCTAAACTCCTGCGGACGTTCCCGGCGGCGAGCCTCCCAGGGCCGCTAGCCACCGTTGGCGGCTCAGATCGCTGCGAGCATCAGGCGGGCGGGGACCGGTAGCAGGCGCTTCGAGACAGGATCCGGCGCGAGGTGGAGCTCCTCCAGCGTCACGGCGCCGAGCAGCGCTTCTTCGCCGAAGACGACGAGCGAGAACTCCTCTTGGTCGCCGACGCGGATCCATGCTCTTCCGAGGTCGCACTCGACCTCCCGGCCGTCCGCCAGGACGAAGCGAGCGCGCGTGTGCGGGACGATGCCGAACCCCGGAGCAGCCAGCTCGGCAGAACCGTGTAGGAAGCGCCCGTGTCGACGAGCGCCTCGACCGGCTCGAAGCGCTCTCGCCCGGCGTCTCCGACATCGAGGCGCACACGGAACGTGCCCATGCTGCTGTTATAGCCGCGAGTCGGCGACTGCGAAAGTGGCCGCGGTGGACGAGTGGTAGGTTCGACCCGGCCCGCCCGCGGGCTCCGGTCTCGACAGTCCGCTCCGTACGGCTGCGCCAGGCGGCTACCCTTGCCGGGTGGTCAACGGGGATCGCTCGGAGTCCGACATCGAGAGAGAGCGAACGAGAGCCGACGAGGATCAGGCTCCTTCGCGTGACCGAGCCGCCGACGCAGCGTTCGACGACCTGCCGGAGGCGATTCGTGAGCTCAATGAATCGGAGCGAGCCCCGGACTGCACGATCGAGGTGCGGAAGAGGCTCGATTGGACCCGTCGAGCCTTCGGGCCGTTTGGGCTCGGGGGGCGCCAGGTCGTACCGGACGAGTGGACGACCACCGGCGTGGCCGCGTGGTACCTGGGCGCGTTCGTCACTCAGACCGGGCTCAGGAGGCGGAGACGATCGCCCGGTAACCAGTCATTTCGCGCTCGGCGCGGATGGGCGGTTCTACCGGAACCAGGCGGATGAGCACGGGCCTGATCCAGGGGGCGTCGGGCGTCGGCGGGAGTTTCGGGGCTCCCTTGTGCCTGGGGTCGACGTGGAAACGTGGGCGCCCGAGCTGCTTGGCCTGATTCGCAAGGCGCTGTCGTAACACCGGCCCGTCGGCCGCCTCGACATCGCCGTTGACGCGGCACTTGACATCTCTGCAACGAGGAGTAGGGTCATGCGGTCACGGCGCTAGCCGTTCTGACGGCCACGAATCCGAGGGTGCGTCCCGTCGGTTCGACTTCCCGCCGTGACCGACCGCTACGTACCGAAATCGGGAGGAGCCGGTGGCTGGGAAGAGCGGCAGTCGGAGACCGGAGTCGTAGCCCGTGGGACGCTCCCCTCGATCGTGTCGCTGGGCGTTTTCAGCGCTGGTCGTGTTCGGCGCTGTCTGGGCGATGGTGGGCGTGGCCGACAAGGCGCGCGCGACGGTTCAGGTGCCGGAGTTCACCGTGGCTCCCGACCAGGGGATCGTCCAGAACTTCGGCGGCTATGGGGCGCAGTTCAACCAGCATGTGTACGCGAAGATCAGCGGGCCGCCGCCCGGCCTGCCGAACCTCGAGGCGAAGGTGCTCGCGCTCGGGCCGCAGTTCGTGCGCGTGTTCTTCAACACGACCGAGTGGACGTTCCCCGATCGAATGGCGTCGTTCGTCAGGACGGTCGAGCTCGCGCAGCGGGCTCAGGCGCAGATCAACATCACCTGGCAGGGGAGCAGCTTCGCGTTCGCGATGGCGAACATGCCTCGGTTCGCGGACGTGCTCGCAGGCCTCCTGAACACCGGAGGCATCAGCTCGCTGTGGGTGACGTTGTTCAACGAGGTGAACTCGGATCGGATGACGCTCAGCCAGTACGAGCAGGTCTACCGGCAGCTCGACAGCGCTCTGAGGGACCGTGGAGTGCGCGACCGTGTCCACTTCATGGGCGGCGATCTCGTCGGGACGACGAGTCCGCTCGGGCAGTCGCAGAGCGACTGGTTCAGCTACATGGCGAGCCACATGGGCGACCTGCTCGACGCCTGGTCGATCCACGTCTACTGGAACTTCTGGGATACCGGCAAGATCGAACGGCGGCTGTCGGAGGTGCGCACCATCATCGGCGCGATCCCCGAGCAGCAGCGGCGCCCGGTCTACGTGACCGAGTTCGGTGCGCGGGGCATTCCGACCTTCGAGGGCGAGCCCAACTTCTCCCCGGGCCTTGGGCCGGACGGGACACCGCTCGAGCAAACGAACGCGTCCGCGTTCGAGGAGGCGTGGTTCATGATCCGCGCCAGCCAGCTCGGGTATTCGGCCACGTCCAAGTGGGACATGTACACGGCGAAATACGACCTCGGAACGCAGGACTACTCGGTCCTCGGCCCGGGTGACCAGGGCTGGCCGATACGACCTGTCTACCGACTGCTGCAGCTGTTGACGGTCACCACGGAGCCGAGCGGCGGGCGCATCGTCGACGTCGTCCCCGGATCGGGGGTCGATCCGAAGAAGCTCCTGACCGCCTATGTCTCGCCCGGGGCGGGCGTCACGATTCTCGGCCTCGACACTGACGGTGCCGCGATCGGAGGCCCGGACGGCCCCGTCGGGTACAGCGTCGGCGGGCTCCCGCCGAACACGCCGTTCAGGCTCCTGCTCTGGAACGGCGACGGCACCGGCACGAACCTGGAGATCGGTTTCCTGGACAGCGGCCCCTCCGGGTCGATCGAGTTCTCGGCTCCGCTCCACGCAGTCTTCGCTCTCACGGATACGTCGCTCGGCCCGTTGCCGTGGTGAGGGGCAGGGGCATGTCGAGCTCGACCGGAGCGCACCCGAAAGTGTTGACCCGATCTGAGTTGCTCCGGCGTGCCGGCGTCGCGACAGCCGCGGTGGCGGTAGGCGGCGCGACGGCCCCGGCCGTGTTCGCCGGTCCGCTCAGGTACTCGCGCCGCGCACTCAAGGGCAGCCTCTCGATCGTTCAGTGGAGCCACGTCGTGCCCGAGTACGACACGTGGTTCGACACCTGGGCGGACACCTGGGGCACGGCGAACGACGTCGAGGTCACCGTCGACCACGTCAGCAACACACAGCTCCCGGCCCTCGCCGCGACCGAGGCGCGTGCCCAGCGCGGCCATGACATCTTCGGGTTCCTGTCTCCACCCGCGGCGTACCAGGACCAGGTGATCAACCACGCCGCGATCGTCAGCCAGATCGAGGGCAAGATCGGCTCATACGGACGACCTCGGGCGGAGAAGCACGTACAACCCGAGAACGAACACGTACTTCGGGGTCTCGGACGCGTTCGTCCCCGACCCGCTCATCTGGCGGTTCGACCTCTGGAACGCGATCGGCGAGTCACCCGCGACGTGGGAACACGTGCGAAGCGCGGCGCCACAGCTGAAGGCGAGCGGGCATCCGATCGGCATCGGACAGTCGAACGAGCTCGATTCGAACATGGCGCTGATCGCCTTCATGCTCTGCTTCGGCTCGCACATCCAGGACGAGTCCAACGCCCTGACGATCGACAGCAAGAGCACGATCGAGGCCGTGCGGTTCATGGCCGACCTGTACAGGGGCGGCGGGGACGAGCAGATCTTCGGCTGGAATCCGGCGTCGAACAACCAGTTCGTCCTGAGCGGGAAGGGATCGATGATCCTGAACGCGATCTCGGCGATCCGCACGGCAGAGGCCTTGCAGTTGCCGATGACGAACGATCTCTGGATCTGGCCGGTCCCGGGCGGGCCTGCAGCCAGGCTCGGCCTCGTGCAATACACCAGCGTCTACTCGATCTGGAAGTTCTCGAAGAACGTAGATGCAGCCGAGAAGTTCATTGTCGACCTCTGTGTCGGCTACAAGCAGGCGACGCTTGCGTCGAACCTGTTCAACTTCCCGAGCTTCCCGGGTGCCTACCCCGTGAAACAGATCTACAGGGCCGCCGCAGCAGACAGGAATCCGCCACGGGGGAAATACTCCATCCTCACGACCATCGCGTCGAAATACACGCGCAACATCGGCTATCCGGGATACGCGAATGCCGCCGTCGACGAGGTGCTCAACAGGTACCTGATCCCACAGATGTTCTCCCAGGTCTCACAGGGGAAGATGACCCCGGCGGAGTCAGTCCGCTCGACCGGAAAGCAGATGAAGCAGATCTGGGCACGCTGGAAAGCGGCGGGAAAGGTCTAGGGAACCAGAGCCAGGACGGCCCGGGCGCGGGCGATTCGCCGTCACCCGGGCCGGCTGCGGCTTGCTACTGGACTACGGAGCCTGCTCTTCCAGCACGACCTCGTACTCGTCGACGGAGACGCGCCGGATGTTCCCGACGGCCGGTGGGCTCATCGCCTCGAGCGTTGCGCCGCCTGTACGGAGATCCTCCTCGGAGCCGAAGCGGACGGCGACGACGACCGTTCCCGCTGACCGGTCGGCGAGGATGGTGATCCGCTTGGCGGGGATGCCCGGGGGCGGGCCGTCTGAGCTCTTGATCTCGTTGACGAGCGCGTCGAGAGCCGCTTCGTCGGCCTCGAACGTCACTACGCGTGCGTACTCGGGCATACCGTCCTCCTTCGTCAGGGGTTCGACCTGAGCCTATCGAGGCGGATCGTCCACGGCTCGATTTTGTCGACCCTGAGGTGCGTCTCGCTCCAGGGATCGCGCCCGAGGGTGGCTCGAACGGCGCTCTCGGAGTCGGCCTCGACCGCGAGCACCACGCGGTGCTCGTCGGCGAGCGGGCCGCCGAGGACGACGAAGCCCGCGTCCACGAGCTCGTCCATGAAAGCCGCATGGGCGCGCCAGCCTGACTGCTCCTCCAGCGGCCGCGCCGGGTCCCACTGCGGGCCGGAGCGGCGAAGCACGACGAGGAACATCTCCACGCCGGCCTTCTACCGGACCGCGGTGCGGTCGCCAGGCAGCCGTGAGAGCAGGACGGCGTCGAGCAGCTCGCCGTCGATCTCCCAGTAGGAGCGCAGCACGCCTTCGCGCCGGTAGCCGGCGTTCTCCGCGATCCTGAGTGCTGCGAGGTTCGCTGTTTCGGCCATGACCTGCAGCCGTCGCAACGGAAGCCGCTCGAGCGCCCACGTCGAGACGAGTGTCAGCGCCGCGGACCCGATGCCGCGTCCGCGTGCCTGCGGGACGACGGCACATCCGAGCTCCGCCGTGCCGGGCTCGAGCATCACCAGCGAGACCTCGCCGAGGTAGCCGCCGTCGTTCGGATCGGCGATCACGAGCTGCAACACGGCCCCCTCGAGCCGGTTCCGCTCGGAGGCACGCTCCATGCTCTCGCCGTCCGCCTCCGGGAGCGCCTCGATCCCGGGCGATCCGCGCGAGCCCAGCTCGAGCTTCCGCGCGGCCTCGAAGTCGGAGCCGCGGAACGCCCGGAGGACGAACAGCTCCCCGCGGAGCGCCGGCTCCGGATACGGAATCGCCTCGCTCATCGGCGTCATCGTAGGCTCGTTAGCTCATCCTGAGTCCGGCGCGCTGCCGGCCTCGGCAAGTGCGCCGGCTGAGTGAGCTGAACTACTGAGCTAGATCTCCGCCGGCAGGACGGCGGCGCGCTTCTGCTCGGTCGGGGCGAGCCGCTCGCGCGTCAGGAGGTCGAAGTAGAGGTAGGTCGTCGACGATCGCGACGAACGGCAGCGTGAACGTGTAGACGAGGCCGGAGACGAGGTTGACGACGTTGAACGACGCGCTCGTCAGGAGGAGCAGAAGGGTTCCGAGCACCGGGCCGAGCGCGAGCCCGGTTCCGGTGACGAGGAGCGTGATCGACGCGACCCGGATCCAATGCCGGTGGACGAGCCTGCCGCTCCGGCGGAGCGAGCCGCGCGCCGGCTGCGTCCTCGAGCGCGATGACCTGTGCGAGCATCGACCAGCGCACGGTCAGCCAGATGCCGAACGGAATCCCGACCACGCGTCAGGTCGAGAACGGCGATCACGATCGCAGCCCGCAGCAGCGCGCCGACGAGCGGGCGCAGCCTGCGGCCGGCCGAGCCTGTAGGCAGCGACGGCGCTGACGCTCCGCTCCTCGTCGAGCTCGACCATCGCGAGCGCGGTGACCGCCTGGACGATCGTCAGCCCGAGCATGGTGAACAGCACGCCGAGCCCGAGGGCGAGAGACGCGACGAGGGCGTTCGAGGCGCCCGACGGCGTCGACGAGCGAGGCGAGGCCGACGCGGAAGACCAGGTACTGGACGCCGGCGATGATCAGCCCGAGAGGCACGAAGAGGAGCCCGATTCCGAGGTAGAGGCGGAGCCTCCCCCGGTACATGTGCCAGGCCGACGTGATGAGCGATCCCCAGGGACGCCGTCGCCGGAGGTGCAGCGGCGCGGAGACGTCCCAGCGGGTCCTCGAGGCGAGCCAGATCAGCAAGAGTCACGATGCCCATCAGGACGAAGATCGTCGGCCACGGGTCGTCGACGAACGTTGGTCAGCAGGTTCGGAGCCGGCGGCCACGGCTCCGCAGAAGAAGTCCGTCGCGCTGTGCCCGACCGTGCCTCCACCCGGAACCGCGAAGGCCGTGTCGCGCCAGGTCGTGTCCGCCCAGGTGATCGGCTGCGTCCACTGCACCTTCGTGTTCGGGCCGGTCGGGCCGTTGTAGAAGCCGGGCTGCTCCTCGCCCCAGTGGCCCTGGAAGCCGAGCCAGGGATAGTCGGCGAGATAGGCGGCCCGGTCGGTCGGGACGAACGCGACCCTGGGCAGCAGCTGGCGCGACGGGCCGACGGTGTCGTCGCAGCCGACCCCCTGGGCTGCGCTCCGGCCGAGGTAGAGGGCCGGCTGGTAGTAGTTCGCGTGCGACCCCGCGGCCGGGTACACGACGGGGTGGGTGCCGATCGACGATCTCCAGCTTGCCGTCGCCCCAGTGCGCCCGCTCGGCTCCGTCGTGCTGGCTGTAGCCGACCTCGTCCGGCGTCCTCGGACAAGCGCCTGCTGGACATCGGAGGCACGGAAGTCGAGCTGGATCATCTCCCAGTCGCCCTCGTGCTTGTTGTTGTAGTCGTTGAAGACGTAGAAGAACCAGTACTGGAGCGCGAGCTGCCCGGGATGAGCGCGCTCGGTGACCACCCGCGCGTACGTCGTGGGGGCGGAGCCCGGTGAGATCCGTCGTGCGACCACTGCTCGTAGCCGCAGCCGGCCGACAGCGGGTTCCCCGGGAAGTCGAGGTGATAGCCCGGGAGCCCCGCGGACAGGTCCTTGGCCGTCGGGGCGACCTTGACGAGGTTCGACTTGTCCCACGGGCCGCGAAGCGCGACCTCGGCGCTTCCGAGCACGTCGTTCACGTCGGCCGGCTGATACGGCTCGCCGTGCCCGCAGGGCTGGTCCTGAGCCACCAGCCGGACGACCGGCGCGTATTTTTGGGCCAGCTCCGCTGCGGGGTCGGCCGCCGTGGCGGCGGGCGCGAGCGTGGCGGCGAGCGTCGCGACCCCGACGGCGGACGCGAGCGCGAGAACTGCGCGTCTCATGCGCGACCCTGTGGCGGCAGGCCCCGCCGGAGCCCTGGTCTAGAATCGCCGCGACCCCGGGCGGAAGGTGGTGCGGTGAAGAAGGTTGCGATCGGTTTGCTCGTCTTCATGTTCCTGCCGGTGATTCTCGCGGTCATCCTCGGGATCCTCGTCCACCCGGCGTTTTTCCTTCTGCTGCTCATTCTCCTCTTCACGATCCCGCTGATCCGCGCCGCACGCGGCTAGTCACACGCACCCGGGCAAAACACGAGGGCGGCCCGTTCGGAGCCGCCCTCGTCGTTCACATCAGCCTCGCGTCGGCGCGACGGGGGATGCCTACGCGGTCGCAGCCTCGTCGGCGGCCTTGACACCGACCGCGATCAGGTCCTTCGCGTGGATCCACTCGTCGGCGAGCGTGAAGCCGCCGGCGCGGACGATCGCATCGCGGAGCGGGATGGCCCAGCGGTGCTCGATCAGCGCGATCGCCGCCGTCGTCCCCTTCGGGATCGTGTCTGCGACGTACCACACCTCTTCGTCGTCGAAGACATGACCGTCCTCCATCGCCTCGGCACCTGCCTCGGCTCCGGCCTCGAGCCCCTCCTCGCCCTCGGCGCCGAAACCGATCAACGCGCCGACGATGGCTCCGAACTCCTGCGCCTGCTCCTCCGTCAGATCGCTCATCTCGACGGCGAAGACGTCGCCCTTCTCGTCCTTCTGCACGACCATGGCGTCGATCAGCCTGATGATGTCGTGCTCCTTGAGGCGCTGCAGCTCGTCGAGGATCTCGCCCTTGAACTGGGGATCCTCGAAGCCGAGCACCAGCATCTCCACGGGTCCGATGGTCATCTCGCTCCTCACATTCCCTGCAGGATCTTCTGCTTCTGGATCTCGAACTCGGCGTCGGTGAGGATCCCCTGCTCCTTCAGCTTCGCCAGGTTCTCGAGCTGCGCCATCGCCTCGTCCGACATCCCACTCGGCGCGGGCGGGGCAGCGGCCGGCGGGGGTGCTTCCTCGTACTGGGGCTCAGCCTGTGCCTGGGCGGCCTGCTGGCCCTTCTTGCTGCCGACGTAGGCAGCGCCGCCGACGACGGCGGCCGCTGCGAGCGGCCTTCTTCTCCTCAACATCGTCCTCTCCCTTCCGTTTGCAGCACGAACGTCGAAAAAACGCGCGCTGCCGTGGTGATCGCACTGTACACCCGCCCGGACAACGCTTGTGACCGTGGCGACCCCCGGCGGAGCCGGGTGCGGGCACGAGATCGAGTGCCTCCCCCGAACCTGTCCCATCACGTGCCCGTGACGCAGTCCCTCGATCGAGGGATATCAGCGACCACCGCGCACGTTTGCGGGCGCCCGGGCCGTCTACCGGGTACACGACCGACACGGAGAAAGGAACCGACATGCACCTGAAAGACATCGCCCTCGTGAACATCCCCGCCGCTCTCGACGGACCGACGCTGCGCGGCAGGCACCGGCTGCTGCGGGATCTCGTCGCCGCCGGGCTGATGATGGAGGAGCGCGCGCCGGCCTCCGAGCGCTTGCAGTCGAAGCTCGGCCGCGACTTCACGGGCGTCCTGCAAGCGTCGCTGACCGGCGCTCTGCGACCCCGCCGCGCCGCGTGAGGCTCTAACAACCTCCCGGCGGACCGAAGGCGCCCCCGCCGGACGACGGATCGTCCACGGTGCCGGGTTGGTCGTAGCGGGCGAGGTGGACGACGTACCACTCGCCCCGCCACGAGATCAGCGAGAAGATCCCGAACGAGCGCGTGTGGCCCTGCTCGCGGTACACGACCCGCGAGCCCGGCGCGTGCCAGTAGCCGACGCGGTTGTAGCAATAGCCGGGCGGAATCCAGGCCCACTGCCTAGGAACACGGACGGCGAGCAGCCTGGCGCTCGACACTCCCCGGCCGAGCAGCACGTGCGCGGCGTGGATATCGGCGCCGTAGTTCGCGAGCAGCCGGGAGCGGTAGTCGGCACCTGCATCCGGAATCTGCTTCACCTGCAGGTAGGCCGATGCCGGGAAGAACGCGGGCCGCGCCGCGGCCGGCGAGTCCTCGACGATCCCGCGCCAGAGCGCCGCCATCTGCGCCCGGAAGCGCGGGGTGCCGGACGACGGGAGCACCGTTGTCTGCGGGAGCCTTCCCGGGTCGCCGGCTGCACGGCTGCTAAGGGCCGGCGCCGAGCCTGCCGATATCCCGGCCGTGAGGGTGAGGAGCGTCCAGATCAGGATGCGGTTGCGCGCCGCCATTCGGTCAGCGTACGGCAGACAGCCGGCATGGCCGAACACGTCCGCCGTGGTCCGGACGGGGCTCGTCTTCCTCGTGGTCGTTACGGCACTTGCCATGGCGGGATCGGCGCTGCCCGACTCGCGGATCGGCGAGAAGCAGGCGGAGGCGCTGCGGGTGATGGCGCAGATCGACCGGCTCGGCCACGCGCTCGATCGGGCCACGGAGGCGTACAACGGCGCTTCGGTCCGCCTCTCCCGCATCCGTGCGTCGTACCGCGAGACGGGCATCGAGCTGCAGGTCGCGCGGCACAACCTCCGCGTCGCAGAGCGGAACCTGCTGAGGCACCTTCGGCAGCTGTACGTGTCCGGGTCGTCCGACGGGACCCTGGAGGTGATCCTGGGCGCCCGGTCGCTCGACGACATCCTGACCGGGCTCGACATGTCGAACCGGATCCAGCAGGGGGACGTCGTGCTGATCAAGCAGGTGACCCGGTTCAGGGCGGCGGTCACGCGCCGCCGCGCGCAGCTGCGGCGTGCGCGCCGGGCCGAGGAGCGCGTAGTCGCCGTGCGAGCAGCCGTGCGAGCTCGCCTCGCGAACGGCCTGGCCCAGCAGCGGGAACTCCTGGCTTCTGTCCATACCGAGATCGCGCAGCTGAGAGCAGTGGAGGCGGCGCGCCGGGCGCAGCTGGCCCTCGAGGCGCGCGCGCGGCTGACCGCGCAGCGCTTCCAGGAGCAGCAGGCCCTCCGGTCGGTCGTCGTCGGCGCCACGGCCGAGAGCCCGAACCCGAGCGCGGGCGGCTCCCCTTCGGCCGTCGTTCTGCCGCCCTCGCAGGTCGGTTCGCGGGTCGTGGAGCTCGCCATGCGGGAGCTCGGACATCCCTACGTCTGGGGAGCGGCGGGGCCGGACTACTTCGACTGCTCGGGCCTCGTCACCTACGTCTTCGCCCAGGTCGGGATCTCACTCCCCCACTTCGCAGCCTCGCAGTGGAACTACGGCACGTACGTGCCGCCGGACCAGCTCCAGCCCGGGGATCTCGTCTTCTTCGAGAACCTCGGCCACGTGGGCATCTACGTCGGAGCCGGGCAGTACATCCAGGCTCCGCAGCCCGGCGACGTCGTGACGATCACGCCGCTCGACGAGCCCTGGTCATCGGCGAACTACTACGGCGCGAAGCGGATCGTCGGCTGAGATGATTGATGCCGCGGTCTCGCGCGCTCGGCTGCGCGGTCTGGCGTGTCTGGGCCGCTCAGGCCCGTCAGAGCCCGGCGCAGCCGGCCTCCGCCGGGCCTGAGCTTCACGCCGCCGCGCCCCAGAGCAACCAACCCACGCCCCGAGGAGCACGACCTCGTGGCATCAACCATCTGAGCGGCCTGCGCGGTCCGACGCTCAGGCGTCGGTGCCGCGGCGCTCGACTGTCAGGAGCCCGCGCCGGAACGCGATCGCGACGACGTGCGTCCTCGTCCGCGCCTGCATCTTCATGCGCAGCGCATGGAGGCGGCTCCGCATCGTCTTCGACGAGATCGACAGCTTCTCGGCGATCTCCACGTCGGTGAGGCCGTCAGCCATGAGCGTCAGCAGCTCCAGCTCGCGCGCGGACGGCTTCGGCGGCTCGGCCAGGGCAGCGACGACCTCGTCGTAGCCCGCCTGCCTCTCGCGATCGGTGGCCATGCTCTCTTATCGGCCGGGAGTCACCCGAACTACAGCGGGAACGGTGATCGACGTCCGTCCTCCCCGAAAGGGGCACTGGTCAGAGCACCCGGAGGCGCTTAGAGTCAGACCCTGTAGGTCTGTTCCGAAAGGGGAGATTCGGTGGGAATCAAGCGCACGCTGGCGCTGGCGATGCTGCTCGCGACCGCGGCCGTGCTCGCGTCGGGCACGGCCTCCGCGGTCGACTCGCACAATGGGAACGGCCACTTTCTCGGAGCGCTCGCGCCGCGCGGTGCCGACGGCACCGTCGACGTCGCCGGCAGTTCGAACCTCACCTGGCACGGCGGCCCGGTGATGCACTCGACGAGCGTCTACTCCGTCTACTGGGCCCCGGCCGGCTACGGCTACCAGGCCGGCTACGGCGCCACGATCGACAAGTACTTCAACGACGTGGCAGCCGACAGCGGCAAGACGTCGAACGTCTACGCCGTCAACACGCAGTACAAGGACGGGAGCGGCCCTGCTCTGTACTCGTCCACCTTCAAGGGCTCGCTGGCCGACACGGATCCGTATCCGGCGAACGGCTGCTCGGACGCGCCCTTCACGTCCGTCTGCCTGACCGACGACCAGCTCCAGAAGGAGCTGAAGACCTTCATCGCCGCCAGGAGCCTCCCGACGGGCATGTCGACGATCTACTTCGTGTTCTTCCCGATCGGCGTCGGGAGCTGCTTCGACTCCACCTCCTCGTCGTGCACCTACAGCCAGTACTGCGCCTACCACGGCTGGATCGGGAGCGGCGACGCGGGCACGATCATCTACGCGAACATGCCGTACGCCGACCAGCCGTCGGCGGGCTCGAACTGCGACATCGAGTCGTCCCCGAACGGGAACGACGCCGACGCGACGATCAACGTCACCAGCCACGAGCACAACGAGGCGATCACCGACCCGCTCGGCAATGCCTGGTACGACTCGGGCGGCTACGAGAACGGCGACAAGTGCGCCTGGTACTTCGGCCAACAGCAGGGAGCGACACCGTACGGCGCCTACAACCAGGCGATCTCGACCGGCAGGTACGAGCTACAGCAGGAATGGAGCAACCTGCTCTCGAGCTGCGTGCCGAACAGCGTCATCCTGCCGCCGCAGATCACCGGCTTCTCGCCGGGCCGCGGACGCGCCGGGACCACGATCACGCTGAACGGCCAGAACCTGCTCGGAGCGACCCAGGTTCAGCTGCGGGGACTCGCGTCCACCTTCACCGTCGTCTCGGCCACGAAGATCCAGGCACGCGTGCCGTCGGGCCTTCAAGGCCTCGCGAAGTGGACGGTGACGACGCCGGGCGGGACGGCGACGAGCGGCTACTTCTGTGCCTGCTGACCCGCCGGCCGGGCGGCCATGCCTATTCGACACATGGCCTGAAAGCACCTAAAGTGCAGGGGCTGTTCTCTTCGCCCCTACTCTCGAAAGGTGTCTCGCAGCTATGAAGCGACTGCTCATCTTCGCCATGCTGCTCGGGATCGCGGGTATCGCCGCGCTCACGGGCCAGCTCCAGTCGGCGCACGGATCGCCCACGATCCCGAGCCATATCGGCGGTGTCGTCCCGGTGATCGGCAAGCAGGTTCCCGGCGCCGGCACACCGCTGCTCTACCACGGCGGGCCGGTCATGACGACCAACAAGACCTACGCGATCTACTGGATCCCGTCCGGGTACTCGATCCCGTCGGGCTACGACACGACGATCAACCAGTACTTCACGGACGTCGCTGCACGACAGCGGCAGGGCGACGAACGTCTACGCGGCCGACACGCAGTACTCGAGCATCCAGTACAGCTCGACCGTCGGCGGATCGGTCACGGACACGAACGCGTTCCCGGCCAGCGGCTGCCCGCTCTACAACGGGCTCCCCGAGTGCCTGACCGACGCCCAGATCCAGACCGAGATCGACAACGTCATCAACAGCCAGCCGGGCTGGACGCGGAACGGGACGAACATGTTCTTCATGTTCACGCCGCAGAACGTCGGTAGCTGCTTCGACTCGAGCGGCACCCAGTGCGCCTACACCGTCGTACTGCGCCTACCACGGCACCTCGAACAGCGGCGCGATCTACGCGAACCAGCCCTACTCGCCGCCGTTGCCGGTTGCGACGAGGGCCAGTACCCGAACGGCAGCATCACGCCGACCCGACGATCAACGTGATCAGCCACGAGCACAACGAGGCGATCACCGACCCGCAGCTGAACGCCTGGTACGACTCGAGCGGCGCGGAAAACGGAGACAAGTGTGCCTGGACGTTCGGCACCGTCTCCGGCCCGGACGGGGCCGAGTACAACCAGACGATCAACGGCCACCACTACTGGCTCCAGCAGGAGTGGTCGAACAGCAACCCGACCAACGCCTGCGTCCAGACCTACAACATCCAGGGTGGCGGCGGCGGCAAGCCGACCATCACCAGCTTCTCTCCCTCGCGGGGTCGCGCGGGAACGCTGGTCACGATCAACGGCACGAACCTGGGGAACGTCACGCAGGTGCTCCTCCGCTCGACGAGCGCGTCGATCATCAGTGAGTCCCCGAACCAGCTCAAGACGAAGGTTCCGGGCGGCGTCAGCGGGCTCGCCAAGTGGACGGTGAAGAACCCGGCCGGCTCCGCGCTGAGCGCCTCGTTCTTCTGCGCCTGCTAGATCAGCTCCATCTCGGGGGAGAGCCGCCGACCGCGGCTCTCCCCCGGTCTCTTCCCCGCTAGGTTTTGCGGTGTGAGCCAGGCGAACGTCGAGCTCGTGCTGCGCGGCTACTGGGCCTTCGTGGGCGGCGATCTCGACACGGTCGCGCAGATGCTCGACCCGGAGATCGAATGGGTCTCGATCGAACCGGAGAGCGCGGCCGGCCACGAGAGCGTGCTCGACATCCTCGCCGACCGCTTCGAGGACGGCTACCGGGTCGAGATCGAGCGCTGCGTGGGGATCGGCGACGAGGTCGCCGTCTCCTTCCGCGTCGCAGGCGAGGAGCGTGACGTGTCCGACGACCGGCCGCTCCAGACACGCCGCTACTTCACCGTCGGACGCTACTCCGCCGTCGTCACCGTGCAGAACGGACGCGTCACCCGGGTGCAGGAGTACCCGCACCTCGCCGCGGCCCTCGAGGCGCTCGGGCTCGACGAGGAAGCTTGACCCGGGAGAAAGGGGAGCCCGCCCGCTGGTGGGCTGTCCGACGCGCCCACAGCACGAAGCCGGCCACGTACCGCTGCCCGTTCTGCGGGCGGATGCTGCACGCCATGAGCGAGCACGTGCTGATCGCGCCGGAGGGCGACCCGGGCCGGCGGCGCCACGCCCACGCCGACTGCGTCGCCCGCGCGCGGGCGTCGGGGACGCTACGGACGCTCGACGACTGGCGCGCCTCCGAGGGCCGAAGCGCCGGGTGGCGGTTGCGGCTGCCCTGGCGACGGCCGCGCTCCACGGAGTGAACGCGTAGAGCCTGCCAGCCCCTCGGAGGCGGCTCGAACCTCGATATCGTCACGGACATGCGCGTGGGAGTCCTGACCGGCGGAGGCGACTGCCCCGGCCTGAATGCCGTCATCCGCGCCGTCGCGCGACGCTCGCTCGACCGCGGGCACGACGTGCTTGGCGTGCGCGCGGGCTGGCGCGGGCTGATCGAAGACCATCTGGAGCCGCTCGGCCCGCGCGAGATCTCGGGAATCCTTCCCCGTGGCGGCACGATCATCGGCACGAGCCGCACCAACCCCTACAAGGTCGAGAACGGCGTCACCCGGGTGCTGGCGACCTTCTCCGAGCAGCTCGACGCGCTGGTCGCAATCGGCGGCGAGGACACACTCGGTGTCGCCGCCCGGCTCTACGCAGAGGAGGACCTCCCCGTCGTCGGCGTGCCCAAGACGATCGACAACGATCTGTCCGGTACCGACTACACGTTCGGCTTCGACACGGCGGTCTCGATCTGCACCGAGGCGATCGACCGCCTCCACACGACGGCGGAATCGCACAACCGCGTGATGGTGGTCGAGGTGATGGGCCGCCATACGGGCTGGATCGCCGTCATGAGCGGCATCGCGGGCGGCGCCGACGTGATCCTCATCCCCGAGCATCCGCTCACCGTGGAGGAGACGTGCGCCGAGATCGAGAAGCGGCATCGCCGCGGCAAGGACTTCTCGATCGTGGTGGTCAGCGAGGGCTACAAGCTGACGTACGCGTCAGGCGAGCAGCGCGAGGTGACGCAGGAGGCGGCGCTCGACCAGTTCGGCCACGTCCGCCTGGGCGGTATCGGCGAGTCGCTGGCGCGGGAGATCGAGCACCGCACCGGCTTCGAGACGCGCGTGACCGTGCTCGGTCACGTTCAGCGTGGCGGGACGCCAACCGCGCGCGATCGGGTGCTGGCGACCCGCTTCGGGCTAGCGGCCGCCGATCTCGTCCAGGAAGCGCGCTTCGGCCAGATGGTGGCGCTGCGAGGCAACGAGATCGTCGACATCCCGCTGGCGGAGGCCGTAGCCGAGCTGAAGATCGTGCCGGAGGACTGGTACGACGTGGCCAAGGCCTTTTTCGGCTGACACGGGCGAAACAGCCGCTTTCCCCCGCGGGCCCCCTTCCCCTTCTGGTCGCGTCTCTCGCACCGTGAGCTACGCCCGGGCCAAGCCCGGACTTCGCGGGAGTTGGGATCGCGTCGCGGCTCGCCCCTACAGCGACAGGAACGGCAGGAAGTCCGGCAGCTCGACCGGCAGCGGCGCTGGGACATCGTCGGCCGCACAGATCGCCGTGACTAGCACTCTCTGCTCCTGCGCCTCGAGCCAGGCCTGGTATGCGTCGGCCTTCGCGAGGTGGACGATCGCGGCGGCGACGGCTGGACGAGCGGACGCGAGCGGAACCGCCGCGAGCGGCAGCGGAGCCTCGAGCGGCTTCACGGCAACGGCTCCATCGGGGGCCTTCACTAGGCCGGCGCGGCCGGTCGGGAGCGTGAAGACACGCGCCGGAGCCAGGGTCTCGAGGGCGATCCCACGTGTCCGGCCGCCGAGCCAGGCGACCGGCGTCTTCGTCGTCACGAGCCGCGCGCGGATTCCGGCGTACGCGTCGTAGAAGGCGGCAATCGCGCTGTCGGAGACGGGCGGCACGGGGAGCCCCGCCTCGACCGCCCGGCGCCGCAGCTCCGCGGCGAGCGCCGCACGCGCCAACCCGCGGTTGGCATGGCGCCGGGCGAGCGCTGCGAGATAGGCGGATTGGCTCCCGCCGAAGCCGGCGTCGATCACCGCCTGCTCGGCCGCGTCGACCTGCGCACCGCTCACCTTCGCCGCCGACCGGGTCGCTCCCCAGCCGAGGGCGATCGCCCCCGCTGCCTGGGCATCACCCGTCACGGCCGCAAGCTGGGCGCGGGTCGCCGCCGCGATCACGCCGTCCGAGCCGAGCGTGCAGAAGACGCGCGCCGGCAGGAGCAGCTGCCCCTCCGTGAGCGAAGGGGCGAAGCCCTGCCCCGCCTGGGCCGGCCCGTCGCAGAGGCTCTGACTCCGCGTCCACAGATAGACGCAGGCGGCGGCTTGCTTGTCGGCGTCGAACGGCGACTTGTCGGTGTACGTCCCCCACCCCCACGACCAGACCGTCGGAAGCCCGAGCTCGCCGGCGACCTGTCGGGCGGCGAGCGCGTCGAGCTTCACGAAATCGAACCAGGCCGTGGCAGGCTTGAGCCCGTTGCGGCCGTAGAGCCCGGACTCGAACTCGAGCATCAGACCGAGCCGCGCGGCCGGGATGCCCATCGCCGTGAACGCGCCCATCGCCTGGCGCATCTGTGAGCGGAGCGTCCTGCTGCCCACGATCGGGCCCGGAGGCGGAGACCTCCGTCGGCGCCGGGAAGAACTCGCGGACGATGTCAGAGACCTGCGCGACGGCCCGCCACCAGTCTCCGGCCGTGTCGCCGCCGAACGGCGGCGAGGAGATCAGCAGGTACGGGTGGGCACCGCGGGCGGCCAGCTGCGTCAGCAGCGCCAGCACGTTGGCGCGGTACTGGGCGTTGCCGGGCGACCAGGGTGTCTGCGTGGTGGCGCCGAAGAGCTCGTTCTCGGCGATCAGCGGCGTCTGGCAGCCCGTCTGCTTGACGGCCGCATCGAACTCCTTGTTCGCGACGTCGGCGATCGTCGCGGGGTCGGCCGGCGCGTCCGCCGTGCCGACACGGCCCGCCAGCTTGAGATCGAAGTACACGGTGGAGGCGCCTGCCGCCCGCAGCTGCGTCGGCAGGCCGCCCGTTCCGGGCGGCGTCGCCAGCACGAGGCCGGGACGGCCGAAGATCTGCTTCCAGAACGGAACGGTCGCGTCCGCGTAGTCGACCCAGAGCGTCGCCGAGCTCGGCAGCCCGCACGGCCGAGCCGCGGCGCGCGACGAACCGGTCGCGGCTGCGGCGACGGCGGAGAGGATGCAGACGACGACGATTCCGAGCCGCTTCACCGCTCTCTATGGTGCCGGTCCGCTACGACGGCCGTCGCGGCCGGTAGATCGACACGCCCTCGACGACCGCCACCCGGCGGTACCTCGCGGCCAGGATCGCGGCCGTCCGGCCGGTGCGGTCGAGCGATCCGGGGCGCTGGACGACCGCGACCAGCGCGGGGCGCCCGTCGGCAAGCGCGCGACGTGTCCGGTCGAGAACACCGGGGATCGTCTCGACGTTCCGGCGCCACATGTAGGGGATCACCGGCGCCCGGTCGGCGAGGTAGTAGACATCGGCGGCGGCCCAGATCATCGAGCACCTTCTGGCCGGGGCGGGTGTGGGCGTCGATGTAGCGGGCGACCGCCGCGTCCTGGACGAGGTGCGGATCCTTCGGCCACACGTCCCTCGCCTGCGCGCTCGAGCTCTCGAACCACAGCGGAGCGGTCACGGCCACGGTGGCGATCGCGACGGCGGCATAGCCGAGCGCGGCGAGCCCGAGGCGGCGCGTGATCAGCTTCTCGACGCCCGCGCCGGCGAGGATCGAGAGCGGGGGCACGAGCTGCAGGTAGTAGTGGAAGTGGAAGTTGCCGCCGCCGAGCACGCCGAGCGCGGCCGCGCCGAGCCACAGCCGGACGAGAAGCGGCGAGCCGCGCCAGCCGAGCGCGGCCAGCAGCACGAGCAGCCCGAGCCCTTTCGCCGCTCCCGGCAGCGACTGGGCGAGGAGATCGAGCCGATGCACGACCGAGCCGGTCACGAGCGAGTCCCCCGAGCCGCGATAGCCGACGACGGCGAACCACCAGCTGTGGAGCGAGACGGCCGCGAGCGCCCCTGCCAGCACCGGCACCACCGCCCCGGCGACGACCACGGCGACAGCCCTCACCGATCGGCGGCGCTCCGTCCAGACGAGGTAGGCGACGATCGCGAGCCCCGCATCGAAGCCCGACTGCTTGATCATCACCGCGCAGCCCGCGAGCAGTCCGGCGCCGAGGAGCCAGGCGACGCTGCGCGAGCGCAGGTAGGCAGTGAACGCGA
This sequence comes from uncultured Actinomycetes bacterium, assembly GCA_963742925.1. GTDB lineage: Bacteria > Actinomycetota > Thermoleophilia > Gaiellales > Gaiellaceae > PALSA-612. The sequence goes on along the minus strand of CAVUNV010000007.1, from coordinate 33,337 downwards.
GAACGGATAGGATCGCCGCCAGGGAGGAGAGAAGCTCTCCGGCCAGCGTGAACGACTCCAGAAACGGCGAGGCGCCCACGGTTGCCATGAGCACGCCGCATGCATAGGCCGTTATTCTCCGCGCCAACCGGAGCGCGACGAGCATGGTCGCCACGACGGTGAGGGCGCCGACGAATGCCGCGACGCCACGGATGACGTTCGGGGAGCTGCCTAGATGAAGGACCGCCCGGAATACGAGAATCAGGCCCTGTGGGCGGTCGACCCAGATGTCTCGGTAGAGGGTGTCGCCGCGCTCCCACAGCCGGGCCGCCTCGGCATACCCCCCTTCATCCGCCGTCAGCGGGGCGCCGAAGAAGGGCAGACGCACGAGGACCGCGAGGCCCGCCGCCGCCAGCGCGAACAGAGCTGGGGCCCGCCACGTGCCGACCTCGATCGCCGAACGGCGCTCCTCGCCCTGCTCGCGGCGGTGGGCGCGATGGCCGTCGCGATCGTGCTGTTCGGCCTCTCGCTGCAGACGGATCGCTTCCTCCTCATCCTGCTCGTCCCGGCCCTCGTCCTCGGACGCGGCCGGCTCTACCTCCGCGATTTTGGCCTCTTCGCGCTGCTGATGCTGATCTATTCGGAGCTACGCGGCCTCGCGCACCTGATCAGCCCGAATCCGTTCTACACACCGCAGCTCGACCTCGACAAGTGGCTGTTCGGCGGGACGCCGCCGACCGTGGTGCTGCAGCAGTGGTGGTGGCACGGCACCGCCCATTGGTACGACACGCTGATGATCGACGTCTCCAAGCTCCACGCCATCGTCCCGACGCTGCTCGCCTTCGCGCTCTGGACCCGCCGGCGCGCGCTCTTCTTCCGCTTCGCGTCGACCATGCTGACGTTGTGCCTCGCCGCAGCGATCACGTTCGCCGTCTTCCCGGCAGCGCCGCCCTGGGCCGCCGGGCACGCGCTGATCACGCCGACCGTCACGCAGATCGACGACACCGCCTGGTCGGCCGTTCCGAGCAGCATCTCGCTCTCGAGCCTCGTCCAGCCCAACCCCTACGCCGCGATCCCGTCGCTCCACGGCGGCTTCGCCTTCCTCGTCTTCCTCTTCCTCGCCGGTCTCGCCTGGCCGACGCGCTGGCGCTGGCCCGCCGTCGCGGTGGGCCTGATGTACGTGCTCGCCCTGTCGTTCGCGCGGGTGTACACGGGAGACCACTACGTGATCGACCTCGTGATCGGCTACGTCTATGCGGCGGCGGCGTACTTCGCCGTCAACCGCTACTGGCGTCGGCACGAGCTGCCCGGATAGCCCGCGGTCTCAGCCTCAGCCTCGGTTTAAGCCTCGGTCTGAACCTCAGCTCGGGCCGGGGGACGTCGTCCACCGGAGCGATGCCCGTGAGCCTGTTGCAGAGCTTCCGGGCCCGCACCGCGAGGACGATTCCACCGTACATCGCGAGCCTCGGCTTCGCCGCGCGACAGCACGGGCACGGACAGGCAGCGGCCGCGTTCAGATCCGACGAGTGGATCGCATGGACCCAGTGCGGTCCTCCCCACCTCAGGTCGAGAGGGAACGAGTGCACGACGTGTGCCCAGAGGCTCCACGCGATCAATCTGGTCGCGCCGTAGAAGAAGGCGGCGCGATACAGGACGAGCATCGTCGCCTCCGAGATCGTCCGGTCCGCCCACTTGAAGAAGGGATCCGCGACCATGACCTCGCGGCGGAAGTACTCGCGCGTCAGCACCCGCCAGCTGACCACGGCCCAGGCGAGCCAGATCCAGTCCCAGACGAAGCCGAGCCCGCTGTAGTAGGCACCGGCGTCGATCTGCCGGCCGAGCTGTCCGGCGTACGCCCAGGCCCCCACGGAGAACAGGTGCGTCGTGAACGGGAAGAAGAGCATCGTCCCCACGGTGTCGCCGGTATCGGTCAGTGCATGGGCGAATTGCCCGATCAGGAAGCTGTAGGCGATGATCGGCTTCCGCCAGATCGCGTAGATGATCAGCGAGAGCAGAAGCCCGAAGATCAGCGAGTGGGTGAAGCCGACTCCCGGCCAGCCGCGGTGGAATCTGGCGGGATCGCTCGCCTTGACGTGGTAGCCGGAGATCCCGATCCCGTACACGAACCACTTCGTGAACATGTCCGGTGCGTAGGACCCGAACAGCAGGGGCATGAAGGCGACCTTGCGCCCCATGTGCTTCTGGATGACGTAGGGCTCGAGGTCGTGCGCCGCCCAGCTCATCGAAAGAGCCGGTTGAACAGCCTCGGCAAGCCGACCATGAACAGCCAGAGGAAGGCGGCCCCTTCGAAGACCGAGTAGAGGTAGTTCTGGTTGTAGAGGCCGAGGCAGATGTAGGCGACACCGGCAGCCACGTACAGGAGGAGCTCACGCATCGGCTCGGCGATCCTAACGCCCGCTCCGGCGCCCGTCGCCGGCTGGAGTTGAGCACGAGCCGAAGCTCACAATCGCGAGCGCATCCGGCGAGGAGACCGCCCGCCCGCGGCGAAACGAACTCGGAAGATGCGTGAACAGAGCCACATCGACCTTATGCGGGCTGCAATTCAGGGCGACCTCGAGCGCGCTCGCTCGCGCCGGCCCTCGATCTTCGAGCGCCCCGCTCCACCAGTGGCGGTCGCAGACGATCCCGAACCGGCCCCGGAGCAAGCGCCTGCGCCGGAGCCGCCGGCCGAGCAGCACTCGCCGCCCGAGCCACCCCCCACGCCCGAGCTGCCGCCTGCGGCCCTCGCCCCGCCGCCCGAGCGGAGCATGCTCGACCGGCTCGCGTTCTGGCGCCGCTAGATCGCTGCCGGTCTACTCGACGGTCCGGAACGATCCGAACACCGCTCCGACCGTCCGGAGCGCAATCTCGAGATCGAACCAGAGCGAGAAGTTCTCGATGTAGAAGTTGTCCCACTCGGCCCTGTCTGCGAGCGACGTCTTCCCGCGCAGGCCGTGCACCTGCGCCCAGCCGGTGATGCCCGACTTGACGCGGTGGCGATCGTCGTAGCGATAGACCGTCTGCTGGAACTCCGTGACGTACTGGGGTCGCTCGGGCCTCGGGCCGACGATGCTCATCTCGCCCTTGACGACGTTGATGAGCTGCGGGAGCTCGTCCAGCGACGAGCGCCGGAGGAACGTCCCGACGCGCGTCCTCCGGTCCTCTCCTTCGACGCCGCCCGGACCGAGAGCGTCGGCTGAGACCACGTGGAGATCCGGCGCCTGCGCCGGGCCCGGCCGCATCGACCGGAACTTGAGCATGTCGAACGCCCGCCCGTCGCGGCCGATCCGAACCTGGCGATAGAAGATCGGCCGGCCCATCGAGATCAGCACGGCCAGCGACAGGATCGCGAGGACGGGCGACAGGAGGAGAAGCGCCGCGCCCGCGACGATCCGGTCGATGGCGTACTTGACGGTGAACTCCCACGCGCGCGGGTCAGCTCTCCGGGGGGAGACGAGCGCGATCCCGCCGACGTGGTCGATCGAATACCGCTCCGGCATCCGCTCGAACAGGCGCGGCACGACGGAGACATCGATCTCGAGCTCCTCACAGCGCCGCACGAGACGCAGAAGCACGTCGTCGGGTGCCGTCGAGAAGGTGACGATCACCTGCTCGATCCCGTACCGGGCGATCGCCTCGTCCAGGTCCCAGCTCGCGCCCACGACCGGGACGCCGAGCTCGTGGGCCGTGTCGACCATCGGCTCCTTGTCCAGGAACGCGACGGGCTCGAGGCCGAGCCGGGGAGCCGCGAGCAACCGCTTGGCGACGACGGCACCGATCCGGCCCGCGCCCACGATCAGCGTCGGACGGCTCGTCTCGCCCTCTGCCCTGCCACGCTCCTGCGCCCAGTACAGAGCGACGCGGCCCGCAACGACGTACGCGCAGGCGAAACCGCCCAGCCGCAGGATGCCGAGAGCGACGGGAACGGAGCCGCTCACGACGATCTCCGCTGTGACGACGACGGCGCCGGCCAGCGCCGTGCCGACGACGAGCCGCCGGACATCGTCGAGCATGTGGAGCCGCAGTCGCTTCGTGTAGAGGCCGCGGGAGCCGTAGGCGACCAGAGCGGCCGCGGTGAAGCAGGCCATCCAGGCGACGGACGGCGTGCTCGAGCTGCCGAGACGCCCTCCGAGCGCGGTCGCGCCCGCGGCGAGCAGCAGCATGGAGACGTCGACACCGGCGCAGGCACGCGCCCAGCCGATGCCGTGTCGCCGCCGCGGTGCGACACGCGGCTGCGCGACGACCGTGGCGTCGTGGGCTGCCTCGGGCCGCTGTGTAGCGACGGCTGTCTCGGTCGAGCTCACTCAGTACGACCTGTCCGGTCCTGGTCTCCTCACGCCCTCGAGCGGGCGAACCGCCGAAGACCGCCTCCGAAGGCGAGCAGGAGCAGGGCACCGAACGTGATCAGGCCGAGATCCATACCCGTGAACGGAAGCCCGGGGTGGTGGACGGGCGGCTGAGGCGGAACGGGGGGAGGCCGATGGCAGAACCCGTAGTAGTGGCCATGGCAATACCCCTGGAGCAGCGTGCTGTGGTACGCCCGCTGCATGTCCGCATCCGAGTAGTGGTGCGTGAGCCCGCCGTGGGCCACGTAGTCGTTGTAGATCTGCTGGGGCGACGCGGCCATTGCCGCGGACGCACCGATGAGCAGCGCGGCGCAAGTACCGAGCAGCACTGCCATTGTTCGAAGGCGCTTCATTCCATTTCCTCCTGTTCGCAGCGGTTCTTCTCCCCAAGAACCTCTCTGGTCTCAGTGTTGGTGTTTTCCGGCAAAGGTCAATAGGCGGACCGGACTCCGCCGCCCCAGCCGGTTTTCCGCTGCAAACCGCGCGCATCGACTTCAGTCGGCGCCGCGAGCGGCCGACATTCGGTGTATCGACCGCAAGCACCCCTTCCTGCAGCCCGGGACGCTGGCCCGCGTCATCCCGACGGCCGCCGTCGTCGGCGTCGCGCTGGCGCTCGCCTGGAGCACGAACGGCAGCATCGCTGCCGGAGACTGGCTCCCCTACGCGCTGATCGTCGCCGGCGTGCTCGCCGTCGCGCTCCTGTCGGGAATCGCCGTCCTGCCACAGCGTCTGCCGCTCCTCGCGGCGGGGCTCCTCGCCGCCTTCGGGGTCTGGACAGCGATCTCGATCGCCTGGAGCCCGCTTCCCTCGCTGGCGCGCGACGACGCCCTGCTCGCACTGCTCTACGCCGGCGCGTTCCTGACGCCGCTGCTCACCCTCCGCACGCAGGCGGACCGACTGCTCGCGGCCACGGTCGCCGTGCTGGCGCTGGGGCTGCTGGCAGTCGTGACGGCGATCGAGGTCCGCACAGCGGCGCAGGCCGTGGACGTGTTCACGGAGGCGAGACTCAACTTCCCGGTGTCGTACTGGAACGGCGCCGCGGCGCTGTTTCTGATCGGCGTCTGGCCGGCGATCGCGCTGTCCGCCGACCGCCGGCTCGGCATGGCGCTGCGTGCCCTGTCGCTCGCCGGTGCGACTGCGATGGTCGCGTGCTGGCTGATGACGCAGAGCAAGGGCGGTGCGGTGGCGCTCGTCGTGTCGGGCGTCGTCTTCCTCGCCGTGACGCGCGAGCGGCTGCGCGCGCTCGTGCCGGTGCTCGTCGTCGGAGGGCTCGCCGCGGCGGGAGCAGCAGCGCTGACCGCACCGTACAACTCGTCCCACGTCCAGTTGCTCGGAGCGGTGCACCACGCCGGCACCGTCGCTCTCATCCTGACGGGTGCCGGCCTCGCGTTGGGGCTCGTCTACGCGGCCGCCGATCAGCGGCTCGTCCTGCCCCGGTCGCTGGCGCCCCGGGCCGGAAAGGTGCTGGCTGTCGTCCTGTCGGTAGCGGTGCTAGGTGCGGTGGCCGGCTTCTTCGTCACTGTCGATCATCCGCTCGGATTCGTCCAGAAGCGCTGGGCGTCGTTCAAGCACCTGCCGACGCACGACACCGCTTCGACCCACTTCACCTCGCTCGGGTCGAATCGCTACGACTACTGGCGTGTCGCCCTGCTCGAATTCGAGCGGCACCCGCTGATCGGCCTGGGCGGGCACGGTTGGCCCGCGGCCTATCTGCGCTATGGACGGTCGATCGAGACACCGGAGCGAGCGCACTCGGTCGAGCTCGACGCACTGAGCGAGACGGGGATCATCGGCTTCCTGCTCATCCTGGGTGCCGGCGTCCTGGGGCTGGCCTCGGTGGCCCGGCGCTCCGGTGCGCCGCTCCTCCCGGCGGCGCTGTTCGGATCCGGCGTGTACCTCGCCACGCACACCGCGATCGACTGGGTCTGGTCGATCCCCTCTGTGGGCCTCGCGGGGCTCGTGCTCGTCGGGATCGGCGCCTCACGAGGCACCCGGCCCGTCCTGCAGCCCCGACTCGCTCTTGCGACCGGGATCGCCGTGATCGCAGTCGCGCTGCTCGGCTTCGCGCCTCCCTGGCTCTCGGCCCGGTTCACGGACCGCGCCTACGGCGAGACTACGCCTGCCCGGGCCAGCAGTCTGAGCTGGGCCGAGCGGCTGGATCCGCTCGCCGTCTACCCGCTGGTCGTACAGGCGACGCTGGCCCGGTCTCCACGCGACATCGCACCCCTCGAGCGGGCCGTCGCCATGCAGCCCGGCGATTCCGAGCTGCACTACCTGCTCGGCATCGCCTACCTGAAAGCCCACCGCGCCGCGGCGGCGCGACACGAGCTCGAGATCGCCCGGAGCCTCTCTCCGCACGACCCCGGGATCCGCGCCGCTCTCCGCCGCGCCGGCTCGGGCTGAGCCTGCCAGACGCGGATAGAATCGGGGTGCCGTGCCGTACCGGAAGGCGACGATCCGGCCGTACCGGCCCGACGACGAAGGCCTCCTGTTCAGCCTCGCCCGGGAGGCGTTCGGGGCGCAGGCGACCTGGAGCGACCGCGCAACGTTGACCGGCCTCGAGACGGACACGGTGTTCGTCGCGGAGCTCGAAGGCGACCGTGCCGGGTACGTGGCGCTCGAGCGCGACGGCGAGACGATGCGGATCGAGCAGCTGCTGGTCAGCCCGCGCCACGAGCACGAGGGGATCGGAGGCCAGCTCGTCGACTACGCGGAAGGCTTCGCGATCTCCGAGGGCGCCGCCCGCCTGCAGATCGTCGTCGAGCCCGACAACCGCCGGGCGCTCGACTTCTACGTGCGGCGCAGCTTCACCCGCGCCGAAGAAGGCGTGCTCGAGCTCGCGCTTCCGACCGGTTAGCACGACACGCGTTACTGTCCGGCCATGATTCGCCGTGGCCGGCTCCTGATCGGTCTCGCAGTCACCGCCCTCGGGCTCGCCGGCATCGCATGGGGTGGCGCCGATCGGAGCCTGGACACCTACCCCAACGTCGAGATCGAGACGGCGACGCTCGACGGGCACGTCACGCGGCTAACGACCAACCCCGCCCTCGACACGTCTCCCGCCGTCTCGCCGAACGGCCGGAGCATCGCCTTCGTCAGCTCTCGCGGCGGCCCGCTCGGCCTCTACGTCATGCGGAGCGACGGCTCGCATGTCCAACCCGTGATGACGAGTCCGTTCACGGCAGGCCCGGCGTCGATCGGGACATCCGAGGTCGCGTGGAACGACGCCGGGCACACGTTCATCGCCTGGCGGCCGGACGGCGGCATGCTCGCCTTCGACGGGCAGAACGCGACCTTCGATCCGAGCTGCACGCACAACTGCACCGACTGGCGCATCTTCCTCGTCAAGCCGAACGGCAGCGCGCTGCACTTCGTCAGTCAGGAGTCCGAGTCTCCGTCGTGGTCGCCGGCGGGCGGACGACTCGCCTTCGTCAGCCAGATCTCACCCGACCTCGAGGGCAGCAGCGTCACGATCCTGACCGTCTCGTCCGGCACGACCGTCGTCGTGCACGCGCCGAGCTTCAACACGTTCGAGCCGCCGGCCTGGTCGCGGACGGGGCTGCTCGCGATCGAGACGCTCACCGGCGAGGCCCGGCCGCAGCGGATCGCGACCGTGCGCGCGAACGGGACGAGGCTCCGCAAGCTCGTCGTCGGCGAGGAGCCCTCCTGGTCGCCGAACGGCACGCGGCTCGCTTTCGTCCGCAACGACCGCCTGTACACGATCGGCGCCGCCGGCGGAGCCGCGATCCAGCTCACGAAGCCGCCCGAGCACGCCTCGCTGCCCGCCTGGTCGCCGAACGGGACGTGGATCGCATACCTGCGCTCGGTCGGGAAGCGGGGGCAGACCCAGCTGGCCGTGATCCGTGCCGCCGGCGGCGGCGAGCGGGTGCTGACGCACGTCCCGAAGGGCGACGTCTTCGACACGCGCCCCGTCTGGACGCCGGACAGCGGCAAGGTCGTCTTCACGCTCTGGCGACCGAAGCGAGCCTGACCGAGGCGTACACTCGGCCCCATGGCCGTGCTCGTGTCGCAACCAGCCCATGACGAGGCCTTCGAGCGCCGGCGCGAGCGCATGGAGGCGTCTCGTCGCCGAGCTGCGCGAGCGCACCGCGCAGATTGCGGCCGGCGGCGGACCCAAGGCGCTCGAGCGGCACCGCTCCCGCGGCAAGCTGACGGCGCGCGAGCGGATCGACCGTCTCGTCGATCCGGGCGGCGCCTTCCTCGAGCTGTCCGCGCTGGCCGCGTGGGAGCTGTACGACGGAGATGCGCCCGGTGCCGGCATCGTCACGGGCATCGGCGTGATCCAGGGCCAGGAGTGCGTCGTCGTCGCCAACGACGCGACGGTCAAGGGCGGCACGTACTTCCCGCTCACGGTGAAGAAGCACCTGCGGGCCCAGGAGATCGCCGAGCAGAACCGGCTGCCGTGCGTCTACCTCGTCGACTCGGGAGGCGCCTTCCTGCCGCTCCAGGCCGAGGTGTTCCCCGACCGCGACCACTTCGGGCGCATCTTCTACAACCAGGCGCGCATGTCGGCGCTCGGCATCCCGCAGATCGCCGCGGTGATGGGCTCCTGCACGGCCGGCGGCGCGTACGTGCCGGCGATGTCGGACGAGACCGTCATCGTCAAGGGGACGGGCACGATCTTCATCGGCGGCCCGCCGCTCGTGAAGGCCGCGACCGGCCAGGAGGTGACCGCGGAGGAACTGGGCGGCGCGGACGTCCACACGAGGCAGTCGGGCGTCGCCGACCACTACGCCGCCTCCGACGAGCACGCGCTCGCGCTCTGCCGGGAGATCGTCCGCAACCTCGACCGCCGCCGCCCGGAGCCGCCGTGGGACACGGCCGAGCCGGAAGAGCCCGCCGTCGACCCGTCCGACCTCTACGGCCTGATCCCGGAGGACTTCCGACACCAGGTCGACCCTCGGGAGATCATCGCGCGGCTCGTCGACGGCAGCCGCTTCCACGAGTTCAAGGCGCTCTACGGCGAGACGCTCGTCTGCGGGTTCGCGCGGATCGAGGGCTATCCGGTCGCGATCCTCGCGAACAACGGCGTCCTCTTCGCCGAGTCGTCGCAGAAGGGCGCGCACTTCATCGAGCTGGCCTGCAAGCGCCGGGTTCCGCTCGTCTTCCTGCAGAACATCACCGGCTTCATGGTCGGCAAGGAGTACGAGGCAGGCGGCATCGCGCGGGACGGAGCCAAGCTGGTCATGGCCGTGGCGTGCGCGGAGGTGCCGAAGTTCACCGTCGTCACAGGCGGCTCGTTCGGCGCCGGCAACTACGGGATGTGCGGCCGTGCCTACGGGCCGAGGCAGCTGTGGATGTGGCCGAACGCACGGATCTCCGTGATGGGGGGCGAGCAGGCCGCGATGGTCCTGACGATGGTGGGCGACGCAGACCCGGACGAGATCCAGGCCAAGTACGAGGCGGAGGGCAACCCCTACTACTCCACCGCACGGCTCTGGGACGACGGCATCCTCGACCCGCTCGACACCCGGCGAGTGCTCGCGATGGGCATCTCGGCGGCGCTCAACGCGCCGATTCCCGACACCACGTTCGGCGTGTTCAGGATGTAGGTCGGGCTCGGCCCGCGTCGGGTTCCGTCTGAGGGCCTCTCTACGATCGGTGTGGTGTCAACACCGAGGGAGGACCCATCGTGAGAGCTCTCAGAGCCATCCGTCCGTCGCCCGCGACGGTGATCGCGTCGATCGCGCTCCTCGTCGCTCTCGCCGGAACGGGCTACGCCGCGGTCAGCCTGCCCGCGAACAGTGTCGGCAACAAGCAGCTCCAGTCGAACGCCGTCACGTCGTCGAAGGTCAAGAACAGCTCGCTGCTCAAGCTCGACTTCGCGCCGAACCAGCTGCCGCGCGGCGCTCCCGGCGCCCCCGGCCCGCCCGGCCCCCCTGGAGCCGCGGGAGCGAAAGGACCGACCGGCGCATCCGGGACGGCGGCGACCAAGTGGGCGCTCGTCGGCAAGGACGGGAACCTGATCGCCGGAAGCCCGGGAGTCCAACCCGTCCAGAGTTCCGTCGGCCAGTACTACGTCAACTTCGGTTCTGCCGTCACCGGCCACGCGATTGCGGCGACATCCGTCTATCGAAACGCCGACGCGAACCCCCGCGGCACGGTCTTCGTGTCGATCTGTGGGGGGCCTACCCCGGTCGACACGGCAACCTGCACCTTTTTCAACAACACGAACACGGTGTACGTCGTCACGCTCAACTCGGCGAACAGCCTCGCCGAGAGCCACGCCTTCTACATCGAAGTCTTCTAGCCGCCTACCCGGCGTCGCGGGGGTGCGCTCCTCCCCCACCCCGCGACGCCGGGTCACGCGCTAGGTTCCCGGCATGCACACGATCGAGCTCACGCCCGCGGAGCTCCGCATCGTCCACGCGGCGCTCAAGGCCTATCTGGACGACTTCGGCCACGACGAAGCCGACCTCCTCCGCGAGATCAAGGCCGTCCTCGCCAAGCTCCCCGACGAGGGCTGAGCGCCCGTGACGACGGCAGGCCCGCTCCGCGCCGAGCGCGACGGAGACCTGTTGCGCATCACGCTCGCGCGGCCGGAGCGCCGGAACGCGCTCGACGCCGGGCTGATCGCGGCGCTGACGGAGGCGTTCGCAGACGTCGGCGACGCGCGCGCCGTCGTGCTGGCCGGCGAGGGCGACAGCTTCTGCGCCGGCGCGGACATCGAGTGGATGCGATCCTCGGTCGAGCTCTCCTACGAGGAGAACGTGGCCGACTCGACGCGGCTGCGGAGGATGTACGAGGCGATCGACCGGTGTCCGGCGCCCGTCGTGGCCTCCGTGCAGCGGTACGTCCTCGGCGGCGGCGTCGGCCTCGTGTGCTGCTGTGACGCGGTGATCGCGGCCGACGACGCGGTCTTCGCGTTCTCGGAGGTCAAGCTCGGGATCATCCCCGCCGTGATCTCGCCGTTCGCGCTCGCCCGCATCGGTCCCGGCGCCGCGCGGCGGTTCTTCGTGACCGGCGAGCGATTCGATGCCGAGACGGCGCTGCGGATCGGGCTCGTGCACGAGGTGGTGCCGGCCGGCGAGCTCGCAACCGCCGTCGACCGCGTCATCGCGGAGATCCTCTCCGCCGGGCCCGAGGCAGCGCGTCACGCCAAGCGGCTGGTGCTGGACGCGCCGCTCGACGGCCTCGAGACGGCACGCCGTATCGCAGAGCGGCGCGCCAGCGACGAGGGCCAGGAGGGTCTTCGCGCCTTCCTCGAGCGCCGCCGTCCGGACTGGTCCACCCCGGCCGACGGGGTCTGACCCCTTCCTGACCCCGGCAGGCGGCGCAGCCCGCATGATTCGTCCCGTGGCGATCCGCAAGCTGCTCGTGGCCAATCGCGGCGAGATCGCCGTGCGCGTCTTCCGCACCTGCCGCGCGCTCGGGATCGGAACGGTCGCGGTCGTCGCGCCGGACGACGCCGGCTCCCTCCACGCGCGCTCCGCCGACGAGGCGATGGAGATCGGCGGCTACCTCGCAGTCGGAGGAGCACATCCGCGCCGCGATGCAGACCGGCGCCGACGCGATCCACCCCGGCTACGGCTTCCTCGCGGAGAGCCCCGACTTCGCGGAAGCGGTCGAGGCCGCCGGTCTCGTCTTCGTCGGCCCGACGCCGGACAGCCTGCGGAGAGGCGGAGACAAGCTGGCGGCAAAGGCGATCGCGCGCGGCGCCGGTGTGCCGGTCGTCGCGGAAGGAGACCCGGCGGAGATCGGCTTCCCGCTCGTGATCAAGGCGGCGGCCGGTGGCGGCGGCCGCGGGATGCGGGTCGTGCGCGAACCCGGCGAGCTCGACGAGGCGCTCGCCGCGGCCCGGCGCGAGGCAGAAGCAGCCTTCGGGGACGAGCGGGTCTTCTGTGAGCACTACGTCGAGCGGCCGCGGCACGTCGAGGTTCAGCTGCTCGGGGATGGGGCCGGAACGGTCATGTCGCTCGGCGAGCGCGAGTGCTCGATCCAGCGGCGCCACCAGAAGGTGCTGGAGGAGTCGCCCTCGCTCGCGCTCGATGCCGACCTGCGCGATCGGATGAGCGAGGCGGCGGTCGCATTCGCACAGGCGATCGGGTACCGGAGCGCCGGAACGGCCGAGTTCATGCTCGACGGGCGGAGCTTCTACTTCCTGGAGCTGAACGGGCGCATCCAGGTCGAGCACCCGGTCACCGAGCTCGTCACGGGCGTCGACCTGGTCGCCGAGCAGCTCTCGATCGCCGCCGGCGGCCCGGTGGCGAGCTCCTACCCGGCGACGGGGCACGCGGTCGAGGTGCGGCTCTACGCGGAGGATCCGGTGTCGTTCCTCCCACAGGCAGGCCGGATCACACGACTGCGTCTCCCCGAAGGCGTTCGCGTCGATGCCGGGGTCGAGGAGGGCGACGAGGTCGGGACCGCCTACGACCCGATGATCGCCAAGCTGATCGCGCACGGCGAGACACGCGACGAGGCGCTCGACCGGCTCGGCGCGGCACTGGAGAGCACTGCTGTCGAGGGCGTCACGACGAACCTCCCGTTCCTGCGCTGGCTCGTTCGCCATCCCGCGCTGCGGGAGGGCGACACGACGACGGCGTTCCTGGTCGAGCATCCGCCGCTGTCGGCTCCGCCGGCCCGGCGGGCGAACCGCGCCTGGCGCGGCTCCTTCCGGCTCAACCTCCCCTCTCCACCCCCGGCCTCACCGCCCGACGTCGACGCCGCCCAGCGGCAGCACGGCGGCGTCGCGGTCGAGAGCGTGGTGACCGCGCCGATGCCGGGCACCGTGATCCGTGTGCTCGTCGGGGACGGCGACGCCGTCAAGGCCCGCCAGCCGCTGCTCGTGCTGGAGGCGATGAAGATGGAGACGCCGCTCGTCTCACCGTACGAGGCGGTCGTCCGGCGCGTCCACGTGAGCGAGGGCGACCGCGTCGCCGCGGGGGACGCTCCTCGTCGAGCTCGAGGAGTAGGCTCAGCCCGCGAAGGCGCTTCGAAGTGCGGCGGCAGCCTCGGCGAGCGCGTCGTTCGCGCGGCCGATCACGCCGGGCATGCGGAAGAAGCCGTGGATCATGCCGTCGTAGCGGGTGAGCGTGACCGGGACGCCGGCGTCCTCGAGCCGCCGCGCGTACGCCTCTCCCTCGTCCCGCAGCGGATCGAACTCGGCCGTCATCACGAGCGCCGGCGCCGTGTCGGCCAGGTCGGCCGCGCGAAGCGGCGACGCGTCAGGCTGGAAGCGGTCTCCGTCCGGGAGGTAGTGGTCCCAGAACCAGCGCATTCCGTCCGCGGTCAGGTAATAGCCGTCCGCGAACTCGCGGTAGGTGGACGTGTCCAGGTCGGCGTCGCACACGGGATAGACCAGCAGCTGGAGCGCGAGCGGCAGCCCCGTGTCGCGGGCGCGCAGTGCGCAGACGGCGGCCAGGTTCCCGCCCGCGCTGTCGCCGCCGACCGAGAGCGCCCCAGGCCGTCCGCCGATCTCTTCGGCGTGCTCCGCGATCCAGGTCGTCGCAGCCCAGGCGTCGTCGAGCGCCGCCGGGAAGCGGTGCTCGGGGGCGAGCCGGTAGTCGACCGAGCAGACGACGCAGCCGGAGAGGCGGGCGAGCGTCGCGCAGACGCCGTGGTGCGTGACCAGGCTGCCCAGCACCCAGCCGCCGCCGTGGAAGTACACGAGCACCGGTGCGGGCTCGTCCCCGGGCCGGTAGACGCGCGTCGGGATCCCACCGGCCGGACCGGCCACGGTGCGCTCCTCCCAGGGCACCTCGACGATCGGCCCGAACACGGCATCCGAGGCAGCGTCTCCGGCCGCCCTCGCTTCGTCCGGGGGCAGCTCGCCGATGCCGGGCACGCCGAGCTCCTGGAGCTGGTCGAGGAACGCCCGGGCCTGTGGGTCGAGTGGCACTAGCCGAAAACGTCCTTGAGCCTGAGCGCGGCGTTCACATCGCCCTTGACCTTGAGCTTCCCGGTCATGTACGCCGTGAGCGGGTTCTGCCTGCCGTCGAGGATGCGCCGGAACGTGTCCTCGGACGCCGAGACGGTGCAATCGCCGCCGGCGTCGCCTTCGCTCACCGCGACCTTGCCGTCGTCGATCTTCACCGTCCACGTGCCGCTGCCGGCGATGTCGAACACGTAGCTCGCGTCGATTCCCGCCGCGTGCCCGCCGCCGTTGACGCGGTCCGGCAGCGCCTCGAAGAACTCTCTTGCGGTCTGGGGCACGGGCCGGAGGCTATCTCACGACGGAGCCATCTCGGGAGCCAGGCCGGGGCGAGCCCGCGACGACGGCAGCAGCGCCGTCAGCACCGCTCCGAGAATCGGCGCCGCGGCGCACACGTAGAACGCGGTCTTCAGGTCGACGGAGTCGGCGACGGCGCCGAGCATCACCGCGGCGATCCCGCCCAGCCCGATCGACAGCCCGATCGACAGGCCCGACGCCATCCCGATGTGGCGCGGCAGGTATTCCTGGCTCATCACCATCGTGACCCCGAACGTCCCGACGACCGCCGGGCCGACGACGCACAGGGCAAGCGCCCCCGGCACGCCGCCGACGAGCACGAAGACGAGGATCGCCGGCGGAACGACGATGCAGCTCGCCATCAGGACGGGTCGCCGGCCGATGCGGTCGGCGGCCGGCCCCGCGAGCAGCGTCCCCACCGCGCCGGTGACGAGCATCAGCGACAGCAGGTGCGAGCCGTAGCTCTTCGAGTTCCCGATCGACACCTCCCAGAGCGGGACGAAGGTCAAGAGGCCGAACCAGGCGACGCTCCGGAGCGCGACGATCACGAGCAGGATCACCATTGCGCCGGGCCGCTCCTTCTCGGCCGATGCCGCGTCGGCGCCACGCTCCGTCTCCCCCGGCTCGAGCGAGACCAGATAGGGGACGAGGCGCACGAGCATGCCGGCGACGACGAGGCCGGGCACCATCAGGAGCAGGCCCCCGCTGAGGCCGAGCGCAATCACGATAGGTGTCGTCACGAGCGCTCCGAGCGCATAGCCGATGTTCCCGCCCACCGAGAACACCGACATGCCGCTCGCCCGCCGGTCGCCGCTCGCGTACGCGGCGAACTTCGAGCCCTCCGGATGGAACGCCGCGGTCCCGAGCCCGCTGACGACAACGCACACGACAACCAGTCCGTAGACAGGCGCGGCAGCCGCCAGAGCGATCCCGACGCCGCCGACGGCGACTCCGGTCGAGAGCAGCCAGAGCGCGCCTCGCCGGTCCGACCAGAGACCGAACAGCGGCTGAATCACGGAGCTCGAGAACGTCGACGCAAGCACGATCACGGCGGTGAGCGTGTACGAGAGGTTGAAGCGATCCTTGAAGAACGGCAGCAGCGCCGGGATCGCTCCGGCTGCGAAGTCGCACGCCAGGTGGCCCGTGGCGAGCCCGGTCATCGCCCGCCGGTCGATCCCCGCGCGCATTGG
Organism: uncultured Actinomycetes bacterium; assembly: GCA_963742925.1. GTDB lineage: Bacteria > Actinomycetota > Thermoleophilia > Gaiellales > Gaiellaceae > PALSA-612. The sequence goes on along the minus strand of CAVUNV010000007.1, from coordinate 17,633 downwards.
TGCTGAGCCTAGCCGCGCAGAGCCACTTTGATCTGGCCATCGCAGGCCGGCCACTGTGGAAAAGAAGTCACACAATCGTCACAGAGACGGCACACCCGCGTGCGCATTTCGCGGGTACGATCGCCATCGGGTGGCGGGTGGACAGCATCCCCACCCTGGGTGGGGATACGTGCGCGGCCTCGCGCGCCGCATCGCGCATGGGACTGTCCGCCGGCCGATCGGGTTCCGCTGGGCCGGGTCGGATACGATCGCCGCCGCGGTGGAGATCGACGTCGCAGCAGGAGCGCCCGAGGGCGCGACGCTTGTCGTGGCCGTCGCCGACCCGCCGGAGCCCCTCCCGGCAGCAGCCGACGGCCTCGCGGAGCTCCTCTCTTCGCACGAAGCCAGCTCTGACCGCGGCACCGCCCGCCTCGTCCGCCTCGGCGGCCGCCGGGTCGTTGTCGCGGGCCTCGGCCCCCGCGCCGAGATCGAGTCCGACGCGATCCGCGACGCGGCTGCCGCCGCCGTCCAGGCGGTCAACGGGAGCGTCGGCGGCGACGTCGCCTGGCTCCTCGACGACTCGCTTCCGATCCCGGTTGCCGAGCAGGTGCGAGCCGCGACCGAGGGCGCCGTCCTCGGCGCATACGACCCCGGCGCGTGGAAGTCCGAGAGCCGGCGACAACCCGCGATCGGACGGCTGACCCTGATCGGCGGCACGGACGCGCGCGCCGACGCAGAGCGGGCCGGTGTCGTCGCGACCTGGACGAACTACGCCCGCGACCTTGCGAACGCCCCGGCGAACGAGCTGACACCCGCCGCGTTCGCCGACCGGGCGGCCGAGCTGGCCGACCGCTTCGAGACCGTTACGGTCGAGACGCTCGGCCCGGAGGAGATGGAGCGCCGAGGCATGGGCGCGCTGCTCGGCGTCGGCAGCGGCAGCCACAACCCGCCACGGCTGATCGTTCTGCGCCACGAGCCGCGCGAGGCGGCTCAACCGCAACGCCTCCTCGGTCTCGTCGGCAAGGGCATCACGTTCGACACCGGCGGGATCGCGCTCAAACCGGCGCTGAACATGGAGGACATGCGCGGAGACATGTCCGGCGGGGCCGCCGTCGTCGCGGCCACGGGTGCGATCGCCGAGCTCGGGATTCCCGTTCGGACACTCACCGTCGTCGCCGCGGCCGAGAACGTCATGGGCGGAGGGAGCTTCCGCCCCGGCGACGTCCTCACCGCCTCGAACGGCAAGACGATCGAGATCACGAACACCGACGCGGAGGGGCGCCTCGTCCTCGCGGACGCGCTGGTCTACGCCCGCGGTGAAGGCGCTACGCACGTCGTCGATCTGGCGACGCTCACCGGCGCGATGAGCCGCGCCCTCGGCGACCTCTACGCCGGCGTGTTCGCGAACGACGACGACTGGCGCGCGGAGGTCGTCGCGGCCGGCGAGGCGAGCGGCGATCACGCCTGGCCGTGGCCGATGCATCCGCGCTACCGCCGCTTCATCCAGTCTGACTTCGCCGACCTCAAGAACCACTCGACCCGGGGTCAGGGCATTCCCGTCTACGCAGCCGAGTTCCTGCGCGAGTTCGCCGGCGACGGGCCCTGGGCGCACATCGACATCGCAGGCCCAGCCTTCCTGACCTGGCCGCGCGGCGACTACCTCTGGCAGCGGGGCGGCACCGGCTACGGCGTGCGCCTGCTCACCGAGCTCGCGTCCCGGATCGCCTCCCGATGAACTTCGACCTCTCCGAAGAGCATGAGCTGATCCGCAAGACCGTGCGCGAGTTCGCGGTCGAGCGCGTCGCCCCGGTGGCGGAGGAGCTCGACCGCGAGCACCGCTTCCCCTACGAGCTCATCGCCGAGCTGGCCGAGCTCGGGCTGATGGGGATTCCGATCCCGGAGGAGTTCGGCGGCGCCGGCGGGGACACGCTCTCGTACGCGATCGCGATCGAGGAGCTGACCCGAATCGACTCGTCGGTCGCGATCACCGTCGCTGCGCACACGTCGCTCGGGACGATGCCGATCCTCCTCTACGGCTCCGACGAGCAGAAGCTCGAATGGCTCCCCGATCTCGCCTCGGGCCGCCGGCTGGCCGCCTTCGGCCTGACCGAGCCCGGCGCCGGGTCGGACGCGGGCGCGACGCAGACCCGCGCCGAGCTTCGCGACGGGCAGTGGCACATCGACGGCTCGAAGATCTTCATCACCAACGCCGGAACCGACATCTCGGCCTGCGTGACGATCACGGCCCGGACGGGAGACGATGAGATCTCGAACATCGTCGTCCCGAACGGCGCGCCCGGCTACGTGATCTCGGCGCCGATGCGGAAGCTGGGCTGGCGCGCCTCCGACACGCGCGAGCTCTCGTTCCAGGACTGTGCGGTGCCCGAGGGGAACCTGCTCGGCGAGCGCGGACGCGGCTTCCACCAGTTCCTCGAGATCCTGGACGGCGGCCGCATATCGGTGGCGGCGATGGGCGTCGGCCTCGCCCAGGGCGCCTATGACCTCGCGCTCTCCTACGCGAAGGAGCGGCGCCAGTTCGGCCGACCGATCTCCGATTTCCAGGCGATCCAGTTCAAGCTCGCGGACATGGCGACCGAGATCGACGCCGGCCGCCAGCTCGTCTACAAGGCCGCCTGGCTGAAGGACGAGGGCCGGCCGTTCGCGCAGGAGGCGGCGATGGCGAAGCTCTACACGGGCGAACTGTCGCACCGTGTCGTCAATCACGCCCTCCAGGTGCACGGCGGATACGGCTTCATGGACGAGTACGCGATCTCGCGCTTCTACCGCGACCAGAAGGTGCTCGAGATCGGCGAGGGGACGAACGAGGTGCAGCGCCTGGTGATCGCGAAGCACCTCGGCCTGTAACTCCGGTAGCCTCGCCGCGTGCTGTTCAGACAGTTCGTCGACGACGATCTCGGCTGTGCGTCGTACCTGGTCGGCTGCGAGGAGGCCGGCGAGGCCGTCGTGGTCGACCCGGCCTACGCGATCGAGCAATACCTCGAGGAGGCGGCACGGCGCGAGGTCCGGATCGTCCGCGTGCTCGAGACGCATACCCACGCCGACCACGTCTCCGGCCACGGCCGGCTCGCGCTCGAGCACGGCGTCCCGGTGGCGGTGCACCGGCTCGCCGAGCCTGACTACCCCTTCGAGCCGCTCACGGACGACGCCGAGATGGACGTGGGAAACGTCAGCCTCCGCGTCATCCACACCCCGGGACATCGACCCGAGCACTGCTGCTTCGCCGTCACCGACCGGACACGGGCCGACGAGCCCTGGCTGCTGCTGACCGGCGACTCGCTGTTCGTCGGCGACGCGGCCCGTCCGGATCTCGCGATCGAGGCGCACGAGGGCGCAGAGGGGCTCTTCCAGAGCCTTCAGCGGCTGCTCGAGCTGCAGGACGGCGTCGAGGTCTATCCCGGCCACGTTGCCGGCTCGCTGTGTGGAAAGGGCATGAGCTCGAAGGCCTCGACGACGATCGGGTTCGAGCGGCGGTTCAACCCGGCGCTCGCGCTCGCGACCGTCGAGGCGTTCGTGCACGAGTCGGCAGCGGTATCGGTGCCTCGGCCGCCGAACATCGAGAAGATCGTCGAGCTCAACCGCGGCCCCTTCCTCGGGGCGGCGTCCGCTGTGCCCGAGCTCGAGGAGCCCGGCGGCACGCCGGTGCTCGACGTGCGGCCGTTCGAGCGCTTCGCGGCCGGCCACGTGCCCGGCGCGCTGAGCGTTCCCGTGTCCGGCCACTCGTTCGCCACGAAGGCGGGCTTCGTGCTGCCCACGGCTCCCGCTCCGATCGTGCACGCGTCGACTCGCGCCGAGTCGGAGCGGGCGATTCGCGGGCTCCGCTCGGTGGGCTTCCTCGAGCTCTCGGGCTTCCTCGTCGATCCCGTCAGCGAGGCGACAGCCACGCTCGCCCCGGTCGAGCTCGGCGAGCTCCAGACGCTCCTCGCCGCCGGCGCCGTCGACCTCGTGGACGTCCGCGAGGCGGACGAGCGCCTCGAGAGCCCGCTCCCGGAGAGCCGTCACCTGCCGTACCGGCTCGCCGGCGAGCAGGCCGAAGCGCTGCCGCGTGACCGTCCGCTCGTGACCGTCTGCGAGAGCGGCCCGCGGGCTGCGGTTGCCGCAAGCGTCCTCGCCGCCCACGGGCTCGACGCCCGGCCGCTGCTCCACGGAGGCGTGCCCGATCTCCTGGCCCAGCCTGTGGAGCAAACGTCACACATTCGGCACGAGGACGTGTCCCACGCGTGACGGCTTCCTCGCTAGCGTTCAAGTAGGGGTGCTCGCGCCCCCAAGGGGAGGGGGTGCGGAGGGACGACGGCGGCTGGGCTCGTTTCCGGCGGCTGATCAGGTCAGGCGCTCGACGTCGTAGCCCCAGCTCCGCATCGTCGCGAGCAGCGCCTCGCAGTGCTCTTCATCGCGCGTGCCGAGGGTCAGCTCGATTCCCGTCTCTGTGACCCCGATGTCCAGGCCCTCGCGCCGATGCTCGACTCCGATGACGTTCATCCGGGCCTCGGTGACGAGCGACAGGAGCGTGAACAGCTCGCCCGGCCGGTCCGGCACCTTCGTCCGGACGACCAGGTAGCGGCCGGCCGCCGACAGCCCGTGCCGGGTCACGGACATGAGCAGCGTCGCGTCGATGTTGCCGCCGGAGAGGAGTGCCAGCACCGGCCCGTTGCCGCCGACGCGGCCTGACAGCAGCGCCGCGACCCCGACCGCGCCGGCGCCCTCGACGACGAGCTTCGTCCGCTCGAGCAGGAGCACGATCGCCTTCGAGATCTCGTCGTCCGTGACCTCGAGCATCTCCTCCAGCGTGCTTCCGAGGATGTGCGCGGCCAGCTCGCCCGGCTCCTTGACCGCGATGCCGTCCGCGATCGTCTGCTGGCGCGCCGCGCGCACACCGACCAGCCGCGCGCCGGGCCGGATCGCCCGCAGAGCGACCGAGATCCCGGCCGCCAGCCCACCCCCGCCGACCGGCACGAGCACCGTCCCGGGATCGGTTGTCTGATCTCCGATCTCGAGGCCGATCGTCCCCTGTCCCGCGATCACGAGCTCGTCCTCGAACGCGTGCACGAAGGTGGCGCCGCTCGCCTCGACGTGGCGCCGCGCGGCCGCCACCGCCTCCTCGAAGCTCGCACCGACCATCTCCACCGTGGCCCCGTAGCTCCGGGTCGCGTCCACCTTGGCCATGGGCGCGTCTGCGGGAACGAAGATCGTCGCAGCGATCCCCGCCTCGCGCGCTGCCCAGGCGACCGCCTGACCGTGGTTGCCCGCGCTGGCCGCCACCACGCCGGCGGCACGCTCCGCCTCGGCGAGCGTCGAGATCTTGTTGAACGCGCCGCGGATCTTGAACGAGCCGGTGCGCTGGAGGTTCTCGGCCTTCAGCACGACCTCGCGACCCGCGAGACGCGAGAACGTCTCCGAGCGGAACACGGGCGTGACCCTCGCGACGCCGTCGAGACGGCGCCGGGCCGCCTCGATGTCAGGAAGCCCGGGAGCGGTTCTCGCCGGCAATGTGGAAGACCTTGTCGAGAATCTCCTCGACCGCCGACAGCGGGTCGAGCTCCCGTCGCTGGACGGCATCGAGAACGCGTCGCAGCTCCGGATCGTCGGTGACCGCCCGCTCCAGGTGCGCCTTCGCCCGCGACGAGGCGACGGCGAACACCTCCTGCGACAGGTGCCGGCGGCGGCGCTCCTCGAGCAGCCCCTCGCGCTCGAGGAACTCCCGGTGCGCGACGACCTCGCCCCAGAGCGCCTCCAGGTTCTCGCCGCGCACCGCTTCGGTCAGGACGATCGGCGGACGCCAGTCGCGTTCGGTGTCGAGCGCCAGGATGGAGCGCACCTCGTTCAGCATCGTTTTGGCGGCCGGATGATCCATCTTGTTGACGGCGATGACGTCCGGGATCTCCATGATGCCCGCCTTCAACGCCTGGATCGAATCGCCCGAGCCCGGCATGAGGACGAGGAGCACCGTGTCGGCGATGCCGATCACCTCGACCTCGCTCTGTCCGGTCCCCACGGTCTCGACGAAGACGATGTCCTTTCCGGCCGCGTCCAGAAGCAGCACCGCCTGAAGCGTCGCCTCGGCGAGTCCGCCGAGATGCCCACGCGTGCCCATCGACCGGATGAACACACCGGGGTCGAGGAAATGGTCGGCGAGCCTGATGCGATCGCCGAGCAGTGCTCCCTGCGAGAACGGGCTCGACGGATCGACGGAGACGACGCCCACCGAGAGCCCCAGACCGCGGACGTGCGGCAACAGCGCCGCGATCAGGCTCGACTTCCCGACGCCGGGCGGGCCCGTGACGCCGACCGCGTACGCATGACCGGTGTGCGGGTACAGGTCACGGACGAGCTCGGGGGCGAGCGGGTCGGAGTTCTCGACGAGCGAGATCGCCCGGCCGAGCGCGCGCCGGTCGCCGGCGAGCACTGCCTCGACCAGAGCCTCACGTGTCCAACGCGTCCGGAGAGCCATCGAGCCGCTAACCGGGCACGGACGCCGCCTGCACGCCCTGCTCGTCGGCGCCGCCCAGGACTCCGAGCCGGCGCGTCATGGCCCGTCCGACGACGGCGGCCACGCCGGCCAGGACCGCCGCCCCCGCGAACACCCAGCGCGGGCCGACCGCCTGGGTGATCGGCCCGGCGATCACCATGCCGAGCCCGAGCAGCGCGTAGTTGGCGCTCATGATCGTCGTGAAGGCACGCCCGCGCAGGTGGTCGGGTGCACCGCGCTGGACGAGCAGCGAGTTACAGACCATCGCGGCGCCGTTCCCCGAGGCGCCGAGCGCCATGCTCAGCGTCCCGACCCAGACATTGGGCGACAGCGCGGTCGCCAGTGCGCCGAACGACATCAGGCTGAGTCCCGCGCCGTAGACGAAGGAGACGCTGCGCCGCTCGAGCCACGTCGCCGCGTACAGGCTCCCGACGACCAGCCCGACTCCCGATCCTGCCCAGAGCAGGCCGAACCCGAAGCTGCCCGAGTCGAAGGACACCCTGGCAATGAAGATCTCGGCCACGTTGACACCTGCGTTCGCGAGCATGACCAGGTTCCAGGAGATGAACACGGCGAGCAGCGGCTGCGAGCGAAGCACGAGCGTGAAGCCGGCCTTCACCTCGTTCAGGTAGCCCTCGCTCTCCGGCCGCTCCTCGGGAGCACGCAGCCTGTTGGCCGGAATGGTGCTGAGGAGCAGCGCCGACACGGCGAAGCTGGCGGCGTTCAGGCCGTACGAGACATCCGGCCCGGCGGCCGCCACGACGATTCCGCCGACCAGCGTCCCGACCACCGTCGTCAGGCTGATCGCCGACCGGAGCAGCGAGTTCGCGGTCGGCAGGTCCTGCTGGTCGACGAGGTTCGGCAGACCGGCGTAGGCGGCCGGACGGAACAGCCCGGCCCCGAACCCCGCCACCGCCGCCAGTGCGACGATCTGACCCGGGCTGCCGGCGAAGATCAGGCACAGGAACACGCCGACGCTGAGGAGGTCGGACCCGATCATGAGGCGCCGGCGGGAGAACCGATCGACGACCGGGCCGAACGCGAGCCCGATCACGACCGCCGGCAGGAAATCGGCGACGAGGAGCGCGCTCACCCACTCTGCCGAGTGCGTGCGTTCGTAGACGTCGACCGTGAGCGCGATCACCGCCAGCCAGGTGCCGAGGCCGGAGGCGGTCGCGGCGAGGAAGAGCGCGCGGAACGCTGGCGCCCGGTCCAGCACCTGCAACTGGCGGCGGGGCCCGGTCAGCACGGGGAAACGGTACCCGCCCTAGGGGACAGGCGCCGAGACGCGCCCGAGCGCCTCGGAGAGGAAGCGAAGCTCGTCAGGCGTGCCGACGGTCACCCGGATCGCCTCGGGCGCGCCGAAGCCGTGGGTCGGCCGGACGATCGCCCCTTCGCGAAGCAGGCGCTCCTGGAACGGGCGCGAGTCCTCTCCGAGCTCGACGAGCACGAAGTTCCCCACCGCACCTGGAACCGGGTCGAGCCCGTGCTCACCGAGCACCCGCTCGAGCTCGGAGCGGCCGACGGCGTTCAGCTCCCGCCGGCGCCGCAACTCGTCCACGTCGGCGAGGCTGGCGAGCGCCGCCTCCTGGGCCGAGGTCGAGACGTCGAAGGCGCGGCGGACCTTCGAGAGCTCCGTCACCACCGCCTTCGGTGCGACCGCGTAGCCGACGCGCAGCCCGGCCAGCCCGTAGATCTTCGAGAAGGTGCGCAGCACGACCACGTTCCGGCCTTGCTTGAAATGCTCCTCGACCGCGTCCACGTAGCCGGGGTCGTCGATGTACTCGAAGTACGCCTGATCGACGACCGTGACGACGTGCTCGGGGACCTGCTCGAACCATGCGTCCAGCTCTGCGCGCGTGTTCATCGTCCCGGTGGGGTTGTTCGGCAGGCACACGTAGGCGAGCTTGGTCCGGGGACCGATCGCCGCCAGCATTGCGTCCAGGTCGTATCGGTGGTCGCGGAGCGGCACGAGGCAGGGCGTTGCACCCAGCTTGCGCGCGTCGATCACGTAGCTGACGAACGAGGGCCAGCCGCAGACGATCTCGTCGCCGGGCTCGAGGAAGACCTGGGACAGGCAGTCGATCAGACCATCCGCTCCCGCACCGGTGACCACCTCCTCGAACGCCACGCCGTGGCGCTCCGCGAGGGCGGCCCGCAGCCGGTAGGCGCCGCCGTCCGGGTAGCGGTTGAGCTCCCCTGCGGCTCGCGCAAGGGCGTCGAGCGCGGCCGGGAACGGGCCGTAGGGGCCCTCGTTGGAGGCGAGCTTGACGACCCGGTCGAGGCCGAGCTCCCGCTGCACCTCCTCGACCGGCTTCCCCGGCTCGTAGGGGACGATGCCCTGGAGCGCTTTCGAGAACAGGCTCACCGAAATCTCGCCGCGATCGGCCACGGCCTGACTCTAGCGCCGGCGCCTGCGATGCCTGCCAGCGACTAGGCTTGCCGAGCGTGAGTGAGATCGGACTGTTTCCGCTCGAGCTCGTCCTCCTCCCGACGGAGCGCGTGCCGCTCCACATCTTCGAGCCGCGCTACAAGGAGCTGGTCGGCGAGTGCCTTCGGAGCGGGCTGGAGTTCGGGCTCGTCCTCCAGGACGACCAGGGGCGCCGCGAGATCGGGACACGCGCCGCGGTCGTCGAGGTCCTGCAGGTGTTCGACGACGGCCGGATGAACGTCGTCGTGGAGGGCCACGACCGGTTTCGGCTGCTCGAGATGACCTCGGGCCGCGCCTTCCTGACCGGCGAGGTGGAGGCGATCGACGACGAGGACGGAGGAGCTTGCCGACGTCGACACCGACCGCGCGCTGACCCTGTTTCGGCAGCTGGTCGAAGTGGCCGGCGAGGACGTGGACGAGCCGGACGGGGCCTCTGGCTCGCTCTCGTTCGAGATCGCCTCACGCGTCGACTTCGGCATCGAGCCCAAGCAGGAGTTGCTCGAGCTGCGCTCCGAGGCCACCCGCCTCAGGCAGCTGTGCGAGCTGCTCGAGGGCGCGGTCGAGGCGGTCAAGCGCGAACGCGAGGTGAGAGAGCGCGCCGCGGCGAACGGCAAGGTCTCCCACAACTGACCGGAAACGAGCGGATTCCGGCCATGGCCGTCACGGCCGGAACGGAACCGCATCCCCACCCTGGGTGGGGACTGCGTCCACCCGCCACCCGGCGTCGATCGTACCGGCGAAAGTGTCATGTGTCTGTGTCGCGAATGTGACAAGAGTGTGACTTCTCGTCCACAGCCGTCTGCCTAGGGCTCGCCCAGCCAGTACGCCATGAGGATCGCGTCCACATAGCCGGTGCCGCGGCGGTAGTGGGCCCGGCGGTAGCCCTCGCGCACGAAGCCGAACCGCTCGTAAAGCGCAAGCGCCGGTGCGTTGTGCGGGAACACGTGCAGCTCGAGCTTCCGCACACGCGACACGCCCGCCCAGGCGACAGCCCGTTCGAGCAGCGCGCGACCGACCCCTTTCCTCCGGTGTCCGGCCGCGACCATCAGTCCCAGATCCGCCACGTGGTAGCTCGCCGGGTGCGGATCGCGCGCCACCGACAACCGACCGACGATCTCGTCTTCCACCTCCACGACGAACACGGCCCCGTGCGGGTGCCGCCGCAGTGCCTTCAGGTAGCGCCGCTCGTCGGCGACGCCACGCCAGGCGTCGTCCGCGATCAGCCACCCTTCAGGCTCGGCGCCGACCTTCCGCGCCAGCTCCACGAGGGCCGCGGCGTCCCCGGGCACGGCGTCCCGAACGACCCACGGTGTCATCCCACGACCACGCCGTAGCCGCCCCGGCGTGGATCGCCGGCCGCGGCGAGGCTCCCGTCCTCCCGCTGCTCGACGGCCGCCGCGCCTCCGAAGAAGAGGTTCCGGCGCCGCCAGCGGACGATGTCGTACCCGGCCGCCTCGAGCGCATCGAGGGCGTCCGCGTCGAGGCCGCCCTCGCAGTGGACGTGCGGCTCGTCGACGTGGAGGCGCGGCCGGTCGATCGCCTCGCCGACCGGCAGGCCGTGGCCGACGACGTTCACGACCACCTGCATGATCGCCCCGCGGAGGCGTACCGAGCCGGCGCTCCCGACCACGAGCCGGGGCTCGCCCTCGCGGAGGACGATCGAGGGCGCCATCATGCTGGTCATGCGGTGCCCCGGCGCGGGCACGCGTCCGCTCGGATTGAGGTCGTACTCGCCGAGCATGTTGTTCAGGTGGATTCCCGTGCCCGGCACGATCACGCCGGAACCGGAGCCGGTCGACGCCGACAGAGACGCCGCGTTGCCCTCCGCGTCGATGACCGAGATGTGCGTCGTTCCACCGGGTGGAGCGGGTGCACGATCTCCTGCGGCATGAGCCTCCATCCGGCGGAGGGCGGCCTCGACGTTCTCCTCTGCGAACAGGTGCCGCACGAGCCCGCCGTGATGGAGCCGCGTGGTGAAGCGCCCCTCGCGGGCCCGGTCCTGCTCGCGCATCACCTCGACGAGCGCGGTCAGCGCCGCCGCGGAACCGGGAGCGGCAGGCGGGCCGGCGGCGCCGAGCCGGTCGAGCAGCTTCAGGCCGTAGCCGATCAGCACTCCGCCGGACGACGGCGGCGGGTTCGACTCGAAGACACAGCCGCGGTACCCGGCCAGCACGGGTCGCCGCCAGATGACGCGGTAGCGGCGCAGGTCATCTTTGGTGACCGCGCCGCCGGTCTCCTTCAGATGGCCGACGATCGCCGCGGCCAGCTCTCCGGTGTACAGATCGGTCGGGCGTTCCGCGAGGCGCTCGAGCGTTGCGGCCAGATCCGGCAAGCGCAGGCGATCGCCGGGGCCGAGCCGGGCGCCACCCCGCCCGTAGACGCGCCGGCCCTCCCGGGTGTGGCGGAGGATCAGGTCGAGGATCGCGTGCAGGTAGGCCTGCGGCCGCGTCATCTCGATGCCCGCCCGCGCCGCGTCGATCGCCGGTTGAGCCAGCGCCGGCCACGGCAGGCTGCCGAACCGCCGGTGCGCGGCGGCGAGGCCGGCGACGGCACCGGGCACGGCGCACGAGGCCGAGCCGATGTGGAACATCTGCTTCGACTCTCCGCTGAAGTCCACGTCGATCGACTCCATCTCGGCACGCGGTCGCGCCGTCGCGCCGAGACCCGGCGTCGAGACGAAGAAGTCGACCAATTTCGTCGACCGGTCGCGCGCCTGGTGGACGAGCATGAATCCCCCCGCGCCCGGCCCCGTCAATGGGCTCTCGGCCACCCAGGACATGAACGCAGACGCGACGCACGCGTCGACGGCATTCCCGCCCTCGGCCAGGATCCGCGCGCCCGCCTCGGCGGTCAGCTGATGGCCTGCAGCGACGGCTCCCCTCATCGGGAGCAAGCGTACTGCCGCGCCTGTCTGGCTAGAGGTCGCGCAGGAAGCTGGGCGGCTCGAACGGCTCGCGCTCCGCCCGGAACGTGGCCGCCTCGCGTCGCTGGCCGGCGCCGAAGCCCGTGGCCACGACCGTCACCCAGACCTGCCCGTTCAGCCGCTCGTCGATCGTCGCGCCGAAGATGATGTTCGTCTCGTCGGTCGCGCGCTGGCGGACGATCTCCGCGGCCTGGTTGACCTCGAAGAGCGAGAGGTCCTCTCCGCCCGCGATCGAGAGGAGGATGCCCCTGGCACCCGTCATCTCGCCCTCGATCAGCGGTGAGCGCAGAGCGCGCTCGACAGCCTCGACGGCACGGTCGGGCCCGCTCGAGTAGCCGATGCCCATGAGCGCGTTGCCGGCGTCGGTCATGATCGTGCGGACGTCCGCGAAGTCCAGGTTGATCAGGCCGGGCATCGTGATCAGGTCGCAGATCCCCTGGACGCCCTGGCGGAGCACGTCGTCGGCGATCCGGAACGCGTCCAGCATCGACGTCGAGCGATCGAGGACCTCGAGCAGCTTCTCGTTCGGCACGACGATCACCGTGTCGCACTCCGCCCGCAGCCCGACCGTGCCCTCCTCGGCCGAGCGGCGGCGCTGCGTGCCCTCGAACTTGAACGGTGTCGTGACGATGCCGACGGTCAGCGCTCCCAGCTCGCGCGCGATCCGTGCCACGACCGGCGCAGCACCCGAGCCGGTGCCGCCGCCCTCGCCCGCGGTCACGAACACCATGTCCGCCCCGCGCAGCGCCTGCTTGACCTCGTCGTAGCTCTCCTCGGCGGCCTTGCGCCCGATCGCCGGGTCGGCACCGGAGCCGAGCCCCTCGGTGAGCTCCCGGCCGATGTGGATCTTGAGCGGCGCGTCCGAGAACTGGAGCTGCTGGATGTCCGTGTTGACGGCGATGAACTCGACCTGCGAGAGCCCTGCGTCGATCATCCGGTTGACCGCGTTGAGCCCGGCGCCCCCCACGCCCACGACCTTGATGACGGCGACGTACGTCCCCGAGTCGGGGCGCGGTACGGCGTGCAGGATCGGCGGCTCGGGTACGACGTCCCAGAGCTCGGGCCGCGTCCGCTCGCGCACCGTATCGGCCGCCGCGGCGGGGATGGGCGCCTGCGGAATGTCGACGACGGTCGACTCGACCGGTTCGAGGTGGCGGGACGAGCGAGGCTCGGGCGTCGGCTTGCCTGCGAAATCGGGCACGTGCTCGACGGTCTCGTCGGTCACGGGAGATTCGGCACCCGCGGCCGGGGTGCCGCCGGACTCCTCCTCCGCCTTGCGCTGAGCCGCCTCCGTCGCCTTGAACAGCTCGGCGAGCGGGCCCTCATGCATGCTGGCGCGCTTGCGCGCCATTCAGGACCTCCTGTGCCAGCTCTCGATAGGCCTGCGCCGCGCTTCCCTGCGGCTCGTACTTGAGGACGCTCAATCCCTTGACCGGCGCCTCCGCGTAGCGCACGGTCTTGCGGATCCTCGTCTTGAAGACGAGGTCGCCGAAGTTCTCCTGCAGGATCTCCACCGCTTCGCGCGCGTGCAGCGTGCGGCCGTCGAACATCGTCGGGAGGATGCCCTGGATCGCCACGTTCGGGTTCAGGTTCTCCCGGATCATGCTGAGCGTGTTCTCGAGCTGCACGAGGCCGCGCAGCGACAGGTACTCGCACTGGACGGGCACGATCACGCCGTCCGAGGCGACGAGCGCGTTGATCGTCAGCAGGCCGAGCGACGGCGGCGTATCGATCAGCACGTAGTCGTACTCCGCCTTGACGGGAAGCAGCGCCCGCTCCAGCGCCCGCTCGCGGCCGATCATGCTCGAGAGCGCCAGCTCCGCGCCGGCCAGGTCGATCGACGACACGGCCAGGTCGATCTCGCCCTTGTGGATGATCTGCTCGAGCGGCAGGCGGTGCACGAGCACGTCGTACATCGAGCGCTCGATCGTGTCCGGGTTGAGCCCCTGGCTCATCGTCAGGTTCCCCTGCGGATCGAGGTCGACCGTGAGGACGCGCTTGCCCTGCTCCGCGAGCGCGACGGCGAGATTGAGCGTGGAGGTCGTCTTCGCCACCCCGCCCTTCTGGTTGGCGAACGCTATGACGGATGCCATGGCAGCTTTCTGCGGAACGGTGTCCGGCTCAGGCTGATGTGCTACCTGCAAGAGGCCCATCGTGCGGCTTCTTTCGAGCCACGTTACCAGAGTCCTGCGCGTGCCTCCGCGCCGGTTTCCGCCTCGTGGAGCGCTTCGCGGCAGCGCTCGAGCGCGCTCTCGGCGAGATCGGCGCCGAACGGCTCGGTGCGTACCCACGTCTCCGCGTCGCGGAGCAGGCCGCGCACCTCGTCGAGTAGCACTCGTGCAGACGCCCCGGTGCGCTCCAGAGCCTCGATCCGCTCCAGTCTCGCGATCACCGCCCGCGCTTCGTCCACCCTCCGACGGTAGCCGGAGAAGACGCGCCGTTTCGTGACGACTTCGTGCCTGTTCAGCGATGGCCTAGCTGGCCACGGCACTGACCGCGAAGTAGCTCCGCGGCCGCGGCTTGAGGCCGAGCAACGAGTCGTCGAGCCGCTCCACGAGCGCGATGCGGTCACCGGCCATCAGGACCTCGAGCAGCGCACGGCGGACCGTGTCGGCGTCGCTCTTCGACGCGTGACCGCCGCTCGTGAGGCCGCGCAGACGAGCGAAGAGCTCGCCGCGGTGAGCTCCGTCCTCGCCGACGAGCACGGCGAGCCTGGCCGCCGCCGCCCACAGGCCGTCCCCGCTGCCGAGCAAGCGCGGCGAGCGACTCGCGGAGCTGCTCGGAGCGGTACGGCTCGTCGGCGAAGAGCGACAGCTCCCAGCGGTCGAGCGCCTCTCCGAGCCCGTCGTCGCCGTCCGAGCCCGCGAGCCGCTCGAGCAGGTCGGCCGCGAGCCTGCCGCGGAACTCGTCGAGGCGCGTGGGCTCGCCGGGCGGCTCCGTGGCTGCGATCGGCAGCACCGTCCGCACGCCGTAGGGTCGCCAGTCGAGCCGTTCGAAGAGCACCGGCCCGGCAGCGATCGGCGCCGCCGTGGCGAGCCGGAGCGCCGTGACGGCGTCCGCGATCTCGCCGGGAGCATCGGGCGGCTCGACGGCGCCGGCCTGGAACTCGCACTCGAGCTCGATCACGCAGGCGCGCTCGGCCTCACGGCCGAATCCGGCCGGCAGCAGACCGTTCGCCTCGGGCCAGTAGGCGGCGATCTCCCCCACGGCCGCGATGCGGACGCGCAGGTTCCGTCCCAGCTCGACCTGTACCGGACAGGAGATGCCGACGAGCGGCGCGACGGCACCGTAGGAGTGGCGCTCGCCGAAGATCTGGCGCTCCAGCTTCAGGTAGCCGCGGTTGAAGACCCGGTCGTCCCACTCGAAGCCGCCGCATCTCTCGGCCATTCCCGACAGGAACGGGAGCAGGATCGTCCGGTAGAGCGCCGACTCCCCGGTCGTGTCCGGGCCGGCATGGGCGTGCGCGAAGATCGCGGCGGCCGGCTCGCGGCGCAGCTCCTCGATCGCGAACTGCGCGTCGTCGAGCCGGCGGAGCTGCTCGGCACGCTCCTCCACGTAGCCGCGCGCCAAGGGCCGGTAGTCGTACAGTGCCGGCCGGTCGGGAACGGCGTGCTCCTCGAACGCGAACGGGAGCGGCGCCTCGGACTGAGACTCGCGGTAGAGATACGCGAAGGCGCCCAGGCAGTAGCGCTTCAGCGCCTGCAATCATCACCGGGTCGGCTTCGGCTCGGTCGCTGAGTTCCCCGGGCCGTTCCCTGGCTACACGGCCGCGCGGCCCCGAAACTGTACCGCACTGCCTCGCATCCTGAGCGAAAACGGATACGTGACGGGCGGATTCGGCAAGTGGCACTTGACGCCGGACAACGTCGCCGGCGCGGCAGGCCCGTTTGATCACTGGCCGATGTCGTGGGGCTTCGACCACTTCTGGGGATTCCTGAGTGGCGCGGCCGGCCAATACGACCCGATCATCACGCAGGATAACTCGACGGTTGGTGTGCCGAAGGGCAAAGACGGCGAGCGGTATTACTTCCCGGATGACCTGACCGACAAGTCCATTGAATGGCTGCACGCGGTGCGAGCCCAGGATCCGGTGAAGCCGTGGATGTTGTACTACTCGACCGGCTGCGCCACGCGCCGCACCACGTTGCCACGGAATGGGCGGACAAGTACAAAGGCAAGTTTGATCAGGGCTGGGACGTGTACCGCGAGGAGACGTTCGAGCGCCAGAAGAAGCTCGGAGTGATCCCCCAGGACACCGAACTCACCGAGCGGCCCGCGTTGTTCCCGGCCTGGGACACGCTGTCGGACACCGAGAAGAAGCTGTACGCCCGGCAAATGGAAGTCTTCGCCGGCTTCTCCGAGAACGCCGACTGGAACGTCGGGCGGCTGCTGGACTCGATCGAGGAGATGGGCGATCTCGATAATACCCTCATCATTCTACATCTGGGGTGACAACGGCGCCAGCATGGAGGGCACGGTCACCGGTTCCTTCAACGAGATGACGTTCCTGAACGGACTCCCTCTGGATGCCGACCAGCAACTCAAGCTCATCGAGCAGTACGGCGGCATCGACGGATGGGGCAGCGACCATACCGCGCCACACTTCGCGGCCGCCTGGGCTCATGCCGGAAACACCCCGTTCCAGTGGGGCAAGCAGATGGCGAGCCACCTGGGCGGGACCCGCAACCCGATGGTCGTCGCCTGGCCCGGACAGATCACGCCGGACAGCGATCCGTCCGAAACCAGTTCACGCACTGCATCGACATCGCTCCCACCATCCTCGAGGTCGCGGGCATTCCCGAGCCGAAGAGTGTCGACGGCATCGAGCAGGTTCCATTGGACGGGACCAGCTTCGCCTACACCTTTAAGGACGCCACGCTCCCGAGCAGCACACCGTCCAGTACTTTGAGATTCTGGGCGCGCGCGGAATTTACAAGGACGGCTGGTGGGCGGCGACCCGGTTGGACAAAGCCCCCTGGGACATGACCCCGAGACGATGGAGCGGTTTGGCCCCGGACCTACGACCCCGAGAAGGACGTCTGGGAGCTGTACTATCTGCCCGACGACTTCTCGCAGGCCAAGGACATCGCAGCCCAGAATCCAGAGAAGCTGAAAGAGCTACAGGACCTGTGGTGGGAAGAGGCCGAAAAGAATTCGGTCCTGCCTCTGCTGGGCGGCTTCGCGATCTTCTTTGGGATCCTTCCCCCGCTGCCGACCAAGACCCGATTCACGTTCGCCGGAGACGTCCAGAACATCCAGCGCGGCATGGTCCCGCGAGTCATCGGGAGGTCGTACGCCATCGAGGCGGATCTCGTGGTGCCGGCGGAGGGTGCCGAGGGCGTCATCATGGCCAACGCCGACTTCATCGGCGGCTACGGACTATGGGTAGACGACCACCTGCTCCACCACACTTACTCTCTCCTGGGCGTGGAAACCTACAAGCAAGTCTCGACGGAACCACTTCCAACCGGGGAGGTCAAGGTGAAGATGCTGTTCGAGGCGGACGCGCCCAAGCCGGGCACCGGCGGGGCGGTAACCCTGTGGGCCAACGACAAACAGATCGGCGAGGACGACTGGACCGGACGGTGCCTATGATGTTCACATCGTATGCGGGAATGGACATCAGCCGCGACAACGGTTTGGTGGTTGACCGGGACTATGAGGACAAGGCGCCATACCTTCACCGGCACGGTGAAGAATGTCGTCTTCGACCTGAAGCCAGCTCACCACGAGGCCGAGAAGGAGCTGCACGAGCACGAGCAGATCCAGGCTGTCGGCATAGGTGCCGCTAACTGAGCCGCAATCCAGGAAAGGAT
>CAVUNV010000006.1:0-278546 GCA_963742925.1 uncultured Actinomycetes bacterium | reverse complement strand
CGACGCCACGATCGTGCGGGCCGTGCTCCTGCCCGCGACGATGAAGCTGCTCGGCGAGCGCAACTGGTACCTGCCGGCCTGGCTCGACGGGCTGCCGAGGCTCGAGCACGAGCGCAGGCCAACCGAGCGCCCGCTCGGAACGGCTCCGGCGCGCGCAAAGTAGCGCCGCCGAACGACACGGGGAGGTTCGCGTCGCAGCGGCCCCTCCCCGTCTCGGTGTCGGCTCGCTAGTACGAGGTGCCGGACGTGCTCCCGATCATCGTCGTGGCGGCCGTCGCCGTTCCGCTCCTCGTCATCGCGTTCGTTGCGAACCGTCGCAAGACCGAACGTGGCGAGCACCCCGAGCAGGAGGACCCGGCCGCCCCGGGCCGCCGAGCAGGAGGAGTACGAGGACGAGTTCGAGAAGGCGGAGGCCTACCAGGCCGAGTGGCGCGAGGAGCAGCACAAGACCGAGCCCGAAGACAAGTTCTACTAGCACCGTACTCGGGCCTCGCGGCCTGAGTAGGCTCAGGTTCGTGCCGACGCTCCGCGACCTGCTCGAGATGAGGACGGCCGTGCCGGCGGACCTGACCGCGGACGGCTCGTCGGCGCTCGTCGCCTCGGATCTGGGCGGGACGATGCAGCTCTACCGGCAGGTGGTCGGTGGGCGAGAGCTCGTCCAGCTCACTGACCTGCCCGAGCCGGTCGGCGGCTTCTTCCTGCCGGCGAGCGGGCGCATCCTGCTCCAGATGGACGAGGGCGGAAACGAGCTCGAGCAGCTCTACGTGCTGGACGCCGATCCGGAGCCCGGCGCCGTCCCGGAGCCGCTCGTCGTCGAGCCCGGCTACTTCCACCGAACCCCGAGCGCGAGCCGCGACGGCAGGCTGCTGGCGTACGCGTGCAACCGGCGCGACGGGGTCGACTTCGACGTCTACGTGCGCGAGCTCGACTCGGGCGTGGAGCGGCTCGTCTTCGCCCCGGGCGGCTGGTGCGACGTCGCCGGCTTCTCGCCGGACGGGGCGACGCTGGCCGTCCTCGTGGCGACCGAACGGAGCGGCGACAACGATCTGCACCTCGTCGACGTCGAGAGCGGCGAGTCGTTCTCCGCCGTTCCGCACGACGACGACTCGGAGGTCGGCCCGCCCGCGTGGCTGCCCGAGAGCGACGCGTTCCTGTTCGCGACGAGCGTCGGACGCAACACGGTCGGCATCGCGCGTTACGTCGTCGCCGAGCGGAGCTGGCAGTACGTGATCGAGGCCGAGTGGGACATCGGCTGCGCGATCGACGAGGCGGGCCGCGCGCTCCTCGTCGACTGGAACGCCGACGGCTACACGCGGCTCGAGCTCCGCGACCCGCGCTCGCTCGACCTCCGTCGCGAGGTCGAGCTCCCCGGGCGGGGCGTCGCAGCCGCCTTCGTCTTCTCGCCCGACGGCCACCGGCTCGCCTACCACTTCTCCTCGCCGCTCGTCGCCGGCGACGTCTGGAACTGCGACACGGAGACACGCGCGAGCGAACGGCTCACGGAGAGCCCGAGCGGGGTCCCGGCCGGCGAGCTGGTCGAGCCGGAGCTCCACCGCTTCGCGTCCTTCGACGGCGAGTCGGTGCCGGTGTTCCTCTACCGGCCGGCCGGGGAGGGCCCGTTTCCGGTCGTGATCATGATCCACGGCGGTCCCGAGGCGCAGCTGCGGCCGATCTTCAGCCCGCTCGCGCAGTTCTTCGTCACGAAAGGCTTCGCGGTCGCAGCGCCCAACGTGCGCGGGTCGACCGGCTACGGGAAGCGCTACGAGCACCTGGACGACGTCCACAAGCGCCTCGACTCGGTGCGCGACCTCGCTGCGCTGCACGACTGGCTGGGCACCGTCGAGTGGGTCGACGCCGGGCGGGCGATCCTCTACGGCGGCTCGTACGGCGGGTACATGGTGCTCGCCGGGCTCGCCTTCCACCCCGAGCGCTGGGCCGCGGCGATCGAGATCGTCGGGATCTCGAGCCTCGTCAGCTTCCTCGAGCACACGGCTCCCTGGCGTCGAGCCTTCCGCGAGCGCGAGTACGGCTCGCTCGAGCGCGACCGCGAGTTCCTTCTCGAGGTGTCGCCTCTGACGCACGTCGACCGGATCCGCGCGCCGCTCTTCATCATCCACGGAGCGAACGACCCACGCGTTCCGGTCGGCGAGGCGAGGCAGATCCACCGCTCGCTGACCGACCGCGGGATCCCTTGCGAGCTGGTCGTGTACGACGACGAGGGCCACGGGCTGAAGCGGCTCTCGAACCGCCTGGACGCGTACCCGAAGGCGATCGCCTTCCTCGAGAACGTGCTGGCCAGCGGGAGTGCCCGGTGAAGAGAAACGAGCTCGGCGCCGTCCTGATCGGGCTCGCGATCGCCGTCTCGCTCGCAGTCACCATCGGGCTCTGGGCCGACGTCTTCGCGAACAGCAGCTACTCGAACGGCGGCAGCAACCTCCTCGGCATCATCGGCACCGTTCCGCTGATCGCCGCGCTGGCAGTGGCCGCCTGGACGCGCTGGCACAGTACCTGCGCTGTTCCGTACTGCCTCCGCACGGGGGAGCACCCGGTCGACGGGACGCTCCAGAAGGTCTGCAACCACCACCACACGCTGGAGCACCACGAGAAGATCTACGACCTCCACCACGACGAGCACGCCGCCTCGGGCCGCCTCGACTTCGGCCAATCACACAACCGGGGTCGCGCGGATTGAACGAGCGTGCGCGGGACGTACGCTTCGAAGATGGGTAGTTGCCCGTAGCTTCAGCGAGGCGATCCACCGATTCGGCGTCGGCACGGTGCGCGGACAGTGATTCGGGTGAGGATCGGCCGAAGACGGCTGTCCATCAAGCGTCTCATCGCCTGGGGCGTGGGTGGTTTCATCGTTGTCTTCCTGCTCATCCAGGCCGTTCCTTACGGTCGCGACCACACGAACCCGCCCGTCCTCAAGGAGCCACAATGGGACTCTCCGGCGACCCGCGCGTTCGCTGTGCGGTCATGCTTCGACTGCCACAGCAACCAGACCAGCTGGAAGTGGTACAGCAACATCGCGCCCGCCTCCTGGCTGATCGAGCGAGACGTCATCGACGGCCGCGCCGCGCTCAACTTCTCCGAATGGAACCGCCCACAGGACGCCGGCGTCGGCGACATCGCGGACGCGATCAGGGGCGGCTCGATGCCACCCTGGTTCTACGTCGTGCTCCACCCGAACGCCGGCCTGTCGAAGCGAGACCAGGAGGCGTTCATCCGCGGTCTCCAGGCGACCTTCGCCGCCTCGCCTCCTCCGGCCGGGGGAGGCGGGTAGCCGGCGGTCAGCAGTCATCACCGGCTAGGAAGGCTCGGTAGACCGCGGCAGTCCGGGTCGGCGTGTGCCCGGATGGCGGCCGGGGCCGGGAGCGGATTCGCGCCGCCGCCGGAAGCGCGGTCAGCTTGGTGAGAGTGCGGGAGCGCCCCCGGATCTCGGAGCGACGTAACGCCTTTGAAGGAAAAAGACCCTGCTTGCAGGGCTTTTCGAGACGGGAGCGACGGGACTCGAACCCGCGACCTCCGGCGTGACAGGCCGGCGTTCTAACCAACTGAACTACGCCCCCGAGCAAGAAACAGTCTAGTGAGTCTCAAGACCGTGAGCGGAGGTGCCGATGCAGAGGACGACCTCCTCCGACCGAGAGACTAACGGCAGTGTTTCCGGGCGCGCAGGGGATCTCAGCGGCGGGCTCCGGCCCGCCGCTTCACGTTCCAGAGGCTGTGGACGAAGAGTTACGAAATCGGCACGCTCGCGTTTCACCCCTGCGCGGAGTTCGGGGTTACGCTGTCCTCGTGGGTGGAGGGTGTGGCCCCACCCACAAGGGTGGGGGTGCGGGCGCGACAGGGCGTGGGTGTGCCGGTGCGCCCGGTGAGCCGCCGCCCCATCTCGGTACCCTTTTTCCGGATGCCCGGGCGCGACTCCACAACAAGCCGTGTCCCGTTGTAGTATCCGCCTCCCCAAAGGTGAGCCGGAACGGACGTGGCCGGCTCTTTGCGTTTCCAGGTAGGTCCCGGTAGTAGTCCCGCCAAGCGCGAAGAAAGCGGAGGTCACGTGCTCACCGTCGACATCTCACTGCCCGAGATCGAGGAGCTTCACAAGCTCGTCCAGGATGGGATCGACAAAGGAGTTCTCACCTACGACGAGATCGTCCAGGGCCTCGAAGAGGTCGATCTCACCAAGGAGCAGGTCGAGGACTTCTACACCTATCTGATCGACCACGGCATCGAGCTCGTCGAGGGCGACCAGCACAAGCATCCCCCGCACGAGCAGCCGCTCGTCGAGGAGGACAAGGCACCGCCGAAGCTCGATCTCTCGGTCGAGCCGTCGCTCGACTCGCTCCGCCTCTACCTGCGCGAGATCGGCAAGGTGCCGCTCCTCACCGCCGACCAGGAGGTCTATCTCGCCAAGCGCATCGAGCGCGGCGACATGGAGGCGAAGCGGCAGATGATCGAGGCCAACCTCCGGCTCGTCGTCTCGATCGCGAAGAGCTACCTCGGGCGAGGTCTGTCGTTCCTCGACCTGATCCAGGAGGGGTCGCTCGGGCTGATCCGCGCCGTCGAGAAGTTCGACTACCGCAAGGGCTACAAGTTCTCCACCTACGCGACCTGGTGGATCCGGCAGGCGGTCACGCGCGCGATCGCCGACAAGGCGCGGACGATCCGCATCCCGGTGCACATGGTCGAGAAGCTGAACAAGGTCGTCCACATCGAGCGGCAGCTCGTCCAGCGCCTCGGGCGCGAGCCGCGGCCGGACGAGATCGCCTCCGAGCTCGACCTGACCACCGCGGAGGTGCGCGAGATCCTGCGCATGGCCCAGCACCCGATCTCGCTCGAGAAGCCGATCGGCGAGGAGGAGGAGTCGGAGCTCGGCGACTTCGTCCAGGACGACCTCGCCGAGTCGCCGTACGACTCGGCCACGCTGTCGCTGCGCCGCGAGGACATCGAGCGCGCGCTCGGCTCGCTGCCGGACCGCGAGCGCAAGGTGATCGAGCTGCGCTTCGGGCTGAACGGGGAGCCGCCGTGCACGCTCGAGGAGGTCGGCCGCGCGTTCGGCGTCACCCGTGAGCGCATCCGCCAGATCGAGAACAACACGCTGAAGAAGCTGGAGTCGCTCCCCGAGGCTCAGGGCCTCAAAGACTGCATTCAGTAATTCACGGCGACTTCACAGACTCCTTACAGCCGGCTTGCCGGGGCCTGCGGTTCGCAGCCGATCCTCCGCGCATCAACGGAGGAAGGAGCTCGAAATGAGGAGAAGGACACGACTCGCCGCACTCGGGACCGCTGGGCTTGCGGTCTCGGCGGCGATTGCGGTCTCGGCCGCGTTCGCCGCCGGTCCGGCGACGTCCAACGGGAAGGGGGCCAGCCGGTTCGCAGGCGTCAACTTCGTCAGCGCCTGCAAGTTCAGCCACTTCCTGATGGACGATCCGATCGTCTATCCCGGCCAGCCCGGAAAGTCCCACGACCACACCTTCGTCGGCAACACGTCGACGGACGCGAACTCGACGCTCGCCTCGCTGCAGGCTGCGGGCACGACCTGTCTGCGGCCGGCGGACACCGCCGCATACTGGATGCCGACGCTGATCGTCGACGGTCAGCCGGTCAAGCCGCTCGGCGCACAGATCTACTACCGGCGCAACACGACGGCCCGGGTTCACGCCTTCCCGTCCGGCCTGAAGATGATCGCCGGCGACTCGAAGGCGACAACGCCGCAGGACAAGCGCATCACCTTCTGGAACTGCGGCGTCGAGAGCGGCATTCCGCCCTCGGACGCGCCGCCCGTCTGCCCGGCCGGTCGCGGCCAGGAGTTGCGGCTCCACGTCAACTTCCCGAGTTGCTGGGACGGCAAGAACCTGGACAGCGCCGACCACAAGAGCCACATGGCCTACCCGGCTGCGGGAGCCTGCCCGGCCGACCACCCCGTGGCTGTGCCGGTGATCAACCTGATCTACCGCTACCCGGTCTCCGGCGCGCATGAGTTCGCGCTGGCTTCGGGCGGCGTCTACTCGGCCCACGCGGACTTCTTCAACGCGTGGAATCAGGGACGGCTGACACAGCTCGTCAACTTCTGCCTGAACGGGTTGCGCCACTGCGGCAGGCTCTGAAGCTCAAAGGGGACACTGGGAGGTGAGGAGGGGGCTGCCCGCAAGGCGGCCCCCTCGCCGTTTGTAAAGCGCGGACGCCGCGATGCCGACAACTAGATGCGGTGAGTTCCGCGCGCTCGGATACGTCCAGACCGCCCCGGCTGATGCTGCGCGTGCTCGTCTCGTCGGCGATCGCCCTGCTCGTAGCCGGCGCTGTGATGATCGCCTACACGAACCGGTACGCACTCGACCGTGCCGAGGCGAACGCCAGCATGCACACGAGCTTTGTGGCACGCACGATCGTCCGCGACCGGCTCCACCGGGCCGACTTCGAGCGACCGATCACCGGCCGGCGGCGGGCCATCCTCGATCGCCTGTTCTCGACCGAGGTGCTCGTCGACGGCGCGCTGCGCGTCAAGCTCTATCGGCGGGACGGCCACGTCACGTACTCGAACGCCCACGATCTGATCGGGACGCGACCGGGCGAGCAGACGGTCGAGAACGTGTTCCGCACCGGGCAGGCGGCGACGGATGTCTCGCATCTGAACGACGAGGGTGGCAGAGGGCCGAACACGAAAGCGCTCGAGACGTACGCGCCCGTCTATCTCAGGGGCAAGCGGGTCGGCGTCATGGAGATCTACCAGGACTACGGACCGGTGGCCTCAGCGGCCGCATCCTCGCTCTGGCCCGTCGCAGCAGTGCTCTGCGTGGTGCTGTTCGTCCTCTACATCTCGCTGTTCCCGCTGCTGCGCCGCGTCACGAGGCGCCTGCGCCGGCAGGTCGAGGAGATCGAGCACCAGGCGATGCACGACAGCCTGACGGGGCTCCCGAACCGCGTCCTCTTCCGCGACCGCCTCGAACAGGCGCTCCACGGCGCTCGTCGAAACCCCGGCGAGGTGGCGGTCATGTTCCTCGACCTCGACCGGTTCAAGGAGGTCAACGACACGCTCGGCCACGAGAGCGGCGACATCCTGCTCCGCGAGGTCGGCCAGCGGCTCGCGCACAGCCTGCGTGCCGGCGACAGCGTCGCCCGGCTCGGCGGTGACGAGTTCGCCGTGCTCGCATCGGGGCTCGACGACGCCGACGACGCCCTGGTCGTCGCGCGCAAGCTCCGGCAGGCCGTCGAGTGGCCGTTCACATTGCGCGGGCTGACGCTGGAGGTGGAGGCGAGCATCGGCATCGCGATCTTTCCGGAGCACGGGGCCGACATCGACACGCTGCTCCGCCACGCGGACGTGGCCATGTACCAGAGCAAGGAAGCCCACTCCGGGGCCGGCATCTACTCACCCGAGCGCGACGTCTACTCGCCCGACCGGCTCAAGCTGCTCGGCGAGCTGCGCCGCGCGATCGAGCAGGGCGAGCTCGTGCTCCACTATCAGCCGAAGATCAGCCTGAGGACCTCCGAGGTGGTCGGGTTCGAGGCGCTCGTCCGCTGGCAGCACCCCGAGCAGGGGCTGCTCGGGCCGGAGCGCTTCCTCCCGTTC
Organism: uncultured Actinomycetes bacterium; assembly: GCA_963742925.1. Lineage (GTDB taxonomy): Bacteria > Actinomycetota > Thermoleophilia > Gaiellales > Gaiellaceae > PALSA-612. The sequence goes on along the minus strand of CAVUNV010000006.1, from coordinate 270,979 downwards.
GCCGAGCACACGGGGCTCGTCAAGCCGCTCACCAGGTACGTCATGCGGGAAGCTGTGCGGAGCTGTGCCAGGTGGCAGGCGCTCGGCCTCGACACCGGCGTCGCGGTCAACCTGTCGGGTCGCGACCTTCTCGACCTCCACCTCCCCGACGAGGTCAGGCTGCTGCTGAACGAGACCGGAATCGAGCCGGGCCGGCTCGAGCTCGAGATCACCGAGAACATCATCCTGAGCGACCCGGTGCGCACCAGGACGATCCTGGGACGGCTCAAGGACCTCGGCGTGCGGCTCGCGATCGACGACTTCGGCAGCGGCTATTCGTCGCTGGGCTATCTCAAGCGGCTGCCGCTGGACGTGCTCAAGATCGACAAGTCGTTCGTGATGAGCATGATGGCCGACGACGACAGCGCAGCGATCGTGCGCTCGACGATCGACCTGGCTCACAACCTCGGCCTCGAGGTGGTCGCCGAGGGCGTGGCGACCGAGCACATCAGCAGCGTGCTCGCCGGGCTTCATTGCGACGCGGCCCAGGGGTTCTACTTCTCGGCTCCGATCGCGGAGAGCGAGGTGGCTCCCTGGATGACCGAGATCAACCTGCTCCGCGTCGCCGCGCTCGAGCAGCGCCTCTCCGCCTGACCCTGCTGCGCGGCGCTGCGCTCTATTGATTTCCCCCGGGGCCTTCTCCTCGGACGGAGCCTCCGGCTCCGCCTCTTCGGAGACGTTGCCGCGGGTGCAACCTAGGCCCGCGACAACTCTCGGCGCCCTGCTCTATTGGTTTCCCCCCGGGGCCTTCGGCCCTGGCCCCCCGGTTTTGAGCGTAGCCGGAAATCTGTGTCGCGTGTGAAACGCGACTGTGCCGAAAGTGTGAATTCCTGTGGCGCAGGAGCCGAACGTCGTCAGACCACGTAGCTGACCTCTCCGCCCGCGTCGGCGAAGCGCGGCACTTCCTCGGCGGCCTGCACGAGCCGGGCGACCGCTTCCCGCAGTCGCGCGGGCGGCAGCACGAACGGGACGCGGAGGAAGCGCTCGAGCGTCCCGCCGATCCCGAAGCGGGGCCCGGGGACGATCCGCACGCCGGCGCGCGCGGCCGCGCCCATCAGCGACGTGCTCGACCGGTCGATCGCGATCCAGAGGGAGAGGCCGCCCTGCGGCCGGGAGAACCTCCAGGCCGGCAGCTCCTCGGCCAGGGTCGTCGTCAGCACCTCGAGCTGGGCGGCGAGCCGGCGCCGCCTCTCGCTCAGCAGCTCCTCGTGGTCGTCGAGCAGTCGCAGTGCCACGAGCTGCTCGAGCACGGGGTTGGCGATGTCGAGGCTCGGCCGGGCGGCGCCCAGCCGCTGGATGAGCGAGGGGGCGGCTCGAAGCCACCCGATCCGCAGGCCGCCCCAGGCGCTCTTGCTGAGCCCGCCGATCGAGATGACGCGTTCCGGGTCGTGGACGGCGAGGGGCTCGGTGTCGGCGAGGCCGTCTTCGAGCGCCAGGCCCAGGTAGCTCTCGTCGGCGATCACGAGCGTGTCGACGGCGGCGGCCGAACGAACGAGCGCGGCTCGGGCGGCCGACGGCATCAGCCGGCCGGTCGGGTTCTGGAAGTCGGGCGTGAAGTACGCGAGGCGGGGAAGCGTCTGGCGGAAGCCCGCCTCGATCAGGTCCTCGTCCCAGCCGTGGTCGATCGGGACGGTGACCAGTCGCGCCGAGCCGGCCCGGAAGGAGTCGAGGGCGTTCGGGTACGTGGGCGACTCGACGAGGACGCTCGCGCCCGGGGTGAGGAGGACCTGGGCGGCGAGAGCGATCGCGCCCTGGGCGCCGCTCGTGATCATCACCTCGTCGACACTCGTGGGCAGCCCCCGGCGCCGGTAGTGCTCGGCCACCGCGTCGCGCAGCTCGGGAAGGCCCAGCACCCGGTACCCGTCGCCGGTCAGGTGGCGCGGAAGCTGCTCGACCGCGTCGGCGACCGCGGCGAGGAACGGCTCCCGGAGCGGGCCGGGGGCGGCGATGCTGAGATCGATCAGGTCGCCCGCCGCCTCGCCTCCGTGCCAGGAGGGATCGGCGACCGACACGTCGGACGGGAAGCTCGCGAACGAGCCGGCGCCGCGACGGCTGCGGAGATAGCCCTCGCGCCGAAGCAGCCCGTAGGCGGCGCTCGTCGTTGTCCGGCTCACTCCGAGGGCCCGGGCCAGCTCGCGCTCGGCCGGCAGGCGGGTCCCGAGCGGGAGCCGGCCGTCGAGGACGAGGGCGCGCAGCGACGCCGCAAGCGACTGGTAGGCGGGGCCGACCGGCGGGAGGTCGGGAAGGAGCCGGCGGACGTGGGTGGCGCTCAGCTGGCGCATCAGAGTCCATTATCCGGAGATTGGCTCTGGAATCCAGAAGATGACCATGCCAATCTGCGCGAAGTGGCAACAGAGCTCGAGCAGGTGATCGGAGCCTGGGACGGCGAGCAGGTGGTCGTCCGCTTCGACGCGGAGTCCGGCACGTGGATGTTCGTCTGCATCCACTCACGCCGGCTCGGACCTGCCGGCGGCGGTACGCGGATGAAGGTCTACGGCACGCCGGCGGAGGCGCTTCGTGACGGCACGCGCCTCGCGGCGGGCATGACCGTCAAGTTCGCGGTCGCGGGGCTCCCGTTCGGCGGCGGCAAGGCGGTGCTGGCCGTGCCGCGGCTGCCGGCGGGCGAGGAACGGCTCGCGCTGCTGCGCCGGTACGCCGATCTCCTGTGCTCGCTCGGAGGCAACTACCTCACCGGCTGCGACATGAACACGACGCCGGCCGACCTCGACGTGATCGCGGAGACGTGCCCGCACGTCTTCGGGAGAAGCGCCGGCTCCGGCGAGCCGGGGCCGTTCACGGCCCGCGGCGTCTTCCACGGCATCCGCGCGAGCGTCGCCCACGCGTACGGCTCACCGTCGCTCGAGGGGAGGACCGTGCTCGTCCAGGGTGTCGGCAGCGTGGGCGGGAGGCTCGCGGGGCTGCTCGCCGAGGCGGGAGCCCGACCTGGCCGTCTCCGACGTCGACGCCGATCGCGCCGCCGGGCTCGCCGGCGAGCTGGGCGCAGGCGTCGTGCCCGCGGAGAACGCCCTCGAGACCGCCTGCGACGTCTACGCCCCGTGTGCGACGGGCGGCACGCTCTCGGCCTCGACGATCCCCGGTCTCCGCTGCCGGATCGTCGCCGGCGCAGCGAACAACCAGCTCGCCGAGCCCGCCGACGCCGAGCGGCTGCGCGCCCGCGGCATCCTCTACGCGCCCGACTTCGTGATCAACGCCGGCGGCGTCTTCCACAACGTCGGCCGGGAATCGCTCGGCTGGGACGACCCCGAGGTCGACCGGGCACTCGAGGGCATCGGCGACACGCTCCGGGAGATCTACGAGCGCAGCGAGGGTGACGGCATCTCGACCGGGCAGGCGGCGCAGGAGCTCGCCGACCGCAGGTTGCAGGCGGGCCGGTAGCGCGCGGCGCCGCGGGGCGCGTGTGATCATCCGCGGGATGGCGGAGGAGCAGAGGCGCTCGCAGGTCGTTCTCGTCACGGGGTGCTCGTCGGGGATCGGGCGCTCGACCGCCGAGCGGCTCGCAGCCGGCGGCTGGACGGTGTACGCGACCGCGCGCCGGGTGAGCTCGATCGCCGGCCTCGAGGCGAGCGGCTGTCGCACCCTGCCGCTCGACGTCACGGACGAGGAGTCGATGCGCTCGGCGGTGGCGGCGGTCGAGGAGGCCGAGGGTGCCGTCGGCGTGCTCGTGAACAACGCCGGGTACTCGCTCTCGGGGGCGATCGAGACGGCGTCGCCGGAGGAGGTGCGGCGGCAGTTCGAGACGAACGTCTTCGGCCTCGTCCGGCTGACCCAGCTCGTCCTGCCGGGGATGCGCCGCCGGGGCGCCGGCAAGATCGTGAACGTCAGCTCGATGGGAGGGCGGCTGACCTTCCCGGGCGGCGGCTACTACCACGCGACCAAGTGGGCGCTCGAGGCGCTGTCGGACGTGCTCCGGTACGAGGTCGGCGGCTTCGGGGTCGACGTGATCGTGATCGAGCCGGGGCTGATCCGCACCCGCTTCGGCGAGACGGCGGCGGGCGGTGTCGCCGCCCGTGAGGGGCCGTACGCGGCCTACAACCGGGCGGTCGCCGAGAGGACCGTCAGCGCGTACGAGGGGCCGTTCGGCCGGCTCGGCGGAGACCCCGGCTCGGTGGCGAAGGTGATCGAGAAGGCGATCTCCGCTCGACGGCCGCGGACGCGCTACCGGGTGACGCCCAGCGCGACCCTGTTCCTGGCGCTCCATTCGCTGCTGACCGACCGCGCCTGGGACCGGCTCGCCGGGCGCGGAATCCCGCGGCCCGGGAGCGGGCCGCCGACGGAGCCGCGTTAGACTGACGGCACCCGAATCTCGTAAGGAGGCGCTCGTGGCCACGCAGACCGCACCGCTCACGAGGGAGCAGCTCGCAGCCCTCCCGGACAGCTACTTCAAGGCCGTCGACAAGCAGGACGTCGACGCGATCCTGTCGCACTTCGCCGACGACGCCGTGCTGACCGTGCAGACCGACCACGCCGTGTTCAGCGGCGCGGACGAGATCAGGCGGATGTTCACCGACTTCTGCGACTTCTCCGTCTCGATCTTCCACGAGATCAAGAACATCGTGGTCGAGCCGGAGGCGGGAAAGGTCGCGACCGAGCAGAGCTACATCGGCGAGCTGAAGGACGGGACGAAGAACGACATGCACAACTGCAACTTCTTCGACGTCGACGCCGAGGGCAAGTTCACCCGCGTCATCATCTGGATGGCGGGCACGAACCCGCTCAAGTAGCCCGGGCAACAACAGGGGGGAAGGTCGTCGTCGTGCGCAAGGTGTTGCTGGTCATGCTCGTGCTGGCGCTGCCGGCGATCGGCGGCGCAGCGGCGTGGGCGAGGTCGTCCGCGGTCGCACCGTCGGTCGGACCGTGCAGCGCCTCGGCGCTGAGCGGCACGTTCAAGGTGATCCCGGGCAGCGCAGGCGCCGGCAACATCTCGTACCGCCTGACGCTCGTGAACACCTCCCGGTCGACGTGCTTCGTCACGGGGATCCCGACGCTCGTCCTGCTCGACCGGAAGGGCAAGGCTCTCCCGACCGCCGTTCGGCCGGCCGCGAGGGGGGTTGGCACGGCGGCCATGATCCAGCTCGCCCCTGGATCGGCCGCGACCGCCGACGCCCGCTTCAGCCCCGACGTCCCCGGTGCGGGCGAGCAGCACCCCGGGGCGTGCGAGAAGACCGCCTACTGGCTCCGCGTGAGCCCCGCCCCCGGCCGGGGGAGCCTCCGTGCCCCGATCAGCCCGCCGACGCCCGTGTGCGAGAAGGGCACCCTGACGTTCTCGCTGCTCAGGGCGGCGCCGGCGACCGGCATCGACCTGCTGAAGACCTTCCGCACCCAGCTCCAGGCGATCAGGAAGAAGACCTCGGTTCCCGTGCTCTTGCCCAGCTCGCTGCCATTCGCCGGCAAGGTGCCGAAGCTGTACGCCACCGGGACCGCCGGCGCGAATCACTGGCTACTCGACCTTTCGGGCGCGCCGAACTGCAACCGCGCCACGGCGTGCTTCTTCGCGTCCTTCGAGGGATCGAAGGGCGGGAAGCTTCCCCGGAAAGCCAATCTGCGGCTCGCCGGTGGAGATCCCGCGGTCTTCCTGGCCAGCACGTGCGGCGCCTCCTGCAGCCCGGCGACTCTCTGGTTCACCCATGCCGGTGTCCTCTACACGTGGAGCGACAAGGTGCTGGTGACGAACAATGCGAAATCCGTGCTCGCGCGGTTGGCGGCCGAGGCGATCGCCGCCGGCCCGCGCTGAACCGCTCCTAGGCGCTCAGCGCCGACGGGTGCAGCAGCGGCACGACCGGGTCCCAGCCGGCTCGCAGCACGGAGACGAGCGACGGCGGGGTGATCAGCACCGCCCTCTCGCCGGAGGGTCGCGACGCGGGCGCGGCGTAACCGGCGGCCGTCCAGCGCAGCAGGTGCGGGCCGAGCACCAGGAAGGGCGAGCCCTCCCGCAGCACGAACGCGCCGTCCGGGAGCTCGTCGAGCTGAGCGTCGTGGCAGCGCTGCGTGCGCGTGCCGGGCGCGACGCGCTCGCCGTGGAGCTGTGCGTCGATCGCGTCCGCTCCCGCCTGGCCGGGGTGCAGCTCGGCCCAGATCGCCACGAAGCGGTCGTAGTCCGCGCGCCGGCAGAGCGCGCAGGGGCGATGCCCGGCGGCGAACGCGGTCGCCTCGTCGAGGAAGAACAGCTCCGTGAAGCGGCCGGGCTGCATCAGCGGGCCCCGCTGCCAGCCCCGGAACTCGAGGCGGCAGGCGATCCAGCGCTTGCCGTTATAGCGTCGGCGGATGCGCCCGGCCGCGTCGTGCAGGCAGCCGCGGTTCCCGTAGACGAGGCCACGCCCGGGATCCGAGATCAGCTCTCCGAGCGGTGTGACCCGGTTCCGCAGCGCCATTCCGGGCGTGACGCTATCCGCCGGCGCAGCGGGCAGCATTGACAGGGAGTGAGCCCGCCGACGATGATGGCGGCGTGTAAGTCCTCGCTCGCATCCTGAGAACGAACGTGCCTTCGCCTGCGCCTCTGCGAGGTGATCGGGCGAGCGAGAGACGACCGAAGGAGTGACCTTGAGCACCACACCGCAGACGTGGCACTACGGGCTCATCGCCGAATGGTGGGCCGAGTTCAACCTCGACGGGCCGGAGATCGACTACTTCGGGCGATTCGTCGAGCACGGGCAGCCGGCGCTCGATGCCGGCTGCGGCGCCGGCCGGCTGCTCGTGCCCTGGCTCCGGGCCGGATTCGACGTCGACGGATGCGACGTCTCGGCCGACATGATCGCCCGCTGCCGTGAACGCGCCGGCCGGGAGGGCTTCGAGCCGACGCTTCTCGTCCAGCCGCTGCACGAGCTGGAGCCGCCGCGGAGCTACCGCACGATCGTTGTCTGCGGGGTCTTCGGCCTCGGCAGCACCCGGGCGCAGGACGAGGAGGCCCTGCGCCGGTTCCACCGCTTCCTCGAGCCCGGCGGGACGCTGCTGCTGGACAACGAGGTGCCCTACGCCAGGGCGAGCCTCTGGCGGACGTGGACGAAGGAGGAACGCGACCAGCTGCCCCGGCCGTGGACGGAGTCGGGCACGCGCAAGCGGACGGACGACGGGACGGAGTACGAGCTGCGCGCGCGCACGATCGCCGTCGACCCGCTCGACCAGACGATCTCGATGGAGATGCGTGCGGAGAAGTGGCGTGAGGGCGAGCTCGTTGCGGCGGAAGAGCGTGTGATCACGTGGCGCTCGCTACTTCCGCGACGAGCTGCTGCTCATGCTCGACCGGGCGGGGTTCGTCGACGTCGACGTTCGGGGCGGCTACACGGACGAGGAGCCGACCGCGGACCACGACTTCCTCGTGTTCATCGCCCGGAGGTTGCCGTGAGGCTTGCTATCGACGTCACCAAGGAGTAGGTTCAGTCGGCTCAGCGAGCCAGTCGGCGCAGACGGCCCAGACCCAGCCATGTCTCGGTCGCCGGCCTGCCTTCCTCGTTGCGTCCTTCGTCAATCGAAGGTAGCGAGGAGGTCACGTAATCGGCAGGCTCCGCTGGATCGGGACGAGGAAGAGATCGAAGTCGCCGAGCTCGCCGTGGGCCAGCGGGTAGATCCGCTGCGGCAGCACCGGCTCGACCGGGCCGAGGAAGACGAGGGAGAACGGGACACGACCCAGCGCGTCCCCGCCGAGCCGGTCGCACTCGACGAGCGTGATCTCCAGCGTCGCCCCGTCTGCTGCCAGCCGGAAGCGCTCGCCGACCCGGCCCGCGAAGGCGTCGATCGTGAAGCTTTCGAGCACCCCGGAAGGCTAGACCGCAGAAGCAGTCAGCGAGAGGTCCGGCGGGCCTCCCGCTCCGGCCGCGCCTCGGGAAGCGACAGCAGCGGTTCGTCGCCGGTCTCCTCTCAAGTTCGACAACTTCACATCGCCGCGTAGGCCGGTGCGGAGGCGGTTGCGACTGGCGTGGTCAACCTGACCTTTCAGCCAAGTACGTTGCTGATGGGTCAGTGATCTCATTTCGAGGGTCACGCTGCCTTCGCTACAACCGGCTGCCGCTCGTCGGCGAGGGCGTGCTGTTGGGCTGCGAGGTCAGACGGGCGCGGAAACGCGCATGTCCAGCAGAGATCACTCTCGTTCACGAGGATCGGTGTGTCGTCATGGCATCGGCTGCATTCCATCGTGCTTCACCTTCTCTTCAAGGAACCAATCAGGGGAACGGGCAGCGCTTCATCGCCGCTTGCCCGTTTCAGGGTCAGCGCTATCCGGCACGGGTTGAACGCTCGAGCCGGGGCCAAAGGCAAGGAGCCGGGCCGGGTGGGCCCGACTCCGTTTGCCGGTCAGCTGTTAGGCGTGAACGGCTACGCCGGGTGCCACGTACTCGATGTCCTGCGCCTTTTCAAGCGCCGTGAGCAGCTCGTCCTGCGTCATCAGAACGGTCGTCTCGAACTTGCTGAACGCTCCGCTGGCGCTGATCGCGATCATCAGGCTGGCGCTGGTCACGTTGTTCGGCGCCTCGATGAGGGCGAAACCGTCGCTCTTGCCGAACGCGTACCAGAGGCCCTTGAGCTTGCAGCCTGCGCTCTCGAGCAGACGGCTGACGGTCTCGGTGCGGTTCTCCGGGTTCCTGATCAGCTCGGACCAGACCTCGGGCTTGTACTCGAAGGTCGACATATACAGGGACATAGCGCTCCTTCTCCGACCCCGCCCCGCTCCATCCCCACATGAGGGTGAATCTCCTCAGGAAACAAGACCGGTGCGGCGGTCTACTGAGCGCACAGCAAACAAGAGTGTCCGACTCGCGCGCCTCGAACAACCACAGTTACACAACCCCACCGGCACCGCATCGGGGAACACGCTTAGCTGAGCGACCCGAACCGCCCCAGCATCGAGTGGTACCGACGCCGCGTGAGCGAAATCCGGGGCGCGAGGAAGGGCGGCTTTCCCCTGCGCTCTCCGGCTCTACTCACCAAGGACTCACCAAGCGGGCGAACACGATGACACGGTTGTGCTTACCGGAACCCCTCGAACGGCCTGGTTGAGCGAAGCCCTCTGACGGACTCGAACCGTCGACCCCCTCCTTACCATGGAGGTGCTCTACCAGCTGAGCTAAGAGGGCGTGACGGCCATTCTAGGGGGTTCGCGTCAGCCGTCTGCGGTCGTGTTCTCGGCGAGCCATGTCTTCGCGACGCGCTTGTGCGCCCGGGTCAGCCAGGCTTCGGCCACCAGGTCGCCCAGCTCGTCGCGGTCGAGGCGCGCCAGCTCCGGGATGCGGACGAGCACGGCGGGGTAGCCCCTGAAGTGCGGCGTGGTGAAGTAGACGCCGCGATCGTCCGCGAGCAGCAGCTCCTTCACGTCGAGATCGGCGACCCGGAACATCAGCACATCGTCGAGCCGCTCGCCCGTGCCCGGGTCGACCGCATCGGGCCTGCGGCCGCGATGGAAGCAGAACATCTTGCCGTGGACGTGGTACGACGGGCGGCCGTCGGTGATCGCTCTCGTCGTCTGCGGCATGGCCATCGCGAGCTCGTCGAGGTCGGTCATCGTCGCCATCGGCGCACTTTGCCACGGCTAGAATGATCGCCTCGAGGGGGTGTACCCGAGTGGCCAAAGGGGACGGGCTGTAAACCCGTTGGCTCAGCCTACGGAGGTTCGAATCCTCCCGCCCCCATTCGGTTCAAGCGTGCTCCGCTGTCCTCGAGGCTGCGTAGCAGGTATGAACCCGCCGCCCTTACGTTCGAGTCCAGTTACGGGCAGCCGTCGTTGCAAGAGATAGAACGAGCTGCTGGATCTGGGGCTCGGTATGGTCGCTTCGTGAGCGAGGGGCTCGATCGCCGGCTGGCCGCGGTGATGTTCACCGACATGGTCGGGTACACGGCGCTGATCCAGGCGGACGAGCGCCTGGCCGTCGACCGGCGAGATCGGTATGTGGCGGCGCTCGATCGTCATCACGACGCCTTCGGCGGGACGATCGTCCAGCGGCTCGGCGACGGGAGCATGAGCATGTTTCCGAGCTCGCTGGCTGCGGTGCTGGCCGCTGTCGCGATCCAGCAGGAGCTCGCGGCGCAGGACGTTCCGGTGCGAATCGGCATCCATGTCGGCGAGGTGATCGTCGAGCCGGAGCGGCTCACCGGCGAAGCCGTGAACATCGCGTCCAGGATCGAGTCGTTCGCGGTGCCCGGTGGCGTGATGTTGTCCGACGCCGCGTACGACCAGATCAAGAACCGGAGCGACGTAGAGGTCGTCCGGCTGGGGCGGTTCAGGCTCAAGAACGTCGGGCGCCCGTTCGAGCTCTACGCGGTGTCCGCCGACGGCGTCGTCGTGCCGGACCCGGGGGTGCTGGAGGGCAAGGGCGAGCGGTTCGCGAGCCTCCCGAGCAACCTGCCCGACCCCACGACGCCGCTGGTCGGCCGTGCCGTCGATCTGGCGTCGCTCGTCGAGCTCGTGCGGGAACATCGGGTCGTCACGATCACCGGTCCCGGCGGTGTCGGGAAGACCCGGACCGTGATCGAGCTCGGCCGGCTGCTGACGCCCGAGTTCCTCGACGGCGTCGCGTTCGTCGCGATGGCCGACGTCAACGAGCCCGAGACATTCCTGCCTGCGCTCGCGGAGGCGCTCGACGTGAAGGAGGCCGAGGGACGGACGCTCGGCGAGGGGATCGTGTCCCTCATCGGCGACAAGGCGGCGCTTCTGCTCCTCGACAACCTGGAGCAGGTCGTGGCGGCGGCTTCGGACGTCGCTCGGCTCGTCGAGAGTTGCCCTGAGCTGCGGATCGTGACCACCAGCCGGACGCCGCTGCGGATCGCCGCCGAACGGGAGTACCCGCTCGCCCCGCTCCAGCTCCCTCCGCTGTCGGACCGAGACTCGATCGAGTCGCTCATGGCGTCTCCGGCTGTCGCTCTCTTCGTCGACCGCGCCACCACGGCGAAGGGCTCGTTCGGGCTGACGTCCGAGAACGCCGAAGCCGTTGCGGCGGTCTGCCGCGCGGCTGGACGGCCTGCCGCTGGCGCTCGAGCTCGCCGCCGCGCGACTGCGGCTCCTGTCTCCGGAGGGGCTGCTCGAGCGGCTCGACCACGCGCTCGACGTGCTCACGTCCGGCGCCCGCGACGTTCCCGAGCGCCAGCAGACGCTGCGCGCCACGATCGACTGGAGCCACTCGCTGCTCGAGGAGTCCGGAGCAACGCCTGTTCCGGCGCCTGGCCGTGTTCGCCGGAGGCGGCACCCTCGAGGATGTCGAAGCCGTCTGTGCGGAGCCCGGCGAGACCTGCCTCGACGAGCTCGAGTCGCTCGTCGACAAGGCGCTCGTGCAGTCCGACGGCCAGGGCGACCGGCTCCGGATGCTGCAGACGATCGGCGAGTACGCCCGCGAGCGGCTCGAGGCCGCCGGCGAGGCGAGCGAGATCGCACTGCGGCACGCCCGCCGGTACGCGGAGGTCGGGCGTGAGATCCGCGACGGCATCGAGGGCACCGATCAGGTCGGCGCCCTCGAGCGCGGCATCGCCGAGGAGGTCAACCTCCAGGCCGCGCTGGACACGCTCCTGGCCGCGGCGCAGCGCGGTGACACGGCCGCGATCGAGCAGGGCCTGCAGCTCTGCGGCGACCTGTATTTCTACTGGCACATCCGCGGCAAGAACATCACGGCCCGTGAGTACGCCGCCGCCTTCCTCGAGGCCGACACCGCGGGCGCGCCGAGCGTGGGCCGTGCCGGAGCGCTGCTGACCGCCGGGCTGGCGTCGTGGGTGCTGGGTGAGTTCGAGCGCGCGGCCGACGAGTGCGCCGAGGCGAACCGCGTCGCCGCGGAGGTCGGAGCCGACCGCGAGCTCTGCGTCGCCTCGTTCCTGGGCGGTATCGGGCTGATCGGGATCGATCTCGAAGCCGGGCTCAGGTGGACGGCCGAGGGGATCGAGCGGAGCCGTGCCCTCGGCTACGCCTTCGGCGAAGGGTTCGCCTCGACCGTCGACGGCATCCTCCACACCGTCGCGGGCGACCTCGACGCGGCGCAGACGAGGTACTCCCAGGCGCTCGAGATCCAGCGGCGGATCGGCGACCAGGAAGGCGCAGGTCTGTCGCTCGGCGGCCTCGCCCAGCTCGCCTCCGTCCGCGGCGACCTGGCCGGCGCCCTCGACCTCTACCGCCAGTCTCTCGCCGCGTTCGAAGCGGTCGGCGACCGGGCGGAGGAGGCACGAATCCTCTCCGAGATGGCCTGGACGCACCTCCGGCACGAAGAGCCTGCGCTCGCGCGCCGGTACTTCTTCGACTCGGTGCAGGCCTACGACGACGTGGCGAGCGTTCGTGGAGTCGGCCTCTCGTTGATCGGGCTCGCGGCCACCGAGGCAGTCGAGCGGCGGCCCGAAACGGCCGTGCAGATCGCCGCCGCGGCGGAGGTCTACGCCCAGCAGGAGGGCATCGTCAACGTCTACTCCGACGAGACGCCGGGGCGCGAGTTCGTCGAGCAGGCGCGGGCAGCGCTCTCGGCCGAAGACGCCGCCCGCGCCACAGACGTCGGCCGCAGGCTCACGATCAAGGAAGCGCTCCACCTGGCCAGGATCCCTCAATCAGCCGTGGTCTAGACACACCGGGCCTCGTGGCCGAGTGCTCGCTACGAGCGGTGTTCGTAGACGCCGTAGCGCAGGCGCCGGAAGCGTTGATTGCGTCCGCCGGTGTGTGTTGAAAGCGCCTCGTTCACGGAAGAGAACGGGATGGGCGCGGCGAGCAACTCCTCGACGCGAGCGTGGATGTCCCGCACTCGCAACGGTCGCCCAGCCCCCTCGAGAACGGTTGTCACGGCTTCGAGCACAGAGCCCTGGCGTCGGCGATGGGCATGACGGGTGGGACGTTCGGCGGTGGTGCGACCAGCGAGTTCCTCGCGCAGCCGCGCCAGCCGACGGAGCTCAACCTGGAGTCGAGGGTTCAAGAGTGCTCCGCTCTGTTCCATATCCGCCGTTTTCCAGGGGAAAACAAGAGTAGGAAAGGTGTCAGGCATGAACCGAGACCCCCGTTAGCGGGGGGTCGTGTTCGCCAACTCCTATGGCCTGGTTTCCAGGGAAGACGTGAGCAGGAGGCGCGCCAGTTGAGCGTCACGCCTCGCCGCTAGTCGCCGTTGTTCGCCGATGCCGCGTGTTTCGGCCGCGGTGTAGACGGCGGGCCTACTTCTCGCGGCCCCGTTGCGAGACGAGGGCGACCCCCGCGACGACCACGACGAAGCACCCGAGAGCGATGAGCAGCCACGGGGTCTCCTCGAACGGGAAGTCGCGCACCTGGGCGTACTGGCTGACGCTCGTCCGGATGTCGGCGGCGAAGCCGAGCGTGGCCGGCCCGACGACCTTCCAGTCGGCGACCCACGTGCTGAGCGCGGGGACTCGGTCTGCAGCTGCGTCTGGAGGGCCGCGACCGACTCGTGCCGCTGCTTCGCGACCGCGGGGAGGAGCTCGGTCTTGTACTGCCGGATCATCGCGTCCGTGTAGTACGGGCCTGTTCGGACCGCAGGGCGGCATCTGCGGAGAGCCCGTAGTCGGTGAGCTTGAGGATCTAGCCGGTCTGCTCGGTCTTCGAGGGCAGCGAGGCCGCGACCGGCACGACGATCAGCGCGATTCCGGCGACGAGCACGAGCACGGTCGTCCGCCGGCCCGGACGGCGGAGGGCTATGAGCCCGAGGATGAGCAGGGCGATGCCGCCGCCGAGGAGCAGCCATGGCACGGAGGCCAGGGAGACGCCGCCGACCGGGAGGTCGTACAGCGGCTGGAACTTGCCGTCGGGGAGCGCTGCGACGCCGTTCGCGATCGGGTTGATCAGGTTCGGGAGGTGCTGCACGGTCGTCACGCCGCGGGAGACATCGGAGTAGTTCGCGGCGACGTAGGCCTTGAACTGCGCCGGGGTCATCCCGTAGTCGCTCGCCAGCTTCGGATAGGTCTTGGTGACCAGCTCGTCGACCGCCTTCGAAGCCTCTGCCACGTTGGCGCCGAACTGGGCGAAGCCCTTCGTGGTCGTCACCTGGCGAAAGCGGTCGCGCAACTGCTGGCCCTCGTCCATGCGCAGAAACGACGAGCTGGCGAAGGTGAAGACGATCAGCGCAACGCCTGCGCCGATCGCGGAGAAGGCGACTAGGCGTCGCATTCGAGCCTCCTTCTATCGATGGTAGACGCCGGGGTTGCGCCGAACGGATTGGGGGCAGGCATCGCTCTCCGCCCCTATCTCGACACGCCTTTGGCGAGGCGCGGCCGGAGGCGGCGACCCGCGTCGCTGCCGAAGTTGCGCTCGCCGGCTGCACGCACGAGCCTGTAGACCGCCGGGGTCAGCGCGATCGCGAGGACGTCGAACAGCACGTAGCCGCCGGCGACGCCGCTCGGAGGGTTGCCCTGCGGGATGTGCCACCAGGGGATCACGCCCGCCCACGCCCAGGTGCCGATCGCCGTCCCGTACAGCTCGAGGGCGGCGACTGCCGCGAAGACGCCGGCGTAGACGAGTGGGGCCCGCCCTCGCAGCAGGAAGACCACGAACAGGCCCGCTCCGATCGTTCCGACGAGGTCGGGGCGGGCCGGGACGACGAGCCCTGCGATCAGCCACCCGACCGCAACTACGAGCGCCGCGCCGACGATCGAGCCGCGAGCGTGTGCGGAAGAGCTGCGTTTCGCTCAGCGTCAGGCCCGTCAGGTAGACGAGGCCGTGACCGGGCGGCACGAACATCGGGATGTTGTGCAGGCGGTACGTGTACATGCCCCAGACCAGCGAGGCGATGACCTCGAAGCAGCTGGCGACGGCCACCACGAGGCACACCTGTACGCGCAGCCGGAGCGGCAGCGGCCGGCAGGCGGACAGGAACACGGCCCACATCGCCACACCGAGCAGGATCTGGCCGGTGAGGTTGACGAGCCGGTCTGCTGCGAGCAGCACGCCGAAGACCAGGACCATGAGGCTGCAGAAGGCAGCCGGGGAGCGGGTGGTCCACCGATCCGCGCGGAGGGATGCGGGGACGGTGGTCACGCGGCCCGGGCGAGCGTCGCGTCGCTCGCGAGCCGGCGAAGCAGAGCCGTTCCCGAGCGGGCGAGGCGCTCGGCGGCGGCGCCCGGCTCGTCTCCGCGCAGCGCGCGCTCGGCAAGGCGCCGGCCGACGCCGCTGCGGATGACGGCGTAGGCGAGGCCCGGGAAACGGTCGAGCGCGAGCTTGGCGAGCCAGGAGACGTCGAAACCGGCAGCGAGGTGGCTGCGCACCGCCTCGTCGTAGGGATCGAGGTCGCGAGCGCGCCCGGCAAGCAGGTCGAGCGTCGCCCGGGCGGCGAGGGAGCCGCTCAGAAAGGCCTCGTACATGCCGTCGCCCGAAAACGGATCGACAAGCCCGGCAGCGTCGCCGACGGCGAGCACGCGTCCGCGGGCCAGGCGCCCCCGGTGCAGGCCCCCCATCGGCAGGCGATGGCCGCGCAGGTCGGTCAGGTCTTCGAGGCTGGTGCCGAACGACGCGCAGAGGCGCCGCAGATGGTCGCGCAGGAAGGGCCCCTCTCGTTCCCAGCCCCCGACGCCGAAGTTGACGTGGTCGCGTTTCGGCACGACCCAGGCGTAGCCTCCCGAGACAGCGCCGATCTCGATCGTGAAGCCCCGCCGGTCGAGCTTCGCCGGCACACACTCGTACGAGGCGTTCCCCTCGAGCGCCACATTCCGCAGCCTCGGCGCAGCAAGGCCGAGCGCACGGGAAGTCGTGCCGTTGGCGCCCTCGGCCACCACCAGCGCCCGACAGCCGACGCTCCGGCCGGCGAGCTCGACCACCGGGCCGTCCTCTGTCTCGGCGACGCCGCCGACCCGCGTGCCGTCCTCGAAGCGGACGCCGGCCGCGACCGCCTGCTCGACGAGGAACGCGTCGAGCAAGCGCCTCTGCGTGATCCAGACGAAGGGGCTGTCGAGCCGCTGCGCGCCGCGTCTCTCGTCGCGCAGGCGCAGCTCGAAGCGGTCGGGCACCGATTCGACGACCGGGTCGATCGAGAACGGGAGGAGGCGGAGGGCCCGGCCGGTGACCGCGCCGCCGCACGGCTTGTCGCGGGGAAAGCGAGCTCGGTCGACGAGGAGAACCGAGGCCCCGCCGCGCGCGAGACGGTAGGCCGTCGTCGACCCCGCCGGGCCTGCGCCGACGACGATCGCATCGAAGCTCGTTCGGTTGCTCACGCGCATAGTTCGCGCGTGACCGGGGGACGGTTCGGACGCGCTCCGCCCGATGCTACACGGGAGTGCTCGACAGGAGTCCTCTCGGGCTCATTGCGCGTGCCGCTACTCGATCCGCAGGCTCTCGATTCCCGGCTCGGCGGGCGGGAACTGCGGGTCGAGCTTCTCCAGTGTGTGCACGAGCAGCGTTGCCACGGCGGTCGCCTTCACCCAGTTCCGGTCGGCCGGGACGACGTACCACGGCGCCCACTCCGTCGACGTCGCCGTGATCGCCTCCTCGTAGGCCGCCATGTAGTCGTCGTAGTGCACGTGCACGTCGAGATCGGCCTTCCGGAACTTCCACTGCTTCTCGGGATCGGCAATCCGCTCGCGGAAGCGCACGGTCTCCTCGTCCTTCGAGACGTGGAGGAAGACCTTGACCAGCGTCGTGCCCTCGTCGGTGAGCAGCCTCTCGAACTCGCAGATGTGGCCCGGGCGGCGGCTCCAGACCTCCTTCGGGGCCAGGTTGAGCATGCGCACGGTGACGACGTCCTCGTAGTGCGACCGGTTGAAGATCCCGATCTCGCCGCGAGCCGGGCAGGCGGCGTGGACGCGCCAGAGGTAGTCATGGCCGAGCTCGGTCGTGTTCGGCGCCTTGTATGAGACGACGCGGCAGCCCTGCGGGTTCAGACCCTCGAAGACCGCGCGAATGACGCCGTCCTTGCCGGAGGCGTCGATGCCCTGGACGACGAGGAGCACGCTTCGCTTCGCCTCCGCGGAGAGCCGGCGCTGCAGGCGCTCGAGTCGCGCGACCTGCTCGGTCAGGTGCTCCTTGGCCTTCTCCTTGCTCTCGAGGCCGAGCGTGTCGCGCGGGTCGCGGTCGGCGAGCCCTGCCTTCGCGCCCGGCTCGATGCGGATCCGTTCGATCATCGCCGGGCGACTCTACAGCGCGTCTACGATCCGGGTCGTGGAGCGCTTCGATGCCATCGTCGTCGGCGCAGGCCCGGCCGGTTCGACGACTGCGCAGCGACTTGCGAGTGCCGGTGCCCGTGTGCTGCTCGTGGACAAGGCCCGCTTCCCGCGCGACAAGCCCTGCGGCGGCGGGCTGACGATCCGCGCCGTCCGGCAGCTGCCGGTCTCGCCCGACCCGGTCGTCGAGCACGTCGTCGACCGGATGGGGATGCGCCTGCGCTACGGGAGCCGCTTCGAGCGCGGAGGCGGGGCGCCGCTGGTGCTGATGACGCAGCGGATCCGGCTCGATCAGTACCTCGTCGAGCAGGCCGTCGCCGCGGGTGCCGAGTTCCGGGACGGCGCCAGGGTCGCTGACGTGCGTGCGGACGACAGCGGCGCCGGCGCGACCGTCGACGGCGAGCCCGTCGAGGCTGCCGTCCTGGTCGGAGCCGACGGCGTCAACGGGACGACGCGGAAGGCGCTCGGCCTCGGCGGCGAGTACGTGCTCGGCGTGGCGTTCGAGGGCAACGTCGCGAAGGAGCTCGTGGGCGATCGCTTCGACGGCCTGGCCGAGATCGAGCTCGGAACGATCCCGGGCGGCTACGGCTGGGTGTTCCCGAAGGGCGACCACGTCAACGTCGGCGTGGGCGGCTGGGAGAGCGAGGGGCCGGCTCTGCGCGATCATCTGCGTGTCCTCTGCCGCGCCTACGGGATCGACGAGGAGAGCGTCGAGGGCCTGCGCGGCCACCGACTGCCGATGCGGCCCGCCGGGTCGATCGCCGCGCGCGGCCGGGCGCTGCTCGTCGGCGACGCCGCCGGGCTCGTCGATCCGCTGTCTGGCGACGGCATGTACGAAGCGTTCACCTCCTCTCGGCTCGCCGCCGAGACGATCACGGATCTCCTCGAGGGCCGCGTGCAGCGTCTCGACGGCTACACGGAGAAGCTCTCGAATGCGCTCGCGCTCGGCACTGCGGCCTCCTGGGGAGCGAAGATCGCGTTCGACCGCTATCCGCGGCTCACGTTCGCGCTCGGCCGCGCGCCGCTCGCCTGGGGCCCCATCGAACGGCTGATACGCGGCGACATCGAGCACCCCGGCGCCGAACGCGGCCCGAGCCGGGTGGCGCTGAAGCTGATCGAACGGCTCGCCAAGGCGGCCGGCGACCCGGGGGCGGGCTACCGGGCCGAGGCACGCACCGCTTAACCATCGGGCCTCTCCTGCCGAGAACGTTCTCGGTGGGACTGTTCGCCGCAGTCGTCTCGTACACACTGCCCGACGTCGACCGGGGCCCCGGCCGGCTGCCCGCGTTCGTCTACCGTGCGCTGCCGCTCGTCGGCGCCGCTCTCGTCGCCGGCTGCCTGATCGAGTTCGGCGCCACCCTGGAGGGCTTCGTCGAGGCGGTCTTCTGCCTCGCCCTCGTCGTGGTGACGGCGACCGACCTGGAGTACCGGCTGATCCCGAACCGCGTCGTCGGGCCTGCGTCCGTGCTCGTCCTGGCCGGCATGACGGTGGCGAAGCCGAGCCCGCAATGGGCGCTCTCCGCCCTAGCCGCCGCCGGCTTCCTGCTCGTCTTCGGCCTGATCTCCCCACAGGGGATGGGCATGGGCGACGTCAAGCTGGCGTTCCTGATGGGCGCGGCGCTCGGGCGGAGTGTGATCCTGGCGCTCGTCATCGCGAGCCTGGCGTCGCTCGTCCCCTCGATCGTGATCCTCGTCCGGCACGGCCGGGCGGGGCGGAAGGTCGGGTTCCCCTTCGGCCCCTTCCTCGCGCTCGGCTCGATCGTGGCGCTGTTCCTCGAGACGATCGTCCGGCTGCCGCGTCCGGGCATCCCTCGTTCGGGGGTCACCCGAACGGGGGACACGGCCGATGGATACAGGGTCATGCCGGGCCTTCGCCTCGCCCACGCACAGAGCCCGCTCAGCATCCTGGAGCTCGGGCTGATCACGGTCGTGCTCGCGATCGCCGTCGCCGTCGCGATTCCCGAGTACATGCACCTGCGCCAGAGCAGGTACGACGACTCCGCCAAGGCACGCCTCACGAAGGCGAGCCGGATGCTCGAGCACCGTCACGCGGCTGCGGGCACCTATGCGGGCACGGCACTGCCTGCGGGCGTGCGCCTCCGGACGGCCGGCAACGGCTCGTTCTGCGTCGAGACGAACGCCGGCGACCACACCTGGCACGCCGCGCGGAACGCGCAGCCCGCCTCGGGCAGCTGTCCCCGCTAGCTCCGCGCTTACGCGGCCCGGGCGAGCCCGAGCCGGGGCGGGAAGCGCTCGAGGATCCAGCCGGCGTCGAGCGGCTCCCGGCGGTACGGCTTCCCGCCGACCGGCACGAAGTCGCCGCTCCGCGGATCCATCGGCAGCCGCGCCTCGGCCGGATACCAACGGTTGTGGCGGTCGATCAGGTCGTTGACCGCGTCGAAGCGCCAGCGCGCGGCGAGCGCCCGCCAGCGCCGGTCGAAGGCGGCCGCGTCGCCGTCGCACGAGGCGGCCAGCTCGCGCCACGCCTCGGCGAGCCGCTCCGCGTGCTGCTCCGTCTCGAGCTCGATCTGCCGCAGGCGCCGCATGTAGGGAAGCGGCCCGCCGAGGGAGACGACGTAGCGGTCGACGGCGGGCCTGAAGTTCCGCAGCCGGCCCTGGAGCGGCTTGCCCCGGAGTGGGCTGCCTTCGAGATCCTGCTCGAGCAGCGCCGCGTCGGCCTGCTCGCGGGCGTCGGCATCACGCACGCCCCACTCGCCGAGAATCGCCTGCCGATCGCGCCGGTCCACCGATCCTCAGTCGCCCGGGCCTTGCTGTGCGTCGAGCCGCTCGGCCACGAGCATCAGCCTGCGCAGCAGGGCGTTCAGCTGGTCCTTCTCCTTCACGGTCAGCGCCGACGTGACGAGCGCCTCCTTCGCCGCCTGCGCCGCCGTCGACTCGTCGTAGGCCCTGATGCCCGCCGCGGTCAGCTCGACCTGGACGCCGCGCCGGTCGCTCGGGTCGGGCAGGCGCCGGACCAGCCCGGCCTCCTCGAGCCGGTCGAGCCGGTTCGTCATCGCTCCGCTCGACAGCTCTGCGTGCACGGCGAGATAGCCCGGCGAGCGTCGGTACGAATCGCTGGAGTGGCGGAGCAGCCCGAGCACCTTCCATTCGCCCCAGCTCAGCGACCGCTCGGTGAGCGTGTCCTCCATCATCCGCTTGATCCGCCGGCTGAGGCCGTTGATGCGGTCGACGATGCCCTCGACCGCGGGGTTGAGATGAGGCAGCTCGGTGCGGATCGATTCGAGGAAGCGATCGACGTGGTCCTTCTGGATCTCGTCCGTGCGCGCCACGCCCTCATCTTTCCAGGTCGAATGTCTCGATATCAAGACTCTGCTGCGTCAGTGCGCGGCCGACCTGCGCCTGTCGGCTGTGCCCCGGAGCAGGACTGCGGCTCGCCCTCACAGCAACCCAGCTTGAACCGGCAGCGCGGGCATTGCCACGTTCCGTGCACCCAGCGCATGTCGGCACCGCAGCGCCAGCAGGATTCCACCTGTGTCACCCGCCGGAAGCTAGAAGAACGGCCGGACGAGGCCTGCCGGCGGGGCGAAAGCGCATGGCTGCTACACTCGGCCGGCGGGGCGGCGTAGCTCAGTTGGTTAGAGCAGCGGAATCATAATCCGCGTGTCGTAGGTTCGAGTCCTACCGCCGCTATCGTCCCCTGGTCGATTCGGAGAGAGATGGCAACCGGAGTCAGAGTCGCAATCACGCTCGCTTGCACGGACTGCAAGCGCCGCAATTATCAGACGCAGAAGTCCAAGCGGAACACGCCGGACCGCGTCGAGTTCAACAA
Source organism: uncultured Actinomycetes bacterium (assembly GCA_963742925.1). Classification (GTDB taxonomy): domain Bacteria; phylum Actinomycetota; class Thermoleophilia; order Gaiellales; family Gaiellaceae; genus PALSA-612. The sequence goes on along the minus strand of CAVUNV010000006.1, from coordinate 250,092 downwards.
GTACTGCCGCTGGTGCGGCAAGCACACGCTGCACCGCGAGACCAGGTAGCGAGACCGGGCAGGACACGTGGCCAGACAGACGAGAGCCGAGCGCCGAGCACGTCGGCAGCAGGAAGCACAGGCCGAGCCGGCACTTGCGGGCGCCGGCGGGCAGGGGGCCAAGCCTCCGGTCCGGATGGGCCCCGAGCCGCCCGCACGGCCGGAACGCGGAGGCCGCTCGCACGAAGAGCGCCGCGGCGGCCCGATCCGCTTCGTCGCCGAGTGCTGGGGCGAGCTCCGGAAGGTCGAGTGGCCGAGCCAGAATCACACCATCCAGGGCACGATCGTCGTGCTCATGGCCTGCATCATCATGGGCACCTTCATCTGGGTGGCCGACATCGTCTCCAAGCACCTGGTGCAGGACCTCCTGCTCCGATAGGCGGGAGGAAGCCGACATGTTTCGCTGGTACGTCATCAACACCTACTCCGGGCACGAGAACAAGGTGAAAGCCAATCTCGAGCACCGGATCGACTCCATGGGACAGCGTCTCAGGTTCCGCCGCGTCGTCGTCCCGACCGAGCAGGTGATCGAGACCAAGGACGGGCAGAAGGTGCAGATCGAGAAGCGCATCCTGCCCGGCTACGTGCTCGTCAACATGGATCTGAACGACGACAGCTGGGCAGTCGTCCGCAACACGCCCGGCGTCACCGGCTTCGCGGGGCCGGGAGGCAAGCCCGTCCCGCTCTCGCAGGGGGACGTCGACCGTCTCCTGCACACCGGCGCGGCCGGCGGCGACCGCCCACGCGCTCAGGTCGAGTTCACGCTCGGCGAGTCGGTGAAGGTAACCTCAGGGCCGCTCTCCGATTTCGACGGCGAGATCGTCGAGGTCAATCCGGAGCAGCAGAAGCTGAAGGTGCTCGTGGACATCTTCGAGCGCCAGGTCCCGGTCGAGCTCGGTTTCGACCAGGTCAAGAAGATCGACTAGCAGAGCGCCTGCGGCGTTCCGCTAGAAAGGCATCGAATGGCAAAGAAGATCCTCACGATGATCAAGCTCCAGATCCCGGGCGGCCAGGCCAACCCGGCGCCGCCCGTCGGCCCGGCACTCGGCCAGCACGGCGTCAACATCATGGAGTTCTGCAAGGCGTTCAACGCGCAGACCCAGGCCGAGAACGGGCGCATCATCCCGGTCGAGATCAGCGTCTTCGAGGACCGCTCGTTCACCTTCATCACCAAGACGCCGCCGGCGGCCGTGCTGATCAAGGAGGCGCTCTCGATCGAGAAGGGCTCGGGTGAGCCGAACCGCGAGAAGGTCGGCCGGCTGAGCCAGGCGCAGGTGCGCCAGATCGCCGAGACCAAGATGGAGGACCTGAACGCGCGCGACGTCGAGCAGGCGATGAAGGTGATCGCCGGCACGGCGCGCAGCATGGGCGTGGAGGTCGCACCGTAATGGCGCAGCACGGCAAGATCTACCGCCAGGCGCGGGCCCAGATCGACCGCGAGCACGCCTATCCGCCGGCCGAGGCCGTCACGCTGCTCAAGGAGCTGCCGGGCAAGAAGTTCGACGAGACGGTCGAGGTGCACTTCCGGCTGGGGTTGAACGTCCGCCACGCCGACCAGCAGCTCCGCGGCACGCTGATGCTCCCGAACGGCACGGGCAAGGAGCAGCGCGTCGCCGTCTTCGCCGAGGGCGAGAAGGCGAAGGAGGCCGAGGAAGCAGGCGCCGACGTCGTCGGGGCGGCCGATCTCGCGACCAAGATCGAGGGCGGCTTCGCCGACTTCGACGTCGCCATCGCGACGCCCGACATGATGGGCACGGTCGGCAAGCTGGGCCGCATCCTCGGCCCGCGCGGCCTGATGCCGAACCCGAAGACCGGCACGGTCACCTTCGACGTCGGCAAGGCGGTTCGTGACGCGAAGGCGGGCAAGCTCGAGTACCGCACCGACCGCGGTGCCTGCGTCCATCTCTCGATCGGCAAGAAGAGCTTCGGCGCGCGGCAACTGCTCGAGAACTACGCGGCTGTCCTGGACGAGATCCTCCGCGCCAAGCCCTCTGCCGCCAAGGGACGCTACATCCGCTCGATCACCCTGACGACCGCGATGGGCCCCGGCGTGCACGTCGATTCGACGCGAACGCGCGACATCGTGGAAGAGCTCCAGGAGGAAGCGGCTACAGTAAGCGCCTAACCGACTAGCTCTCGCCGAAGACAGCTGGCAGCGCGCAATGCCGTGAGAACGGCGCGCAGAAGCCCAGCCGAGGTGGGTCCGCTCGAACGCTCGACGGGCTCGCTTTGGCGAGCCCTCGTCATTTCCGGAGGCATTCGACATGTTGAAACCCGAGAAGGAGAAGATCGTCGCGGAGCTGACCGAGCGGTTGCGGTCGTCCGAGACGCTGATCGTCGCCGACTACCGCGGCCTGTCCGTGAAGGAGGTCGACGACCTCCGAACCAAGCTGCTCGAGCAGGGCGCCGGCTTCACGGTCGTGAAGAACTCGCTCACACGGCGGGCTGCAGAGGCCGCGGGTGCCGACGCGCTGCTGACGCTGCTCGACGGCCCCAGCGCGATCGCGTTCCTGGAGGCCGGCAGCGACCCGGTGGCGGTCGCGAAAGCGCTCGCCGACTCGGCCCGGACGACGAAGGTCCTCGCCGTGCGAGGCGGCGTCATGCAGGGCCGGACGATCACGGCCGAGGAGATCGAGGAGCTCGCGAAGCTGCCGCCGATGGACGTGTTGCGGGGCCAGGTGCTCGGTGCCGTGTCGTCGCCGCTCTACGCGATCGTCGGCCTGTTCACGGCTCCGCTCCGCGAGCTGCACGGTCTCGTGCAGGCCCGGATCGAGCAGCTGGGCGGCGACACGGAGATCGAACAGCCTGCCGAGGCAGAGCCTGCCGAGGCACAGCCCGCCGAGGCAGAGCCCGCTGCTGAGGGGCCGACGGTCGAAGAGCCCGTCGCCGAGGCGGAGATCGAGACACACGACGCAGAACCGGAGGAGTCGGCCGAGCAGCCGGCTTCGGACGAGAAAGAGGAGGAGTAATGGCTGCAAGCGGAGTCGACAAGGTGTTCGACGAGCTCGGGAAGATGTCCGTGCTCGAGCTGGTCGAGCTGAAGAAGAAGATCGAGGACGAGTGGGGGATCACGGCCGCAGCCCCGGTCGCGGTCGCGGCGGCGGCCGGCGGCGCAGCCGCCGGCGACGGTGCCGCAGCCGAGGAGCAGACGGCGTTCGACGTCGTGCTGACCGGTGCCGGCGACAAGAAGATCCAGGTGATCAAGGTCGTGCGCGCGGTCACGGGCCTCGGGCTCAAGGAGGCCAAGGACCTCGTCGACAGCGCTCCCAACCCGGTCAAGGAAGGCGTCGCCAAGGACGAGGCCGACTCGGTCAAGGCCCAGCTCGAGGAGGCCGGGGCCAGCGTCGAGTTGAAGTAGCACCGTCGCGCGATCATCATGGTCGCGTGAGGAGGAGATTCAGGCGCTCCGGGGAGGCACGGTTCCTCCCCGGAGCGCATCACGTTGCGGAGGCTGCCTCCGAGCAGGCTCCGAGCCCCGATCAGAGACGCTTCGTGGTCGGCTGCCTGGCCGCCTGCTTCGGGCTGCTCGTCGCGATCCTGGCCCTGAACGTGGTCATCGACCCGTTCGCGATCGCCGGCTCGGGAGTCGTGCCGACGGCGGTCGAGTCGGATCGCTCCGCCAAGCTGACGCTGCTCGGCGACCTGAAGCACGGGCCCGAGACGCTGATCCTCGGTAGCTCCCGGTCCCGCCAGGCCGAGCCGGCCTACCTGCAGCAGCTCACCGGGCACGACGGTTTCAACGCCGGCGTGACCGGCGGCACCTCGGCCGACGAGTGGGTGTTCGTCAGGTACGCCGCCGACCTGTTCCCGCACCAGAAGCGACGGTATGTCTGGTTCGTTGACGTCGGCATCGCCGGCGGCGGCGTCACGCCGCAACTGGCTCACGATGCGCGTGCGCGGCGGTATCTCCCGGGCGGCGCCGGCTTCGGCCTCGGAGACGTCGGCACCTACCTGAGCACCGACGCCACCAAGGCGTCCTGGCGCGTGTTCAGGAAGTGCGTGCTGGCGACCTGCCGCTCGCACATCAGGTTCCGCGCGGACGGATCGCTCACGAACCAGTCACTCCGCTACCTGCCCGAGCACGCGAAGTCGTTGCGCGCCTCGGTGGCCAAGCTGATCGCGGGCGTCCGTGCCCACCACCAGACACTCGCGCAGGCAAGGGCCGACCTCGCGCAGCCGCACCGATTCTTCTACTTCGAGCGCGCGCTCGCGTTCATGAACAAGCGCGGCGAGGTGCCGGTGATCGTCCTCAACCCCGTCTACCCGAGCGTGCTCGCCCAGCTGGAGAAGTACGGATACGCGGGCCGCCGCGCGACGCTGGAGAAGGTCGCGGAGCTGCACAAGCGCTTCCGGTTCGTGTTCGTCGACGCGCAGGACATCCGCAAGTGGGGCGGCACGGCCCGCGACTGGTCGAACGCGACGCACGTGAACCGGGCCAACATGCGCCGCATGCTCAGGTACATCGTGGCCCATTCCGACGGGGCGTTGCGCTAGGCAGACGCGGTGCTGTTCAACAGCTACATCTTCCTGTTCGGGTTCCTGCCGTGCGTGCTCGCCGGCTGGTGGCTGCTGCCGGGGAAGTCGCTCCGGCTCGCCTTCCTGACGGGCTCGTCGTGGTTCTTCTACGCCTGGTGGGACTGGCGCTACCTGCCGGTACTGATCCTGGCCACGTCGGTCGACTTCGTCGCCGGCCTCTGGATCGCCGGCACGCGACGACGAGCGCCGCGGCGGCTGCTGCTCGCCGCGTCGCTGACGACGAACGTCGGCATCCTCGCCTACTTCAAGTACGCGGGCTTCTTCGTGGACACGCTGAACGGCATCGGCAGCGGGCTGGGACTGCCGCCGGACATCGCGACGCTGCACATCGTGCTGCCGATCGGGATCTCCTTCTACACGTTCAACTCGATGTCGTACACGATCGACATCTTCCGCCGGCGGATCGGGCCGACCCGGAACGTGCTCGAGTACTCGACCTTCGTCGTCGCTGTTTCCGCACCTGATCGCGGGGCCGATCGTCCGGTTCACCGACCTCGCCGGCCAGCTCAGGCACCTGACGCCACGGCTCACCTCGCGCTACGCGGCGCTCGGCCTCTTCTTCCTGTCCTGCGGTCTCGTCAAGAAGCTCGTGATCGCCGATCAGCTGCATCCCTACGTCACGCCGGCTCTACACCGACCATGCCCAGCTCGGCTTCCTGACCGGCTGGGCGGCCGCCGATCGGCTACTCGCTGCAGCTCTACTTCGACTTCTCCGGCTATTCGGACATGGCCGTCGGGCTCGCCTGGCTGCTCGGCTTCCGCTTCCCGCAGAACTTCAACTCGCCGTTCAAGGCCGAGAACATCTCCGACTTCTGGCGCCGCTGGCACATGAGCCTGTCCTCCTGGTTCCGCGACTACCTGTTCATCCCGCTCGGCGGCTCACGCCTCGGGGCGCGCCGGACAGTCGTCAACCTCGTCGTGACCATGTTCCTGGCCGGCCTCTGGCACGGCGCCGCCTGGACATTCGTCGTCTGGGGGCTCGTGCACGGCTTCTTCCTCGCGAGCCATGCCGTTCTCCGCAAAGCCGGCCTGACGCCGCGCAGCGTCGTTCTGAACCGCGTGATCACGTTCTTGCTCGTCTGCGCGGCCTTCGTCATCTTCCGGTCGCCGAGCCTCGGCGCCGCCGGCGACATCCTGTCCTCGATGGTCGGGCTCAACGGCCTCGACTCCGCCGCGCAGCTCGCCGCGCTGCTGCCCGTCAGGTTCGTGCTCGCGATCGCGGCGCTGCTCGTCTTCGTCAACCTCTCGCCGAACACCTGGCAGATCCGCCTCAGGCCGCGTGTCTGGCAGGGGGTGGCAACCGGCGTCGGGGCGGCGGTCGCTATCATGACGATCTCCCAGCCGCACCCGTTCATCTACTTCCAGTTCTGAATCGGATCTGCGGCCTGGGAAGAAACACCTTCTCCGCGCCGTTCTTGCATGAGGAAGGATGTTTCCGCTAGTCTGACGGGTTGCGCCGACCTCCGGCCGTTTCGCCTGCCATTCGCTCTGCACTCGCTCTGCCATCACCACCATTTCCCTTAACGGAGGCTGTTCCATTTGACCAGCAGGGTTGCTGCGCCTAACGCGCGCCAGGGTTTCTCACGTCTCAAGCACGTACTCGATCTTCCGAACCTGATCGACATCCAAAAGACCTCCTTCGACTGGTTCCTGGAGGAGGGTCTCAGAGAGACGATCGACGACATCTCGCCGATCGAGGACTACACCGGGACACTCGCGGTGGAGTTCGGCGATTACGAGTTCGGTCAGCCCCAGTTCTCGATCAAGGAATGCCGGGAGAAGGACCTGACCTACCAGGTCCCGCTCTCGATGACGGTCCGCTTCGTGAACAAGGACACGGGCGAGATCAGGGAGCAGCGCGTCTTCATGGGCGACTTCCCCATGATGACCGACCAGGGCACGTTCATCATCAACGGCACCGAGCGGGTGATCGTGACGCAGCTCGTCCGCTCACCGGGCGCCTACCTGATGGAGCCCAAGGATCCGACGAAGCAGGTCTTCACCGCCAACCTGATGCCCTCCCGCGGCTCGTGGCTCGAGCTCGAGATCGACAAGAAGGGCGTCGTCTACGCCAGGATCGACCGCAAGCGCAAGCTACCGATCACGACGCTCCTGCGGGCGCTCCCGGCCGAGGACCCGTCGACCGGATTCAAGCTCGACACCTCGTCGAACGAGGCGATCCTCGCCCTGTTCGACAACTCGTTCTTCATCGTCAACACGCTCGAGAAGGACACCACGACGCGTGAGGAAGAGGCGCTGATCGAGGTCTTCAAGAAGCAGCGCCCGGGCGAGCCGCCGACGCTCGACAACGCGCGCAACCTGCTCCGCTCGCTCTTCTTCGACCCGAAGCGCTACGACCTGACCAAGGTCGGCCGCTACAAGCTGAACCAGCGGCTCGGCGTCAACGTCCCGGACGACACGCGCGTCCTCACCACCGAGGACATCCTCGCGCTCGTCAAAAGGCTGATCTCGCTGCCGACGAACCTGGGCGTCGATCCGGAGTCGAAGGACTTCGCGGCCGACTCGATCGTCCTCTCGCGCGACCCGATCCGGGCCGAGCTGGACGAGTACGAGGACTTCGGCAACCGGCGCCTGCGGACGGTCGGCGAGCTGATCCAGGAGGCGTTCCGTGTCGGCCTCTACCGCATGGAGCGCGTCGTCCGCGAGCGGATGACGACCGAGGACGTCGACGCGATCACGCCCCAGACGATCATCAACATCCGCCCGGTCGTGGCGGCGCTGAAGGAGTTCTTCGGCTCCTCGCAGCTGTCGCAGTTCATGGACCAGACGAACTCGCTGGCGGGCCTCACCCACCGGCGGCGCCTCTCGGCGCTCGGTGCCGGCGGGCTCACCCGCGAGCGCGCTCCGATCGAGGTGCGCGACGTCCACGTGACGCACTACGGGCGCATGTGCCCGATCGAGACGCCGGAAGGTCCGAACATCGGCCTGATCGGCTCGCTGGCCTCGTTCGCGACCGTCTCCGAGTTCGGCTTCATCCAGACGCCGTACCGGCGCGTCGCCGGCGGCAAGGTGTCCGACGAGATCGTCTACCTGGACGCGGCCGAGGAGCGCCAGTACACGATCGCGCAGGCGTCCGAGCGCTTCGATCCGAAGACCTCCAAGTTCCTGCACAACCAGGTGCTGTGCCGTTCGAAGGACGGCGAGGCGGTCATGGTCGACGCACGGCAGGTCGAGTACATGGACGTGTCGCCGGCGCAGATCGTCTCTGTCGCGACGGCGCTGATCCCGTTCCTCGAGCACAACGACGCGAACCGCGCGCTGATGGGCTCGAACATGCAGCGGCAGGCCGTGCCGCTCCTGATCACCGACCCGCCGCTCGTCGGAACCGGCCTCGAGTACCGCGCCGCCGTCGACACGGGCGACGTCGTGATCACGAAGCGGGCCGGGACGATCGTCGACGTCGACGCGGAGCGGATCGTGGTCGAAGGCCGCGAGGGCGACCGCGACTCGTACGAGCTGATCAAGTTCATGCGCTCGAACCAGGGCACGCTGATCCACCAGCGGCCGGTCGTGAAGCTGGGCGACAAGGTCAAGCAGGGCGACGTGCTCGCCGACGGCTCGTCCACGCATCACGGCGAGCTGGCGCTCGGCAAGAACATGCTGGTCGCCTTCATGCCCTGGGAGGGCTACAACTTCGAGGACGCGATCGTCATCTCGGAGCGGCTCGTCAAGGAGGACATGCTGTCCTCCATCCACATCCACGAGTACGAGATCGACGCGCGCTCGACCAAGCTCGGTGACGAGGAGATCACGCGCGACATCCCGAACCGCTCGGAGGAGTCGCTGAAGGACCTCGACGAGCGCGGCATCGTCCGCATCGGTGCCGAGGTCGGATCCGGCGACCTCCTGGTCGGCAAGGTGACGCCGAAGGGCGAGACCGAGCTGACCGCGGAGGAGAAGCTGATCCGCGCCATCTTCAAGGAGAAGGCACGTGAGGTCCGCGACACCTCGCTCAAGGTCCCCCACGGCGAGGGCGGCAAGGTGATCGACGTCAAGACGTTCTCGCGCGAGGCGGGCGACGACCTGCCGCCGGGCGTGAACGAGCTCGTCCGCGTCTACGTGGCGAAGAAGCGCAAGATCGCCGAGGGCGACAAGCTCGCCGGCCGCCACGGCAACAAGGGCGTGATCTCGAAGATCGTGCCTGCCGAGGACATGCCGTTCCTCGAGGACGGCACGCCGGTCGACGTCGTGCTGAACCCGCTCGGCGTCCCGAGCCGGATGAACATCGGCCAGGTCCTGGAGACGCATCTCGGCTGGGCCGCCTTCCACGGCGTGTTCGGCGAGGACGGCTCGAAGGCCGACGGCCCGACCCCGGTCGCCACGGCGGTGTTCGACGGCGCGACGCCGGAGGACGTCGACAACGCGCTGATCGAGTGGACGAAGCAGAACGCGGACTCCCCGATCAAGATGAACGTCGACACGAGCCGCCCGGTGGGCCGGCGCTGCTCGGGCAAGGTGCGGATGTTCGACGGACGCACCGGTGCTCCCTTCGAGCAGAAGATCACCGTCGGCTACATGTACATCCTCAAGCTGCTCCACCTGGTCGACGACAAGATCCACGCTCGCTCGACCGGCCCGTACTCGCTCGTCACCCAGCAGCCGCTCGGAGGCAAGGCGCAGTTCGGCGGCCAGCGCTTCGGCGAGATGGAGGTCTGGGCGCTCGAGGCCTACGGTGCCGCCTTCACCCTGCAGGAGATGCTCACGATCAAGTCCGACGACACCGTCGGGCGCGTCAAGGCCTACGAGGCGATCGTCAAGGGCGAGAACATCGCCGAGCCGTCGATCCCCGAGTCCTTCAAGGTGCTGCTCAAGGAGATGCAGTCCCTCTCGCTCGACGTGCACGTGCAGAGCGAGGAAGGCCACGAGGTCGAGGTGCGCGAGGAGGAGGACGAGCTGCTCCGCGCCGCCGAGGAGCTCGGTATCGACCTGTCGCCGGGCTCGCTGCGGGCCGCGGTCCGCGAACCGACGGCCGAGGAGGTCGAGGAGGGCGCCGACCGCGTCGACGAGGCGGGCGAGCTCGTCCTGCCGGCCGACGAGGTGCTGAGCGAGCTCGACGTCGAGGTTCCCGAGGAGGCCGCCGAGCCGGAGGAAGCGGGGCTCGAGCCGCTGGACGTCGAGCTGGCCGACGTCGAGATCGACGAGTGATTGAACCGGTAACGACCGACTGAAAGAGGGCGCGACTTTCGTGACACAGATCGACATCAACGAGTTCGACGCGATCCGCATCGGCCTGGCGTCGGCGAAGCAGATCCGGGACTGGTCGCACGGCGAGGTGACGAAGCCGGAGACGATCAACTACCGGACGCTCAAGCCCGAGCGTGACGGGCTCTTCTGCGAGCGCATCTTCGGTCCGACCAAGGACTGGGAGTGCTACTGCGGCAAGTACAAGCGCGTCCGCTACAAGGGCATCATCTGCGAGCGCTGCGGCGTCGAGGTGACGCGGCAGAAGGTGCGCCGCGAGCGCATGGGCCACATCGACCTGGCCGCGCCCGTCTCGCACATCTGGTTCTTCAAGGGCGTCCCGAGCCGGATCGGCTACCTGCTCGACATCGCCCCGCGCGAGCTCGAGAAGGTGCTCTACTTCGCCGCCTCGATCGTGACCTACGTCGACAAGGAGGCGCGGCAGAAGGACCTCGCCGACCTCGAGGACAAGGTCCTCGCCGAGTACGAGCAGACGGTGGTCGACCGCGACGAGCAGCTCGGCACGCTCGAGGAGCGGCTCGTCCGCCGCCGCGACTACCTGGCCAAGGCCAAGGAGAAGAACTTCGACGAGGACGACGAGTTCTGGGCCCGCGGCCTCAACAACTGGGCCGAGGAGCAGGGCATGCCGGCGCTCGCCGACGTGCGCGAGCTGGTCGGCGGCATGTTCGCCGAGCTGACCCCGAAGATCACCACCGAGGACGCGAAGAAGATCCGCGAGCTCGTCCGCAACTCGGCGATCCGGGACGACCGGCGGCTGACGCCGCGCGAGCTCGAGTCGGTTGCCCTGACGGCGATCGAGATTCGCGACGCGCTGGCACCGCTGCGCAAGGAGCTCGGCAAGGCGACCGGCTCGAAGAAGGGCGCGATCACGAAGCACCTGAACCGGGTGCTGGCGGCTCTCCTTGCAGGAGAGGCGCTGGAGGGCGACGACGCGGAGATGGTCAGCGGTGTCGACTCCAAGCGGCTCGAGGCTGCCCGCGGGCTCGGCGCCGGTCTTCTCGCCGAGGTCATCGAGGCGACCACTTCCAGCGAATCTCCGGAGGAGATCCGCGAAGTCACGAACGACCTCTGCCTGCGCACCGACGGCCGGATCCAGAAGGAAGACCTGGACGCCGTCATCGCCTGGCTCCTGAAGGCACGCGAGATGTACCAGGACATCGAGCAGCGGCGCGAGGACTGCCGCGAGGCGGCCGTCGAGGCCCGCAACCGGCTCGAGCAGACCTGGCTCCTGTTCAAGGACCTCGAGCCGAAGATGGTCGTCAACGACGAGCAGATCTTCCGCGAGATGAAGGACAGGTTCGGCTCGCCCTACGGCTTCGGGGTCTACTTCCGCGGCGGCATGGGCGCCGAGGCGATCCGCGACCTGCTGCGCGACCTCGACCTCGTTGCCGAGGCCGCGTCGCTCCGCGAGACGATCCGCACCTCGAAGGGCCAGAAGCAGGCCCGCGGGATCAAGCGCCTCAAGGTCGTCAACGCCTTCATCAAGTCCGAGAACAAGCCGGAGTGGATGGTCCTCGAGGCCGTGCCCGTGATCCCGCCGGAGCTGCGGCCGATGGTGCAGCTGGACGGCGGCCGGTTCGCGACCAGCGATCTCAACGACCTCTACCGGCGTGTGATCAACCGGAACAACCGGCTGAAGCGGCTGCTCGACCTCGGTGCGCCGGAGATCATCGTCAACAACGAGAAGCGCATGTTGCAGGAGGCCGTCGACGCGCTGTTCGACAACGGCCGCCGCGGCCGCGCGGTGACCGGGCCCGGCAACCGGCCGCTCAAGTCCCTGAGCGACATGCTGAAGGGCAAGCAGGGCCGCTTCCGCCAGAACCTGCTCGGCAAGCGCGTCGACTACTCGGGCCGCTCGGTGATCGTCGCCGGCCCGCACCTGCGGCTGCACCAGTGCGGCCTGCCGAAGCTGATGGCGCTCGAGCTGTTCAAGCCGTTCATCATGAGCCGGCTCGTCGAGCGGAAGATCGTCCAGAACATCAAGGCGGCGAAGAAGTACGTCGACTCGATGGAGCCGGAGGTCTGGGACATCCTCGAAGAGGTGATCGCCGAGCACCCGGTGCTGCTGAACCGGGCGCCGACGCTCCACCGCCTCGGTATCCAGGCGTTCGAGCCGGTGCTCGTCGAGGGCAAGGCGATCCAGGTCCATCCGCTCGTCTGCCATGCGTTCAACGCCGACTTCGACGGCGACCAGATGGCGGTGCACGTGCCGCTGTCGGCGGAGGCCCAGGCCGAGGCGCGGATCCTGATGCTGTCCTCGAACAACATCCTGTCTCCTGCCGACGGCCGTCCGCTGGCCACGCCGTCGCAGGACATGGTGCTCGGGCTCTACTTCCTCACCTACGCGCCTCAGGTCGACCTCGGCTCGGTCGATCCGAAGACGCTCGACCCGCGCCCGAAGCGGTTCGCCTCCGAGGAGGAGGTCGAGCTGTCGCTCGAGGCCGGCCAGGTGCACCTGCAGGACACGATCGAGTACCGCCGCGGCGACGAGCTGATCGTCACCACGCCCGGCCGGGTGATCTTCAACGAGGAGATCGCGCGCGCCGTGAACGAGCTGATCGGCGACGACGAGGTTCAGGACGTGCCGTTCATCAACCGCACGATGGCCAAGAAGGAGTCGAGCGAGTTCATCTCGGAGCTCGTCGACGAGTTCGGCGCCGCCACGATCGCCGCCGTCCTCGACACCATCAAGCGGCTCGGCTTCAAGTACGCCACCCAGGCCGGGATCACGATCTCGAAGAACGACATCGTCATCCCGTCCAACAAGGACGAGATCCTGGCGCGCTACGAGGAGAAGGTCGCCGAGGTCGAGGGCCAGTACGAGCGCGGCCTGATCACGGAGGGGGAGCGGCGCGAGTCGGTCGTCAACATCTGGACGGAGGCCACCGACACCGTCGCCGACGCGATGGAGAAGACGCTCTTCGAGCTCAACCCGGTGTTCATGATGGCCAACTCGGGCGCCCGCGGATCGTTCAAGCAGATCCGCCAGCTCGCCGGAATGCGCGGCCTGATGGCGAACCCGAAGGGCGAGATCATCGAGCGCCCGATCAAGGCCAACTTCATGGAGGGCCTGTCGGTGCTCGAGTACTTCATCTCGACGCACGGTGCCCGCAAGGGTCTTGCCGACACCGCTCTGCGCACAGCCGACTCCGGCTACCTGACCAGGCGCCTCGTCGACGTCGCGCAGGACGTGATCGTCCGCGAGGAGGACTGCAAGACGGAGGAGCACATCCTGTCACCGCTCTTCCTGCCGGACGGCCTCAACCGCAGCGCCGCCGGCCGCGTCCTCGCCGCGGATCTCTACAAGCCGCTCGCATCAGGCAAGCCGGGAAGGACGAAGCTCGCCGACAAGGGCGAGGAGATCACGCTCTCACGGCTGCGGACGATCGCCGAGGAGCTCGGGGAGTTCGCGGCAGACATGTCCATCCCGGTCCGCTCCGTGCTCAAGTGCCGCAGCGAGTTCGGCCTCTGCCGCGCCTGCTACGGCACCTTCCTCGCCACGGGCGAGATGACCGAGATCGGCGACGCGATCGGCATCATCGCCGCGCAGTCGATCGGCGAGCCGGGCACGCAGCTGACCATGCGCACCTTCCACACGGGGGGTGTCGCCGGTGCCGACATCACGCACGGCCTCCCCCGCGTCGTGGAGATCTTCGAGGCGCGCAACCCCAAGGGAGCCGCACGGCTCGCGGAGGCGGCCGGCACGATCGCGATCGAGCAGACCGACCGCGGCCCGCGTGTCCTCGTCCACCCCGACGCCGACGGCAAGGAAGAGGCCCCGGATCCGATCGAGTACCAGCTCCCGCGGCGCACGCGACTGCTCGTCGCGCAGGGCCAGCGGATCGAGCCGGGCGATCCGATCGACGAGGGCTCGATCAACCCGACCGAGCTGCTCGAGCTGCACGCCCGGGGCAAGCGCGGCTCCACGCTGACCGAGCTCTACCTCGTCGGCGAGGTGCACAAGGTCTACAAGTCCCAGGGCGTGGACATCCACGACAAGCACATCGAGCTGATCGTCCGCCAGATGCTGAAGAAGGTGCGGATCGAGCAGTCGGGTGACGCGGACTTCCTGCCCGGCCAGATGGTCGACCGGGTCGCTCTCGAGCGCGAGAACGGACGTGTGAAGAAGGCGAAGGGCGAGCTGGCGACGTACGAGCCGCTCATCCTCGGCATCACGAAGGCGTCGCTCGCCACCGAGTCGTTCCTCTCGGCGGCCTCGTTCCAGGAGACCACGAAGGTGCTCACGGACGCGTCCATCGAGGGCAAGGTGGACAGGCTGCTCGGGCTGAAGGAGAACGTGATCATCGGCAAGCTGATCCCGGCGGCGACCGGCCTCAAGCGCTATCGCATGATCGAGATCGGTCCGTCCGACTCGGTGCCGAAGGAGGCGTACCAGCGCGAGGCCGTGCTGGCGGCGCTCGAGGAGATCGGCGACGGTGCGGCGGGGATCGACCTCTCCTCGCTCGGCATCGACTTCGGCGGCGAGCCGGCCCCCGAGAGCGCAGGCCCGGACGCCGGCGGGGCCGAGGAAGTCCCCGACGCCGAATAGGAGCTAGCGGATACGGCGATTGCGAGGGGGCCTGCGGGCCCTCTCGCCGTTACTGGACGCCGTTAGCAGGCGGGTCGATCTCGGAGATGGCCGAGCGCAGGACGTCGTCGGAGATCAGGCGCACGCCGCTGACGGCGGCGGCGACCTGACCCTTCCCTGCGGCCTTCGCGCGGTAGAGCGCGTCGTCCACCCGCTTGAAGAAGGTCTCCCAGTCCTCCTGGGCCTCGAGCTCTCCGATCCCGCACGACAGGCTGATGCGGCCCACGGGCTCGAGCGGCTTTGCGGCCATCTGCTCGCGGAGGCGGGAGTAGAACTCTCGCGCGTCGTCGATCGTCGCCTCCGAGAGGATGACGCCGAACTCGTCGCCTCCGACTCGGGCGGCGACGTCCGATGCACGGACCACCTCACGCAGGCGATCGGCGACGTCCGCGAGGGCGACGTGCCCGGCCGGATGGCCGAGCCGGTCGTTGATCTGCTTGAAGTCGTCGAGGTCGAACTCGACCAGGGCCAGCTTGCGTCCGTAACGCCGTGCCCTCGCGACCTCTCGGGCGAGCGTCTCCTCGAAGTAGCGGGAGTTGTGAAGGCCCGTGCGCGCGTCGAGGTCGGCCAGCCGCCGTGCTTCCAGATAGCGGCGAGCGTTGTCGAGCGCCGGCCCGGCTCGCGCCGCCACATCCTCGAGTGCCTGCTTGCGTCTCGTCCGGGAACGGCCTCAGCTCGTCCCGGGAGAAGACGCTGAGGACGCCGATCGTCCCTTTGCGCGCCTCGATCGGCACCTGAAGGCTCATCGCGACCGGCGGCGGCTCGTCCGATCCCGGCGTGGGAACCGGCGCGTACGAGATCGTGAGCGACTGCACCCGGCCGCTCCCGGTGCGCTGGTCGAGCTCGAGCTGGCGCACCTCCTCGTCGGACAACCCGGCGCCCTTCGTCATCGGCTCTCCGGTCTCGTCGAGCGCCGTCACGAGCGCCGCGTCGACGCCTTCGAGCCCGGCGGCGGCGTCGAGGGTGCGGAGCATGACCTCCTGGAGCTCGATCGTCCAGGCGAGCTCGCCGAGGTAGCGCGACCGCCGGCTCTCCTCCTTCGTCCGCTCGAGCTCCTCCGAGAGATCCTCGCCGAGCTGCCGCATGCGCAGGTCGAGCTCACGGATGAGAGCGGAGACACGCTCGTCGGGACTCCCGCGGGAACGGCGCAGCCGCTGCACGACCAGCACAGCGATTCCGACCGCGATGAGGCTGGCGCAGAGCGCCACGCCTGCAGCGATGCCGACCGTCTCCCACGTCGAGGAAAATACCCCCATCACACCCCGCTTCTCCGTGGCCGCCGACGATCGGCCGCCGGACTCACTGTAGTGGCGAATCGACGACCTTTCCATAGGCGGCGAAAAGGGTTGGTTTGCGACTCGCGGCCGGGTTCCGCTACCATGAGCCGTCCTGGGGTTGGCAGGTTTCGCCCTGCCGACTCTTGTTGTGCGTAAGGAGAAGGAACGACTTCACATGCCTACGGTCAATCAACTCGTGCGTAAGGGCCGCGTCTCGAAGAAGGCGAAGGTCAAGACGCCTGCGCTCCGCGGCGCTCCCCAGAAGCGGGGAGTCTGCACGCGCGTGTACACGACCACGCCCAAGAAGCCGAACTCTGCGCTGCGCAAGGTCGCGCGCGTGCGGCTCACGAACAGCATGGAAGTCGGTGCCTACATTCCCGGCGAGGGGCACAACCTCCAGGAGCACTCCGTCGTGCTGATCCGCGGTGGGCGCGTCAAGGACCTTCCGGGCTTCCGCTACAAGGTGATCCGGGCCGCGCTCGACGCGTCGGCCGTCCAGGATCGCCGCCAGGGCCGCTCGAAGTACGGCGCCAAGAGGTCGTAGCGATGCCCCGGAGAGCAGGAGCAACGGTCCGGACGCTCGAGCCGGATCCCCTCTACAACTCGCGCCTCGTCTCGCAGCTCGTGAACCGCGTGATGACGGACGGCAAGAAGTCGACCGCGGAGCGCATCGTCTACAAGGCGCTCGACCGGGTCGGCGAGAAGACCGGCCGCTCGCCCGTCGAGGTGCTCGAGCAGGCGATCAAGACGGTCACGCCCGTCCTCGAGGTCAAGAGCCGCCGGGTCGGCGGCGCCAACTACCAGGTTCCCGTCGAGGTGCCGCAGCGGCGCGGGCGCACGCTGGCCGTCCGCTGGGTGGTCACCTACTCGCGCGACCGCCGCGAGAAGCACATGGACGAGAAGCTCGCCGGCGAGATCCTCGACGCGCTCGAGCAGCAGGGTGGGGCGTTCAAGAAGAAGGACGACATGTACCGCATGGCCCAGGCAAACAAAGCATTCGCCCACTACCGCTGGTGAGCACGATGGCTGCGACGAAGACAGAGATGGCGCTCGACCGCGTCCGGAACATCGGGATCATGGCCCACATCGACGCGGGCAAGACCACGACGACCGAGCGCATCCTCTACTACACCGGCCGCACCTACAAGATGGGCGAGGTTCACGAGGGCGCTGCCGTCATGGACTGGATGGTCCAGGAGCAGGAGCGCGGCATCACGATCACGTCCGCTGCGACGACGGCGTTCTGGCGCGACTTTCGCATCAACATCATCGATACGCCCGGGCACGTGGACTTTACGATGGAGGTCGAGCGGTCGCTGCGCGTCCTGGACGGCGCCATCGCCGTCTTCGACTCCGTGGCAGGGGTCGAGCCGCAGTCGGAGACGGTCTGGAGGCAGGCCGACCGCTACGTCGTGCCGCGCATCGCGTTCATGAACAAGATGGACCGCGTCGGCGCCGACTTCTTCGCGTCGGTGCAGTCGATGGTCGACCGGCTCGGCTGCCGGCCGGTGCCGGTGCAGCTCCCGCTCGGACGTGAGGACGGCTTCCGCGGCGTCATCGACCTCGTCGAGATGCGCGGCCTCGTCTGGGCCGACGAGCTCGGGATGCAGGCCGAATCGATCGAGATCCCCGCCGAGCTCGTCGAGCAGGCCGAGGAGTACCACCACCAGCTGATCGACGCGGTCGCCGACCACGACGACGAGCTGATGGAGGCCTACCTCCTCGACGAGAGCTCGGTCAACCCGGACATGCTGCGCCGCGCGCTGCGCAAGGCCACGCTCGACCTGAGCGTCGTGCCGGTGCTCTGCGGCACGGCGTTCAAGAACAAGGGCATCCAGCCGCTCCTCGACGCGGTCGTCGACTACCTGCCGAGCCCGCTCGACGTGCCGCCGGTGCACGGGATCGACCCGCGCACGGAGAACGAGCTGTCACGGCGCGCGTCGACCGAGGAGCCGTTCGCGGCGCTCGCCTTCAAGGTCATGTCCGACCCGTACGTGGGCAAGCTGACGTACATCCGGGTCTACTCGGGTCAGATCAAGTCGGGCGACCGGGTCATGAACACGACCACGGGGAAGAGCGAGCGGGTCGGGCGCATCCTGCAGATGCACGCGAACCACCGCGAGGAGCGCACCGAGATCGGTGCCGGCGAGATCGCGGCCGTCGTCGGATTCAAGGCGACGACGACCGGCGAGACGCTGGCGATCGACACGGCGCCGATCCGCCTCGAGTCGATGCAGTTCCCGGAGCCGGTGATCTCGGTCGCGATCGAGCCGAAGACGAAGTCCGACCAGGACAAGCTCGGAACGGGTCTGCAGCGGCTGGCCGAGGAGGATCCGACCTTCCGCGTGCGGACCGACGAGGAGACCGGGCAGACGCTCATCTCGGGGATGGGCGAGCTGCACCTCGAGATCATCGTCGACCGCCTGATGCGCGAGTTCTCGGTCGACGCGAACGTCGGCCGGCCGCAGGTCGCGTACCGCGAGACGGCCGGCAAGGCCGTGCACAAGATCGAGGGCAGGTTCGTCCGGCAGACCGGCGGCCGCGGCCAGTACGGCCACGCCGTCATCGACCTCGAGCCTGCAGGTCCGGGCGAGGGCTACGAGTTCCTCGACAAGATCGTCGGCGGCAAGATCCCCCGGGAGTACATCCCCGCCGTCGACCTCGGCATCCAGGAGGCGATGGAGTCGGGCATTCTCGCCGGCTACCCGGTCGTGGACATCCGCGTCTCGCTCATCGAGGGCTCCTACCACGACGTCGACTCGAGCGAGATCGCATTCAAGGTCGCGGGCTCGCTGGCATTCAAGAATGCGATGCAGCGCGCCAAGCCCAAGCTGCTCGAGCCGGTCATGTCCGTGGAGGTCGTGACCCCCGAGGAGTATCTCGGCGACGTGATGGGCGACCTGAGCTCGCGTCGCGGCCACGTGCTGGGGCTCGAGCAACGCGGGAACGCCCAGGTCATCGCGGCGCGCGTCCCGCTCGCCGCCATGTTCGGCTACGCCACCGACCTGCGCTCGACGACGCAGGGGCGGGCCACGTTCACCATGCAATTCGATCGTTACGAGGAAGTGCCCCAGTCGATCGCGGGCGAGATCGTCGACGCCCAGGGCTAACAAGGAGATTCGGAGGAAGAATGGCCAAGCAGAAGTTCGAGCGCACCAAGCCGCACCTCAACGTCGGCACGATCGGTCACATCGACCACGGCAAGACGACCCTGACCGCAGCGATCACGAAGGTGCTGGCCGAGCAGGGTACGGGCACCGCCGCGACGTCGTTCGACGAGATCGACAAGGCTCCGGAGGAGCGGCAGCGCGGCATCACCATCAACACCGCGCACGTCGAGTACGAGACGGCGAACCGCCACTACGCCCACGTCGACTGCCCGGGGCACGCCGACTACATCAAGAACATGATCACGGGCGCCGCCCAGATGGACGGTGCGATCCTGGTCGTCTCGGCGGCCGACGGCCCGATGCCGCAGACGCGCGAGCACATCCTCCTGGCCCGCCAGGTCGAGGTGCCCTACATCGTCGTCGCCCTGAACAAGGTCGACATGGTCGACGACCCCGAGCTGCTCGAGCTCGTCGAGCTCGAGGTACGCGAGCTGCTCACCAAGTACGAGTTCCCGGGCGACGACATCCCGGTCGTGCACGTGTCGGCGCTGAAGGCGCTCGAGGGCGACCCCGAGTGGACGCCGAAGATCCTCGAGCTGATGGAGGCCGTCGACTCCTACATCCCGGAGCCGACGCGCGATGTCGACAAGCCGTTCCTGATGCCGATCGAGGACGTGTTCACGATCACGGGTCGCGGCACCGTCGTCACCGGCCGCATCGAGCAGGGCCAGATCAAGACGGGCGACGAGATCGCGATCATCGGGATCCATCCCCAGATCGAGAAGACCGTCGTGACGGGCCTCGAGATGTTCAACAAGATCCTCGACTTCGCGCAGGCCGGCGACAACGCGGGTGCACTGCTGCGCGGCATCAAGCGCGAGGACGTCGAACGCGGCCAGGTGCTCGCGAAGCCCGGCTCGATCACGCCGCACACGCACTTCAAGGCCGAGGTGTACGTCCTCTCCAAGGACGAGGGCGGGCGCCACACGCCGTTCTTCAACGGCTACCGGCCGCAGTTCTACTTCCGGACGACGGACGTCACCGGCTCGATCAAGCTCCCGGAGGGCCAGGAGATGGTCATGCCGGGCGACAACACGAACATGGAGATCGAGATGATCCAGCCGATCGCCATGGACCAGGGCCTCCGCTTCGCGATCCGCGAGGGCGGTCGCACGGTCGGGGCCGGCGTCGTCACCGAGATCATCGCCTAGCAGGACGAGGAAGGGTCAAGTGGCGCAACAGAAGATCCGCATCAGGCTCAAGGGCTACGACCATCACCAGGTCGACAAGTCGGCTCGCGACATCGTCGAGACGGCGGAGCGAACCGGCGCGACGATCACCGGTCCTGTGCCCCTGCCCACCGAGAAGAACGTCTACTGCGTGATCCGGAGCCCGTTCAAGGACAAGGACTCACGCGAGCACTTCGAGGTGCGCACGCACAAGCGGCTGATCGACATCCACAGCCCGACGCCCAAGACCGTGGACTCGCTGATGCGCCTCGACCTTCCGGCCGGCGTCGACATCGAGATCAAGCTGTAGAGGTGAAAGGCATCGTCGGCAGAAAGCTCGGCATGACCCAGGTCTTCGACAAGGAGACCGGGGTGGTGACGCCTGTCACCGTCATCGAGGCTGGTCCGTGCCCGGTCGTGCAGGTCAAGACCGTCGCCACGGATGGGTACGACGCGGTGCAGCTCGCCTTCGACGCGGTCGCGGAGCGGAAGCTGAGCAAGGGCGAGCTCGGCCATCTGCGCAAGGGCGGCGTCGAGCCGCACCGCCGGCTCGTCGAGCTGCGCGGTCCGTCCGAGCTGACGGTCGGGGAGACCGTGACGGTCGAGGCGTTCCAGCCCGGTGACACCATCAAGGTCGCGGGCATCTCGATCGGCAAGGGCTTCGCCGGCACGATCAAGCGGCACCGGTTCCATCGCGGCCCGAAGACGCACGGCTCGCACAACATCCGCAAGCCGGGCTCGATCGGGGCGTCTGCGACGCCCTCGCGCGTGTTCAAGGGCACGAAGATGGCCGGGCGTCTGGGCGGCAAGCGCGTGACCCAGGTCGGGCTCGTCGTGCACGACGTCGACGCGGAGCAGGGGCTGCTGCTCGTCAAGGGTGCGGTTCCGGGGCCGAAGAACGCGATCGTCGAGGTGCGAGAGGAGAAGTCGCATGGCAAGCACTAGCGCCAAGACCGCCGGCGCCAAGGCGGCGGCCCCCAAGACGGCGGCCCCCAAGGCGCCGCTCCTCGACGGCACCGGCAAGGCCTCGAAGCAGGTCTCCCTCGACGGCGCCGTGTTCGCGGCCGAGGTGAAGCCGCATCTCGTCCACGAGACCGTGCGGGCCGAGCTGAACGCGAGCCGGGCCGGCACCCGCGGTGCCAAGAGCCGCGGTCAGGTCGCCGGCGGCCGCGCGAAGCCGTGGCGTCAGAAGGGCACCGGCCGCGCCCGGATCGGGACGTCTCGGGCGCCGCACTGGACGGGCGGAGGCGTCGCCTTCCCGCCGACCATGAGGAGCTTCGCGTTCAAGGTGAACCGCAAGGAGAGACGGGCCGCGATGCGCGGCGCGCTCTCGGCGCACGTCTCCGAGGGGACGCTCGCGCTGTTCGACGCGGCGGCGTTCGACACCCCGTCGACCCGCGTGGCAGCCGATCTCGTCGGAACCTGGGCCAAGGAGCTTCCGCTCGTCGTCGTGGTCACGGACGAGGAGGAGGTCGCGCAGAAGTCGTTCCGCAACCTGGCCCACGTCGTCGTGACGACGCCCGCCGAGCTCGAGGTCTGCGCGGTCGTCTGGGCCCGCTCGCTGCTCGTCTCCGAGCAGGCGCTGCCGGTCGTCGAAGCACGCGCCGGCAAGCTCGAGGAGCCCGCATGAGCCTTCATCCGAACGAGATCCTGATCTCGCCGATCGTGTCCGAGAAGACCTACAGCCTGATCGCCGATCGCAAGTACACGTTTCGCGTGCACAAGAACGCGCACAAGACGCAGATCCGCCAGGCGGTCGAGCAGCTCTTCGACGTCCACGTGACGGCCGTCAACGTCCTCAAGACCCAGCCGAAGCTGAAGCGCCGCGGCGCGACGAAGGGCTACCGGCCGGGCTTCAAGAAGGCGATCGTGCAGGTGCGCGAGGGCGAGACGATCCCGATCTTCGAAGGAGCGCAGGTCTAGTGCCCGTCCGCAAGTACAAGCCGACGAGCCCCGGACGCCGGTTCATGTCGGTCTCGACCTTCGAGGAAGTGACGAAGACCGAGCCCGAGAAGAGCCTCACCGAGCCGCTGACCAAGAAGGCCGGGCGCAACGTCTACGGCCGCATCACGACGCGCCACAAGGGCGGCGGCCACAAGCGCCGCTACCGCGTCATCGACTTCAAGCGCCGCAAGGACGGTGTACCGGCGAAGGTGGCCGCGATCGAGTACGACCCCAACCGCTCGGCGCGGATCGCGCTGCTGCACTACGCCGACGGCGCCAAGGCGTACATCCTCGCGCCGGCCGGGCTGCGTGTGGGCGCGATGGTCGAATCCGGCCCCGGCGCGGACATCCGCCCCGGGAACTCGCTTCCGCTCGCCAGCATCCCGACCGGCACGCTCGTCCACAACGTCGAGCTGAAGCCGGGCCGGGGCGGCCAGATGGCCCGCAGCGCCGGCTCTGGGATCCAGCTCGTCGCCAAGGACGAGCCCTACGCCGTGCTGCGCCTCCCCTCCGGGGAGCTGCGCCGCGTACCGCTCGTCTGCCGGGCGACGATCGGCCAGGTCGGGAACGCCGATCATCAGAACGTCAGGGTCGGGAAGGCGGGCCGGAGTCGCTGGCTCGGGAAGCGCCCCACCGTTCGCGGCTCGGCCATGAACCCGGTCGACCACCCGCACGGCGGCGGCGAGGGCAAGTCCAAGGGCGGCCGCCATCCGGTCACCCCGTGGGGCGTGCCGACGCTCGGCAAGCGCACGCGCGGCAAGCACAAGGACTCCGACAAGTTGATCGTTCGCGGCCGCCGCCGCGGCAAGGAAAAGAGGTAGCGGCGTAAATGGGTCGTTCCATGAAGAAGGGGCCGTTCGTCGAGGAGCGGCTGTTCAAGCGGATCGAGGCGATGAACACGTCCGGGTCGAAGACGATGATCAAGACCTGGTCGCGCTCGTCGACGGTCTTCCCCGAGATGGTCGGGCACACGATCGCGGTCCACGACGGACGCAAGCACATCCCCGTGTTCGTGACCGAGCAGATGGTCGGGCACAAGCTCGGCGAGTTCGCGCCCACGCGGCACTTCCGCGGCCACTCCGGCGATCGCCAGACACAGGTGAAGAGGAAGTAGGGATCTTGGCCCAGGTCGAGACACAGACGGTTCGCGCGCAGGCGAAGTGGGTGCACACCTCGGCGCGCAAGGCGCGGCTCGTCGCGGAGCACATCCGCGGCCGGTCCGTGCCCGAGGCGCGCGCGGTGCTCGCGTTCACGACGCGTGCCGCAGCCCGCGACATCGAGAAGGTGCTGCGCTCGGCCGTCGCCAACGCGGAGTCTCGCCCCGACCTCCAGTGGCACGGCGACGAGCTCATCGTCAGCGCCGTCTGGGTGGACGAGGGTCCGACGCTCAAGCGCTGGCGCGCCCGCGCCCGCGGCCGGGTCGCACGCATCCGCAAGCGGACCTGTCACATCACGCTCGTGCTCGAGCCCGCACCCGAGCCGGCCGGCGGCGCAGCGAAGCGCGCTCGCCGCTCGCGCGCCGAGGCCGCTCCCGCGCAGGGAGAGCCGAAGCGCCGCATCCCGACCCCGCGGAGGCCGGCCGTACGCAAGCCGAAGGAGGAGACCGCGGTCGAGACGACGGCCGTGGCAGCCGCCGAGGCAGCCCCGGCCGAGGAGCCGCAGGCCGAGGCGCCGCAGGCCGAAGCCCCGCAGGCCGCCGAGAAGCCGAAGCGAAGGTCGCCCGTCCGCCGCAAGAAGACGACTGAAGACGAGGGGAGCAAGTAGATGGGTCAAAAAGTCCATCCCGGCGGGATGCGCGTCGGCGTCATCCACGACTGGAAGTCCAACTGGTGGGTGTCGAACAAGGACTTCGCCGGCGCCCTGCTCGAGGACGTCCGCATCCGGGAGCACATCTACGGGAAGCTCGCCCACGCCGGGCTGTCCGACATCCTGATCCGCAAGGACAAGCAGCGGATCACGATCGACATCTACACGGCGCGCCCGGGCATCGTGATCGGCAAGTCCGGAGTCGAGGTGGACGCGCTGCGCCGCGAGGTCCACGGCATGACGCACAAGAACGTCCAGATCAACATCAACGAGATCAAGCGGCCCGAGCTCGATGCGAAGCTCGTCGCCCAGTCGATCGCGGAGCAGCTCCAGAACCGCGTCAGCTTCCGGCGCGCGATGAAGCGCTCGCTCGCCTCGGCGATGCGCTCGGGAGCCCACGGCGTCAAGGTCCAGTGCGGCGGTCGCCTGGGCGGTGCCGAGATGAGCCGCTCCGAGAGCTACTCGGAAGGCCGTGTCCCGCTGCACACGATCCGCGCCGACATCGACTACGGCTTTGCCGAGGCGAAGACGACCTTCGGCCGCATCGGCGTCAAGGTCTGGATCAACAAGGGCGAGATCATGCCCGAGGGCTTCGAGGGAATGACCGGCGGCCGCGAGCTGCGGCTGGGCGATCAGGACCAGGCGCGCCGACGGCGTGCCGGCCGGCCCACCGAGGGCCTGGGCCAGCGCGAAGGCCGCCGCGGCCCCGACCGCGAGGGTCTCGGCCCGGTGCGCCGCCGCCGTCCAGGCCGCGGAAGCGGCAAGCCACGTGGGCGCGCGCACGAGAGCACGCCGGTAGCCGACGCCGAGCAGACGCAGGCTCCGGCCGAGGCCATGCCCGAGACCGACGCGCCCGTCGTGGAGGCGCCCCCTGCAGCCGAGCCGACCGAAGGGGCTGAGTCGTAGTGCTGCTCCCCCGCCGAACCAAGTTCCGCAAGTACCACCGCGGCCGCAGACGCGGCACCGCCAAGGGTCAGCTCGCCGTCCAGTACGGCGACTTCGGGCTGAAGGCGCTCGAGTGCGGCTGGGTGACGAACCGGCAGATCGAGGCCGCTCGTATCGCCATGACCCGCAAGATCAAGCGCGGCGGCAAGGTCTGGATCAACGTCTTCCCGGACAAGCCGTTCACGAAGAAGCCGGCCGAGACGCGCATGGGCTCGGGCAAGGGATCGCCCGAAGGCTGGGTTGCCGTCATCAAGCCGGGGCGCGTGATGTTCGAGCTGGCGGGTGTCCCCGAGCCGCTGGCCAAGGAGGCCCTGCGGCTTGCGGGCAGCAAGCTCTCGATCAGGACCAAGATCGTCCAGCGGGAAGCCGAGCTCTTCGATTGAGTGGGCCGACCGTGACCTGGAGGAACCGATGAAAGCTAGGCAGCTACGCGACATGACAGACGACGAGCTCGACAAGAAGATGGCCGAGACACGCCACGAGCTCTTCAACCTGCGCTTCCAGGCGTCGACCGGCGCACTGGAGAACTCCGCGCGGCTGCGGCTGGCAAAGCGCGAGATCGCCCGGATCCTGACGATCCGCCGCGAGCGCGAAGCGAGCCTGGAGAGGAAGTAATGGCAGAGCGAAAGCCGAAGAAGACAGACGAACAGGCCGAGCAGGTGGTCGAGGAGACCGCCGTCGAGGCCGAGGCCCCGGTGGCCGAGGAGGCAGCGGCCAAGCCGAAGCGCACGCGCGCGAAAGCCCCGACAACGTCAGCAGAGGCAAAGTCGGCCAGGAGAAGCCGGCCCAGAAGAAGCCAGCAGAGCCGAAGGCAAAGGCGCCGGCCAAGCCGCGAGCGAGGAAGCCGAAGGCCGAAGCGGTGACGGTCGACGAGACGCCTGCCGAGGAGGCGGTCGTGGAGGCTGTGGCCGAGGAGCCGGCTCCCGTCGAGCCCGAGCCCGTGGCCGAAGAGCCTGCCGCGGAGGAGCCGACGCCCGAGCCGGTTGCCGAAGAAGCGCCTCCTGTGGAGGAGCCGACGCCCGAGCCGGTGGCTGAAGAAGAGCCTGCCGTTGAGGAGCCGACGCCCGAGCCGGTCGCCGAGGAGGAGCCTGCCCCGGTCGAGGCAGAAGCGCCTGTAGCCGAGGAGCCCGTGGCTGAGGAGCCTGTTGTGGAGCCTGCCGCAGAGCCTGCGCCTGTCGCGGAGGCCGAGCCTGAGCCTGCCCCAGAAGCCGCGCCCGTCGCAGCGGCCGAGCCCGAGCCGGCCGCAGAAGCCGAGCCTGCCGCCGCTCCGGAGCCGGCTGCCGCAGCACCCGCCGCCGAAGCCCCGGCGGTAGCTCCGCCGCAGCCGACCCGCAAGCCGAAGCGCAAGCGGGTGTCGCGCACCGATCGTCGGCAGCGCCCGCGCCCCAAGCGCGAGGCCGCCACGGCACGGAAGCCGATCGTGCGGCAGCCGAAGCCAGAGAGTGAGCGTGGCCGAAGCCAGGAGCGCCGCGGCGTCGTCGTCTCGAGCGCGATGGACAAGACCATCGTCGTCCGCGTCGAGACGCTGAAGTCGCACATGCGCTACAAGAAGATCGTCCGCCGGTCGAACAAGTTCCACGCCCACGACGAGCGCAACGAGGCGAAGGTCGGCGACACCGTCCGCATCGTCGAGACGCGCCCGCTGTCGAAGACGAAGCACTGGCGTCTGGCCGAGATCCTCGAGGTCGCAAAGTGATCCAGCAGGAAACCCGTGTCCGCGTCGCCGACAACACCGGCGCCCGCACCCTGCTCTGCATCCGTGTCATGGGCGGATCGCATCGCCGCTACGCCCGTGTCGGCGACATCATCGTCGGCACGGTCAAGACGGCCACCCCGCAGGGCGCGGTCAAGAAGGGCGAGGTCGTGCGCGCCGTCGTCGTGCGCACGAAGAAGCCCCAGGGCCGCGACGACGGGACGTCGATCGCCTTCGACGAGAACGCCGCCGTGATCATCGACAACCAGCGCAACCCGCGCGGAACCCGCATCTTCGGCCCGGTCGCGCGCGAGCTGCGGGAGAAGAACTTCATGAAGATCGTCAGCCTCGCCCCGGAGGTTCTCTGATGTCAGCCACCGCGATGCGAATCAAGAAGGGCGATCTCGTCCAGATCCTGAGCGGCAAGGACCGCGGCAAGCAGGGCAAGGTGCTCGAGGCGCGGCCCAAAGAGCGTCGCGTGATCGTCGAGAACCTCAACACCGTCAAGCGGCACACCAAGCCGCGGCCGATCAAGGACTCGAGCCGGATGGGCGGCTCGACGATGCTGCCCGGCGGCGTGATCGAGAAGCCGGCGCCGCTCGACGTGTCCAACGTCATGATCGTCTGCCCGGCCTGTGACCGCCCGACGCGCATCGGCATGACGTTCAAGGAGATCAAGGACAAGCGCGTCAAGATCCGCGTCTGCCGCCGGGCCGACTGCGGCCAGGAGATCGACAGGTAGGTGAGCTGAGATGCCGACTGCGACCAAGAAGACCGAGACCTACAGCCCGCGCCTCAAGGACCGCTACGAGGGCGAGCTCCGCGCGCGCCTCAAGGACGAGCTCGGCGTCTCGTCGATCATGCAGGTTCCCCGGGTCGCCAAGATCACGCTCAACATGGGCGTGGGCGAGGCCAAGACCGAGGCGAAGGCGCTCGACAGCGCGATCGAGGAGCTGACCACGATCGCGGGTCAGCGTGCCCAGGTGCGGCGCGCCCGCAGGTCGATCGCCGGCTTCAAGATCCGCGAGGGAATGCCGATCGGCACCAAGGTCACGCTGCGCGGCGCACGCATGTACGAGTTCCTCGACCGGCTCGTCTCGATCGCGCTGCCGCGGATCCGCGACTTCCGCGGGCTGAGCCCCGGCTCGTTCGACGGCCGCGGGAACTACTCGATCGGGATCCGCGAGCAGATCATCTTCCCGGAGATCAACTACGACGACGTGAGCACGATCCGCGGCCTCGACGTGACGATCACGACGACGGCCGAGACGGACGAGGCCGCCTTCGCGCTGCTGCGCGGGCTCGGCCTGCCGTTCGCAGTGGAACAAGAAGGGAGCACCACCTAGTGGCGAAGAAGTCGATGATCGCGAAGGCTGCACGCCCGCAGCGCTACAAGACCCGCGCGTACACCCGCTGCAACCGTTGCGGCCGCCCGCGCGCCGTGTACAAGAAGTTCGGCCTCTGCCGGATCTGCCTGCGCGAGCTCGCGCATCTCGGCGTGATCCCCGGCATGACCAAGTCGAGCTGGTGACCCGATGCTGACCGATCCGATCGCCGACATGCTCACCCGCATCCGCAACGCCAACAAGGCGCTGATGGACACGGTGACGATGCCGACCTCGCGCGCGAAGGTCGAGATCGCCCGCCTGCTCAAGGAGGAGGGCTACATCCGCGACTACCGCGTCGAGAAGGGCGAGAGCTTCGACTACCTCGTGGTCGAGCTCAAGTACGGGCGCAACCGCGAGCGCGTCATCTCGGGGCTGAAGCGCGTCTCCAAGCCGGGCCGCCGGATCTACGCGCGCAAGGACCGCCTGCCGCGCGTGCTGGGCGGCATGGGCGTCGCGATCCTGTCCACGTCGAGCGGAGTGATGACCGGCCGCAGCGCCGAGGAGAAAGGCGTCGGCGGCGAAGTCATCTGCTTCGTCTGGTGAGGAAATGAGCCGAATCGGCAAACAGCCAATCGAGGTGCCCGCGGGCGTGATGGTCGCGCTGTCGCCCGGCCGCGTCCAGGTGAACGGACCGCTCGGCGAGCTGTCGCAGGCCGTCCCGCTGCGGATGGCGATCGAGAAGAGCGAGGACACGATCCTGGTCAAGCGGCCGACGGACCGCGGCGAGGACCGCTCCTTGCACGGGCTGACGCGCACGTTGATCGCGAACATGGTCGACGGCGTCACCAAGGGCTTCGAGAAGCGCCTGGAGATCCAGGGCGTCGGCTACCGCGCCGCGCTCCGCGGCGAGGATCTCGAGCTCCTGGTCGGCTACTCGCATCCGGTCGTGATCACGCCGCGTCCGGGGATCTCGTTCGAGGTGCCGATTCCGACTCAGATCACCGTCAAGGGCATCGACAAGCAGATGGTCGGCCAGACGGCCGCCGAGATCCGCAAGGTCCGCCCGCCCGAGCCCTACAAGGGCAAGGGGATCCGCTACGAGGGCGAGTACGTGCGCCGGAAGGTCGGTAAGCGCGCATGAAGCTCTCGACTCGTGAAGCCAGGGCGCGCCGCCAGCGCCGCGTGCGCGGCAAGATCGCAGGAACCGTCGAGCGGCCCCGCCTTGCCGTCTACCGCTCGAACCTGGGCATCTACGCCCAGCTCGTCGACGACGCCGAGGGCCGTACCCTTGCCGCGGTCGGCTTCAAGAACCTGCCGAAGAGCTTCAAGGGGACGAAGACCGATCAGGCGCGCGAGGTGGGCAAGCTGCTCGCCGATCGCGCCAAGAAGGCGGGGTACGAGACGGTCGTGTTCGACCGGGCCGGCTACCTGTACCACGGACGCGTCAAGGCGCTCGCCGACGGCGCGCGCGAAGGGGGCTTGAAGTTTTGAGCGTGACTGACTTTTCCGAGACGAGGGAGCTCAAGGAGCGCGTCGTCGAGATCAACCGCGTCGCCAAGGTGGTCAAGGGCGGCCGGCGGTTCTCGTTCTCGGCGCTGGTCGTGATCGGCGACGAGGTCGACCGTGTAGGTGTCGGCTACGGCAAGGCGCGCGAGGTGCCGCTGGCGATCTCGAAGGCGGTCGACGACGCCAAGAAGAACATGTTCACCGTTCCGAAGCACGGCACCACGATCACGCATGAGATCGTCGGCCGGTTCGACGCCGCCAGGGTGCTGCTGCGCCCGGCCAGCGAGGGGACGGGCGTCATCGCCGGAGGCGGCGTCCGCGCCGTGCTCGAGCTCGGCGGCGTCAAGGACATCCTGGCCAAGAGCCTCGGCACGACGAACCCGATCAACATGCTCAAGGCGACCGTCAACGGCCTCCAGAGCCTGCGCCGGCCCGAGGACGTCGCAAAGATGCGCGGGAAGACGATCGCCGAGGTGCTGCCGCTGAAGCGCGTCGAGGAGCAGCCCGAGGCGGCTGCCCCGCTCCAGCCTGCAGAGCCCGCGCCTGTGCCCGAGGCCTCAGAGCCCGTACCGGCAGAGGAGAGCGGGACGGCGTGAAGACGCTGAAGATCACCCAGGTCCGGTCGACGATCGGTCAGAGCCAGAAGCACCGCGGGACGCTCCGCGCGCTCGGGCTCGGCAAGATCGGCCGCTCGGTCGAGCGCCCGGAGAGCCCGCAGCTCGCCGGTATGCTCAGGAAGGTACGCCACCTCGTTCGAATCGACGAGTCCTGAGATGCCGTCCGAGCTGAACCTCTCCACGCTCAAGCCTGCCCAGAAACGGCGCGACCGAAAGCGTGTCGGCCGCGGCCTGGGCTCCGGCAAGGGGCGCTACGCGGGTCGTGGCATCAAGGGCCAGAAGTCGCGGGCGGGCTCGCACAAGATGCGGGCCGGCTTCGAGGGCGGTCAGATGCCGATCTACATGCGGCTCGGCAAGCAGCGCGGCTCGACCTCGAAGGACGCGATGCCGATCGGCCCGTTCCGCACCGTTTCGCAGGGCGTCAACGTGCGTGACCTCGAGCGCGTGTTCGACGCCGGCACGGAGATCACCCCTGAGCTGCTGAAGGCGAAGCGGCTGATCCGCTCGGTCCGCGTCGACGTGAAGATCCTCGGCCAGGGCGACCTGACGAAGAAGCTCGCCGTCTCGGCGCACAGCTTCTCGAAGAGTGCCCGCGAGAAGATCGAAGGCGCCGGCGGCTCGATCGTCTGGCTGCGCGGTGAGCCGGTTCCGAAGGTGAAGAAGGAGCGCAAGCGGCCCGCGCCGGTCGCCGACGAGCCGGATGAAGAGCCGACCGCCGAGGCAGAGCCCGAAGCCGAGGTCGAGACCGAAACCGAGGAACCCGCCGAGTAGATGCTGACCTGGCTCACGAATGCCTGGCGGGTGCCGGAGCTCCGGCGGCGCGTCCTCTTCACCGCCCTCGTGCTCTTCGTCTACCGGTTCGGCTCCTGGATGCCCGCGCCGGGCATCGACTCGGCGGCGATCAAGAACTACTTCTCCTCGCAGGGCAGCACCGTGCTCGGCCTGCTCAACCTGTTCTCGGGCTCGGCGCTGTCGCGGTTCTCGATCTTCGCGCTCGGGATCATGCCGTACGTCACCGCGTCGATCATCCTGCAGCTCCTCGCCGTCGTCGTGCCGAAGCTGGAGCAGCTGCAGAAGGAGGGCGAGGCCGGCTACGCCAAGATCAACCAGTACACGCGGTACCTCACCGTGGTGCTCGCGGCCCTTCAGTCGCTCGGCTATGTGCTGCTGTTCACCCGCTCCACGTCGGGTGTGAGCAGCAGCGGCAAGGTGCTGCAGACGAACCCGGGGCGCATCGTGCTGATCGTCGTCACGCTGACCGCGGGCACGGCGCTTCTGATGTGGATGGGCGAGCTGATCACGAAGCGCGGGATCGGGAACGGCATCTCGATCATCATCTTCGCCTCGATCATCGCCGACGCCCCGACGACGATCCGCGCCTGGACGAGCGGCGGGCCGACGACGAAGCTCTTCTACCCGATCCTGTTCGTCGCGGTCGTGCTCGCGGTGGTGTTCGTCCAGGAGGGACAGCGGCGCATCCCGGTGCAATACGCGCGCCGGATGGTCGGCAGACGCATGACCTCGGGCGGCTCGACCTATATGCCGCTGCGCGTGAACATGGCAGGCGTCATCCCGATCATCTTCGCGGCCGCACTGCTCGCGTTCCCGCCGACGATCGCGCAGTTCTTCCCGCAGACGCAGAGCTTCATCAACAAGAACTTCCAGCCGCACCAGTGGACTTACCTCGGTGTCGAGGCGATCCTGATCATCGTCTTCACCTACTTCTACACGGCCGTCCAGTTCAACCCCGTCGACCAGGCCGACAACCTGCGCAAGTACGGCGGCTACATCCCCGGCATCAGGCCCGGCCCGCCGACGGCGCAGTACCTCGACCGGGTGCTGTCGCGACTGACGCTGCCGGGTTCGCTCTTCCTGGCCGCCATCGCCGTCCTCCCGACCTGGGTGGGCGGCTTCTTCGATCTGCCGACGACGTCGCGGACGTTCCTCGGCGGCACGTCGCTCCTGATCATGGTCGGCGTCGCCCTGGACACGATGCGCCAGATGGAATCGCAGATGATGATGCGGTCCTACGAGGGCTTCCTGGACCGGAAATAGTGTCGTCGCAGCTGAACGTCCTGCTGTTCGGCCCGCAGGGATCAGGCAAGGGAACGCAGGCGAAGCGCATCGCCGCGGAGTACGGAGTCCCGCACGTCTCGACCGGCGACATGTTCCGCGACGCCGTCGCCGCGCGGACGCCGCTCGGCCTGCAGGTGAGCCCGATCCTCGACGCTGGCGAACTGGTGCCGGACGGGCTGACGGTGGGGCTGATCCGCGAGCGGCTCGCCGAGCAGGACGCACACGGAGGTTTCGTGTTGGACGGGTTCCCGCGGAACGTCGCGCAGGCCGACGCGCTCGACGAGTTGCTCGCCGAGCTCGCCCGGCCGCTCACCGCCGTCCTCGAGTTCCTGATCCCGGACGAGGTGTGCATCGAGCGGCTGGTCGGACGCGCCGCCGAGGAGGGACGACCGGACGACACTCCCGAGGCGATCGCCCGGCGGCTCGAGATCTACCACCGCGAGACCGAGCCGCTCTCCGAGCACTACCTCGCGACCGGCAAGCTCGTCGGCGTCCATGCCGACCGGTCCGTGGACGAGGTCTGGGTGGAGATCCAGCAGGCGCTGGAGCAGGCGGTGCCCGCGTGATCGTCCGCAAGTCGCCGGCCGAGATCGCCCAGATGGGACGCGCCGGCCGCGTCGTGGCCGACACCCTCGCGCTGCTCGCCGAGCACATCCGGCCGGGCGTCACGACTGCCGAGCTCGATGCGATCGCCGAGGAGTTCATCCACTCCCAGGGCGGTGTCCCGACCTTCAAGGACTATCGCGGCTACCCGGCATCGATCTGCGCGTCGCCGAACGCCATGGTCGTGCACGGGATCCCGGGCCCCTACACGCTGGCAGAAGGGGACATCCTGTCGGTCGACGTCGGAGTCACCCTCGGCGGCTTCGTCGCCGACTCGGCCTCCACGTTCCCGGTCGGCGAGGTCTCGGCCGACGCCGAGCGCCTGCTGGAGGTCGGTCGCGCGGCGCTGGACGCAGGCGTCGAGCAGTGCCGCCCCGGCCGGCGGCTCTCCGACATCTCGCACGCGGTGCAGACGACGACGGAGGAGGCCGGTTTCTCGGTCGTGCGCAGCCTCGTCGGCCACGGCGTCGGACGCGCGATGCACGAGGACCCGCAGATTCCGAACTTCGGCCTCCCGGGCCGCGGTCCGCTGCTCGCAGAGGGCATGACCTTCGCGATCGAGCCGATGATCACCGCCGGCGGGCCCGACGTCGTCGTGCACGACGACGAATGGTCGATCTCGACCGTCGACGGGTCGCTGGCCGTGCATTTCGAGCACACGGTGGCGATCACAGAGTCAGGACCGCAGATTCTGACTGCTCAAGCTGTTTTGCTACGATAGACCAGCTGGCGGCGCAGCTTAGCTGTGCCGTGCTTTTTCGTGTCCCACGCAAGAGAATGGCGGTCAGGGAAGAGAAGATCGAGGTCGAAGGCGAAGTCGCTGAAGCGCTTCCGAGCACGATGTTCCGCGTCCAGGTGGAAGGCGGGCATTCGGTGCTCGCAACCATCTCCGGGAAGATGCGCAAGAACTACATCCGCATCCTTCCCGGCGACCGGGTGAAGGTGGAGCTCTCGGCGTACGACCTTTCGCGCGGCCGCATCACCTACCGATACCGATGAAAGTCCGTCCCTCAGTCAAGCCCATGTGCGAGCGCTGCCGCGTGATCAAGCGGCACGGCCGCACCATGGTCATCTGCACCAACCCGCGACACAAGCAGCGGCAGGGCTAGGGGTACCGGGCAAATGGCACGCATCGCCGGCGTAAACCTCCCGAACCAGAAGCGGCTCGAGATCGGGCTCACCTACATCTACGGCATCGGCCCCGCAACGGCCCGGAAGGTGCTGGCGGAGCTCGACCTCTCGCCCGACACGAAGGTCCGCGACCTCACCGACGAGGAGACCACACGGCTCCAGCGCTACATCGACGGGAACCTCCAGGTCGAGGGCGATCTCAGGCGCGAGCGGTCGCAGGCAGTCAAGCGGCTCCAGGAGATCGGCTCCTACCGCGGGCTCCGCCACCGTCGCGGCCTGCCCGTCAACGGCCAGCGCACCAAGACGAACGCGCGCAGCCGCAAGGGCGCGAAGAAGACCGTCGGGCGTGGCAAGAAAGCAGCGGTTAAGACGTAGCGATGGCACCTCCTCGTAAACCAGCGGCCAGAGGTCGTGGGCGTCGGCGCGTCAAGAAGAACATCGCGATCGGCCAGGCTCACATCAAGACCTCGTTCAACAACACGATCGTCACCCTGACCGACAAGGACGGGAACGTGATCGTGTGGGAGTCGGCCGGCTCGGCCGGCTTCAAGGGCTCGCGCAAGTCGACGCCGTTCGCCGCGCAGGTGACCGCCGACGCTGCCGCCCGCAAGGGCATGGAGCACGGCCTGCAGAAGGTCGAGGTGTTCGTGAAGGGCCCCGGGTCGGGGCGCGAGACGGCGATCCGCTCGCTGCAGGCCGCCGGGCTCGAGATCATCGGCGTCAAGGACGTCACCCCGCAGGCCCACAACGGCGTCCGGCCGAGGAAGCGGAGGCGCGTCTAGTGGCTCGTTATCGCGGCCCCGCCTGCAAGCTCTGCCGCCGGGAGGGCATGAAGCTGTTCCTGAAAGGGGAGCGCTGCCTGACCGAGAAATGCGCGATCGAGCGCCGCTCCTACCCGCCGGGCGAGCACGGCCGCGGCCGGATCAAGCAGTCCGAGTACCTGCTGCAGCTCCGCGAGAAGCAGAAGGCGCGCCGCTACTACGGCCTGCTCGAGAAGCAGTTCCGCACCTACTACGAGAAGGCTGCGAAGCAGCGGGCCGGCGTCACCGGCGACAACCTGCTGCGCATGCTCGAGTCGCGGATCGACAACGTGGTCTATCGGCTCGGCTTCGCCGCCTCGCGCGCTCAGGCCAGACAGCTCGTCCGCCACGGGCACTTCCTGGTCAACGGCCGCCGCGTCAACATCCCGAGCTACCAGGTCCGTCCCAACGACGTCATCTCCCTGAAGCTGGGCAGCCCCGCCGAGCAGGTGGTCAGAGACGCGACCGACCTGACGGCCTCGGTTGCGCCGTGGCTTCAGGCCGATCACGACGGCCTCACCGGCAAGATCCTCAAGTGGCCCGAGCGGGCCGAGATCGACACGCCCGTGCAGGAGTCGCTGATCGTCGAGCTCTACAGCAAGTAGCGCAGGCGCTGGCGCGTCTGCGCTAGGAAGAAACAGGAAAGGAACTTCACTTGGCAACTCGCACCAGCTTGATGGACTTCCAGATTCCGAAGATCGTCCACGAAGAGGTCAACGAGAACCGTGGCGTGTTCGTGATCGAGCCGCTCGACCGCGGCTTCGGCTACACCTTCGGCAACTCGCTCCGCCGGGTGCTCCTGTCGTCGCTCGAGGGCGCCGCCGTCACATCGGTGAAGATCGAGGGCGTCGCGCACGAGTTCACGACACTTCAGGGCGTCCGCGAGGACGTCACCGACATCCTGCTCAACCTGAAGAATCTGAGCTGCCGCCTCCACGGCGAGTCGCCGGAGATCGAGGTGCGGCTGCAGAAGAAGGGCGCCGGCCCCGTCACCGCGGCCGACATCCAGGCCCCGGCGGATCTCGAGATCCTCAATCCCGACCTCGAGATCGCGCACCTGTCCGATCGCGGCAAGCTCGAGCTGACCATGACGGTCGGCCGCGGCCGCGGCTACGTGCCCGCCGAGATGAACAAGGGCCACGAGCACACGATCGGCGTCATCCCGATGGACTCGATCTTCTCGCCGGTCCGCCGCGTCGCCTACGACGTCGAGGCCGCGCGCGTCGGGCAGCGCACCGACTACGACAAGCTCATCCTCGACGTCACGACGGACGGTTCGATGGATCCGCGCGACGCGATCGCCGAGGCCGCCGAGCTGCTGATCCGCCAGCTCGCGATCTTCACGGACATCGAGAAGATCGAAGGCTTCGCCGAGGCTGCCGCCGAGCAGGCCGCGGAGCCGTCGCTCGCGCACGGGATGGAGAACTTCCCGATCGAGGAGCTCGAGCTCGGCGTCCGCTCGTACAACTGCCTGAAGCGTGTCGGCATCGAGACGATCGGCGACCTGGTCACCAAGACCGAGTCCGAGCTCGGGACGATCCCGAACTTCGGCAAGAAGTCGATCGAAGAGGTCAAGGAGACGCTGGCGGCCCACGGACTGACCCTGCGCGGGGAGGAGCTGCCGGCCTAGCGCCGGGCGCGGACATGAGGCATCACCGCACGGGCAAGAAGCTCGGCCGCGACTCGGCCCACCGCAAGGCGCTCTATGCCAACCTGGCGGCGTCGCTGATCGAGCACGGCCGGATCCGCACGACCGAGACGAAGGCGAAGGCCGTCCGGCCGATCGTCGAGAAGATGATCACGCTCGGCCGGGACGGCTCGATCCACGCGCGGCGGCAGGCGCTCGCCTACCTGCGGACGCAGGAGATCGTGCACATGCTCTTCTCCGACGTCGGGCCGCGCTTCCGCGACCGGCCGGGCGGCTACACGCGTGTCGTCAAGCTCGGCCCGCGTCAGGGTGACGCGGCGCCGATGGCCTACCTCGAGCTGGTCGACTACGTGCCCGAGGCGCCGGGCGAGCATGCCGAGCATGCAGAGCGCCGGCGCGAGCAGGTAGAGGCGCAGGCCTAGGCTTCGCGGCTCTGCGGCTCAAGCTCGAACTCGAGTACGACGGAGCCGACTTCCACGGCTGGGCGGCCCAGCCGGGGCTGCGGACGGTCGAGGAGGCCGTACGGGACGCGCTCGGCTCGCTGTTTCCGGCGGTGGACGGCCTCGCGGTCGCGGGCCGCACCGACGCGGGCGTGCACGCGCTCGGGAACGTCGTCTCGGTCGACGTCGAGGGCGGCCCCCCGGTCGTGCGGGCCGCCGAGGCGTTGAACGCGGCGCTGCCGGACGACGTCGCGGTGGTCTCCGCCGAGGAGGCGCCGGGCGACTTCCACGCGCGGTTCTCGGCGCGCTCCCGGAGCTACCGGTACCGGATCTGCCGCCGGCGCCGGCGAAGTCCCTTCGAGGTCGCGCGAAGCTGGTGGCATCCGTACCCGGTCGACCTCGAGCGGCTGGCGCGCTCGGCCGGGCTGCTCGTCGGCAAGCACGACTTCCGGGCGTTCACGCCGACCGAGACCCAGCACGACTCCTTCGTCCGTACCGTCGAATCGTCGGCCTGGCACGAACGCGGCGACCACCTCGATTTCGAGGTCACGGCCGACTCGTTCCTGCGCCACATGGTGCGGACGCTCGTGGGGACGATGCTCGAGCGCGAGCCCGAGGAGATCGCCCGTCTCCTCGAGGGCCGCCCCCGGGCCGAGGCCGGCTCCACGGCGCCTCCGCACGGCCTCTACCTCGTCAACGTCGACTACTGACCGCCTCTCGGTGCCAGGCGCGTGCCTGGCACCTGCCTGGCACTACGATTGCCCGCATGCGGTTTCCGGTCGTTCTCTTCGATCTCGACGGCACGTTGATCGACTCCGGGCCGATGATCGTCGCCTCGATGAAGCACGCCGCCAGGTCGGTGCTCGGCCGTGAGATCCCGGAGGAAGTCCTCTCTGCGGCGGTGGGCGGGCCGGGCCTCGCCGCCCAGATGCACGCGCTCGCCCCCGACCGTGTCGACGACCTCGTCGCCGCCTATCGCGAGCACAACGAGCCGCTTCACGACGACCTGGAGGCGTTCTGGGAGGTCGTCGAGATCCTGCCGCGGCTCCGTGAGCAGGATCGGCGCCTGGGGATCGTCACCGCCAAGCGGGCCGCCACCGTGCGGCTCGCCTTCGACAGGCTGCCCGCCCTCGAGTCGAACTTCGACGTCGTGATCACGGCCGACGACACCGAACGGCACAAACCGGCGCCGGATCCGATTCTCGCGGCCATCGCGCGGCTCGACGCCTCTCCGGCCGACACCGCTTACGTCGGCGACTCGCCGTTCGACGTCCGCGCCGCGAAAGCCGCGGGCGCCTACGCGGTCGCGGTCGGGTGGGGCGGCATCCACGGCGAAGACGTGCTGCGGCGCGAAGAGCCGGATGCCTTCGTGCGGCGCGCGGAGGAGCTGCTTGCCGTCCTCTAGCACGATCGCCGCCGCCCGCGCGACCGAGTTGCGCGAGATCCTGACGAGAGCGCTCGTCGCCTACCACGTCGAGGACGACCCGATCATGTCCGATGCCGAGTACGACCGGCTCTACGACGAGCTCGTCGCCCTCGAGCAGGAGCATCCGGACCTGGTCACGCCGGACTCGCCGACCCAGCGGGTCGGCGCGCCCGCCTCCGAGCGTTTCCAGAAGGTGCGACACCTCGAGCCGATGGGCTCGCTCGAGAAGGTCACGACCGGCGACGCCTTGACCAAGTGGGCCGACGACATCCGGAAGCGCCTCGGTACCGATGAGCCCGTCGCCTACGTGATCGAGCCGAAGATCGACGGGCTTGCGGTCAACCTCACCTACGAGAACGGGGTGTTCGCGCGAGGTGCGACCCGCGGTGACGGCATCCAGGGCGAGGACGTGACCCGGAACCTGCGCACGATCCAGGCGATCCCCCTGCGGATGCTCGGCGACGACGCGCCGGCCGTGGTCGAGGTTCGCGGCGAGGTGTATCTCCCGCTGTCGGGGTTCCGCGAGTTGAACGAGCGCCTCGCCGGAACAACCCAGAAGCTCGCGCCCAACCCCCGGAACGCCGCCGCCGGCTCGCTCCGGCAGAAGAACTCCGCGATCACGGCCGAGCGGCCGCTGTCGACGTGGATCTACGGCACCGGCCACGCCGAGGGCGTGAGCTTCGGCGGCCAGCTCGAGATGTTGCAGTGGCTCCGGGAGCGTGGCTTCCGCACGAACCCGCACGCGGAGCGGTTGGAGACGATCGAGGAGGTTGCGAGAGCCTGCCGCGAGTGGGAGTCGCGGCGACTCGAGCTCGACTACGAGATCGACGGGATCGTGATCAAGGTCGACTCGCTCGACCAGCAGCAGAGGCTCGGTGCGCTCCATTCGCGCCCGCGCTGGGCCCGCGCCTTCAAGTGGGCGCCGATGACCGCCACGACGCGTCTCAACCGGATCCTGATCCGGGTCGGCCGGACGGGCGCGCTCAACCCGTGGGCGATGCTGGAGCCGGTCGAGGTCGGAGGCGTCACGGTGTCGCGGGCGACCCTGCACAACGAGGAGGACATCAACCGCAAGGACATCCGCGAGGGCGACGACGTGATCGTCCAGCGCGCCGGCGACGTGATCCCGCAGATCGTCGGGCCGGCGGGGGCGCACCGGCGAGGCACGAAGCCGTTCCGGATGCCGGCGCAGTGTCCCCTCTGCGGCGTCGACGTCGTCAAGCCGGAGGGCGAGGCGATGCACCGCTGCCCGAACCGGGCCTGCCCCTCGCGCGGCCTCGAGACGCTCAACAACTGGGTCATGGCCGCCGCCGACATCGAGGGCGTCGGCGAGCAGTCGATCCGCCGTTTCTGGGACCTCGGGCTCGTCCGGTCGCTGCCGGACCTGTACCGGCTGACCGAGGACCAGCTGCTCGAGCTCGACGGCTTCGGCGAGATCTCGGCCGGCAACACGATCCGGTCGATCGAGGCCTCGAAGCAGATTCCCTTCTCGCGCGTGCTGTTCGGGCTCAACATCCCGAAGGTCGGGTGGATCATGGCCCAGAATCTCGCGCGGCACTTCGGCACCGTCGACCGTCTCCAGGACGCGACCCAGGAGGAGATCCAGGA
This sequence comes from uncultured Actinomycetes bacterium, assembly GCA_963742925.1. GTDB lineage: Bacteria > Actinomycetota > Thermoleophilia > Gaiellales > Gaiellaceae > PALSA-612. Next base: position 210,519 of record CAVUNV010000006.1, on the reverse strand, counting down.
GATCGACGGCTTCGGCCCCGAGCGTGCCGAGCTGATCGTCGAGTGGTTCGCCGACGAGCAGAACCGCGCGCTCGTGCAGGAACTGCGCGAGCTCGGGTTGCGCTTCGAGGTCGGCGAGGAGGAGCGCCCGGTCGAGGGGCCGCTCACCGGTGCGAGCTACGTGGTGACCGGGACGCTCGAGAAGTACAGCCGCGACGAGGCCAGGGCCGCGCTCGAGGCGCTCGGCGCGAAGGTGTCGGACTCGGTCTCGGGCAAGACGACGGGCCTGATCGTCGGCGAGGAACCGGGCCGGTCGAAGCTGACGAAGGCGGAGCGGACCGGCGTTCCGATCCTGTCCGAGGCGGACCTGGACGCACTGCTCCGCCGCTGAGCGGTGCCCGCTGCTGAGCGGGCCAGGCACGTGCCTGGCACCGGCCCGGCCGGCCGGTTCGCGCGCGGCTAGCCGGCCGCGGCGAGGAGCTGCACGAAGCGGTCCTGCGCGCTCCGCGCTGTCCACCAGGGCACCGGCCTGCCGTTCTCGATCACCGAGAACGCGTAACGCCCGTGGACGAAGCCCGAGAGCACCGAGGCGAGATCGGTCGTGCCGGTCTTCCCGATCACCGCACCCCGCGTACTCGGCCCGAGCAGCCGGTGGACGAGCGTGCCCGAGTGGCCCGCGACCGCCATCGCCTGGACGAGCGTCGAGCGAAGCGCCCCGTCGCTCCAGCACTGCTGGAGGATCGCGACGATGGCCTGCGGCGTGAGGCGGTCGAGCGACGAGAGGCCCGACCCGTCGGCGATCGTGACTCCTTCGAGCGGGACGTCGTTCTGTGCGAGCACCTGGCGAACGACGGCGGCCCCCGCCTCGCTCGTGCCACCCGAGCCGGCGACTGCGCCGAGCTCCTTGAGCAGCAGCTCGGCCGAGAAATTGTCGCTGTCGGCGTCGACCGCGTGCAGGATCTCGCCGAGCGGCGGTGACACCGTGCTCGCGAGCACCTTTCCGCCCGCCCGGAAGGCCCGGGCCTTGCCGTCCACGGCGACGCCGGCCTTGATCAGCATTCCGCGGAACAGGTCGGCCGCCGTGTAGGCCGGCGTCAGCGTGAAGCGCTTGCCCGTCCAGGCGCGATCGACGACGAGCGCCGAGAGCGGTGGGGACTCTTCGATGAAGAAGGACGGCTTCCAGCCGGGAGCCGTTCGAAGCTTGTCGAAGAAGGACTCGTCTCCGATCACCATCCCGGTCACGTGGGTGATGCCGAGCGCCCGGATCCGCCCCGCCAGCCGGTGCAGCCGGGCCGAGGACAGCGTCGGGTCGCCGTAGCCCTTCAGGACGAGGTTGCCGACCCAGGTGTCGTGCACCGGCGAGCGAGCCTTGTCCTCGCACCTCGGTCGGAAAGCGAAAGGCCGGCCCGAGCATCTTCAGCGCGGCGAAGGTGACCGGGAGCTTCTCGTTCGATGCGGGCACGAAGCCGACCGACGCGTTGTGCGCGAACAGGACGCGTCCGGTGGACAGGTCGATCGCGATCGCGCCGGTGCGGCTCGGGCCGATGCCCGGCGCCCGGAGCGCGGCCTGGAGCTTCGCGTTCAGGCCGGCAGGCTGTGGCGCGCCCGACGCCGGCGGCCGCGAACGAGGCTCCGCAGACCAGCAGGGCAGCGGCCGACGCCAGGACGAGCCGCACGATCAGCGCAGCGTGATCGTGACGGTGCGCCTGCCCCAGCTTTGGGCCTGACTCAGCTTCGGGAACCACAGATCGATCCGGAGGCCCTTGATCGCCGTACCCGTGTCGGCCGCGATCCCGGGGCCGTAGCCGGGGATGTACATGCGCGTGCCGAGCGGGATGACCGTCGGGTCGACGGCGACGACGCCTGGGCCGGTCGGCAGTCCACTCGCGGTGCCACCATGGAGAGAGTAGGCGGTCGCGACGACGGTGAGCTGCTTGCCCGATCCGGACGCGGGTTGGATCGGCGCCGGTGCTGCCGGCGCAGGCGGCGGCGGAGGCGCGGGCGGAGCGGGCGGCGGTGGAGCGGTGCCCGACTGCTTCTGCGTCCCGCCTGCGGAGCCGAGCGACGAGAGGCTCTTGACCGCCCTGGCCTTGACCGTGGCGACGGTTGCCGCCGCCTCGGCCGTTCGCGCGCGTGCCTCGAGGTCGGCGATCCGCTGCCCCGTCAGCTGCTCCTGGGTGCGCAGGCTCCCGATGTACGCCGATCGCTCGGACTGTGCGCGGGCGAGCTCCGATGCCCGCGCAGCCGCAACTGCGCGCAACCGGGCGAGACGGGCTGCGCGCCGGTTCAGCGATCCGAGCAGATGCGTGACCTGCCTACGGGCGTGCCTCGCCTGGTCGACCACCGTCCGGGTCGACGTCGCCGCGCGGTTCAGGCCGTCGAGCCCTGTGATCAGCTCGTCGAGCGACGAGGCTCCGAAGATGACCGCGAGCACGTCGGGGCTTCCGCGCTCGTAGAGCGCGCGGAGCTGCTCGCCCAGGTACCGCTGCGCCGAGCCGAGCGTGTGCCGTGCGACCTGAAGCTGCCGTTGAGCCACCGCCCGGTCGCGACGCGCCACGGTGAGCGCCGTCTGGACGTTCGCGAGCTGTCCGCGGGCTCGGTCGAGGCTCGTGTTCAGCGCATAGAGCTGGAGCAGCGCGGCCTGCTCACGCGACGCCAGCGCGGTCTGCGCAGCGCGCAGCTGGCCTACCCGGTCTGCGCCGCTCGCAGCCGGCAGCGCCAGCAGGACGAGTATGCAGAGGCTGAGCGTGGCCGGTCCGACGATTCGTGTCGGCGCTCGCAAAGCCGCAAGAAGCTACCACAGGAATCGGGCTCGTGACGTCGAAACTTCGCACTTTGCAGCACTTTTGTCACACATTGCGACACGGTTGGTGGTTGCAGCCGACCGGACACCCTGGTAGGGTCCTCTGCCAGTGACGTACCGGCCCCTCCCGGTGCGCCCCCGGTCGCGTGTACCGCAGGGTCACAGGTCGACCCTCTGCGGCAGGTGGGTGCCAGTGCTTCTTTTCGTCGTCGTCGCGGCTCTTCTGGCCGCGGTGCCCGGCTTCGCCGACCCGATCGCCTCGAAGCAGGCCGAGGCGCAACAGGTTCTGGCGCAGATCAACCAGCTGGACATCAGCCTCGGCAGAGCGGTCGAAGCCTATGACGGGGCAACCGTGAAGCTGGAGCAGATCCACAAGCAATTGACCGTCAACCACTTCGAGATGAACGTCGCGCGCCACAACCTGAAGGCGGCCGATCGTCAGCTCGAGGCGCGGCTCCGCGCTCTCTACGTCTCCGGAGGGGGAGACTCGACGCTCGAGGTGCTGCTCGGGGCGAAGAGCCTCGACGACGTGATCAACCGGCTCGACACCGCGAATCGCGTCTCCGATCAGGACGCGCAGGTGCTGAAGCAGGTCAAGCTGTTCCGGCGGCAGGTGACCGAGCGCGGCGTGGCGCTGCAGCGGGCGCACCGGGCGCAGCAGCGAGTGGTGGCCGACCGTGCCGCCGCAAAGGCCCGGATCCAGAGCGGCCTCGCGGACCGCCAGCGTCTCCTCTCGTCGATCAAGGGCGAGATCCAGCGGTTGAAGGCCGAGCAGGCCGCCCAGCAGGCGCTGCTGGCGGCGCAGGCACGGGCCCGGCTCGCCCAGCAGCAGCAGCAACAGCAGGCCAGGCTGAACGCGACCGTGGTCGGCGCGACGGCGCAGGCCCCTGTCAGCACCGGCGATCCGAACGGCGTCACCACCGTCGCTCCGCCCTCGCAATACGGCGGCGTCGTCGGCGTGGCGATGGCGCAGCTCGGCAAGCCGTACGTCTACGCCACGGCCGGTCCCGACACGTTCGACTGCTCGGGCCTCGTCGTGTACGCGTACGCGGCGATGGGCGTCTCGCTCCCCCACTCGACGTACTCGCTCTGGAACGAGGGCGTCTACGTCTCGCGCGACCAGCTTCAACCCGGCGATCTCGTCTTCTTCGACGGTCTCGGCCACGTCGGCATCTACATCGGCGGCGGCCAGTTCGTCCACGCCCCGCACACGGGCGACGTCGTGAAGATCTCGAACCTGAGCGACGGCTGGTACGCGGCGACCTACGTCGGCGCGCGCCGCATCCTCTAGTCCTCCGCGTACAGCGCTTCGATCTCGGCGGCGAAATGCTGCTCGCACACCCGCCGCCTGAGCTTCATCGTCGGCGTCACCTCGCCCTCGGCGGTCGAGAAGTCGCGCGGCAGGACGCCGAACCGTTTGACCTGCTCGAAGCGCGTGCGGCCGCGGTTCACGTCGTCGACGACGCCCTGGAGGAGCTCGATCAGCTCGGGGCGGCTCGCCAGCTCGGCCGGGTCCGAGGGTAGTCCACGCGCCGCCGCCCAGCGGCCGAGCTCGCTCCTCGTCGAGGGCCAGCAGTGCCGCGACGTACGGCCGCCGGTCCCCTACCACGAGTGCCTGCGAGACGAGCTGCCCGTTCTTGAGCTCGTTCTCGAGGTTCTGCGGCGCGACCTTCTTGCCGCCGGCGGTGACGAGGATGTCCTTCTTGCGGTCGGTGATGCGGATGAATCCGTCGGCGTCGATCTCGGCGATGTCGCCCGTGTGCACCCAGCCGTCCTCGTCGATCAGCGCTCGCGTCGCCTCCTCGTCCTTGTAGTAGCCGGCGAAGACCGTCGGCCCGCGGAGCAGCAGCTCGCCGTCCGGCGCCGTTGTCGCCTCGATGCGCGGCAGCGGCAGGCCGACGGTTCCGAAGCGGTAGCGGTCGGGCCGGTTGGCGGTGGCGGCCGCGGTGCACTCCGTCAGGCCGTAGCCCTCGAGGATCAGGAGATCGAGGGCGTGGAAGAACTCGGCGATCTCGACCGAGAGCGGCGCGGCCCCCGAGACGGCCAGCCGGATTCGCCCGCCGAGGCGCCGCTTGAGCTTCGAGTAGACGAGCCGGTCGGCGATGCGGTGCTGGAGGGCGAGGCCGGGCGGGAGAGGCTTGCCGTCGCTCCGGATCGCGCTCGCGCGGCGCCCGACCTTCAGCGCCCACGTGACGAGTGCGCGCCTCGCTCCCGTCTGCTGCTCGAAGGCGGCGCGGGTCGTGTCGTGGAGCTTCTCGAAGATGCGCGGAACGCTCGGAAGCAGCGTCGGGCGGACGAGCGGCAGGGCCTCTGCGAGGCGGTGCGGCTCGGCGCAGAACGCGGTCGTGAAGCCGACGCGCGCGCCGGCCAGGTGGAGGAACCGTCCGAAGTTGTGAGCCAGCGGGAGCCAGAGCAGCACCACGTCCTTCGAGGTGACCAGGCCGTCGATCTCACCGAAGATGGACGCCATCTCGTAGGCGTTGCGGTGGAGGATCATGCACGCCTTCGGCGGGCCTGTCGTCCCCGACGTGTAGATGAAGGTGTAGAGGTCGTCCTCGTGGACGGCAGCGGTCGCCGCGGCGAGCGCGTCCGGGTTGGCCGCGGCATGCGCGCGTCCCCTGGCGGCGAGATCGTCCAGGTCGGCAAACGTCAGAAGGTGCTCGACCTGCGGTATGTCGCTGCGGATCTCCTCGAGCTTCGCCAGCTGCTGTTCGTCCTCCACGAGCACGCCGATCGCATCCGCATGGTCGAGCGCGTACGCGCAGTCGCGCGGCGCGCTGGTGGCGTACACGGGCACCGTCACGCCACCGACGAGAGCGAGCGCGTAGTCGAACAGCACCCACTCGACCCGTGTGGAGGCGAGGATCCCGAACGCGTCGCCTTTCGCAATGCCGAGCGCGAGCAGGCCGTTCGCGAGCTCGGAGACGCGCTCACCGGCCTCCGGCCACGTGACCGGCTCCCAGGCACCGTCCCGCTCGGCCAAGTACGGCGGGCTCGTGCGCGCCTCGGCGAGCGCGCCGAGCCAGAGCGCGGGCACGGTGCGTGCCGTCGCCGGGCCGCCGCCGGCATGTTCGCTGACCCTTGGCGGCGCTTCCTGCGGCACGTGCGCGAGCTTATCCCGCGCGGCGTGTGCCTGGCACCTGCCTGTCCCGTGCCTGGCACGTGCCTGGCGCCAGACGGGAGAGGGAAGTGGGCGCAGGCCGCGAAAAGGGCACACTCTCCTACAATCTGGACAGGCGGAATGCGGACTACGTGGAACGGATCGATCAGCTTCGGGCTGGTGAACATCCCGATCGGCCTGGCGCCGGCGACGAAGCCTGCCGCCCGTCAGTCCGACGTCTCCTTCCGGCTCCTCCACAGGGAGTGCAAGACGCCGATCAAGCAGAAGCGCTGGTGCCCGGTCCACGACCGTGAGGTCGGCCCGGACGAGATCGTCAAAGGTTGGGAGGTCTCGAAAGGGGAGTTCGTCATCGTCGAGGAAGCCGACCTGGAGGCGCTCGAGCGCGACTCCACGTCGCGCGCCATCGACATCACCGGTTTCGTCCCCGAGGACGCCGTCGACCCGATCTACTTCGATCGCACCTACTTCCTCGTTCCCGCCGCGGCGGTCGCCGCGCGCCGGCCGTACGTCCTGCTCCAGCATGCGATGCAGGAGACGGGGATGGCCGCGCTCGGCCGCTTCGTGCTCGCCGGCAAGGAGAAGCTGTGCCTGATCCGCGCGCTCGGGGACGGGCTCGCGCTCGAGACGATGTATCTCGCCGAGGACGTCTACTCCCAGGCCGAGATCGCCGAGGCGGTCGCCGAAGCGGACGTGAAGGACTCGGAGGTATCGCTCGCCCGGCAGATCATCGACAGCATGGTCACCGAGTTCCAACCGGCCGAGCAGCTGACGAGCGAGTACCGCGAGAATCTTCGCGAGCTGCTGGAGGCGAAGCTCGAGGGCCAGGAGGTGACCCGTCCCGAGCCGGTCGAGGAGCTGCCCGCGATCGATCTGATGGAGGCTCTTCGGCGCAGCGTCGAGGAAGCGCAGAAGCGCAAGGAGCCTTCGTCGCGCGGCAAGTCGGGCAAGCCGGCGGCTCGTCGCCGCACGGCCGGGACGAAGTCCAGCTAGCTCCGGCCAGCTAGCTCCGGTGCCGGGCACGTGCCCGGCACCAAGACGGCTCGAGCGGCTCGCGCCGCTCGAGGAGATCCGCAGACGTTTCGAGGCTAGGCCGGCTCGGGAGCCGCGGTACTGACAGCCTTGAGCTGTGCCTGGAAGAGGAACTTGTCGATCTTGCCGTGGTAGATCGGAACGCCTTCCTCGACGCAGAGCCGGATCACGTCATCGCGATTGAGCCCGAGCTCTTTGGACAACTCTTCAGGCGTCAGGTGATTCGCCATCACTCGCCTCCTTGGCATGAAAAAGCCCGCCGGCGCGTGCGCTAAGACGGGCTTCAATCGAAGCTGACGTTGTGTGATCGCGGGATGTCAACGGGCCCGCGTCCCGAGGAGATCCATCTCGATCGAAGCATAGTTGTGCGGGCGGCCCTCGTGCAAGGCTCGGGTTTCCGGGGGCGGATCAGACGGGATTCTCCAGCTCGACGAACTCCCAGTCGATGCCGAACTGCTCTGCGATCCGGGCCGCGAGCGCCTGCACGCCGAGACGCTCGGTCGCGTAGTGGCCGGCGGCGACGAAGTGGATGCCGAGCTCGCGCGCAGTCATCATCGTCGGCTCGGCTGCCTCGCCGGTGACCAGGACGTCGTAGCCCCCGGCCGCCGCCTCCGAGAGGTGACGGGCCGCACCGCCCGTCACGACAGCCGCCCGCCGGATCCGCTCGGGCCCCTCGGAGAAGACGAGCGGCTCGCGGTCGACGGCGCGCCGGACGAGCACGACCAGCTCCGCGATCGTCGGCGGCTCGGCGAAGCGCCCGCCGACCCCGATCCCGGCGAACGGCTCCTCGACGTCCACGCCGAGCTCGTGGGCGAGCAGCGCGTTGTTGCCGATCTCCGGATGCGCGTCGAGGGCCAGGTGGTACGCGGCGAGCGTGATGTCTGCGTCGAAGAGCGTCCGCAGCCGTCCCTTCATGCGCGCATCGATGGTTCGCGGCTCGTTCTCCCACAGCAGCCCGTGGTGGACGAGCACGAGCTCTGCACCGGCCGCAGCCGCCCGCTGGAAGAGCTCGCGCGACGAGGAGACGCCGCAGACGACCTTCGTCACCTCCTCGGAGCCGATCACCTGCATCCCCATCGGCCCGTAGTCCCGGAAGGAGCCGATGTCGAGCAACTCGTCGGCGAAGGCGATGATCTCGTCGCGCCGCGCCACAGGGGGCGAAGTCTAGACGCCGTTTCCGGCCGAAGAGGTTGCTCAGGACACGGCCGCCTCCTCGAATGGTGTCTCCGCCGCCCTGTCGCCGCCGGTCGGCGTCAGGAACTGGATCCGGTTCGCGACCACCTCGACCGCGCTCCGCCGCGTGCCGTCCGGCGCCTGCCACGACCGGCTCCGCAGCCGGCCGTCGAGCGCCGCCCGATCGCCCTTGTGCAGGAACTGCTGGCACAGATCGGCCTGACGGTCCCAGACGGAGACACGCACGAAGTCGGCGCCGCCGTCCTTGTTCGCCCGGTCGACGGCCAGGAGGAAGCTCGCGACCCGCTTACCCTCTGCGAGCTCCTTCAGCTCGACGTCCGTCGCCAGATTGCCGATCAGCGTGACCACATTCACCGTCGTCCTCCTTGTCGTCTGCATGGACGACGGTAGCCCGGGAATCGTGACGCGTCTGTGCCGAAATCGTCACGACTTCGACGCAGACGAAGCGCCCGGAAGCCGTCGGACTCCCGGGCGCCTCAGTCGGGGTGCCCAGATTCGAACTGGGGACCTCTCCGACCCGAACGGAGCGCGCTACCAGGCTGCGCCACACCCCGGACGCGAACAGATTAGCGCGGCGAAGCTATCGTTCGAGTGTGGCCGAGACGATCCGCGTGGCGTGCGTCCAGATGACGAGTCGCGCCGACAGGGCCGTGAACCTCGAGAAGGCGGAGCGGCTCGTCGCCCGTGCGGCTGCGACGGGCGCCGATCTCGTCGTCTTGCCGGAGAAGTGGGATGCGATCGGCGACCACGAGCAGCTCCTCGCCGCCGCGGAGCCGCTCGACGGCGACACGGTCGCGGCGATGCGCGGCTGGGCGCGGGGGCACGGGATCACGCTCGTCGGCGGCTCGATCTCGGAGCGCCGCGAGGGTCGCGACAAGCTCTCGAACACATGCGTCGTCTGCGATCCCGAGGGCGAGGTCGCAGCGGTCTATCGGAAGATCCACCTGTTCGACGTCGAGGCGGGCGGCTTCGTCTACCGCGAGTCGGACGCGGAGGAGCCGGGCGACGAGCCGGTCGTGACGGAGATCGAGGGCTGGCCGGTCGGCCTGACGGTGTGTTACGACATCCGCTTCCCGGAGCTCTACCGGATCCTGGCGCTCGAGGGAGCGCTCCTGTTCACGGTGCCGGCGCACTTCACGCTCTACACGGGCAGGGACCACTGGGAGCTCCTGCTGCGGGCGCGTGCGGTCGAGAACCAGTGCTTCGTCGCCGCGGCCGCGCAGATCGGCGAGACGCTGCCCGGCCGGCAAAGCTTCGGGCGGGCATCGATCGTCGACCCGTGGGGCATCGTGGTCGCGCAGGCGCCGGACGAGGAGACGGTGATCGCCGCCGAGCTCGATCGGGCACGGCTCGAGGCGATTCGGGCGCGGTTCCCATCGCTTGCCAGCCGCCGGCCCGCCGCCTACCGGTGGCCGTCGACGGTGTGAATCCCCTCCGCGCGGTTCTCTTCGACGTCGATTTCACGCTCTGCCGTCCGGGGCCGGAGCTCGGGCCGGACGGCTACGTCGCGCTCGGCCGCGAGTTCGGGCTCGAGCTCGATCCCGCGCGCTACGAGGCGGCACGGTTGGCGGCGATCGACGATCTGCGGCGTCATCCGGACCTCGATCACGAAGAGGAGGTCTGGGTGAGGTTCACGGAGGACATCGTCCGCGGCATGGGCGGGGGCGGGAACGCGGCGGTGGGCGAGATCGCGATGCAGATCGTGCGGCGCTGGGAGCAGGCGGCGCACTTCGAGCTCTACGACGACGCGGTTCCGGTGCTTCGCGAGCTGCGCCGGAGCGGCCTGAAGCTCGGTCTCGTGTCGAACACGAGTCGCGACCTCGGCGAGTTCGTGCGCCACTTCGCGCTCGAGGTCGACGGCTGGATCGCGTCGGGCTCGTACGGGAAGGTGAAGCCGAGCCCGCTGATCTTCCGGGCGGCCCTGGAGCTGGTCGATTGTCCGGCGGAGCGCGCCGTGATGGTCGGCGACTCGCCGGAGGACGACGTCGCGGGTGCGCGCGCCGTCGGGATGCGGGCGGTGCTGGTCGACCGGGCGAGACGCTTTCCCGACGCTGCGGATCGCATCGAGTCGCTCGCCGAGCTGCCGGCGGCGCTCGGGCTCGTCGGGTAGTTCGGAGCTACGCAGCCCTAGCGGAAGGCCGGGGTGCCGGTGATCGCCCCGCCGACGACGAGCGTGTGCACCTCGTGCGTCCCCTCGTACGTCAGCACGGACTCGAGGTTGTTCATGTGCCGGATCACGGGGTATTCGAGCGTGATCCCGTTGCCGCCGAGGATGGTGCGCGCCGAGCGGCAGACCTCGAGCGCCCCCCGCACGTTGCCCATCTTGCCCAGGCTGACGTGCTCGGGCCGGAGCGTCCCCGCGTCCTTCATGCGGCCGATGTGCAGGGCGACGAGCGTGCCGCGGTTGATCTCGAGCGCCATCTCGGCCAGCTTCTCCTGCGTGAGCTGGTAGGCGGAGATCGGCTTGCCGAAGACGATCCGCTCCTTCGCGTAGTCGAGCGCGGCCTCGAAGCACGCCCGTCCGGCTCCGACGGCACCCCAGACGATGCCGTAGCGCGCCTCGTCCAGGCAGGAGAGAGGCCCGCGCAGCGAGTTCGCCTCGGGCAGCATGTTCTCGTCGGGCACGCGGACGTCGTCGAGCACGAGCTCGGAGGTCACCGAGGCGCGCAGCGACAGCTTCTTGTGGATCTCGGGCGCGCTGAAGCCGGGCATTCCCTTCTCGACCACGAAGCCGCGGATCTCCCCCTCGTCCGTCCGGGCCCAGACCACGGCCAGGTCGGCGATCGTCCCGTTCGTGATCCACATCTTCGAGCCGTTCAGCACCCAGTCGCTCCCGTCACGGCGGGCATGCGTCCGCATCGAGCCGGGATCCGAGCCTGCGTCCGACTCGGTCAATCCGAAGCAGCCGATCAGCTCGCCGGAGTGCATCCGCGGCAGCCACCGCTCCTTCTGTTCCTCCGAGCCCCACCGCCAGATCGCGAACATCGCCAGCGATCCCTGGACCGAGACCGCGCTTCGCGTGCCGGAGTCTCCGGCCTCGAGCTCCATGCACGCCAGGCCGTACGCCACGGCGCTCGCCCCCGGCAGCCCGTAGCCGTCCAGGTGCATGCCGAACAGGCCGAGGGCGGCAAGATCGGTGAGCACCTCCCGCGGGAGGACGCCCTGCTCGAACCAGTCGCCGACCTCCGGCACGATCCGCTCGCGCACGAACGCCCGCACCGTGTCGCGAATCGCCTTCTCCTCGTCGTCGAGGAGTGCGTCGACCGCCAGGAAGTCGAGTGGATCGAGCGTGGGGGGCGCGGCGCTCTTCGCGGCCACGAGATAGTCCTCCGGGTATGCGACAGGGTCTGTCTGATCCTAGCCCTTCGTCCCCCGCTCGAGACGGCCCAGCGCGAGCGCCAGCCATCTCCCGCCTCGCGCTCCCAGAGGTCGAGCGAGTGGCCGCCGGCGTAGAGACGGAACACGTGCGGGACGCGGGCCGTCGTGAGCTCCCGGTTGAGCCTGACATTCTCGGCCCGGAAACGTGTGTCGCCCTTGCCGACGTAGAACGCGAGCAGGGTCGGATAGCGGCGAACGGCCTGCCGCAGGTTCGCGACGAGCGTGTGAGCGCTCGCCCGGGCGTCGGCCTGCGGCGAGCTCAGATGGAGAGTCTTCGTGCCGGACGGATCGGTCGGATGGAAGTAGCCGCTCCAGGACTCGACGACGGCAAAGGACTCGAGATGGTGGAGCGTGAGCAGGAAGGCGCCGTACCCGCCGGCGGAGAGCCCGATCAGGGCTCGGCCGGTCCGGCCGCGAATCGTCCTGTAGTGCGCGTCGACGTAGGCCGGAAGCTCCTGGGCGATCGCGGTCTCCCAGTTGCGTCCGGGGCCCCAGTCCAGGTACTCGGGGTCGGAGTCACCGTCCCGGGCCCCCTGCGGGGCGACCACGAGCGCGCTGAGGCGGCGCTGCTCCAGCGTGGCGGGGACGAATCCGAAGGTGCGGAAGGCGTCGCTCGTGGCCGGGAGGCCGTGGAGGTAGTAGATGACGGGGTAGCGGCCGCCGGCCTCGTACCCGGGCGGGAGGTAGACGGCGAAGCGGAGCTGCCCGCGCAGCGCATTCGAATGGAAGGACTTCTCCTCGATCGAGCCCCGCAGGCCGAGCCTGAGCCCGAGCTCGACGCGACGGCACCCGTGGCCGTGCCGGCCGCGACTACGAGCAGGACTGCGGCGATACGCGCGCGCACGGGTCAGTATTGCGGACCGCGCGTGCCTGGCACCTGCCGGGCACACCTGTGCGGCCGAACGGATGAGAGGGGATGAGGCGGGCATCCTCCGATGCGCAGGCGGGCCAGACAGCCGGATCCGTCGTCGGCGGGATGACGGAGCGCCGCGGGCACGCGGATGCTGGTTGGGAACCGAGAGGCGTACGATGGATGCAGTGGCCGACACGAAGAAGAAGGTGCGGGTCGTGGTCGCCGACGATCACCCGCTCTACCGCGAGGGAGTCGTCCGCGCGCTGACGGCCAGCGGTCGTGTCGAAGTCGTGGCCCAGTCCGAGGACGGGCGTGGAGCGCTCGACCAGATCCGCGAGCACGCTCCCGACGTCGCGCTGATCGACTACAAGCTGCCGGACCTCGACGGTGTCTCCGTCGTGCACGCGGTCACTCGCGACGGGCTGGCCACGCGCGTGCTCCTGCTCTCGGCCTTCACCGACAGCGGGCTCGTCTACGAGGCTCTTCAGACCGGAGCGTCCGGCTACCTGCCGAAGGAGGCAAAGCGCGACGAGATCGTCGATGCGGTGCTGGCCTGCGCGCGCGGTGAGACCGTGCTCCCGCCGGAGCTGACCGCGGGGCTCGTCTCCGAGATCCGCGTCCGCCGGGTCGGCGACGCGCCGGTTCTGACCGAGCGGGAGCACGAGATCCTGAGCATGATCGCCGCCGGCAAGAGCCTGCCGGAGATCGCGAAGGAGCTGTACCTCGGCGTGACGACGGTGAAGACGCACGTCCAGCATCTCTACGAGAAGCTGGGCGTCTCCGACCGCGCCGCCGCCGTCGCCGAGGCGATGCGCCGCCGTCTGATCGAATAGGCCGCCTTGCTGCTCGGCTGGAGGAGCCGATACTCGGAGACCACCCCGGCCGCGCTGGCGGAGGTCGAGCGGCGCGTTGCCTGGCTCCGTCTGCTCGCGATCCCGCTGATCGTCGCCGCGGAGACGCTCCCGCCCCCGGAGGAGGAGCGGACCGACTTCTTGATCGGTGTCGCGGTGGTCTCGGTCTACGCAGTCGCCATGCTCGTCTGGGTCTACCGGCGGCCGGTGAGCCCGAGCTTCGCGCTCGCCGGGACGGCTGCAGACGTCGCGGCGATCACCATGCTCGTCGTGCTCTCGGGCGGCGCCTACTCGGAGGCGCGCCTCACGTACTTCCTGGTGCCGATCGCCGTTGCGTTCCGCTTCCGTCCCGAGCTGACCGCCGTGTCCAGCTCGGTGGTGGTCGTCGCGTACCTCCTGCAGGCCGTCGCCCACCCGGCGCACACGAGACCGCAGGCGACGCGGTTCATCGCCGTCCAGGTGGGCTATCTGATCTGGATCGGCCTGGCGGCGGTGCTGCTGTCGGCCGTGCTCGAGCAGCGCACCCGTCGCGTCGCGGAGCTCGCCGAGCGTCGCCGCGGGTTGATCGCGGAGGCGCTGAGCGCCGGCGAGCGCGAGCGGCGCGCCCTCGCCGAGGGCCTGCACGACCATGCGATTCAGAACCTGCTGTCGGCGAGGCACGATCTCGAGGAGGTAGCGGACGCAGGTGGAAGCGAGGCGCTCAGCCGTGCCGATGCTGCGGTCGAGGCGACGATCGCCGAGCTCCGCGAGGCAGTCGTCGAGCTCCACCCGTACGTCCTCGAGCAATCCGGCCTGGAGGCGGCGCTCAGGGCGGCCGGGCAGCGCGCGGCCCGCCGCGGCGGCTTCCGTGTTCTCTTCGACCTCTCCTATCCGCGCCGGCACCCCCAGGAGGTGCTGCTGTTCGGCGCGGCGCGCGAGCTGCTCGCGAACGCGGCGGCGCACGCCCAGGCGGCCAACGTGTCGGTCGAGCTCGGCGTTCTCGACGGCTCCGTCGCGCTGGCCGTGCGCGACGACGGCCGCGGTTTCGACCTCGACGTGTTGCCCCAGCGGATCGCCGAGGGTCACATCGGCTTGCAGTCGCAGCGGGAGAGGGTCGAGAGCGCCGGCGGCGACTTCGACATCCGGTCGGCGGTCGGACGAGGGACGGAGGTGGAGATCAGACTCCCCGGTTGAAGCGGGAGATCCGACCCGAGCGGCGCTCCTTGCCCGGCCCCGTCTGCCGATGCCGGTGCCAGGCACGTGCCTGGCACTGCGGGTCAGCCGAGGAGCGCTCCCAGCGCCGCGTCGACGTCTGCCTCCGTGTTGTAGAGGTGGAACGACGCGCGGAGCGAACCGGCGCGAACCGAGGTGAGGATGCCTGCCGCGGCCAGCTTCTCGGCCGCGCCGCTCACGTCGGCCGAGACGATCGCCGAGTCGGACGCCGGTAGGCCGAGCCCGGCCCGGAAGCGGTTGGCCAGGCGCACGTCGTGGTCGCGAACCGTGTCGATCCCGACGGCGAGCAGTGTCTCCAGGGCCGGGGCTGCTGCGACCCAGTTGAACCAGGCGGGCGACGTGTCGAGCCTCCTCGCCGTCGAGGCGACTCGCAGCGGCCGCCCATAGTAGGAGGCGTGAACGTCCTCGCCCGCGTACCAGCCGGCCAGGAGCGGCTCCGTTCGCTGCTGGAGCCGCTCGGACAGGGCGAGAAAGGCCGTGCCGCGCGGGGACATCAGCCATTTGTAGTTCGCGCACACGAGCGCGTCGACGCGCGAGGCGTCGAGCGGCAGCCAGCCGCAGGCCTGGGTCGCGTCGACGATCGTCAGCGCCTCGTTCGCCGCCGCCGCGCGAAGCACGGCGTCGATGTCCGCGACGGCCCCGTTCGAGGACTGCACGGCGCTGAAGGCCACCACGTCGGTCAACTCGTCCACTGCGTCCGCGAGCCGCTCCAGAGGCACCGTGACGACGTCGAAGCGCTGCTCGTGGACGAGGAAGGGAAAGAGGAGCGACGCGAAGTCGATCTCCGGGACGACCACGCGGGCGCCGTCGGGAACGGACGCTGCGAGCACGCCGACGAACGTGGAGACGGTCGATCCCGTCGCGACGCGCTCCGCCGGTACGCCGACGAGCCGGCCGAACAGCTCGCGGGCGCGCTCGGTCGCCTCGTTCCAGTGCTCCCAGCTGGTCCGCCCCCGTCGCCAGTCGTCGAGCGCGACCTGCAGCGCCTCCCACGCGGGCCGCGGCGGAAGCCCGTAGCTCGCCGTGTTCAGGTACGGGCCGACGGGCTCCCAGAGACCGCGGGCCTCCTCGAGCGTGAGTGATGCTTCGACCGGCGGCACGCGGAAATCATCCCCGAAAGGGCGAATGGCCGCTCGGTAGAATGGCCGCCGGTGCAGGCCGACGTCGCCCACAAGGAGGCGCAGCTTGCGGCGTTGCGCATGAGGCGGCAGCGCCAGGCGCGCAACCGTACGATCAGGCGGCTCCTCGGAGCCGTTGTCGTGCTGGCCGCGGTCGGCTCTCTGATCGTCGCCGAGGTCTACGCCGGCTCCCCCGGGACGCTTCCGTCGGGTGAGTCGATTGCCGGCGTCGACGTCGGCGGCCTGACGACGAAAGAGGCGGTGCGGCTGCTGGAGGGGAAGGCTGCGGCGGTCGCGGCCACGCCCGTCCCGGTTCATGTGGCCGGTCACACGTTCATGCTCCGTCAGGCCGACCTCGGCATCCACGTCGACTGGGCCGGCGCCGTCGCGTCGGCGCGCTCGAAGTCCGACGGCTTCGGCCCGATCCGCGGTTTCCGCCGTCTCTTCCAGGACCTGTTCGGGGTGAACGTCGCGGCCGCGGCGGGGACCGACGGGCATGCTCTCGGCCTCGCTCTCGACCGGATCGTGCGGAGCGTCGGTCGCCAGCCGCGCGACGCGGCGATCCAGCTCCACGGCTTGCGTCCCGTCGTCGTGCCGGGCCATGCCGGCATCTCCATCGACCGCTCCGAGGCGCAGAAGGAGATCCTGGCGCGGTTCGCCGGCCTCAGCCGCGCTCCGGTCGTGCTGGCCCTGTCGCCGCAGCCGCCGCAGGTGACCACCTCGATGCTCGTCGCCGAGGTCTCCCGGGTGCGGACGGCCGTCTCGTCGCCCGTCGACCTCCAGCTCGGCTCGACGCGATACCGCCTACCGCGCTGGCAGCTCGCGTCGATGTTGCGACTCCCGGCCGGCGGCTCTCAGGCGATCACGCTCGGCGGCAAGCAGGCAGACGCCTTCATGCTCCGGCTCCAGAAGGCGCTCAACCGGCCGCCGCAGGACGCGAGCTTCGCCGTCTCGGGCAGCAGCGTCAGGATCGTCCCCGACCTCCGCGGACGCACCCTGAACGTGCCCGCCACCGCCAAGAACATCGTCCGTGGGGCGCTCTCGCCGACGAACAGGACGGCGGTCATCGTCATCGAGACGAAGCAGGCGAAGCGCACCACGAAGGATCTCCAGGCGATGGGCGTCAAGGAGCTGGTCTCGAGCTACACGACCCAGTTCGGAGGTGTCGCGAACCGCATCCACAACGTCCAGCTCGTCGCCCATCTGATCGACGACACCCTCATCCCTCCCGGCTCGACCTTCTCGTTCAACGGCACGACAGGAGACCGCAACGCCTCCAAGGGCTTCCTCGAGGCGCCGGTGATCATCAACGGCGAGGTCACGACCGGGCTCGGCGGCGGGGTCTGCCAGGTGTCGACGACGGTCTTCAACGCGGCGTACGACGCGGGGCTGAACATCACCGCGCGCACGAATCACGCGCTCTACATCAGCCACTACCCGCAGGGCCGCGACGCCACGGTCAACTACCCGGACGTCGACCTCAAGTTCGTCAACGACACGAAGGCCTGGCTGCTCCTGCGCACCTTCGTCTCCTCGTACTCGCTGACCGTGAACCTGTACGGCACGAGCCCTCACCGCCGGGTCGAGAGCGTCACGGCGCCGCTCGTCGTGACCGGGCGTCCCCCGACGACGTGGGTGAAGAACCCGAGTCTGACCAGGGGGACGAAGGTGATCGTGGAGGCGGGCTCATCGCCGCTTTCGACGAGCGTCCACCGGAAGGTGTATTCCGCCGACGGCAAGCTCCTCTACGACAATGTCTGGTACTCGCGCTACGACGGCGAGAAGCGCGTGGTCGACATCGGGACGAAGAAGAAGCCCGCGAAGCCGACCGGGCCGACGGGGCCAACCGGGCCGACGGGGCCGATCGGTCCCACGGGCGCGGCAGGCATCCCGCACTAGATGGTTGATGCCACGATCTCGCGCGCTCGGCTGCGCGATCTGGCGTGTCTGGGCCGCTCCCGCCTACCGGATGCCGGCGGAGCCGGCCTCCGGTAGGCGTGCGCTTCACGCCGTCGCGCCGTCACCGATACGCCCTCGTATCGGCGACGTCACGTCGCCGCGCCCCAGAGCAGCCAGCTCGCGCCCCGAGGAGCACGATCTCATGGCATCACCCATCTAAGCCGTCGAGTCGGCCTCGGCGAGTGTGATCGCCTCGCGAAGCCACTCGGGAAGCCGTGTGGGGCGGAAGGTCTCGCCGTCGACCACGGCGTGGAGCGTCCAGCCGTCCGCAACCACCTCGGCGCCGCTCTCCGTGACCCGCTCGATCAGGTAGTCGAACCGGAAGCGGGCGCCGCGGAGGCCGCCGCAGCGGACGTTGATGCGCAACCGGTCGTCGAAGTGGACGGCGTCGAGGTAACGCACGTGCGTCTCGGTGGTCAGTGCCTCGATGCCCTGGCTGCGGATGCGGTTGTAGCCGCCCGCGAAGCGGGCCAGGTAGTCGACACGGGCGACCTCGTACCAGACGAGGTAGGCGGCGTTGTGCGCGATGCCCTGGGCGTCCGTCTCCGCGAAACGGACGGTGACCTCGGTCGAGTGGGAGAACCGCTCCTCCGGCATGGCAAAGACTCTAGTAGTCGCGGCCGCGAAAGCCTCGGGCCCATCCGGCCCTACGGCTCACGGCCGTAAACGCGCTCAGAACGCGGCCGCTCGGCGACCGCTTCGATCTGCCTTGTCGAGTGCGCGCAGCAGAGGTACAAATGACGTATGTCCTCCGAGCGGCTCGCCGCGCTGATTCGCGGGCACCAGCCCTGTGTCGTGCTGACCGGCGCCGGTGTCTCGACCGAGAGCGGCATTCCGGACTTCCGCTCGCCGAGCGGCATCTGGGCGCGCTACGACCCCATGGAGTACGCGACGATCGAGGCCTTCCGCCGCGACCCCGTCAAGGTGTGGGACTTCTACGCGCGACGCTTCGAGGTCCTGAAGGACGCCCAGCCGAATGCGGCGCATCACGTGCTCGCCGCCCTGGAGCGCGGCGGCTACGTCGAGGCGATCGTGACGCAGAACATCGACCGCCTCCACGAGCTGGCCGGATCGCAGAACGTGATCGAGGTGCACGGCTCGATCCGGACCTCGAGCTGCCTCGCCTGCGGCGAGCAGGCGAGCTTCGACGAGGTGGTGCGCCTGCTCGAGCACGCGCCGGCCCCGGCCTGTCCGCGCTGCGGCTCCATCCTGAAGCCCGACGTGGTCATGTTCGGCGAGCAGATGCCACAGGAGGAGATGGAGCGCGCTACCGAGCTGGCTCGTCGCGCCGGCCTGTTCCTGGTCGTGGGCTCCTCGTTGAACGTCTATCCGGTCGCCGGCCTGCCCGAGGAGGCGCAGGCCGCAGGAGGCAGACTCGCGATTCTCAACCGCGGATCGACACCGTTCGACGCCGAGGCCGACCTGACGATCGACGCGCCTGCCGGCGAGACGCTCGTCGCTGTCTTGGAGCAGCTGTAGCCGCGCACCGATTGTCCAGCTATCGTCTCGATATGGCACGTGCGCGAAAGACACAGGACAAGGCCGTCGTCTCCCGGCTCACCGGCGCCGGCGAGGACGCGCTGCAGCGGGTCTCGGAGCTGCCCGGCGGGAAGTCGATCCTGAAGCTGATGGGCGACGTCCGCACCGGGGTCGACGACATGGCTGCGAAGCTGCGGAGGATCGATCCGCTGGAGCGCCGCGTCAGCGCGATCGAGAAGCGGCTCGCCTCGCTCGAGAAGCCGAAGAGCGCGACGACACGGCGCCGGACGGCGACTCGCAAGAGCGCGACCCGGGCCAAGCCCAAGCCGCCCGCAGCCTAGGCAGGCACGCGGAGCCTCAGGGCCTGCGGGACGACGTCGAAGCGAACCGGCGTCGTCCCCGGCTGCTCGCCGTCGAGCTCGACAGGTAGTGGATCGGCGGCGTCGACGGTGACGACTGCGCCGCGCAGGAGCTCGGCCTTCGGGTGGGGCAGGTGGGTGCCGCGGTAGATCTTCGGCATCGTCCGGACGAGATCGAGCTTCGTGACGTCTCCGATCAACAGGACGTCGAAGAGCCCGTCGTCCGGCTCGGCGTCGGGGCACATCTTCATCCCGCCGGCGAGATAGCGGCAGTTCGCGACGATCACGTCGAACATCGGCCCGGCTCGCGCTTCCCCGTCGACGGTGACGCGCACCTCGGCGTTCCGCCAGCGCGCGAACACGGCCAGCGTCGACCACAGATAGGCGGCTTTGCCGCCGAGCGGGGACAGCGTCGCCTCGTTGGTCCGCTTCGCCACCGCGCCGCTCATGCCCGCGCTCGCGATGTTGGCGAAGTAGGACTCCCCCGGCTCGCCGCTCCACGACCGGTAGCTCGCGCGGCCGACGTCGATCGTCCGGGTTGTGCCCTCCAGCGCAACGCGAACCGCGTCCTCGAGCCGCGACGGGATGCCGAACGTGCGCACGAAGTCCCCGCCCGTGCCTCGCGGGATGACGGCCAGCTCGGCGCCGTCGGTCCCGGCCAGCCCGTTGACCACCTCGTTGATCGTCCCATCGCCGCCGACCGCGACGAGCAGCGTGGCTCCACCCGCGGCCGCGTCGCGCGCGAGCTCGCGCAGGTGCTCGGGCTGCTCCGAAAAGAGGGCGTCTCCGCTCAGGCCGAGCTCGGCGGCGCGGCGGGCGAGCTCGGGCCAGCGGCGGCCGGTCGCACCGCCGGCAGAGGCGGGGTTGACGAGGAAGACGATCCGGCGGTCGCTAATGCTTCTCGTCCGCCGTCGCGGTGTGGAGCGCGAGCTCGGTCATCTGGTCGACGGCAGCGCGCATCTCCTCGTCGGAGATACGGATGAACTCGCCCTCCACGACGACGTCCGAGACGGTCAGCAGGCAGCCGGTCTTGACCTTCCGCAGCGCCCCGAGGGTGAACAGGATCGCTGCCTCCATCTCGACCGCGAGCACGCCCCGCTCGGACCAGCGCTGGTACTGGCCGCCGTCCGGGTTGTAGAAGAGGTCGCTCGACACGATCGGGCCGACGCGGACCGGCTTCCCGAGCTCCTTGGCGGCGTGGACGGCGCCGTGGACGAGATCCCAGTCGGCCGTCGGCACGTGCGGCTCGCCGATCAGATGCTGCGCGCTCGCGTCGGCCGGAACGGCGGTGAGCGCGATGATCAGGTCGCCGAGCTTCATGTCCGCCTGCAGGCCTCCGCACGTCCCGACGCGGAGGATGCGCTTGACGCCGAGCATGGCGAGCTCCTCGATCACGATCGCGGCAGAGGGGCAGCCCATCCCGCTCGACTGCACCGACACCCGCTTGCCGCGGAAGGTGCCCGTGTAGCCGAGCATGCCGCGTTCCCCGTTCACCTGCCGTGCCTCCTCGAGGAAGGTCTCGGCGATGTACTTGGCGCGCAACGGGTCGCCCGGCAGCAGGCAGGCGTCCGCGTAGTCCCCGGGCTCGGCGCGCAGGTGGATCGGCATGGCGCGAAAGCCTACGACTTTCCGGTCGCGGCCGTTTTCTAAAGTCTCCGGTGCCGTGGGAGAGCCAGTGATTCCGTCCCTCGATCAGATCCTCGCGTTCTGTGACGAGGATCCCGTCGAGCGGGTGTTCCTGGAGGACGTCGCCCGCCGTGGCCTCGGCCGGTTCTGCGCCGTCGACGAGGGCGGTCGCCTGACCGCGCTCTGCCACCTCGGTGCCAACATCGTCCCGTCGGGTCATGGGTGCGCGGCGTTTGCCGACGCCACATCGCGCAGCCGCGCGCGAATGCTCATCGGCGAAGAGAGGGCGGTGACCGAGCTCTGGGCCGCCGCCGGTTCGCGGATGCCCACGCCGCGCGACGATCGACCCGGGCAACCGGTGTACGTCATCGACGAGCCGCCGCCTCCCGGCGCGAGTGGGCTGCGCGAGGCCACGACGCGTGACCTCGACCTGCTGGTGCCGGCGTGTGCGCAGGCTCACTTCGAGGAGATCGGGATCGACCCGCTGCGCCGCGACCGGGAGGGCTTCCGCTGGCGAACCCAGGCGCAGATCGCCGAGGGGCGCTCGTGGGTCTGGCTCGAGGGCGAGACCATCCTGTTCAAGGCGGAGGCCTCGGCGTGGACGCCGCAGGTAGTCCAGTTGCAGCAGGTGTGGGTCGATCCGTCCGCCCGGAACCGAGGGTACGGCTCGCGCGCGATGCGCGACCTCTGCCGCCGCCTGCTCGAGCAAACGCCGGCGGTCTGTCTGTTCGTTCGCTCGGACAACGCGCCGGCGATCCGTGTCTACGAGGGCATCGGGATGCGCCGAACGATCTCCTACCGCAGCCTGATCTTCTAGTCGCAGCCGTGAAAGCCTTGGGCCAATCCGGCCCTTCGGCTCACGGCTATTAAGGCTGGCTAGGGACGCAGCCGCACGGCGGCCGCTTCGATCTGCCTTGTCGACCACGGACACCCCTCGTGCCCGGCACCGGCGGCTTGCCACAATGGAGCCGATGGACGTCCGCAAGCTTCGGGAACGCGTCGAGCGGCACATCCGCGGGCTCGAGCTGATCCCGCCGCGGGGCGAGGTCACCTGCCTCGTCTCCGGCGGGGCGGACTCGACCTGCCTCTGGCACGTCCTCGGCGAGCTCGGCTACCGCGTCTCCGCCCTGCACGTGGCCCACGGGCTGCGCGGCGCAGAGTCCGCGGAGGACGCGCGCTTCTGCCGCGATGTGCTCGGCGCCGAGGTCGTCGACGCGCCGCCCGGCCGGACGGAGGACGAGCTCCGCCGGCTGCGGTACTCGTTCGGCACCGACCGCCTGCGGGCGACGGGGCACACCGCCTCCGACCAGGTCGAGACGGTGCTCTACCGTCTCGTCTCGAGCGGCCGTCCGGGCGGGATCAGCGCGAAGCGCGCAGACGGCGTCGTGCGGCCGCTGCTCGATTTGTGGCGAGAGGAGACCGAGGCGTACTGCGCCGCCGCCGGCCTCTCCTACCGGCTCGACACCTCGAACGCCCGGACGAAGCGCGGCCTGATCCGGACGGCGATCCTGCCGCTGCTCGAGGAGCTCGATCCCCGCGCGCGTGCAAACCTGCTCGCGCTGGCGACGCAGGACGAGCGCCCGCGCCTGCCGCGGAGGCTCGAGCAGACGCTGCTGGAGCTGCTCGCGGCCCGGGACGGGACGAAGGAGGCAGACCTCGGCGACGGGATCCGAGCCGTCCGCGAGTACGACCGCATCTCGCTGGAGCGCGGCCCGGTCCGTTTCGGCCCCTGGGAGATCGCGTCCGATCTACCCGGGCTCGAGGTGCGCACCCGGCGGCCCGGCGATCGTCTCCGCGGCCGCGGGAGGAAGATCCAGGACGTGTTCGTCGATGCCAAGGTGCCGCGCCGCGAGCGCGACGGCTGGCCGCTCGTCGTCCACGAGGGGGAGGTTGTGGCCGTGCCCGGAATCGTGGAGACTGACGGGGTGGAGTGGGAGAAGCACGAGCCCCCGTTCCTCGGGCGCCGGAGCCGGGCTTCGAGGCGACGCCGGCAGCGGCGTAGGCTCGACGGAGCCGCCCAAGAGCGGAGGCGCCGGCTTTGCCGGTGCCGGAGCGGCGGAGCGTGGGTGACGACGCGGACTGAGCTGGAGCGCGGCGTCGGGGAGGTGCTGATCGACGAGGCGACGCTCCAGACCCGCATCGCCGAGCTGGGGGAGGAGATCTCCGCCTTCTACCAGCGGCGCGATCCCTTGCTCGTCGGCGTCCTCAAGGGCGCCGTCTTCTTCATGTCCGACCTGATGCGGCACCTGACCGTGCCGTGCGAGGTCGACTTCATGGCGATCTCGAGCTACGGCGCCGCGACCGACAGCTCGGGGGTCGTCCGCATCCTCAAGGATCTCGACATCAACATCGAGGGACGCCACGTGCTCGTCGTCGAGGACATCATCGACTCGGGCCTCACGCTCTCCTATCTGATCCGCAACCTCGAGTCGCGCGAGCCGGCATCGCTCGAGGTCGCCGCGCTGCTCACCAAGCCGGCGCGCCGTGAGATCGACGTGCCGGTTCGTTGGGTCGGATTCGAGATCCCGAACCGGTTCGTGATCGGCTACGGGCTCGATTTTGCGGAGCGATACAGGAACCTGCCGTACGTCGGCGTACTGAGCGAGGACCTGATTCCCGAAGGCGTGTGAAAACCGCTCGCCCGCCTGGAGCGAAGGACGAGGTGCCTGCTATCTTGGCTGGAGAAATCGCGTGAATCGCTTCTTCCGCAGCGCTTTATTCCCTCTCGTCGTCATCGTGCTGCTCGTGTACCTGGCGAGCCAGACGCTGATTCCGCACAAGTCGACGACGAAGAAGGAGACCTACGGCGGCCTGATCCAGAGCGTCAAGAGCAATCCGGGCCAGTTCGAGCTGATCACCTTCGATCCCAGCAAGCGGCAGATCACCGCGCAGCTCAAGGACGGCACGAAGTTCAACGTGAACTATCCGAGCGACCAGTCGGCGCTCGGGTTCCAGAACACGCTGCAGCGGAACAAGGTCGACTTCGACTCGAAGGGCGTCGGCGGCTCGCCGTGGTGGGGGATCCTCACCTCGCTGCTGCCGTTCGTGCTCCTGTTCGGCTTCTGGATCTTCCTGATGAACCAGGTGCAGGGTGGCGGCTCGAAGGTGATGAGCTTCGGGAAGAGCCGTGCCAAGCGGATGGCGCCTGATTCGCCGAAGATCGGCTTCAAGGACGTGGCCGGGGTGGACGAGGCGGTCGAGGAGCTCCAGGAGATCAAGGAGTTCCTCGAGAACCCGAAGAAGTTCCAGGCGCTGGGAGCCCGTATTCCGAAGGGCGTGCTGCTCTACGGCCCGCCCGGCACCGGTAAGACGCTGCTGGCGCGCGCTGTCGCGGGCGAGGCGGGCGTGCCGTTCTTCTCGATCTCCGGCTCGGACTTCGTCGAGATGTTCGTCGGCGTCGGCGCCTCGCGCGTGCGTGATCTGTTCGAGCAGGCCAAGCAGGCGGCGCCGTGCATCGTGTTCATCGACGAGATCGACGCCGTCGGGCGGCACCGCGGCGCGGGCCTCGGCGGCGGCCACGACGAGCGTGAGCAGACGCTGAACCAGCTGCTCGTCGAGATGGACGGCTTCGAGCTCAAGGACAACGTGATCCTGATCGCCGCTACGAACCGCCCCGACATCCTCGATCCGGCGCTGCTCGGCCGGGTCGTTTCGACCGGCAGATCGTCGTCGATCGGCCCGACCGCATCGGCCGCCGCAAGATCCTCGAGGTGCACACGAAGGGCAAGCCGCTGGCGCGGGAGATCGACCTCGACACGCTGGCCGCCGGCACGCCCGGCTTCACCGGCGCCGACCTCGCCAACCTGGTCAACGAGGCTGCACTGCTCGCGGCGCGCCGCGGCAAGAAGCTGATCGAGCAGGAGGAGCTCGAGGAAGGGATCATGCGTGTGATCGCCGGTCCCGAGAAGAAGACCCGGCTGCTGTCGGAGGAGGAGCGGAAGATCACGGCCTATCACGAGATGGGCCACGCCCTCGTCGGCCATTACCTCGAGCACACCGACGAGATCCACAAGATCTCGATCATCAGCCGCGGCCAGGCGCTCGGCTACACGATCTCGCTGCCGCGCGAAGATCGCTACCTGACCACGAAGGCCTCGCTGATGTCGCTGATGGCGATGACGCTGGGCGGTCGTGCGGCGGAGGAGCTCGTCTTCCACGAGGTGACGACCGGAGCCGCCAACGACATCGAGAAGGTGACCTCGATCTCGAAGCAGATGATCATGCGCTACGGGATGAGCGAGAGGCTCGGCCCGCGTGTGCTCGGCCGCAACCACGAGATGCCCTTCCTCGGCCGTGAGATGTCCGCCGAGCCGGACTACTCCGAGGAGATGGCGCGCGAGATCGACGACGAGATCCGCAGGGTGATCGAGGAGGCGCACGAGACGGCGCTCCAGGTGCTGCGCGAGCACATGGAGGAGCTGCACACCATGTCGGTGATCCTGATCGAGCGCGAGACGATCGACAAGGATCAGTTCGAGCGGCTGCTCGCAGGCGAGGCCGAGGAGAACATCTTCGTCGAGGAGACGCCTGCGCCGGTCGCCGAGAAGCCCGCCGAGAAGCGCAAGCGGCAGCTGCCGCAGCCGAAGTCGTTCCCGCTGCCGGGCGCCACGATGCAGCCGCCGCCGCCTGAACCATCCGGGCCGTAGCCGCGCCGCCACCTGACCTCGTCTCATGCGGACACTTCCGGTGCCAGGCACGTGCCCGGCACCAGAAGCTCTGCACTTGAATCGCGCTCGTTCCCGTGCTATTCACCCACACGGGAGAGGGCTAGGGAGGAGCAGGCGATGGATCAGGCTCGGATAGGGAAAGGGATCGCGGCGGTCGGCGTCGTCTGTGGGCTGCGTCGCGATCTGGATCGATTACTTCTCGGTCAACGGTCTTTCCAGGGCGTACAGCGACGACGGCACCGTTCTCGCGTTCCTGCTGGTGGCGTTGATCCTGACTGCGGTGCTGCTGGCGGCGGGCCTCGCGGGCCGGGAGGATCTCGACGCGGCGGCGGCCGTCGCCGGCTCCGCGGCGTTCGGGTTCTATCTGTTCATTCCGGCGGCCCTCGGGTTCAATCACTTCGAGTTCGTCGCCACCGGCGGTTGGCTCGGCATCTGCGCGGGATTGATCCCGCTCGGCATGTGGATCTCGCTCAGCTCGCGATCGGTGACCGTCACGCGTCCCGGGCTCGACGCGGCTGTTCTGGCGATTCTCGGCCGGGTTCTGTGCCTGATCGCAATCTGGCTCACCGCGGACGCGACCGGTCAGAGCTACTGGGACCTGATCGACAAGGGGCGCGCCCTGCCGGCGCTGATGCTCCTGCTCGTGATCGGCGGCGGAGGGCTCGGCGCGGCCACGGCCTTCGGCTCGGCGGGCCGCGTAACGGCCGACGGCACGCTGATCCTGGCCGCGATCACGTTCGGGGTCTACGAGGCGTTGCTGATCGGAAACGCCTTCGGCGAGTTCGGGCAGCTCGACACCGGCAGCTGGCTCGGCGCGGTGGGGGCTCTCATCCTGCTGATCGGTGTCGCGAGGGTCTGGCGGGTCGCGATCGGAGGCGCGAAGGCGCCGCAGGCGACTCCGGCCGTGGCGCCGCCTGCCGCGTAGCGACGCGACTACGCTGGCGGGCGTGAGGCCGCCGCTGGAGGAGCGTTTCGCCCCGCCGTCCGTGATGGGAGTCGTCAACGTGACGCCCGACTCCTTTTCGGACGGCGGGGTGACCCTGCAAGCGGATGCGGCCGTCGCTGCCGCGCGGCGCATGGTCGCCGAGGGCGCCGCGATCGTCGACGTCGGCGGCGAGTCGACCCGCCCCGGGTCGGACGGCGTCTCGCTGGACGAGGAGCTGCGCCGCGTCGTTCCGGTGCTCGAGGCCGTGGGCGGCGAGCTGCCGGTCTCGATCGACACGTCCAAGGCCGAGGTGGCGCGGCGCGCCCTGGCCCTCGGAGCGGAGCTGGTGAACGACGTCACCGCGCTGCGCGCCGATCCCGAGCTGGCCGGCGTGGTCGCAGAGGCGGACGCCTATCTCTGCCTGATGCACATGCTCGGCTCGCCGCGGACCATGCAGGTCGATCCGCGCTACGAGGACGTCGCCGCCGAGGTCGCAGCGTTCCTGGAGGAGCGGCTCGCCTTCGCTGTCGGTGCCGGTGTCCCCGAGGAGCGGATCTGCCTCGACCCGGGCATCGGGTTCGGCAAGACGGTCGAGCAGAACTTCGAGCTCGTGCGCCGTCTCGACGTCCTGCTGGCGCTCGGCCGTCCTGTCGTGATCGGCTTCTCGCGCAAGAGCTCGCTCGGGCGCATCGCCGGTGACCCGCAGGCGACGACGGGACCGCTACCTGCGAGCCTCGCTGCCGCTGTGACGGCGTACGAGCGCGGCGCGACGATCCTGCGCGTCCACGACGTTGCCGAGACCGTCCAGGCGCTCGCGGTGGCAAAGGCGGTGCTGGCGTGACGATGACGATCGAGCTCGCGGGCCTCGAGCTGTACGGCTATCACGGCGTCAATCCGGAGGAGCGGCGCGACGGCCAGCTATTCGTGTTCGACGTGTGGCTCGAGGTGCCGGACGAGACCGGCGCGTCCGACCGGATCGAGGACACGATCGACTACCGGGAGGTGGCGGCGCTCGTCCGCGAGATCTCCGACGGCCGGAAGTTCCAGCTCCTCGAGGCGCTCGCCTCCGCGCTCGCCGAGGCGTTGCTCGCCCGCTTCCCCGTCGATGCCGCGCGCGTCCGGGTGCGAAAGCCCCAGGTGCGGCTCGATCCGCCCGTCGATCACTCCGCGGTCACCGCCGAACGGCGGCGCTGATGCCCCGCGCCTACGTGGGGCTCGGCTCGAACATGGGCGACCGCGAGCGCCTGCTCTGGGGCGCGATCCACATGCTCGCCTTCAATCCCGACGTGGACGTGGTCGCCGTGTCGTCGATTCGCGAGACGGACCCGGTCGGCCTCCTCGACCAGCCCCCGTTCCTCAACGCGGCGGCGGCGGTGGAGACCGAGCTCGACCCGCGGGCGCTGCTCGGGCTGTTGCTGTCGGTCGAGCGGGAGCTCGGACGCACCCGCGAAGGCCCGCGCTTCGGCCCGCGGACGATCGACCTCGACCTGCTCCTGTACGGCAACGAGGCGGTCGACGAGCCCGGTCTGACCGTCCCGCACCCGCGCCTGCACGAGCGGAGGTTCGCGCTCGAGCCGCTGGCAGAGCTCGACCCGGATCTGGTCGTCCCCGGGGCGGGCCCGGTCCAGGCCCTCCTCGCAGGTCTACAATGATCCGCATGTCCCATCTCGATGACCTGGACGAGTACGAGGCGGAGCTCGAGCTTCGGATCAAGAAGGAGTACAGCGCGGTCTTCGGGCTGTTCCGGTACTGCGTGCTGACCCAGGACGCGACGTATCTCTGCAACCGGTACGACCTCGAGTTCGTGCCGCGCGAGCACTATCCGTTCTTCCGTGTGAACATGGAGGACGTCTGGGTGTGGGACAAGAACCGGCCCTCGCGGATGCTGCCGCGCACCGAGGTCTTCACGTCGGCGGACGTCACCGTCGAGGAGTTGCGCGTCGAGGGAGACGAGCCGAGCCTCACCCCGGAGGCGCTTGCCGAGCGGATCGGCGAGTCGCTCTCGGCCGACGACGACTCGTAAGACTCGCGACTTGCTCCTCGCCGTCGACGCGGGCAACACGCAGACCGTGTTCGGGCTGTACGACGACGGCCGACTGCTCGAGCACTGGCGCGTCGCGACGGAGGCGCAAAGGACCGGTGACGAGCTCGGAGCGCTCGTCGGGCGCTTCATCGATCTCGCGACGGTGACGGGTGTCTGCCTGTCGTCGACGGTGCCGGCGCTCGTGCGTGCGTACGAGACCTTCGCGGAGCGGTGGGCCGAGGCGCCGATTCTCGTCGTCGGCCCCGGCATCCGGACGGGGATCCCGATCCGGCACGACGCTCCGCGCGAGATCGGCCCCGACCGGCTCATGAACGCCGTCGCTGCGCTGGAGCGCTACGGCGCGCCGTGCATCGTCGTCGACTTCGGCACCTCGACGAACTTCGACGTCGTCTCGGCGGACGGCGAGTACGTCGGCGGCGTGCTGGCGCCGGGGATCGAGATCTCGATGGACGCGCTGTTCGAACGGGCCGCGCGCCTCGTCAAGGTCGACTTCGTCGAGCCGCCTGCCCCGATCGGCAAGACCACGGCCACGGCGCTGCAATCGGGTCTCGTCTACGGCTTCGCGGGGCAGGTCGACGGCATCGTGGCGGCGATCCGCGGCGAGCTCGGCGCCGAGGCGCAGGTGGTCGCGACCGGCGGCCTCGCCGAGCTGATCGCTCCGCACTCGAAGACGATCGGCCGTATCGACCCGCTGCTGACCCTGGAAGGCCTCCGCCTCGTCTGGGAGCGCAACCAGGACTGATCGGTGCCAGGCACGTGCCTGGCACCGGGTCATCCGCCGCCGTAGATCGAGATCGGGAGCGCTAGCGTGACCTCGTCGCCGCCGACCGTCTCGGCCTCTAGGTGCTCGAGGATCTCGGCGGCGCCTGGCGCGGCGGCGAGCAGGCGCGTGACGACCTCCTCGGTCGAGTCGAGCTGGACGAGCTCCTGCTTGAACGGCTTGGGGAAGCGGCCCCGGCCCAGATACCAGCCGTAGAACTTCTTCAGGAAGCCTACGGCGCGCCGCTCGCCGAGCTCGCGAACCGTCTCGTGGACGAACAGGATCAGCTCGGCGGCGACCTCCTCGCGCGACGGCTGCGCGGCGTCGCCGTCGAGCATCTCCCGGAGCGCCCACGGATTGCCCTGTGCCGCGCGGCCGACCATGACCGCCGAGGCGCCGGTCGTCGCCAGCACCGACTGCGCCCTGGCCCGCGAGGTGATGTCACCCGACGCCACGACCGGCACGTCGACGAGCTCGACGAGCTCCGCCGTGAGGGAGTGGTCGGCGGTGCCCGTGTACATCTGGCGGGCCGAGCGCGGGTGGAGGGTCAGGCTCTGCGCTCCCGCCTCGACGAGCCGGGGCCCCACCTCGAGGCACGCGCGTGAGCCGTTCTCGAGCCCGCGCCGCATCTTGACGGTGACGGGGACGTCGACCGCGTTCGCGACCGAGGCGACGATTCGGCAGGCCAGGTCGGGATCGTCGAGCAAGGTGGCGCCTGCGCCGGTCTTCGTCACCTTCCGGACCGGGCAGCCGAAGTTGATGTCGACGATGTCGGCGCCGGCCTCCTCGACCATGACGGCCGCTTCGACCATCAGCGCCGGCTCCGAGCCGAAGATCTGGACGGCCAGCGGCCGCTCGTCGCTCGCGATGCGCAGATACCCGAGGCTGCGCTCGTTTCCGTGGTGCAGCCCGGCGCAGCTGACCATCTCCGAGCAGACGAGCCCGGCCCCGAAGCGGCGCCCCTGGCGGCGGAAGGCCTGGACGCTGACACCGGCCATCGGCGCGAGCACGAGACGCGACGGAACCTCGACTCGGCCGATCCGCCAGCTCTCATTGAGATTTACCTGCATAACCATCAAAAATCCTATCTTTCAGTGGATTGCGCGGGGTGGTCCCGTTCCGCTACAATCCCCGCCCGCGACGGCCGTCGGCCGCGCGTTTTTTTGTCGAGGCGGGAGAACATCGTGACCGTGAAAGAAGTCATCCTCACCAAAGAGGGCTACGAGAAGCTCCGGAAGGAGATCGAGTACCTCTCCAACGACAAGCGCCGCGAGGTCGCCGACCGGATCCGCCATGCGCGTGAGTTCGGCGACATCGCCGAGAACTCCGAGTACGACGACGCGAAGAACGAGCAGGCCATGCTCGAGCACCGTATCGCGACGCTCGAGGAGCGGCTGCGCTCCGCCCGCGTCATCTCGAAGAAGGACGTCGCCAAGGACGTCGTGTCGGTCGGCTCGACGGTGAGGCTCCGGGACGTGGAGGCGAACAAGACCTTCGAGTACAAGATCGTCGGCTCCGCCGAGGCGAACCCGTCCGAGAACAAGCTCTCGAACGAGTCGCCGGTCGGCAAGGCGATCATCGGGCACAAGAAGGGCGAGACGGTGGAGGTCACGGCTCCGC
Source organism: uncultured Actinomycetes bacterium (assembly GCA_963742925.1). Taxonomy (GTDB): domain Bacteria; phylum Actinomycetota; class Thermoleophilia; order Gaiellales; family Gaiellaceae; genus PALSA-612. Next base: position 179,542 of record CAVUNV010000006.1, on the reverse strand, counting down.
GCGGCTCGCTCAAGTTCAAGATCCTCGAGATCAAAGCGGCGTAACTCGCCTGGCCGAGCAGTGCCAGGCACGTGCCTGGCACCCGAGGGTGTCTAGACTCGCCACCATGGCCGGCCTGCCCAAGCGCTTCCCGGACAGGGACGAGATTGCGGCCGTCCGCGTCGAGGCGGAGCCGCTCGAGCCGGGACAGGAGGCCGGCACGACGCGCCGCGTGGCGGGCCGGGTCATGGCGCGGCGGGACATGGGCAAGATCGTCTTCCTCGACCTCGTCGACCGCTCTGGGCGGCTCCAGCTCCTCTGCCCGGCCGATCGCACCGGTGAGGTCGACGTCGACCTCGGCGACGTCGTCGGCGCCGCGGGCTCGCCCTCGAAGACGCGGCGCGGCGAGCCCTCGCTGACCGTCGACGAGCTCACCCTGCTCGCCAAGAACCGCCGCCCGCTCCCGGACACGTTCCACGGGGTCACCGACACCGAGACCCGCTACCGCCAGCGCTACCTCGACCTGCTGATGAACGAGGAGTCGCGCCGCGACGACGATGCTCGCGCGCCCGCATGGTCAGCGCCATCCGCGCCTACCTCGACGGCGAGGGCTTCGTCGAGGTCGAGACGCCGATCCTGCAGCCGCGCTACGGCGGCGGCTTCGCGGAGCCGTTCGTCACGCACTCCAACCTGCTCGACCAGGACCTGTACCTCCGCATCGCCGACGAGCTCTATCTCAAGCGCCTGATCGTCGGCGGCCTGGAGAAGGTCTACGAGCTATCGAAGGACTTCCGCAACGAGAGCTACTCGTACAAGCATTCGCCGGAGTTCACGCAGGTCGAGTGGTACGAGGCCTACGCCGACTACCGCGACACGATGGAGCGCTGCGAGGCGCTGGTCGAGCGCGCCGCGCAGGCGACGACCGGCGGCACGCGAACCACCTTCCGCGGCCACGAGATCGATCTCGCGGCCCCCTGGCAGCGCGTCCGGTTCCCGGACGCCCTCGAGGCGCACGGCATCTGGACGCGCGACGCCGACGAGTTGCGCGCGAAGCTCCTCGCCGCCGGGGTCGACATCGGCCGCGATCAGACCTGGTCGCAGCTCGTCGACCACGCGTACTCGCACTTCGTCGAGCCTGAGTTGATCCAGCCGACGATCGTCTACGACTGGCCGATCGAGCTGTCGCCGTTCGCGCGCACGACCGACGACGACGAGTCGATCGTCGAGCGGTTCGAGGTGGTCGTGAGCGGGATGGAGATCGCGAACGCGTTCAGCGAGCTGAACGACAGCGTGGAGCAGGAGCAGCGCTTCGCCATGCAGGAGGCCGAGCGCGCGGCGGGCGACGTGGTCGCCGAGCCCGGCGATCCGGACTACGTCGAGGCGATGTCGTACGGGATGCCGCCGAACGGGGGCTGCGGGATCGGGATCGACCGACTGGCGATGGTGCTCACGGGCCGGGACACGATCCGAGATGTCATTCTCTTCCCGCTCTTGCGGGAGCGAGACTAGGTCAACGTCCGAGAGGAGCAGGCGATGCCTAAGGTGTCGAAGGAGAGTGCGTCACAGGTTCAGCACGTCGAGGGAGTCGTGGACGACCGCTCCGAGGAGCTCGACGGGTATACCGCGGGCTTCACCACCTTCCTGAGCGACATGGATCCCGCACCGTTCTTCCGCGGGCTTCCCGACGATCGCTGCCAGTGTCCCCACTGGGGGTACGTGTTCAAGGGCAAGATCACGTTCCGCTTCGCCGATCGCGAGGAGACCTACGAGGCGGGCGATGCCTACTACGCGCCGCCGGGCCACACACCCGTGATGTTCGAGGGGTGCGAGGTCGTCGAGTTCAGCCCCACCGGGGAGCTGGGCAAGACGATGGAAGTGGTGATGGGGAACCTCCAGGCCGGGGGCGGGCAGTAGCGCTTAAGCCTTTCGTCGCCACGATCCGATAAGAGCAGGGTGGCGACCCTCGCCGACCTCTCCCTGCCGGTGCTCGAGCGCGTGGACGACCCGGAGTCGCTCCGCGACGAGTGGTCCGAGCTCGCCGAGCGGAGCGGCTCCTTCTTCGCGACGCCGGAGTGGCTGTTGCTCTGGTGGGAGCACTTCGGCCTCGATCGCGAGCTGCTGCTCACCGCCGGGCGCGGCGCGGACGGCAGGCTCGAGGCGATCCTTCCCTTCTACGCCTGGCGGACGCGGCCGCTCCGCATCGTCCGTGCGCTCGGCCACGGCGCCGGCGACGAGCTCGGCCCGATCGGAGAGCGCACCGTCGCCGGGCCTGCCCTGGCCCGGTGGGCCGAGAACGAGCGGTTCGACCTCCTCCTCGCCGAGCAGCTTCCGGGCGAGGGCTGGCAGGCGTTCCTGCCCGGCGCCCGGCTCCTGTCGCGAGGCGGCAGCCCCGTGCTCACCTTCGACGGTCTGACCTGGAAGGAGCTCCTGGCTTCGAAGAGCCGCAACTTCCGCGAGCAGGTGGGCCGCCGGACGCGGGCGCTCGAGCGTGACCACGATGTCCACTACCGCCTGGTGACCGGCCCTGACGGCCTGGACGAGAGCCTCGACACCTTCTTCCGCCTGCACGGGCTCCGCTGGGGCCCACGCTCGATCATCGCTCGCACGGCGCAGTTCCAGCGGGATTTCGCCGCCGTCGCCGCAGAGCGCGGCTGGCTGCGCCTGTGGCTGCTCTCGCTGGACGGCCGTCCGGCTGCCGCCTGGCTCGGGTTCCGCTTCGAGGGCCAGGAGTGCTACTACCAGGCCGGCCGCGATCCCGCCTTCGACTCTCGCTCGGTCGCCTTCGTGCTGCTCGCGCACACGGTGCGGGAAGCGCTCGAAGACGGAGCGCGCGAGTACCGCTTCCTCCGGGGCGACGAGGCGTACAAGCACCGCTTCGCGAACGCCGACCCCGGGCTCGAGACGATCGCGCTCCCCGGCGGCCCCGCGGGACGGGCCGCGCTCGCCGCCGCGCCGCTCGCGAAGCGGCTGCGCAGCCTTGTCCGCCGGTAGTCGCGGGTTACAGAGACGGCGGGAACTGCCGATACGACCACTATGACGCTGCTCTTCTGGGGCTGCGCGGGCTTCGTCGCCTACGTCTACGTGGGCTTCCCGCTGCTCACCATCCTGCGCGGGCGGCTGCGGCCGCGGCCCTACCGGCGTGCCGACATCGAGCCGGGCGTGAGCCTGCTCGTCGCCGCCCACAACGAAGCCGACGTGATCGAGGAGAAGATCCAGAACGCGCTCGCGCTCGACTATCCGGCCGACCGCCTGGAGATCGTGATCGTCTCCGACGGCTCCGACGACGGCACCAACGAGATCGTGCAGCGCCATGCCGAGGGGCGCATCCGCCTGCTCGCGCTCGACCGCGTGGGGAAGCCCGAGGCGCTGAACGCCGCGGTTGCCGCGTCGACCGGCGAGATCATCGTCTTCTCGGACGCGAACAGCATGTACCGGCCGAACGCGATCCGGGCGCTCGTCCGCCCCTTCGCCGATCCGGATGTCGGCGGTGTGGCGGGAAACCAGGTCTACCTCCCGCCCGAGGAGGCCGACGGGGGTGACGCGAGCGTCGTCGGCGAGCAGGAGTACTGGAACTTCGACCGGGCGCTGAAGACGGCTCAGAGCCAGGCGGGCAGTGTCTGCGGCGCGACCGGGGCCATCTACGCGATGCGGCGGCCGCTGTTCGCGCCGCTCCGGGCGGACGTGAGCAACGACGACCTGCTCAACTCGCTCCGCATCGTGGCCCAGCACCGCCGGCTCGTCTTCGAGCGCGACGCGATCGCCTACGAGCACGTCCCGGAGACGGTCGAGGTGACCTTCCCCCGGCGCGTCCGTGTGATGGTGGGCGGCCTGCGCTGCATCGTCGTCATGCGCGACCTGCTCAATCCGCTCCACTACGGCTTCTTCGCCATCCAGTTGATGACGCACAAGCTGCTGCTCCGCACCATGGTCATGCCGCTCCTGGCGCTCGCCGTGATCAGTCCTCTCCTCTGGGATCGCGGCTGGCCCTACCAGGCCGCGACGGTCGGCCAGGCGCTGCTCTACACGCTCGGAGCAGTCGGGATCGTCCTGCGGGGCCGGTCGATCGCCAAGCACCGCGTGCTCGCGCTGCCCGCCTTCTTCTGCCTGATCAACGCCGCCGCGGCCAAGGCGATGTGGGACATCGTGCGCGGCGAGCGATACGAGCGCTGGGAGCCCGTGAGGCCCTCGGAGCGCTGAATCTCCCCCGGACGGGTCACGTCTCTCGCCCGTACGAGGCATGACGATGGGCCTCATCCGTCCCGAGAACAGGAGGGATGAGGTGCGGCCGCCTCCTTCTGCTCGTCCTGGGCGCCCTGGCGCTGGGCGGCGGCGTGGCTGCGGCCGCGCAGGCGTCGCCGGGCAAGAAGGCGAAGCCGACCACTCGCCGGGCGAGCGTCGCCCGCGTGAAGAAGAGCAATCTCGTGAGCGCGGCGGGTGTCGACAACGCGCACGTGAAGCTCCAGTGGAGCACGGTGCCGGGCGCAGCGACCTACCGGGTCTACCGCGGGAGCCTCCTCGTCGGCACCACCGCCGGCACGAGCTTCACCGATTCGCTCCTGTGGCCGGCGACGCTCTACACCTTCAAGATCGTCCCGGTCTCCGCGACGGGAGGAGCCCTGCAGCCGCTGACCGCCTCCGCGTCGACGGCGCCGCTGCCGGCGGCCGGGTTTCCGAGCGTGTTCCCGGCCTCGAGCATCTGGAGAGCGCCCGTCGGCCCGGCGCCGACCGCGCCGAACTCGGCCGCGGAGATCGCCTACGTCATGTCGCACCTGAAGAACCCGAACATGACGCTCCACGCGTGGGGCGTCCCCGTCGCCGAGGCGCACGCCGCCGACCCGACCTTCGACGTCCCGTGCCTCGTCTACTCGAGCTGCACGCTCGGCGCCTTCGGCCGGCTTCCGATCCCGGCGACGGCCGTGCCCGACCCGTCCACGGACGGACAGCTCGCCGTCTACGACCCGGCCGGCCGGCACGAGTGGGACATGTGGCAGGCGAGCAACACCGGCGGCCGGTGGTCGTCGGCCGCCGGAGCAGGCGTCTCCACGACCGGTGACGGGATCGCGCCGGCCGGGACGGCTGCCGGCGACGCCGCCAACTTCCCGCTGCTCGGCGGGCTGATCCGCCCGGAGGAGATCCTCCAGGGCCACATCGACCACCCGCTCGTCTTCACGATGCCGGGCGTCAGCTCCGCGGGCCACGTCTGCCCGGCGACGCACAACGACGGCTGGAGCGACGACCCGAACGCGCTCATGGAGGGCACGCGGCTCCAGCTCGACCCGTCCGTGAACGTCGATTCACTGTCGATCCCGGCCTGGGAGAAGCCGATCGTCCGCGCGATGCAGGCGTACGGCATGTACCTCCGCGACGGCGGCGGATCGTTCGCGATCTACGCCGAGAACCCGGTCTCGCGCGGCTACGACGCGTGGAGCAAGGTCGGCATCTCGGGCGGAGACCAGATCGGGCTGAGCGGCATTCCCTGGAGCAAGCTCCGGGTCGTCACCGCTCCTTGCTAGAGAGAGGCATCGCCGCCGTGAAGAACGCCGCGACCTTGTCCAGGTGCGCCTCCATCGTCTGGCCCTGCATGTGCTCGAGCCCGGCCCGGATCAGCTGCTCCCGCAGGCCGGCGTCGGCGGCCAGACGCTCGAGTGCGCCGATCGCGGCGGGGGCGTCGCGCGGCGGCACGAGCAGCCCCCGGGTGCCGTGGTCGAGCGCGATCGAGACTCCGCCGACGTCGGTCGCGACGATCGGGAGCCCGGCAGCCTCGGCCTCGAAGAACACCTGCGGATGGCCCTCGGTGAGCGAGACGTGCAGGAAGGCGTGGCTCGACCGGTACACGTCCCAGAGCGGCTGCCCGTTCGCCACGTAGCCGAGCAGCTCGACGGCGTCGCCGAGGTCGCGCGCCGCGATCGCACGCTCCATCTCGCCCATGAGCGGCCCGCCTCCGACCACCGCGAGGCTCCAGCGCGGATCGTGTGCGCGCAGGCCTTCCGCGATGTCCAGGAGCAGCAGCGGGTTCTTCTCCGGGTCGATGCGGCCGACCGTGACCAGCTTGATCGGGCCGTCCCACGAGCGTGCGAGTGCGCGCTCCAGTGGCACCAGATCGTCCTCGCCGATCAGCGAGAGCCCTGTCGAGAGCACCGGGGCGCGGCCGACACGGTAGTTCCTCGCGATCTGCTCTCCCTCGACCGTCGTCGGGGCCCGGCGCGAGATCAGGCGGAAGAGGTGCTCCATCAGGTTCGCGATCGGAAGCGCCCAGCGCCACTTCGGGCTCGGCAGCCGCGCGCCGATGTACTCCGGATAGTCCTGGCGCACCCCGAGGAACACCTGCTTGTGCCGGGCGAGGGCGATCAGGGCGAACAGGATCGCCATCGGGTTCGGCCCGAAGAGCCAGACCGCGTCCACGTGCTCGAGCTCGGCCGAGAACGTGCGGCACGAGCCGGGGAAAGCCGCGACCAGCCGCCGGATGTCGAAGATGCTCGGGTAGAAGGGCAGCGGCACGAGCCTCACATGCCCGGTCGGGAGCACGTAGGTGCCGACTCCCGGGGCTGGATTGAGGCGTCCGAAGAGGACGACCTCCTCCACGCGGGGCGGCAAGCTGGTCAGGAACCGCACGATCGGCAGATCGGCCGACACGATTCCACCCTCGGACCGGTAGGGCAGGTCGTAGAAGACGCCCAGTCTCACGCTGCTTCTTTCGCTTCAGGACGCCGCTACCCCTGCCGATAGTCCCTCTGATGAGTGACCTCCGTGAAACGGAAGGTACGGGCATCGGCCTGCGCCAGTACCTCGAGGTCGTCCGGCGGCGCAAGCTGATCGTGATCATGGCCGTGGCGATCTCGCTCGGCGCGGCGTCGGCGCTCACGCTCGCGACGACGTCGCTGTACCAGGCGCAGACGACCATCGTCGTCGGGCAGGGGCACGGCCTCGTCTCGCCGGCGAACGCGAACGCGATCCAGCCGTTCTCGGCGACGATGACGGAGCTGATCAAGAGCACCGTGGTCGCCCGCGACGTGATCCGAGACCTGCACCTGCCGATGACGCCGGAGCAGCTGCTCGGGGGCATCTCGGTCTCCTTCAACCCCGAGAGCGCCGCGCTCAACGTCTCTGTCGTCAATCACCTTCCCGAGAGAGCCAGGGCGATCGCCGCGAGCCTCGGCGCCAACTTCTCGAGTCTCGTCGCGCAGAAGCTCGGCAAGGGGATCCCTGCGACTGCCGGCAACCCGGCGACGCCGCCGCTGACCGCGAGCGTCTGGGATCCCGCGCATCTGATCCCGGGCAAGGTGGAGCCGAAGCCGACCAGGAACCTGCTCGTCGCGGGCGTCCTCGGCCTCGTCCTCGGCCTGCTCGCCGCTTTCCTGCGCGAGTACTTCGATCGCACCCTGCGCACCGTGGACGAGATCGAGCGGGCCTTCGGCGTTCCGGTGATCGGCCAGATTCCGACGGTGAAATCCGCCAACCGCGACCGTTCCGAGATCCTCTGGGACGAGAACGGCGACTTCGCCGAGTCCTTCCGCGGGCTGCGGGCCAACCTCCAGTACCTGGCCGTGCAGTGGCCGCTGCGGACGATCCTCGTGACCAGCCCGGCGGCGAACCAGGGGAAGACGACGGTCTCGGCCAGCCTCGCGACCGCCGTCGCACAGGCCGGGCAGTCGGTCGTGCTCATCGAGGCTGACCTCCGCCGCCCCCGGCTCGCGGAGACCTTCGGCCTGCCCCGGATGCGGCCCGGCCTGACCAGCGTCCTCGTCGGCCACTCCCAGCTCGGACGTGCCACCGCCGAGATCAAGCTGCCCGCGAGCCGTGGCCAGGCGAAGGGCGGTCACGAGTGGTCGATCACGGTGCTCCCGAGCGGACCGCTGCCGCCGAATCCGTCCGAGCTCGTCGGCAGCCCCCGCATGCGCCGGCTCGTGGACGGCCTCGCCGACCTGTACGACACCGTCATCCTCGACTCGCCGCCGCTCCTGCCCGTCGCCGACTCGCTCGCGCTGGCGAAGCTCGTCGACGGCGTGATCATCGTGGTGCGCGCCAAGCACGCCACCCGCGACGACGCACAGGCGGTCCGCTCGTTGGCCGACCGGCTCGGCATCCACCTCGTCGGCGTCGTCGTGACCGACGTGCCCCGGCGTGACCACTACTACGCGGAGTACTCGAGCGAGCTGAGCCCCGACGGCGGCGGATCCGACGACACGGGGCTAACGCCCGGGACGGACACCTCCCGGAGGCGCGCCGCCGGCTCGAGGAAGGCCGCGATCTGACGACAGCGGCGCTGACGAGGCGGGTGTCGGGAGGCGCGCCGCTCGTCGCGCTCCTCGTACCAACCGCCCTGGCGGTCGGAGTGCTGTCGGTCAAGCGACCGGGGTACGCGGCCGCGCTGGTGCTTGCCCTGGCGCTGGTGGTCGTCGTCGCGACGCGGATCGAGGCGCTGCCGCTGGCCCTCGTCTGCACGATCTTCGTCGAGGGCGTGACGCTCGGTGGGCTGACCGTCGGCCGCATCGCCGGTGTCCTCGCGCTGGCCGTGATCGCGTACTACGTGCTCGCCCACGGGCGCGTCAGCATGCGGTTCACGCCGCTGCTCGCGGTGGTCGGCGCCTACGGCTTCTGGCTGCTGCTGAGCGCCTACTGGGCCGACAGTCCCAGCTACGTCTACTCGACCTTCTTCGGCTACGTCCTCGTGATCGCCTACATGCTGGCGTTCGCGCTGCTCGTCAAGACGCCGCGCGACGCGAAGACCGTGCTCGTGGTGCTGGTCGTCGGTGCCACGATCTCCGGCTTCGTCGCGCTGAACACCTACCTCGTCACCGGGGGCGCCATCCGGTCGAGCGGGCTGGAGGGGTCGGCGCACCCCGACACGTTCGGCGTCTACGAGGCGATGATCGCTCCGATGGCGCTGGGGCTGTTCGCGCTCGCGCGCAGCGCGCGGGCCCGCATGGGGTATCTCGCCTGCATGGCCGTGATCGTCCTCTCGATCGTCAGCTCGCTCACCCGGACGGCGATGATCGCCGTCGCCGTCGTCGCGGTGCTCGTCGCTCGTCCTGCCGTGGCGCTTCCTGTTCCGGTCGGCGGCGCAGAAGGCGACCTACGCCGTCTCCGTGGCGATCACTGCGGGAATCGTGCTCTCGATCGCGGCGTCGGCGACCTTCCTCGCGCGGGTGGGCTCCATCTTCAGCGGAGGCCACGCGGACCGCGCGGCCGGGCGCACGGATCTGTGGGCCGCGGCCGTGAACGCCTACAGCCATCATCCCTGGCTCGGCATCGGTGCCGGCAACTTCCAGTTCCACTCGCTCGACCTGCTCCATCAGACGCAGGGAGTCGACATCGGGGCTGCGTACATCGGCCAGGGGCGGCCGGTGCACAACGCCTATCTGGAGGCGCTGACCGAGCTCGGGCCGCTCGGGCTGGCACTCTTCGTGCTCGTGATCGTGATGACGGGCTGGTATCTCGTACGCGTGTTCCGGCGCGCGCGCGCCGCGGGCGACGACCTCTCGAGGATCGTCGCCGCGTCGCTCCTGCTCGCGCTGCTCAGCCTCGCGATCTCGATGGGCTTCCTCTCGATCGAGCTGAACAAGCCGTTGTGGATCATCGTCGGCCTCACGATCGCGCTCGAGAGGATGTCGGGCGAGCGGGCGGCGGAAGGGGCGGTCGAGCCCCGCCGCCGGGGCGACGCCGAGGAGCCTCGCCCCGGAGCCGCGCCGGCGTGAGGCCGCTGGTCCTCTGCTACCACGCCGTTTCCGACACCTGGCACCACGAGCTGTCCGTCCCGGCGGACGTGATGGAGAAGCAGCTGCGGCTCCTGCTCCGGCTCGGCTACCGCCCCGTGAGCGCCGCCGAGGCTGTCACCGGCAGCGGCAAGCTCCTGCACGTCACGTTCGACGACGCGTTCGCCAGCGTGTGGAACGCCGTGCCGGTGCTCGAGCGGACCGGTGTCCGTGCGACCGTCTTCGCGTGCACCGGCTACGCGGACGACGGGCGGCCGCTTCAGATCCCCGAGCTCGAGGGCGAGCTGCGGGCGCGCCCCGACGAGCTCCGCACGATGACCTGGGACGAGCTCCGCGCGCTCGCCGGTCACGGGATCGAGGTCAGCTCGCACACCGTCTCCCATCCCCACCTGCCGGCGCTCTCCGACGCGGAGCTGGCCGACGAGCTGCGCTCGTCGCGGCAGCGGCTCGAGGAGGAGCTCGGCCGCCCGTGCACCCTCCTGGCGTACCCGTACGGCGAGTGCGACGAGCGTGTCCGCGCTGCGGCCGGGGCGGCGGGCTACGAAGCGGCCTTCGGCCTGCCGGGTGACGCGACCGGGCGTGACCGGTTCGAGATCTTCCGGACCGGCGTCTGGAACGGGGAGAGCCTGGGACGCGTGGTGCTCAAGGCGTCCTCCTTCGCCCGCTCGCCGCTCGGTCTGCGGCTACGCGTCGCGCTGGGTCTGAGCACGTAGGCCGGCGACCACGTCGGCCAGGATCTGCTCGAGGTCGTGCGTCGGCGTCCACCCGGTCGTGTCACGGATCTTCTCGACCGACGGGATCCGGTGGAGCATGTCCTCGATCCCCTCGCCGTAGGCCTCCTCGAACGGCGTGTACATGATCTCCGACTGCGACGACGTCAGCTCGAGGATGCGGTGCGCGAGATCGACGATCCGGATCCGGTTCGTCGAGCCGACGTTGTAGATCTCGCCCGCGGTCTCGTGGGCCATCAGCCCGGCGAGCGCGCGGATCGTGTCCGCGACGTGGCAGAAGCACCGCGTCTGCGTGCCGTCGCCGAAGATCTCGATCGGCTGCCCGGTCAGCGCCCGCTCGACGAACCGCGGGATCACCATGCCGTACTGACCGCTCTGGCGCGGCCCGACCGTGTTGAACAGGCGGACGATCACACAGTCGAGGTTGCTCTCGTGGTGGTGGGCGAGAGCGAGGAACTCGTCCATGGCCTTCGAGTCGGCGTAGGCCCAGCGCTTCTGGGTGGTCGGCCCGTAGACGCGCCGCGCCGTCTCCTCGAGCGGGAGCTCCTCGCGATGATCGCCGTAGACCTCCGAGGTGGAGGCGACGAGGACGCGCTTGCCGAACTCGGAGCAGTACTTGAGCACGATCTCCGTGCCCTCGAGGTTCGTGACGAGCGTGTGCACGGGCTGCTCGACGATCAGCCGTACGCCCACCGCCGCCGCCAGGTGGTAGACGACGTCGCACTTGTAGACGAGCTCGTTGACGATCGCCGGCGAGAGCACCGAGTCGACGACGAGGTGGAAGTTCTCGTGCCCGCGCAGATGCTCGACGTTCCCCTTCGAGCCGGTCGAGAGGTCGTCGAGCACGTAGACCTCCTGGCCGGAGTCGAGCAGCAGGTCGCAGAGGTGGGAGCCGATGAAGCCGGCGCCGCCGGTGACGAGTGCCTTCGTCTTCTCGGCCGCGCCCACGGGCCGCAGGCTAGCAGCGAGTGTGAAGTCGGTGTCCGCGCCGGCGCGGCCGCCACCGACCGCTTGGCTAAGATGGGCCACTGGGTTCGTTTCCCCGGCGTCGAAAGGGTCGTGTCTCTTGTTCGAACGGTTCACAGAACGGGCTCGCCAGGTTGTCGTCCTCGCGCAGGACGAGGCGCGCGCGCTCAAGCACAACTACATCGGTACCGAGCACATCCTGCTCGGCCTGCTCCGCGAGGAGGAGGGACTGGCGGCGCGCGTGCTCGAGTCGCTCGACATCACCGTCGAGGAGGTTCGCGCCCAGGTCGCGCGCATCGTCGGCCAGGGCGACGAGGTCACCACCGGCCAGATCCCGTTCACGCCGCGCGCCAAGAAGGTCCTCGAGCTGGCGCTGCGCGAGGCGCTCTCGCTGGGCCACAACTACATCGGCACCGAGCACATCCTGCTCGGCCTGGTGCGCGAGAACGAGGGCGTCGCGGCCCGCATCCTGCTCGACTTCGACGCCGACGCCGAGAAGATCCGCAACGAGATCATCCGCATGCTCAGCGGGCCGGGAAGGCGTCAGCAGGGCGGTGGCGGCGCCACCGGCGAGAAGTCGAAGAGCTCGAAGCTGCTCGACCAGTTCGGCCGCAACTTCACGCGGCAGGCTGCCGAGGGCAAGCTCGACCCGGTCGTAGGGCGCCAGACCGAGATCGAGCGGATCATGCAGATCCTCTCGCGCCGCCAGAAGAACAACCCCGTGCTGATCGGCGAGCCGGGCGTCGGCAAGACGGCCGTCGTCGAGGGCCTGGCGCAGCGCATCGCCGCCGGCCAGGTGCCCGAGCTCCTGAAGGGCAAGCAGATCTACTCCCTCGACCTGGCCGCCCTCGTCGCCGGCTCGAAGTACCGCGGCGAGTTCGAGGAGCGCCTGAAGAAGGTCATGAAGGAGATCCAGCAGCGGGGCGACATCATCCTGTTCATCGACGAGCTCCACAACCTCGTCGGTGCCGGCGCGGCCGAGGGCGCGATCGACGCCGCCTCGATCCTGAAGCCGGCGCTGGCCCGCGGCGAGCTCCAGACGATCGGCGCGACCACGATCGACGAGTACCGGAAGTACCTGGAGCGCGACGCGGCGCTCGAGCGGCGCTTCCAGCAGATCCGGGTCGAGGAGCCGTCCGTCGACGAGACGATCCAGATCCTGCGCGGCCTGCGCGACCGTTACGAGGCGCACCACCGCGTCAAGATCACGGACGAGGCGCTGCACGCGGCCGCCACGCTCGCCGATCGCTACATCCAGGACCGGCACCTCCCCGACAAGGCGATCGACCTGATCGACGAGGCCGCGTCGCGGATGCGCATCCGCACGATGACCGCGCCGCCGCGCTATCGCGAGCTCGAGGAGGAGATCGAGAAGGTCCGCAAGGAGAAGGAAGACTCCATCGAGGCGCAGGAGTTCGAGAAGGCGGCGAGCCTGCGCGACAAGGAGCGCAAGCTCACGCAGAAGAAGCGCGAGCTCGAGGAGCAGTGGCAGACCTCCGAGTCGGAGGAGCAGCCGGAGATCGGCGAGGAGGAGATCGCGGACGTCGTCTCGATGTGGACGGGGATCCCGGTCTTCAAGCTGACCGAGGCCGAGACCCAGAAGCTGATCCGGATGGAGGAGGAGCTGCACAAGCGCGTGATCGGCCAGCACGAGGCGATCGTCGCCGTCTCCAAGTCGATCCGCCGGGCGCGCGCCGGCATCAAGGACCCGAAGCGCCCGACCGGCTCGTTCATCTTCCTCGGCCCCTCGGGCGTCGGCAAGACCGAGCTGGCGCGCACGCTCGCCGAGTTCCTGTTCGGCGACGAGGACATGATGATCCAGGTCGACATGTCGGAGTACATGGAGAAGCACTCCGTGTCGCGGCTGGTGGGTTCTCCTCCCGGCTACATCGGCTACGACGAGGGCGGCCAGCTCACCGAGGCCGTGCGCCGCAAGCCCTACTCGGTGCTGCTGCTCGACGAGATCGAGAAGGCGCACCCGGACGTCTTCAACATCCTGCTCCAGATCCTCGAGGACGGGCGGCTGACGGACGCACAGGGCCGCAAGGTCGACTTCCGCAACACGATCGTGATCATGACCTCGAACGTCGGCGCCGCCGCGATCTCGAAGAACCAGACGCTCGGCTTCTCGATCGGCGACGAGAGCGGCTTGTCCTACGAGGACATGAAGGAGCGCGTCATGGGCGAGCTGAAGAAGATCTTCCGCCCCGAGCTCCTGAACCGGATCGACGAGGTGATCGTCTTCCACAAGCTCGCGAAGGACGAGATCATCCAGATCGTCGACCTGCTGATGAAGCGGGTGCGCGAGCAGATGTCGGTGCACGAGGTCGCGATCGAGCTCACCGAGAGCGCCAAGGAGATGCTCGTCGAGAAGGGCTACGACCCGGCCATGGGCGCCCGGCCGCTGCGCCGTGCGATCCAGCGGCACATCGAGGACCCGCTCGCCGACTTCGTGCTCATGTCCGAGCTCCAGCCGGGTTCCACGATCCTGGTGGATCGCAAGGAGGGCGAGGACGAGGTCGACATCACCGTCATCGCCGGCCCCGAGAAGCGCGAGAAGGTCGCCGTCCCGGCCGACGGCGGGCCCGCCGAGCCCGACGAGACCGGCGGCGACGACGATCCGGTCGACGAGGTCGCAGGCTAGAGGCTCGCTCGCCGCCGCGTTTGTGGCGGGGGCTCTGATCGCGGTCGGAAGCGCGGCCGCCGGGACGGTCACGCTGGGGCGTGGACTGCCCCCGTGGCGGCTCGGGCAGCACTTCGCGCAACGAGCTGGGCTGGTGCGCACCGCGCACTACCCGGGCAACGCAGGAGCGGGCTGCGTCTCGGCCGTCGGGTCGGCCACGCGCATCGACTACTACCGGGGGCTGCGGGTGGCCTGGGGGAGCGGCGCACGTGGGCGGCTGTACCTGATCGACGTCGCGACCTCGCTGGCCGGCGACCGTTCGGGCGACGGGTTCGTGGTCGGGAGCAGCCTCGTCTCCCGGGTGCGCCGCCGCCACGCGGGCGCGACCTTCGCCTACGGCAAGGGCCCGTTCGCGCTCGGCGCGACCTCGGTGACGCTCTTCCGCCGGACCGGCAAGGAGACGTTCGACACGCTCGTCTACTGGTTCGACGCCCGCGGCACGCTGACCGCGCTCGAGGCCTTCGCCGGGGGCTGCTGAGTGAGCGACGCCGCGGAACGGCTGGTCAGGGACGCGAGCTTCTCGTGGCACCAGCGCTTCGAGCTCGCCCCGGGAGTCCACACGCCCGGCACCAACGACCTCGCGTGGCTCTTCGCCGTCGCGCAGGTGCCGGACGACCTCGGCGGGCTGTCGGTGCTCGACGTCGGGACGTCCAACGGCGGTGTCTCTTTCGAGGCCGAGCGTCGCGGCGCGGCGCGTGTCGTCGCGACCGATATCACGCCGCCGGAGCACTGCGGCTTCGAGCAGCTCCGCGAGCTCGTGGGCGCGTCCGCCGAGTTCGTCCAGGCGAGCATCTACGAGCTGCCCTCGGTGCTGAACGGCGAGCGCTTCGACCTCGTGTTCTTCTGGGGCGTGCTCTACCACCTTCGCCATCCGCTGCTCGCGCTCGACAATCTCCGGCAGCTCGTCCGCGGCGCGGCCCTGATCGAGACCGCCGTCTGCGACGCCGAGGTCGGGCGCGGATCGCGGCTGCCGCTCGTCCGCTTCTACCGCGGCGGGGAGCGCGAGGGCGACGAGTCGAACTGGTTCGCGCCGACGACGCGAGGCCTGATCGACTGGTGCGAGTCGGCGGGGTTCGAGACGACGCTGCTCGGGAACTGGCCGCCGCCGCTTCGACGTGCGCGGATGAGCGTGGCCGGCGACAGGGTGCAGGCGCTCGTCGAGCGGCGCCGCTACGAACCGGTTGCGCGCCTCGCCCGCCCTGGTGACCGAAGCGCGAAGCGGGCGATGGTGCGGGTCGTGCCACGCGAGGGCGAGCCGGAGTACAAGCGCATGAGCTGGGCCGAGGGGCCGCTCACGGTCACCGGGCCGTGAGCCGCGGTGCCAGGCACGTGCCTGGCACCGCTCGCGCAGGGTCTGGCGCCTGTCTGGCGCTGCTCTGGCACCTGTCTGGCACTGCTGCGTAGCAGTGCCAGACACTGCGGTAGGCTCGAGCCATGGCCGTGACGATCAGGCATGTGCAGCCGTCCGACTACGGGCGCGTGATCCAGCACGTCAACGAGTGGTGGGGCGGCCGCGAGATGGCGCCGATGCTCCCACGGCTGTTCTTCATCCATTTCGAGGGCACGAGCTTCGTCGCCGACCGCGAGGACGGGACGCTTGCCGGGTTCCTGATCGGCTTCCTGTCGCAGACCGACGCCGAGACCGCGTACGTCCACTTCATCGGCGTCGCGCCCGGCGAGCGGGGCAGCGGCCTCGGGCGCGAGCTGTACGAGCGGTTCTTCGACGCCGCCCGCGCGCAGGGACGCTCCGTCGTGCGCTGCGTTACCTCGCCGGAGAACAGCGACTCGCTCGCGTTCCACGAGGCGCTTGGCTTCGAACAGGAAGGGATCGCCGAGGACTACGACGGCGCCGGGGCGAGCCGCGTCCTCCTGGCGCGTCGCCTCGGCTGAGCCGGTCTTCGCTGGGCCGGCGAGCTCAGACCGGCTCGACGGCCGGCTTGCGTGCCTGGTCGAAGATCAGGTGCGTCTCGACACGCGTGACCTCGGGCTTCGAGGCGATCCGGTCGATCAGCAGGTCGCGCAGAGCGTCGGTCGACTCGACGGCGACGTGGACGAGGAAATCCTCGGCGCCCGAGACGTTGTAGACGCTCATCGTCTCCGGTAGCCGGAGGGCGAAGTCGCGGAACCCGTCGACGAGCTCCCGCGAGTGCTGCCGCACGCGAACACCGATCATCGCCTGGATCGGCCGGCCGAGCAGGGCGGGATCGACCTCCGCGCGGTACCCGGTGATCACCCCGCGAACGCGGAGCGCCCGCACCCGTTCGAGACAGGTCGAGGGAGCGAGGCCCACGATGCCGGCCAGCTCCTTGTTCGAGATCCGCGCATTGTTCTGCAGAGCCGCGAGCAGCGCGCGATCCGTTCGGTCGAGCGGCGTGTTCAGAGCCATTTCCGAATGATATTCGACAGTTCTCGTCTTTGCACGAATTCAGCGCGATACTTGTTGTGTCATGACGAACAGAAGCGTCCACATCGAGACCTCGGCCGTGCATGCCGGGCGTGACGACTTCGCAGAGCTGCGCGTCCATGCCCCTCCGATCGATCTTTCGAGCACGTACCCGATCCCCGATCTCGAGGCCGCCGTCGCCGACCTCGACGCGCTGGCGCAGGGTGGGTTGCCCGCGAGCGGCAACCCCGTCTACAGCCGCTTGCACAACCCGACCGTTCGCCGCTTCGAGGAGGCGCTCGCCGAGCTCGAGGGCACCGACGACGCCGTCGCGTTCTCGTCCGGCATGGCTGCGCTGACCGCGACGCTGCTCGCCGCCTGCGGCGAGCGCCGGCACGTCGTGGCCGTCCGACCGCTGTACGGGGGAACCGACCACCTGCTGGCCTGCGGCCTGCTCGGGATCGAGGTGAGCTGGGCGGCGCCGGGCGGCATCGCGGAGGCGATCCGTAAGGACACGGGCCTCGTTCTGCTCGAGACGCCGCAGAACCCGACCCTGGGGCAGGTGGACATCGAGGCGGTCGTGGGCGCGGCCGGCGGCGTACCGGTGGCGGTCGACAACACGTTTGCGACGCCCGTCCTGCAGAACCCGTCCAGGCACGGAGCGACGTTCGTCGTCCACAGTGCGACGAAGTTCCTCGGCGGGCACGGCGACGTGGTGGCCGGCGCCGTCGCGACGGACGGCGAGTCGGCGACGCGCCTCCGTCAGGTCCGCATCCTCACGGGCGCCGTTCTGCATCCGTTCGCGGCGTACCTGCTGCACCGCAGCCTGCCGACGTTGCCGATGCGTGTCCGGGAGGCCGAGAGTCGCGCCCGTGTCCTGGCCGCGCGGCTGGCCGGGCATCCCGCAGTCGTGCGCGTCCTCTATCCGCAGGCGGACGGGCGGCAGCTCCGCGGCCCGGGTGCGGTGCTCTCGTTCGAGGTCGTCGGCGGCATGGCCGCCGCGGCGCGCGTCATGGCCTCGGTCCGGCTGATCACACCTGCCGTCAGCCTCGGATCGACGGACACGCTGATCGAGCACCCCGCCGGCCTGACGCATCGGCTGGTCGACCCGGACGCGAAGAAGCTGGCGGGGATCACGGACGGCCTGCTCCGCCTCTCGGTCGGCCTGGAGGACGTCGACGACCTGTGGGACGACCTCTCGGCGGCGCTCGCACGCGCCTCCACGACGGCCGCCGCCGCAGCCTGACCCGCCGCCGGGCGCGCGCAATTCGGCACGAAGCGGTCACGGTCCCCGTCAGGACCCGCGCCTAGACTCGACGTATGGCGAAGCAAGCTGCCGTCCTTTACGCGTGCACCGAGTGCGGGTACTCCTCCGGGCGCTGGTTCGGCAAGTGCCCGTCGTGCGGCACCTTCGGGACGCTCGTCGAGGAGCAGAAGGCCGAGACAGCCGCCGCAACGGCCGCGGCACGTCCGCTGCTCCGCCTCGTCGACGTCCAGGCCGAGGAGTCGAGCCGGATCCCGACCGGCGTTCCCGAGCTCGACCGTGTCCTCGGCGGGGGGCTGGTCCCCGCCTCGCTCGTGCTCGTCGGCGGCGAGCCCGGTGTCGGCAAGTCGACGCTGCTCCTGACGGCGCTCCGCCACATGTCGGGCGAGCGGCGCGTCCTGCTCGTCACGGGCGAGGAGTCCGTCGCCCAGGTGAAGCTCCGCGCCGACCGGCTCGGGGGCTCGGCCGGTATCGAGATCCTGGCGGAGACCGAGCTCGACACGGTCTGCGCCACGCTCGAGCGGGAACGGCCCGACGTGTGCGTCATCGACTCCGTGCAGACGCTCTACGCCGGCGGCCTGGGCTCCGCGCCCGGCTCGGTGGCACAGGTCCGCGAGGCGGCTTCGCGTCTCCTGCGCGTCGCCAAGGAGTCGGGAATCGCCGTGTTCCTCGTCGGCCACGTGACGAAGGACGGCGCCGTGGCAGGGCCGCGCGTCCTCGAGCACCTGGTCGACTGCGTGCTCCAGTTCGAGGGCGACCGGTACCGCGAGCACCGCATCCTGCGGGCGGTCAAGAACCGGTTCGGCTCGACGAACGAGCTCGGCGTCTTCGAGATGACCGGGACGGGCCTCGCGGGCGTGCCCGACCCCTCACAGCTCTTCGGCCGGAGCGTGGCCGGCGAGATCGGGTCGGCAGTCGCCTGCGCGCTCGAGGGCACCCGGCCGATCCTGCTCGAGATCCAGGCGCTCGTCGCACCGACCGATCTGGCCATGCCCCGGCGCGTGGCCACCGGCGTCGATCCGAAGCGCCTCGCCATGCTCGTCGCCGTGCTGACCCGCCACGCGCGTGTCCCGCTCGGACAGGCCGACGTGTTCGTGAACGTCGCGGGCGGCGTCCGAATCGACGAGCCCGGCGCGGATATCGCCGTCTGCCTGGCGATCGCCTCCGCGGCGCGTGCCGCACCCGTCCGCGGCGGTCTGGGCGCCTTCGGCGAGGTCGGGCTCACCGGTCGCCTCCGGGCGGCGACGCAGGCCGAGCGTCGCCTCGAGGAGTGCGCCAAGCTCGGGCTGACCACCGTCCTCGCTCCGCCGGGAACCCCCACACGGGCAGGCACGGAGATCGTCGAGGCGGAGACGATCCGCCACGCCGTGGCGGCCGGCCTGGAAGCCGCCGCCGCCGAGTCGGCGTAGCGAAGGCCTGGATAGCAGGCATTTTCTCTCCGGGGAGACGAAAATCCCTGGAAAGTTGGCTTATTTAGGCGATTTTTGCTAAACTTGTAAAGTCCCGCCGGCGGCCGCTTTGTCCGCCGGCGGCTTGGCGACTACGAACAGTAGTTGGGAAGGGGGAGCGGTTGTACAAGGTCGGCGACAAGGTGGTGTATCCGCACCACGGAGCAGGCACGGTCGTCAAGAAGGAAGTGCGGGAGGTACTCGGCGAGAAGCGCGAGTACATGACGATTCAGATCCAGCACAACGACATGGTGGTGAACGTTCCCACCGAGAACGCTGAGCGCGTCGGGTTGCGCCGGGTGATCAGCGAGGACATGGTCATCAAGGTCGTGAAGGTGCTCTCCGGCTCAGGCACGCAGATGCCGAAGAACTGGAACCGGCGCTTCAAGCACAACCGCGACAAGATGAAGACCGGCGACATCTTCGAGCTCGCCGAGGTCGTGATGAACCTCTCGCTGCGTGATCACGAGAAGGGGCTCTCGACCGGCGAGAAGCAGATGTTCGTGAAGGCGAAGAAGATCCTCGCCAGCGAGCTCATGTACGCGAAGCAGATGGACGAGGACGAGGCCGCCGCCTGGCTCGACGATGTCCTCGCCGGCACGGGCTCGAACGGGAAGAAGCGTGCAGTGAAGCCGAAGGTCGGCGCGGCGGTCTAAGCGCCGTCGGCCTTGAGTACCTGGGCGATCCTCGTCGCGGCCGGCCGTGGCGAGCGGCTCGGCGGGGATCGCCCGAAAGCCTTTGCACCGCTGCGCGGGCGGCCTCTGCTGGCCGAGAGCCTCGAGCGTCTCGAGGCCTCCGACTGGATCGACGCGATCGTGGTCGTCGCACCCGAAGGCTGGGAGGAGCCGTCGATCCTCGTCGCCGAGGAGCTCGGCTGCGGCAAGGTGACGGCGACGGTGACCGGTGGGGCGAGCCGGGCCGAGTCGGTTCGCCTCGGGGTGGCCGAGGCCGACGGTGACGCCGTCGCGCTGGTCGTGCACGACGCGGCGCGGCCGCTCATTTCGGAGGACGTCCTCGAACGGGTGCTGACCGCCCTGGGCGCCGGTTGGGACGGAGCCGTGCCGGGCCTGCCGGTCTCGGACACCGTCAAGCGCGTACGGGGAGAGCAGGTCGTCGAGACGCTTTCGCGCGCCGAGTTGGTCGCGGTTCAGACGCCGCAGGCATTCGCCGCCGCGGCGCTCAGGCCGGCGCTGGAAGGTGAGATCTCGGGCGCGAGCGACTGCGCGTCGCTCGTCGAGGCGCGCGGCGGACGCGTCACCGTCGTTGCCGGCGACCCACGGCTGCTGAAGGTGACGACTCCGGAGGATCTGGCGCTCGTCGAGTCGTGGCTGGCCGCCGGGTGATCGTCGACTACCACATGCACCTCCGCCGCGAGGCGGCGGGGGACGCCGAGGAGCTCGACCACACGCCGGGGGCCGTCGAGCGGTACCTGGAGACCGCCGCCGCCCGCGGCGTCGACGAGATCGGCTTCGCCGAGCACGTCTACTACTTCCGGCAGACCGCCGAGGTGTGGGACCTGCCCTACCAGATCGAGCGCTGCGTCTACGACCTCGACGAGTACTGCGACACGATCCTCGAGGCGAAACGCCAGGGGCTGCCGGTCAAGCTCGGCCTCGAGGTCGACTACGTCGGCGACCGCCAGGAGCGGCTCTCCGAGCTGCTCGCCGGCTACCCCTGGGACTACCTGCTCGGCTCGGTGCACTGGATCGACGGGCTGGCGGTCGACCTGGAGCCGGGGCTCTGGGCCGTGCATCCGGTCGAGGATGTCTGGCGCCTGTACGTCGAGGCGATCTCGAGGCTGTCCGCGAGCGGCGCAGTCGACGTGCTCGCGCATCCCGACCTGCCGAAGATCTTCCGGCGCCTGCCGGAGCCGCCGGTGCTCGCGGAGCTCCACGGCGCACTGGCCGACGCGGCGGCGCAAGGCGGCCTCGCCGTCGAGATCTCGACCGCCGGGTTGCACAAGCCGGTCGGCGAGCTCTATCCAGACCCGGCGCTGCTCCGGGCCTGCCTGGAGCGCGGCGTCCCGGTCACGACTGCCTCCGACGCGCACGTCCCGGCGGACGTCGGCCGCGACTTCGGCCAGGCGCTCGCGCTCGCGCGCGAAGCGGGCTGCGAGACTGTCACCGTGTTCGAGGGCCGACAGGGACGGCAGGAACCTCTTGGCTGACCGCCTGCGGATCGGCCTCGGCGTCGATGCGCATGCCTTTGCCGAGGGCGTGCCGCTCGTGCTCGGCGGCGTCCGCTTCGAGCACCCGCGCGGGCTGGCGGGCCACTCGGATGGAGACGTCATCGCGCACGCGTTGACCGATGCCGTTCTCGGCGCGGCGGGCCTGGGCGACATCGGATCGCTGTTTCCGTCGGGCGACGAGACGCCGGAGGGCGTGGACTCGCTCGAGCTGCTCGCCGAGGCGTACCGCCGGGTGCAGGCGGCCGGCTACCGCCTCGTCAACGCCGACGCGATCCTGATCGGCGAAGAGCCGCGCATCGCGGCGCGGCGCGAGGAGATGCGCGGGCGGCTCGCGGGCGCGCTCGGAGTCGAGCCCGACAGGGTCAACGTGCGCGCGACGACGACGGACCGGCTCGGCTTCACCGGCCGCGGCGAGGGCCTGGCCGCGCAGGCGGTAGCGCTACTCGAGCACGTAGCCTGACCCGAGCATCCCCTCGGCGCGCTCGTAGAACGCCTCGAACGGCGGGACGTCCCAGTCGAGCGAGTCGGCCATGCGGTCGATCATGTTGAAGAGAAAGGCGACGTGGATCGCCGTGACGAGCGCTTCACGCGAGACGCCGGCTGCGAAGACCGCCTGCGCGTCAGCCGGCCCGAGCTCGGCGGGGCTCAGCGTCAGCTTCTCGAGGAAGACGAGCGTCGCGCGCAGCCCCTCCCCGATCGGCGCGCTTCGCACGTCGTCCCTCACCGCCTCCCAGACGTCCGTGCCGAGCGCGTACGCCGCGACCGCGGCGTGGGCGTTCGTTCAGAAGTGGCAGTGGTTGAGGTGCGAGACGAAGCCTGCCATCAGCTCGCGCTCGCCGGGGCTCCAGTCGGACGGCCCTCGCATCGCCACGTCGGTCGCGTCCGAGAACGGGCGGCCGAAGAGCTCCGGGCGGTAATAGAGCGTCTTCAGGACGCCGAGCGGCCGCGGCACGTCGGTGCGGTCGACGCACTCCAGCCTCATGCGGGCAGCTCCACCCGGCCATCTTGCACGACGACGAGCCCGTCCGCGTGCAACGACTCGACCGCCGGGCCGTCCAGCTCGTCGACGCCGCGCGGAGCCTCGGCCACCAGACGGAGCGTCCGGGAGCGGCGCTGGCGGAACGAGCCCTCGAACGGGCCCTGCCGGCGGGCGGGCTCGAAGCGCAGGCCGCGGGACGGACAGCCCGCGGCGAGCGGGCAGGCGCCGCAGCGCGGCACGCGCGCCAGGCACACGGTGGCGCCCAGGTCCATGAGCGCCTGGGCACACTCACCGTCGAAGGCGGCGCCCGTCCGCTCGCGCACGCGGCGCACGTTGGTGTCCTCCGGGACGACATCGCGGCCGAGCGCGAAGCAGGCGATCGCCGCGGCGGTGTACGGCCCGACGCCGGGCAGCTCGGTGAGGTCGTCGGGCCAGCCGTGCGCGGCCACCGCCTGTGCCGTGCGGTGCAGGCTGACGGCGCGCCGGTTGTAGCCGAGCCCCTGCCAGGCCAGGATCACCTCCGAGCGGGGAGCCGCCGCGAGCGCCGCGGCCGTCGGCCAGCGCTCGAGCCACTCGAGGTAGCGCGGCACGACGCGCGGCACCTGCGTCTGCTGCAGCATCACCTCGGAGACGAGGATCGCGTACGGATCGCGTGTGTGCCTCCACGGGAGGTCGCGCCCGTTCTCTGCGTACCAGGCGAGGAGCAGCTCGCGCACGGGTGCGAGCCTAGTCGAGCCCCGGGCCTGCGTCAGTCGACGGCCGCGACGAGCGTGCACTCGCCGCCGAGCCAGGTCGCCCGCAATCGTCCTGCGGAGCGGGAGAGAAGCGACATCGCCCGGCGGTTGTCGCCTGCGACCGTAGCGTGGAGCTCGACGATGCCCGCAGCTCGCGCGTCGGCTGCGAGGACGCGCGCCAGGGCGGAGCCGATCCTGCGTCCCTGGTACTCGTCCGCCACCTCGAAGGCAACCTCGGCAGTGCGTCCCTTGCGCGCGAGCCGCGCCAACCCGGCCGGCTGTCGATCTCCGTCGACATAGGCGACGAGGACGTGATGTTCGCCGTCGACACGGGCGAGGACAGCCAACTCCGTCTCCGACAGCAGCGGCTTGGGGCCGCCGAAGCGCCGCCGCCTCGACTCGTCGCTCAGACGCCCGAACACTGCCGCCACCGTCCCGGTGTCGCCGTTCTGCAACGGTCGAATCGTGACGCCGCCCAGGTACTGCGAGTGCATCCCCCCATGGTGGAGTGCTGCAGCCGCCTCCGCCTCGCCGTCGCGGGCCATCTTCTTGACATGGCCCGTTCCGGCCATCTAGCGTACGGGTCATGGAGCAGGAGATCCGCTTCTGCCGGGTCGACGGCCGAAGGGTGGCCTACGCCACGGTCGGCGAGGGCCCGTTGCTCGTCTTCAGCGCCCGCTGGATCACGCACCTCGAGGACGAGTGGGAGCTTCCGGTCGTGCGCCACTTCTTCGAGGGCTTCGCGCGCAGCCACCGCGTGGTGCGCTACGACCGCATCGGCGTCGGGCTCTCCGACCGCGCTCTCCCGCATCCGCCGACGCTCGAGACGGAGGCCCGTACGCTCGGGGCGGTGCTCGATGCCTGCGGCGACGAGCCTGCGATCGTCTTCGCCTGCTCGTGCGCAGGGCTCGCGACCGCGTTGTTCGCCCAGGCCAACCCCGAGCGCGTGAGCAAGCTCGTCTTCTTCGGCGGCTATGCGGCGCGCGACGACATCCCGGATGCGACGCGCCGCTCGCTCGTCGACTTCGTCCGGGCGAACTGGCTGCTCGCCTCGCAGATGCTGGCCGGGCTGTTCGCCCCGCACGCGAGCGGCGACGAGATCGCGGCCCTCAGCGCTCACAAGCGGCGCTCGGCCGACGCCGACGTGGCCGCCGCCTTCCTCGAGCTCGACCTGAACGCCGACCTGCGCAGCCTGCTGCCGCTCGTGACCACGCCGTCGCTCGTCCTGCATCGCCGGGGAGACCGGGCGGTTCCGATCGGCCGCGGGCGCGAGCTCGCGGCTCTGCTGCCGAACGCACGCTTCGTGCCGCTGAGCGGCGACGCGCACCTGCCCTGGCTCGACGACCAGCGCGAGCTCCGTCGCGCGCTCGCCGGCTTCCTCGACGATGCGGCGCCGGCCGCGCTCGACGGCGACTCGCCGCTGACGATGCGCGAGACCGAGGTGCTGCGGCTCGTCGCCTCCGGTTTGTCGAACCGGGAGATCGCGAGCTCTCTCGTGCTCAGCGAGCACACGGTCCACCGGCACGTCGCGAACATCCTGCGCAAGCTGGCGCAGTCGTCGCGGGCCGCGGCCACGGCCCACGCGACGCGAGCGGGCCTGATCTAGGCGGCCAGATGCGCGAGCAGCGCTGCCGTGAACGCCTCCGGCTGCTCGACGTTCGCGAGGTGCCTGGCTCCGGGGAGCACGACGAGCTCCGCGCCCCGAATGCCGTCCGCGATCACTCGGCCGTGCGCGGGCGGCGTCGAGGGATCGTCCTCGGCGGAGAGGACGAGCGTCGGTGCGCCGATCCGGCCGAGCTCACCGCGGAAATCCCACTCCCGGATCGCCTCGCAGCAGCCGGCGTAGCCCTCCGCCGGGGTGGCGGCGACCATGTCGCGGATCCGTGCGACGGTCTCGGGCTGCTCCGCGAGGAACGCGGCCGAGAACCAGCGCTCCATCGTCGCGTCGGCGACCACCCCGGCGCCCTCGGCGCGCACGGTCGCGGCCCGCTCGTCCCAGAGCTCGCGCGGCGGCATCCAAGGCGACGTCGAGCAGAGCGCCAGGCGGTCGATCCGTTCCGCAGCATTGGCGGCAGTCCACATCGCGTCCATGCCGCCGATCGAGAGGCCGCAGTAGGAGACCCGCTCGAGCTCCAGCGAGTCGAGCAGCTCGAGCACGTCGCCGGCCATCGCGGCGATCGAGTAGGGCGCGGGCGGAACGGCCGATCGTCCGTGACCACGCCGGTCGTAGCGCAGGACGCGGAAGTGCGCGGTCAGCCCGGCGAGCTGCGGCTCCCACATCTCGTTCGTCGTCGCGAGAGAGTTGGAGAGCAGCAGGACCGGCGCGTCCTCGGGCCCGTCGAAGCGGTAGAACGGGATCACGGCACGTAGCCTACGTCCATGACCAGCACCGTCTGCCTCACGTTCGACTTCGACGCACTCTCGGTCTGGCTCGCCTACGACGAGCCGACCGCGGCGATGCTCTGGCGCGGCGAATACGGCGCGCGGGTCGGCGTGCCGCGCGTGCTCGCCTTCCTCGAGCGCGAGGGCCTGCCCGCGACCTTCTTCGTCCCGGGCCACACGATCGAGTCCTTCCCCCTCGAGACGGACGCGATCCTCACCGCCGGCCACGAGGTCGCCCACCACTCCTGGGCTCACGTTCCCCCGAGCACCCAGTCGGAGAGCGACGAGCGTGCGGACTTCGAGCGCGCTCTCGCCACGCTCGACCGGGTCGGGGTTCGGCCGCACGGGTTCCGCTCGCCGGACGCGGAGCTGTCGGAGCGGACGCTCGCGCTGCTCGAGGAGCACGGGTTCCTCTACGACTCGACGCTGATGGCCGACGACTACCGGCCGTTCCGGCCGCGGATCGGCGACCGGGTCTCGCGCCAGGAGCCGCTCGTGCGGGGCCGTGAGGCGCGGCTCTGGGAGCTGCCGATGTGCTTCGAGCTCGACGACTGGCCGCACTTCCAGGCCAACTTCTCGCCGTACCGAAGCGGCCTGTCGGCGCCGAGCAAGGTGCTCGAGATCTGGCAGGGCGAGTTCGACTGGATGCACGAGCGTGAGGGCGGCGGCGTGCTGACGGTCTGCATGCACCCGCAGGTGATCGGCCGCGGCCACCGGATCGCGATGCTGGAGCGGTTCGTCGGCCACTGCCGGGATGCGGGTGCGACGTTCGAGCGGCTGGTGGACGTCGCCCGGCGGCTGCCCGAGCCGCGCTGAGATGGCGCGGATCGCCATCCTGGACGACTACCAGCGCGTCGCGGGGCGGTTCGCCGACTGGTCCCGCCTCGGCGCGCACGAGCTGACCTTCTTCCATGAGCCGCTCGGCGAGCTCGACGCTGTCGCCCGGACGCTCGAGCCGTTCGAGATCGTCGGCGCGATGCGCGAGCGCACACCGTTCCCGGCCGAGCTCCTGACCCGGCTTCCCGACCTGCGCCTGCTCGTCACGACCGGCATGCGGAACGCCTCGATCGACCTCGACGCGGCCGCCGCGCACGGCGTCACGGTTTGCGGGACGCAGGGGGTCGGCTCTCCGACCGCCGAGCTGGCCTGGGGCCTGATCCTGGCGCTGGCCCGGCACATTCCCCACGAGGACGGCACGATGCGCGACGGCGGCTGGCAGTCGACGGTCGGCGTCGGGCTGGAGGGGAAGACGCTCGGCATCGTCGGCCTCGGCCGGCTCGGCGCGGCGGTCGCGCGGATCGGCGCGGCGTTCGGGATGCGCCTCGTCGCCTGGAGCGAGAACCTGACCGCCGGAGCGGGCCGCCGAGTGCGGCGCGGAGGCGGTCACGAAGGACGAGCTGCTGCGGGCGGCGGACGTCGTCACGATCCATCTCGTCCTGAGTGACCGCACGCGCGGGCTGATCGGCGCCCGCGAGCTCGCGCTGATGAAGCCGACCGCGTTCCTCGTCAACACGTCGCGCGGGCCGATCGTGGACGAGAGCGCGCTGCTGGCAGCGCTCGAGGCGGGCACGATCGCAGGCGCCGGTCTCGACGTCTACGATCGCGAGCCGCTGCCGGCCGGCGATCCGCTCCGAAGCGCGCCGAACACCGTGCTGACGCCGCACCTCGGCTACGTCACCGAGGAGACCTTCCGGGTCTTCTACGAGCAGACCGTCGAGGACATCGAGGCGTTCCTCGCGGGCCGGCCGCTGCGCGTGCTCACGCCGTAGAATCGCCTCCACTCCGACAGAGAGGAAGGCTCCGATGGCACTTGGCTACTACTTCGCCCCGAAGTCGTTCAGTGTCGAGCAGTACGACGAGGCGATCCGCCGCCTCGACGCGGCCGGCGCGGGCTCTCCGGCCGGGCGCAGCTACCACTGTGCGTTCGAGGGAGAGGGTGGGCTCCACGTGTTCGACGTCTGGGACTCCGAGGAGGCCTTCGCGGCGTTCGGCGAGACGTTGCTGCCGATCATGGCCGACCTCGGCACCGACCCGGGTCCGCCGATGGTCGCGAAGATCCACAACATCATCGTCGGCTGACGCCCGCGAGCAGGCGGCGCCGGCGCGCGGTCAGCCTGACTGCATGACGAGCCCGGCTCAGCTTGTCGCAGCGCTACCGGGCCAAGCTCGGCAGCGCGCTGGGGCAGGAGACGCCGGTGCCGCCGAGGCCGCAGTAGCCGCCGGGATTCTTGGCCAGGTACTGCTGGTGGTAGTCCTCCGCGTAGAAAAATCCGTCGCCGTCGGCGATCTCGGTGGTGATCCGCCCGTAGCCCGACGACGCGAGCGCGTTCTGGAACAGCGCCCGCGAGCGCTCGGCCGCCTCGCGCTGGGCGGGGGTCGTGCACAGGATCAGGGAGCGGTACTGGGTGCCGACGTCGTTGCCCTGCCGCATGCCCTCGGTCGGGTCGTGGTTCTCCCAGAACAGGCGCAGGATCTCCTCGTAGCTCGTCTTGGCGGGATCGAAGACCACGAGGACGACCTCGGCGTGGCCGGTGCGGCCGGAGCAGGTCTCCTCGTAGGTCGGATTCGGCGTGTAGCCGCCCGCGTAGCCGACCGCCGTCGTGTACACGCCGGGCGCCTGCCAGAAGACGCGCTCGGCGCCCCAGAAGCAGCCCATGCCGACGATCGCCCGCTCGAGCCCGTCGGGGAAGGGAGGCGCGATCGGGGTGCCGAGCACCTCGTGGCGCGCGGGCACCGGCATCGCCTCGTCCCGCCCCGGGAGAGCGTCGGCCGGCTCGATCATCTCGGTCTTGTCACCGAACAGGAATCGCATCATGGAAGCGTAGTCGTCGCTCCGCGCCCGGCGTTACACGGGTCGCCGAGATCGCGATCGTGGAGGCGCTGCCGTTTGTAGCGGTTGGCGCCAGCGCGTAGAGTGGGCGCGCTCGGGCCTCGGCTCGTTCCGAGAGGGAAGACTGAATGCAGGCAGGCGCGCGGTTCGTTCACTTCCGACGGTGGCGGCTGATCGTGGTCGTCGGAGTTGCCCTGGCAGCCGGGCTCGTCTTACTCGGGCGGGTGGCTACGGCTGGTCCGGAGGCGCGGTCGGGCATCACGTCGTGTGGGGGGTCCGGACCGGGTGCGCTGATCGACGCCAACACCGTGACGGGCGGATGCTCGAGCCTTGAGGCCACCCGGGCTCTCGGTCTCGGCTTCAAGGTCGACCTTGCGAGCACGTGGATTGGAGTGACCGCCGGAACATTTGCCTCGTACCAGGTATTGATCATCAGCGATCGTGGCTGTCAGTGGCAGCAGTTGTCCTCGACGACCGGGAGCGCCGCCACCTGGGCGCCGGTGGTGATGGGAACGAGTCCGACGACACGGCCGCCGGGTGACCGGATCGTGATCGGCACCGATGTCGCCGGCCACCATCCATCCCATCCGACCAACATCCGCCTGATCGAAGACGGCATCGAGTACGCGGGCCTCTCGTCGGGCAGCACCGGAGTGTATTTCGACACGAGCTGCGCATCCGGGGCCCCGGCTTCCAGCATTCTGACCATGCTCAGCGACCCCTCGGCCTCGGGCTCCTGGAGCACATACGCCCCGCCGTGCAATGTGGGGGGTGTCGCTGATTGCGAGGAACCCGGCCTTCGGCACCAGCGGCGCCGACCTGGCCCTGACCAGGACCAGTTCGACGGCGCCAAGCTCCTGAGAGCGAACGTGACTCAGCTCTATCGCTTCTGCAACCCGGCCAAGAAGCAATTCGGGCAGACCGTGACTCGGATCACCAACCCGCAGATGCACCTCGCGATCTACTCGATCAACCTCGCCCGTCAAGACCCCGTCCCCACTGATCGCCGAGACTCTCAGCCTCACCTGCCCGCGCGAAGGCAAGGCCAAGCGACCGCTCCCCTTCAGCGGCAGCCTCACGCCGCCCGTCTCCGGCGCAAGCGTCTCGATAGCTTGGGAGACGACGACGCAATCCGACTCGCAAGACTCGACTGTCTCCGTGATCGGAGCCGGGGCTTTCTCGGGCACCTTCACACCCGGCTCGCCGGGAACGTGGACAGGCCGGGCCCATTACGCCGGCGACGCGAAGCACACGGAGGCGCTGTCCGACGTCTGTACGTTCAACGTCGGCTAACCGGAGGAGTCTGTTCCTAGGGAGCGGGCGGCGGGGTGGTAGCCGGCTGCCAGGTGACCGAGAACGAGCCGTTGGCCCCGAGCGCCGTCGGGACGACGCTCGCCGGCGTGGCCCCCGGAGCGATCTGTCCGGCGTCCGTCCCGTTCTCCTGCTGGAGGTCGACCCGCGTTGCGAACCACGAGGGGTCGTCGAACGTCGCGGACCGCTTCGCCGCCGTTGCCGCCCCGCTCGTGAAGGTCATCGTGCCGAAGTTCGCCAGCGGGAGCTGATGGCAGCGGTTCGACGAGTTGCATGCCGAGGGGGCCTCGGCGATCAGCTCTGCAGAAGACAGGTCGAGTGAGGTCGTTCGCAGCTTCTTGTTGAAGACCGTGTGCTGGGTCAGATTCCTGATCCGGAACCTCACGACGTGGCCCGACACCGTCACGGCGCTGGAGATGGCGTCCCCCGGACTGACCGCGAGCTTGACCCTCACCGAGGCTGCCGGAATGAGCTCGTACCAGGCGTAGTAGCTGGGGGTCTGCCCCGATTCGCAGTCGGCCGCCGTCCCGGTCTGCTCGAGTCCCTTTGCCGACGGGTCGAACCCTCCCAGCCCGACCCAGAACGCCGAATAGCTCGCCTGTCCGGCCGTGCACGTCACGGCGGGCTGGATCCACGTTCCGAACACGTTCGAGAACGTGGTGCCGGACGCTGCCCCCGTGGTCTGGACGGCATACCCGGACCAGTTCGTGCTGGTCGAGGCGGCGCCGTCCTTCGCTGCCACCACCGGCGATGCGAAGCGCAGAACCGAAGCCCGGCGGTGGGTGGTCGTGGCCCCCGACGCGGCCGCAGCTCCTGCCGCGAAGACAGCGAGCATGGCCAGCCCGATGATCTGAAAACGACCCACTCGATCCCAGGAAACAGGCCGATTCTATGAGGGAGATGAGATCGGCGTAAAGAAACGTGTGCGCGGCATGGAAGGTGCCGCGCACGTGCCCGGCACCGGTACGGCACCATACGGACATGCCCGGTGACGAAAAGCAGCTCTGCGTGCTCGCCGTCGACGTCGGCGGCTCGCACGTCAAGGTGCTCCTGAGCACCGGCTCCGAGCGCCGCCGCTTCGAATCGGGCCCTGATCTCACCGCACGGCAGATGGCCGACGGCGTGCTGGAGCTGACCCACGACTGGGAGTACGACGTCGTCTCGGTGGGCGTGCCGACGCAGGTGATGGCCGGCCGGGTCGTCCACGACCCGGTCAACCTCGGCCCGGGCTGGGCCGGGTTCGACTTCGAGGGAGCGTTCGGCAAGCCGACCAGGGTCGTGAACGACGCGGTCATGCAGGCGCTCGGGAGCTACGAGGGCGGCCGCATGCTCTTCCTCGGCCTCGGCACCGGGCTCGGCACGGCGATGATCGTCGACGGGCTCCTGGAGCCCATGGAGCTCGGCCACCTCCCGTACCGGAAGGCGACCTACGAGGACTTCGTCGGCGAGCGAGGGCTCGTGCGGCTGGGCAAGAAGCGCTGGCGGGAGGAGGTGGCCACGGTGATCGCCGAGTTCACCGCTGCCCTCGAGCCCGACTACATCATCCTCGGCGGCGGGAACGCGAAGCTGCTGAAGGAGCTGCCGCCGAACGTGCGCCTGGGAGCGAACGAGAACGCCTTCCTCGGCGGCTTCCGGCTCTGGAACGTCGAGCCCGCCCGTCCCGGAGGACGAGGACGTGCGCCGGCGCGCGTACGAGCTGTCCGAGACGGACGAGGGCGCCTCGCCGGAGGAGAACTGGGCGCGCGCCGAGCGCGAGCTCAGCGACTCCGGCGACCCGGCCTGAGCCGGCTAGTTCGTGCTGGCGAACGACGACGGGCCGAGCACGGGGGCGGGCGAGGTGATCGCCAGGAAGTGACCCGTGATG
The DNA here is from genome assembly GCA_963742925.1 of uncultured Actinomycetes bacterium. Lineage (GTDB taxonomy): Bacteria > Actinomycetota > Thermoleophilia > Gaiellales > Gaiellaceae > PALSA-612. Next base: position 148,087 of record CAVUNV010000006.1, on the reverse strand, counting down.
CCGCCGGTCGTCACGCCCTGCCTGACCGTGTACGTGCCGCCGCAGGAGTCGGGACCGGAGAAGGGCGGCGCGCTGGCGGTGAAGCTCAGCGAGCCGGTGAAGCTCTTGGCCCCGCTGGTGGTGACGGTCGCGGTCGAGAGGTCGGGCGCGACGGTCAGGTCGCTCGCCGGCAGGTTCCCCTCGATCAGGATGTGGGCGATCGCGGCCGGGCCGACCTGCTGAGAGAGGAACTCGAACAGAGAGAAGTTGCCGCTCAGGGCGTGCTGGCCGCCGCTGGCGTAGACGATCGGGCTGCCCTGGCCGGTCGAGGCCGAGAGGGATGAGCCGTGCGCGCACGTTGGGGGTCCGGCTCCGCAGTTGGCCGGGGTGCCCGAGGTGTTCGCCGTCAGGTCGGCCGGGAGCGACTTCTCGACGATCGTCTTGAAGTAGGAGCTGTCGGCGACGAAGCTGACCGAGCCGGTCAGCGTCCCCGCCCGTGTCTGCCAGTTACCGGTCGTACACCCGGCCGGGGCGGTGGCCTGCGCGAGCGAGCCCGGGTTCGCGAACGTGAGCTTGATCGCCCCGAACTGCCCCAGCTGGGAGCCCGTGTCGAGCGTCAGGGTGGACAGGTCGTCGGCCGCCGTCACCGAGCTCGCAGCGAGCTGGAAGCCGTACTGGTGCAACTCGGTCGTGTTCCCGGCCGTTCGCCCGAGCCTGACGCTCAGGCTCCAGGTTCCGTCCCCGTTCTGGTCCAGATTGAACGCGAACGTCCAGCCGGCGATCGGCGGATTGGCAGCCGAGCCGGCGACCTGCAGGTGCCGCTTCGTGCACGGCTTCTTCTTCGTGCTCTTCTGGCCCTTCTTGCAGACAGGAGTCTTCTTCTTCGGCTTCGCGGACGAGGGCACCGCCACGCCGTGCGTCTGGAGCGACACGTGGTCGAGCGCGAGCGTCGCGCGCCCCCCGCCGAGCGCGCTCGTCGCGACGGTCAGCGCCAGCGCTGCGACCACCCCGACCGACCACGCGCGAAAGGCCACGACACCCTGATACGCGATGTGGGCGCTCCCGGCTAGAGCCGGACTCCAAGGACGAGAGCCCGGCCCCCGGTTGGGCGCCGGCCTAGCCGGTGATGTCGTCGGTGTTGCCGGAGTCGGCGTTGAGCCAGTTGCCGTTCTGGGCGGTGTGGTACGCCCAGCCCCAATCGGCGTAGTCCCAGGCCGGGCTACCGCTGAAGTAGTTCAGGAAGCTCGGATGCGCACCGGGGCAGGTGTAGGCGTCGGTGCACTGGAGGTCGCCACGATGCCCAGGTTGGGCACGTGCGGGTTTGCCGCACGAAGGTGCCAGGCACGTGCCCGGCACCTAGGCCGGGCTAGCCTCGGCGGCGCGCTTCTTCTTGCGCGACCTCTTGTCGTCGACGTCGAAGATGATCTGCAGCACCCAGTTGACGGCCCAGATCACGATCGTCGCCCAGATCGCGGCGCCGAAGTCGGCGATCTTGAAGCCGGGCACGACCCAGGACGTGACGTAGAGCATCAGGATGTTGATGAAGAAGAGCGCGATGCCGAGCGTCACGATGATGAGCGGCAGCGCGAGCAGCTTCGTCACCGGCTTCAGGAGCAGGTTGACGACGGCGAACACGAACGCGGTCACGAGGAGCGTCCCGAAGCTGTCCGAGTAGCTGATGCCGGAGATCAGCTGCGACGCCGCGTAGATCGCGGCCAGGTTGAAGAGCCACATGTAGACGAGACGGCGTGCGAGTCGCATCGCTTCGAGCATATTCTGCGGCGGTGGCCGTGCACGAGCTCGAGGTGCTGCCCGACGCAGCCGCCGCCGCGCGACGCTGCGCGGAGCTGATCGTGGAACGTGCCTGCGCGAGCGTGGGAGAGCGCGGCACGTTCACGGTGGCGCTGTCGGGAGGCACCGCGCCGTGGCAGGCGTTCCGCCTGCTGGCCGGCGAGGACGTGCCCTGGGAAGCGGTCGAGATCTTCCAGGTGGACGAGCGGGTGGCGCCGGCGGGCGACGACAGCCGCAACCTGACGCACCTGCAGGAGTCGCTTCCTCCCGCGGCGTGGGCCCGCGTGCACCCGATGGCCGTCGAGGCGGACGACCTGGAGGCGGCCGCGGCCGAGTACGCCGCGCTGCTTCCCGGAGCGGCTCGACCTCGTCCATCTCGGCCTCGGCCCGGACGGCCACACGGCCTCGCTCGTCCCCGGCGACCCGGTGCTCGACGTGCGCGACCTGGACGTCTCGCCGACCGGCGGCGAGTACCAGGGCCGGCGGCGGATGACGCTCACCTACCCGGCGATCGACCGCGCGCGCGAGCTGCTCTGGCTCGTCACCGGCGAGTCGAAGGTCGAGCCGCTGCAGCTGCTGCTCGACGGCGACCCGAGAATCCCGGCCGGCCGCGTGCGGGCCGAGCGCTCGCTGATCATCGCCGACCGGGTGGCCGCGGGCTCCTAGCGGCCGGGCTCAGCCGGTCGACGCGAAACGGAGAAAAGTCTTCATCTGTTCCGCCTTTCGGGAATGGAGGCTGTCAGCTGGAATAGATGAGGTTCGTCGCTACAGCCACAAAGTCGAGTGTACGCCGGGCGTCGACGACTTGCGTCCAGGTCGTCCATAGCTCAAACTGCGCAGATCGGGGGAGCGGGAAACTAAGTGACGCATCGCGGCCGAAGGGTGGTCCCGCGCATGGGCGTGATGGCTGTGCTTGCCGTCGCGGCCGTGCTCGGCGCCGCCTCGACGGGCCTGGCGCTCAGCTCGTCGGCGCCGCCGCCGAAGCCCCCGCCCTCGGCCGGCCCGCCCAAGCCGCCGGTGATTTCTTCTTTTTCGCGGGGGACAGAGAGAATGTCGAGGAGCTCAAGCAGTACACCTACACGCATACACGACGGCCCCGGTGATCACCACCCCGGGTGACCAGGTGCTCGAGGCAACCGGCCCGGGCGGCGCCGCGCTCACGTACAGCGCCTCCGCCACGGACGCGGTCGACGGCACCGACTCGGTCAGCTGTAGCCCCGATTCCGGCTCGACCTTCCCGCTTGGGACGACGACGGTGAATTGCTCCTCGACCGATTCGGCCGGCAACATGGGCCACGCGAGCTTCAAGGTCACCGTGGGGGACAAAACGCCACCCGACCTGACCGTTCCGGCCGACTTCTCGGTCGAGGCGACCGGCCCGGCCGGCGCGACCGTCACCTACTCGGCGTCGGCGACGGATCTCGTCGACCCGAGCCCGACCGTCAGCTGCAGCCCAGCCTCGGGCACGACTTTCTTCATCCGCGTCACGCCGGTCACCTGCACGGCCACGGACGCCACGGGCAACTCCAGCTCCAAGACCTTCCGTGTCACCGTGAAGGATACGACGGCGCCGGCCCTGAAGGTGCCCGGGAGACATCTCGGTCGAGACCAGCGGTTCGTCCGCGGTCGTCACCTTCTCGGCGTCGGCGACGGACATCGTCGATCCATCCCCGTCCGTGACCTGCAGCCCCGCCTTGGGCTCGACCTTCGCGCTCGGGACGACGAAGGTGACCTGCACGGCGAAGGACGGAGCGGCAACTCGACCTCGAAGAGCCTCAACGTTTCGGTGACGCAGGCGCAGGCCCCCGTCACGCCTCCCGCGCCGCCTCCGGGCCCGCCGCCGCCTCCGCCTCCCCCGCCGATCACTCCGCCGGGTGACGTGAACGCGAAGCCGGTGACGGGCAAGGGCAACGCGAAGGTGAAGCTCCCCGGCTCCAACACGTACGTCTCCGTCGACCAGGCGAAGAACCTCCGCCCGGCACGACAAGTACGCCTCGGCGACGGTGCGCGGCACGGGCCTATGGGCTCGAATGCCGAGGCTGTGGCGGTCGCACGTAGTCTCTCGTGGGCGTTGTGCTCCGGGCGTCGTCTGGTGCCCGCGAGCGGCTCGGCGGCCTCGTCGGCGCCGACAACGTTCGTCTGATCACGGCAACACGGGGGATCTGGGATGTGGGGGCACCGGGGCTGATCACTGTCGCGGTCAGCGACAGTGCGGGAGATCACTGCACGGCGACGTACAAGGGGACGCTCTCGACCGACGAGAACGCCGTTCTCGGCCAGAACGCCGCGAGCGACCGGCTTTGCACCAACGTGGCTACGCAACCCCCGCCCCCGCCGCCCCCACCGCCGCCGCCCCCACCGCCGCCGCGCGCGCCATGCAAGTGTGCCCGGCTCGCGGTCAGCATCGTGCCGTCGTCGCTCAAGATCCGTGACCACTTCTCAGCCATTGAAGACACCACCACCCTGAGCTTCAGGCTTCAGTGGCGGCTCAGGTGCACGAAGGGCTCTGGTTCCATGTGTAAGGGCGACTTCCTGGTTCAGGTCGGTGGGGCGCATCCCAAGGCAGGATTGTTTGAGGTCGTTAAGCACTGCCAGGGTCGCTGTGGGCGTCTCAACGTCGGCCGCACGGACGAGATCGATGTTCCCTACCTCAATTTCACACCGATCCAGCGAGCGCGGCGTTCCGTGCCGGTCTTCATCGTGCCCGGCTGCCAGAAGATAAGGCCGGACATCGACCTCTCGATCGCGTTCAACGAAAACGGCAACCTCGATCTGAAGAAGAGCAAGCTGGGCTAGCTCTAGCCCGGCGGGACGAGGCGCTGCACCCGGTCGCCGCGCGCGACCAGGATCTCGTAGACGAGCGCTCGGCGGGAACAGGCCGTGCCCGACCACGCCCGGCGTCGCGTCGAGGCGGGCCGCGAGCGCCCCGGGATCGTCGACCGGGCCCTGGTAGTCGGCGATGACCCCGCCGTCCGGACTGCGTGGGACGTCCCGCAGCGTCACGTCCCCGAGCGCGCGCAGCGTCGCTGCGAGCCCGAACTCCATCAGCTCGAGCGGGATCGGCGGCTCGATCCAGTCGACCGGCTTGTCGGACGAGGCGATCACCACGAAGCGATCCGCCGCGGCGGCGACGATCTTCTCGCGCGTGTGCGCCGCCCCGCCGCCCTTCACGAGCCAGCCGTCGGGCGCGATCTGGTCGGCGCCGTCGATCGCCAGGTCGAGCCGGTCGAAGCCCTCGAACGGCTCGACGGCCAGCCCGAGCGCGCGCGCCGCCTGCTCGGTGGGCTCCGACGTCGCGACGCAGCGCAGGTCGAGCCCGCGCGCGGCGAGCGCCGTCAGCAGGAACGACACCGTCGATCCCGTGCCGAGGCCGACGCGCATCCCGTCCTCCACCAGCGCCGCCGCGGCCTCCGCCGCCAGCCTCTTCTCGTGCTCGATGTCCGCCACTAGCCCGGTACTGTACGGCCGTGACGTGGGCGGAATGGGTACGTGGCGTCGAGGTCGAGCCCTCGATCTACGCGGCGGACTTCGCCCGTCTCGGCCCGCAGCTCGAGGCGCTGCTGGACGCGGGGGCGCGGATCTTCCATTTCGACGTCGGCGACGGGCACTTCATCAGTGAGATCACGATCGGCCCGGTCGTGCTCAGGTCGATCTCGGGGCTCGTCCACGAGCGCGGCGGCTCACTCGACTGCCACCTGATGGTGGCCGAGCCCGAGCGGCAGTTCGAGAGCGTCAAGGAGGCGGGCGGAGACAGCGTCACCTTCCACGCCGAGGTGGCTGCCGATCCGGCTCGCACGATCGCGCGGGCGCGCGAGCTCGGCCTCGGCGCCGGCGTCGCCTTCAACCCGGAGACGCCGGTGGCGCTCGCGGCCGCGGCCGCCGAGGGAGCCGACCTGGCGCTCTGCATGAGCATCCATCCGGGGCTCTCGGGCCAGAAGTTCATGCCGGAGGCGCTCGACCGGATCGCCGAGCTGCGGCGGTCGGTGCCGGACACCGTGCGGGTGCAGGTCGACGGCGGCGTGAACGCCGGCAACATCCGCGCGATCCGCGATGCGGGCGCCGACCTGCTCGTCGCCGGCAGCGCCGTCTTCTGGCAGGACGATCCGGCCGTGGCCTACCGCGCGCTCGCTTCAGAGCTTGCCGCCGCCGGGAGCGCAGCCTGATGCCACGGCGCGGCTACGAGCGGCCGGCGAACCACGTCATCGTCCTCTACGGCGCGACCGGCGATCTCGCGAAGCGGAAGATCATCCCGGGCCTCTTCCACCTCGCGGCGGTCGGCCTGATGCCCGAGCACTACCGCATCATCGGCGTCTCGCGAGGCTCGTGCTCCGACGACGAGTTCAAGGCGACCGCGCTCCTGTCGCTCCAGCAGTTCGGATCGAGGCCGATGCGCCGCACCGACCGGATCAACTTCATCCACCGGCTGATCGGGGCGAACCACGAGGAGGTTCCGCAGGCCGTCGCGCGCGCCGAGAAGGAGATCGGCGGTCGGCCGCGCCGGCTGTTCCATCTGGCGATCCCGCCCTCGGCCTTCGAGAGCGTCGTCCAGCAGCTGGTCGCCGAGGGGCTCTCGCGGCGAGCCCGCGTGATCATCGAGAAGCCGTTCGGCACCGATCTCGCCTCGGCCCGCGAGCTGAACGGGGTCGTGCACGCCGGGTTCGACGAGTCGGAGGTCTTCCGGATCGACCACTTCCTCGGCAAGGAGTCGGTCGACAACATCCTCGCCTTCCGCTTCGCGAACGGCATGTTCGAGCCGATCTGGAATCGCGACCACATCGACCACGTCCAGATCGACGTGCCGGAGACGCTGTCGATCGAGGGTCGCGGCGCCTTCTACGAGGGCACGGGAGCCTTCCGGGACATGGTCGTCACGCACCTCTTCCAGGTGCTCGGCTACGTGGCCATGGAGCCCCCGACCTCGCTCGAGCCGAAGGCGCTGCGCGTGGAGAAGAACAAGGTCTTCGAGGCGATGAAGCCGCTCGATCCCGCACGTGTCGTGCGCGGCCAGTACGAGGGGTACCGGTCGGAGCCGCGCGTGGCGCGCCGGTCTCAGACCGAGACGTTCGTGGCGCTCGAGGTCGAGGTCGACAACTGGCGGTGGGCCGGCGTGCCCTTCTTCCTCAGGACCGGAAAGAGCCTGGCAGAGAGCCGCCAGACGATCTCGCTCGCGTTCCGCGAGCCGCCGCTCCGCATGTTCCGGCTGGCACGCGGCCAGCACGCGAAGCAGCGGCCGAACGAGCTGATGATCGAGTTTCGCGATCCCGGCTCGATCTCGACCCGCTTCCTGGCCAAGCAACCGGGGCCGGCGATGGATCTCCGCGAGGCGGCCATGACCTTCAGCTACGACGGCGCGTTCGGGGCGAAGGATCAGCTCGAGAGCTACGAGCGCCTGCTGCGCGACGCGATGCTCGGCGACCAGACCCTGTTCACCGACGCAGCCGGGATCGAGCGGCTCTGGGAGCTGTCGACGCCGCTTCTCCAGCACCCGGGGCGGCTGCACCCGTACAAGCCGGGCTCCTGGGGCCCGGCGGCGGCGCAGAGGCTGATCGCACCGCGGGACTGGTGCCTCCCCGAGGAGTGGTGAGTCCCGTGAGTGAGCGCGTCCAGTCGGCGGTCATCACCGGTGCCGTGGGGCTGGCCATCGTCCTCGCCGTGAGGCTCGCGATGCACGCGGCGTTCACCGGCTACCTCGCTCGTGTCGGCGACCGGCGCTCGCCCTCGGAGCTCGCCGGCCAGCGGACGCGGTTCGTGATCCTGCAGCGGCTCGTGACGGCGATCCTGCTCGCGATCGTCGCCTGGAGCGTGCTTCAGGTGTTCCCGTCCACGGACGCGCTCGCACGGAGCCTGCTCGCCTCGACCGCGCTGGTGACGGTCTTTATCGGCATCGCGCTGTCGGGGCCGCTCTCGAACATGGGCGCCGGCGTGCTGCTCGGATGGTCGCAGTCCGTCCGGCTCGGCGACCGGGTCACGATCGCCGACGTGACGGGCACCGTGGTGGAGATCACCTCGATGCAGACCGTGCTGGTCACCGACGAAGGCCGGCGCGTGTTCGTCCCGAACTCCCAGATGGCGGGCTCGATCGTCACCAACCGCTCGATCAACGATCCGCGGCGGGTCGTGTCGGTTCGTCTGCCGATGGCGATCGACGGATCGGTCGAGCAGGCCCGCCGGGCGGTGCTCGCCGCCGTCGAGGGCTTCGAGGGCTGCTCGCCCGCCGATCTGAGCGTCCTCGTGGACGAGCTCACGGAGAAGACGGCCTGGCTGGCGCTGAACGTCCTCCTACCGCCCGAGAGCGACGTCTCGTCAGTCGCCGCCGAGTTGCGCGAGCGCGGCCTCGAAGCGCTCGCGCGCGAGAAGCTCCTGCCCGCCTGAGCAGTGCCAGGCACGTGCCTGGCGCTGCTCAGGCACTGCTCTGGCGCTGCTCTGGCACCGCTCTGGCGCTGCTCTGGCACCGTGCCTGGCACCTATCCGAGCAGTGTCTGACCCCTGCCTGGCACCGTGCCCGGCACCGCTCGTCGGCCATACTGAGATTCGATGTCCCGTGTCCGCTTCGCACCGAGCCCGACCGGCTCGCTCCATCTCGGCAACGCGCTGGCCGCGGTCGCCAACCGCGACTTCGGCGACTGGCTGCTGCTCCGCATCGACGACACCGATCCGGCGCGCAACGTGCCGGGAGGCGAGGAGGCGATCGTCCGCGACCTCGAGTGGCTCGGCGTGACGTGGGAGGAGGGCCCCATCCGGCAGAGCGACCGGCAGGAGCGCTACCAGGAGGCCGCGGCACCCCTCGGAGATCGCCTCGGCCGGACGACGCTGCTGCGCGAGGACGGCTCGGCCACGTATCAGCTCGCGAGCGTCGTCGACGACATCGACTTCGCCATCACGCACGTCATCCGCGGGTCGGATCACCGCCCGAACGAGGCGCTCCACCGCGCGCTCCACGAGGCGCTCGGTACCGAGCCGCCGGAGTACATCCACATCGGCCTCATTCTCGGCCCGAACGGCCGCAAGCTGTCCAAGCGCGACCCGATGTCGTCGATCGCCGAGCTGCGCGACGACGGGATCCCTGCCGAGGCCGTCCGGGCCTATCTCGACGAGCTCGGCCTGCCGCGCCACGATGTCCATCTCGACCCGGCGCGGATCCGCCGGCTCGCCGTCGAGGCGCTTGCAGCCATGTCCGACGAGGACCTGGCGAGGCGGGCAGAGGCGCCGGTCGAGCTGGCGCCCGCGCTCCGCGGCGCGCGCGACCTGAACGAGGCGCGCGACTACGCGCGGCTGATCCTCGTCCCCGAGCCGGTCAGGCTTCCGGACGCCGCTCGCCCGACGCTGGAGCGATTCCGGGAGCTCCTGAACGGCGACGGCCGGGTGGTCGTGCGCGAGCTGAAGGCGGTGGGCGGCGACCTGAAGGCGCTCCGTCTCGCGTTGACCGGCCGCGACAGGGGCCCCGAGCTCGCCACGATCATCGACGCGCTGCCGCGCGAAGAGGCGCTGCGGAGGGTCGATGCGGCTCTATAGCACCTGGCATCGCGACAAGGTCGAGCTCCCGGAACCGCCCGGGCCCGTCCGCATGTACTTCTGCGGCCCGACCGTCTACCAGCCGATCCACATCGGGAACGCGCGCCCGTTCGTCATCTCGATGTGGCTGCGTCGCTGGCTCGCGCAGCGCGGCTACGACGTGACGCTGGTCGAGAACATCACCGACATCAACGACAAGATCTACCTCGCGGCGCCCGGCGACAGTGCGCGCCTCGCCGCCGACGCGTCGCGCTGGTACGTCGAGGACACCGATCTGCTCGGCCTCGGCCGGCCCGACCACGAGCCGAAGGCGACCGAGACGGTGCCGGAGATCGTCCGGCTGATCGGCGAGCTCGTCGACGGCGGCCTCGCCTACCCGGCCGGAGGCGACGTCTACTTCCGCGTCGGCTCGTTCCCCGACTACGGCGCGCTCTCGGGGCGCACCGACGCCGAGGCGACCCGGAACCCCTCCGAGGAGCAGGAGCCGGGCGAGCTGAAGGAGGATCCGCGCGACTTCGCACTCTGGAAGGCGCACAAGGACGGCGAGGACACGTCCTGGGAGTCGCCGTGGGGGCCGGGCCGGCCGGGCTGGCACATCGAGTGCTCGGCGATGGCGGAGAAGCTGCTCGGGCCTTCGTTCGAGATCCACGGCGGCGGGCTCGACCTCGTCTTCCCCCACCACGAGAACGAGATCGCGCAGTCGCGCGGCGCCGGCCGGGAGTTCGCCAAGATCTGGATGCACAACGGCATGCTCCGCCTCGCCGGCGAGAAGATGTCGAAGTCGCTCGGCAACATCGTGTCGCTGCGGGAGGCGGTCGAGGAGTGGGGCCGCGAGACGGTGCTGCTCTTCTTCATGACCGCGCACTGGTCGAAGCCGATGGACTTCTCGGACGAGACGATGGCGCAGGCGCAGGCGCAGGTCGAGGGGCTGCGAAACAGGCTTCGTGGCCCATTCGGAGCCGGAGGCGGTGACTCGGACGAGTTCGTGTCGCGCTCGACGACGACTTCAACACGCCCGACGTGCTGGCGATCATCCATGGCTGGCGAGACCGGGAGCTGACCGTGCGCGCGCTGGAGATCTTCGGCCTCGGATCGCTCGCGGACGTGGCTCAGGCGCCGCCCGACCTCGTCGATCTCGCGCAGCGGCGAGCAGGCGGCTCGCTCGAGACCGGCGACTACGAGGCGCCGACCGACTTGCGGGCCGAATCGAAGAGCCGGGGTGGGAGGTCAGTGACGTCTCCGGGCGGCTTCGAGCTCGTCTCCAGCAGTGACGACCGATCTCGTCTACGGCCGTCGCGCCGTCCGCGAGGCATTGCGCGGGCGACGGCAGGTGCTCGCGCTCCACGCCAGCGAGCGGGCGATCGCGGCCGAGAGCTGGCTCCGCGACGAGCCGGGGCTCCGCCTCCGCGTCGAGCCGGAGCGCGCGCTGACGGCGCTCGCCGGCACCTCCGACCACCAGGGCGTCGTGGCGCGCGTCGAGCCGTACCCGTATGCCGACGCGCGCGAGCTGGCACGGACGCCGCAGCCGCTGCTCGTCTGCCTCGACCAGGTCACCGATCCGCGGAACCTCGGCGCCGTCTGCCGGAGCGCCGAGGGGGCAGGGGCGACGGGGATCGTGCTTCCGGCCCACCACTCGGCGCGGATCACACCGGCCGTCTGCCGGGCATCGGCGGGCGCGGTCGAGCACCTGCCGGTCGCCGTCGTCCCGAACCTGGCCCGGTTCCTCGGCGAGGTGAAAGGGCCCGAGTTCTGGGTGTACGGAGCCGACGCGGCCGCCGCGGTACCGATGTGGGAGGCCGACCTGACCGGAGGCCTGGCGCTCGTCTTCGGCGCCGAGGGCAAGGGGCTGCGACCCCTCGTCCGGCGGACGTGCGACGCGGCGGTCTCGATCCCACTGGCAGGCCGGGTCGAGTCGCTGAACGTCAGCGTCGCCGCGGCCGTGCTCCTGTACGAGGCGCGCCGCCAGCGAGGCAGCGGTGGCTGAACATTTGCACTATTGGCACAGTCGCGTGTGGGCTTTTCCGGTACATAGTCCGGTGCTTGCCGCTTCTCCGTCCCTAACCCCCACCCACCCGGGGCGTTCCGGCGGGTGGCGTGGTGGCCGGGCGAGGCATCGCCGGGGGAGGCATGGCCCGGGAGGACGGCTGTGGCTGACCCGACCCTGTACCTGTTCGACGGCTACAACCTCCTCCATGCGGGCGGGTTCGAGGACACGCGGGAGCTCGCCGACCGGCTCGCCGACTTCGTCGCCGTCAGGGGGGCGCGAGGCGTCGTCGTCTTCGACGGCGTCGGCGCCGATGCGGAGCTCGGGCCGCTCTCCGTCCGCTACGCGGCCCACGCCGACACCTTGCTCGAGCGGCTCGCTGCCGAGCACCGCGACCGCGAGGAGGTCTGCCTCATCTCCTCCGACGCCGCGGTGCGAGGCACGTCCGGCCAGCAAGTGCGGAAGCTGACCTCGCGCACCTTCCTCAAAGACCTCGAGCAGGTCCAGCACCATGAGCCCGAGGCGTTCCGGCTCGGAGAGCGGGTGGATGCCGAGACGAGAGCCCGGCTCGAGCGCCTGCGACGCGGCCAGGAGTAGCCGACTGTACTAGCGTGTTGCAGATTTGCAAGTGAACTTGTAACTCACGCATGATCTTGCTATGTTCTGCCTCAACTTGAGGGTGAGGCTTCTCTCCGGGCGCTCGAGTCTCGGATAGGCATTACCAAACGGGAAGAGGGGGAAACGCGCATGGCAGCCCGCACCGCGACCGCAGTTCGGACGCCGCAAAAGGCTCAACGTGAGCTTGAGGATTTGCAGCTCGTGCTCCGCGCCCGCAACGGTGACCTCGGCGCGCGCGACGAGATGATCCGTCGGTACACCGGGTTCGTGCGCATGAAGGCGAGCTCGTACTTCCTCGCCGGTGGCGACGCCGAGGACCTGCTGCAGGAGGGGCTGATCGGCCTTTGCAAGGCGATCCGCGACTTCCGGCACGACAAGGAGACGTCGTTCCGGAGCTTCGCCGAGCTGTGCGTGACGCGGCAGATCATCACGGCGATCAAGACCGCGACCCGGTTCAAGCACCAGGCCCTGAACAACTACGTCTCGTTCAGCAACACGCCGGCCGGGCAGGACTCCGACTCCGACTGCACGCTCGGTGACGCGCTGCCGGGCTCGCACGTGGACGAGCCGTCGGTGCAGGTGATCTCGACCGAGGAGCTGAAGAGCCTCGTCTTCTGCCTCGGCTCGGGCCTGTCGAAGCTCGAAGCGGATGCGCTCCGCATGTACCTCGAGGGCAGCTCCTACGAGGACATGGCCGACGACCTCGGCTGCGACACGAAGACGATCGACAACGCGCTGCAGCGGGTGAAGCGCAAGATCGTCGTGCACCGGCAGTCCCGCCAGGTCCTCGCCTGAGCACCGCCTGACGCCGCTCGCTACGCTGCCTCGTCTGTGAGACGGCGCTCGAATCTGGGGGTGCTGGCCGGCGCTCTCGTCGCGTTCGGCACGCTCGCAGCCCTGGTCGGCTGCTCGGCCCTCCTAGTCCCGCAGCTCTCGAGCGGCGGCATCAGCTTCGACCAGAGCGGAGCGGGCGTGCTCGTGCTCCAGACGCCGACCTACCGGCTGAGGATCTCGAAGCGGGACGGCGCCTTCGTCGAGTTGCTCGACCGGGGCACGGGGAAGCCGCTGATCACGGGGGCGAACGGGTGCGAGTGGGGGGTCGCCGCGATCGGCGACTCGACCTACACGGGCGGCTGCGCATTCACACCGAGCGGGTCGTCGCGGTTCTCGTACGCCTGGGATGCGGCGGCGAGGACGCTGACCATGACGTACGCCGCCGGAGCGGATGCCGAGCAGCACGTCGACGCCGTCGTCACGCTGCACGCCGAGCCCGGCTTCTTCGACCTGCGGCTCACGCTCACGAGTCATGCGCCCCGCGTCATCCAGTCGGTCAACTTCCCGCCCGACCTGTTCGCGGACGTGAACCTCGTCCAGGGCGGCTACGCGCCCAACTTCCTGCCGGGAGTCCGGTTCGGGCCCAGCTTCTTCAGCCGCGTCGGCAACAACGTCTTCACCTACCCGGGCCGCTGGGCGTTCGCGGATTACCTCGCGCTCGATCTCGGCGGCGCTCACCTGGCGCTCTACTCGGTCAACCCGTCGCCCGCGCCGCTTGCGCCGGTCGACCTCGGCTTCGTCCGCAACCCGGCGCCGGTGCCGTGCTCCGGGTCGTCGTTCTGCGTCACGCACCAGTTCCACACGTGGATCGGCGCCGGCGACACGTGGACGAGCCCGGTCGTTCGCGTGCGCGTCGGCGAGCCGGTCGAGCAGTCGATCGTCGACTACCGCACGGACAACGGCATCGACGCCTACCCGTCGGCGGCGGCCAAGCTCGGGTCGCGCCTCGACACCCTCTCGCGGGCGCCGTTGCTCAAGGCCGACCTGGAGAAGGGGGCGGTGCCGGCGTTCAAGGGCTGGGCACGGGCACTCGATCAGCTCCCCTCGCCGGTGCTGATCCATCCGGTCGCATTCGGGCCCGGCGGCTTCGACGCGACCGACCCGGACGTGCTCCCGCCCGATGGGAAGGCCGGCACGCTCGACGACTTCCGGCGCGCGGTGGACGCGGCGCACACACACGGCGACCTGGTGATGCCGTACCTGAACATCAGCTGGTGGAATCCGCAGTCGCCGACGGTCCATGCACTGCCGGCCCCACTGACCGGGGCCGGTGTCTCGGTTCACGACTCCGGCGGCAATCGCGTCGACGGAGCAGTTCAGCGGCTTCGACGGGTTCATCGTCTCGCCGTCCGTGCCGTTCGTCCGCGACCGCGTCCAGGCCGAGATCGAGCGCTGGCACACCGACCTTCCGGCGGACTGCCTCTTCTTCGACCAGATCGGCGCCCGACCGTGGCGATACGACTTCAATCCGGCAGCCGCCAGCCCGCTCGCCTACTACGACGGGTGGCTGAGCGTGTTCGCGCCGTACGCCGACCGCTGCCTGATGGTCGAGGACGGCTGGGATCGCCTGGCCGCCTCCTTCTCGGGGTTCGACAGCAGCCTGATGCTCATGCAGCGCGAGTTCGACTGGCTGAACGAGCGGTTCGGGCCCGACTGGAAGACCTTCCCGCTCGCCCTCTGGCTCCTGCACGACAAGGTGCTGATGTACCAGCACGACCTCTTCGACGGCACGTTCACGGCCGACCCCGAGATCCTCACCTGGAACCTCGCCTACGGCTACATGCTCTCGTACAACTGGGGCGTGGGGCTCGACGGTCCCTGGCTCGGCATCGCGACCGCCTTCCAGCGTGCGCTCGGGCCGCACTACGCGGGCGTCGCGCTGACCTCGTACAAGCAGATCGCCGAAGGTGTGACCGAGACGCGCTTCGGCACCTACTCGGTGGTCGCCAACTGGACGGCCTCGCCGTACGACCTCGACGGCCACCGCCTCGCGCCGGGCGGCTTCCTGGCGCGAACCGACGACGGCAGCCTGGTCGCGGGTGAATTCGCCGGCGACTCCGGGACGGAGTACAGGATCGTCCAGGGCGGGCAGACGACGTTCTCGGTCCCGGTCTCCGGGCTAAGCTGGCCCGACGCCGGAGTAGCTCAGCTGGTAGAGCAACGCATTTGTAATGCGTGGGTCGTGGGTTCGAGTCCCTCCTCCGGCTCCTCGATCTCTAGGCCTGCGACAGCGCCTGGTCGAGGTCGGCCCACAGCGCCTCGACGTCCTCGAGGCCGACGCTGAGGCGGAGCAGTCCGGGCGGGACGCGGTCGCCCTCCCAGCGGTAGCGGCCCTCGATCGTCGTGTCGACCCCGCCGAGGCTGGTGGCGTTCTCGATCAGCCTCGTCGAGCTCTCGACGCGTCGGGCCGCGTCCGCGTCGGCCACGTCGAACGAGAGCAGGCCGCCGAAGCCGCCGCTCATGTAACGCGCCGCGAGCGGATCCGGGCCGAGGCCCGGGTAGCGCACGAGCTCGACCCGAGGATGCCCGGCGAGACGCCGCGCCAGCTCGAGCGCGCTCTCGGACTGGCGCAGCACGCGCAGCTCGAGCGTCTTCAGGCTGCGCAGCAGGAGCCAGGCGGAGTCCGGGGCAGCCACCGGGCCGGTCCGCGTCCGCGTGCGGTGCAGCTCGTCGAAGAGCGCGTCGTCGCGGCAGACGAGCGCGCCGAGGAGCGCGTCGTGGTGGCCGGCGAGGTACTTCGTGGCGCTGTGCATGACCACGTCGGCGCCGTGGTCGAGCGCGCGCAGGAGCACGGGCGTGGCGGCGGTGGCGTCGAACACGACCGGCGCGGGATGTGCGGCGGCGGCCTCGAGGTCGGGGAAGGTCAGGAACGGGTTCGAGGGGCCCTCGATCCAGATCAGGTCGGCGCCTTCGGGAGGCGGCCCCGTCTGGTCGAACTCGACGACATGCAGGCCCCAGCGCTCGAGCGCCTTGAAGAGGCCGCCGGTGCCGAAGTAGCCGCCTGAGGCGAGCGCGACCGTCTTGCCCTGCCCGGCCATGGTCAGGACGGCCGTGGTCGACGCGGCCATGCCTGACGAGAACAGGAGCGCCTTGCCGCCCTCCAGCTCGCCGAGCGCCGCCTCGGCCGCCATTCCGGTCGGATGGTCGTCGCGCGAGTAGTAGACGGGCCCGAGCTCGCCGTCCTCGTACGGCCAGATCGTAGAGCGATCGAGTTCGGTCTCCCGGCTCATGTCGTATTAGCCTGTCGTCCATGCGTGCACTCGCGCGACCCGATCCCGCTTGCGGCGCTCGTCCTGGCGGGCGCCCTCGTCGCCTGGATTATCACCGTGCAGCGGATGCGCGGGATGGACGCCGGGCCGGGCACCGACCTCGGCGGGCTCGGCTGGTTCGTCGGCATCTGGGTGACGATGATGGCCGCGATGATGCTGCCCTCGGCGGCGCCGATGGTGCTCCTCTATTCGCGCGTGTCGGGCGAGCGGGCGCGGCGCGGCCAGGCGGAGCTCGTCCCGACGTGGATCTTCGTCGCCGGCTACCTCGCCGCCTGGACGGTCTACGGGCTCGCGGCCTACGGGATCTACCGCGCGATCGTCTCGGCCGGGACGGACTACCTCGCGTGGGACCGGGCCGGGCCGTACGTGGCCGGTGCGGCGCTGGCAGCGGCGGGCATCTACCAGCTGACCCCGCTCAAGGACATCTGCCTTCGCCACTGCCGCTCGCCGCTCCACTTCCTGCTCCACGACTGGCGTGAGGGCCGGGTCGGCGCCTTCCGGATGGGCGTCGAGCACGGCGCCTTCTGCGTCGGCTGCTGCTGGGGCCTGATGCTGGCGCTGTTCGCGCTCGGCGTGATGAGCCTGTTCTGGATGGCGGTCGTCGCGGCCGTGATCCTGGCCGAGAAGCTGGCGCCGCAGGGCGTGCGGCTGAGCCGGGTCTTCGCGGTGGCGCTGGTCGGGCTCGGTATCTGGGTCGCGTCGGCGCCCGCGAGCGTGCCCGGGCTCGTCGAGCCGAACTCGCACGGCGCCGAGCTGGCGCGGATGCGGATGATGGGCGGCACGGCACCGGCGAAAGCGCCCATGCAGGACATGAAGCCGGCGCGGCATGGGACGCGGCGATGCGAACAGCCGGGAGCCAGCCTCACCAGGCGAGGCTTCACCGCCGACTCACCACCGATACACTCGGTATCGGCGTCACGTCGCGCGCGCGCCAGCTCGCCCCGGAGCACGATCCGCCCCTCCGCCCGGTAGGCTCCGCACGTGGCGACGACAGGGGATTCCACCGAGGCCAAGCTCGAGCGGATGCTCGCGCATCGCGACGAGACGCTCCACCAGGGCAGCGAGCGCGCCGTCGAGCGGCAGCGGGCGCAGGGAAAGCTGCTCGCGCGCGAACGGGTCGAGAAGCTGCTCGACCCCGGCTCCTTCGTCGAGCTCGACCGCTACGTCCGTCACCGCGAGGTCGAGTTCGGGATGCGGGAGAAGCGACCCTGGGGCGACGCGGTCGTCACCGGCCACGGCACGATCTTCGGGCGCAAGGTCTTCGTCTTCTCGCAGGACTTCACGATCTTCGGCGGCAGCCTCTCGGAGGTGTTCGCCGAGAAGATCTGCAAGGTCATGGACATGGCCGTGAAGTACGGCTGCCCGCTGATCGGCATCAACGACTCGGGCGGCGCGCGGATCCAGGAGGGCGTCGTCTCGCTCGCGGGCTACGCGGAGATCTTCTGGCGGAACGTGCAGGCCTCGGGAGTCATCCCGCAGATCTCGCTCGTGATGGGCCCCTGCGCCGGCGGGGCCGTGTACTCGCCGGCCATGACCGACTTCGTGTTCATGGTCGAGGACTCGTCCTACATGTTCATCACCGGTCCCGACGTGGTGAAGACGGTCACCGGCGAGGAGGTCACGTTCGAGGAGCTCGGGGGTGCCGTGACGCACGCGTCGAAATCGGGCGTCGCCCAGTTCATCGCCGAGGGCGAGGAAGCCTGCCTGGAGGACGCGCGCTACCTGCTCTCGTTCCTGCCGCAGAACAATCTCGAGCCGGCGCCGTTCTCCCCGCCCTCCGATCCGGTCGACCGCGAGGAGACCGCGCTCGACACGCTGATCCCGGACGATCCCGCGAAGCCGTACGACATCAAGCGCGTGATCGAGCTGGTCGTCGACGACGGCGACTACCTCGAGGTGCACGAGCGCTACGCGGAGAACATCGTCTGCTGCTTCGCGCGGCTCGGCGGGCACCCGGTCGGCGTGGTCGGGAACCAGCCGCGGTCGCTCGCCGGCGTGCTCGACATCGACTCGTCGACGAAGGCGGCGCGGTTCGTCCGCACCTGTGACGCGTTCAACATCCCGCTCGTGACCTTCGTGGACGTGCCCGGCTTCCTGCCGGGGACGGCGCAGGAGTGGGGCGGCATCATCCGCCACGGCGCCAAGCTGCTGTACGCGTACTGCGAGGCGACCGTGCCGAAGATCGCCGTGATCACGCGCAAGGCCTACGGCGGGGCGTACGACGTCATGAGCTCCAAGCACATCCGCGCCGACTTCAACTTCGCGTGGCCGACGGCGGAGGTGGCGGTGATGGGGCCCGAGGGCGCGGTCAACATCGTCTACCGCCGCGAGCTCGAGGAGGCCGGCGACCCCGAGTCGCGGCGCGCCGAGCTGATCGAGGAGTACCGCCAGCGGTTCGCCAACCCGCTCAGCGCCGCCGAGCGCGGCTACGTGGACGACGTGATCGAGCCGCGCCGCACCCGCCGCGTGCTGATCGAGGCGCTCGAGACGGCGCGCTCCAAGCGCGAGCGCCGGCCGTCACGCAAGCACGGAAATATCCCGCTCTGAGCACGGGGGAACGGCCGGTTTCCCCGTGAGCCCCCTTCCCTTTGGGGTCGTGTGACCGGCGGCTCGAGCTACGCGCGAGCAAAGCCCACGCTCCGCCGCTACTCGTGGTGTCACCAGCCTGTTGAGCGGCGGAGAGCCGAGTCCAGGGTCATCCCACCGTAGAGGCAGCCGGCGAGGGGGAGCGTGAGCGCCCAGACGGGGTTGAGGCGGAAGTACCGGATCGTCGGGAGGTACAGGCCGTCATCAGGGCCCAGGCGGCCGCCGCGGCGGCGAGCGTCACGTCGGACCCGTCGGCGATGCCCACGGCAGTGAGGATGGGCGGACCCGGAAAGAGCAGGACGAGCAGCGACGAGGGTCGCCGCGAGCAGCGCCCACGAGTGGCGGAGCTCGGTGAAGGCGGTGCGCCGCACCATCCGCCAGACGCCGCGCGAGATCGTGCTCGCGCAGGCTCTCGACGTCCGAGCGGCTGACGGCGAGGCGGATCGTCCCGCCCGAGCGCTTGACGGCTCGCGCCAGGCTGACGTCGTCGATCACGCGGTCGCGGATCGCGGCGAAGCCGCCCGCCCTCTCGAGCGCCTCGCGGCGCAGGAGCACGCAGCCACCGGCCGCGGCCGCGACCGCGGCTGCGCGGGTCGTTGACGCGCCGCATCGGGTAGAGCAGGTTGAAGAAGAGCACGAACGGCGGGATCAGCAGCCGCTCGCGCGGTGACCAGGCACCGCAGCCTCGCCATGCGGCTGTTCAGCGCCAGGCCGTCGGCCTCGCTCTCGGCCACGAGCCGCCGCAGCGAGTGCGGCGCGTGCCGGATGTCGGCGTCCGTGAGCAGGAAGTAGTCGGGCTCCCCGGCGTGCCGAGCCGCCTGCTCGAGCGCCCAGACCTTGCCGACCCAGCCTTCCGGGAGCTCGGTCCCGCGGAGCGGCTCGACACCGGCCGCCCGGGCCGCCGCCGCGGTTCCGTCGGTCGAGCGGTCGTCGACCAGCACGATGCGCCACTCGCCCGGGTAGTCCTGCGCAAGCAGGGCAGGGAGCGTCGACGGGAGCGACGTCGGCCTCGTTCCGCGCCGGGACGAGCACGGCGACGGACGGCCACACGGCCGGCTCGGTCGGCAGCGGCTCGTCCTCGGCGATCGGCCGGAGATCCCAGGCCCGCGACGTGCCGAGCAGGACGCCGATCCAGCCGGCGAGCGATGCGATTGCGAGTCCGGCCGGAACGAGCACGGCCGGGACTCTGACACCGCTACTCGAGTCCCGCTTCGGCGAGCGGCCGGCGTGCCCAGGCGAAGCTCGTCGCGTAGTAGCCGGTCGCGATCGGTGCGAGCGCGACGCCCTGGCCGCTCGAGTGGATCATCCAGCCGCCGCCCAGGTAGATGCCGGCGTGGTAGACCTGCGCCGGCTTCGAGCGTGGGCCGTTGGTGCCGAAGAAGAGCACGTCGCCGGGCTCGAGATCCGCGAACGCGATGCGCTCGGAGGCCGGCACCTCGCCGCTCATCGCGTAGGTCGTGCGGCCCTTCAACGTGTCCGCGAGCGGTGTCCCGACGGCGTAGCTCGCGAGCTTGTAGACGCGCCAGACGAAGCCGGAGCAGTCGAACCCGCCGGGGACGGATCGGCCGAGCACGGTCTGCGTCCGCTCGCTCGTCCCGGCGAAGACGTACGGGTAGCCGATCAGCGAGACGGCCTGGCGGAGGATCGTCTGCTGCCAGCCGGACACGACCGGCAGTCGACAGCGTGGCCGAAAGGCCCGTCACGTACTGCTTCTCCCAGCCCTTCCAGCCGAGGATCTTGGCGGCCGAGAACGCGGCTTCCGCCCGCGACGCGACCGAGGACGGCGCCGGCTCGAGCGACTCCAGCGAGCGCGGATGATCCGTCCGGAAGCCGAGCAGGCGCGCGACCGCCTCGGTGCCGAAGCGCGCCGGCGAGTTCAGGCCGGCGGCCCGGGCTGCCGAGGAGAAGCGGGCAGCTACCGCCCCGAGGCCCTCGCCGCGGACGAGCGCCGCGTCGAGCTGGGTGATCGTCACCGGGGCCGAGGGGTCGGCCGGCGCGACGGCCGGCTTTCCGGTCAGGCCCGACACGAGGTCGGCGAGGTCTCCCGCGGTGAGCGGATCGTCCGGCCGGAAGGCGGTCGGGTCGCTTCCGAGGAGGCCGTGTGACGTGACGAGCTGGATCTGCGGGCGATCCCAGGCGGTCGCCCGCGGCGAGGCGAGCCCGGCCACCGGCACGGCCAGGGTGCATGCGGCGGCCACGGCGACAACGACGAAACGGCCCACACCTCTCGCATCGTCCGGAGTCCACCACTCCTTTAGGCTCAGATGCGTGAACGTCGAGATCGTCCCCGAGCCGACGCCGGAGGAGCGCGCCGCGATCGTCGCCGCGCTCGATCGACTCCGGGCCGAGGAGGCGCGCGGCCCCGGCCGCTGGTGGGAGGCCGGCCTGCGCGAGAGCGTCGAGGACGAGGAAGGCGAGGCCTAGAGAGCTGGCCTCTAGCTGAAGCCGATCCGATTCGGCGGCCAGTAGACGAAGAACACTTCGCCGATGATGCTCTTGCGCGGCACCGATCCCCACTGGCGCGAATCGCACGACTCGGCCCGGTTGTCGCCCATGAAGAAGTAGTGACCCTTCGGCACGTGCCATGTGCCCGAGGTCGTATCGCGGCGACCCTTCTGGATGTAGGGCTCCTCGAGGGGTCTCCCATTCACGGAGACGTAACCGGCCTTCTCCGACACGGTGTCTCCCGGAAGTCCGATCAGCCGCTTGACGAAGGTACCGCCCTCTCCGCAGGCGTCCTTGGGTGCCGTGAACACGACGACCTGACCGCGTTCGGGGCTCGAGAACCAGTAACAGATTCGGCACGCCAGCACGCGGTCGGAGAAGTGCGCTTCGCATCCGGTTCCCGGTCGGGCGCAGTGGAGTGTGGGCTCCATCGACGACGATGGGATCCGATAGGGGTTGACGATCCATTGCTTGACGGCGAGAACGATGATGATGGCGCCGACGATCGTCACGGCCCAATCGATCGCGATCCGCCACGGTCGCGGCAAGTTCTGCGTCAGCCGGTCGACCGGGTTACGGGAGCGGTACGCGCCGGTCTGGGGAGCGCCGACTTCTGCGGACGGTGCTCGCAGAGTGTCGGGGTCATTCCAGCCCGGAGGAGCCGAATCGCCGGTCTGATCGGCGATCTTCGGTGGTGTCTCGGACGGCTCCTGCCCGCCGGCCTCAGCGTCTTCGGGGGGGCCGAGCATCCGTTTCAAGTGTATGCAACGACTGCCGACGCACCTTCCGGCCTACTGTCGCTATCGCTCGAGCGGGGCCATCGTCAGGCCCGAGTCGCGAAGTGCCGTCCAGTAGTGCTCGGACTGCTCGCGGTGGCCCGACCAGACGATCGCGCGGCCGCTCGTGTGGATGCGGTCGGCCATCCGCATGCCCTGGTCGTACGAGACGCCGGGCAGGACGCGCGACAGCGCTGCGGCGACCCCCTCGAAGGTGTTGTGGTTGTCGTTCAGCACGATCACCTTCCACGGCTCGCCGAGCGACGAGCCCGAGCCGCGCGAGATCCGCTCGATCGTCTGGGTCAAGGCGCTAGCCGGTCAGCCAGGACGCGAGCTCGGTGTGACGCTCCAGATGCGTGCCGTGATCGAGCTCGGCTCGCAGCTCGCCGACCGTGCCGTATCGCTCCGCCAGCACGTCGTGGCTGTGGATCGTCTCGAAGTTGATCTGGCGGGAGTAGAGGAAGTCCTCGTCCTCGAGCTCGGGATACGCGTCGAGGACGCCCTTGAGGGCGATCCGCACCGAGTCCTCGACGAATCTCGGGTGGAGGTGCGCCTGCTCGACGACGTGCAGCTCGTCGGGGCGCTTGAGCAGCTCGTAGATCGGCGAGCTCATGGAGCTCTCGACGATCTCGACCAGCCGCTCGGCGTTGATTCCGCCACAGGCAGTACCGACGTAGAGCGTCCCGCGGCCGCGCTGGTTGTGCGTGGCCAGTGGAACGAGGTCGAGGATCCGCTCGACATCCTGCTCGTCGAACCCGGCCTCGGCGAGCTGCCCGGCGGCGCGGTCGCGCACCATGCCCTGCGCGCAGGGGCACGCGTTGATGCCCGTCGCCTCGACTCCGACGACCCGGCGCGTGGCCCGGACCGACGCGGCTGCGATGCCGATCAGCGACACCATCTCCTGCGTCGGCAGCCCGGAGACCGGTGTCTGCCGCGCCATCGGATACGACGCGACGATCTTCACCTCGGCTCGCAGCGCGCGCTGCCGCGCCAGGACGTGGCGGGCGATGTGCTCGGCGAGCTCCTCGACGAGGAACGCCTCGCCGATCACGACGTCGTCGATCGCCTCGCCGAACAGCTCCGGGAAGCGCGACATGTGCACGCCCTTCTGCGCCGGCTCGAGGTCGACGAAGCAGTCGATCTGCGCGGAGACGAGCTTCTCGTGCGGGCCTCGACGCAGCCGGATCGCCTTGTGCACACCGGTGACGCCGGCCCGCGAGAGCCCGATGCGGACCTCGGGCGCGGAGGCCTGCAGATCGTTGGCGAAGAGCCTTCCGGAACCCGTCGTCCCCACGCGGCAACGCTAGCAGCCTCCTTTCGTGAACGACCTGCTGTGCCCGTCGTCAGTTCGCGTAGTGCTCGGTCCAGCGGCTGCCGTCCCAGTAGCGCCGGCCCGGTCCTTCGGGATTGGGATACCAGCCGGCCGGGGCGACGGCGGGCGCCTGCGGCTCGGGCGGAGGGCGCCGAAGGCGCCGAAGGGAGTCGACTGCGCTCGCGCTTGCTCGGTGCGGGCTCAGGCGACCTCGAGCAGTGGCCCTCTTGTGAGATTGCGATCCCGGCCTCGTCGAGTCGAAGACGTCGCCGAACGACAGGCCGACCTGCCTGTCGACGAGCCGGCCGAGCTGGACGAAGTAGAGGCCCGCGAGCACGATGACGGCGATTCCGGTCAGGCGGCGGAGCGGTGCCGCCGGGCGAAACAGCGAGAGGAGAACCGCGGCCGCGGCGAGGATCACGAGCGGGACGCCGAGCTTGAGGCCGTTGCCGGCGTTGAACGGATCCCACAGCGTCTTGAACGGGACATCGAAGCTGTCGACCGACCGTCCTCCCGGCGGATCGAGCCAGGGCAGGAAGCACGAAACGATCGCGATCACGCCTCCGAAGATGGCGATCGGCGAAACCTGGAGCCGCCCGGCCGCACCCTCGTCACCTCGATCCTGGCGCCGTTCCGCCCACGTTCGTCTCGTCCATCACGAGCAGACCCTCTCACGACCTGCAGGCACGCGCAAGACGTTCTAGGCTTGGCTTTCCCAAGACCAGGAGGGCAGGCAGATGGCAAATCTCGAAGACGTAGAAGGCATCGGCCCGGCATACGCGGCGAAGCTCGCCGACGCCGGCCTGAAGACGACCGACGACCTGCTGGCGGCAGGCGGCCGCCGGTCGAGCCGGCATCGCCGAGAAGACCGGCATCAGCGGGAGCCTCGTGCTCGAGTGGGTCAACCACGCGGATCTCTACCGCATCAAGGGCGTCGGCAGCGAGTACGCCGACCTGCTCGAGGAGGCCGGGGTCGACAGCGTGCCCGAGCTCGCTCAGAGAAACGCGGCCAACCTCACCGCGGCCCTCGCGGCGGCAAACGAGAAGAAGAACCTCGTGCGCAGCCTGCCGAGCGAGTCGCAGGTAGCGGGTTGGATCGAAGAGGCCAAGGGCCTCGAGCGGGCCGTCCACCACTAGCTCGACGAGAGGGAAAGGGAGGGGAGACGGTGGCGGACTTCGCCGAGACGATCAGCAAGGCGTACACGACGCAGGGACCTGCGCTCGAGCTCGGGCAGGGCGTGCACGACCAGACGCTCGCCCACGACGCGCTGGTTCGCGTGCCGCTCGCGATGACCAACCGGCACGGGTTGATCGCCGGTGCGACCGGCACCGGGAAGACTCGTACGCTGCAGATGCTCGCCGAGCAGCTGTCCGCCGCCGGCGTCCCCGTCATGTGCGCGGACGTCAAGGGCGACCTCTCCGGTCTGGCCGACCCCGGCGACCCGGCCAGCCCCGCAGGCAAGCGCGCCGCCGACCTCGGCATCCCGTTCACGCCGGTCGGATTCCCGACGGAGTACCTCTCACTCGGCGCGATCCGGTATCTCCGTGCGGGCAACGGTCTCCGATTTCGGGCCGCAGCTCCTGGCGAAGGTGCTCGACGCGAACGACACGCAGGAGCAGAGCCTGGGCCTGGTCTTCCGCTATGCCGACCAGAAGGGGCTGCCGCTGCTCGATCTCTCCGACCTCCGGGCCCTGCTGACGTTCCTCCAATCCGACGAGGGAAGGCCGAGGAAATCGGCGGGCTCGCGTCGCAGACGGTCGGCGTCCTGCTGCGGAATCTCGTCGGCGTCGAGGACGGCGGCGGGACGGAGTTCTTCGGCGAGCCGATGTTCGCGATCTCCGACCTGCTGCGGACGGGCTCGGACGGCCGCGGCGTGATCTCGTGCTCGAGCTACCGCGGTGCAGGACAAGCCCAAGCTCTTCTCGACCGCGCTGATGTGGATGCTCGCCGAGCTCTTCGAGCAGCTGCCCGAAGTGGGCGACCTGCCGAAGCCCAAGCTCGTCTTCTTCTTCGACGAGGCGCACCTGCTCTTCGACGGGGCGAGCAAGGCGTTCATCGAGTCGGTGACCCAGACCGTCCGTCTGATCCGCTCGAAGGGCGTCGGCGTCTTCTTCATCACCCAGGTGCCGAAGGACGTCCACGAGAGACGTGCTCGCGCAGCTCGGCAACCGGATCCAGCACGCGCTCCGTGCGTTCACGCCGGACGACGCGATGCGCTCAAGCAGGCGGTCAAGACGTACCCGAAGTCGGAGTTCTACGACATCGAGCAGCTCCTGACCCAGCTCGGGACCGGCGAGGCGGCCGTAACGATCCTGTCGGAAAGCGGGTGCCGACGCCGGTCGTCCATACGCGATTACGCCCGCCCGTGTCGCGGATGGGGCCGACGGACGACGTGGACAAGAGCGCGAAGGCATCGCCGCTGTACGCGAAGTACGGCACGCGGACGGACTCGAACAGCGCGCGGGAGATGCTCGCCGCCAGGATGGCGGCGCAGGCGCCGGCTGCGGGTACGGCAGCGCTTGCCCCGGCAGCGCCCGCACCGAGCAGAAGAAGGCAGCGGGTGCCGTCGCCGCCGGCGCGGGTGCGCTCGGCTCGTTCCTCTCGTCGTCGGCAGGGAAGCAGGCCGAGCGGGAGATCGTTCGGGGCGTCTTCGGTCTGCTCAAGAAGCAGCTCAAATGACGTCTCGCCGCGTAGGGTCAGCGCAGGAGCCGTGAGAGCCGGCGATCCTTCAGGACGCGGCCGCCGGTCTGGCATTTCGGGCAGTAGTAGATCGTGTGCTCCTCGTAGTCGACGCGGGCGATCGGCGCTCCGCAGACGTGGCAGGGCTGCCCGAGGCGGTTGTGGACGCGGTACGTCTTCGCGTCGCCGGCTCCCCGGACGCGCAGGTCGATTCCGCGCGTGAGCTCGCCGTCGATCGCGGTCGCGAGCCGTTCGATCTCCTCGTGTGAGAGCTGGGGCGAGAGCGCGAAGGGCGAGAGGCGGGCGGTGTGCAGGATCTCGTTCGACCAGGCGCGGCCGATGCCGGCGAGCGCGCGCTGGTCGCGGAGCAGGGGATGGAGCCGGCGCGACTCCGAGGCGAGGATCCCGGCCAGCTCGCCCGCGCCGATCCCGAGCGCCTCCGGGCCGAGGTGCGCGAGCTCGTCCTCGGCCTGCGCAGGGGTGAGCAGCCAGACGCCGGCGCGCTTCTTCGAGCCGGCCTCGGTGAGCACGAGCTCGCCGCCGCCCTGGAAGCGGACCCGGAATGCCGGGCTCTTCGGCCCCTTCTCGCCGGCGCGGAGGTAGCGGAGCCGGCCCGCGGACATCAGGTGCACCATCAGCACGAGCTCCCCGTCCTCGGACTCGAACAGGAGGCGCTTTCCGCGGCGGGCCGCGCCGGCGAGACGCCGGCCCTCGAGCGCCCCGAGCGGCGGATCGATGGTCTTCAGGGTCGCGACGTGGGCCGGGCCGGCGCGCTCGATCGGGAAGGCGCGCACGGGCTCGTCGAGGGCACGGCGGACGGCCTCGACCTCGGGCAGCTCGGGCATGGCCCAAGGGTACGTCGTGTCCCCACCCGAGGGCGGGTCCCATCCCTAACCCCCGCCCACCCACGGGGCGGGATACGGTAGCCGGAAATCCGTGCCGCCGGTGTGACAATTGCGTGACGAAATGCCCGCAAAATCCCCTGTTCTCATTCCCTTCTTAGCCTGCCTTGCGATCGTGATGTCGAGATGAGAGTCCCGCCCGGCACGCGAGTCCTCGTCGTCGACGACGAGCCTGCGGTCCGCGAAGCGCTTCGCCGCGCCCTCTCGCTCGAGGGCTACTCGGTCGACCTCGCCGAGAACGGCGCCGAGGCGTTGCGGGCGATCGGCCTGGCCGAGCCCGACGTGGTCGTCCTGGACGTGCTGATGCCCGAGGTGGACGGCCTGGCGGCCTGCCGGCGGCTGCGCGAGGAGGGAAGCCGCGTCCCGGTCCTGATGCTGACCGCGCGCGCCGGCGTCGGCGACCGCGTCGACGGGCTCGACGCCGGCGCCGACGACTACCTCGTCAAGCCGTTCGCGCTCGAGGAGCTGCTGGCCCGCATCCGCGCCCTGCTCCGCCGCGGCGGGCACGAGCGCGGCGAGGAGCAGCTCCGGTTCGGCGACATCACGCTCGATCCCGCCACGCGCGAGGTGCGGCGCGGCGAGCGCTACGTCGAGCTGACCCGCACCGAGTTCAACCTGCTCGAGCTCTTCCTCCGCAATCCGCGCCAGGTGCTGACCCGCTCGCTGATCTTCGAGCGCGTCTGGGGCTACGACTTCGGGCCGACGTCGAACGCGCTCGACGTCTACATCGGCTACCTGCGCCGCAAGACCGAGGCCGGCGGCGAGCCACGGCTGATCCAGACCGTGCGCGGCGTCGGCTACGCGCTGCGGGAGGCGTAACCGTGCGCGACCGGCCGGCGTTCCTGGCGGGACCTCTCCGCGGCCTGAGCTTCCGCGCGCGCCTCGCCCTGGCGGCGGCGCTTGCAGTGGCGGTCGCAGTCGTTCTGGCCTCCGCCGTCGCGTACGTGCTCGTGCAGGATCAGCTT
Organism: uncultured Actinomycetes bacterium; assembly: GCA_963742925.1. Lineage (GTDB taxonomy): Bacteria > Actinomycetota > Thermoleophilia > Gaiellales > Gaiellaceae > PALSA-612. The sequence continues at coordinate 120,434 of CAVUNV010000006.1, read as the reverse complement.
CGGGGCGAGGTCGACACCGCTCTCCGCACTCGCATGCAGACCGCGCAGGAGTTGCCCGACCTCGTCGCGCGCCAGATCTTCGATCGGTATCCGCGGCCGGCGCTCGGCGGCGCCCCGGGGTACCTGCAGGTGATCGTGCTCAACGGCGGCACCTATCAGGTTGCGCGTCCATCGACCGAGCCCTATCCGCTGCCCGTGGACAAGCGTGCCCGCTCGGTCGTCACCGGCGGCCACCCGTTCTTCCGCGACATCACGCTGGCCGGAACGCACCTCCGTGTCTACACGGCGGAGATCGCGCCGAACGCAGCGCTTCAGATCGCGCTGACGCTGAAGGAGACGGACGACGTCCTCAGCCGTCTCCGCTGGATCCTGCTCGCGATCGCCGGCGCCGGCATCGGCGTCGCGGCGATCCTCGGGCTACTCGTCGCGCGCGCCGCGCTCGCCCCGGTGCGGCGACTGACGACCGCCACCGAGGAGATCACCGCGACGCGTGATCTCAGCCGCCGGGTCGAGGAAGGATCGACGGATGAGCTCGGCCGGCTGGGCACGAGCTTCAACACGATGCTGGCGGCGCTCGAGGAGTCCCAGCAGGCGCAGCGCCAGCTCGTCGCCGACGCCTCTCACGAGCTCCGCACGCCGCTGACCAGCCTGCGCACGAACGTCGAGCTGCTCGCCCGCGGCACGCTTCCCGCCGACGAGCGCGGCAGGGCGCTCTCCGACGTCTCGACCCAGCTCGAGGAGCTCACCGACCTGGTCACGGACGTCGTCGACCTGGCCCGCGACGGCGAACGGGAGCGGGCGGTCGAGGACGTCCGCCTGGATCTCCTGGTCGGCGACGCGGTCGAACGCGCCCGGCTGCACGCGCCGTCCCTCGTGTTCGAGACCGATCTCGCCGAGTCGCTCATCCGCGGCGTTCCCGATCGGCTCTTCCGGGCGATCGCAAACGTGCTCGACAACGCGGCCAAGTGGAGTCCCGCCGGCGGGACGGTGGAGGTAAGGGTGAACGGAGGCGAGGTGGCGATCCGCGACCACGGCCCCGGCATCGCTCCCGACGATCTCCCGCACGTCTTCGATCGCTTCTACCGCTCGTCCGCCGCCCGGGGCACGCCGGGCTCGGGGCTCGGCCTCGCGATCGTGCGCCAGGTCGTCGAGGCGCACGGCGGCACGGTCACGGCCGGGCCGGCCGACGGCGGCGGCACGGTCGTCAGGCTCGCCTTCCCTCCTGTCTGAGCTGGGATTTCTTAGATACGTCTCAGGCTCGTCTTAGGTTCGCCTGCTCGAATGAGGCCATGAACGAGGTCACGCATGACGACGAGACACCCAGCGGAAGGAGCCGAATGAAGAAGCCGTCCAAGCGCACCGCCCTGGTCGGAGCAGTCGCCGCCGTCGCAGCGGGGGGTGTGGTCGGAGGAGCGCTCGCAGCCTCCGGAGCGTTCGACCCTGCCGCCGAGCATCAGGCGTTTCTCAACGACGCGGCCGGCAGGCTCGGCGTCACGAGCTCGAAGCTCGACGCCGCCCTGAAGGCAGCCGCGATCGACCGGGTCGACGCGGCGCTCGCCGCGGGACGGATCACGAAGTCGCAGGCCGACGCCATGAAAGCGGCGATCAACTCCGGCAAGCTGCCGCTCGGCGTCGGCCCCGGCGCCGGCTTCGGATTCCACGGCGGCATGCACGGAGGCAAGTACCTCGACGCCGCCGCCACCTATCTCGGCGTGACCGAGGATCAGCTCCGCACGCAGCTCGAGTCGGGCAAGTCCCTCGCCGACATCGCCAAGGCGCAGGGCAAGTCCGTCGACGGCCTGAAGCAGGCGGTCATCAAGGACGTCCAGACGAAGCTCGACGGGGCCGTGGCGAACGGCCGCATCACGAGCGCGCAGCGTGACCAGATCCTGGCCGAGCTCAAGACTCGGATCGACGACATTGTCAACGGCACGATGGCGCCACCGCAGAGCGCCTTCAGAGACGGGTTCCGATTCGCGCCGGGCGGGTTCGATGGACCGCACCCGGCCGAAGCTCCGGGGACTGCCCTCCCCACCACCTGAGCGAGATCCGTCCAGTTCGTGCCCCAAGCGGGAGGCCCGTCACCGGGTCGGGCCTCCCGCCCTCCCCCTCCGCGAAGACAGGTGACGCCGGCGCGCTAGGCTCGCGCCCGTGGAGCCGATCCGCGTAGCCGTCCGCCGCGGCGGGGTCGTCGAGGCGGTTCACCGGGTGCACGCGGTCGCCGTGCGGAACGGCGGCGTGGTGGCGGCGAGCGGCGACCCGGGCCTCGTCACGTACTTCCGCTCCTCGGCGAAGCCGATCCAGGCGCTGCTCCTCGTCCGGGCCCGGCCCGAGCTCGACGACCGCCTGGTCGCGATCGCGTCGGCCTCGCACCACGCCGAGCCGGAGCAGATCCAGGCGGTGCGGGACCTGCTCGCCGCCGCTCCGGCGGCCGAGGACGACCTCGAGTGCGGCGATCAGGAAGGGCGGCCGCCGGGCCGGATCTTCAACAACTGCTCGGGCAAGCACGCGGGCTTCCTCGCCGTCTGCCGTGCGCGCGGCTGGGAGACGGCCGGCTACCGCCTGCCCGACCATCCGCTGCAGCGAGCGTTGCTGCGCGAGGTCGCTGCCGCCGCGGAGGCCGAGCCGCTCACGGCGACCGACGGCTGCGGTGTCGTCACCTTCGGGCTCACCCTCGAGCGGATGGCGACAGCGTTCTCACGGCTCGGCGAGCTCGAGGGCGGGCAGCGCGTGCTCGAGGCGATGCGGGCGCATCCGCAGCTCGTCGGAGGCGCGCAGGCGCTCGACACGAGGCTGATGCGGTCGCTCGCCGGGCTGGGTCGCGAAGGGCGGGGCCGAGGGGCTGCTCTGCATCGCGTCGCCCGACGGCACCGGCATCGTGCTCAAGTGCGACGACGGCTCGCAGCGCCCGCTCTCGCCGGCCGCTCGCCGGCTTCCTCGCCCGGCTCGGGCACGAGCCGGGCGGGTTCGCGAGCGTCCCCGTCGAGAACACCCGCGGCGAAGTGATCGGCGACGTGACCTGTCTTTGACGGCGTGGCGGCTGTCGGCGGCAGCCATTCCGCTCCTCCTGCTGCTCGCAGCGTGCGGAGGAGGATCGGAGTCCGCTGCGCGGCCCGCGGGCACGATCCTCGTCGCGGCGCTCGGAGACTCGATCACGTCCGGATCGCCCGGCTACGACCCGTCCCGCAGCGAGCGCGAAGCTGCTCGGCTTCGGCGACGACCCGCAGAGCCAGTGGGAGTACTGGGCGCAGCAGAGAAATCCACGCCTCCGGTTCCGTAACTGCGGCGTGTTCGGCGAGCGGACAGACGAGATCGCGCGCCGCCTGCTCGCCTGCCAGAAGGGTGCCGGCGTCCTCGTCGTGCAGGGCGGCATCAACGACATCGCCCAGGGCCGGCCGGTCGCCGAGGCGGCCCGGAACCTGCGCACCATGATCGCGCGCGGCAAGTCGCTCGGACTGCGGGTCGAGGTGGCCGAGCTGATCCCCTGGAACAACGGCTATCCGGGCGCCGATCCGAAGATCCGCCGGCTGAACGTGCTCATCCACGAGCTCGCCCGCGCCGAGCACGTTCGGGTCTTGCCGTTCTACCGGACGCTCGAGGATCCGAAGCGCCCCGGCCGGATGAAAGAGGCGTGGACCGCCGACGGCAACCACCCGTCGGTCGAGGGCTACCGCCGCCTCGGCGAGCTCGCCTTCAGGCTGCCCTAGTCGCCGCAAGGGCGTTGGCCACTAGGTGCCGGGCGCGGGTGCCGGCGTGCTGCTCCAGGCGCCGGCTGTCCGACGTCTGCTCCTTCGCCGCTTGACCCCCGGCTGAGTCGGGGGCGTCCTCGGGCTTCCTGATGTCGAGCGCGTGGAGCCTCAGCGTCTCCTTCCGGCCGCGGATCGGCTGCTCCTCGTAGAAGACGATGTCGTCGGGCGGGGTGCGGAGCGCCTCGATCGTCGACTCGGCGATCAGCACCGAGTACGGCGTCCCCTTGGTCATGCCCTCGATGCGCGAGGCGGTGTTCACCACGTCGCCGACCGCGGTGTAGTCCATCCGCCGCTCGTGCCCCACGTTGCCGGTCATCACGGGCCCGGAGTTGAGCCCGACGCCCATGAAGTACCCCGCGCCGAGACCCTCCCCCTCGACGAACTCGTTGAACTCGGGCAGGCGCTCGGTCAGCATCTCGCGGGCCGCGGCGAGGGCGCGGTCGGCGTGGTCGTCGTAGTCGATCGGTGCGCCGAACAGGGCGTAGATGCCGTCGCCCATGTAGCAGAGCAGCGTGCCGCCGTGCTTCAGGATCGCCTCGCTCATCTCGTGGAGGTAGTGGTTGAGCACGGTGATCACCTTCTCGGCCGGCATGAACTCGGCGCTCGAGGTGAAGCCGCGCAGGTCGCTGAACATCACGGTTCCGACGACCTCGCGCCCGCCGAGACGCAGGTCCTCGCCGGACTGCGCGAGCACCTGGTCGACCACCGTCTCCGGGACGAAGCGTGAGAACACGTCGCGGACGCGCTCCTTCTCGAACGCGGTCACGACGTAGTGGACGGCGATCGAGCCGACCGTCGCCAGGATCAGGGCCGAGAGCGGGTACACGAACGAGACGATCCGCCCGGCGCGAAACGCGCCGATCAGCGCACCGGGTATGAAGATGATGGCGAACAGGAGGCCGGTCGCGACGGCGATGAGCGGCCGCGTCCGCAGGCTGGCGAGCGGCACGACGAACCCGAGACAGATGATCAGCACGATGTCCCAGGTCGTCCCGAGGCTGCGGAGCGGAAAGCCGCGGAGCGCCGTGTCGATCGCGTTCGCCTGCAGCTCCGGGCCGGGCATGCTCGAGCCGGTCGAGGTCGGGTGGAATGTCCTGGAGGCTCGGGGCCGACGCGCCGACGACGACGACGCGGTTGCGGAACGCGCTCGACGGGATCTGCGTCGCGGCGCGAGGAGTCGTCTCGGCTCGCCGCCGGGTCGGCGCGGCGCCGACGTAGCGCCACGGACTCGGCGCCGAACGCCTGCACCTTCCACGGATTCTTGTCCTTCGCGTTGTCGCGATGAAGATCACGCGCATCGGCAGGACGTCGGAGTACGAGTACGACTTGACCGTGCCCGGCGGCCCGACGAAGTCGATCCACTGGCTCGACCCGCCCATGCTGCCGAGCGCGTGATCGTCTTGCCGCGTGGCGATCTCGGCGGCACCGATCGCGAAGCTCTTCAGGCCCTGGATCTCGTACGGCATCTTGCGGATCACGTCGGCCTTGTCGGTCGAGAAGTTCGACGTTCCCGGCCTTCGCGCCGAGTTGCTTGAGCGTCGGAGGCGTCGAAGATCAGGTTCGGCTACGCCCGTATTTCCGAGGACCTCGGTCGTCGCCAGCGCGACCTTGCCCTTGCAGCGCGTAGATCGCGTTGCCCAGCGCGTTGTCCTCCTGCGGGGTTCCGAACTCGCTGAACTGGATGTCCATCGCGATCGCGGCCGGATGGCCGGCGCAGATGCGGTCGATCACCTTGGCGTGGAGCGTCCGGTTGAACGGCCAGCGCTGCTTGAGATCGCTGAACGTCGTAGTCGTCGACGTTGACGACCGCCAGGTTCTTGGGCGTGCCCCTGGCTTCCGCGCAGCGAGAAGCGCATGTCGATGCTCTGCTGCTCCAGGCCCTGGAAGAAGGAGAAGTGGAAGGCGTACGCGATCAGGATGAGACCCGTCGCGGTGAACGCCACGCCCAGGAACAGCTTGGTTCTCAGCAAGCGGCGGCGCTTGTCCATCCGGGCAAGTGTGGCGGTTTCGCTTGCCTTCGTCCACTTCGTCCCCTACCCTGGACCCTGCAACCCGCGACGAAGGAGGTGCGTCGATGACAACTGAGCTCTTCGCATCCACGCGCGGGTTTCGCTTTCAGCCCGCGCTCTGACCTGTCCGCGCGCCGTCGGCGCGCTTCAACGAGCGTGAAGGGAGTTCGGCTTGTCTCAGACCGCTGAGGTCTTCGGGCTCGCCCAGCTCGGCTGGGGAGCAGATTTCGAGCAGGAGTTCGCACGTCACGCGGCCGCCGGCCTCGTCCCCGGCCGCGTCGCCGTACAGCACCGCGGCGCCTACGACGTCTACACCGTCGAGGGCGAGGTGCGCGCCGGCCTGCCCGGACGGCTGCTGCACGACACCGGCGACCGGGCGGAGCTGCCCGCGGTCGGCGACTGGGTGGCACTCGACGCGCCGGTCGGCGGGCAGACGGTCGTTCGCGCCGTCCTGGCCCGTCGCACCGCGTTCGTCCGCACGGCGGCGAGCGACGAGCATCGGGTCAGCGAACGGCAGGTGGTGGCCGCGAACGTCGACGTCGTCTTCCTCGTCAGCGCCCTCGTCGAGGACTACAACCTGCGCCGGATCGAGCGCTATCTCGTGCTGGCCTGGGAAAGCGGGGCGCAGCCGGTGGTCGTGCTCACCAAGGCCGATCTCTCCGACGACGTCGAGGGCGCCGTCACCGAGGTCGAGTCGATCGCGATCGGCGTCCCGGTGCACGCGGTCTCGAACGTCACCGGCGAGGGCGTCGACGGATTGCGCCCGTACTTCTCCGGCAACCGGACCGTGGCCGCGCTCGGATCGTCGGGCGTCGGCAAGTCGACGCTGATCAACCGGCTGTCAGGCCGGGAGGTCGCCGCCACCGCCGAGGTGCGGCAGGACGGACGGGGGCGGCACACGACGACGAGGCGCGAGCTGCTGCCCGTGCCCGGCGGCGGCTTCTTCCTGGACACGCCGGGCATGCGGGAGCTGCAGCTCTCCGACGCGCCCGTCGGCGTCGAGGAGGCGTTCGACGACGTGACCGAGCTGGCTGCGCAGTGTCGTTTCTCGGACTGCGCGCACAACGCCGAGCCGGGCTGCGCCGTCCAGGAGGCGATCCTCGGCGGCCGCCTCAACCCCGAGCGCCTGGCGAGCTTCCGCAAGCTCCAGCGCGAGCTGGCGGTGCTCGAGCGCAAGCTGGACGCGCGGGCCAAGTCGGAGGAGCGGAAGAAGTGGCGCCGGTTCGCCCGCTCGCAGCGCAAAGATGCGTGGTAACAGCGCGGGGGAAACGACGGCTAGCGGGTTGCTCGCCAGACCGACGCGGTGAGGAGCGCGACGACCGCGATCGGCATCAGCCACCAGGCGGACACGTCGCGGTGCGCCAGCAGCGCCGTCAATCCGAGCGCGACCACGATCCCGGCCGCGACGAGCCAGTCGTCGCCGATGATGAACTCGTACCAGAAGCGGCCGAATGCCACGACGTACCTCATGACGTTGCCCGCGCCTCCTCCGGCGCTGCGAGCCTGAGCTCCCGCTCCCGGCGGAACACCCTGACGAGGACGAGCGCCACGACGAGGTAGCAGGCGAAGATCACCGGCAACGCGGCGTCGCTGCCCGGCCACGAGGCGCCTGCTCCCTCGGCACCCCAGAAGGTGCCGAACGTCGTCAGCAGCAGGCCGACCGTGAACTTCAGCGTGTTCTCCGGAACGCGTGCGAGCGGGGCCCGCACGAGCACGCCTGCGAGAACGACGATCACGAGCGCGGCGCCGGCGGCGGCAGCGGCGATCGCGATACCCCCGCTCTTGGCGGCGCCGAAGGTGATCACGATGAACACGACCTCGAGGCCTTCGAGGAAGACACCCTTGAAGGAGAGCGTGAACGAGTACCAGTCGAGGCCGGCGTGCACTTCGTGGCCCGCCCGCTCGGCTTCCTCGCGCTCCTGGGCGTACACCGCCTCCTCGTCGTGAAGCGGCTTGAAGCCGCTCGCGCGGAGAATCGCCTTCCGCAGCCACTGCAGCCCGAAGACGAGCAGCAGTGCGCCGACAACGAGGCGGAGGGCGTTCAAGGGGACGTGGGTGATCGCCGGACCCAAGGCCCCGACGATCGCGGCCAGCGCCAGCCCGGCCACTCCGACGCCGATGAGCGTCGACCGCCAGCCGCGTGTCACGCCGACGGCGAGCACGATCGTCAGCGCCTCCACCATCTCGACGGCGCTGGCCAGGAACGCAGCCAGGAAGAGGAAGGCGATCCGCACAGTCAGGAAAGTAGCGCGGCGAGCCGCCGTCCCACGGCAGGCGCGAACTTGAAGCCGTGGCCGCTGCAGGCCGAGCAGACCACGATCGGGCCGTGCCGCTCCAGCACGAAGCGCGTGTCGGCGGTGTTCGTGTAGAGGCACGTCTCGACGGACATGGGGTCCGGGCTCGCGAGCCGGAAGGTGCCGGCCGCCCACCCGGCGATAAAGCGAACGATTGCGTCGTCGGCGGTGCCCGGCTCGTCCGGATCGGTGGGGGGCCCCGAGCGGTGGACGCCGACCTTGACGAGTTCCGGTCCCGCGGTGAGCGCGTAGGTCTCGCGGCTCCCGTAGTCGATCACCGACGGCACGGCGCGCTCGTCGGCGAGCCGGAAGTAGGCGACGGTCTCGCGCGTCGGTGTGACCGGGAGGTCGATGCCGGCCGGCGCGAGCAGCGGCCTCGCCCAGGCGCCGGCCGCGACGACCGCGACGTCTGCCTGGATCACGCCGCCGTCCGTCTCGATCCGGACGCCTCGCTCCGCCGGGACGAGCGCGCGCACCCGCGTCCCCTCGCGCACGGGCGTATCGGCCCCTGAAGGCCTGCAGCGCGCGGTCTGCCCGCACGATCCCGGCCTCGGGCTGGAACACGGCCTTGCGACAGTCTGTTGCAAGACCGAAACGGCGCTCGACCTCCGTGGGGTCGAGGAGCTCGTACTCGGCCTCGCACGCGTCCAGGGTCGCGGTCAGCGCGGCCGGGTCGAGGGGGAGGTCGACGAGGCCGGTCAGGTCGAGCAACGCCTCACCGGACTCGCGCTCGAGCTCACGCCAGAGGCCCAGCGCCTCCTGCGCGAGCCGCACCCACTCGGGCTCCTCGTAGGCGAGCCTGAAGATACGCGTGGCGCCGTGGCTCGATCCGTGGGTGTTGCCCACCTGGAACCGTTCCAGCACGAGCGGCTCGCGACCGGTACGCGCGAGGGCCCAGGCTGCGGCCAGTCCCATCACTCCGCCGCCCACGACGACGACGTCCGCCCGTTCGGCCACGTGGAGAGGGTAGTACTAGTAGCCCTGCGGGAAGGGGTACGTGGCGGGGATCGGTCCGAGAGCCCGGACGGATGCGAGCGTCCCGTAGGTGACGACGATCTCCTCGTGGCTCCGCAGCGCGATCTTCCGCGGGTCGGTGCGAACCTGCTTCCCGTTCACCCAGACGCGCACGAGCTTGTCTCCGCTCGCGCAGTAGCCGCCGAGGCAGCGGGACGAGAGACGAAGGCCCCAGACGCCGAAGAACTGGCCGAGCGTGAACTTGCGGACGGCCGGCGACTCGACATGGATGATCCCCGACTGGTCGTGCGTGTGCAGCTCGGTGATGAACCGCTGGCCGACGTTGATCCCGATCAGCGCCGGCACGGGGTACAGGCGGCCGTTGACGGCGAGATCGAGATGTGCGTGATTGTGCAGCGCGACCCCTTCGGTGGGGAGCGCGTGCAGCCCGATCGCCTTCAGCCGCTGCCTCAGATACCTGCCGTTGTTCGGCCCCCACGGCCCCTTGCCGACCATCAGCCCGGGGAGCGGCGCCGCCGCGCCGGACGAGATCGCCTCGCCTGCCGTCAGGCCGACGGCCGCCAACCCGAGCATCAGAACGAGGGCGAGGGACGCGATACGGGCTCGAGTCACGGCTCCATAGTGCCTTGCGCGCGCACGGGCTCGCGTGACAATGAATTTACGATCCGCCGGTATCCGGTCGCTACCCTGGGATCGTGCGTCTGTTCCGTGCTTCGGTCGTTCTCGCAGCGGTCACGGTGGCACTCGCGGTGCCGCTCGCCGTCCTCGCCGGCGGTGCGGCCGGGAAGCAGCAGCCTCCGACTTTCGCATTCGGCCGCTCGGGCGGGAACATCGTCCCGTTCAAGGTCGTGATCGGTAGCGACGGGCGAGTCACGGCCAGCGGCCCGGTGAAGGTGACCGCGGCGGGTCCGCTCTCGCTGCCGCTCCGGAACGGCCTCGCCAGGCTCGCCCGGGCCGAGGGGTTCTTCACGATGGCGACGTCTCTTTCCTGCGGCCGCGTCAACCCCGACGTTGCCGGCCGCTTCGTCACCGTGACGTCGGGCGGCAAGACGCGGACTGTCACGGTCCGCGGAAGCTGCTACCCGGCGTTCGAAGAGCTCTACGCCGTGCTCTCGGCGGCCGTCGGCGCCGGCCAGTAGCGCCGTGGGCCCGCAACGGCGAGGGCCGGCTCGTGGGCCGGCCCTTGACGGGGGGTGGGGTGAGGAGAGGTTCCGGTGACTAGCGCATGCTGTCGCCGCGCTCTGCGTGTGCGGCCTTGTCGCGGCTGACCTTGTCGCGACTCGACGCCTTGTCCGTGCTCCGGTCCTTCGAGGCTCGCTCGTGCGAGACCATGACCTTGACCGGCTTGGCGGGCGCCTTGCCGGGCGCGGCGATCGCGGCTCCGATGCCGAGGATCGAGAGCCCGACGGCGGCGATGACGGCGGCGATGGTGAACCTGATCGACTTGCGCATGACGTGCTCCTTTCGGTCGTTGTGTGTGACCTCAGTTCTACGACCGCGCAGGTAAAGGCCGGGCCAGGCCCGGGTTAGAGCTTCGCTCGCCGGCGCCAAGAAGCCGCCGGGCTCGAGCCCCCGCGAGGGCTAGCCCTTCGTCGCGTCCCAGGTGTGCCAGGCGCCGGTCGAGTCGTAGCGCCAGCGTCCGTTGAAGCTCTTGCCGTCGGAGGAGAGCGTGAACACGAACTGGCCCTGGTCCTTCGGCGGCTTGCGGGTCGGGTTCTGTTCCCAGATGCCCGCGAGCGTGTTGCCCGTGACCTTGCCTGCGAGCGCCCCCGCATTCGTGGTGTAGGTCCCGGCGACGATGCCGTTCCCGTGGTCCTGGAGCGTCATCGTGCCGGAGCTGTACCTCCACGTCCCGACCCAGGCCGCTGCCCCGGCCGAGGCCCCGGCCGCCGAGCCGCCGCTGGTGACGGCGCGCCCGAACACCGCCAGCTCGCCGAATCCGCCGCAGGCCGGATTGGTGTGGTGGATGAGCACGAGCCGAACCGTGTCGCCGACGTGCCCGAGGTGCACCGTGACGTGGCTGGACGGATACGGGCACGGTCGTGGTGTAGCGGTGACGCGTGCCGTTGTGGAGCACGCTCGACCTCGACGCTCGAGAACGTGAAGCCGGTCCGGATCGACGCGATCGCTGTTGTGGTCACGTTCGACGTCAGCTGTGATGTGGTCGACGTAGATCGCGCCCTGGCTCGACGTCCAGGTGAAGGTCGAGTTCGGCCCTTCCTTGTCGCCGATCGAGAACCAGGACGTGGCCGGGTTGCCGTCGATCCCGTTCGAGACCGGGTACTGGCCCGAGTAGGTCGACGAGGCGGTGGCCGTGCCCTGGGCCGTGACGTTGGTGACCGGAGGCGGCGGTGAGGCCGGGGGCGGCGTGGCCGGCGGGGGCGGCGTGGTCGTCGGGACGGTTCCGAGTGGCGCGACGGAGGTGAGCTTGCGCCCGTCGGAGAGCGTGACGGTGACGATGTAGTTCTGGCCCGACTTGAAGTACCCGGAGTCGTTCGCGTAGAGGTCGTAGACGACGTGTCCCGAGACGTGGTCGGAGATGTTCTGGTCGGTCGGGTTCAGGCGGGTGCCGTCGCGGTAGACGCCGAGAATCCAGTAGCGGTCCACCGTCGTGTTCCAGACCTGGCCGCAGCAGGCCTTGCCGGCCTGGTCGGCGGTCTGCAGCAGGATGTCGGTCACCGTCGCCCCCGCACCCGCGTCGATCGCGACGCGGAAGTGTGCGTCGCGCGTGCCGTCGGGAGCGGCGGTCGAGCCGCCGCCGACCTTGTCGCCGAAGCCCGCGGCCTCGAGCGTCGCGCCGCCGGCGGGCGTCGTCTCGGTCGGCGTGGTCTCGGTCGGCGTGGTCTCGGTGGGCGTCGTCTCGGTCGGCGCCGGCAGGGTCGGGATCGGCGCGATCAGCGTCGGCGTGAGCGTCGAGTCGGCCGGGAGCTTGCCGGGGATCTTGTAGACGGCGGTCGTGCCCGTGACGACGTCGATCGTGCCGAACTCCGGTGCCTTCTTCGACTTCTTGACGACGACCGTCTTCTTGACCGTGAACCCCTTCCAGGGCTTGCCGACGATCGTGACGCTCTTGGCCAGCGTCCGCGGCGGCGTCAGCGGGTTGCCGCAGTAGCAGCGCGCCCTCGGGATGCCGTACTCGTCGATCAGCACGGCGGTTCCCGCCTGGAGCACCTCGTCGATGTCGTACGCGCTGCCGTTGCTGGGATTGAAGCCGTGGTTGGTGACCCGGGTGTCGACTTGCAGCACGACGTCCGTGAGGCGGCTGATGTAGAGGGCCACGGCAGCGGGCGAGATGCCCTGCACCTTGGCCCAGGCCGTGAGCTTGTCGCGATGGGTGAGGAGGAACGCGATCATCGCCTTCTTGTCGCAGACGCTGAGCAGCTGCGTCCCGCCGTAGAGGCCGGGCTTGTAGCCGCCCACGGTCGATCGTTCCCGCCCGATGCCGAGCGGCTTCCCGCCGAGCGGCAGCCTGAGCGCCGACGTCGCGCCGAGCGGCGGGTTCAGCGCTTTCAGGAGGCCGACGATCACTGCCGAGAGCTTTGCCGGCGTGACGCCGTTGAGCTGGGACACGAGCTGCGACGGGAGGTTGGCGGCCACGTTGGACGGGACGTTCAGGCTCGCGAGCGAGCTGTTCGTGGTCGGTACCGCGGACGGCGCGAACGGGACTACGCCCTTTTCCGCGGCGGATTGAGGCATGAGCGCCGAGACCGGGTCGAGGGTCAGCGCCTTGGCGTCCGCATTCTTCGCGCCGGTGACGACGATGGCCAGCACCGCGGCGACGACGCCCACCAGGACGAGCGCGATCGGGCCGCCGATCGCGAACGCCCGCTTCCGCTTGCGCTTGCGGTCGGCGTCGGCCGCCGGGGGCGGCGGCGGCGGAACGGCCGGGGGTGGAGGCGGTGGCGGCGGTGGCGGCGGCGCGGCGGCGCCAGCAGCAGCGGCAGGAACCGCTCCGGCCTTCGCAGCGGCGATCTCGGCCGGGGCCATCGTCCGCAGGCCGTCGGCATCGACGCCGGGCAGAGGAGCCGGCGGCGGAGGGGGCGCCTCGCCTCTGGAAGCCGCGGTCAGCGCGGCGGCCCACTCGTCGGCGCTCTGCCAGCGCTGGGCGGGGTCGGAGGAGAGCGCGCGGTCGAGCGTCTCGTCGAGCGCCGGCGGGACGTCGTCGCGGAGTGTGGTGATCCGCGCCGGCGGCTCGCGAGACCTGCGCCGCGAACAACCGTCCCGGCGAGTCGTACGGATAGGGAACGCGGCCTGAGAGCAGCTCGTAGAGGACGACGCCCGCCGAGTAGACGTCGCTGCGCTCGTCGGCGCGTCCCTCGGTCTGCTCGGGCGCCATGTAGAACGGCGTGCCGGTCGCGATCGTCGTGCCACGCGAGCGGGCGACCGACTTGGCCATGCCGAAGTCGGTCAGGATCAGCTTCTCGTCGCGTCCGTCCGTCGTGATGCGCGGGCACCGACTGGAACATGATGTTGGCCGGCTTCAGGTCGCGGTGGACGATCCCGAGCGCGTGCGCGACCTTCAGCCCGTCTGCGATCGCGAGGCTGATCGCGATCGACTCGTCGATCGTGTAGCGCCCGCCCGCCTGGATCCGCTCGCGCATACGCTCGTGCAGCGTTCCGCGATCGGCGAGATCCATGACGAAGTAGGGGCGCCCGTCGGGAAGCTGGTCGACGTTGTGGATGCGGACGATGTGATCGGAGTCGGCGCGCCAGAGGATCCGGGCCTCCTCGAGGAACCGTTCCCGCACCTCGTCGTCGTGTGCCCAGTTCTCTGCGAGCACCTTGATCGCGACCGGGGCGGCGAGCGTCTCGTCCTCGGCCAGCCAGACGGTCGCGAACGCGCCCGAGCCGATTACGCGGTCAGCGCGATACCGCCCGATGTACTGGGGCCCGGGTCCTGCCAAGAGCCCGATTCTCCTCCATCGTTGCGGGCTATGCAACCGGGGACGTAGGATCGGCGCCTGCAGGCGCTCCAGGTCGTCACTTCCGCGGGAACGATCACCGCCGAGCCGGGCGAGACGCTCACGGTGGGGCGGCACTCCGGCTCGTGGCTGCGCATCGACGACCCGCTCGTCTCTCGCGAGCACCTGCGGCTGCGCGCCGAGGTCGGCGGCTGGGTCGTCGAGGACGCCGGCTCGAGCAACGGCACCTACGTCGACGGAGAACGGCTCGAGCGCTTCCGGGTCGAGGCGGAGACGACCGTCCGCCTCGGCGATGCCGAGCAGGGGCCCTGGCTGCGGCTGACGCCGCTCCCGGCCGCCGTCCCCGCTGAGCCGGCTCACGTCGATCCAGCCCCGGCCGTGCCGGCCGTCCCCAGCTCTGGCCAGCCTCTCCTGGCCGCCCCCGCCGACCGTCGGTCCCACCGGCGGTGCGCGTCCCGGCGAGCTGACCGTTCTCCACGAGCTCGGTTCAGGTGTCGCCACGATCGGCCGCAGCCCGTCGAGCGACATCGTCCTCGACGACCCGCTCGTGTCGCGCCACCACGCCGAGCTGCGGGTGCTCCCGGGCGGTGGGCGGCAGCTCGTCGACGTCGGCAGCTACAACGGCACGTTCGTCAACGGCCGCCGTGTCGAGGAGGCGGTGCTCGACCCGCTCGACCTCGTCGGCATCGGCAGCTCCGAGTTCCGTCTCAGCGGCGAGACGCTCGAGGAGATCACGCGGAAGCAGGAGGTCGGGCTCGCCGCGGTCGGGATCACGGTCACGACCCGTGCCGGGCGCCGTGCTCGCCGACGACGTCGGCTTCGCGCTCGAGGCCGGCTCGCTGCTCGCCGTCGTCGGCCCGTCCGGAGCCGGCAAGTCGACGCTGCTGGGCGCGCTGACGGGTCTGCGGCCGGCTCCCCGCGGCAGCGTCTACTTCGGCGGGCGCGACCTCTACTCGCACTACGACGAGCTGCGCCAGCGGATCGGCTTCGTCCCGCAGGACGACGTCGTCCACCCCGAGCTGACGGTCGAGCAGTCGCTCATGTACGCGGCCGAGCTGCGGTTCGCCCCCGATGTGACCGCGGCGGAGCGACGCAGCCGGGTCGAGGACGTGCTCGTCGAGCTCGGTCTCGAGGAGCGCCGGAACCTGCCGGTGGCGAAGCTGTCCGGCGGCCAGCGCAAGCGCGTCAGCGTGGCGATCGAGCTCCTGACGAAGCCGTCGCTCCTCTTCCTCGACGAGCCCACGTCGGGCCTCGACCCGGGGCTCGAGCGGAGCCTGATGGAAGTCCTTCGCTCGCTCGCCGACGGCGGCCGCACCGTCATCGTCGTCACCCACTCGACCGAGAGCCTGAACCTCTGCGACCGCGTGCTGTTCCTCGCTCCGGGCGGCCGCGCCGCCTACTACGGGCCTGCGCAGCTCGCGCTCGCCTACTTCGGCTGCGACTCGTACCAGGAGGTGTTCCGCGAGCTGAGCGCCGACACGCCGGAGGAGTGGAAGGCACGCTTCCTCTCCAGCGAGCCCGCAGCCCGGCTACATGATCGAGCCGCTCGCCGGCTACGTCGCCGGGACCCGGCCCGAGGCCCAGGTGGAGCCGCTCCGGCAGCAGAAGTGGCTGCGCCAGTACTGGATGCTCACGCGCCGCTACGCCCGCGTGCTGGCCGGCGACCGGGCCAACCTCGTCGCGCTGCTCGCCGTCGCGCCGCTCCTCGGGCTGCTCCAGCTCTGGCGCCTGCCGACCGACCAGTTCAAGGTCCTGCCGGCGACGCAGATCCGACTCGTGCCGCAGGCGTCGCTCGTGCTGCTCGTGCTCGCGATCGGCATGACGATGATGGGGCTGACCGGGTCGCTGCGCGAGGTCGTCAAGGAGCTGCCGGTGTTCAAGCGCGAGCGAGCGGTCGGCCTGTCCACGTCGGCCTACGTGCTCTCGAAGGTCACCGTGCTCGGGGTGATCGTGATCTACCAGGCGACCGCGTACATGGCCATCTCGACCGCGAGCCAGGGGGGGCCGAAGGGCGCCGTCGTGCTCGGCTGGCCGCTCGGCGAGCTGATCGTCGCGGGCGCGGCGATGGGGATCGCGGCCGTGGCGCTCGGGCTGCTCTGCTCGTCGCTCGTCAACTCGGTCGCCGCCGCGATCGCGCTGCTTCCGGTCCTCCTGATCTTCCAGCTGCTGATCATGCAGGGCGGCGTGTTCGATGCGCAGAAGAAGCCCATCCTCTACCAGCTCAGCTTCGTGTCCAGCGCCGGCTGGGGATTCGCGGACATGGCCTCGACGATCAAGCTCAACGACCAGCAGGCGGTGTGGAGCGTCGCCCGCCAGCTCGCGACCGTCGACACGCAGCAGCCGCAGAGGCTGTTCGACGTCCTTTCGCACCCGAGCCGTGGTAACCCCCGCTGGAACCACCAGACGGGCGCCTGGCTGCGGGCGATCGCTGCGCTCGCCGTGCTGACCATCGCCTGTCTCGCGATCACGGTCGCCGTCCTGCGGCGCTTCGAC
The DNA here is from genome assembly GCA_963742925.1 of uncultured Actinomycetes bacterium. GTDB lineage: Bacteria > Actinomycetota > Thermoleophilia > Gaiellales > Gaiellaceae > PALSA-612. Next base: position 103,992 of record CAVUNV010000006.1, on the reverse strand, counting down.
CCCGTCTGACGTGGCGGCCAGGGCGTTCGTCGCCACGGCGCTCGCCGCCGCCCTCATCTCCGGGCTCTCCGGAGGCGCCGCCACGGCGCGCCTGCCGTCCTGGGCCGAGATCGCGCCCGGTCTGCGGCCGGCGCTCGATCCACGTTCCGGCAACCCGTGCCAGCGAGGCGACTCGAGCTGCTTCGACATCGTGATCGCGGAGCTCCAGCGGCGCGAGCGTGCATTTGCCGGCTCGTGCGACCACAACGCCCTCTTCGGCGACCTGTCCCTGTCGGTGACCGAGCAGGTGCGTGCCGCGGCCCGCGCCGGGCTGTTCCGGAATCCCCGGCTGATCGCGCATTTCGACGGCTGGTTCGCGCGGTACTACTTCAACGCTCTCGACAACTGGAGCGCCGGGCGATCCGGCGAGGTGACGTTGTCCTGGCAGGTCGCGTTCGGCGCGGCCGCGGCCCGCTCCGTGCGCGGCACCGGCGACCTCCTGCTCGGCATCAACGCCCACATCACCGGCGACCTCGCCCACGCAGTCGCCCAGGCGTTTCCCTCGCAGGGGAGGGTCATGGACCCGGACTTCCTGCTCGTCAACCGGATCATCGAGCGGCTGAGCTCACCCGCGCTGCAGGAGATCTCCGCCCGTTTCGATCCCGGCGTCGCGCTCGCGCAGCTCCCGGTCTCCGTGCGCGCGGGCCAGGCGACGCTCGGAGCCCTCATCGCCGCGTGGCGGAGCGAGGCGTGGCGGAACGGCATCGCGCTGCGGACGGCGTCCGCGCAGGATCGCCCGGCCGTGGAGGCGCGGATCGAGGCGACTGCGAGACTTCGCGCCCTGGCGATCCGGGACGCCACCGCGTACCTCCCCGTGATCCAGAGCTCCCGGAGCCGCGATGCCTACTGCGCGGCGCACCGGAACGCCACGGTGGCGACGCCGGCGCTCGATCTCGTCGGGCTCTGCGATCTGTCCCGGCGCTGCTCGGGGCTCGTGACCCGCTGGACGAGGCTCGAGGGCCTGAAGGGGAGGGCCGTGATCGGCGCGAAGGCGTTCTACCTGAACGGCTGCCTCGCGTGTCACAGCTACCTCGGCGACGGCACGACGCGCCTCCACGCTCCCGACCTGACCGCGGAGGCGAAGCGGAACCGGGGCATCGAGTGGCAGGTCAGGCTGCTCCGCTGCCCGTCCTGCGTGTTCGTCGGCGTCCCGATGCCGCCGCTGCCGTTCATCCATACCCACGACGTCGCCGTCTTCCTGGAGGCGTCGAAGGGCCCGCGCTGAGCGGCGCGCCGGGCGCTTAGCCGACCCGGCGCAGGAGGACGAGCGAGCGTGCCTCGACCGCGATCTCCCCGCGTGCGGCGACGACGGTGTCGCCGTCCGAGAAGCCCTCGTCCGCGGTCGACAGATCGAGCGCCCAGCGCAACCCGAACCGCCGCGTCGGCAGATGGAACGCGATCGGCTCGTAGTGGCCGTTGAAAAGGAGCAGGAACGAGTCGTCGCGCACGTCCTCGCCGCGGGGCGTGTGCGTCGGGATCTCGTCGCCGTTCAGGAACACCCCGACCGCTCGCGCGTCGCCCCGGCCCCAGTCGCGCTGCGTCATCTTCCGCCCATCGGGCCGGAACCACCAGACGTCGGGGAGCCCCGAGCCTCGTGGAGCGGTGCCCGTGAGGAAGGCGCGGCGCCGGAAGGTCGGGTGGACGCCGCGGAAGTCGATCAGCGCCCGCGTGAACTCGAGCAGCCGTCCGCGCGCCTCCGCCGGCTCCCAGCTGAACCACGAGAGCTCGTTGTCCTGGCACCAGGCGTTGTTGTTGCCGTGCTGGGTGCGTCCGAGCTCGTCGCCGCCGAGCAGCATCGGCACGCCCTGTGAGAGGAACAGCGTCGCCAGGAAGTTGCGGCGCTGGCGCTCGCGGAGGGCGTCGATCCCGGGGTCGTCGGTCGGCCCCTCGGCACCGCAGTTCCAGGAGCGGTTGTCGTCCGTGCCGTCCTGGTTGTGCTCCCCGTTCGCCTCGTTGTGCTTGTCGTTGTACGAGACGAGGTCGGCGAGCGTGAAGCCGTCGTGCGCGGTGACGAAGTTGATCGACGCGAACGGCCGTCGTCCGTCGGACCGGTAGAGGTCGCTCGAGCCGGTGAAGCGCTGCGCGAATTCGGCGATCCCGCCGTCGCCGCGCCAGAAGTCGCGCATCGTGTCGCGGTAGATCCCGTTCCACTCGCTCCACAGGATCGGGAAGTTCCCCACCTGGTAGCCGCCCGGGCCGACGTCCCACGGCTCGGCGATCAGCTTCACCTGGGAGAGGATCGGATCCTGGTGGATGATGTCGAAGAAGGCCGAGAGCCGGTCGACGTCGTAGAACTCGCGCGCCAGCGCCGAGGCCAGGTCGAAGCGGAACCCGTCGACGTGGCAGTCGATCACGAAGTAGCGCAGCGAGTCCATGATCAGGCGCAGCACGCTCGGGTTGGCCGGATTGAGCGAGTTGCCCGTGCCGGTGAAGTCCATGTAGTGGCGCCGGTCGTCGGGCATCAGGCGGTAGTAGGAGGCGTTGTCGATGCCCTTGAAGGCCAGCATCGGCCCCAGATGGTTCCCCTCGGCGGTGTGGTTGTAGACGACGTCGAGGATCACCTCGATGCCGGCGCGATGGAGTGCCTTGACCATCCCCTTGAACTCGCGCACCTGCTCGCCCCGGTCACCGGTGGCGGCGTACGGGCCGTGCGGCGCCAGGTACCCGATCGACGAGTAGCCCCAGTAGTTCGTCAGGCCGCGGTCGACGAGGAAGCTCTCGTCGACGATCTGGTGGATCGGGAGCAGCTCGACCGCCGTCACGCCGAGCGACACGAGGTGTGCGAGCGCCGCCTCGGAGGCGAGGCCCGCGTAGGTGCCGCGGAGATCATCCCGTACGTCCGGGTGGCGCATCGTGAAGCCTTTGACGTGCACCTCGTAGATGACGGTGTCGGGCCAGGGCGTCTCGAGGCGTGCGTCGCCCTCCCAGTCGAAGGCCGGGTCGATGACGACCGCCTTCGGCATCGCCGCCGCGTCGTCGGTCTCGTCCGGCTCGAGGTCGGCTTCCTCCGTTCCGGGCGCGTAGGGGAGCACGTTCGCGGCCCGCCAGTCGACGGTTCCCTCGACCGCCTTCGCATACGGGTCGAGCACGAGCTTGTGCGGGTTGAAGCGGTGGCCCTGCCGGGGCGCGTAGGGACCGTGGACGCGGTAGCCGTAGCACTGGCCCGGTCCGACGCCGGGCACGTAGCAATGCCAGTTGAACGCCGTCCGCTCCTCGACCGCGATGCGGGTCTCAGCGCCGTCGCCGTCGAAGAGGCAGAGCTCGACGCGGTCGGCGTTCTCGGAGAAGAGCGAGAAGTTCGTTCCCTCGCCGTCCCAGGTCGCGCCGAGCGGGAAGGGCCTGCCTGGCCAGCTCTCCATCGCGGCACCGTATCCCCTCGGCCGAAGGTCGCACCGGCTGATCCGCCCTCGGCCCGAGGCGCAGACGCGACGGCGGTCGTAAGCTCAGAGCCCATGGACGCTGCCTTGCGGGCGATGAGCGACGCGGTGCTGGCGATCGCCGCCGAGCGGCGGGTCGATCCCGTTCTGCAGAAGCTCGCCGATGCGGCGCGTGACCTCGCCGGGGCGCGCTACGCGGCGATCGGCATCCCCGACGGCGACGGCGGCTTCACGACCTTCATCACCTCGGGCATGAGCGACGCGCAGTACGAGGCGCTCGGCGAGCTGCCGCGCACCCACGGGATGCTCGGCGCCATGCTCGAGGCGCCCGAGCCCCACCGGACGCCGAACATCCAGGACGATCCGCGCTTCGAGGGCTGGCCGGCCGCGCACCCGAACATGCGCTCCTTCCTCGGCGTCCCGATCGTGTCCCGAGGCGACGTGACCGGCGCCTTCTACCTGACGGAGAAGAAGGGCGGGCGCGGGGCCGAGTTCACCGACGAGGACGAGGAGCTGATCCGGACGCTGGCCGCCCACGCCGCGATCGCGATCGAGAACGCGCGCCTCAACGAGCGCAGCCGCGAGCTGTCGACGATCGAGGAGCGCAAGCGCCTGGCGCGCGAGCTGCACGACTCGGTCACCCAGACGCTGTTCTCGATCGGGCTGACCGCCGAGGCCGCGGCAGAGCTGGTCGAGTCCGATCCCGCCCGCGCGCGCGACCAGCTGGGGCAGCTCCAGGAGCTGACGCGTGCGGCGATGCAGGAGATGCGCTCGCTGATCTTCGAGCTCCGGCCGGCCGAGCTCGAGACCGAGGGTCTCGCGGCGGCTCTGCGGAAGCACGTGGACGTGTTGTGCCGGCTGTACGAGCAGGAGATCGACCTGCAGGTCGAGGGCGACCGGCGGCTTCCACCGGACGTCGAGCGAGGGCTGCTCAGGATCGCCCAGGAGGCGCTCGGAAACGCGCTCCGGCACGCGGGCGCGAGCCGGGTCGCGCTGTCGCTCGCGTCGCGTGACTCCTGGGTGGCGCTCCGCGTCGCCGACGACGGGCGGGGCTTCGACGTGGACGAGGCCGCCACCCGCTCGCGGCGGCTCGGGCTGACCTCGATGCGCGAGCGGGCCGAGGCGCTCGGAGGAACGATGGCGATCGAGTCCGAGCCGGGCCGCGGGACGAGCGTGACGGTGGAGGTGAAGCTTGGGCGCGCCGATTCGCGTTCTGATCGCTGACGACCACGAGGTCGTCCGCCGTGGGCTGCGACTGTTCCTCGACCTGCAGGAAGGCCTCCAGGTCGTGGGGGAGGCGTCCGACGGCGGCGAGGCGGCGGCGCTCGCCGGGACGTGCGAGCCGGACGTGGTCGTCATGGACCTGTCGATGCCGAACGTCGACGGGGTCGAGGCGACGCGACTCGTGCGTGCAGCCCGGCCTGCCGCGAAGGTGCTCATGCTCTCGAGCTTCGTCGACGAGCGCGTGATCCCGGCCCTGAGGGCCGGCGCCGACGGCTACCTGACGAAGGACTCCGGCGCCGAGGAGCTGGCCGAGTCGATCCGGGCGGTGTATCGCGGCGAGCCCGTCTTCTGCCCGGAGGCCGTGCGCCGGGTGACGCGCGAGCTCGTCCGCGCCAGCACGCGGCCGACCGGCACGGTGACCGTCGTCTTCACCGACATCGAGGGGTCGACCGAGCTGCTCGAGCAGCTCGGTGAGGATCGCGCCCGCGAGCTCTTCCGCGAGCACGACGCCCTCATCCGCGGCCTCCTCGACACCAACGGCGGCACCGAGGTCGAGCGGGAGGGCGACGCGTTCATGCTGGCCTTCTCGGGCGCGCGTCCGGCGGTGCAGTGCGCCTGCGCGATCCAGCAGGCGTTCGCCGATCACCCGCTGAGCGTGCGCATGGGAATCAACACCGGGGACGTGGTCGCCGAGGACGACCGCTACTTCGGAAGGACGATCTACCTGGCGGCGCGCGTCTCCGCGCAGGCCCGGGGCGGCGAGATCCTCGTCTCCGACCTGACCCGCGCCCTCGTCGGCGATCTGCCGGAGGTGCGCTTCGTCGACCGGGGGGAGCACGAGCTGAAGGGGCTCACCGGCCGCCACCGGCTGTGGGAGGTCGCGTGGCAGACGTGATCACCGTCCTGATCGCGGACGACCATCCCTTCGTCCGCCACGGCCTGCGCACCTACCTGGAGACGCTCGACGACATGGAGGTGGTCGGCGAGGCTGCCGACGGCGCCGAAGCGGTCGAGCTGGCCGGGCGGTCGCTGCCGGACGTCGTGCTGATGGATCTCGTCATGCCCGTGCTGGACGGCATCGAGGCGACTCGGCGGATCCGGGCCGCGAGCCCGGCCACGAAGGTGATCGCGCTGACGAGCTTCGCCGGCGACGAGAAGGTGTTCCCGGCGATCAAGGCCGGTGCGGCCGGGTATCTGCTCAAGGACGTGCGGCCGGCCGAGCTGGCAGAGGCCGTGCGGAAGGCGAGCCGGGGCGAGGCGCTGCTGGCGCCGGCCGTCGCCGCGCGGCTGATGCAGGAGGTCTCCGGCGAACGGCCGGCGCCGGCCGGCCTGACCGAGCGCGAGCTCGAGGTGCTGCGCCTGATCGCCCGCGGGATGTCGAACAAGCTGATCGCCCGCGAGCTCGTCGTCTCCGAGAAGACGGTCAAGACGCACGTCTCGAACATCCTCGCGAAGCTCCACCTGGCCGACCGCACGCAGGCTGCCCTCTACGCCGTGCGCGAGGGCCTCGCCGAGTAGGCCGACTAGCGGGCGTCGTCCAGCAGTGCGCGAGCCAGGCCGGCCTGCTCGCTTGCCTCGTCCTCGCGCCCGAGCGCCGCGTAGCACTCGGCGAGCTCCTCGTGGAACCAGCCGTCCGGCTTGCCGGCCCGGTCGGTCCACGCGACGGCCTGCTCGAGCAACGCGGCCGCCTCGGCGGGCCGGCCCAGCATCCGCAGCGACTTCGCGACGGCGTAGCGTGCGATCTCGATCTGGTCCGGATTCCCGGGGTCCCGCTCGCGAGCCCGGAGCGCGCGCTGGAAGCTGTCGAGAGCGGTCCCGAACTCCCCTGCCTCGTACTCGTGCCAGCCCAGGTTGTTGTAGAGCGGCCCGAGCCAGTAGTCGACCCCGGGCTCACTCGATGCCTCGGCGAGCTCGATGCCGCGCCTCGTCCAGGTGGCAACGCCGTCCTCCCCGGCTGCGAGCGCTGCCATGTGGGCGGCATCGACCGCGATGAACTCCTCGCCCGCCTCGAGCGCCGACGCGAACGCCGCCTCGAACAGCGGCAGCGCCGCTGCCTCGTCGCCGCCCGAGCGGCGCAGCCGGCCGCGCTCCAGGTCGACGCGCGCGCGCACGAGCACGTTCGAGCCGGCCAGCGCCTCGGCCTCGGCGACCAGTCGCTCGCCCTCGTCGAAGCGGCCGCGCAGCCCTTCGACTCGGGCGAGCTGGGTCAGCACCTCCGCACGTCCCGTGTCGTCCGCCTCGTGCTCGAGCTGCGTCCGAAGACGGCTCTCGCTCCCGTCGAGGTCGTCGAAGTCCCAGAGGCCGCGTAGACGATCCGCCACTCGGCCGAAAGTTGTAGAGGAAATTCGTCCATCCGGCCGATGCGGCGGCCGGTACCAGCCTCTAGGCTCGCATCATGCTTCGTGCCGCCTCGCTCGAGGACGTTCGCCGGCTCGGCTCGCTCGTCACGCACGTGAACGGGCACACCCTGGCGCTCTTCGCAGACGGCGACGAGGTGCGTGCCGTCGACAACCGCTGTCCGCACATGGGCTTTCCGCTCCACCGGGGCACGCTCTCGGACGGGATCCTGACCTGCCACTGGCATCACGCCCGCTTCGACGTGGCGACGGGAGGAACCTTCGACCAGTGGGCCGACGACCTGCAGGTGTTCCCCGTCGAGCTGCGGGACGGCGAGGTCTGGGTCGATCTGGCGCAGCTCGGCGATCCTCTCGCGCATCGCCGATGCCCGGTTGCGCGACGGGCTCGAACGCAACCTGCCGCTCGTGATCGCGAAGTCGGTGATCGGGCTCGTCGACGGGGGCGCCGATCCTGTGGAGCCGTTCCGGATCGGGCTCGAGTTCGGGGCGCGCTACCGGTCGGCCGGCTTCGGCCAGGGCCTGACCATGCACGGCTGCTTCGCCAACCTGCTCCCGACGCTCGACCCGGGCGACCGCGCCCACGCGCTTCACCAGGGACTGTCGGCTGTCGCACTCGATTGCGCCGGAATGGCGCCGCGGTTCGCCGTGCGGCCGCTGCCCGGCGACGAGACCGATGTCGGCGTGCTCAAGCGCTGGTTCCGGCAGTTCGTCGAGGTGCGCGACTCGGAGGGCGCCGAGCGCTGCATCGTCTCCGCGGTGCGAGCCGGCGCAGACGACCGGCAGCTCGCGGACATGCTGTTCTCGGCCGCGACCGATCACCGCTACATCCGCATCGGCCACGTCCTCGATTTCACCAACAAGGCGCTCGAGTCCCTGGACGTAGCGGGTTGGGAGAGAGAGCTGGCCGAGCCCGTGCTCGCCAGCCTGGCGACCGGCTACGCCGAGGCGGACCGGATGGAGGAGTCGAACGCCTGGCGCCATCCGGTCGACGTCGTCGCGATCGTCGAGCGCGCCTTCGAGCAGTTGCCAGCTGTCCCTGCAGGCCATGGCCCGGTGTCGGACACCCGGACCGGGCCGGACGAGACACTGTTGCTCGGGGACGATCCGCAGGCGATCGCCGACGGCCTTGCTCGAGCGCTCCGCGGCGGAGCGACGGCCGAAGCGGTCGCGGCGCCGTCGCTCAGCGCCGCGGCTGTCCGAATCGCCCGGTTCCACACGTCGAACGAGTTCGGCGACTGGGACACGGCCCTGCACACGTTCACGTTCGCGAATGCCGTCCACCAGGGCCTCCGGCGCGCGCCCTCGACCGAGCTCCTGCGCGGCGTCTTCGACGCCGGCATGAGCGTCTACCTCGACCGCTTCCTCAACGTTCCCGCCGCCCGGCTCCCGGAGCACGGCGGCGACGCCGACCCCGAGGAGCTGCTGGCGGCCCTGCCCGTCCTCCTCGACCAGCAGCAGCAGGTGAACGAGGCGGGTGCGCTCGTCGCCGCCTACCTCGCCGCCGGCGGCGAGCCGCGGCGCCTCCAGGCCGCGCTCGGCAACGCACTGCTCCGCGAGGACCGCGACTTCCACACGATCCAGGCGGTCGAGGCCGCCTACCGGCAGTTCGAGCAGACGGGCGACGGGATCTTCCTGATCGCGGCGGCGCGCTACCTCGCAGCCCACGCGCCGACCGTCCGCGCCCAGGGGCAGACCTACCACATCGCCCGCCGCCTCCACCGCGGCGAGAAGCTCTACGAGGACGAGTAGCCCGTTCGGACACGCCCGGCGCTCACGCCCATTCGCGGTTCAGTAGCGTTCGTCGGGTGAGCGACTTCCGCGACGACGCCCGGCTCGATACGTCGCAGGTCGAGGACATGCGTGGAAGCTCGGGCCGGACGGGCCTCCAGATCCCGGGCGGCCTGGGCAAAGGCGGCGGCGGGGTGGGAATCGTGGTCGTGATCGTCCTCTCGCTCGTGTTCGGCACGAACGTGTTCGGCGGTGGCGGCGGGCTCGGCGGCGGGCTCTCCAACCTGGACAACCGCACGGCCGGGCGCGGAGTCAACGCGCCGGCGGGCGACCTCAGCGCCTGCCGTACGGGAGCCGACGCGAACGCCATGGAGGACTGCCGCATCGTCGGCTATGTCAACAGCGTCCAGAAATACTGGTCGAACGAGCTCGTCGGCGACTACAAGCTGGCGAAGACGCGCTTCTTCACAGGCCAGATCGACACGGGGTGCGGCGTGGCGACGAGCGACGTCGGGCCCTTCTACTGCCGGGCCGACAAGTACGTCTACATCGACCTCGGCTTCTTCGACGACCTGCGCTCTCGCTTCGGCGCGCAGGGTGGCCCGACCGCGCAGGCATACGTGCTCGCGCACGAGTACGGGCATCACGTCCAGGATCTGCTCGGAACCTTCGGCCGGATCGGCAACGGTGGACAGGGGGCGACGAGTGCGTCGGTGCGATCCGAGCTTCAGGCGGACTGCTACGCGGGCGTGTGGGCGAAGCACGCCGCCGAGACGGGCTACCTGAACCCGCTCTCGCAGGCCGACATCGCCGATGCGCTCGACGCCGCGGCTGCGGTCGGCGACGACCGGATCCAGAAGGAGTTCCAGGGGCACGTCAACCCCGAGTCCTGGACGCACGGATCCTCGGCGCAGCGGCAGCAGTGGTTCACGACCGGCTACCGGACCGGCAGGCCGGACGCCTGCGACACCTTCTCGGGGAAGATTTAGATCTAGCTAGACGGTCGATGTTTCCAGCAGGCGCAGGATGCCGGCGACCGGGATCGAGACCCAGTCGGGCCGGTTGTCGAGCTCGTACCGGAGCTCGTAGACCGCCTTCTCCAGCTCGAAGATCGCGAGCAGACGCGTGATCGCCTCCTCACCGGGCGGCAGCAGCGCCTCGTCGACGGTGTCCAGGTAGCCGGCGAGGAACTCCCTCCGCGCCCGCTGCTCCCAGCCGGCCGGCACCTCGACGTCCTGCAGGATCGACGCCGCCGACGCCGCATACGCGAACGAGCGGAGCATGCCCGCCACGTCCCTCAGCGGTGAGCGCTTGCGTCGCCGCTCGGGCAGCGGACGCGCCGGCTCGCCCTCGAAGTCGATGATCAGCCAGTCCCCGGATGCCCACAGCACCTGGCCGAGGTGGTAGTCGCCGTGGTGTCGGATGATCCTGCCGGTCGCTCCGAGCCGGGCAAGTCCCCGCAGCCGCTCGCGCACCTCCTCGCCGCGCCCGGCGATCGGCTCCAGGGCGTCCACGGCCGGCAGCTCCGCGAAGACGCTCACGATCTCGCCGTCGATCGTCGCCGTGAGCCGCGCCAGCGACTCGGCGCCCGGCTCCTCGGCACAGAACGCGGGGTCGCCGTGCCCCCCGCCGAGCGTCGTGTGCAGCGCTCCGGTCACCTCGCCGAGGCGCCGCAGCCGCGGCAGGAGCCCCTCCGGCGCCTGCCCGAGCTCCCGGAGGGTCAGTTCCCAGCCGTCGATCGCGCCGGGCACGAACGACTGCAGGAGCCCCAGCGTCGCCTCGAGCGGCCTGCCGGCGTACGCGTACCAGCCGCCGAGCGGGAGGACGTGCGGGAATGCCTGCTCGGTGAGGAACCGCAGCAGCTCGAGCTCGGGGTTCAGGCCCGGCTCGAGTCTTCGGAACACCTTCAGGATCAGCTCCTCGTCGAAGACGACGGACGTGTTCGACTGCTCGCTCTCGATCCGGCGCGCGACGTGCAGCTCGCGGCCGAGCCCGGCGAAGCCCGGCACCGCGTGGAACTCCACCACGCCCTCCGAGGCGGCGATCGTCGATCCGCGGCGGATCATGTGCACGATCTCTCTCGCCGGCGAGTCGTCTGCGAGCGCGTCGTGGATCTCCGCGTCCGCTCCGACCAGGAGCTGGTAGAGATCGCTCGTCCCATCCGGGTAGCGGAGCTCGGCCAGCACGACGAAGAGCTGCGGGTCGATCTCGCGCAGCGCAGCCACGTCCAGCACGGTCGCGCCCACGAGCTCGCGGGACTTGGCCCCGAACCAGCGCTGCCCGCGAACGTGCTCGATGAGAGCGTTCTCGTCGAAGTGCGGCACGACCGGGCTCACTCCGAGACCAGGATCGCATGCATCGGCTCGACCGTCCGTCCGGTCCGCCACCTAGCGTGCCGAGTGGTTCGCGTCCGAGAGGGGGAACACGTGGAGGAGTCGTTCGACCTGGCGATCAAGGAGCACATGGAGCTGCAGCGGCGGAATCGCATGCTCGAGAGCGAGATGCCGCTTGCCCACTACCTGGAGCCCCGTTCGGGCGAGCCCGGTACGCGGCAGCTCAGTTCGCCTGAGCCCAGTTCGCGCCGGCACAGCTCGGCGCCTGTACTGGAGGACACGCAGGAGTGGGTCCTGCCCGAAGCTCCCACCGTGATGGGGCACGAGACGCCGCGCCCACCGGCGGAGGACATCTGGGCCGGCACGCCCGCCTTCGACTGGGGCGACTGAGCGCGAGCGGCCGGGCGCGTAAGACACGGCGCCTCAGGGCGCGATACTGAGGCGGTGAAGCTCGAGGACGGCCGCATCCTGCTCTCGCCGAGCGACGTCACCGCGTACCTCGCCTGCGAGCACCTGACCACCCTCCTGCTCGGCGTCGCCCGAGGCGAGGTCGACGCGCGTCCGCCGCCCGAGCAGGCGCAGCTCATCTTCGACAAGGGACTGGCGCACGAGCATGCCTACCTCGCGCGGCTCGAGGCCGAGGGCAAGGTCGTGAGCGTCGTCCCGGAGGAGGGCAGCCTCGAAGAGCGTGCGGCCGCGACGAGGCAGGCGATCGCCGACGGAGTCGAGGTCGTCTACCAGGGCGCGCTCGTCACGGACGGGTGGCGCGGAGTGGCCGACTTCCTCCTGCGCCGGCCGGACGGCACCTACGAGGCGCTCGACACCAAGCTCGCCCGCCACGCCAAGCCCTCGTACATCCTGCAGCTCTGCTTCTACTCGGAGCGGCTCGCCGAGGTGCAGGGCGCGGAGCCCGAGCGGATCCACGTGCTGCTCGGCTCGGGCGAGCTGCAGAGCTTCCGGCCGCGGGAGTTCGACGCCTATGCGCGGCGAGTCCAGGGCCGGCTCGAGGAGTTCGTGCGCGACGAGCCGCCGACGGAGCCGTACCCCGTCGACCACTGCCGCATCTGCGAGTTCAAGCCGCTCTGCGACGCCCGCTGGGACGAGGTCGACCACCTATGCCGTGTCGCGGGCCTCTACCGGAGCCAGATCGAGCGCCTGCAGGCGAGCGGGATCACGACGCTCGCCGGGCTCGCCCGGGCCGAGGCGTGCCCGCCCGGAGTCAATCCCGACACGTTCGAGAAGCTGCGTCGCCAGGCCGCGCTCCAGCTCCACCGGCGCGAGACGAAGGAGCTCGTGTACGAGCTGCTCGAACCGCATCCGCTCGCCGGCTTGGCGCTGCTGCCCGACCCGTCGCCCGGCGACCTGTTCTTCGACATCGAAGGCAACCCGTTCTGGGACGAGCAGGGCTCGCTCGAGTACCTCTGGGGCGTGCTCGACGTCGGCGGGAGCTTCGACCCGCTGTGGGCCGATGACCACGCGAGCGAGCGGCGGGCGTTCGAGGGCTTCGTCGATCGCGTGCACGCCCGGCTCGTCGAGCACCCCGCCCTGCACGTCTACCACTACGCGCAATACGAGGTCACGGCGCTGCGCCGCCTGATGGGCCGCTACGGAACGCGCGAGGCCGAGGTGGACGACCTGCTCCGCCGCGGCGTCTTCGTCGATCTCTACAAGGTGGTCAAGGGCGGCCTGGCGGCGTCGGTCGAGGGGTACGGGCTCAAGGAGATCGAGGCGTTCCTCGACTTCGAGCGGCAGGCCGAGATCAAGGACGGCGGTGCGTCGATCGTCGAGTACGAGCGCTACGTCCAGACACGCGACCGGTCGATCCTGGACACGATCGCCGCCTACAACGAGGAGGACTGCGTCGCCACGCTCGCCCTGCGCGACTGGCTGCTCGAGCGCCGTGCCGAGGCGCTCGCCCGCTTCGGCCCGTTCCCGCTCCCCGAGCCGAAGGAGGAGAGGCCGCCACCGCCCGAGCGGATCGAGCGCGCCGCGCTCAGAGAGGCGCTGCTCGAGGCCGGGGAGGAGCTGGCGGCGCAGCTCCTCGACTACCACCAACGCGAGCGCAAGCCGGTCTGGTGGGCGTTCTTCGACCGCATCGAGCAGACGCCCGAGGAGCTGGTCGAGGACTCGGAGTCGATCGGGCTGCTCGAGCCGGCCGGCGAGCCCGAGCAGGCCGCCCGCTCGCTGGTGCACCGCTTCACGTTCCCTCCGCAGGAGCACAAGCTCCGGGTGGGCGCGGCGCCCTTCGACGAGGAAGGTCGCAGCGCGGGGGAAGTCGTCGAGCTCGACCGTGACGCGCGGACGCTCGCGCTCCGGCGCGGCCCGTCGATCGCCGAGCAGCCGCTGCCCCGGGGGCTCATCCCCGGCCGGCCCTACGACACGGATGCGCAGGAGGATGCGCTGGAGCGGATCGGGCGCTCGCTGCTCGCCGGCGACCGGCGCTACCCGGCCGTCGAGTCGGTGCTCCGCCGCGCGCCGTTCGGGCACGACGTCCAGACGAGCGACCTCGACGAGATGGCCGGGCTCGTGCTCGGGCTCGGCGGGCGCCACCTCGTCATCCAGGGGCCGCCGGGCTCGGGCAAGACCTGGGTGTCGGGCCGTCTCATCGCCCGCTCTGCTCGCCGCCGGCAAGCGTGTCGGCGTGGCCTCGACGAGCCACAGGGCGATCCACAAGCTCCTCGACGAGGTCGAGGCCGCCGGGATCGACGTGCAGGGGGTCAAGCGGGCGACCTCCGGCAACCCGGAGTCGTTCTACGAGAGCGAGCACATCGCGAGCGTCACGGACCGCGCCGAGTGCGCCGACGCCCCGCTCGCCGGCGGGACGGCCTGGCTGTTCGCGCACGCCGACCTCGAGAGCCGCCTCGACTACCTGTTCATCGACGAGGCCGGGCAGGTGTCGCTCGCGGACGCGCTCGCCATGGGCACATGCGCGCGGAACCTCGTCCTGGTCGGCGATCCGCAGCAGCTCGCGCAGGTGCTGCAGGGCTCGCACCCGGACGGCGTCGGCGTGTCCGTCCTGCAGCACCTGCTCGGCTCCGACGCGACGATCGCGCCCGACCGCGGCCTCTTCCTCGAGCACACGTACCGCCTGCACCCGGACGTCTGCGGCTACATCTCCGAGGAGTTCTACGAGGGACGGCTGCGGCCCGACCCCGTCTGCTCGACGCGGTCGACCCCGCTCGGCACCGGCCTCCGCTTCCTGCCCGTCGAGCACGACGGCTGCCGGCAGGAGTCGCAGGTGGAGGCCGAGCTCGTCGCCCGCGAGATCGAGCGGCTGCGCGCCGCAGGCGTACCGGCCGGGGAGATCATGGTCGTCGCGCCCTACAACGCCCAGGTGAACCTGCTGCGCGAGCTGCTCCCCGCCGACGTCGCGGTCGGCACCGTGGACAAGTTCCAGGGGCAGGAGGCGGACGTCGTGCTCTACACGATGGCCTCGTCGAGCGGGGAGGACGTCCCGCGCGGTCTCGAGTTCCTGCTCTCGCGGAACCGCCTCAACGTGGCGATCTCGCGCGCCCGCTGCCTCGCCTACCTGGTCGCGAGCCCGCGCCTCCTCGAAGTGAACTGCCGCACCATCCCGCAGATGCGGCTCGCGAACGCGCTCTGCCGGTTCGTCGAGCTCGCCGAAGAAATTTGACGCTTAACGGCACAGACGCGTGCGTCCCTCCCTGCTCCAATGGCTGGGTGAGACGCGAGCGGTCGGTCCGCCACCCGGACGGCAAGCCCACCGTCCGGCAGGTCTACGCGATCGCGCGCCTGCTGCTCGCCGAGGCGGGCGAAGGCTGGCCGGAGAACAGAGAGGAGGCATCAGAGCTGATCGAGCGGCTCCGCGACCGCGACGACGAGCGCGGTGGCGGAAGAGGAGGTCATGCGGCGGCTTGACGAAGAAAAGCCGTGGTGAGTCGGCGCGCCCCGGTCTCGCGCGGCATCCTGCTCGACTAGAGTCGAGCCGTGGCGCAGGGCTTCGAGGGCGGCCAGTTCCAGACCGGCATCTACCTTTCCGGCGACTATCCCTGGCCGCTGACCGCGGACGGCTGGGAGGCGAAGGCGGCCGAGAAGCTCGAGCAGGGGCCGTTCGACTACGTCGCCGGCGGGGCGGGCTCCGAGGCGACCATGCGGGCGAACCGCGAGGCCTTCGAGCGCCGCCGCCTGCGGCCGCGCATGCTGGCCGGCAACACGGTGCGCGACCTGTCCGTCGAGGTGCTCGGGATGCGCTCTGCGGCGCCGTTCTTCCTCGCGCCGATCGGCGTTCTCGGGATCGTCCATCCCGAGGGCGAGGTGGCCGTCGCGCGCGCCGCCGCGGCCACCGGCGTGCCGATCCTGCTCTCCAGCGCCGCGTCGAGCTCGATCGAGCAGGTCGCCGACGCCGGCGGGGACGCGCCGCGCTGGTTCCAGCTCTACTGGGTCTCCGACCGCAAGATCTGCGAGAGCTTCGTCCGGCGCGCCGAGGCCGCCGGCTACGGCGCGATCGTCGTCACGCTCGACACGCTCGTCCTCGGCTGGCGCCCGCGCGACCTCGCCAACACCTATCTGCCCTTCCTGCAGGGCGACGGCTGCGCGCAGTTCTTCAGCGATCCGGTCTTCCGCAGCTACCTGGCGGCGCCTCCGGAAGAGGACGTGCTGTCGGCGGCGGCGCTGATGCTCTCCACGTACCCGAACCTGGCGCTCACCTGGGACGACCTCGACTGGCTGCGCGGGCTGACGACCCTGCCGCTCCTCGTCAAGGGCGTGCTGACCGCAGAGGACGCGCTCGCCGCGCGCGAGCGGGGCGTCGACGGGATCATCGTCTCGAACCACGGCGGCCGGCAGGTCGACGGCGCCGTTGCGTCGCTGGACGCGCTCGTCGAGGTGCGGGACGCGCTCGGGGACGAGGCGACGGTGCTGATGGACGGCGGCGTTCGCAGCGGCGCGGACGTGATCAAGGCGATGGCGCTCGGCGCGGACGCCGTGCTGCTCGGCCGGCCGTACGTCTGGGGTCTCGCGGTCGGAGGGCAGGAGGGTGTCGAGGCGGTGATCCGGCAGCTGCTGGCGGAAACCGACCTGACGCTCGCACTGAGCGGCGGGACTGCCGTCCGGGACCTCGACCGAAGCGCGCTCGCCGCCGTAGAGTAAGGATCGTGGATCTCCGCGACACGCCCGACGAGGCTGCCTTCCGCACCGAGGTGCGCGGCTGGCTCGAGGCGAACATCCCGACCGAGCTGACCGGGCCACGCAGCGGTGAAGAGGCGTACGCACAGGCCTGGCACGACTGGAGCCGCAAGCTCGCCGACGCGGGCTACGCCGGGCTGACATGGCCGAAGGAATACGGCGGTAGCGCGGCGCCGTACTCGCACCAGGCGATCCTGCTCGAGGAGCTGGCGCGGGCCGAGGCGCCGCAGCACATGGGCGTGATCGGGCTCGGCATGGCCGGTCCCACGATCATCGCCCACGGCACCGAGGAGCAGAAGTCGCGGTACCTGCCGAAGATCATGTCCGCCGACGAGATCTGGTGCCAGGGCTTTTCGGAGCCCGACGCCGGGTCCGATCTCGCCGCCGCCCGCACGAGCGCGCGCCTCGAGGGCGACCACTTCGTCGTCGACGGCCAGAAGGTCTGGTCGTCGTTCGCGCACATCGCCGACTGGTGCATCCTCGTCACGAGGAGCGATCCCGAGTCCACCAAGCACGCCGGGCTCACGTACCTGCTCGTGGACATGCACGCGCCCGGCGTCGAGGTGAGGCCGCTGCGGCAGATCACCGGCGAGGCCGAGTTCAACGAGATCTTCTTCTCCGGCGTCGAGGTGCCCGTCGAGAACGTCGTGGGCGAGATCGGGCAGGGCTGGGGGGTCGCGATGACGACGCTGCTCCACGAGCGCGCGACGCTCGGCTTCGCGCTGACGGCGTCGCTCGAGGTCAACCTCCGCAAGCTGATCACGCTCGCGCGGGGGCGCACGGACGGCGATCCGATCCTCCGCGACCGCATCGCCCGCGAGTGGATCGAGCTGCAGGCCCTCCGGCTGACCAACTACCGGGCGCTGACCCAGCTGATCAAGACGGGCATGCCCGGCCCGGAGGGCTCCGTCGCCAAGCTGCAGTGGTCGGAGGCGAACCAGCGGCTGACCAAGCTGGCGCTGGAGGTGCTGGGGCCGGAGGCGCAGCTGTGGAACGGCGACGGCCACGGCTACTGGCAGTACCAGCAGCTCCGCAGCCGCGGCAACACGATCGAGGCCGGCACCTCGGAGATCCTCCGGAACATCATCGCCGAGCGCGTGCTCGGCCTCCCGCGGAGCCGCTGAGCCATGGACTTCTCCTTCACCGACGAGCAGGAGCAGCTGCGGCGCGAGGCGCGGACGTTCCTCGCCGATCGCTACCCGGCCGAGCGCGTCGCGGAGCTGGCCGACTCGGCCGAGGGCTGGGACCCGGCCTCGTGGACCGAGCTGGCCGGGCTCGGCTGGATCGGCGTCTCGGTGCCGGAGGAGGCGGGCGGCGCCGGGCTCGGCTTCCTCGAGGAGGCGGTCCTGTTCGAGGAGCTCGGCCGCGCGCTCTACCCGGGGCCCTACTTCTCGACGGTCGCGCTCGCCCTGCCGGAGCTGCCGGCGGAGCTGCAGCGCGAGGTGGTCGCGGGATCGACCCGCTGGTCGGCGTCCCTCGACGGTTCCCTCGTTCCCGACCTGGCGATCGTCGACCGTGTGCTCGTCGCGCGGGACGGCAGGCTGCTGGCCGTGCCGGCCGACGGGGAGACGCTCGAGACGATGGACTCGACCCGGCGGCTCGGACGACTCGCCGGCGGCGGGGGCGACGACGTCGGAGACGCGTCTGCGCTCGACCGGATGCGCGTGCGCGCGTTCGCGGCGCTCGCGCTCGAAGCCGTCGGCATCGCACAGCGGGCGCTCGAGCTGTCCGTCGAGCACGCCAAGACCCGCGAGCAGTTCGGCAAGCCGATCGGGATCTACCAGGCTGTCTCGCACAGGCTCTCCGACAGCTACGCCTACGCGGAGCTGGCTCGCTCGCTCGCCTACTGGGCGGCCTGGTGCGTGTCGGAGCAGGACGACGAGGCCCGCGTCGCGGCTGCAGCGGCCAAGTCGTATGCCGGCGATGTCGCCGTCACCGTCTGCGAGTACGCGATCCAGATCCACGCCGGCATCGGCTTCACGTGGGAGCACGCGCTGCACCGCTACTACAAGCGTGCGCAGTGGATCCAGGGCTACGGCGGCTATCCCGCCGCGCAGCGGGCCGAGATCGCCGCCGCCATTCTTGGCTAGCCGCTCCGTTCTCATCACAGGCTCCTCGTCCGGGATCGGCGCTGCGTGCGCCGAGCGGCTGGCGCGCGCGGGCTGGCAGGTGTTCGCCGGGGTGCGCAGCGTCGGGGCGGCGCCCGCGGGCACGACCGAGGTGCTGCTCGACGTCACGGACGCGGGCGCGATCGCGCGGGCGGCCGGCATCGTCGGCGAGCGGCTCGACGGGCTCGTCGACAACGCCGGTATTGCGGTCGCGGCGCCGCTCGAGCATCTGCCCCTCGACGAGCTGCGCCGACAGCTCGAGGTCAACGTCGTCGGCCAGCTCGCGGTCACGCAGGCGTTCCTGCCGGCCGTGCGGGCGGCGCGCGGCCGCATCGTCCTGATCGGCTCGATCGCGGGGACGAGCGCGCTCCCGTTCCTCGGGCCCTACGCGATCTCGAAGTTCGGGCTCGAGGCGCTGGCCGACTCGCTGCGGGTGGAGCTCGCACCGGACGGCATTACCGTCTCGATCGTCCGGCCGGGCACGATCGCGACGCCGATCTGGACGAAGCCGCAGCCTGTTGCCGACACCATCCCGCCGGAGGGGCTCGAGCGCTACGGGAGCCGGCTCGCCGCGTTGCGGTCGTTCGCCGCGGCCCGCGCCGCCAAGGCGGCGCCCGTGGATGCGGTGGCGAGTGCGGTCGAGCACGCTCTCACCGCCTCGCGCCCCCGGACGCGCTATCTCGTCGGCCGCGACGCCCACCTCCGTGCCCTGGTGGAGCGCCTGCCCGACCGCCTGCGCGATCGGGTCGTCTCCCGCGCGCTCTTCGGCGGCTGACCATTGCCCCGCGGCTGACGCCGCCGTACAGTTGCGGCATGCGCGGACAGATGATGGATTACCAGCTGACGCTTCCGACCCTGATGCGCCGGGCGGAGACGTACTTCGGCGACAAGGAGATCGTCACCCGGCTCGCCGACGGCGGCTTCCACCGAACGAACTACCGCGAGCTGATGGGCCGCTCGAAGCAGCTCGCGGTCGCGCTCGCCGGCCTCGGCCTCGAGCGAGGCGACCGCGTCGCGACACTGTGCTGGAACCACTCGCAGCACATGGAGTGCTACTTCGGCATCCCGTGCGGCGGCCTCGTCCTGCACACGCTCAACATCCGGCTCCATCCGAACGACCTCGCCTACATCGCCTCGCACGCGGGCGACCGCGTCGTGATCGTCGATCAGATGCTCGTGCCGCTGCTCGACCAGTTCATCGGCGAGACGCAGATCGAGCACGTCTTCGTCGTCGAGTCGAGCTACGAGGAGCTGCTCGCCGGCGCCTCGGCCGACGACTGGCGTGAGCCCGACCTGGACGAGAACGAGGCGGCGGCGATGTGCTACACGAGCGGCACCACGGGCCGGCCGAAAGGGGTCGTCTACTCGCACCGCTCGACCGTGCTGCACACCTTCGGCGTCGCGTCGGGCGCGCCGCTCGACCGCTCGCTCGGCGAGTCGGACACGTTCCTCCCGGTCGTGCCCATGTTCCACGCGAACGCCTGGGGCTACCCGTATCTGGCGGCGATGCTGGGCGCGAAGATCGTCTATCCGGGCCCGCTGATGGATCCGCACAGCCTGCTCGAGGCGTTCGAGCGCGAGCGGGTCACCTGGGCGGCCGGGGTGCCGACGATCTGGATGGGCATCCTCAACGTGCTCGACGCCGAGCCCGACCGCTACGACATCTCGAGCATGAAGGGGATGCTCGTCGGCGGCTCCGCGGCGCCCCGCGCGATGATCGCCGGCTTCGAGCAGCGGCACGGGATCTCGATCTGCCACGGCTGGGGGATGACCGAGACCTCGCCGGTCGCGTCCGTCACCGATCTCCCCGGCGATCTGCGCGACGCCGACGAGGAGACGAGGTTCGATTACATCGCGCTCCAGGGAATCCCGCTCCCGTTCGTCGAGATCCGCGCCCGCGACGTCGACGGCAACCTGATCCCGTGGGACGGCGAGGCGATGGGCGAGCTCGAGTGCCGCGGCCCCTGGGTGGCGGCCACGTACTACGAGACGCCCGAGCAGGCCGACCGCTGGACGGCGGACGGCTGGTTCTGCACCGGCGACATCGTCTCGATCGACCGGCGCGGCTTCATCTCGATCAAGGATCGCTCCAAGGACGTGATCAAGTCCGGCGGCGAGTGGATCTCGTCCGTCGACCTCGAATGCGAGCTGATGGCGCATCCGGCGGTGGCGGAGGCGGCGGTGATCGCGATCCCGGACGAGAAGTGGACGGAGCGGCCGATGGCCGTCGTCGTGCTCAAGCCCGGCGAGTCGGCGACGCCGGACGAGCTGCGCGAGTTCCTGGCCGGGAAGTTCGCGAAGTGGTGGCTGCCGGACAGCTTCGAGTTCATCGACGAGATCCCGAAGACGGCCGTCGGCAAGTTCCGCAAGACCGCGCTCCGCGAAATGTTCGTGAAGCAGTCGGTGCCGGCGCCCTGAGCGGGTTTCCGCGCACGGCACTGGTCACCGGGGGCGCCTCCGGCATCGGTGCTGCGATCGTCTCGCTGCTCCAGGCCGAGGGCACCGACGTGCAGGTCCTGGACGTGGTGCACGGCTTCGACGTGTCGGATCCCGACGCGTGGGCCGACGTCGGCCCGGTCGAGCTCGCGTGCCTGAACGCCGGCGTGACGAGCACGGATGAGTCGGTCGCCGACTACCGGCGCGTCGTCGGCGTCAACGTCGACGGGGTCGTCCTCGGCGTGCGGAGGCTGGCCGAGGTGATGGAGGCCGGCAGCGCGATCGTGGCCACCGCTTCGCTCGCCGGGCTGTGGCCGTGGCCCGGCGATCCGGTCTACACGTTGACGAAGCACGCCGTGGTCGGGTTCGTCCGGGCCGCGGCCCCGGGTCTCGCCGAGCGCGGTATCCGGCTGAACGCCGTCTGCCCGGGCTTCGTGGACACGCCGATGGTCCGGCCCCACGAAGAGGAGTTGCGGGGCGCGGGCTTCGAGCTGATGCCGCCGAGCCGCGTGGCCGAGGCGGTGCTCTACGCTGCCCGCTCGGGGGAGGCCGGCCAGGCCTGGGTCGTCCAGCCGGGCCGCGAGCCGATCCAGTTCCGCTTCCCGAACGTCCCCGGCCCGCGCTAGCGGTCCGCGCAAGCCATGTCCCAGGGACAGTCCCTCGGACATGTCTTTCGAGCGGTTGGACGTGGCCGGCCTGGCCATGCTCATGTCTCTGAGCAGGGAAAAGGTGCGTCACAAAGGCGTTACAGGGACTGTCCCTGGGACGCGGCTCGGACGGGCATGTCCGGTTCGGGCGAGGCTACGAGAACTTCCAGGTGCGCCCGGCGGCGAACTCCTTCAGGATCCGCCGGCTCACGACCATGCGGTGCACCTCGTCCGGGCCGTCGTAGATCCGGCCGCCGCGGGCCATCGCCCACATCGCGGCGAGCGGCGTCCGGTCGGTCAGGCCGAGACCGCCGTGCACCTGGATCGCGCGGTCGATCACCTCGTTCAGCACCCGTGCCGCGAAGAACTTGACGAGTGAGATCTCGACGCGTGCCTCGTCGCCCTGGTCGATCTTGTGCGCGGCGTCCAGCGTCAGCAGCCGGCAGGCCTGGATGTCGGCGGCCGAGTCCGCGATCCAGTTCTGAACGGTCTGCTTCTCGGCCAGCGGGCCGCCGAAGGCCTCGCGCTCGAGCGCGTACGAGCACATCAGCTCGAAGGCGCGCTGCATCTGCCCGAGCCAGCGCATCACGTGGTGGATCCGGCCGGGCCCGAGGCGCTTCTGCGCGATCCGGAACCCGTCGCCCTCCTCGCCGAGGAGGTTGGAGACCGGGACGCGCACGCCCGAGTACGTCACCTCGCAGTGGGTCGACCAGCCGCGCCCGCGGTGGCCCATGACCGGGACGGCCGTGATCTCGATCCCGGGAGTGTCCGCCGGGACGAGGATCTGGCTCATGCGCCGGTGGCGCTCGGCGTCCGGGCTCGTGACGGCCATGACGATCCCGAACGCGGCTCCCTCGGCCCCGGACGAGAACCACTTGTGCCCGTCGATCACCCATTCGTCGCCGTCACGGACGGCGGTCGTCCTCAGGCCGGTCGGGTCGGCACCCGAGACCTCGGGCTCGGTCATCGAGAAGAACGAGCGTGTGTCGCCGGCGACGAGCGGCGCGAGCCAGCGCTCCTTCTGCTCCGGGGTGCCGAACAGGTGCAGGATCTCGCCGTTGCCCGCGTCCGGGGCCTGGCAGTTGAAGACGAGCTGGCCCCAGACGCAGCGGCCGATCTCCTCGTTCAGGTGCGCGTAGGCGAGGAAGCCGCGTCCCGTCCCGCCGGCTTCGGGCGGCAGGTGCGGAGCCCAGAGCCCTTCCGCCTTCGCGCGCGCTCTGAGGTCGCTGACCAGGCGCACAGCCTCGTCGTCCTCGCGTGCGAGCACGGCCTCGTTCGGGTAGACGTGCTCGTCCATGAAGGCGCGGTACGGAGCCTTCAGATCCTCCATCCGACTAGCATCGCACAGGTCATGGCTCACGATCGTCCGACCGCCGCCGAGCTCGTCGAGGCGACGCGCGAGTTCCTCGAGGCCGAGATCCTCCCGACGCTGACCGACCAGCGGCTGCGCTTCCGGACGCTCGTCGCCATCAATGCGCTCGGGATCGCCCAGCGCGAGCTGGAGTCGGGGGAGGAGACAATCCCGCGCGAGGAGCTGGAGGAGCTGGCCCGCCGGATCCGATCGGGCGACGTTCCCGAGGATGCACTCGAGCGCCTGCAGGCGCATGTGGCCGCGAAGCTGCGCGTCGCGAGCCCGCGCTACCTCGACCGCTACTGAACGGTGCCGCAGGTTCGGCCGATGCCGAAGCGGACGGTCACGCTTCGGCGGCCGACCCGGAAGATCAGTGGCACGCAGGCTGACTCTGAACGCAGGAAGAACCCTCCTGCATAGGCGTCCCACCCTTTCACTCCGAAGTACCGCGTGCAGGGGCGAAACCGCAGCGAGCTGACGATGGGGGTCGTGTTGCCCCAGCTGATTGCGGCCCTGTTCCGCCAGGCCTCCGGCACGGTGATCGTGGCCGTGGCTGCAGACCAGACCACCAGTCCGGCCTTCCGCCAGTAGGTCCACGGTCGCTTGTGTGTGGCGACCACTTGCCGGAGGTAGGCGGGAGGCACTGACACGACACCGAGCACGACCCGATAACCGGCTTCGTGGCCTGAGTGCGGGTGGCCAATGTCCTCGTTGCACGGGACAGTCGGAACGGGCGGAGAAGCCGCGGTGTGACCCGCTGCGGCGATCGACAGTACGACGGCGAGGATTCCGATGAGAACTGCGGTACGCACCCGTCCTAGCTAGCTTCCCGATGCTAGACCCGGTTGAGAAACGCCGTGACAAGCCGGTTGAACTCGTCCGGCGACTCGAGCTGGACGACGTGGCCGCGGCCGGGGAGGACGGCGAGCTCGGCGCCGGCGATGCGGCGTGCGAGCAGATGCCCATTCGAGACGGGGACGACCCGGTCGGCGTCGCCGTGCACGACCAGCACAGGCGTGGCAATCTTCTCGACCGCTGCGCCCGAGTCCAGGAAGCGGTTCGCCGCCTCGAACTGGGCGAGCCAGCAGTCGGGCGGCGTCGGGTATTCGAGCCGGGCCGCGAGCAGCTGCTCGTACCGCTCGGGATGCTCCTCGCTCCAGCCGGCCGAGAAGGAGAGGTGCATCGTCCGGCGCGCGTACTCATCAGGCGGCAGGCCGGCGCTCGCGAGCCACGCCTTGACCGTCTCGCCCGGCACCCGCTCGTGCTCAGGCCCACCGGGGCCGGTGCCGGCGAGGGTGAGCGAGCACACGCGCTCGGGCGCCTGCAGAGCGAGTACCTGCGCGATGAAGCCGCCCATCGACACGCCGATGACGTGCGCCGACTCGACCCCGAGCGCGTCGAGCACGGAGAGTCCGTCGCCTGCGAACTGCTCCATCGAGTAGGGACCCGGCTCCTTCGACGAGCGCCCGGCGCCGCGGTTGTCGAAGGCGATCGTCCGACGCCGGGCGGCGAGCGCCGGCAGTTGGTCGCGCCACCCCCAGACCGCGTAGCCGAGCCCCTGGATCAGGAGCAGCGGTGGGTCGCCGGCGCCGTGGTCCTCGACGTAGAGGCGCCCGCCGTCTACGGCCAGCTCCACGCCTACGCCGACCAGGCTCCGGCGATCGCCCGGACGTGGCGGTGATCCGTGCCGCAGCAGCCACCGACGAGCGTGAGGTTCGGCAGCCGCTCCTGGAGCTCGCGATAGCGCAGGGCCAGCTCCTCCGGGTCGCCCTCGTCGAGCTCGTCGGCCTCGTCCAGCTCGGCATGGCTCATCCGTGACGCGTTCGCGCGGACGCCGCGAATCCGCTCGATCCACGGCGCGCCGGGCTCGAGCACGTGCAGGAAGTGCGACGGGTGCGCGCAGTTGACCATGAAGTAGGACGCGACCCCGTTCGTCTCGGCATCGACCTGTTCGATCGCCTCACGGAGCGGCTGGCCGCTCGGCAGGCGCCCATCCGTCTCGACGGTGAACGAGAGGACGCTCGGGACGTCCGCGTCGACGGCCGCGCGCGCGATCCCGACGGCTTCTTCCGCGTACGTCATCGTCAGCCCGCTCGCGACGTCCGCGCCGGCCTCTGCGAAGGCTCGCACCTGCGGTGAGTGGTAGCGCCGTGCCTCCTCGGCCGTCATGGTCTCGCCGACCTGGTAACCGTCTCCGCGCGGCCCGACGCAGCCGCAGATGACGAGCGGCGGCGAGCCTCCGGTCTCACGCCGGAGCTCCTGGAGGAGCTCCACGCCGAGCCGGTCGATGCGAAGGAGCGCCTCGGGCGAGTAGCCGAGCTTCGCTCCCCAGTCCGGGTTCGCGCGCCAGGTCGGCGTGTCGAGCACGATGCCGACGTCCAGCTCCCTCGCAATGTCGACGTACGGCCGGAAGTAGTCGAGCAGGGCGCTCCTGCCGTCCTCCCGGTCGAGCAGGACGAACGAGGCGAAATGGGGAAGGTCGATGCCCTGGTGGAAGATGAGACTCGTCTCCATCCCACCGTCCGTGATGAAGCGGCCGTCCATCGGGCTCAGCGCAACCGCTCCACGATCATGGCCATGCCCTGGCCGCCGCCGACGCACATCGTCTCGAGGCCGATCGTGCCGTCCACGGTCTCGAGGTCGTTGAGCAGCGTGCACATGATGCGCGCGCCGGTCATCCCGTACGGATGGCCGAGCGCGATCGCGCCGCCGTGCGGGTTGAGCTGCTCGCCGAACGGATCGATCCCGAGCTCCCGGCAGACCGGCAGCACCTGCGCCGCGAACGCTTCGTTGAGCTCGACGACGTCGACGTCCTCGATCGTCATGCCCGCCCGGGCGAGGACGCGGCGGACGGCCTCGATCGGCCCGACGCCCATGATCTCCGGATCGACGCCCGAGACGGCGGAGGCGACGATCCGCGCCCGCCCCTCGACGCCCAGCGATCGCGCCTTCTCCTCGCTGAGCACGACGACCGCCGCGGCCCCGTCGTTCAGCGGGCAGGCGTTCCCGGCCGTGACCTTCCCGCCCGGCAGGAACGCGGGCTCGAGCGAGGCCAGCCGCTCGAGCGTCGATTCGGCGCGCGGGCCGTCGTCGCGCGTCACCACCGTGCCGTCCTCCTTCGGGTAGGGCGTCAGCTCGCGGTCGAAGAACCCGTCCTGCTGCGCCGCGACGGCGCGCTCCTGGGAGCGCTGCGCGAACCGGTCCATCTCCTCGCGCTCGACGCCGTAGCGCTCGGCGACGTTCTCCGCCGTCATGCCCATCGGCACGTAGACGTTCGTGATCGAATCCGGGCCGCCGGCCAGCAGGGGGTGGAGCTCGTCGGCCGTCTTCGGGTAGCCGGAGACCTGGGTGATCGACTCGACGCCGGCCGCCACGAACGCGTCGCCTTCACCCGCTCTGATCGCGTGGAAGGCCATGCGGATCGTCTGCAGGCTGGAGGCGCAGAAGCGGTTGACGGTCGTGCCGGGAACCGTGTCCGGCAGGCCGGCGAGCAGGGCAACGCGGCGGCCGAGGTTCATTCCCTGGCGCTCCTCGGGCATGCCGCAGCCGACCATCACGTCGACGACGTCGCCCGGATCGAGCTCCGGTACCCGCTCGAGCGCCGTTCGCACGGCGAAGGCCGCCATGTCGTCGGGCCGGACGTCGGCGAGCGATCCCTTGTGGGCACGGCCGACCGGCGTGCGGACGGCGGCGGCGATGACTGCTTCGGGCACGGCTTCCCCTCTCTCGTCAGGTGAAGGCATTCTCGCCGGTGAGCGACCGGCCGATGAGCAGCTTCTGGATCTGGCTCGTCCCCTCGTACAGCGTCGTCACCCGCGCGTCGCGGAGGTACTTGCCGACCGGGAACTCGTCGACGTACCCGTAGCCGCCGTGCACCTGGATGGCGGCGTTCGCCGCGCGCACGGCCGCCTCGCTCGCGAAGTACTTCGCCACCGAGGCTTCGAGCGTGTACGGATCGCCGTGGTCGGCGAGCGCCGCTGCGCGCCAGGTGAGCAGCCGCGCCGCCTCGGCCTCCACGGCCATGTCCGCGATCAGCTCCTGCACGAGCTGGAAGCCTGCGATGGGGCGGCCGAACTGGTGCCGCTCGGTCGCGTACGCGATGCTGGCCTCGACGCAGCCCTGGCAGATCCCCACGCACCCGGCGGCGAGCGAGATCCTCCCGCTGTCGAGCGCCGACATCGCGACCTTGAACCCCTCGCCCTCGCCGCCGAGACGGCTGGAGTCGGGAACCCGAACCGCGTCCAGATAGAGCTCGCCCGTGTCCTGTGCTCGCAGGCCGAGCTTGCCCTTGATCGGGCGGGCCGTGAACCCGGGGGAGTCGGTCTGGACGAGGAAGCACGTGATCCCACGCGGCCCGTCGCTGCCCGTGCGCGCGAAGACCAGCGCGACGCCGGCCCAGGTGCCGAGCGTGATGAACGTCTTCGAGCCGGTCAGCAGCCAGTCGTCGCCGTCCCGCTCGGCCCGGGTTGCCAGGCTCCCCGGATCCGAGCCCGATCCCGGCTCGGTCAGCGCGTAGCAGCCGAGCGTCTCACCGGAGGCGAGCCCGGGCAGCCATTGCGCGCGCTGCTCCTCGGTTCCCCAGCGGGCGATCGTCTTGCCGACGAGACCGACGGTGACCGAGACGATCCCGCGCACGGACTGGTCGGCCTTCCCGAACTCCTCCATCACGAGGCAGTACGAGACGGTGTCGAGCCCCATGCCGCCGTGCTCGGCCGGGAGCGACGCGCCGAGGTACCCCGCCTCCGCCAGCCTGTCGACGACTCCGCGGTCCATCTCCTCGGCGCGGTCCCAGTCGCGGGCGTACGGGACCACCTCCCGCTGCACGAACTCGCGCGCGCCGGCGCGGATCAGCTCTTGCTCGGGATTCAGCGTGAAGTCCATGGAGCAGTGAGGGGCCGGCGTGTGCCGGCCCCTCGTCGAGCGTCTGCCCGTCAGCGGGCGTTGTTGTAGAGCCTGCCGAACGGCTCGCCGTAGCCGATTCCCGCCGGCCCGCCGCTGTGGTAGCGGACGAGGATCTGCTGCTCGACCGGGAACCAGTCGGTCGCCGACGTCTTCTCGGCGATCCCCTTGTAGAGGAACGGGTTCGCCCGTGTGTTCATGCTCGTCAGCGCCCTCATCAGTCCGGCACGCGTCGGCGGGTTGCCGGCGTTCTTCAGTGCTTCCACCATCGTCCAGGCGGATGCCAGCCCGTAGATGTTGTTGAGGTTGAAGATCGGCGCGCCGCCGTCGTAGGTGTCGAGGATCTGCTTCGCCAGCTTCGCCCCCGGCAGCGTCGCCTGCGCGACGTTGTTCGGGTCGAGCACGTAGTCGGTCGAGATCGCTCCCTCGACGTTCGCACCGCTCTTTGCCGCTGCCGCCAGGTACGCCTCGGCGGACGACACGTTGTTGATGAACTCGATCGGCTTCCAGCCGATCTTGGTCGCAATCACGAGCGACTGGATCGTCGCCAAGGGGGTCGAGAAGAGGACGAACGTGTTCGCCCCGGCGGACTTGAGCGCGATCACCTGCTGCTGCGGCGGGCCGCCGGTCACGTCGTACGACTGCGTCGAGACGATCTTCGACGCCGACGAGCCGAGGCCCTGCTTGAACGCGTTCAGGTAGTTCTGCCCGTACGCGTCGTTCTGGTAGAGGACGCCGATCTTCGCCTGTGGCACCTTCGCCAGGATGAACTTGGCGTAGATCTTCGCCTCGCCCGGGTAGTCGGGCTGCCACCCGATCGTCCACGGGTACTTCTTGTAGTCCGTGCCCCAGTACGAGTCGCCCGTCGCGACGAGCACCTGCGGCACCTTCTTGCCGTTCAGGTATGTCCGGGTCGCCAGCACCGGCGCGGTGCCGAGGCTGCCGTAGTCGGCGAACACCTTGTCCTGTTCGACGAGCTTCTGCGTCAGCGGGACCGTCTTCGACGGGTCGTAGCTGTCGTCGTAGGTCGTGAACTGGATCCTCCGCCCGTTCACGCCGCCGTGCGCGTCTACGTAGAGGAAGTAGGCGCGCTCCGCCTTCGGGATGACGCCGTAGGACGCCGCGACGCCGGTGAACGGGAACGTGCCGCCGATGAGAATCGATCTGGCCGTCACTCCGGGGTCGAGCTTCTGGGCACCGGTCGCAGACGTTGCGACCGCAGCCAGGCCCACCGCGGCGACGAAGGCCAGGAAACCGAGCTTCCAACGCATCTTCTTGCCCTCCTCCTCTGGTTCCGATCGGAAACGATCTGGAGCCGTCCGCCACCGATTATCCCTTGTCGGCCGCCGGTATTCCAGGGCCATCCGACCGTTTCGACGGGAGCCGCTGCGCCACGCGCTGTAGCAGGCCTGCAAACCCGGTCGGCAACAGCAGGATGACCAGGATCACGACCAGGCCGAAGACGACCTCCTGGCCCTCGGGCTTGCCGATCAGCGGCGCGCTCGTCGAGATGTTCGGGAGCAGGGCGACGAAGGCGGCGCCGACCGGGATCCCCCACAGCGAGCCGAGCCCGGCCACGGCCGCGCCGATCAAGATGTACAGGGACAGGGCGACCGAGAACTCGTCCGGCTGCGCATAGCCGTTCGTCGCCAGGACGAACAGCGACCCGGCCACGCCGGCGAAGCCCGCCGAGACCCCGAACGCGAGCGTCTTGTAGAGCACGAGGCTGACGCCGGACGACGCGGCCGCGACCTCGCTGTCCCGCACGGCCCGGAACGCGCGTCCCGTGCGCCCGCGGAGCACGAGCCAGGCGAGCACGAACATGATCGCGGCGCAGGCCCAGCTCACCCCGTACAGCCACATGTAGCCGACCGTGCCGCTCACCTGGATGCCGTTCCGCGCTCCCGTGAAGTGCGAGAACTTGAGGATGAGCTGCGGGATCGAGACCGCGAACGCCAGCGTCGCGAGCGCCAGGTAGACGCCGGACAGCCTCGACGCGGGCAGTCCGAGCGCGACGCCGCAGCCGAAGGAGATCGCGAAGGCGAGCGGAAGCGTCGCGATCAGGTCGGTGTGGTGATCCTGAGACATGATCGCCGTCGTGTAGCCGCCGATCGCCATGAACGCGCCGTGGCCGATCGAGATCTGACCCGTGTAGCCGGTGAGGATGTTGAGCCCGAGGACGGCGATGAAGTAGAGCGCGACCTTCGACGCGAGCACCTGGTTCAAGCCGCTGAGCGCGAACGGGAGCAACGCGAGCACGATCGCCGCCACGGCGCAGGCGACCAGTCCCGGCAGCAGGCGCCTCATACCTTCCTCACCGCCGCACGGCCGAACAGCCCCGACGGCTTGACGAGCAGGACGACGAGCAGCACCCCGAACGCGACCGGCAGGCGCAGCGCCGAGTCCTTGAAGTACCCGCCGTACTGGCCGATCAGGTTGAGGAAGATCCCGAGCGAGATCCCGGCGACGACCGAGCCCATCGGGCTCTCCAGCCCCCCGAGCACCGCGGCCGCGAACGCGTAGATCAGGACGGCCTGCATCATCGTCGGCGAGAGGAACACGGTCGGCTCGGTCATCAGCCCGGCCACGGCGCCGAGGACCGTCGCAAAGCCCCAGCCGAGCGCCAGCATCCAGTTGACGCGAACGCCGACGAGCCGTGCCGCCGCCGGCCGCAGCGCCGCCGCGCGCATCGCCAGGCCGAGCTTCGTGAACTGGAAGAACGACCCACAGCGCGACCACTGTGCCCAGCGTGACGGCGATCGTCCCCAGGTCGCTGAGCGAGATGGCCACGCCGCCGACGTGGTACACGGCGCTTCCGAAGGCGGCCGGCATGAACTTGATGTCGCCGCCCCAGATCCAGAGCACGACGCCGTCGATCACGGAGAAGAGCCCGATCGTGACGATCACGACCGCAACGACGGATCGATGCTGCACCGGCCGGATCAGGGCCTGCTGGATGCCGACGCCGAGGACGAACGCGATCCCGAGGGTGGCGAAGAACGCGGCCCAGTAGGACAGGCCCCAGACCGTGAGCTGGTAGGCGATGTAGGTCGTGAACATCGCCATCTCGCCCTGCGCGAAGTTGATCACCTCGGTCGCGCGGTAGATGAGCACGAGCGCGAGCGCGAGGCTGGCGAAGATGCTGCCCTGCGCGACACCGCTCACCGTCAGCTCGGCGAACTGCGTCGAGAGCAGCGAGCCGATCGTCAGGAAGATGCAGCCGCCGAGCAGGAAGGCGAGCACGGCCGGTGACGCGCCCGTGCTGATCCGCCGCGCGCCAACGTCGCGCACCCCAAGACGGCCGAAGAGCTCGTAGACACTCATCAGTAGCCCAGGTAGCTCCGCCGGACGGACTCGTGCTCCTGGAGCTCCTTGCTCGGGCCGTGCAGGGCGACCGTCCCCACCTCGAGCACGTACGCCGTCGACGCGGCCTGGAGGGCGATGTGGGCGTTCTGCTCGACGACCAGAACCGTCATGCCCTCCTCGTTCAGCTCCCTGACGATCCGGAAGATCTCGGAGACGATGATCGGGGCGAGGCCGAGCGACGGCTCGTCGAGGAGCAGGAGGCGCGGTTGCTGCATGAACGCCTTCGCGAGCGCGAGCATCTGCTGCTCCCCGCCGCTCAGCGAGCCCGCCATCTCGTTGCGCCGGCGGCCGAGCCAGGGGAAGTACGAGTAGACGCGCTCGAGGTCGGCCTTCGGCGAGCCCTTACGCGTGTACGCGCCGAGGCGGAGGTTCTCGACGATCGTCAGCTCCGGGAACAGCCCGCGGCCCTCCGGCACGTGCGCGATCCCGAGCGCCGCCGTGCTCTCCGGGCCGAGCCGCCCGAGCGAGCGGCCGGCGAAGCGGATCTCGCCGCTCCGCCGCACCGTGTTCGAGATCGCTCGCAGCGTCGTCGTCTTGCCGGCGCCGTTCGCGCCCAGGACGGCGACGATCTCCCCTTCCTCGACGGCGAGCGTGACACCGTGGAGGGCCTTCACCTGCCCGTAGCTCGCGACCACGTCGTTCAGCTCGAGAAGCGGTGCCACTAGGCTGCGGTGCTCCTCGAGCTCGCCGCCGAGATATGCCTCGATCACCTCGGGGTTCCGCTGCACCTCCGCGGGCGAGCCGCTCGCGATCGTGCGCCCGAAGTTGAGGACGTGCACGTGGTCGGAGAGCTGCATGACGAGACCCATGTGGTGCTCGACGAGGAGCACGGTCAGGTCGAGCTCGCCGCGGAGCCGCCGCAGGAGTTCGGCGAGCACTGCCACCTCCTCGTGGTTGAGCCCACCCGCCGGCTCGTCGAGGAGCAGGAGGCGCGGCCTGGAGACGAGCGCGCGGGCAAGCTCGACCCGCTTGAGCGTCCCGAACGGGAGCCCGGCCGCGGGGCGGTCGGAGAGCCCGGCGATGTCGACGCGGGCGAGCGCCTCCCGGCCGCGCGCGCGAACGGAGCTCTCACGCTCGAAGCGCGAGCCCGCGTGCGCGCCGACGAGCACGTTCTCGAGCACCGTCATCGTCCCGAACAGCTCGACGTTCTGGAACGTCCGCGAGATTCCGTGCCTGATCACGCGGCTCGGAGGTGTGCGCAGGAGCGAGCGGCCGTCCATCAGCACGTCGCCTGCGTCGAGGTCGTAGAGCCGCGTGATCACGTTGAACGTCGTCGTCTTGCCGGCGCCGTTCGGGCCGATCAGTCCCGCCGTCGTGCCCTGTTCCACGTCGAACGAGACGTCCTCGAGCGCGGTGATACCGCCGAAGCGGAGAGTGATGTTCCGTACCGAGAGCAGGCTCATCGGTCGGACAACCCTACGGAATCGCGGGGGACCGCGCCACGCGGGCGGCGGCGCTTCAGACGATGACGACCTGCGTGCAGCGCGAGCTCGCGATCGCGGTGCCGTCCGCGTCGGTCAGGTCGGCGGCGCAGAAGACGACACGCTTGCTGCGGTGCACGACGCGGCCCTCGGCGCGCAGGAGACCCGGCCGCGCCGAGCGGTAGAACTCGACGCTCAGGTCGCCGGTCAGGAAGTGCTCGTGCGCCTCCATGAGCGTCCAGCAGGCGCCGCCCATCGCCGTGTCGAGCAGCGTCGCGACCATCCCGCCGTGGACGCGGTAGCCGTCTCCGAACACGAAGCAGAACTCCTCGGGCGCGTCCCACTCGATCACTGCCCGGCCCGGTTCCCAGCCGGCGTTGCGATATCCGAGCGTCGTCCAGACGTGCGGGTCGGGCAGCGGCTCCGCCCCCCATGGATGGTGCCGCGAGGTGTGTGTGCGCTCGGTCACGCCGGGAGAGTTTAGACTCGGTGTCGATGCCTGACCTGACCGGCAAGGTCGCGATCGTCACCGGCGCCGGGCGCGGCATCGGCCGCGAGCACGCGCTGGCGCTCGCACGCGCCGGCGCGAAGGTGGTCGTCAACGATCTGGGCGGGTCGCTGGCGGGCGAGGGTGCCGACACGACCCCTGCGGAGCAGGTGGCGGAGGAGATCCGCGCGCTCGGCGGCGAGGCGGTGGCGGACTACGAGGACGTGGCGAGCTTCGCGGGCGCGGAGCAGATGGTCCGGCACGCGATCGAGGCACTCGGCGGACTGGACATCCTGGTGAACAACGCCGGCATCATCCGCGACCGGATGCTCGTCAACATGGACGAGGCCGAGTGGGACGCGGTGATCAACGTCCACCTCAAGGGCCACTTCGCCCCGACGCGCCACGCCGCCTCCTATTGGCGCGAGCGCTCGAAGGCGGGCGAGACCGTCCGCGCGCGCGTGGTCTGCACCTCCAGCCCCTCGGGTGTCTTCGGCAACGTCGGCCAGGCGAACTACGGCTCCGCGAAGGCCGGCATCGCGGGCTTCACCCTGATCGCGGCACAGGAGCTCGGGCGCTACGGCGTCACCGTCAACTGCCTCGCCCCGAATGCACGCACGCGGATGACCGAGCAGGCGTTCGGCGAGATCGCCGCGCCGGAGGGCTTCGACCCGATGGACCCGGGGAACATGTCACCGTTGGTCGTCGCGCTCTGTGCCGACGAGGCGCAGGACATCACCGGCCAGGTCTTCTTCGTCTACGGCGGTGCCGTCAACGCCCTCCGCGGCTGGAGCCCCGGCGAGCTGTTCACCCGCGAGGGCCGCTGGGACGCCGACGATCTGCTCGCCGAGCTGCGCGAGCGGTTCCCGGCCGGTGCCGCGCCGCCGGGCATGATGGCCGGGATGCAGGGCGCGGGCGGACAATCTCTCAGCGCGACGTGACATGACGACCGAGCTGACCCTGAAGGAGCTGGCCGAGAGCCCTGAGCGCGATCTCGGCGCGAGCCCCTGGGTGAAGATCGAGCAGCGGCAGATCGACCTGTTCGCCGAGGCGACCGGCGACCACCAGTGGATCCACGTCGATCCCGAGGCTGCGAAGGCCGGCCCGTTCGGCGGCACGATTGCGCACGGCTACCTCTCGTTGTCGCTCCTGCCCACGTTGCTCTCCGACGTCATCCACGTGCCCGATGCGCAGATGGGTGTCAACTACGGCATCGACCGCATGCGCTTCACCTCGCCGGTGCCCTCGGGCTCGGAGGTGCGCGCCCACGCCAGGCTGATCTCGAGCGAGGCGAAGGGCGACGGGATCCTGTACAAGGTCGGCGTCCAGATCGAGATCCGCGGCCAGGAGAAGCCGGCGCTGGTCGGCGAGGTGCTGTATCTCGCGCTGGGCCGGAGGCCTGACGCGGAAACCACGAAGGAGGCGAAGGTGACGGACGGACCGGGGCTCGACGAGATCTTCCAGGGCATGCAGGAGCGGTTCCAGCCGGACAAGGCGAGCGGCGTGGACGCGACCATCCAGTGGCAGATCGCCGACGGCGGGGAGGAGAAGCCGTACGCGATCACGATCAAGGACGGCTCGTTCTCGTGGGAGCACGGGCAGGCGGAGAGCCCGACGGTGACGCTCTCCACGGACGCCGAGTCGTTCACGGCGCTGATGACCGGCAAGGCGCAGGGGCCTGCGCTCTACATGGCGGGGAAGCTGCGCATCCAGGGCGACCTGATGCTCGCCCAGCGCATGGGCTCGTTCTTCGCGACCGGCTAGAAGCGCTCGACGACGCCGGCCAGGGCCTGGCCGAAGCCGATGCACATCGACGCGATGCCGTAGCGGGCGTCGCGGCGTTCGAGCTCGTTCAGCAGCGTCGCTGTGATGCGGGCGCCGGTGGCGCCGAGCGGATGGCCGAGCGAGATCCCGCCGCCGTTCGGATTGACATCCTCGAGCCGGTCTTCGAGGTGGGTGTCCGCGACGAATTGCAGCACGACGCTGGCGAACGCCTCGTTCACCTCGATCACGGCCATGTCGTCCCAGCCGAGGCCCGCCTTCGCGAGCGCGCGCGCGCACGCCTGCGGGTTGCCGTGCAGCATGCGGTAGGGGTCGACGCCGGCGAGGCCGAAGCCGAGGAAGCGCCCGCGCGGCTCGAGCCCGAGCTCGGAGGCCTTCTGCTCGCTCGCTATCAGCACTGCGGCGGCACCGTCGACGATCTGGCTCGAGTTGCCTGCTGTGACCGTCCCTTCCGGGAGGAAGGCGGGCTGGAGGGCCGCCAGCTTCTCGGCCGACGTGTCACGCCTCGGGGTCTCGTCGACCGCGAAGACGACTCCGGCGTGCGGGTTCGTGAGGTCGATCGGGACGATCTCGTTCTCGAATCGGCCCTCGTCGATCGCGCGGGTGGCGCGGCGATGCGACTCGAGCGAGTAGGCGTCGAGCTGCTCCCGGGAGAGGTTCCACTCCTCCGCGATCACCTCTGCCGAGATCCCCTGCGGCACGAGCTGCCAGCGGTCGAGCAGCTTCGGCGACAGGTCGCCCCCGTTCGACCCCATCGGGACGCGTGACATCATCTCGACCCCCGAGGAGACGACGAGGTCGAGCTGGCCCGACCAGACGGCGGCGGCGGCGTTGAAGTTGGCCTGCATCGAGGACGCGCACTGCCGGTCGATGCTCGTTCCGCAGACCGTCTCGGGCCAGCCCGCGACCAGCGGCACCATGCGCCCGATGTTCCAGCCCTGCTCGCCGATCTGGGTCACGCAGCCCATCTGAACGTCCTCGATCTCGGCCGGGTCGAGGTCCCGGCGCGCGACGAGTCCGTTCAGCACCTGGGCGCAGAGCTCGTCGCCGCGAATGCTCGCGAGAGAGCCGTTCCGCTTCCCGATCGGGCTGCGAACCGCATCGACGATCAGCGCCTCGGACTTCCAGCCGGCCATTCGAGCCGAGTCTAGCCGCCTCGCGCCACGTCCCCCCTGGCCGTGTCTGGGGGACAGTCCCTGTAACGTCTTTGTGACCTGCGTTTCACCTGCTCAGGGCGCTCTGACTTGCCTGGACGGCCCTGTCCCGACGCCGGAAAGCCATGTCCGAGGGCCTGTCCCTCGGACATGGCCCGAAGGGTCAGGTCGGCAGGACTGCGAGCTTCTTGCCGGGGTTGAGGAGGCCCTTCGGGTCGAAGACCTGCTTGACGGCAGCGTGCAGCTCGAGAGCTCGCGGCGGCCACTGCTTCGCGAGCTGCCCGCGCTTCAGATAGCCGGTGCCGTGCTCGCCGGAGATCGAGCCACCGAGCCGCACCGCGAGGTCGAAGAGGTCCTCCGTCGCGCGGAAGGCCCGGGCGCGCTCCTCGGGGACCTCCGGCGAGAACAGGAAGGTCGAGTGCAGGTTGCCGTCGCCTGCGTGCCCGAAGCTGAGCCCGATCAGGTCGTGCCGCCGGCCGATCTCCGCCGTCTCCTCGATCGCCTCGGCGAGCCGCTCGACCGGCACGACGATGTCCTCGCTGAGCGCGAGGCCCCGCCTGGCCATGACCGCGAAGGCGAGTCCGCTGCGCCAGCGCCACAACGCCTCGATGCCCGCCCGGTCGGCCGGAGCGCGAACGGCTACGGCGCTCTCGCCGAGCACCTCGATCAGCTCGCCCTGCATCCTCGCGGCCTCGTCTGCCGAGCCGTCGGCCTCCGCGATCACCATGAACCCGGCTCCATCGGGCAGCGGGCCGTCGAACGATCCGCCCGCGCAGGCCAGCGTCTCGCCGTCCAGGAACTCGATCGCCGTCGCCCGGATGCCGCTGCCGACGACGCGGAGAATCGCCTCGCAGCCGGAGGCCGTGTCGGCGTGGAAAGAGGCAACGGGCAGCGTGGCCTCGGGTGCCGGGATCAGCCGTAGCCAGGCGGCGGTGACGATCCCGAGGGTGCCCTCGGAGCCGATCAGCAGGCTCTTCAGGTCGTAACCGGCCACGTCCTTGCGGATCGGCCCGCCGACCGTGATCATCTCGCCCGGCGGCACGACCGCCTCGAGCCCGGTCACCCACGTGCCGGTCGCCCCGTACTTGTAGGCGTGCGGGCCGGCGGCGTTCGTGGCGATGTTGCCGCCGATCTGCGACTGCTCGGCTGCGCCGGGGTCCGGCGCGAACATGAGCCCGTTGTCGCGCACCAGCGCGTGCACCGCGGCTGTGCGCACACCGGCCTCGACGTGGAGCCGCCAGAGGAGTGGATCGAAGGCGCGCACCCGCGCCATCCGGTCGAGCGCGAGGACGATCCCGCCGTCGAGCGGCACCGCACCGCCGGCCGCGCCCGTCCCTCCTCCGCGCGGTGTGATCGGCACGTCGTGCTCGTAGCACCAGGCGACGACGCGGGCCACCTCGTCGGCGCTCGAGGGCAGCACGACCGCGTCCGCCTTCCCCGGCAGGCCGGTCATGTCGGTCAGGTACCAGCCGGTGTCGGTGAGCACCGCGTCGTCGCCGACGATCGCACGCAAGTCTCGTTCCACGGCGTAGAGTCTCGCGCATGACACACGCATTCGGCTCTCTCGACGAGCTGGGCGACGGTTACGGGTTCAGGAAGATCCGCGCCCCGCTCGGCGTGACGGCGTTCGGCGTCAACGCGATCGTGATGCCGCCGGGCGGCGAGGGGATCCATCACTACCACGACACGCAGGACGAGCTCTACTTCGTGCACCAGGGCCGGGCGCGGTTCGAGGTGGACGGCGACGTGCGGGAGCTCGGGCCGGGCGGCCTCGCCCACGTCGAGTCGACGACGCCTCGGAAGTTCTCCAACATCGGTGACGAGGACCTCGTCGTCCTCATCGTCGGCGGCCAGGGAGGGTACGTGGAACGCGACGGCCAACTGGTCGATCCGGACGACCTGGAGAAGCGCCGGCGGTTCGGCACGACCGGCGACGCCGCGTAACGATGGACGTCGCCGGCCGCACGTTCCTGGTCTCGGGCGGCGGCTCCGGGCTGGGAGCCGCGACCGCCCGCCTGCTCGTCGACTCGGGCGCGAACGTGGTGGTCGCCGACCTCGGCCGCCGCGAGGAGATCGGGCTCTACGTCGAGACCGACGTGCGCGACGAGGCGGGCGTGCAGCATGCCGTCGACGCCGCACTGCGCGAGCACGGCGCGCTGCACGGCGCCGTCAACTGCGCCGGGATCGGCGGCGCCTCGCTCGTCGTCGGCAAGGACGGCGCGCCGCACCCGCTCGACGCCTTCAGGAACGTGATCGACGTCAACCTCGTCGGCACCTTCAACGTGATCCGGCTGGCCGCGGCGGCCATGGCCGCGAACGAGCCGGGCGAGGACGGCGAGCGCGGCGTGATCGTCAACACCGCATCGAACGCCGCCTTCGACGGTCAGGTCGGCCAGGCGGCGTACTCGGCGTCGAAGGGAGGCATCGTCAGCCTGACGCTGCCGGTCGCCCGCGAGCTCGGTCGTCACGGCATCCGTGTGATGACGATCGCGCCGGGGCCGCAGGACACGCCCATGCTGGCCATGCTCCGCGACGACATTCGCGAGTCGCTGGAGGCGCAGATCCCCTTCCCGCCGCGGCTCGGCCACCCGGAGGAGTTCGCCGCGCTCGTCAAGCACATCGTCGAGAACCCGTACCTGAACGGCGAGGTGATCCGGCTCGACGGCGCGCTCCGCATGGCTTCGCGCTAGTCGTGGATTCCTGGGCGCCGGAGCTTTGCGAGCGCCTGGAGACGCTGCTCGGGGCGCCGGTCGAGATCGAGCAGCCGCGGCTGCTCGCGGGTGGGGCGTCGAAGGAGGCCTGGGCCGTCGACGTCTCGGCCGGCGGAGACATGCTCGAGCTGCTCGTGCGCCGCGCCGCCGGCGGCGTCATCCACACCGAGACGCTCTCGCTCGAGCACGAGTACCGCGTGATCGAGGCGGCCTACGCGGCGGACGTGCGAGTGCCGCGGCCGATCGGCTACCTGGGCGAGCTCGGAGGTCGCGAGGCGTTCGTGACCGAGCGCGTCGCGGGCGAGACGATCGGCCGGCGGATCGTCTCCCGGCCGGAGCTGGCCGCCGCGCGCGAAGCGCTCCCGATCGAGCTCGCCGACGAGCTCGCGAAGGTGCATTCGATCCCACCCGAGGACCTTCCCTTTCTCCAGCGCCGGCGACGTGCTCGGCCGCTTCGAGCAGGAGCTCGACTCGGTCGGCGAGCCGCACCCTGCGATCGAGCTGGGGCTCTACTGGCTCAGAGAGCACCGGCCCGAGCCGCTCGATCCGGTCGTCCTCCACGGCGACTTCCGGATCGGCAACGTCGTCGTCTCCGAGCGAGGGCTCGAGTACCTGCTCGACTGGGAGTTCACACACCTCGGCGATCCGCGTGAGGACGTCGCCTGGCCGATCGTCCGCGCCTGGCGGTTCGGCGCCGACGGCCTGCGGCTCGGCGGTGTCGGCGAGGTCGAGCCGTACCTCGCGCGCTACCGCGAGCTGACAGACCGTGAGATCGGCGTCGACGAGCTGTTCTGGTGGGAGGTGCTCGGGAACGTCAAGTGGGCGACGGGCGCACTGACGCAGTCACGCCGTCACCTGTCGGGGCAGGAGCGGAGCGTCGAGCTCGCGGTGCTCGGCCGGCTGGCCGCGGAGATGGAGTACGAGCTGCTCGACCTGCTCGCACGAGCCTGATCGCTCCGACGTCACTTCATTTCGTATACTGACCCCCGGAAGCGGGCACCGTCCCGCTCCGCATCGAGAGAGGCTGAGGGACCGGCCCTGTGAAGCCTCGGCAACCTGCCTCCCGGCAAGGTGCCAAACCCGGACGGATGTCGAGCGAGACGAAAGGAGCCGCACGTTGCCCGCTACAGCACTCCACTGCCGCATCTGCGAGACCGAGCACGCCCTCGAGGCGGTCGGTGCGTGCCGCCGCTGCTTCGGTCCCCTCGACCCCGTCTACGACTGGGACGACGTGGAACGCACGTTCACGCGTGAGAAGCTGGCCGACGGGCCGCAGTCGATCTGGCGCTATGCGCCGCTCCTCCCGGTCGCGCCACCCGCCCAGCCGCGCCTCGCCCCGGGTCTGACTCCGCTCGTGCCCGCGCCGCGGCTCGCCGGTGCGCTCGGGCTGGGCGAGCTGCTGGCTGAAGCTCGACACGGCGAACCCGACGCACTCGTTCAAGGACCGGGTCGTCGCCGTCGCGGCGGCCAAGGCGCAGGAGCTCGGGCTCGACACGCTCTCCTGCTCGTCGACCGGCAATCTCGCGAACGCCGTCGCTGCCCGCGCCGCCGCGGAGGGAATGGAGGCGGTCGTCTTCTGCCCTGTCGACCTCGAGCCCGAGAAGCTGCTCGCGACCGCGGTCTACGGCGCCACGATCTACGCCGTCCGCGGCTCCTACGACCACTGCTCTCGGCTGACCGTCGAGCTCTCGTTCGAGCTCGACTGGGCGTTCGTGAACGTCACCCTGCGCTCCTACTACGCCGAGGGGTCGAAGACGCTCGCCTACGAGATCGCCGAGCAGCTCGGCTGGGAGGCGCCCGCTGCGGTCGTCTGCCCGATCGCGTCGGGCGCCCTGTTCTCGAAGATCGGCCAGGGCTTCGGCGAGCTGCGCCGGCTCGGGCTCGTTGCCGCGACACCGCGGCTGTACGGCGGCCAGGCGGAGGGCTGCTCTCCGGTCGCGACGGCCTTCGCGGACGGTGGGCGCGTGCAGCCGGTGCGCCCTGCGACGGTCGCCCGCTCGCTCGCGATCGGGAACCCGGCCGACGGCGACTTCGCGGTCGCGGCGGCACGCGACACCGGCGGGGCGATCTACGCGGTTGCCGAGGACGAGGTGGTCGAGAACATGGGCATGCTGGCCGAGACGACGGGCGTGTTCGGCGAGACGGCTCCGGGAGTCACGCTGGGAGCGCTACGCCGTGCGGTCGAGACCGGGGAGCTGGGGAAGGCGGATCGTGTTGTCCTGCTCGTCACCGGCGACGGGCTGAAGACGCCCGAGCACGTCGCGGATCGCTGTCGCCCGATCGAGATCGAGCCGGACGCAGACCGCGTCCTGGAGCGCCTGGCGGCGGCCTGAGCGGTACTCAATTCGTTTCCCCCGGGGGCCTTCGGCCCCTTGCCCCCGTGTTGGACCCTAGCCGCGAAATCGTCACGCAGGGGAGACTCAAATGTGCCGAAAGCGCAACGACTCGTCCACAGGCGCGTGGCGCGTGAGGACGGCGACTGCCTAGAACAAACCGACCGTGCGGCCGTTCTCGTCGATATCGACGTTGAAGGCAGCCGGAGTCTTGCTCAGGCCGGGCATCGTCTGCATGTCGCCGCAGAGTGCGACGAGCCAGCCGGCGCCCGTGTAGGCGCGGATGTCGCGGATCGTGACCACGAAGCCGGTGGGCGCGTTGGTCAGCGCGACGTCGTGCGAGAGCGAGAGGTGCGTCTTCGCCATGCAGATCGGCAGCCGGTCGAGCCCGTCGGCGTTGAACTGGGCGATCTTGTCGCGCGCCGTCTTGAGCAGGAAGATCCCGTCGGCGCCGTAGGCGCGGACGGCGATTGCCTCGATCTTCTTCTCGATCGGCGCGTCGAGCGGGTAGAGCTCCGCGAACGAGTTCGGCTCCTCCGCGGCGGCCGAGACCGCCTCGGCCAGCGCCGTCGCTCCCTCGCCGCCCTGCGCGTACCCGTCGTTGATCTCTGCGGCGTAGGCGCCACCCTCGAGGGCGAGCCGCCGCACGAGCTCGATCTCCTCGTCCGTGTCGGTCGGGAACCGGTTGACGGCGACGACGGCGTTGATCCCGAACTCGCGCACGATCCCGAGGTGGCGTCTCAGGTTGGCGGCGCCGGCCTCGATCTCGGCCTGGCCGCCGTTCGGATCGCCGCCGTGGTGCTTGAGCGCCTTCACGGTCGCGACCAGCACGGACGCGCTCGGCCGCAGGCCTCCGACCCGGCAGACGATGTCGAAGAACTTCTCCATCCCCATGTCCGATCCGAAGCCGCTCTCCGTGACGACGTAGTCGCCGAGCTTGAGCGCCACGCGGTCGGCGACGAGGGAGTTGTTGCCGTGCGCGATGTTGGCGAACGGGCCGCAGTGGACGAACACCGGCTGGCCCTCGAGCGTCTGGACGAGGTTCGGCTTGATCGTGTCCTTCAGCAGCACGGTCATCGCGCCGGCGGCCCGGAGCTGCTCGGCGGTCACCGGCTCGCCGTCGTAGGTGGCGCCGACCGTGATCGCGCCCAGGCGGCTGCGCAGGTCGTGCAGGTCGCGGGCGACGGCGACGATCGCCATCACCTCGGATGCCGCGGTGATGTCGAAGCCGGTCTGCCGGGTGTAGCCGTTGGCGCGCCCTCCGAGCCCGACGACGATGTCGCGGAGCGCGCGGTCGTTGATGTCGACGCAGCGCCGCCAGGAGATCGAGAGCGGGTCGACCTGCAGCGCGTTGCCGTGCAGCAGGTGCGCGTCGAGCATGGCCGCGAGCAGGTTGTTGGCGGCGCCGATCGCGTGGATGTCGCCGGTGAAGTGGAGGTTCATGTCCTCCATCGGCACGACCTGCGTGTAGCCGGCGCCGGCGGCGCCGCCCTTGATCCCGAACACCGGGCCGACCGACGCCTCGCGCAGGCAGAGGACGGGCCGCTTGCCGAGCCGGCCGAAGGCCTGGGTGAGCGACACGGCCGTCGTCGTCTTCCCCTCGCCGGCCGGCGTGGGCGTGATCGCGGTGACGTTGATCAGCTTTCCGTCCGGGCGATCGGCGAGCCGGTCGAGCACCGAGAGGTCGATCTTGGCCTTGTAGCGGCCGTAGAGCTCGACCTCGTCGCTCGAGAGACCGATCTCGTCGGCGATGTCTGCGATCGGCCGGAGGGTCGCGGCCTGCGCGATCTCGAGCGAGGAGGGCATCTGCGTCGTCACGGTGTGGGAGCGTATAGAGGGAGCGGCCTAGGACGCGGCGGCAACCGCAGCCCGGGCGCGCTCGAGCCGCGGGTCGGCCGCGCCGCCCACGTTGATCTCCACGAGCCGTGCGCCCACGCGCGCCGCCGCGGCGGCAAGCAGCACACCGGCCTCGGCGTCGCCCGCGACCCGCGGGTTGCCGCCCTCGACGAGGATGGCCGCGAGCGCAGCCACCTCGGACGAGACCTCGGCGATCGCGAGCGGGACGTCGATCGTGCGGCTGCGGTCACCGTCCGACCTCGTGCGCATGAAGGCGGTGTAGGCATCGGCGTCCTCGTCGGCGAGCTCCATGAGCCGGGCGCGCAGCTCCTCGAGCCGCGAGGCCGCCTCGCGCTCGTCCGAGAAGCGGGCCGCGAGCCCGGCCAGGGCGGCCGCGATCGCGCCCGTCAGCGCCGCACCGGAGCCCGAGGCAGGCGCCGGCGTCCGGGCGGCGAGTGCGGCCAGATACTCCTCGACGGTGTGCTCGGCGGCTCGTGTCACAGCGGCCTGCTAGCCCGCGAGGCCGTCGCGGACGATCGCCGCGCCCGCGACCATCGCCTCGAGCTTCGCGAACGCGATGGGCCGGGGCAGGTACTTCATGCCGCAGTCGGGGGCGACGACCAGCCGCTCGGCAGGCACGTGCTCGAGCGCGGCCCGGATCCGCCCGGCCACCACCTCCGGCGTCTCCACCGGCGCGTCGTCCGAGAGGTCGATCACGCCGAGGACGATCGTCTTGTCGGGCAGGCGGCGGAGGATCGAGAGATCGAGGCCCGGCTGAGCCGTCTCGACCGAGATCTGCCGCACCGCGCAGCCGTTCAGCTCCTCGAGGAACGAGTAGCCGGCCGGCTTGTCCCTGACGATGTGCCCGTAGCCGAAGCAGATGTGCAGGGCGGTGTCGCCCTCGATCCCCTCGAGCGCCCGGTCGATCGCGGCCACGCCGTACTGCCGGGCCTTCTCCGGCCGGGCCTGCAGGTACGGCTCGTCGATCTGGACGACGTCGGCGCCGGCCGCCTTCAGGTCGCGCGCCTCGTCGTTGACCGCAGCGGCGTAGGCGAGCGCGAGGCTCTCCTCGTCGGGGTAGTGGTCGTTCTGGGCCTGCTGGGCCATCGTGAACGGCCCGGGCAGCGTGATCCTGATCGGCCGGTCCGTGTTCGCCCGTAGGAACTCGACGTCACGCACCTCGACCGGTCGCGTCCGCCGGATCGGGCCGACGACGCGCGGCACAGGGTTCTCGTGGCCGGTCCGGTCGACGGCGACGCCGGGGTTGTCGAGGTCGACTCCGTCCAGCGCGGTCGCGAAGCGGTTCGAGTAGCTCTCGCGCCGCATCTCGCCGTCCGAGACGATGTCGACGCCGGCGCGCTCCATGTCCATGATCGCGATCAGCGTCGCGTCGTCCTGGGCCTGCTCGAGCTGCGCCTCGTCCACGCGCCAGAGCTCGCGTGCCCTCACGCGGGGCGGCAGCCGGCTGTCGAGGCGCGCCCGGTCGATCAGCCAGTCGGGCTGCGGATAGCTGCCGACGACGGTCGTGGGCAGGAGCGCGCTCACGCCGCGACGATACTCCAACTAGAGTCCGGCGCCGATGGGTGTGCTCGACGGCAAGGTGGCTCTCGTCACCGGCGCCGGCTCGGGGATCGGGCGGGCGACGGCGATCGCGCTCGCCTCGGCAGGAGCGTCCGTCGTGGCCGGCGATCTCGCCCGTGAGGGGCTCGAGGAAACGGTCGGCGCGATCGGGTCGGCCGGAGGCGACGCGGCCCTCGTCCTCGGTGACGTCCGCCGCCGGGAGGACGTTGCAGCGGCGGTCGAGGCGGCGCGAGAGCAGTTCGGCGGACTCGACGTCGTGGTCGCGAACGCCGCCGTGTCGATCTACGAGGAGTTCGAGCTCCAGGGCGAGGAGACGATCGACCTGATTCTCGACACGAACCTGAAGGGAGCGCTGCTCTGCGCCCAGCTCGCGATCCCGGAGCTCCGGCGGCGCGGCGGCGGCAGCATCGTCTTCATCTCCTCGGTTCAGGCCTACGTGACCCTTCCGGGTTGCGTGCCGTACGCCGCCGCCAAGGCGGGGCTCGTCGCCGCCACCGGGGCCCTGGCTCCCGAGGTGGGGCGCCACGGGATCCGCGTCAACGCGATCGCTCCCGGGACGATCGACACGCCGATGCTGCGGCGCGACCTGAGCGGCATGAACCGCGCGGAGGCCGATCGCTTTCTGCGCCAGGTCGAGGACGCGAACGCCCTCGGCCGGATCGG
The DNA here is from genome assembly GCA_963742925.1 of uncultured Actinomycetes bacterium. Taxonomy (GTDB): domain Bacteria; phylum Actinomycetota; class Thermoleophilia; order Gaiellales; family Gaiellaceae; genus PALSA-612. The sequence continues at coordinate 59,014 of CAVUNV010000006.1, read as the reverse complement.
CCGCCCGGAGGAGATCGCGGAGGTGGTCGTCTTCCTCGCCTCGGATGCAGCGAGCTACGTGACCGGCACGACGATCGTCGCGGACGGCGGCTACCTGACCGTCAAGAAGTTCTAGCTCGGGAGGCGCCCGAGGATCTCGTCGTGCAGGCCGGCGGGGACGACAACGACGCCGTCGGCGTCCCCGTACACGTAGTCGCCCGGGCTGACCGTAAGCCCGCCGCAGGTCACGGTGACGCCGATCTCGCCCGCCCGGTCGCGCTGCGGGGGCGTCGGCACGACGGCCGCGGCGAACACCGGGAAGCCGAGCGCCTCGATCTCGTCGACGTCCCGGATCGCGCCGTCGATCACAACTCCCGCGATTCCCCGCTCGAGCGCCAGCTTCGACAGCTTGCCGCCCCACAACGCGCGCTCGACGGCCCCGGCCCCGTCCACGACGATCACGTCGCCGGGCCCGGCCTGCTCGGCCGCAAGCAGCACCGAGGTGATCTCGCAGGGCGGCACGCGCACGGTGAAGGCGCGGCCGGCGAGCCGGGCCCCGCGCCAGACGGGGCGGATCCGCGCGTCCATCGCGATCGGAGTCGCCGCTGCGTCGCACAGGTCGGCGGTTGCGATGAACGGCTCCACAGGCTTCGAGCCTAACGCGTCGAAGGAAGAGACAGAAAACGGCTTGCCGACCCGATCGGCTAGCTTCCCCCGCGATCATGCCGAGGATTCGCCGCCTGCTCGTAGCCGCGCTGCCCTGTCTCGTGCTCGGGGCGGCCGGTGCCGCGGCCGGTGTGGCGACGGCGTCCACCCCGGGCGTCGCCACCTACCCCGCCTCGCAGTCGATTCCCCGCAGCGGTGCGCTCCCGAGCGGCGCTGGGCGTGCCGTGACGCTGAACGAGCCGATCGGCGGCGACGATGCCGGTCTCGTCGTCGTCTCCGGCGCGCGCAGCGTCGCTGCGGCGGTCGACACGAACAAGCTGGGACCACTTCGCGTTCAGCTTCGCTTCTGGCACTTCGTTCGCTTCGGCTCCTCGCTCGTTCCGGACGCGTTGCTCCCGTGGGACGGCGGCGCGCACGCGACCGAGCAGCAGAACCAGCCGCTGTCGGTCGAAGTGTCGGTGCCGTACGGGACGGCGCCGGGTGCCTACACAGGCTCGGTGAGGGTCACGGCCGACGGGCGCAAGGTCGTACTGCCGCTCACGGTGACTGTCTATGCCGTCCAGCTTCCCAGGCCCGGCCAGGCGGCCGGCAGCCTGCTGACCGTGTTCGGAATCGGGCCGCAGTCGTACGTCAACCGGGCGATCGACCTCTTCCACTACACCACGGACACCCAGATCCGCGCCGCGAACGACTCTCTGTTCACGTTCCTCTCCGCCTACCGGATCTCGCCCGACTCGTGGGGATACGGGATTCCGCGCTCGGCGGCCGGCTACCTGTCGAGCGACGCCTGGTGGAAGGACTCGGCGGGCAACATGATCAGCCAGCTGCAGGCGGGGCAGTTCCCCACGCTGTGGATCCCGCTCTCGAACAACCGCACTCACCCGGGCCGCTACATCGCCGGCGTGAGCCCGTTCGCTCCGGAGAGCTGGTGCGGCTACCTCGGCACGATCAGGCAGTTCTGGTCGAGTCACGGCTGGCTGCAGACGGGCGCGATCCCGTACGTCTATCCCTATGACGAGCCCGGTGACACGCAGGCGAGCCTGCTCGCCCGGCAGGCGACGGCCCTCCACCGTTGCTTCCCGGGCGCGAAGATGCTGACCACGGCCACGCCTGACGCCGCGACGGCGCGCCTCTGGGACGGCAAGGGCACAGACGACGTCGACATCTGGGCCGCCGTCGACTGGCGCTACTACGGTGTCTTCACCGTTCCGGCCAAGCAGCAGTACGGCAGCCGCGAGCACCGGTACCTGGACGCGATCAACGGGGCCCGCGCCCACGGCAAGCGGATCTTCGCCTACACCTACTACGGCGTCCCGGGCTTCCCGTCCTTCCGGGCCACCGAGCCGTTGACGAACCCGCGCATGTTCGTGCTCTGGACGGCGCTCGAGGGCATCGACGGGATCCTGTACGGCGACGGGATGACGACGTACGGCGCGTCCGGGAACCCGCTCACGAGTGTCGACAACGGCGGAGACCGCGTGCTGATCTACCCGGGCGACGGCGGCCCGATCCCGAGCGCGCGGCTCGAGCAGATCCGCTCGGGCATCGAGGACTGGGAGATCTTCTCCATCGTCCGGAAGCGCCTCGGCGCGTCGAAGGTGGCGGAGATCCTGGGTGCGCACGGCCTGTTCAGCGCCGACAAGTCCGGCGTGAAGCTCGCCTGCACCGTCGGTTGCGACTTGAAGGGCACGCCACCGCAGGCGTGGCCACGCTGGTCGCACGATGCGTCGACGCCCGCGCGGATCGAGGCGGCGCGCCTGGACGCGCTGAAGCTCGCCTCCGGCTAGTAGATGGTTGATGCCACGATCTCGCGCGCTCGGCTGCGCGATCTCGTGGCATCACCCTCTGGCGCGTTGACGCCGCCACTACGGCGGTAGTAGCGTCGAGGTCGTGCCGCACACCCTCGCCGAGAAGATCCTGCTCGCCCATGCCGACGAGGACGAGGTCGCGCCCGGCGACATCGTCATGGTCCGCTGCGACGTCGTGATGACGAACGACATCTCCGGCCCGATGGCGTTCCGGGCCATGGAGAAGATGGGCGCGACGAAGGTGTTCGACCCGGACAAGGTCGTGGTCGTGCCGGACCACTTCATTCCGGCCAAGGACACGCGCTCGGCGGAGCTGCAGAAGATCCTCCGCGACTGGTCGGCCGCTCAGGGTGTCGCCTACTACGAGCAGGGCCGCGGCGGCATCGAGCACACGGTGCTGGTCGAGGAGGGCTGGGTCGTGCCGGGCTCCGTGATCGCCGGCGGCGACTCGCACACCTGCACCTACGGCGCGCTGGGGGCGTTCGGGACCGGGCTCGGCTCCACCGACATCGCCGCGTGTCTCGCCGCCGGGACGTTCTGGCAGGCCGTGCCGGGAACGATCCTCGTCGAGTTCACGGGCGAGAAGGGCCGGTTCGTCACCGGCAAGGACCTGATCCTGGCGGTGATCGCCGAGATCGGCGTCGCCGGTGGGACGAACATGGCGCTCGAGTTCGTCGGCAACGGGGCGGAGGCGCTCTCGATCGACGAGCGGCTCGCCGTGGCGAACATGGCCGTCGAGGCCGGCTCCGAGACGGGATTCTTCCCCGCCGACGACACGGTCGCCGCGTACCTCGAGGGGCGGACCGAGCGGCCGTGGACGGCGGAGCGGTCCGACCCGGGCGCGGAGTTCGCGCAGAGCGTGCGGATCGACCTCGACACGCTGCCGCCGCTCGTCGCCCTGCCGCACTCGCCCGGCAACGTCGTCCCGCTCGACCAGGCGACAGGCCGCAAGGTCGACCAGGTCTACATCGGTAACTGCTCGAACGGGACGATGACCGATCTCCGCCAGGCCGCCGAGCTCCTCCGCGGACGTCGGGTGCACCCGCGGGTGCGCGCGATCATCGTCCCCGCCTCGCAACGCGTCTACCGGGAGGCGCTCGCCGAGGGCTTGCTCGATCTGTTCGTCGAGGCCGGCGCGATGGTCTCGACCCCGACCTGCGGTGCGTGCTTCGGCGGCAGCGGCGGCGTCCTGGCTCCCGGCGAGAACGCGGTCACGACGACGAACCGGAACTTCCGGGGCCGGATGGGCTCGAGCGAGGCCGGCGTCCACCTCGCCAACGCGTGGGTCGCTGCCGCCGCGGCGGTCGCGGGGGAGATCGTCGACCCGGCCGAGCTCCTGGGGGCGGCGTGAGCCTCGAGGGCCGGGCAATCGTGATTCAACAGGACGACGTCGATACCGACGTGCTCTTTCCGGGCGCGTATCTCAACATCACGGACGTCGGCCAGATGACGCAGTACCTGTTCGAGGGCCTCGATCCGTCCCTGCGCGATCAGCTCGGCGGCGACACGGCGCTCGTCGTCGGCTCGAACTTCGGCACCGGCTCGTCGCGCGAGCACGTGCCCCAGGCGATGGCCGCGTCGGGCATCCGCTTCCTGGTCGGCGAGAGCTTCGCGCGGATCTTCTACCGCAATTGCATCAACCTCGGGCTGCCGGCCGTGATGTCGCCCGAGGCCGTCGACGCCGCCTCCCCCGGATCGATCGTCCGGCTCGACCTGGAGCAGGGCGAGCTGGCCGTCGACGGCCGGCCCTTCCCGATGAGCCCCGTGCCGGCGTTCATGCGCGAGATGTTCGCGGCCGGTGGGCTCGTCCCGTGGGTGCGCGACCGGCTGGATGGCAGTGGCGTTGCAAACGCTCGAGTGGTGGAGTAGTGTCGCTCGGCTGACCGACAGACGGACTTGATGTCCGCATAGTGATAAGAGGCTGATGGCACACGAACTGAAGCTGGAGCAGATTGTCCCGGAGATGGAGTACGGAACGATCATGCGCTGGCTCAGGAGCGAGGGAGACGCGGTGACGGCCGGAGAGCCGCTCGTCGAGATCGAGGCCGAGAAGGCAAACCACGAGATCGAGTCGCCCGTCTCCGGAGTCCTCGAGTCGATCGTCGCGGTGGAGGGCGACGAGATCAAGGTCGGCGACACGTTGGCTGTGATCGCGGGGAGCTGAATGGCGGCGCCCGTCGAAACTGCGAACGCGGTGACCCTCGAGGAGCTCCTGCTCCGGATGTGGCGGATCCGGGCATTTGAGATCCGCGCAATGGAGCTGTTCGAGGAGAAGCTCATCCGCGGCTCCGTTCACCCCTACATCGGCATGGAGGCGATCGCCGTCGGCGTCTGCGCCGCCCTCGGCCCCGACGACTACATCACGAGCACCCACCGTGGGCACGGGCACTGCGTCGCCAAGGGGCTCGACCTGAAGCTGATGATGGCCGAGATCATCGGCCGCGAAGACGGCTACTGCCGCGGGCGCGGGGGCAGCATGCACATCACCGCGATGGACAAGGGCATGCTCGGCGCCGACGCGATCGTCGCGGCCTCGTCACCGATGGCAGTCGGCGCCGGTTACGGACTCAGGCTGCAGGGGCGCGACAGTGTCGTGGTCTGTTTCTTCGGGGATGGGGCCTCGAATCAGGGTGTGCTGCACGAGGCCTGCAACCTCGGCGCCGTCCTCTCCGCCCCCGTCGTCTTCGTCTGCGAGAACAACGAGTGGGCGATCTCGACGCCCGTCGCGGAGTCGACCAGGATCGAGGACATCGCCGTCCGCGCGGCGGGGTACGGCTTTCCCGGCGTGGTAGTGGACGGCAACGACGTGCTCGCCGTGCGCGAGGTGACGGCCGAGGCCGTCACCCGGGCCCGCGCCGGCGACGGCCCGACGCTGATCGAGGCCAAGAGCTACCGGGTGACGCCGCACTCGGCTGCGACCAAGACCGATCTCCGCCCTCCCCAGGAGCTCGACGCGTGGCGGGCTCGCGACCCGATCCTCCGCTTCTCGCGCTACCTGAGCGAGGAGGCCGGGGTCGAGCCCGCCCGTCTCGAGGAGATCGAGGAGCACGCACGACGGGACGTCGAGGAGGCGGTCGAGTTCGCGCTGGCCTCGCCGCGCCCCGAGCCGGAGGCGGCGCTCGAGGACGTGTACGCGCCGGCGGACTGGCTCACGCCCGGGAGGCTCGCGTGAGCGACGCGAGCGTGAGATCACCATGTCGGAGGCGCTGAACGAGGCGCTGCACGAGGAGATGGAGCGCGACCCGACCGTGTTCGTGATCGGCGAGGACATCGCCGCGATCGGGGGGCTGTTCCAGGTCACCTCGGGCCTGCTCGACCGTTTCGGATCGCAGCGCGTCATCGACGCGCCGATCTCGGAGGCGGCGCAGGCCGGCGCCGGCGTCGGTGCGGCGCTCGTCGGGTGCCGGCCCGTCGTCGAGCTGCAGATCGCCGACTTCGTCTCGCTGGTCATGGACCAGGTCGTCAACCACGCCGGCAAGTGGCGGTACATGTCGGGCGGGCGCGTCACCGTGCCGTTCGTCCTGCGCGGGGCGGTGTCGAGCGGCATCGGCATGGCGGCCCAGCACTCGCAGACGCTGGAGGCGTGGTTCGTGCACGCGCCGGGCCTGGTCGTGATCATGCCCTCGACGCCGTACGACGCCAAGGGCCTCCTCAAGTCGGCGATCCGCGACGACAACCCGGTCGTGTTCCTGGAGAAGCGACTGCTCTACAGCCGTCGAGGTCCCGTCCCCGAGGAGGAGTACACGGTCCCGATCGGCGTCGCGGACGTCAAGCAGGAAGGGTCCGACGTCACGGTCGCCGCCTACGCGCAGGGTGTCCATCTCGGGCTGCAGGCCGCCCGGCAGCTCGCACGGGAGGGGATCAGCGTCGAGGTCGTGGACCTGCGGACACTGAAGCCGCTCGATATCGACACGGTCGTCGCCTCGGTTCGCAAGACGGGCCGGCTCGTCGCCGTCACCGAGGCGGCGCGGGCGGGAAGCATGGCCAGCGAGCTCGTCGCCCGCGTGACGGAAGCCGATTTCGACTCGCTCAAATCCGCGCCCGTCCGCGTAACGGCCAAGGACACGCCGATGCCCTACGCAGCCCCGCTCGAGCGCGCCGTGCTGCCACAGGTCGAAGACGTCGTCGAGGCGATCAACCAGGTGCTCGGACGGGTGCCGGTCGCATGAGTCGCGCCACCGTCGAGGTGGTACAGGCACCGGCACCGGTCGGCGCTCCGGGAGCGTCCGACGGTCGCGCTCTGCAGTCGGTCATCAAGTCGTTCGCGCTGATCGACGCGCTCGTCGAGGAAGGTGAGGCGAACGCGGCGACGCTGGCCGAGCTCGTCGGGGAGCCCCGGAGCTCCGTGTACCGGATGCTCAGGACCCTGCAGCAGCTCGGGTTCGTCGAGCCTGGCTCGCAGCGAGGGTTGTTCCGCCCCGGGATCGGGCTCGTCCGGCTCGGCGGCTCGGTGCTGGCCCGCTTCGACGAGCGGCGGGTCGTCATGCCGGTGCTCGAACGGCTCCGCGAGGAGACGAAGGAGACCGTGCACCTCTGTGTCCGGAGCGGCCGTCAGGCTGTCTTCATCGAGCGGTTGCAGGGCGAGCGGGCACACTCGCTTGCGATCAAGCTCGGCGAGACGCTGCCCCTGCACGTCGGCGCGTCGCCGCGTGCCTTGCTCGCCTTCGAGGAGAGATCCTTCTGGGACGAGTACTTCGCCTCGGTGGAAATCGACATCTGGACGCCCAACTCGCCCGGGAGCGAGTCGGAGGTGAGGGCGATCCTGGAGGAGATCCGTCGAACGCGCGTCTCGTTCAGTGACGAGGATGTCGTCGTCGGCGTCGCCACCGTCGGCGCACCCATCTTCGACCACCGCGGCAAGGTACGCGCCGCGCTCGCCGTCAACCTCGTGCCGGCGGTGCTCAGGCGCGATCGAGAGCACTACATGGAACTGGCACGCTCGGCCTCGCAGGAGGCGAGTCGTGCCTTCGGCTACGTGCCGGAGAGAGGGGAGGTGTCGAAGGGCCGATGAGTGAGTCGGAGTTTCTGCGCAAGCTGTTCGGGCTGGACGGCCGCATCGCCGTTGTCACGGGAGGGGCGTCAGGGCTCGGCGCGGCGTTCGCAAAGGGGTTCGCAGCGGCCGGTGCGACGGTCGTAGTCGCGGACATCAACGAGGAAATGGGGAAGGATGTCGTGCGCGAGATCGAGAGCGCAGGCGGTGCCGCGGAATACCGACTTGTCGATGTCACCTCCGTGGCTGACGTCGATGCGTTTGCAAACGCGGTCGTCGACGGCCACGGGCATGTCGACGTCCTCTTGAACAGCGCCGGGGCCGCGCATCGATCGCCGATCGAGGACTTCAGCGAAGAGGCCTACGACCGAATTCTGGCGCTGAACCTGAAGGGCACCTACTTCATGAGCCAGGCGATCGGACGGAAGATGCTTGCCCGGGGGAAGGGCAGCATCATCAACATCGCCTCGATCGGCGGGTTCATCGCCTACCCGCACTCGAGCGCCTACCTGTGCAGCAAGGGCGGGGTCGTGCAGGCGACGAAGTCGTTTGCGCTCGAGTGGTACGGGCGGGTGCGCGTGAACGCGATCGCGCCGGGACTCGTCGACTCGCCCCTGCTCCAGAAGGTGCTGGCCTCGAGCGGCTCGACGAGCACGACGGACTTCATCCAGCACCGAATGCTGGGCGCGCTGCTCGAGCCGGGCGACATGGTGGCGGCGGCGATCTTCCTAGCCGGCGACGGCGCCGCGAAGGTCACCGGGCACACGCTCGCTGTCGACGACGGCTACCTGGTGCAGTGAGAGAGGAGGGTGCGTTGGAGATCGAGAGGCTCGCAGGCGGGCTCGGGGCGGCGGAAGGCCCGGCCTTCCTCCACGACGGGCGCTTCGTCTTCGTCGAGATCTGGCGCAGCCGGGTCTCGGTCTGGACGCCCGAGAACGGCGTGCAGGAGTACGCCTACGTCGGCGGGGGCGCGAACTCCGTGCTCGTCTGTGCCGACGGCTCGCTGCTCGTCACGCAGAACGGCGGCGTCGACCGGGAGTGGCGTGCGAAGGACCAGCGGCCGCCGTCGATCCAGCGTGTCTCGACCGACGGGGACGTCGAGGTGATCGCAACCGAGATCGAGGGCATCAAGCTGAGCGCCCCGAACGACCTGGCCTTCGGCCCGGACGGCAAGCTCTACTTCACCGACCCGGCCGGCGGTTTCAGCCGCACGACGCCGCCGCCGCCCGGCTACATCTTCTCGCTCGACCCCGACGGTACGGGGCGCGTCGTCGCAGAGGCCGGCCAGACCTTCCCGAACGGGATCACCGTCGAGGCTGACGGCAACGTCGTCTGGGTCGAGTCGTTCACCCGTGCCGTCCGGCGGTATCACGTGGACACCGGCAAGCTCGAGGACGTCTGCATCCTGGATGACCCGGACGCGATTCCCGACGGTCTCAAGCCCGCCGCCAACGGCGACCTCTACATCGCCACGGTCCTGACGGGAGGCGTCAGCGTGATCGGCGCAGACGGGACCGACAAAGGGCTGTTGAAGGGCTTCGGAGACTACGTCAGCAACGTGCAGTTCCGCGGCTCGGAGCTGTGGGTGACGGACATCGGCGGTGGTTCCGGCGACGACGCCGAGTACCACGGTTCGATCTCCCGCACGACGCTCGAGGGAGTCGGAGGCCTCGAGCTTTTCCCGGGAACGATCAGCTAGGGAAAGGAGGCGCTCGAGGAGAACGGCAAGCGGCCCTCTGAGGCCCGGATGTCTGACCAGAAGCGATTCGAAAACAGGAGGGCACGAATGAGCTACATCAAGCCACGTGACGAGCTCGAGCCAACCGAGAGCCTCGTCAACGGGCTCGCGTCGGGACAGACGTCCCGGGACGAGTTCATCAAGCGCGCAGGCATGCTCGGACTGTCTGCAACGGCCATCGGCGGCATGCTGGCGGCGGCCGGCAAGGCGACCGCCGGGGATATGCACCAGGCCCGCCGACTCGCGGGCAGCACCGTCAACTTGCTCGTACCTGCCGAGGGAGCGCAGTTGGGCGTCCAGGACAAGATGGCGTACATGAAGAAGCAGTTCGGGATCGACGTGAAGATGACGGCGCTTCCCGTCGGTCCGCTGAACGAGAAGCTGAGCGCGAGCGTCAAGGCCTCGACGGGCACGTACGACCTCATCTCCGTGCTCGGCTTCACCGTCTCGGCCTTCGTCGGCGGCGGCTACTTCACGCCGCTTGCGCCCTACATCAAGAAGCTGCCGAAGGGTTACGGCTACCCGATCGACTACGCCCAAGGCGAACTGGACTACCTGAGCAACTACAACATCAAGAAGCAGACCTTCGGCGGCAACACGCCCTACCTGATCCCGGGCCTGTACGCCGGACCGATCATCCTCTTCTACCGGAAGGACCTGCTCAAGAAGGCCGGGCTCGCCGTGCCGACGAACTTCAACAACTACCTCGCGGCCGCGAAGAAGCTGAACAGCAACGGCATGGCCGGCAACACGATGATCGCGAAGTCCGGTGACGTGTCGATGTTCCTGGTCGACTGGTACTCGAGGTTCGCCGGAATGGGTGGCGTGCTGATGAGCGGCTCGCCGCAGCAGAAGAACTTCACCCCTCGCCTGACGAGCCCGGCCGCCGTCGCCGCGCTGCAGCACATGGTCGACTGCGTGAAGGCCTCGACTCCCGGCGTGCTCTCGTACGACTTCACCCTCTCGACCAACGCGTTCAGCGCCGGCAAGACCGCGATGATGCTGATGTGGTCGACGATCGCCGGCCCGGTCTACAACCCCAAGACGTCGAAGGTCGCAAAGCTCGTCGGCGTCTCGACGACGCCCGGCAGCACGTCGGCCTTGCAGGGCCGGATCGTCCGCGGCGGCTGGGGCATGGGAATCCCGAAGAACGCCGTGAACAAGGACGGGGCATGGACGATCCTCACCTATCTCTGCTCGCGGGAATGGGGGCTGTACGAGGTGGGCGCCCATCAGACCGACCCGACCCGTAACTCGGTCTTCAACAGTCCGACGCTGAACCGGAAGTACCCCTACCTCCGGGCAGCCGGACAGGCCAACACCAAGGCGAAGATCCTCGAGATCGCGAACATCCCGGAGACGTTCGAGCTGATCACGGACGCAGCGGTGGAGTTCTCGGCGGCGCTGAGCGGCTCCTCGACCGCCGCCGCGGCCTGCAAGAAGGCGAACGACAAGTGGATCGCCGTTCTGAAGAAGGGCGGCCACCTGAAGTAGTCCCGCGCGAGAGCTATCCGTGGCTGCCGTCGCAGACGACGCTAGACGTAATCGAGGCAGCAGGGCCCGCCTTCCCACGCAGAGGCGGGGCGAGGCCCTGCTGCTTCTCGGTCCGTGTGCGCTCTACCTGATCGCGTTCTCGATCTTCCCGCTGATCCTGAGCCTGCTGCGGTCGTTCGAGGACTACAACACGCGGGCCGACACGTGGCGCTGGGTCGGTCTCCAGAACTACAGCCAGCTCATCCATTCGAGCGACTTCTGGACGGTCGTCGAGAACACGGTGCTCCTGACCGCGGTCGGGGTGACCATCCAGGTCGTGCTCGGGACGGCGCTGGCGCTCTTCTTCAACCAGCAGCTCCGGGGCGGGGCGATCGTCCGCGGGATCCTCATCCTGCCGATGCTGCTCACCCCGATCGTCGTCGGGCTGATGTGGCGGGCACTGCTCAACCCGGAGTGGGGGCTCCTGAACTGGCTCGGCGTCAAGCTCGGCCTCGGCTACGTCGGCTGGCTGTCGGACCCGAACGTGGCGCTATGGACGCTCGTGGTCGTCGACTCGTGGCAATGGACGCCGTTCGTGTTCGTGATCGTCTACGCGCGGCTGCAGGCCCTGCCGCAGGAGGTGTTCGAGGCCGGTTCGGTGGACGGCGCCAACTGGTTCCAGCGGACGTACTACCTGACCCTGCCGCTGCTCATGCCGGCGATCATCTTCGCCGCCGTCTTCCGCGCTATCGATGCGTTCCGCACCTTCGACCTCGTCTACGGGCTCACGAACGGTGGCCCTGTCAACGCGACGACGACGCTCTCGTTCCAGGCGTTCCAGAACGGCTTCGAGTTCCAGCACTACGGCTACGCGTCGGCGATCTCCTTCGTGATGGTGATCGCGGCGGCGATCGGAATCACCGTGCTCTTCAAGGTGGTCAAGGTGCGACGGGTGGAGACGGCGTGATCTCCGGCCGCACGTTCGGGCGGGGCGTCTCCTACATCGTCCTCGTCCTGATCGGCCTGCTCGGGCTCGCGCCCTTCATCTACCTCCTGATCCTGTCGTTCAAGTCGCAGCTCCAGACCTTCGACGTGCCGCCCTCGCTCCACTTCGACTGGGCGACGATCAAGGACAACTACTCGCAGGTGATCCACGAGAACCACTACATCACCTACGTGGAGAACTCGATCATCGTCACCGGGATCTCGACCCTGATCGCGCTCGCCCTGGGCGTGCCGGCGGCGTATGCGTTCTCGAGGCTCCGCTTCCGGGGCAACGACACCTGGTCGTCCACCATCCTCAGCTTCCGGTTCATGCCGCCGGTCGCCGTCGCCATCCCGATCTTCCTGATGATCAGGTACATCGGGCAAACGGACAGCTACACCGGCCTGATCCTGCCCTACATCGCCTTCTCGCTGCCGCTCGTCGTCTGGATCATGATCGGGTTCTTCGACGAGATCCCGCGCGAGATCGACGAGGCGGCGATGATGGACGGCCTGACGCGGCCGCAGGTGCTCCTGCGCGTGCTGCTCCCGCTGGTCCGGCCGGGGATGCTGGTCGCGGCGACCTTCGGTGTCATCTTCGTGTGGAACGAGTTCCTCGTCGGCCTCTACATCATCAACTCGCAGGACAAGGAGACGATCCCGATCGCCGCCTCGACGCTGCTCACGGTCGAGAGCCCGATCAACTTCAACGTCGCCGCCGCGGTGGGGGTCGTGACGGTGATCCCGGTGTTGATCTTCTCGATCGTCGTCCAGCGTTACATCGTCCGGGGCATCACCGCGGGGGCGGTCCGGTAGCCGTGGCCACCGTCTCCTTCACGGCGGTCGGCAAGGTCTACCGCGACGGGACACGGGCGCTCGACGACTTCTCGCTGGACGTCGACGACGGCGAGTTCATGGTCTTCGTCGGCCCGTCCGGCTGCGGGAAGACGACGGCGCTGCGCATGGTCGCCGGGCTCGAGGACATCACCGAGGGAGAGATCCGGATCGGCGAGACGGTCGTCAACGGCCTGCACCCGCGCAAGCGCGACATCGCCATGGTCTTCCAGAACTACGCGCTCTACCCGCACATGACGGTCTACAAGAACATCGCGTTCGCGCTCAAGGTGCGCAAGATGCCGCCCGACGAGATCAGGCGGCGGGTCGACGAGGCGGCTCGGATCCTGGGCATCACCGACGAGCTGAAGCGCAAGCCCGCGCAGCTCTCGGGCGGCCAGCGCCAGCGGGTCGCGATGGGCCGGGCGATCGTGCGCGATCCGCAGGTGTTCCTGATGGACGAGCCGCTCTCGAACCTGGACGCCAAGCTCCGCGTCCAGATGCGCGCCGAGATCTCACGGATCCAGCACGAGCTGGGTGCGACGACGATCTTCGTGACGCACGACCAGGTCGAGGCCATGACGATGGGCGACCGCGTCGCCGTGCTGCGCAAGGGCCGGCTCCAGCAGGTGGCGGCGCCGCAGCAGCTCTACGACCGGCCGGCCAACCTGTTCGTCGCCAGCTTCATCGGCAGCCCGGAGATGAATCTCGTCGAGTCCGTGCTCGAGCGGGCTGACGGCGGTCTCGTCTGTCGCATCGGCGACCAGGCGGTGGCCGTGCCGCCCGAGATCGTCAGGGCACGGCCGGCGCTCGAGAGCTATGTCGGCAGGACGATCGGCTTCGGCATCCGTCCGGAGCAGATCGAGGATGCGGCGCTCGGGGGCGACATGCCGCACGACGGCAAGCTCAGCGGCAAGGTCGTGACGACCGAGCTGCTCGGGTCGGAGCTCCTCGCCCACGTGGAGATCGACGCCGCGCCGGTGGTCACCCAGGAGGTGCGCGAAGTGCGCGCCGACGTCGACAGCTCGCTCGTCGTCGAGCTCGAGTCGGAGGCCCGCGCACGGCGCACCGTGATGATCGGCCGGTTCGGCATCGGCTCCACGGCGCGTGCCGGCGCGGATGTCGAGATGCGAGTCGACACTCGGCGGCTCCACTTCTTCGACCTCGATTCCGAAGAGGCGATCGAGTCCCGGCCGGGTGCGTCGCGCGCGACCCTGCCCTGCTGCGAGACTTGAGACGTGATGGACGACGGCGTCGTCGACCGCCTCCGCGTTCTCGGCATGTCGCTGTACGAGGCGCGTATCTACGTGGGCCTGCTCCGCCACGGGCCGCAGAACGGCAACGAGGTGTCGAAGTCGGCGGGCATCCCGTCCTCGAAGGTGTACTCGACGCTCGAGCGCCTCGCCTCGAAGGGGATCGTGCAGTCGGTGCGAACGGGCTCGGGCACGCAGTACGTCTGCATCTCGCCGCCGGAGCTCGTCCGCCGCTTCCGCGACGAGTTCGAGGAGCCGATGAACTTCCTCGAGAGCACGCTCCCGGCGCTGGCGGCGTTCGAGCCCGCCGGCGAGGTGCTCACCGTCTCGGGGCTCGACGCGATCCGCGAGAACAGCCGCTACATCGTCGGCGACGCGGCGAAGGAGATCTCCATCTCGATCTGGGCCGAGGACCTCGCGCACCTGTCGGATGCGCTCGTCGCGGCGCACGGACGGGGCGCGCGCATCTTCGGGATGCTCTACGGATCCGACGAGCCGCTCGACGTGGGCTCGTGGCTCGTCCACTCGTACCAGCAGATCGTCACCGACCGGATCGGCGGGCGCATGCTGACCGTCGTCGCCGACCGCGAGGAGGCCCTGATCGCCCACATCCCGCGCCAGGGCCAGGCGAGCGCCGTCCGCACGCGCAACCCCGTGCTGGCCCTGATTGCGCGGGAGTATCTCCACCACGACATCGTTCTCCAGCGCGCCCAGCTCGCGATCGGCTTCGACGAGTGGGACCGCTGGTGGCAGGCCGATCCCGACCTGCCGACGATCATTCTCGCCAGCCAGCCCGAGGAGGCCCCACGATGACCGAGACCGCAGTTCGCGCCGAGCCCCGGTCGCTGCTCCTGGCGGGACGGCCGACGGCGGGAACCGAGAGCGCGCCCGTGATCTTCCCCTACGACGGGAGCGAGGCGGCGCGTGTCTGGCTGGCCGGCGAGGCGATGGTCGAGCAGGCGCTCGCCTCGGCTGCCGCCGCCGAGGCCGAGGTGGCCGCGCTGCCCCCGTTCCGGCGCGCGGAGATCCTGATCGCGGCCGCCGCGCTCGTACGCTCGCGCGAGGACGAGCTGGCGCGGCAGATGACGCTCGAGACGGGCAACGCCGTCTGGGAGACGCGCTTCGAGGCGCAGCGGACGGCGGAGATCCTGCAGATCGCCGGCGAGGAGGCGCGGCGGAGCGCCTCCACGGGCGAGCTCGTCCCGATCGACGCCGTGCCGCGCGGCGAGGGACGGATCGGGCTGACGCGGCGGTTCCCGGTCGGCACCGTGCTCGCGATCACGCCGTTCAACGCGCCGCTCCTGCTCGTCGCCCACAAGCTGGGGCCGGCGCTCGCAGCCGGCTGCCCGTGCATCGTCCGGCCGGCCTCGAAGACGCCGCTCTCGGCCCTCGCGATGGGCGAGATCCTGCTCGAGGCGGGCGCGCCGCCGGCGGCCGTGACCGTGATCCCGTGCCGCACCGAGCTCGCCGAGCGGATGGTGGGCGACGAGCGCGTGAAGGCGGTCTCGTTCACCGGCAGCGCGGCGGTCGGCTGGCGGCTGCAGAAGGTCGCTTTCACACCGCGGGTGACGCTCGAGCTGGGCGGCAACGGCGCCGTGATCGTCGAGCCCGACGCGGATCTCGACTACGTCGCGGAGCGCTGCGCCTTCGGCGGCTTCCTGCGCGCCGGGCAGGCCTGCATCTCCGTCCAGCGCCTCTACGCGCACAGCTCGATCGCCGACGCGCTGCAGGAGAAGCTGCTCGCGAGGATCGGCGAGCTGCGCACGGGCAACCCGCTCGACGAGTCGACGGTCGTCGGCGGCCTGATCGACGAGGCCGCGGCCGAGAAGGCCGAGGCGCTGGTTGCCGAGGCGGTCGCCGCGGGTGGCCGCGTCCTCTGCGGCGGCACGCGGGAGGGAACCGTGCTCGCGCCGACGCTGCTCGTCGACGTCCCGGAGAAGTTGCGGGTCTGCGCCGAGGAGGCGTTCGCGCCGATCGTCGTGCTCTCCACGCTACGACGACGTCGACGAGGTGATCGAGCGCGCGAACAGCACGCCGTACGGCCTTCAGGCGGGGCTGTTCACGAACGACATCCGCGTGATCAACCGCGCCTTCGAGCGGCTCGAGGTCGGCGCGCTGATCGTCAACGACGTGAACACGTTCCGCGTCGACCAGATGCCCTACGGCGGCGCGAAGCGCTCGGGCCACGGCCGCGAGGGCATGCGCTGGGCGATCCGCGACATGACGGAGGAGCGGCTGCTCGTCATCGACCCGCGCTGAGCGGGCGGGGCCGGTGCTGCTCTTCGACGAGGCCGACGCGCTCTTCTGGCGACGCGCCGAGGTCAAGGACGCGCACGACCGCTACGCCAATCTCGAGATCACCTACGTGCTCTCGAGCGCGGCCTCGAGCGTGTCGCTCGACGGAGCGCGCGACGCGTAGCCCGAGGTGCCCTCGTCGTGCAGCTCGCGAGCGGCGGCGAGCAGGGCTCCGTAGGCCGCCCGGGCCAGGGCGCCGCCGGTCGAGACCCGGCGCACGCCGGCCGCTCGCGAGCTCGGACACGGCCGGCCCGCTCGCCAGCGCGAGGACGTTCACCGGCACGCCGACCGCCTCGACGACCCTGGCGATCTGCTGGAGCGAGCTCAGCCCCGGCGCGTACACGACGTCGGCGCCCGCGTCGCGGTAGGCGATCAGGCGGGCGATCGTGTCGTCGAGGTCGTCGACCCCGCGGATGTGGTTCTCGCAGCGGCCGGTGAGCACGAGCGGATCGGACAGGCCGTGCGCGGCCTCCGCCGCCACGGCGACCCGCTCCGCGGCCACCTCGACGTCGTCGATCCGGTCGGCGGCGGGATCGTAGTCCTCGATCGAGAAGCCCGCCGCGCCCGCGTCCGCGAGCTGCGCCACGGTCTCGGCGATGCCACCGGGATCGTCCGGGTAGCAGCGCTCGCTGTCGACGTTGAGCGGGAGCTGGGTGGACGCCGCCAGGCTCCTCACGTGGGCGACGAGCTGGTCCCGGGTCACCCGCTGGTCGAGCGTGCCGAGCGACCAGGCGAGCCCGGCGCTGGTCGTCGCGAGCGCCTCGAAGCCGAGTGACGCGAGCAGCCGGGCGGAGCCGATGTCCCAGGGGTTGGGCATGACGAACAGCTGCTCCCTGGCATGGAGCTCTCTGAACCGGGCGCGACGGTCGGCGACGGACATGGCTCAAGTAGATCAAAACAGGCGATGGTGCTCGCGCCCGCGGGGCTCGCGCTCGGGGAAGCGCTTGAGCCCGACGCCGTCGATCGAGCCGGTGGACGGGTGGCGTGCGAACCTGGGCTCGAGCGTGCGGAGATAGCCGCGGCCCTGGCCGACGCCGCGCTCGGCGGCGGCGGTCGCGGCGACGACGAGGTCGGCGCATTGCAGGCCGATCGAGTAGTGGCTCGGGCCGAGGAAGAGGCCCTCGACGATCCGGCCGAGCTTCATGTACGGCGTCCCCCCGGCCTGGAGGTCGGAGAAGAAGCGGCGCAGGCGCGAGTCCTCCTCGCGGTGCCGGCTGTCGACGACGATCAGCCCGACGTCGTCCTCGGCCTGGAGGTGGTGCTGGAAGCGCTCGGCGAGGAACATCAGCCCGGTCGCGTACGTCTCCTCGGCGGTCGTGAAGAACTCGGGCGCGTCGCTCCGGCCGAGCTCGATGTCGAGCACGCAGACGAAGCAGGTGACCGGCGCCCGGGCGAGCGCGGCGTAGACCGCGTCGCCGAGTGCCGGCGGCACCTCGCCCGTGCGGATCCCGTGCCACTTGAGCTCGCGATCGAGCGGCCAGCCCGCGCCGCGCAGCGTCTCCTGCCACAGGTCGCGGAGCAGCGACCAGTCCGTGTCTCTGATCGCGATCCCGCCGAGCGCGAAGCTCGTGCCCTGGTCGAGCCGCCCGCTCTCGTCGAGGAAGAGGAGATGCACCAGCCGGATCGTGACATCCGGCGCCGAAACGAGCTACGCGGGCTCGCCCTTGGCGGCTCGCTCGGCCTGGATCTGCGCGACGTAGTAGTCGACGTCGCGAACGATCTGTCCCTTCGCCTCCAGCTCCGCCTTGATCATCGCGATCCGCTCCTGGAGCATCCGATCGGTTGCCTCAGAGCGGAGCATCCATTCAGCTCGTTCCTCAGGCGTCTGGAAAAGTCTCTTCTTCCTCTTCACCGTCGTCTTCCTCCATACACCAAAGGATACGGTCGACCCGGCCCCTGAGCTCGATGAGAGCGAGCATGATCGCTCTGACCTCTCCTCGGTAGATGCCTTGCTCCTCTTCCACGTCGCCAGCGTGCCTGTTCTCGGGCGGCCGGGCAAGACGTCGAATTCGGCCATGACGTAAAGGCGGCGGCCTCTCTCGCGCGTGTAGCTCAGCTAGCGCCGACGGCGGTCGCCCGCTCGCGGGCCGGCCTGGCTTCCAGGCGTTCCAGATAGTCCGCGATCCTCGGCATCCCCTCGGTCAGCTCGAAGCGGCGGCCGAACAGCAGGACTGCGCCGCAGACCAGGTCGGCGACCGTGAACCGGCCGCCTACGAGGTAGTCGCCCTCGTCGAGCGCGTCCTCGATCACCGCGGCCGCGTCCCGGAAGGCCTCGGCGGCGGCTTCGAGCCGTTCCTTGTCCTCGTCGCGGCGGGCGACGAGGACCTCGAGCACCGCCGGCTCGAGCTCCGTCATCGCGAACACGCTCCACTGGTAGACGAGCGCGCGGTCGTGGCTGCCCACGGGCGGGATCAGGCCCGCCTCGGGATGCAGGTCGGCGATGTGCAGCAGGATCGCCAGCGACTCGAAGATGAACCCTTCCTCGTCCTCGACCACCGGCACGCGGCCGAGCGGGTGGCGGCTGACGTGATCCTCGCCGCGCCGCTCGTCGGCCGTCATCAGCGTCAGGTCGTAGGGCTCGCCGATCTCCTCCAGCAGCCAGAGAACGCGGTTCGAGCGCGTGTTCGGGACGTGGTAGAGGCGCACGCGGCCGATCTTACGTGCCAGGCCCCGAGTCGGGCCGAGCGCCCTAGCCCGCTGCAGCCGGCAGCGTGAACGAGACGCGGGCGCCGCCCTCGGAGCGGGGCTCGGCCCAGATGCGGCCTCCCTGCGCCTCGACCAGGCCGCGGGCGATCGCGAGGCCGAGGCCGGAGCCCGGCGATGTCCGGGACGACTCGCCGCGCCAGAAGCGCTCGAACATCCGCTCGCCCACCTCCCCGCTCACCCCTTCGCCCGTGTCCTCGACGGCCACGGTCACGTCGCGCCGGTCGGGAGTGACGACGACCGCGATCGACCCGTCGGAGGGGGTGTGGCGCAGCGCGTTCGTCAGCAGGTTGTAGAGCACGCGCTCGACCTTCTCCGGCGCGCACCGCACACGCGGCGGCGGCTGCTCGAGCCGTGTCTCGAGGTGGATCCGCTTCAACCGCGCCTCGGCCTCGACGCCGCGAACGCACTGCTCGACGAGGCCGTTGATCTCGGCGTCCCTGATCTCGACGGTCAGTACGCCGGCGTCGATCCTGGCGAGCTCGAACAGATCGTCGACGAGCGTCGAGAGCGTGCGCACCTGCTCGTGCAGGGCGGGCAGGTACTCGACCGGGTCGGCGAGCCCGTCGTCCATGGCCTCGAGCATCACCTGCATCGACGCGAGCGGCGTCCGCAGGTCGTGGCTCGCCCAGGCGACGAGCTCGCGTCTCGCGTCGAACAGCCGCTCGATCGAGCCTGCCATCGAGTTGAAGGCACTGCCCATCTCCGCGAGCTCTCCCGGCCCTCGCTCCGGGGCGCGCGCGGAGAGATCGCCGGCCGCGAGCTCGGCCGAGGCGGCGCGCAAGCGGTCGATCGGCTTCAGGATCCAGCGGGCCAGCAGCAGCGCGCCGACGACGGCCGACAGCGCCGCCGCCGAGGAGACCGCGAGGATCTTGGCGTCGTCGTGCATGTGGAACATCACCCAGCCGGAGGCGAGGACACCACCGAGCGGAAGGACGACCGAGAGCAGGGCAAGGCCGACCAGCTGGAGACGAACGGTCGGCAGCAGCCGCAGGGCGAGTGCCGCGCCGAGGCCGACCGCGAGGGTCCCGAGCGCGAGGAAGAGCGCGACCTGGGTCACGGCGTGAACCGGTAGCCGGCGCCCCAGACCGTCTCGAGGTGCCTCGGCCGGGACGGGTCGTCCTCGATCTTCTCCCGCAGCCGCCGGACGTGGACGGTGACGGTTCCGGTGTCGAGCACCGACGTGTAGCCCCAGACCCGCTGCATCAGCTGCTGGCGGGAGAAGACCCGGTTCGGGTGGCCGGCGAGGAACCAGAGCAGATCGAACTCGAGCGCCGTCAGCTTCAGCGGCAGCCCGCGCCTGTGCACCTCGCGTCTGCCCGCGTCGACGAGCAGCTCGCCCACCTCGATTTGCTCCGCCTTCGCCGCGGTCGGCGACGTTCTCCGCAGGACGGCCTTCACCCGTGCTACCAGCTCGCGGGGGGAGAACGGCTTCGTCAGGTAGTCGTCGGCGCCGAGCTCGAGCCCGGCCAGCCGGTCCGACTCCTCGCCGAGAGCGGTGACCATGATCACCGGCAGCTCCGAGTGCGCCCGGATCCAGCGGCAGAGCGCGAGCCCGTCCGTGCCCGGCAGCATCAGATCGAGCACGACCAGGCTCGGCGTCTCCTGCTCGAGCAGGAGACGGGCCGTTTCGCCGTCCCCCGCCTGGAGCGTCCGGTAGCCCTCCTGCTCCAGGTAGCGAACGACGACGTCGCGAACGATGGGCTCGTCGTCGACGACGAGGACCGTGCTCATCTGCTCATTGTCGAGGGGTGGGGAGGCCAAGTTCTTAAAGGTCGATTACTTCAGCGTTTCGTAATGGTGCCTGCGGTTCCGCGGCGGCTACGGTCGCCCGGAATCGACAGAGGGGGAACGAGTGAACCGGTTGAGTCGAAATGCTGTACGGATCGCGGTGGCCACGGGCGCTGCGCTGGCGCTCGCGGTGCCGGCGGCGTCCGCTGCGCGGGCGAGCCAGATGCACCCGGAGCTGGGAGCGAAGCTCGCGGGCATGGGAGAGCACGGTGTGGTCAACCTGCAGGTGAAGGCAAAGTCGGGGCAGCTGTGCTGGACGTTCGATCTCGCGACCAAGGGGATCACCGGAGCTTCGATCCATGTCGGGCAGACGGGCGTGGTTCTCGTCCGGCTGGGCAAGACATATACGAAGAAGGGCTGTGTGAAGGCGTCGGCGATGACGCTCGAGCACCTGGAGACGAAGCCCGGCTCCTACTGGGTATTCGTCGACACGACGGGCCACCCGGGCGACCTGCGCGGCAAGCTGTTCGCCGGCATGGCACACATGTAGGCGAGACCGATGCCTGATCCTCATCAGCTACCCGAGTCGCCGCGCGAAAATCGTGGGCGCGCGGCGACTCGGACGGGCCGGGTTCATCGGCGTCGTCGGCGCGGGCGTCGCCACGCTCTTCTACGGGAAGGCGATCTCGCGGGCGACGAGCCAGGTCACGAACCCGATCTCCGACGCGACCGGTCTGACGCGGCTCATCCCCTCGAGCGGCTGGCGGATCTACACGGTGGCCGACTCGATGCCGTCCTTCGACCGCGCGAGCTGGCGGTTGCGGATCGACGGGCTGGTCGGGCGGCCGCTCGAGCTCTCCTACGACGAGTTGCTCGCGCTGCCGAAAGCTCGGCAAGTCTCGACCTTCCATTGCGTGACCGGCTGGGTCGTCGACAACGTCCGCTGGGGCGGCGTCCGCTTCCACGACCTGCTCGCCCGGGCCAGGCCGACCCCGCGGGCCGGGGCCTTGCATTTCATCTCCGCCGAGAAGCCGTACGACGACTACCTCGACCTGCGGCAGGTCTCGCTGCGCGACGTGATGCTCGCCTACGAGATGGACGGCAAGCCGCTGCCGCAGGAGCACGGCGCTCCCGTCAGGGTCGTGATCCCCGAGATGTACGGCTACAAGAACGTGAAGTGGGTCGAGCGGATCGAGCTCGTCGCCAGGCCGGGCTCCGGCTACTGGGAGCAACGCGGCTACGACAACGACGCGTGGGTGGGGCGCTCGAATGGCTACTAGCGCGACCGTCGCCGCCCGCCCGCGCTACGTCGAGCGGTTCACGCTGACCGAGCGGCTGCTCCACTGGATCCACGCGAGCGCATTCTTCGTCCTGCTCGGCTCGGGGCTCGTGCTGTATCTGCCGTCGCTGTCGACCGCGATCAGCAGGCGTCCGCTGATCAAGGACATCCACTTCTGGACAGGCATCTCGTGGGCGGGTGCGATCCTGCTCGTCTCGCTGCTCGGCAACCGTCGTGCACTGGCGGAGACCGCGCGAGAGATCGACGTGTTCGACCGTGACGATCGCCGCTTCCTCGCCGGTCAGACGCACAGCCCGCAGGGGCGGTTCAACGCCGGCCAGAAGGTGAACGCGATCCTGACCGCCGCGTTCGCCACCCTGTTCTTCGTCTCCGGGCTCCTGCTCTGGTACGGGGAGCGGGACACGCGCTTCCGGCTCGGCGGGACAGTGTTCCTCCACGACGCGCTCATGTACGTGTCCGTGGTGATCGTCGTCGGCCATCTCTACCTGGCTCTCATCCACCCGACGACGAGGCACGCGCTGCGAGGCATGACCCGCGGAACCGTCCGTGAGGACTGGGCCTGCGCTCATCACTCCAAGTGGGTTGCCCCCGAGGTGAGCGAGCCTGCGCCCGCCGACGCGCGAGCCGCTCAGACCGCTTCGGGCTGATACGCGTACGAGCTCAGCACCTCGATCGGGACGATCTCCAGTGCGCGGGCGTGCGTTGCGCCGAGCACGACGGGCGGCGCAAAGCCCGCGTGATGCGCCTCGAGCCATCGCTCCGCGCAGACGCACCAGCGATCGCCGGGCTGGAGCCCCGGGAATCCCCACTCGGGCCGGGGCGTCGACAGATCGTTCCCGGCGCGGAGGCTGAACTCGAGGAACTCGGCCGTGGTGACGCAGCAGACCGTGTGGCTGCCCACGTCCTCCGGCCCCGTGGCGCAGCAGCCGTCCCGGAAGAAGCCGGTCACCGGCTCGGCCGAGCAGGTGAGCAGCGTGCCGCCGACGACGTTGAGGTCGGGATCCCGGTCCAAGCTGACCAGGCTAACGCGTCGAGGAGGACCCCGGGCCTTACGATGATCGGCCTGGACTGATGGAACCGGACGCTCCCATTCCTGGCGCACCGCAGAAGGGCCATCCACGGCTTCGCCTCGTTCCACGAGCCGTGGCGGAGCTCGGACCGATCAGCCCCGAGTTGGCGCTCGTCTCACCCGAGCTCGCCGCGGCGGCACGAGAGTCGTCGAGACGGGATTCGAAGGCGAGCCACGGGGATCGCAGCAGCGTCTTTCTCGACACACCCGACCTGCGACTCAAGGCGTACGGCGTCAGCCTCGAGCGGCGCAGCGTCGGGGACTCGCTGATCTGGAGGCTGACTTTGCACCGCGGCGAGACGGTCGAGGCCCACGGTGAGGCGTTGCGAGACGATCCGCCGGCACGGATCGCGGAGCTGCTCCGCGCCGTCGGTGGTCGCCAGAGCCTGCAGACGGTGCCGTGGCAGGTGAACAACGCCGACGTCGCCCGCTTGCAGGAGCAGGTCTGGGCGCAGCGGCGGGAGCTCCTCCGGCACGACCCGGGAAGCCGGCTCGGTGACGATCCCGAGAACCTGCACAAGCTGCGCGTCGCGAGCCGCCGGCTGCGCGCGTTCCTGCGGGTGGCCCGCACGGTGTTCGATCCTGCCTGGGAGGCAGACGTTCGAGCCGGGCTGAGGACGCTGGCCGGAGCGAGCGGCCCGGTGCGCGATCTCGACGTCCTGATCGGGTGGCTCCGAGCGGAGCTGGAGGGCCTCGACGCCGGCGAGCGGCGGGGTGGAGAGGCCCTGCTCGCCGAGCTCGAGTCGGAACGCGGGGACGTCCGAAGGGAGCTCATCCGCGTGCTCGACGATCCCGCCTACCTGCTCCTGCTCGACAAGCTGGCCCTCCCGATCGAGGTCGTAGGCCGACCGGTCAGGATCTCTCTGCGCAAGCGGGCCACCCGTGAGCTGCGGAAGCTCGTCGACGAGGTCGAGCGGCTGGGCGACTCACCGGACGACGACGGACTGCACACACTCCGGATCAGGGTCAAACGGGTTCGCTACGCCGCCGAGCTCGCAGGTGAGCGCTCCCGGCGCACCGGCCCGGTGATCGACGAAGCCCGGCTGCTGCAGGATCTGCTCGGCGACCACCAGGATGCCGTCGTCGCCGAGGAGCGCCTGCGCCGGCTGGCCGGGCAAGACGCGAGCGCGCAGACGGCTTTCGTGGCCGGCCGGCTGGCCGAACGGCAGAGGTTGAAGAAGGACGAGCTCAAGCGAGAGCTGCCGGCCGCGTGGCGGCGGCTACGACGAGCTACTCGCCGGCTCCGCTAGCCCGGATCTCGACGATCGTCGCCTTCCATGCGCCGCGCGGCGCCTGGACGTCGACCGCGTCGCCGACGTTGCGCCCGAGGAGCGCGGCGCCGAGCGGCGACGACGGCGACACGGTGCCGGCGCCGCCGAGGGCGGACAGCTCGACCTCGAACCGCTCGCCGGCCTCGTCCGAGACGACGACGTGTGAGCCGATCGAGACCGCCTCCGCGTTGCCGTCCGCGACGATCTCCGCGTGGGAGAGCCGGTCGCGGAGGATCCCGATCCGGTGCTCGAGCAGGCCCTGCTCGTTCTTCGCCGCGTGGTACTCGAAGTTCTCCGACAGGTCGCCGTGGCCGCGCGCCACCTTGATCGCCTCGATGATCTCCTGGCGCTTCGGCCCCTCGAGCTCGGCAAGCTCCGCGGTGAGCTTCGCGTGCTGCTCCGCGGTCATGTGGTCGCCCATCGCTACACCGCCGCCAGCCCGCGCGCCTTGCGGCTCGCGACCGTCTGGCGGCCCTGCGCGGAGAGCTCGAGCTTGCGCAGGCGCACGTTGAGCGGGGTCACCTCGACGCACTCGTCCGGGCCGATCAGCTCGAGCGCCTGGTCGAGGGACAGCGCCCGCGGCGGGATCAGCCGGACGAGCTCGTCGGACGTGGACGAGCGCATGTTGGTCAGCTTCTTCTCCTTGGTGGCGTTGACGTCGAGGTCTCCCGCGCGCGAGTTCTCGCCGACGATCATCCCCTCGTAGACGTCGATACCGGGCCCGACGAACATCGAGCCGCGCTCCTGCAGGTTGAACAGCGCGAACGACGTCGTCTTGCCGGACCGGTCGGCGACGAGGCTCCCGGTCGGCCGCATGCGGAACTCGCCGTGCCAGGGCTCGAAGCGCTCGAAGACGTGGTGGAGGATGCCGGTGCCGCGCGTCTCGGTGAGGAACTCGGTGCGGAAGCCGATCAGGCCGCGCGCCGGGACGACGACATCCAGGCGCACCCAGCCCGTGCCGTGGTTGACGAGCGCCTCCGTCCGGCCCTTGCGAAGGGCGAAGAGCTGCGTGACGACGCCGAGATACTCCTCCGGGGCGTCGACCGAGACGCGCTCGACCGGCTCGTGCAGCTTCCCGTCGATCGTGCGCGTCAGGACCTCCGGCTTGCCGACGGTCAGCTCGAAGCCCTCGCGGCGCATCTGCTCGATCAGCACCGCGAGCTGCAGCTCGCCGCGGCCCTGAACCTCCCACGTGTCGGGCCGGTCGGTGGGGAGGAG
This sequence comes from uncultured Actinomycetes bacterium, assembly GCA_963742925.1. Lineage (GTDB taxonomy): Bacteria > Actinomycetota > Thermoleophilia > Gaiellales > Gaiellaceae > PALSA-612. The sequence continues at coordinate 33,702 of CAVUNV010000006.1, read as the reverse complement.
GCGGAGCGAGACGTTGCCCACGAGCTCGGCTGCGAGCCGGTTCTCGATCAGGCGCGCCGTGACCTTCGCTCCGTCGAGGCCCGCGAGTGGCGATGTGTTGATGCCGACCGTCATCGAGAGCGACGGCTCGTCGACCGAGATCACCGGCAGCGGACGCGGATCGAGCGGGTCGGCGAGCGTCTCGCCGATCATCACCTCGGGGATGCCGGCGACAGCGATCAGCTCGCCCGGCCCGGCCTCGTCCGCGTCGACTCGATCGAGCGCCTCGCTCACGTACAGCTCGGTGACCTTCACCCGCTCGATCGTCCCGTCGGCGCGGCACCAGGCGACCTGCTGAGCCCGCCGGATCGTGCCCTGCACCACGCGGCAGAGCGCCAGGCGACCCACGTACGGCGACGCGTCGAGATTCGTGACGAGCGCCTGCAGCGGGTGCCCTTCCTCGTAGACCGGCGGCGGGATGTGCTCGACGATCAGGTCGAGGAGCGGCTGCAGATCTGCGCTGAGGCTCCCCGGGTCGGGATCGAGCGAGGCATGGCCGGCGCGCGCGTTGCAGTAGACGATCGGGAAGTCGATCTGGCTCTCGTCGGCGTCGAGATCGAGGAAGAGCGCGTACACCTCGTCCACGACCTCGGCGATCCGCGCGTCGGGGCGGTCGACCTTGTTGACGACGAGCACGACCGGAAGCCGGGCCTCGAGCGCCTTGCGCAGCACGAAGCGTGTCTGCGGCAGCGGCCCCTCGCTCGCGTCGACGAGCAGGAGGACGCCGTCGACCATCGTCAGGCCCCGCTCGACCTCGCCGCCGAAGTCCGCATGCCCCGGCGTATCGACGATGTTGATCTTGACGTCGCCGTAGCGGACGGCGGTGTTCTTGGCGAGGATCGTGATCCCCTTCTCGCGCTCGAGGTCGCCGGTGTCGAGCACGCGCTCGGCGACGTCCTGGTTGGCGCGGAAGGCGCCGGACTGCCAGAGCAGCGCGTCGACGAGGGTCGTCTTGCCGTGGTCGACGTGGGCGACGATGGCGACGTTACGGATGGTCGAGCGAACCGGCACGTATCGAGCGTACCGGCCCGGCGCTCCCGGGCTGCCGGCTAGCCCGGGGGCTCGGGCTTGCTGCGATAGCCGCAGTGGTCGCAGATCCACTGCAGGTAGTACGCGCCCCGTCCCCAGCTACGGGCGCCTCCCGGCCGGACGATCCGCGTCGGCGCGATCCTGATCTCCTCGCGCCGCATGTCGTGACCGAACGGGCAGCTGCGCTGCTCGTCCTGGTCGAGCGGAGGTTCCTGTGAGCGGGGTTTCGTGGCCATCCGGCGAATGTCTCCACACGTAGAACGGCATCCGGCCGAATTGGTTGTGTTGCGCACGTAGCCCTTTGATGTCGCAGGCGTTAAGACCGCCCTCGCCCCGCTATCCTCGCCGTTCCCGTGCCGCCTGACGATCCGAGAGGGGCACCGCAGCCGCGACTGCTCGGCCTGGTCGTGGTCGTGCTCGTGCTCGCCGCCGGCCTCGTCGCCGGGCTTCGTGGATCGGGGCGCGGCGGCGCCTGCGGCCCCGGCCCCGCCGTACGCGGTCGGGCTGCGCATCCTGCCGCTGGTCGATCAGACGCGGACGATCCGGTTGCCGGGCGGCAGGAAGGAACCGCGTCCGCTCGTCACCTACGTCCGCTATCCGGCGGTCGGCAGGCCGTCGGGAACCGATCGTCCCGGAGCGACCCGCAAGCTCCGCCGGCCCGTTTCCGCTTGTCGTCTTCGGTCACGGCTACAAGGTCACGCCGGCCACGTACGGACGGTTGCTCCGGGCATGGGCAGCTGCCGGCTACGTCGTCGCCGCGCCGGTCTTCCCGCTCTCGAATGCAAATGCTCCGGGCCGTCCGACGGAGGACGACCTCATAAACCAGCCCGCCGACCTGCGCTTCGTCGTCTCGCAGCTCCTCGCCGCCGCCGGGAACCCGGCCGACCCCCTGGACGGCATGATCGACCCGACCCGCATCGCCGTCGCCGGCCACTCCGACGGCGCCGAGACAGCACTCGCAGCGGCCTACAACAGCCGCTTCCGCGACCCCCGCATCGGGGCCGCCCTGATCCTCTCCGGCGCCGAGATGTCAGGGGTCGGCCGGTACACGTTCCCGCCGGGAAGTCCCGCCCTGCTCGCGACGCAGGGCACGGCCGACAAGCTCAACCCGCCGAAGTACACGGACGCCTTCTACGACGTCGCCTCCCGGCCGAGGTTCCTGCTCACCCTGCTCCGGGCGAAGCATCTCGCTCCCTACACCTACGAGCAGCCTCAGCTCGCGATCGTCGAACGCGTCACGATCGCCTTCCTCGACCGGTACCTGAAGGCCGGTTCGCTGCAGCGACTCACCGCGGCCGGAACGGTGCCGGGAGTCGCGGAGCTCGCAGCCCACCCCTGAGCTAGTCTCCGGTCATGCGCAGGCTGGCCGGGGTGGCGATCTTCGGTGCGCTCGTCGTAACGGGCGCGGCGTTCGCGGCCAACGGAGAGCCGAAGCACGCCTACACGACGGCTAGCCAGGCGCTCGCCCGGAAGATCGTGCTGCACCGGGCGGATCTGCCTGCCGGGTTCAAGTCGAGCCCGTCGACCGGCAACACGGAGAAGCCGCCGACCTGCAAGGGCTTCAAGCCGGACCAGTCGGACCTGACCCAGACCGGCAAGGCAGAGGCGGACTTCGACATGGCCGGAAACCCGCCGCTCGTCTCGTCGAGCGCTGATGTCTGGTCGAGCCCTGGGCAGGCCCGCACGGCGTTCGATCGTGTCGTTCGACCCGGATTGGACAAGTGCCTGTTCGACCTGTTTGCCGCGGGCCTGAAGGCGAACGCCGCGAAGGGAGTCAGGTACGTGCCCGTCTCGCACAAGCTCGAGCCGCTGAAAGGGCTGGGCGATCAGGCCGCACACGTCCGCCTCGTGTTCACGGGCATCCAGGGCAAAGTGCACATCCCGCTGACCAGCGACTACTACGCGATCCGCAAGGGGAGCGTCACCGCCCTCGTCACAACCCTCGCCCTGGGAACCTCGTACGCCCGTGGTCCCGCGCTCGCCGCGAAGGTCACCTCCCGCATGCCCTGACCGGCCTGGCCCGAGTCAGCCCGCTCGCGTCCCGGACCGAGCCGCGGACGGCGGGCGCTCGACCTCGACGTGCGGGAGCCACTCGAGCCAGCGCGGGAGATACCAGGTGCGATCGCCGAGCAGGCCCATGACGGCCGGGAGGACGACGGTGCGGATCAGCGTGGCGTCGAGGAGCAGAGCGACGGCGACGCCGAAGCCCATCTGCTGGAACTGGACGAGCTGGCCGCGGGCGAAGCCGCTGAAGACGACGACGATGATCAGGGCGGCGCCTGTGATGATGCGGGCCGTGGAGGCGACGCCGGAGGCAACGGCCTCCCGCGTGTTGCCGATCTGGTCGTAGCGCTCCTTGATCCGGCTGAGCAGGAACACCTGGTAGTCCATCGAGAGCCCGAACAGCACGGAGAAGAGGAAGAGCGGCACCCACGCGTCGACGACGCGGGCATGCTGGAAGCCGAAGAGGCCGGCGCCGTACCCGTGCAGGAAGACGAGCGTGATCAGCCCGTAGGCGGCGCCGACCGACAGCAGGTTGAGCGCGACCGAGACCAGCGCGACGGCGAGCGAGCGGAACGCGACCGTGAGGACGATCACGCTCAAGCCGAGGACGAAGGCGATCACGTACGGGGTCGGGTTGGTGACCGCGTCGAAGTACTCGGCGTTCTGCTCGGTCTTGCCGCCGATCAGCGTCGTCGCTCCGGTGCCGGCCAGTGCCGCCGGGAGCACGTGCCCGTGCAGGTCGCGGACGGCCGCGATCGCCCCGCCGCTGACCGGATCGCCGCGGACGGGCACCCTCAGGAGCGAGACGCTGCCGTCGGACGAAATCTGGGTGGTGCCGGGCCCGAATCGCGGGTCTCGCGCGAGCGCCTGTTCGAGGCTGGTGAGCCTGGAGTGGACGGCGCGATTTCCTCCCTGGACGACGATCTCGGCCGGGTAAGGGCTGTCGGACGGGAACTCGCGCTGGAGGACGAGGTAGCCATGCTTGGACGGGAGGTCGTTCGGTAGCGTCGTCACGCCGCTGGCGCCGATGTGCAGGCCGAGCAGCGGCACGGCGGCGGCGGCCATCAGCCCGGCTGACACGAAGAGGCTGACGGCAGGGCGGCGCAGCACGGCGTCGACGATCGCCCGCCAGGTCGGGCTCTCGGCCGAGTCGGCGCGACCGATGTTCCGGCCCAGCACGGGCACCCGCAGGGCGTTGACGCCGTCGCCGAGCACGCTCAGCAGCGCCGGCATCAGCGTCAGCGCAGCGGCGACCGAGACGATCCCGACGATGATCGCCCCGATCGCGAGGCTCCGCATGATGTTGGTCGGGACGAGCAGCAGCCCGAACAGGGCGACCACGAACGTGCTGCCGCTGAACAGGACCGCCCGGCTCGCGGTCGCCCCGGCCATGCCGATCGCGTCGGGCTTCTCGAGGCCGAGGCCGCGCTCCTCGCGGTAGCGGGAGATCACGAACAGCGAGTAGTCGATCCCGAGCGCAAGCCCCATCCCGCTCAGCATGTTCACGATGAACACCGACAGGCTGAACTCGAGCGAGAGGATCGCGACCAGTCCCAGCCCGACGATGATCGAAAGCAGCGCCATCAGCACCGGCACCAACCCGGCCACGACCGCCCCGAACACCAGCACGAGCACGATCAGGGCCACCGGTAGACCGAAGAACAGCTCGCCGTGCTCGAGATCGCGCTGCGACAGGGTGGCGAAGTCGTTGCCGACCGCGTTCTCGCCCGTGATCGCCACGCTGAACCCGGGCGTCCGGTCTGCCTTCTTCACGATCGACACGATCGGCTTGATGTCCGAGTCGCTGCCCACCAGCAGCTGGATCAGGGTGGCGTGCCCGTCCCGGGAGACGAGCCCTGGAGTGCCCGTCAGGTAGGTTCGGGCGGCGATCACCTTTCGGGTTGCCGCACCCTCTTCGACGAGCCGGGACACAAAGGCGCGAAACTGCGGCGCCGTAGCGAGGTAGCGGCTCGAGCTGACGATCACCACGTCGTTGTACCGCCGCTGCAATTCGGCGGGCGTGGGCGGGAACGCCTTCGCGATCGCCTGATCCGCGCGCTCCGACTCGGGCGTGCCCGACACCGTCCCGTTCGACGTCAGGCCGTGCAGCGATGTCGCCACGAGCACCAGCGCTACAACCACCGCGACTCCCCAGGCGGTGAACGTCCGCCCGGGTCGCGCGGCACACGACCGCGCCAGACGCTCGGTGATCCCCTGCGCCCGCCTCATCGGCTCACGAACGCTACCGTCGCGGGTACCCGTGCGCCGCGGTCAGTCGGCCGCCGGCTCGGGATGCGCACGCACCACGCTGACCCGGGGTCGCGGCCGGGGCACGGCGAGCGCCACGACGAGACCGACCAGGAGCACGACGGAGCAGGTGGCGAACGTCAGCGTGTAGCCGATCTCCGCCGGCAGCCCGTCCACCGTGTGCCCGGCGATGATGCTGGCGGCGATCTGGGCACCGATCGCACCGCCGATCGTCCGCACGATCGTGTTCATCCCCGTGGCGACGCCGGTCTGGTCGCGGGGGACGGCCCCGACGATCAGGTTCGCCATGGCGGCGAAGGCGAAGCCGATTCCTGCCCCCATCAACCCCGAGGCGAAGTAGATCTGCCAGTGCTGTGAGTGCGCGAAGGTCAGGAACACGAACGACAGCGCGGCGATCGACGATCCGAGCAGGAGCGGAAGTCGTGAGCCGAACCTGGTCGACAGCCGCCCGCCGAGCAGGCTGAAGACGAACACCGCGATCGGCATCGGGATCAGGAAGATCCCGGCCTGCGTCACCGAGGCGCCGAACCCGTATCCGGTCGAGGCCGGCACCTGCACGAACTGGGGGATGAGCAGGAAGGCGCTGTACATGCCGAACCCGAGCAGCAGGGCGACCGTGTTGGTCGTCCACACGCCGCGGAGCCGCAGCGTGGTCATGTCCACGAGCGGGTCTGTGGCGCGGCTCTCGGCGAGGACCCACACGACGGCGAGGACGAGAGCCGCCGCGAACAGGGTGAGCGTGCGGGCCGAGAGCCACCCCCAGCCGGGTGCCTCGCTGATCGCGAGGAGAAAGCAGACGAGCCAGCCGGACAGGAGCGCCGCTCCGGCCCAGTGCACGCGGCCCGGCGCCCGGATCGGCGACTCGGGGACGGCGATGACGGTGAGCACCGCCGCCACGGCGGTCGTGATCAGCGGGATCCAGAACAGCCAGTGGTAGGACAGGTGCGCGAGGATCGGCCCGGCCAGCACGATGCCGAGGCCGCCGCCGACCCCGAGCAGGCCCGACACGACGGCGATCGCGCCCGCGACCCGATTCAACGGGAACTCGTCGCGGATGATCCCGAAGGACAACGGAACGGTTGCCCCGCCGAGGCCCTGGATCGCCCGCGCGACGATCATCAACGGCAGGGTGGTGGCCAGCGCTGCCATCAGGCTCCCCGCCGACACGCCGATCAGCACGAGGACGAGCACGCGCTTCTTCCCGAACATGTCGCCGAACCGCCCGGCCACCGGGGTCGCGATCGAGGTCGCGAGCAGAAACACCGTGAACACCCAGGTCACGCCCGTGGTCGACGTGCCCAGGTCGTGCTGGAGCGTCGAGAGCGCCGGCACGACCAGCGACTGCAGCAACGCGTAGGCGACACCGCCCAGGGCGAGAACCCACAGCGCCAAGCGCGGATTCGAGCCTCGAGCCGTCGACACCATACGGCCCCGAAGCTACCAGAGCTGACAATAAGCGGAGTGGACGCTCCGCTTATGGCATACTCGAGGGTGCTTGACCACCCCTGCTACCTCCGAGCGAACGTTGCGCCGCGACGCGCAGGCGAACCGCGAACGCATCGTCGCCGTGGCCCGCGGTGCCTTCGCGTCCGAGGGCATCGAGGTGTCGGTCGAGGAGATCGCGCGCCGGGCGGGCGTCGGCATGGGGACGCTGTACCGGCGCTTCCCGGCCAAAGAGGACCTCATCGACGCGGTGTTCGAGGACGTCCTGGCCGAGTACGTCGCCGCGGCCGAGGAGGCGCTCGCGATCGACGACGCCTGGGCCGGCTTCTGCGCTTTCCTCGAGCGTGCCTTCGAGCTGCACGCCGAGAACAGCGGCCTGAAGGACGTGATCGCCACGCACGAGCACGGCCGGGCCCACGCGGAGGCCGCCCGCACGCGCGTCCGCCCGCTGATCCGCAAGTTGATCGAACGCGCCCAGGAGGAAGGCACGCTGCGCCCGGATCTCGAGGCCGAGGACATGCCGCTCCTGCTCTGGTCGGGCGCCCGGGTGATCGAGGCCACGTCCTCGGTCGCGCCGGGCCTCTGGCGCCGTTACCTCGGCCTGTTGCTCGACGGTCTTCGTGCCGGGGCGGCAACGGCGTTGCCGCAGCCCGCGCTCACGCGTGCACAGCTCGACCGTGTGCTCGGGCGGCGACCGAGTTGACCCCTTCGCACACCGACGAGCGCCCCACCGGCCGCGCGCTCCGGATCATCTTCGTGGCGCTCATGCTCGGCATGTTCCTGGCCGCGCTCGATCAGACGATCGTCTCGACGGCGCTGCCGACCATCGTCGGCGACCTCGGCGGTCTCAACCAGATCTCCTGGGTGGTGACCTCGTACCTGCTCGCGGCCACGATCTCGACGCCGCTCTACGGGAAGCTCGGCGACATGTACGGGCGCAAGCCCGCGTTCGTGGCGGCGATCGTGATCTTCCTCGCGGGCTCGATGCTGGCCGGCCTCAGCCAGACGATGGCCGAGCTGATCGGCTTCCGCGCGCTGCAGGGCCTCGGCGCCGGCGGGCTGATGGTCGGCGCGCAGGCGATCATCGGCGACATCGTCCCGCCGCGGGAGCGCGGCCGGTACATGGGCCTGATCGGCTCGGTGTTCGCCGTCGCCTCGGTTGCCGGGCCGCTGCTCGGCGGCTTCCTCGTCGAGAACCTCTCCTGGCGGTGGGTGTTCTACGTGAACATGCCGGTCGGCGCCGTCGCGCTCGCGGTCGTCGCCCTGCGGTTGCACCTTCCCTCGCGACGCACCGAGCACAGGGTCGACTACCTCGGGGTCGGGCTGCTCGGCGGCGGCGTCGCCGCGCTGATCCTGCTCACGACCTGGGCGGGGAACGAATACGCCTGGGGCTCGGACACGATCATCGGTCTCGGCGTGATCGGCATCCTCCTGCTGGTCGGATTCGTGTGGCAGGAGCGGCGAGCCCCGGAGCCGCTCATACCCCTGACGCTGTTCAAGTCGAGCGTCTTCAACGTGGCGAGCGCGATGGGGTTCTCGATCGGGATGGCGATGTTCGGCGCGATCGTGTTCATCCCGCTGTTCCTCCAGCTCGTCTACGGGGTCAGCCCGACGAACGCCGGCCTCAGGATGCTGCCGCTGATGGGCGGACTGCTCGTCGCGGCGGTCGCGTCGGGCCGCGCGATCAGCGCCATCGGCCGCTACAAGGTCTTCCCGATCGCGGGCACGGGGATCCTCGTCGGGGGCATGTACCTGCTCTCCCTGCTCGGCGTCGGCACCGCGCCCTGGCTCGCCTCCGTCTACATGCTCGTCGTCGGCGTCGGCATCGGGCTCGTGATGCAGGTGCTCGTCCTCGTCGTCCAGAACGACGCGCGGCCGCAGGACATGGGTGTCGCGACCTCGACCGCGACCTTCTTCCGCTCTGTCGGCGGCTCGTTCGGCGTCGCCATCTTCGGGGCCATCTTCGCTTCACGGCTCGCCGACGCTCTCGCACACCTCCCGGCGAGCTCGGCCAAGCATCTCGCGAACGGCGTCCACCTCACGCCCGGCCAGGTCGACCGGCTACCCGCGGCCGTGCGCACCGATTTCCTGCACGCGTTCTCGACCTCGCTCCACGGCGTCTTCCTGTGGGGCATGTTGATCTCGGTGATCCCGTTCGGCCTCTCGTGGCTGCTCAAGGAGGTGCCGTTGAAGACGACCCTCGCTCGGGAGGAACCCGCGGCCGCCGAGCCCGTGGCGGGAGCGGCACCGGGCGTGAGGCCGGTCGCGCGGCCCGGATCGTGAGGATCAGTAGAGTGGTGGGTGAGCGGGGAGCATCCGACTCTTCCATCGGTGGCGCCGCCAACCCGCCGGCGTCCCGGGCACACCTCCACGTCAAGAGTCGGCGAGCGACGATCCGAAACGGAGTCCCATGGCGAAACCGAAGGTGCCGTCCAGTCTCACGGACCCGGGCGAGTACGAGGTCATCCTCAAGGACGTCCGTGTCGAGCGCTTCAACCCGGCGCGCGGCGCGGTCGGCCAGCGCGTGTGCTGGACGCTCGCCGTCGTCGGCGGCGAGCACGACAAGCAGCTGATCTATCTGACCATGCCGCTCCAGGACGAGCTGCCCTGGGGAACCTGCAAGGCGCTCCGGGCGTTCGGCCTCGAGGTGAACGGGAAGTGGACGCTCCCGTCCGACGCAGAGGGTCGAGTCGTCGACCCGAAGCTGCGCCCCGGCGCTCGCGCCCACGCGACAATCGCCAAGAACAGCATGGGCAAGGCATCGGTGCGCCTCGCACCGTCGGTGTCAGCAGCCGGTTAGCCGGCGACGCCTCAGTTCTTCAGCCTGAGCGAGGCGCCGTCAGCGGGAGTGGGGTTGAAGCGCTCGTACAGCGTGCCGCTCCAGGCGATCAGGTCGGTTCCCGTCCACACGATCGCGCTGCCCTCGCGGGAGTTGAGCGGTGACGGTCCCGGGGTGATCGTCTGCCAGGTGTCGGTGTCGAGGCTGTAGATCTGGAGACCGCTCGACCCGTCGGCTGCTACGTAGCGATCCCCGAGCCAGGCCGTCTGTGTGTAGATCCCGGTCGGGATGGGGAACGGAGCGAAGGTTCCGCGGCTCCAGCGTCCTGTGGTCGGGTCGTACCGGACGATGAGGATCCGGCCGCTGTTCACGTTGGTCGGCACCCCGACTGTCGAGAACACCAGGTCGGTGCCGCTCCAGCCGATCAGCGTCAGTTGCTGCTCCGGGACGATCGGCGCCTTCGCCAGGCTGATCTTCCGGAGCGCGTCGGTCGCCGGGTCGTAGGCGAGGAACGTCTGCGAGCACTTCGTGCCGTGTGCGGCACAGACGGAGCCCAGCACGAAGGCTTCGTGCCCGTTCCAGGCGAGTCCGGGAGAAGGCATGAGGCCGGTGACCCGGTTGAGCGCGGCCAGCAGGCGCCACTTGCCGGTTCCAGGGTCGAGTGCGGCGGCGACGGGCTTGGCGAGCGTGTCGCCCAGAGAGCCGCCGACGATCATCAGCTCCTTGCCCGTCCAGACCGACGAGTAGCCCTCCCGCCTGCCGAGCGGGCCGGAGGGCAGACGCCGCCAGTTGTCGGACGACGGGTTGTAGACCGCCGTACCTACGGGACCGTCGGGAGAGTTGGAGGCCCACACGACCATCTCGTCGCCTGTCCACGCGACCGCAGCCCCGCCCTCGACGCCGGACGGGGACGGCGCGATCGTCCGCCAGAGTCTCGACGGGTTGTACGCGGCTCCGTCACGGCCGCTCTCGATCTTCCCTGTCCGCGCCGTGCCGCCCCACACGATCATCTCGGTTCCGGTCCACACCGCGCTCGCCGAGAGGCGTCCCGTGATGGGGGCCTCGGGCAGCGACTTCCAGGACGCTGCCGCACGTTGCCCGTCGCCCTTCGTGGCCCGTCCGATGAAGACGCCTGCCACTCCGGCCACGAGCGCGAGCACCACGACGGCCACGACGACCTGCCAGGCATGCCAACGCCTGCCCGTCGCCGGTGCGTCACCGTGCGGACCGTCCGACACTGTCACCTCCCATCGGGCCTGAATCCACGATGACTCGTCAAAGCACGCTCGACATCGGTGTGCGTGCTGACCCGCGCTGCCGCGATCTACTGAGTCCGGCGCCGGCCTGGCGCCGCCAAAGGTCGGTGTCGTGCAGGCCCTACGGTATCCGCGATGCGGTCCAGCTCTGGACGCCGGTGGTGCAGCTGTACCCGATGCCGTCCGCCGAGTACGACGTGTCCAGTCTGTAGGTGCCGTTGGCGACTCCATCGGCGGTTCGGCCGGTAATGGCGACGACGGCTGTAGCGGCACTGCTGCCGACCGTGCCGGATAGTGTCGTGTTGATCGTGAAGCTTCCATCGCGAGCAACCGCGATCGGCCCCTTGAACGACAGTTGGCCTCCGTAGAGGTGGTTCGGCGGGTTGCACGACTCGTTCATCTGCCCTGTCTGGAGGTTGAGCAGGGAGAGGCCGTCCCCCCCGATGTCGAACGCCCAGGCCTCGTTGTCGGCGGTCTTGCCGACGTAATGACCGGGCACCGCCACTGGAGGCTGAGTCTGTTGCACTCGGGTGAACGTGACCAGGACCACTCTCGCGGAAGTGAGCCTGACGACACAGGAGCCTGCACCTCGGCAGGCCCCGCCCCATCCCGACAGTGTCCAGCCGGTCGAAGCGACCGCGATCAAACGCACCCTGGTGCCGCTGCGGAAGCGAGCGCTACACGTGGCCGAACAGGAGATACCGCGCGGGCTGCTCACAAGCTGCCCGCTCCCTGAGACCGACACTGTCAGCGTCCGCTTGATGATCACCGTCGAGGCGGAGAACCCGGCCGAAGCGGCCATGACAGCCAGCACCGCGAACCCGGCGAGAACGACGATCAGCCGCCGCATCAGCACGACGCCGACTATGTGGGATGGTTCCGTGGGTTTCAACTGAAGAGAGGAGTGCGGGTGCGTATGGAGGTGTCGTCATGGCAAGTGGGCCCTGATTCGCCCGTGTCGGCGCAGCATCTTCGTGTGACGCCGGCGTGATTCTCGCGATCGACCAGGGTACGTCTGGGACGACCTGCCTGGTCGTCGATCCCGAGCTTCGCGTCGTGGGTCGCGGGTATCGCGAGATCCGACAGTACTTCCCTCAGCCTGGATGGGTCGAGCACGACCCGGACGAGCTCTGGGAGAGCGTGGTCGCGGCTGCGACCGACGCCCTTTCCGATGCGCGCCTGTCACCTGCGCAGCTTCAGGGTCTCGGCATCGCGTCGCAACGGGAGACGACGGTCGTCTGGGAGCGCCGTTCGGGGCGCCCGTTACAACGGGCCATCGTCTGGCAGGACCGGCGGACGGCCGACCGCTGCCGGCAGCTTCCGCTCGCACTGGTGCGCGAGCGGACGGAATCATCGACGTACTTCAGCCACTGACCGAGCTGTATGGCAACTCGCGACCGGTCCTTGCTCTGCGCAGACCGCGACTCGAGCTCGAATGCCCGCTCGACCAGATCGAGCGGCAAGCCCCGCCCACGAAGGAGACTGGCCCGCGCCGAGACCATGAGCGCATCCGCGAGCGCGTCCACGTCGACGGCCTCACCCTCCGCGCCGAGCAGTTCCAGGGCGAGGCGCGCGTGCCGCTCGCAGCGGAGCACGTCGAAATCACAATAGACGGCCAACTCCGCGTGACAGATCCCCTCGAAGCCCGGATCGCCGGACGCCGCCAGGAGCGCCTGCTCACAGCGTTCGACTGCCCCTCGAGCGCTCTCGCCCCAGTAGTCGAGAGCGGCAAGATCGAGCAACGCCCTGGCGCGAAGCCGGCCGGTACCCGTGCTGACGGCCAGCAAGACATCCCGAGCACGTTCCGCGTCCCCCGCGTAGATGAGGCAAGTGCTGAGTTCGAGCCGGCGCCGGTCACCCTCTTCGGCCTCGTCCGCGGGGGTCAGGAGAACAGCCAGCTCGGCGAGCGCCGCGGCATCGCCGGGTGCACCTCGCCGCCGAACCTCACCCGCAGCGGCAGCCACCGTGCGCGCCACCTCACTGTCAGGCTCATCCGTGCAGAGCGCCAAATGCCGCGCGCGCTCCTCCGTATCCGTTGCCAGTGAAGCCAGCCGCCGGTGTGCGCGGGCTCGCTCCTCGGCGACACCATCGAGGAGATGGCCGACCCGTACAACGGATGCGTGAAGCGGACACGCTCGCCCTCGACCGCGATCACGCCGGCCACCTCCGCACTCGCAAGCCGCTCGAGCATCTGCTCTGGCGAAACTCTGGCCGCGCGGCGTAGCGCCTCGACCGTGGGATCGGGCATGGCAGCCGCGAGGACCAGCGCCTGCCGCGTCGCTGCCGGCAGCTTGCGCAGCCTGCCCGAGGCCAGCTCTCGCAGGTCGTCCGGGACGGGCAGCGGCTCCGCCGCCGCCGGGACGCCCCCGCTCAGCAACGCCGCCGCCAGCTCGAGCGCGAAGAACGGGTTGCCGCCCGTGGCACGGTGGATCCGGACGAGCGTCGCGCGACTGAAGGACTGTCCGAGTCTCGCCTTGATCACCTGATGGAGCGCGCCAACGCTCAGCGGCCCGACCGTGATCCGTTCCAGACGCTCGGGGGCGAGCGAGCGGTCAAGGCCGAGCAGCGCCGAGCTCCCGGTCGGAGTGCGAGCCGCCAGGAGGAAGCCGACCGAACGGTTCTCGAGTCTCCGAGCGGCAAACTCGAGCACCCCGGCCGACGGACGATCGAGCCACTGGACATCGTCGACCGCGACAACGAGCGGGCCGAGGCGCGAGAGCTCGCCGAGAAGCGAGACTGCCGCCGTCCCGACCGCGCGCCGATCGGCTACAGCGCCGCCAGGATCGGTTCTCAGCAGCGCGACGTCGAGCGCGCGGCGTTGCGGGGCTGGAAGCGTCGCGAACACGTCCTGACCGACCTCCGCCAGAAGATCTCCGAGCGAAGCGTAGGAGAGCCGCGCCTCCGTCTCGGCCGGCGCGCACGTCAGCACGCGACACGAGCTCGCCCGAGCACGAGCGACCCCTTCCCGCCAGAGCGCCGACTTCCCGATCCCGGCCTCCCCCAGGAAGACGCACCCGGCCGGACCATCTCGGAATGCATCGAGGAAGCGACCGAGACGCCCCAACTCTGCATCCCGACCGACGATCGAGTCGGCCATCAGTCCTCCATCGTAGAGCCGCGGCCTCGGTCTCCACCGGCCGCGACAGGTCGTTACGGCCGGTCGCTCTGTGCCTGGAGCTTGGCCCAGGTGTCTCGCAGGCCGAGAGTGCGGTTGAAGACGAGCCGCCCAGGTGCCGAGTCGGGATCCGGGCAGAAGTAGCCGAGGCGCTCGAACTGGACGGTCTCACCGACCGGCAGCGTCACGAGCGCAGCCTCGACGAGGCATTCGCCGAGCACGGTCTCCGAGTCGGGGTCGAGGTCGGCGAAGGGGTCGCCGTCGGCGCCTGGGTCGGGGCGGGTGAAGAGGCGGTCATAGAGACGGACTTCGGCGGGCGCGGCGTGTTCGGCCGAGAGCCAGTGCAGCGTCGCCTTGGGCCGGCGGCCGTCCGGGGCATCCCCGCCGCGCGTCTCCGGATCGTAGGTGCAGCGGAGCTCGACGATCTCGCCGTTCTGCGTCCTTCACCACGTCGGTGCAGGTCACGAAGTAGGCGTAGCGCAGGCGCACCTCGCGGCCGGGGGCGAGGCGGAAGAACTTGCTGGGCGGCTCCTCCATGAAGTCGTCGCGCTCGATCCACAGCTCGCGCGTGAACGGCACCTGCCGCGTGCCGGCGCCGGAATCCTCCGGGTTGTTGACGGCCTCCAGCTCCTCGACCTGCCCCTCGGGGTAGTTCTCGATCACGAGCCTGAGCGGGCGCAGGACCGCGAAGCGTCGCTGCGCCGTGCGGTTCAGGACGTCCCTGACCTCGTGCTCGAGCATCTCGATCTCGACTGCGGTCTTGCCCTTGCTTCCCAGCCCGACCGCGTCCAGGAAGTTGCGCAGGCCCTCGGCCGGAAAGCCGCGCCGGCGCAGGGCCGAGACGGTGGGCATGCGCGGATCGTCCCAGCCTCGCACGTGGCCCTCGCTCACGAGCTGCCCGAGGAACCGCTTCGAGAGCACGGTGTACGTCAGATTGAGGCGGGCGAACTCGTACTGGTGCGGGCGCGAAGGCACCGGCAGGCTCTCGATGCAGCCAGTCGTAGAGCGGCCGGTGATCCTCGAACTCGAGCGTGCAGATGGAGTGGGTGATGCCCTCGATCGCGTCCGACTGGCCGTGGGCGAAGTCGTACAGCGGATAGATGCACCACTCGTCCCCGGTCCGTGGGTGGGACGCGTGCAGGATCCGGTAGAGCACCGGGTCGCGCAGGTTGATGTTGGGCGAGGCCATGTCGATCTTGGCCCGCAGCACCCGGGTGCCGTCCGGGAACTCGCCTGCGCGCATGCGCTCGAACAGGTCGAGGTTCTCGTCGATCGACCGGTCGCGCCAGGGGCTGTTCTTGCCCGGCTCGGTGAAGGTGCCGCGGTGCTCGCGGATCTCGTCGGCGGAGAGGTCGTCGACGTACGCCTTGCCGGCCTTGATCAGGTGGACAGCCCACTCGTAGAGCTGGTGGAAGTAGTCGGAGGCGTAGTAGAGAGTGCTCGCCCCAGTCGAAGCCGAGCCAGCGGACGTCCTCCTGGATCGCATCGATGTACTCCTGCTCCTCCTTGACCGGGTTGGTGTCGTCGAAGCGCAGATGGCAGCGCCCGCCGAACTCCTGGGCGATCCCGAAGTTGAGCGCGATCGACTTGGCGTGGCCGATGTGCAGGTATCCGTTCGGCTCGGGCGGGAACCGGGTCACGACCTCCGAGACCCTGCCCTCGCGCACGTCGGCGGCGACGATCTCGCGGATGAAGTCGCTTCGCTCGGGAGTGGCCGGATCGTGCCCGCCCTCGCCCTGGCTGCTGCTACTGACCATCTCGAAGAGATTAGTGCAGTACCTCGGCGGGGCCGGGCCGGCCTCGACCTTCACCGGGCCGGGCGTGCGGCGAAGCGTCGTGCTTCAGCCAGCTGCCGGCCCGCCTCCCGGTGGAGAGCCACGGCATCGGTCGCGACCGTGACGAGATCGGCGCCCGCCTCGATGCAAAAGCGGATGTCCTCGTCCGTTTGCGCGTGCAGGCACACCTTCACGTTCTTGCGGCGCGCCGCCTCGAGCAGGATGTCGTGCCGCGCCGCAGCTTCGGCTCCGAAGTAGTCGAGCGCCGGTCGTCCACCGTGCGAGACGGCGAGATCCGATGCGCCCAGGCAGACGCCGTCGAGCCCGGGCACTTCCAGGATCGAGTCGAGGTTGGCGAGCCCTTCTGCGGTTTCGATCAGCGCGATCGCGGCGATCGAGTCGTTCGCGTTCGCAAAGTAGTCGCTCGTATCGGTGCCCGCCTGCAGCGCCGCCCGGAACGGGCCCCAGCTGCGGTTGCCGGCCGGCGGGTAGCGGCAGGCCGCGACGAAGGCCTCCGCGTCGGCGCGTGAGTTGACCATCGGGCAGATGACGCCGAAGACACCCGCGTCGAGCAGGCGGCCGATCGTCGCAGGGTCGTTCGAGGGCACACGAGCAAGCGTCGTCGCACCCGACGCTCTCAGCCCGGTGAGGATGCCGATCGCGTCGCGATAGTCGATGTCGCCGTGCTGCAGGTCGAGCGTGAGCGAGTCGAAGCCGAGGCTCGCGAGCAGCTCCGCCTGGACCGAACTCGGGCTCGTCAGCCAGCAGTTGCAGGGCGCATCCACCTTCTTCCCCTCGGTCACGATCGGCGAGCCGGACGTCCGGTTCAGCGTGATCGCAGCCTCCTGGCAGACGACCTCGAGCCGGCGCTGGATCACCTGTGCGAGAACGGGGTCGTATGAGGTCGTCGCGCTCAATCGGGCTCCTCCGTCAGGCGGTTGCGTCCGCGAGTGCCAGGCCGCCGGGAGTGGACGCCGTCTCGCCGAGCTGGAAGACGTAGTTGCTGAAGCGGTCGATCTCGACCTCGACGCCCTCGGGCACGTAGCAGCGTGGTGTCGACGTCGTCGATCAGCGCCGGGCCTGCGAGCGTCATCCCCGGCACGAGGGCAGGCCCGTCGAAGACGGCCGCCTCGAGCTCGGTGTCGCCGGTCGACCAGATTCGACGCGTGCCGGTCCGCGCGGCTGCAGCGTCGAGCGTCTCCACCGTCGCCTCCGGGATCGGCGGCTTCGGCGTCTTCCCGATCGCGACCACGCGGGCTGTGTGCAGCTCGATCGGGAAGCCGTCCCAGGCCGTTCCCGGGCCGTAGACGCGCTCGTACTCCTCGACGAAGTGCGGCGATCAGCCCCTCGCGATCGCCCTCGTCGACGCGCGCCGGGCGGCATCGTCATCGAGATCTCGAACGACTGGCCCACCCACTTCACGTCTGCCTCGCGGCGCAACGGTCACGTCCTCGTCCGCGTAGCCGGCATTCGCGAGTGCTCCGCGCGCCTGCTTCTCGAGTCGCTCGTAGAGCGCGTTGATCTCGTCCATCGGAGCCGGCCTGTAGATCCACTCGGCGGTCGTGGCGACGGAGTGGACGGCGTCGGCGAAGAGCAGGCCGTAGGCCGAGAACGTCGCCGCCGCGCGCGGCATGATCAGCCTGCGGATCCCGAGCTGCTCGGCAGACCTCGGCGAGGAACAGCCCCGAGCCGCCGCCGTAGCCGATCACGGCGAAGTCGCGGGGGTCGTAGCCCCGGCCGAGCGAGACCGTCGCCATCGCGGTCGCCATCTGCGTGACCGCGATCTCGTGCAGCCCGGCGGCGACCTGCTCGACGCTCGTGCCGATCTGCGTCGGCGAGCGGCTCGAAGGCGCCGCGCGGGCTGCCTCGACGTCGAGCGTCACCGCGCCGCCCCAGAACTTCAGCGGGTCGATCAGCCCGAGGATCAGGTTGGCGTCGGTGATCGTCGGCGCGGTGCCGCCGTTGCCGTAGCAGGCGGGGCCGGGATCGGCCCCGGCGCTGTGCGGCCCGATCTGCGGCAGGCCGCGCTCGTCGATCCAGCAGATCGACCCGCCGCCGGCGCCGATCGCGTGGATGTCGATCGTCGACAGCCCGGTGAGCAGCCGGTTGATCCGTCGTCCGGTGCGCGTACGCCGGGCGGCCGTCGCGGATCAGCGCCGTGTCGAAGCTCGTGCCGCCGAGGTCGGCGGTGATGATGTTCCGCTCGCCGAGCTGCGACGCGAAGTGGCTTGCGGCGACGACGCCGCCGACCGGGCCGCGAGTGGCTCAGCTGGATCGGCTCGGCCGACCGCCTCTGCGCCGGAGATGTGGCCGCCGAGCGACTGCATGAAGGCGAGCCGCCCGGGCGCGAGGCCCAGAGCCTCCCGCTCGTCGGTCGAGCTTGCCGATGTACGTCTCGGCGCCCTCGCTGACGAACGCGTTCAGCACCGCCGTGTTCATCCGCTCGTACTCGCGGATGCGCGGGTAGATGTCCGACGAGACCGTCACGAACAGGTCGGGATACAGCTCGGCGACGATCTCGCGGCGCGGCTGCTCGTGCTCCGGGTGGCGGAACGACCACAGGAAGCAGACCGCCGAGCGCCTCGACGCCCTCCTCCTCGACGAGCCGACTGACCTCGCGCGCGCACGTCGGCCTCGTTCAGCGGCGACCAGCACCGTCGCCGGCTGCGGTCGACGCGCTCGTCGATCTCCGCGACGTGGCGCTGGCGCACGATGTCCGGCGGCCGCAGTCTCCTTCTGCAGGTCGAGCTGGATCTCGCGGATGCCGCGGTGGATGTAGATCGCTGCTTGAAGCCTGCGGGTGGTCAGCAGCCCGACGCGGCGCCCGCGCTGCTGCGCGATCGCGTTCGTGACGACGGTCGTGCCGTTGACGAACCCCGCGCAGTCGCCGCATCAGCGCCCGACCGTCGTGTCCCGAGCTCGCCGCGCGGCGTTTCCGAGCGCCGCGACGACGCCCTCGGTGTAGTCGCCGGGGGTCGTCAGCGCCTTGGCGCGGACGATCTCGCCCTCGTCGCCGCGACGACGACGTCGGTGAACGTGCCCCCGATGTCGACGCCGACTCGATACACGTCCCTGTGCTCGCGGCTCACCGCCGTACCGTAACGCTCGTCCGGCAGGCGCGATGCTCGACGCCAGGCGGATACGTGGCGCGTTACGCGACCTCTCGGAGCTTTCCCGTTTCGACCTCGTAGACGAATCCGTGAACAGCGTCGGCTGTCAGCGGAGACTCGCGGACTCGGCGGACGCTCTCGCGCACGCTTTCGTCGAGGTCGGAGAAGGCATGGAAGGCGAGGTCCGTCCCCAGCTGCTCCTGGAGCGCCTCGTCCGAGAACGTGAGCATGCCGCAGTCCGAGTGCGCGATGACGAATACCTCCTCGGTGCCGAGCAGCTTGTGAGAGATGATCAGCGATCGCAGGGCGTCGTCCGTGACGAGGCCCCCGGCGTTTCGGATCACGTGCGCGTCGCCTTCGTCGAGGTTGAGGAACTTCGCCGGGTCGAGTCCGCATCCCATACAGGTGACGACCGTGAAGCGCCGGCCGGGCGGCATCGGCAGATGGCCCTTCTCGAACGATGCGGCGTACTCCTCATTCGCGGACAAGAGCTCGTTCTTCCGACTCATCTCGGGCCTCCTGACTCAACTTCCCAGAATGTGAAGCGGTGAGACTACGCATTTTGAAGCACAAGAAGCACTGACTTTCGGCGGGGACAGGCGACGTCCTCATCTCACTGCCTTCCGTACGAGCGCGCAGGACGTTGTTTCGCCTCGTCGGTGGCGGTCAACTCTTTGAGTGCGAACGCGACCGGCCACATCGAGCCCTGGTCGAGGTTGGCACTGTGGTTGAAGCCGAGCATCGCGTACCTCTCCTCGAACTTTCCCGCGCTGCGGAAGAAGCAGACCACCTTGCCGTCCTTCGCATAGGCCGGCATCCCGTACCAGGTCTTCGGCGAGAGGTCCGGGACGCTTTCCTGGATGATCGCGTGGAGCCGTTTGCCGATGGCCCGATCGTGCGGTGACATCGCGGCGAGTGCGGCGCGTACGGCGCTTTCCCGTCCGCGGCCGACTTTAGTTCTCTCGCGCGTGCCTTCATCGCGGCCTTTTCCGCGGCCGTGAATCCTGCGTTCTTGCTGGTGTCCTCGCCAGACGACTGCTTGCCCTTCTTTGCGGGGGTGCTCATCGCGCTCCTTTCGTCCGTTCGACCACTGCCGCCGGGAACGTTGACAGGTCTCCCGCTCGCGCCCGGCTGGGCTGGATTGCAACATTTGAGCAGGGGCGTGTGATCACGGACAATGCGAGGGATGGCGAGTGCCGATCGCATCTTGTCCGGGCGTTACGTCCTTGGAAGCAAGGTCGGCGAGGGCGGTATGGGTCTGGTCTGGCGGGCGAGAGACCGGAGGCTGGATCGGGACGTCGCGATCAAGTTGCTCCATCCGCAGATCGCGTCCGTGCCGGAGCAGCGGCAGCGGTTCGATCGTGAAGCACACGCCCTGGCGGCCCTGGAGCACGAGAACGTCGTCCGCGTCTACGACTACGTGGAGTCAGGCGACGAGGTCTACCTCGTGCTCGAGTTCGTCGACGGGGAGAGCCTCGCCGATGCCGTCGCCGAACAACTTCCTCTCGACTGGGAGGGGGCGCGAGGCTACGCAATCCCAGTCTGCCGGGCGCTGGCGTACGCGCACGAACACGGTGTGATCCATCGCGACCTGACCCCGGCGAACGTCCTGGTCGAGTCTGCTACCGGACGGGTCGTCGTGACCGACTTTGGCCTCGCACGCGTGGCCCGCGGCCCCTACGACGTGACGTCGGCCGGCGTGCTGGTCGGTACGCCGGAGTCTGGTCTCCCGAGCAGGCCACCGGAACCGACAACGACCCCTCGACCGACATGTACGCGCTCGGCTGCGTGCTGTTCCTGTTGCTCAGCGGCCATTTGCCGTTCGAGGGTGAGGACAGGCTCGCGGTCGGCCTTCGGCGCGCACATGAAGATGCCCCCTCGCTCGCCGCGTTCGAGCCCGCTTTGCCGGAGGAGGCCACGCGGGTTGTCGATCAACTTCTCCAGCGGCAGGAGGATCGCCGCCCGTCCGCGAGCCAGACGATCCACTTGCTCCACGGGGACTCCGCACGGGAATGGCCCACGATCCGGATGGAGCGGCCTTCGAGCCCGACCGATCCTCCGGTTCTGGTCCCCGACAGAGCAGAGCCGACGCGGGTGATCGCGACGTCGCCGGTCGGCCCCGACCCGGCCGACGAATCCGACTCCAGGCGTCGCCGAGTCAGGGACTTCGCGATCGTCGCAGTGGTGGCGGCTCTGGTCGCCGCGGGCGCCGCGATCGGTGTGTTCAAGGCTGCGGCTATCGGTTTCGGCTCGGACAGGGGCTCGGCGCGAGGCGCAACGGGTGCTGTAACGCTGCCGCAGTTGATCGGGCTGCCCCTGAACGAGGGGCTGAGGCGCCTGCGGCTCGCCGCCGAGCGGTTCACGGTCGAGACGCCGCTGGCGAGGATCTCGCGCGTCTACTCCGAGCGGGCGCCGAACGGCGTCATCGTCGGGCAGCGACCGACGGCGTACGCGCGGCTCTCCGGTCCGCGTGCGCGGGTTGCCCTCACGGTCAGCCGAGGCTCCGCCTTCGCGCCCGTCCCTCGGATCGAGCCAGGCAACGATCCGAACGCCGTCGCCTCACGGCTGGCCGCGGCCGGCTTCGACACCTGGCGGCGCTTCACCCCTCCTGGACCGTGCGGAAGGGCAGCGTGGTCGGCGTGCTGCCGAGAGTCGGCGCGAAGATCCGGAGGCCGGCGAGGGTGACGATCCTCGGTCGCAACGGCTGTCCCAGGTCGAGGGTGCCGACGCTACGCGGGCTCTCGCTGCCTGCCGCCGAGAGGCTGCTTGCCGGGAAGCATCTCCGGCCGGCAATCGTCTACGTGCCGTCTCGAGCCGCGGCCGGTCGTGTGATGAGCCAGTCCCCTCCGCCGGGATCGGTCAGCGTGCTCGGAAGGACCGTGCAGCTGAAGGTCGGTCAGGCAACGCGGTGGGTTCGGGTGCTCTCCAGATCCGGAGCCGGTGTGTACTCGAGCCCACCCTTCACCGTACGCCGGCAGTGGCGCATTCGTATCGGTGCTGGAGCGTCTATCCCGACGGCTTCGTGCTCGCCGGCGTGTCGTGGACGAGCCCAGACGAGCTGTCGGACGGCTTCACGATGGACAGGGCGGACAACCTCCAGACCGTCGTTCCCTCGAGTGGCCCCGGGAGCTTCGATTTGCGCATCGTCCCCTTGCTCCCGGCACGACCTGGTACGTCGAGATCCAGACGCTCGAGTAGGAAGCCCCGATCAGCCGACGCGCACGGCCTGCTCCGGCGGGCCTCCTCGCGATCGGCGCGCTGCTCGGCATCGCGCGCGCGAAGCGGCCACACTTCCGTGATGGCGACTGGGCTGGCAGTCGGCGGCGACGTCGAGCAGGCTCTGGGCAGCGTCGGCGTCCCGAGCTACGTCCTCGACACGACGGGGGTCGTCCGGTGGATCAATCCGGCAGCCGAGCGGCTTCTCGGCGACGTTCGCGGTCGCCACTTCACCTCCGTCGTCGCGCCCGAGGACAGCCGGCGCGCCCGCGAGCTGTTCTCCCGGAAGGTGCTCGGCACCTCCCCGGCCACAGACGCGACCGGCGTCCTGGTTTCGACCGCCGGGACGCGGGTGCCCGTGGAGATCAGCGCGGTGCCGCTCATGAACGGTGAACGGGTGGTCGGCGTCTTCGGGCTGTTCGAGGGACACCCCGACGACCGGCCCACAGCGCCGCACCCGCATCTCACCCCCCGTCAAGTCGAGGTGCTTCGCCTTCTGGAGCAGGGCCGCTCGACGAAGCAGATCGCCGCCGAACTCCACCTGAGCACCGAGACAGTCCGAAACCACATCCGCCATCTCTTTCGGGCCCTCGGCGTCAACTCACGACTCGAAGCCGTCGCCGCCGCCCGGACCGCATCACCGTCCTGATCAAGGCTGGCGGTGATTGACCCACTTGGGTCCAGCGGGCGAGGCGGGGGAAACGGAAGATGGTCTATGCACCCGCGCCGGCTTGCCTGCTTGAGGGCCTAGTGCGACGCGGGTGCTTATTCTCGGCTCGACAATGAGCGGAGACGACGACATGTCGATCTCCGGATGATCGCGATTGCAAGGGGACATCATTCCTGCGTGGAAGATGCGACGGGGAGGGTCGCGCTGACGAATCTATCCGGCGGCTGCAGAGAGCACTGCCGCGCGCGGCGAGACGAGTTCGCTGTCTGGAGCATCCTCGTTCTGGAAGTGTGCAAGGCGGTTGAAGACATCCGCGCGAATTGCTCGAGGTGCGCCACTGTGACACCGTTGGCAACGCACGCGTCCAGGATGTCGTGCGCTGCGCCCCTGACCAGCAGGACGCGCCCGTTAACTCGGTTGATCAGCGTGCTTTGGGCCGCTGCGCTTGAGGAGTCGGCATCGTTCAACGTGAGGAAGTCGTTCAACGCCGCTCGCCCCGGTAGGCCGCCGCTATCGCGGACGGTCAGGCCGACACGGAGCAGATCGTCGACGGTCATATCCGAAAGCATGCACAAGAGAAGTTCGCGCGGCACCCAGTTCGCTGCCCGGTAGTGAGGATGCTGAGGATGCCGCGCGGCGGAGCTCCTCACGCCACTCGAGTGCTCGCTCGTGGGAGATCCCGTGGTCGACCTCGTAGTCGTAGTAGACATCGAGGTCGGCGCTGCCCGATCGCTTGAGCGTGACACCGAACTCCTCGTAATGGTGGAAGATCGGTGAGTTGCTGCTCGAGGAAGATGTACCGGCTCCGTACGAGCCGATGATGTCTGCGTACTCGACGATGAACTCGACCGTCACTGGGCATCCTCATCGGTTTCGCCCGGAAACCCGAAGAAGAGGAAGCAGTGCATCCAGATCCCCGCTCGCATGGCATCTCGCAGGTTCGACACGATCGTGGTGATGCGCTTCGCTTCTTCATGAGCGAGAGCACCCGTTCGGATGCGGACTCCAGCCCTACATACAGCGAGCGACAGCCGGCGCGATGGAACCGTTCGAAATCCTCCGGCTTGTACGTCGGCTCGAACTTGATCAGCCCTGTATCGCCCACCCAGTCTCCTCATGAGGCGGGAAACTGTCTCCAATGGCTCGAGCACCTTCGGCGGGATAGCTTCGTCGTTGAACGCGAAATGGCGAACGCCGTACCGCGCCGACAACATCTGAACTGCCTCGAGAATATCTATCGGTTTGTACGGCGCATATTTCTCCCCGTACACCATCCCGTGATGGCAGAACGCGCACTTGCCCCAGTAGCAACCGCGCGCTGAAAGCAGTGGAAGTGTGATCTCGGGAGACAGGTAGCGGCCCAACGGGAGATCGTCGAAATCTGGAACCGGGAGTTCAAGCGGGCTGAGCGGCGCTGCAGGAACCGGCGCCAGAATCTCACCTCGCTCTCGGTGGGACGACCCCGGCACGCCCTCGTAACGGGCGACCGTCGCGGATATTGCTCAGAAGTCGGTCCGTCGGCCGCTCGCCTTCGTTGCGAACGACGACATCGAAGTAGCGGCCGAACCAGTCGTCCTCCAGAACCCCTCGCTCGAAAATCCGCGACAAGATTGTGCCGCCGACGAGTACGGGTGCGTCCGAAGCTTCCTTGAAGTACCTGCCCGAAGAGGAGCGAGAAATACAGTTGTCCTGGCCGATACAGGAGAGTCCGAACACCCGCGGCTCTCGCGGGAGGATGTGCGCGTCGAGCGTGTGCCGTACGACGCGCTGAGCAACTCGGCGGCTCCCGCAATCGCCGCTCCAGCGCTGGAGCTCCGAGGTTGTCGTGTAGAAACCGGAACTCGTACGGCGAGACGAAGAAGTCCTGAACGACGTCAGAGATCGCGTTCAGATACGTCTGGAGCACGTGGACCGCGACGTACATCCGGGCGGCGTACTCCTCGTATGACTCGCCCTCGACCCTCGGCGTCCGCAGACGCGCGAGGTCTGACCGGAAAGCCGCCGCGTTCGTGAACGTCGCTGCATATGCGTTTCGTCGCGAACTGTCGTAAGGCGCGGAAGCTGCATACCGGACCAGGCGATCGGCGCAGTCGTCGGACAGGAGCCACTCGTAGAAGAGGACGTTGGCGTCGACTGGGGGCAACCGTGAAACCGGCGCCGGCTCGACCATGCAACACGAAGGAAGCGACAGGGCCGGTTGGAACGGGCTCCATTGCGGTGGAAAAGTAAGGACGTAGATCGTTCATGAAACCGGCCCTCCCGACTCGGTGTTCCCGCACGACTGTCTTGTTCGGGCCGTGCTCGATGGACGTCAGCTAGAGCGGCCAGTCTTCGCGGCCAGTTGGGTCTCCGAACGACTTCCCTGATTCTGATTCTGATTGTCGTCGGCGTCGAGCAGCCACGATGCGCGTCCAGCGAGAACCTCGACCAGATCGGCCGTGTCGAGTTTCTTGACGAGTTCGGCTATCTGGGAGGTTCAGCCGCCGGATCGACTCGGGCGTCTCAAGGGCTTGTTCCACATCGCGTGCAGGCATTTCTCCTTCTCCTCTCACGTCGGCGACGAAGTGACGTGACCTTGTAGGAAAGGCGGCCGCTCGCAATGAGCCGTTCGGTCCGACTTCGGGCCACCGCGCGATCTAGGTAGTTCGAATCCGGCAGCGGTCTAGGATCTGAACATGGATCTAGATCCCGGTATCCGGTCGCAGGAGTCGTCCGTCTCGTGCCAAGGCTGCTGCTTCTCCGCGTCTACTCACGCCCAGCTTCGTGAGGATGTTGTGAACGTGGCCTCTTCACGGTGGCCATTTCGATGCCGAGGCGACGGGCGATTTCCTTGTTCGCGAGTCCCTCGACGATCAAGATCAGGATCTGACGTTCCCGGCGTGTGTCAGCGTCGCGATCGCGACGCCTTCCTTCCCTGGCCGCCCAGTCCGGCTACTCGCCGAAGGAGTACTGCGGCGATCGACGGAGGACAGCGAACCTCGTCGCGGGCGGCGCCTTCGATGATGGGAATCAGTTCCCCGGCCTCCGCGTCGAGTGGAGCGAGTGCTGTCGCTCCGGCCTCAACGATCTCGACCACGTTGTCCTCGTGTTCGGCGACCGCCATCGCGACGACACGAGCATCGGGTACGTTCTCGAGCAGTACTCGTATCGGCCCGGCGCTTCTGGGAGGGACGCATCAGAGGATCAGATCCGGCTTACGAGGAAGTGTCGAGTAGGTAGCCGGCCCTCGTCGACGCGATCCGGCCGTTGCGAGCACCTCGATCTTCCTCGACGTTGAGCAGTTCCGCTAAAGCTTCTCGGTACAGACATACAGGGCAGACGATCAAGACCGCGATCACGATGGGTGCACCGCAAGACCCTTCGGATGCTCACAACGGCCACAGTAGCGCTCCGCCCAAAGATTCCGGACTCCGTGCCCCCTGAGACTCGCTACTCGCCGCAGGATGCCGAACGGCGTACCGGTTTGTCAAACCGACTACATCGACTCCCGATCAGGGTTGTGCCGCTGTTCGTTGGAGGCTCATCTGATGGACGAGGTTCGAATTCGTGAGCGTGGATTCTGCCGTTTCGAACAAATCTGCGGGTCGCGAACGCTTTCGTCCTCGGGAGGAACGATGGGCTCTGTCATCCGGGAATCGTAGGTCAAGAGCCACGGCCCACGCCGTGAGATGCGGGTGATCGCGCACAATCGTTCCCGACCCGCACCCGCATGATCGAGATGAACGTGCGACAGAGAAGTGCCGCTCGCCGAACTCGTTCGATGGTCAGCCAGGCCCACCTGGAAGGCGGGCAGGTGAAGATGCCACCTGTCGAACAACACCAGTACGGAGTTTCATGTCCACGACGTACACGCCGATCGCTTTCGCGGCGTCCCCGGAATTGAAGGTGGATCGACCGAGCAAGTTCGCAGCCCATCGACCTTGTGTACTTCGGCACCCATCATGCGGTCGTGACTGGCTGGCCTTCGGCCCTACGCCAGATAGAGCGTGAGTTCGATCAAAAGTACACGGCGCTATCTCATCCATCTATTTGGCGCCGCACACCGAAGGCACCAAGATCGAGACGCGACTCGTTAGTCCCTGCTGGCGATGACCGTGATCTCGACCCGGAGCCTGCGGCGAGGTCCGCCCGTTACGTGCGATTGACGATCGATCACAGCTCAGCGAAAGTGACGAACAGTTCGCGCGCCGCGGCGATGCCGAGCGGCACGTATTCGGCGATCAGCCGTTCGTTCGGCGAATGGATCTGCGACTCGGGCAGACCGAAACCGGTGATCACGGTTGGGATGCCTTTCCCCGTGAGCGCGGGCACGATCGGCAGCGTGCCGCCCGTGCGGATCAGCGCCGGACGTATACCAAGCACGCGCTCGAACGCGTCCAGACCGAGCTGGATCGCCTTCTCGTCAGGCGAAACGAGGCCCGGCTCGGCCGACGACAACAGCTCGACTTGAAGTTCGGCTCCCTCCGGCGTAGCCTCGCGCAGCAGCCGCTCGACGACGGGCGTGATCTCTTCCGCCTTCTGCCCCGGCGCGAGCCGCAGCGACACGTTCGCTATCGCCTCAACCGGGATCACCGTCCTCGGCAGGAGCGGTGAGCCACTCTGGATGCCGGTTACCTCGAACGTCGACTCGGCGAACGTGCGCACGTAGAAGTCCTCGGCCGCGCGCGCGTCCTTGGGACGCGCGCCCTCCTCGGCCAATTCTGACGAGCCGGCTGGCAGCACTGCCCATCCGGCGAGCTCCTCTTCCGTCGCCGGAACGATCCCGGCGCGCAACGGCTCGACGAGCAAGCCCTCGCGCGCGATCAGCGCGTCGAGCGTTTCGATCAGCGCGTGCGCTGCGTTGAGCGCAGCGCCGCCGTAGTAACCGGAGTGAAGATCGCGCTCGCCTGTGCGTAGCGTGACATGGAAGGAGATGACACCACGCGTCGCGATGTTGAAGGCGGGCACATCGCGACGGATCATTTCGGTGTCGAAGATGATCGCTACGTCCGCGCCGCGCGTGTCCTGCTCGAGGAACTCAACGACCGAATGTCCGACGGTTTCCTCTTCCCCGTCGCAGCAGAAGCGAACGTTCACCGGAAGTTCGCCCGCTAGCGCGAGGTCGCGGGCGGCCGCGAGCAGCATGTAGAGCAGCCCCTTGTCGTCGACCGTGCCGCGGCCGTAGAGATATTCGCCGCGGCACATCGGCACCGAGGCCTTCTACGTGCTGCTCGCGGCCGCCGAGCTCGCGCAAGGGGGCGAGCTTCCGGTGAACGTTCGCTTCTGCTGCGACGAGAAGGAAACCGTCGGACATTCGATTGGTTGAGTTCCTCGAGCAGGACACGCGCGGCGCGGACGTAGCGATCGTCTTCGACGCGAAATGATGCCGAGCACGATGCCCGCCTGAACATTGCGACGTGTCATCCTCCGCGTCACGCTCGGGCGAGCGCGATCTTCGGCTTCCAGTTGCTCTACGGCGGCGCTGCGCTCAACGTGGCGCTGATCGAAACGCTCGAACGCACTGATCGCGCGCGAGGGCCTTCTCGTCGACCGTTGCGCGCCGGGATGACGGAAGAGAAGCTGGCCGGATGGGCGATGCCGTCGGCTCAGTAGGAGTTCGCCGAGGAGGGCGCGCGTCCTACAGACGTGACCGAGGGTTTCTTCGTGCGCACGTTCGCCGAGTCGACGTTCGAAGTAACCCGGCGTCCGAAGTCATCTGCCCCGAGGATGGGGTTGAGGCGATAGCGAACGTGTCGCTGCGGCTCGGCGCCCGGGGCAGAAGGCGGAAGAGGATCGCGCGCGTCGTCGAGCGGCTGCTGGCGACGTCGCCGAAGCCGGGCCTCGTTTCGCCTGACGAAGGCGATCCCGACTCGGCCTGGCCGAGCAGTACTTGGTATACGTCCGGCGCTGACGGCGGCGCGCTGCCGATGGTCCGCGCCTGACCAAGCTGCCCGAGTCGCAGATGAATTCGCCGAACGAACGGCTGGTCACCGAATACATACAGCTCGAGCCATCGCCGCGGCGCGCGGAACTGTTCGTCACTTTCGCTGAGCTGTAATCGATCGTAAATCGCACGTAACGGGCTGACCTCACCACAGCGTCCCGGTCGAGATCACGGTCATGGCCAAGAGGGACTAACAAGTCGCGTCTCGATCTCGTGTTTTCGTGTGCGGCGCAAAATGACGAGATAGTGCCGTGTACTTTCAATAGGCAACATTTTGTGTCGTGAGACAAGGC
The DNA here is from genome assembly GCA_963742925.1 of uncultured Actinomycetes bacterium. GTDB lineage: Bacteria > Actinomycetota > Thermoleophilia > Gaiellales > Gaiellaceae > PALSA-612. The sequence goes on along the minus strand of CAVUNV010000006.1, from coordinate 4,782 downwards.
CAGCCGGTCGCCAACCGCGTGCTCAATTAACAGTACACAAGGTCGATGGGCTGTGAACTTGCTGATCGAACTTCAATTCCGGGGACGCCGGCGAAGCAATCGCGTGTGCGTCATCAACGCGACTCGGTAGGCGTTGTTTGACGCGCCCAACCTTCACGCTCCCGCCTTTCCCAGGCGGGCCTGGCCGACCGTAAAACATCTCACGGTGAGCTCCGGCACATTCTCTGTCGCACGTTCCATCTCGATATCATGCGGGTGCGGTCGGAACGATTGTGCGCGATCACCCGCATCAGCGTGGGCCGTAGCTCTTGACCTACGCATCCCGGATGAGAGCCCCGCATGCTCCCCAAAGCAAGCGTTTCGCGACCCGCAGATTTCTCGAAACAGCAAGATCCACGCCGCTTCCACGAATTCGAACCTCGTGCCAGATGACCTCCGACGAACAGCGGCACGACCCTAATAGGGAGTCGATGTAGTCAGTTTGACAAACCAGTTGCGCCCATTCGCATACCTGCCGGCGGATAGCGAAACTTCCGGGGCACGAGTAAATCTTTGGGCGGAGCGCTACTGTAGCCCGTGTAGCATCCGAAGGGTCTTGCGGTGTCGGCCATTCGTGATCGCGGTCTTAGTCGTCTCGGCCTGTGTGTCCGAGAAGCTCTACACGAAACTGTCCGAGTTTCAAGGAAGTCGGTGCTCGCGACGGCCGCATCCCGTCACGAGCCATCACTACCTACTGGACACTTCCTCGTAAGCCGGATCTGATCCTTCTGGATGCGTTCCCTCCCAGAAGCGCCGGGCTGCGACCTCGAGAACGCCCGATGCTCGTGTCGTCGCGATGGCGGTCGCCGAACACGAGGACAACGTGGTCGAGATCGTTGAGAGCCGGAGCGACAGCACTCGCTCCACTCGACGCGGAGGCCGGGGACTCGATCTCCATCATCGAAGGCGCGCACAACGAGGTTCGCTGTCCTCCGTCGATCGCCGCAGTACTCCTCGGCGAGTAGCCGGAACTGGCGGCCGCGCGGGAAGGAGAGGCGTCGCGATGGCGACACTGAGCGCGCCGGGAACGTCAGATCCTGATCTTGATCGTCGAGGGACTCGCGAACAAGGAAATCGCCCGTCGCCTCGGCATCGAAATGGCCACCGTGAAGAACCACGTTCACAACATCCTCACGAAGCTGGGCGTGAGTAGACGCGGAGAAGCAGCCTTGGCACGAGACGGACGACTACTCAACCCGGAGTACTCGGGATCTAGATCCATGTTCAGATCCTGACCGCTGCCAGAATTCAAACTGCTAGATCAGCGCAGTAGTCAACCAGAACAGCTGGTCAGCGGCCACCTCTTCCTACAAGGTCACGTCACTTCGTCGCCGACGTAGAGGAGAAGGAAGATGCCTGCACGCGATGACGCCCTTAGACGCCCAGTGGATCCGGCAGCGTAACCTCCAGATAGCCGATTTCGTCAGACTCCAACTCGGCAGCCTGGCTACGACGCGCATCATGGCTGCTACGACGCCAACAACAATCAGAATCAGAATCAGGGAAGTGGTTCGATTGGCCGGGCCGCTCTAGCTGACGTCCCATCCGGCGCGGCCCGAACAAGACAGTGGTGCGGAACGCCGAGTCGGGAGGAGGGCCGGTTTCATGAAGCGGTCTCTCCTTACTTTTCCGCCCGCAATGGAGCCCGTTCCCAACCGGCCCTGTCGGCTTCCTTCGCTGTCTCGATGGCTCAAGCGCGCCACTTTCACCGTGCTCGTCGAACACCAACGTCCTCTGCTCCGAGTGGCTCACGACCTGCGTGATTATGGCCGACTGCGCGCCTGGAACAGTCCCGACGAAACGCGTGTGAAGCGGATCGTCGCCGCGACAGCGGCTTCCATGAGGCCTCGCCGAGACCTGCGAAGCGTCCGAGGTCGAGGGCGAGTCACTGAGGAGTACACGGCCCGTAGGTGCTTCCAGGAACCTATGTGAACGCGATACTCTGACGTCGATTTGGGGGCTTCTTCGTCTCGCCGTACGAGTTTCCGGTTTCTACACGACAACCTCGGAGCTCGCGCTGGAGCAGCATCAGGGAGCCGCCCGAGTTGCTCAGCGCGTTCGTTGCGCACACGCTCAACGCGCACATCCTCCCGCGAGAGAGCCGCGGGTGTTGCGACTCCTGTATCGGCCAGGAGCAACTGTATTTCTCGCTCCTCTTCGGCAGGTACTTCAAGGAAGCCGGACGCACCCGTACTCGTCGGCGGCACGATCTTGTCGCGGATTTCGGAGTATGGAGGACAACTCGTTTCCGCCAGCTACTTCGATGTCGTCGCAACGAGAGCAAGCGGCCAAGCGACAACTCCTGAGCAATATGCGCGACGTAGCCCGTTCACCGAGGCCGTCGGGGATCGTCCACCGAGAGCGAGGTGAGTTCTGGCGCGGTTTCTGCAGCGCCGCTCAGCCCGCTTGAACTCCCGGTTCCAGATTTCGACGATCTTCGTTTAGGCACTTTCCTGTCTCCCCAACCAACACTTCCGGCACTGCTTTCAGGCGCGGTTGCTACTGGGGCAAGTACGAGCCCATCACGGGATGGTGTACGGGGAGATTGTGCGCGTCAAACCTGATGATCCTGTCTCGAGCATGCGGTTGTCGGCGCGGTACGGCGTTGCCGTTTTTCGCATTTTCGACGACGAAGCAAGGTGCTTCGAGCCATTGGAGACAGTTTCCGCCTCATGAGGAGACTGGGTGGACGTTGCACAGGGCTAGACGATGCGAACCGGCGCACAAGCAAGGAGTTCGAACGGTTCATCGCGCGGCTGTCGCTCGGCTGTGTAGGGCTCAAGTGCGTCCAAACGGGTGCTCTCGCTCATGAAGAAGCGAAGCGCGCGCACGATCGTGTCGAACCTCAGAGATGTGCCATGCAGACGGGGATCTGGATGCACTGCTCCTCTCTTCGGTTTCCGGGCGAGACCCAATTGGGGTGCCCCGAGTGACAGTGTCGAGTTCATCAGTGAAAACGCGGCGTCGTCGCTGAGTTGCGGAGCCGGTCCTCTCCCTCGAGCACAACTCACCGATCTTCCACCGTCTCGGAGCGGTGTGACGCTGCAAGCAATCGCTGATGTCTACTACGAGCTTACGAGGTCGACCAGCGGGATCTCCCACGAGCGAGCGCTCGAGTGGCGTGAGGAGGCTCCGCCGCGCGGCGTCTCGTCGTCCTCGTCCCAGATAGATCTTAGCGCGAACTTCTCTTGTGGTGCTTCAGGATATGACCGTCGACGATCTGCTCCGTGTCGGCCTGACCGTCCGCGATAGCAGCGACTACCGGGGCGAGCATGAACGACTTCCTTCATGCCGACTCCTCAAGCGCAGCGGCCCAAAGCACGCTGATCAACCGAGTTAACGGGCGCGTCCTGCTGGTCGGGGCGCGCGCGACATCCTGGACGCGTGCGTTGCCAACAGTGTCACAGTGGCGCACCTCGAGCAATTCGCGCCGGACATCTTCATTGCGCACTTTCCAGAACGAGATATCCAGACAGCGAACTCGTCTCGCCGCGCGCGGCAGTGCTCTCTGCAGCCGCCGGATAGATTCGTCAGCGCGACCCTTCCCGTCGCATCTTCCCAGCACAGGGAATGATGTCCCCTTGCAATCGCGATCATCCGAAATCGACGTGCCTCGTCGTGTCCGCATTGTCGAGCCGATAAGCACCCGCGTCGCACTAGGCCCTCGAGAGCAGGCAAGCCGGCGCGGGTGCATGAGCCATCTTCGGTTTCCCGCCTCGCCCGCTCGACCATCGGTGGATCGCCCAGCCTGGTGCGGAACAGATCCAGGGTGGCGGCGACAGCTTCGAGTGCGTAGTTGACGCCGAGGGCGCGAAAAAGCCGCGGATGTGGTTGCTGACTGTCTACGGTGGTCAGGTGGAGTTCGGCGGCGATCTGCTTTGTCGAGCGGCCCTGCTTCAGAAGGCGAAGCACCTCGACTTGGGGGTGAGATGCGGTGGCGCTTGGGCCGGTCGTCGGGATGTGCCCTCGAACAGGCCGAAGACGCCGAGCCACCCGTTCACCGTTCATGAGCGGCACTCGGCCACCTGCGGTCCCGCCGGTCGAAACCAGGGACGCAGGTCGCCGTGGGTCGCCGGGGCGCTGCCGAGCACCTTCCGGGAGGGCTCCGCGGCTGGCCAGTTGGGCACGACGGAGGTGAAGTGGCGACCGCGAAGGTTGAAGCCGCTCGGCTGCCGTAAGCAGCGGACGACGCCGGTCGTGTCGAGGACGTCCTTCGGGACGCCGACGCTGAGCTCTTCGACGTCGCCGCCGACTTTCAGGCCAGTCGGCCCATCACGGAAGTGTCGCCGCTTGCGCACCGCGATGCCGAGCAGCGCGCCGATGCACGAAGCGTCCGCCGGAGCAGGCCGTGCGCGTCGGCTGGTAACTGCTGCTGGAGCGTCTCGATCAGACGTCAGGTCGTGCCGGGAGCGAAGGGGACGATGCGCAAATCGAAGCTCCGTTTCGAAAGAAAACAAGCGTGTGAGGGTGTCCGCCCTGTAGTCATTTGAAAGTCATAAACGTCCGTCTGCGGCTCGTCCCAGCCGTCAGATGACACTTCCCAGGCACCAATTTACGACAATCGCCGCTGCCGCGTCGGTAAGGGTGGGCTCAGACAGCACCACTACAGTATCCAACAAACCCGCCGTGCCTGACCAACCTTCAGCTACAGGTCCTTCCCGAGGCACGCTGACCGATCCGGCGGAGGGGAGCTGGCTCATCACACGACCGGCCGCGGCTCGAGACGGCGCGTAGACGATTTCC
>CAVUNV010000005.1:0-501420 GCA_963742925.1 uncultured Actinomycetes bacterium | reverse complement strand
AACGAAGAAGGCGAAGCGCGCGGTCAAGGCTGCCGCGTAATCGTCGGTACACGGTAAGATCGCGGCACCCCGACAACAACCCCTCGAGGAGGCCCATGCCGTCACGTGCGGCTCCCGGGGCGCGCAGGCCGCGTCCGGACGCAGGGACGCGCGCGTCCGCGCATGGGCCTCGCGTTGGCGGGGGGCGGTCCGCTGGGCGGGTCCTCGCAAAGGTCGACGCTCTCCTGGGCGGTCGCGAGCGCGAGCTCGACGTCCCCATCCGGAGCGCCGTTGAGGAGCGGCTGGAAAGGCCCCAGACGAGCGCGTGGGTGTTGCCCAGGACGCGCGCCGCCTCGATCCCGCCGTCGAGCAGCTCGGCGGCCCCGGCCAGCTTGCCACGCTGGCGCCACACCGCGCCCACGGTCTGGATCAGGACGAGGACATGCTCCCCCTGGCTGGTGGCACGCGCCACCGCGAGCGCACGATTGGCGTGCACGTCGGCCTCGGCGTACCGGTCGAGATAGAGCTCCACGCCCCCGAGCAACGCCGAGGCCTGGATGTGGCGAGCAAGCTCGCCGTCAGACATGGAGTCGACGAGGGTTGCCGCCTCCGAACGGTCGGCCTCCGCGCGTTCGGGCGCCCCCGTCATCGAATCCGCGAGCGCGAGCGCAGCGAGAGCCGCCGCGATCAGCGGGGCGTCTCCGAGCCGCCTCGCCGCGTTCACCGCGAGCTCTGCCCATTCGTGCATCTCCTCGTACTTCGCACGCCAGAAGCGTTGCCGGTCACCGCATCCCCTAGAACGCCGAAGCGCCCCGCCGGGGGCGCTTCAAGCGGATGAGCCGCAACCCTCAGCGGTCTCCGACAGTATCGCCGCCCGCCCGGATGCCGTCGACGTCCACTATTAGCCTGCCGGTGTCTGCCCTGATCAGCCATGCGCGTTGGGAGCGGCCTCCGTCTCGGGAAACGGATGGTGTCGCCGGTGTGGGCAACTGTCGTCGCGGCTGGCAACTAGGATCAGGGCCACGGACCGCCCGCCTCGCTCACCCGTAGCGCTCGGCAACGTCCTCGACGTCGAGTCGTACTGCGCCCATGTTCTCGCGGTGACGCTAAACCGGGCAGGCGCGAGCGGATCGCTGACCGCGGCCCAGCGCGAGGATGCACTCAGCTACCTGCTCGTGACCGCGCTCGAGCTCTACGACCGCTACGACCCGTCGATCGGATCGTTCTCGGGCTACTTGTCGCGGCTCCTGCCGTTGCGCGCAACGTCCTGGTGGACGCGTGAGCGCCCATCTGTACGGCAGGGTCGAGGTCCCTCGGCTGTAGCCGAGCCGCTACTCGAGTCGCAACTCGGCGCGTCGTTCGCGCTCGACGATGTCGCGGTCGTCGACGGCGACGACTGGCAGGAGCGTGTCGAGGAGCGGGCCGCGGCGCGCGCGATGATCGCCGAACTGTCACCCGAGTCGAGGGAGACGATCGCGCTGCTCGTCGTGCCGCTCTCGCGTGGGGAGACGAGTGTCGCGCTCGAGCAGCGTCTCGGACTGTCGGCCCTCTCGATACGCCGACGAGTGCAACGTGTCCGTGCCGAGCTCCTCGACCGCTACCGCGAACGCACGGGGATAGGCGCGGCATGACGACTCGATCCTCGTGTTGCTGTTGGTGCTACGGGCGCGCGCTCGAGCGGGCATGGCAGCCCGACGGGCCCGAGATCTGCGAAGAGTGTCTGACCTTCTTGCGACGTGTCGTACTCGCCGCGGTCGCGGCGGTCGCGCCGCCGCCCTGACTCGCGGCGCGCGGCGACGGTCGACCGGCTCGGCGATGACGTCACGCGCTCACGCGCAGCGCGGGCGGGTCGCCGCCGGCGCGCGACGACGCGAGAGAGGATGACCTCCTTGCCTGCGGTGTCCGCCTTCGTGCTCGAGCTCGACCGGCGCGGTCGCGCTGAGGGGTATGGCCACCTAGGAACTCAGCCCGATGCTTTGGAGCCGCTCAAGCGGCCGCGCGTGCCTCTGCGGAACCGCCGATTGAGTCACTACTCTTTTTTTTGCGTGCAACCACCCGACGATCTCTCCGCTGGCTCACGCTCCCTTTTGGGACGCGCTCGTGTCTGAGTTCTGTCTTGTCCACAACGTCGAAAGGCCAGGCGACGTTGACTTGATTCTGCTGGCCGACGTACTCCGGGCCCGTGATCGGCTTAGAGAAGTCGCCGAGACTCTCGCCCGCGAGGGTTTGACGGTTGGTGGTTCACGCGGACAAACCCGTCCCCATCCATTAGTTGTCCTTGAGAAGGAGTTGCGAGCAGAGGTCGCTCGAGGCTTCGAGCGTCTTCATTTGACGCCGCGATGGCGGGCAGCCGCGCTAAATATCCAGCGACTCAATGCAATGACGGTTGCCTCAGGCTGATAACACCGTGGCCGAGGGTCACTCTCGTCGATCGGGTAACCGGCCTCAGTCGACGGGCTGCACCGACCGGGTCGATGAACTCCGCGGCGCGCATCGGGCGGGCGAGCCCACAAGGACGGCGCGGTGATGTTCTCTCCGAGGGCGGCGGGAAAGCCGCATCGTCGTCGGTGGATGTGCCGATGTCGTTCGCGGGTGCCGCTATGCGGGAGGGTCGGCGTCAGTGCGACACAGCAACCTCCAGGACGACGAGCATGACGCCGAGACACGTGTTGAGCACGACGGCAGCGAGAGTGCCCGCGCGGCCGAAGCGCTCGACCCGGGCGTTCCGCAGTCCCTGGACCGCGAGAATCGCGACACCGACACCGAGGGCCAGCAAGACAGCCGTGCGACCGTGAAGCAGCCCCACAGCGCCGAGGACGAGCACCGTCGTTGGCGCCAAGGAGAAGCTGTGATGAAGGAGGAGTTCTCGCTGGAGGAGCTGCTGGCCGCGCAGGCGGTGGTTGAGGCTGACACGTCCGAGAACGTGCAGCAGTCCCGGTCCGCGCTCCAAGCCGAAGGCCTGGTCAAGCACAACGGCCGTTACCGCAACGGCAAGCCGGTCTGGGTGCTGACCGCGAAGGGCCACGCGGTCCTCGAGTTCCTCCGCGAACAGGAAGAGAGAGGCTAGGGCCAACCCCTATCGACCCGCGCACGCGGCTGCGAGCCCCGCGTTACCGTTCCGCTGCCCGTTGGGAGCGTGCGTAGGCTGCGCGGGTGGATTCCGGCGCGCAGCGGCGACTGCTGACCCGGTTGCTGCTGCTGTCGGTCGCGGCCGGGATTGCGACGATCGGGCTGAAGACGCTCGCCTGGCGGCTGACCGGGTCGACCGGCCTGCTCTCGGACGCGCTCGAGTCCGTCGTCAACCTCGCGGCCGCGTTGATCGCGCTGGCCGTGGTGCGTTGGGCCACGCTCCCTCCCGACGAGGAGCACATGTACGGCCACGAGAAGGCCGAGTACTTCTCCGCCGGCGTCGAGGGCGGCCTCATCCTGGTCGCCGCCGGCTCAATCGCCTGGGTCGCGATCAAGCGCCTTCTCCACCCCGTTCCGCTCGAAGACGTCGGCGTCGGCCTCGCAGTCACAGCCGCCGCCTCGGTGATCAACCTGCTCGTCGGCGTCACGCTTGTCCGCGCCGGTCGCCGTCACCGCTCCATCACCGTCGAGGCCGACGGACGGCACCTTCTCACCGACGTGTGGACCTCCGTTGGTGTCATTGCCGGCGTCACAGTCGTGGCGCTGACAGGCTGGGAACGGCTCGACCCGCTGATCGCGCTCGCCGTCGCCGCGAACATCGTCTTCACCGGCATCAAGCTCATTCGCCGGGCGAGCGGAGGCCTGATGGACCGCGCCCTGCCCCCCTCGCGAGCAGTCGGCGCTCGACGCAGCGCTCGAGCCGTATCGCTGCCAGGGAGTCGTGTTCCACGCAATCCGCAACCGGCAGTCGGGACGGCGCTCGTTCGTCTCGATGCACGTGCTCGTCCCGGGCGGTTGGTCGGTGCAGCGAGGGCACGAACTGCTCGAGCGAGTCGAGGCCGACGTGCGCGCAACGCTGCCTCACACCACGGTCCTCACCCACATCGAGCCGCTCGAAGACTCCGACCTCGTTCGACGGCGCAACGCTCGACCGATTCGAGGAGGCGAACCCGGCGCGAACTGACGCCACTTGTCCCGGCGGGCAAGGTCTACTGCCGTGGGCGTCCAGTTGGTCTGCCAGGTAGTCCGACCGAGTAACGCCCCTCCGGGCGACCTGCCGACGTTCCGTCAGCGCGCACAGGCTAGAGGCTGCATGTACGGAGGCCGTTCTCATTGCAGGTCAGGACGAATCAGGGAATCCACTGACGCCGTCGCAGCGATGCGGAGCGATCATCGACTCGCGCTTAGCACGGATCGTGAGTAGGCCGAAGCCCAACCGAGAAGGCGGCAGGAAGAACCCTCCGAACGCCTTTCCGATCGGGTAGACGAAAGCGACACCGACTCAACGAAGGTCACTTAAGGGCCTGCGAAAGCGGGCCCTTTTCGTACTCATATTCGACCGGTACCTGGTCCGCTTCCGCCAGGTGCGGCGCGTGCGACGTCCTGGCGATTGTTGCCCCATGCGCCGGGGCCAGTATTTTCCCGCGCGACCGATCGGAGGCCGTCCGGATGCGGCGCCGGGCGGTTCCCGGCACGGTGCGCTCGGAAAAGGGGCTCATGGAAACGATCATCGTCGGAGTCGACGGCTCGGAGTGCTCGCTGGCAGCTCTGCGATTCGCGGTCGCTGAGGCGCGGTTGCGAGAGGCACGGCTGCGCGTCGTGCATGCGTGGGCTACGCCCCCGGTTTCTACCTACCACGAGGCCGAGCACGCCATCCGAACCGACTTCGACGGGATGCACGACGCGGCCCAGGCGCTGCTCGACGAGGTCGTCGACAAGGCTCTGGGTGACGACTCCGGCATCGTCGTCGAGAAGGCTGTCGTCGAGGGCCCGCCGGCAGCCGCCCTCGTCGACGCGGCGAGAGACGCTGCGCTCCTCGTGGTCGGCTCCCGCGGACTGGGCGGCTTCAAGGCGCTCCTGCTCGGCTCGGTCGGCCAGCAATGCGCGCATCACGCGCCCTGCCCGGTCGTGATCGTGCGGGACGCGCCCGGAGAGTAGGGCTTGCCCGGACGTGCGGAACCCAGGCCAGACGGTCAGTACGAGCTTGCCCCGGTCGAACTCGTTGCGGACGCACAGCCCGCGTAGGGATATGCCACGCTCGTTGGGCGGGAGGTGAGTGTGACGAATGACAGCGACGCCGATGCGAGCCCGTCGGGCTCGACCGACGTCTGGCGGCGCACGGTGGACGAGGTGGCGGCTGCGCTCGGTACCGACGTTCGTCAAGGCTTAAGTGAGGCGGAAGCGAAGGCACGGCTGGCGCGGTGTGGGCCGAACCAGCTCGAGGCAGCGGAGCAGATGTCGGCGTGGCGGAAGTTCCTCGGCCAGTTCGCTGATCCGCTGATCTACTCTGCTGCTTGCCGCCGTCGTGGTCTCGCTGGTGGCGTGGGTACTGGAGGGCGGCGAGGAGGCGCCATTCGACGCGATTGTGATTGCGGCGATCATCGTCGCCAACGCGGTGCTCGGCTACGTGCAGGAGGCGCGGGCCGAGCAGGCGGTGGCGGCGTTGCAGCGGATAGCGGGGGCGACGGCGGGTGTCGTGCGCGACGGGCGCCAGGAGCGCGTTCCCGCGGCCGACGTCGTGCCGGGAGACGTCCTCCTGCTCGCCGAGGGTGACGCCGTCGCCGCTGACGGGCGGCTCGTCGAGGCGGCCTCGCTGACCGTGGCCGAGGCGTCCCTGACGGGGGAGAGCGAGCCGGTGCTGAAGGAGGTCGGCCCGATCGCGGAGCCGCTCGGACTGGGCGACCGGGTGAACATGGTCTTCAGCGGTACCGCGGTCGCGCGCGGGCGGGGCCGGGCCGTCGTGACGGCGACCGGGATGGCGACGGAGATGGGCAATATCGCTCGCTTGCTCGGCCGCACGGTCGAGCTACCGACACCGCTGCAGAGGGAGATCGACCGGCTGGGACGGATGCTCGGGATCGCGGTGATCGCGATCGCGCTCGTGGTGGTCGGCGCGATCCTGCTCACCGCAAACATCAGCACGGCCTCCGACCTCGTTTCGGTGCTACTCGTCGGCGTCTCGCTCGCCGTCGCGGCCGTGCCGGAGGGGCTCCCGGCCGTGCTGTCAGTTGTGCTCGCGCTCGGGGTGCAGCGGATGGCGCAGCAGCGCGCGATCGTGAAGAAGCTGTCGTCGGTCGAGACGCTCGGGTCCGCGTCGGTGATCTGCTCGGATAAGACCGGGACGCTGACGAAGAGCGAGATGACTATTCAGAAGGTGGTGACCGGCTCGGGAGCAGTCGACGTCACCGGCAGCGGCTACCGACCCGAGGGCGAGCTGCGCGTGAACGGGCGGCCGCTCGACGACCCGGTTCTGCTGAACGAGGTCCAGGCGGTTCTTGCGGCCGGGAGCCTGGCGAACGACGCTGTGCTTCGTGAGGAGGTCGGCGAGTGGACGATCCAGGGCGACCCGACGGAAGCGGCCTTTCTTGTCGCGGAGGCGAAGGTCGAGGGGCTGACCGAGACACGTCGCTCGCGGTTCGAGCGCGTGGGCGAGGTTCCGTTCACTCCCGAGCGCAGGCTGATGAGCACACTGCACACCGACATCGCAGGTGACGGCGGCATCGTCGTTACGAAAGGCGCTCCGGGCGTCCTGCTGGCCCGCTGCACCAAGGAGCGTCTCCGCGACGATGTGCGGCTGCTAACGGACGCCCGGCGGAGCGAGATCCTCGCCTCCGTCGACCGCCTCGCCGATATGGCGTTGCGGACGCTGGCTGTCGCCTATCGGCCGCTGCCTGCGGGCGAGCGGCTTCCTGAGGACGAGTCGATCGAGCGGGAGCTTGTCTATCTCGGGATGGTCGGGATCATCGATCCTCCTCGGCCGGAGGCCGGGGAGGCAATCGCGGAGGCACGTGCCGCTGGCGTGCGTGCACTGATGATCACCGGCGACCACCCGCACACGGCGGCCCGGATCGCAGCCGATCTCGGCATCGCCCCGGTCGGCTCACGCGTCGTTACGGGCGACGAACTCGAGGCGCTCGACGACGAACGAGCGCGCAGCCACGGTCCTGGAGGTCTCGGTTTATGCCCGTGTGGCGCCAGAGCACAAGCTGCGGATCGTCGACGCGCTTCACGCGCACGGGAGGATCGTCGCGATGACGGGCGACGGAGTCAACGACGCGCCCGCGCTCAAGGCGGCCGACATCGGCGTCGCGATGGGCATCGCCGGCACCGACGTCGCCAAAGAGGCGGCAGACATGATCCTCGCCGACGACAACTTCGCCACGATCGTCAGCGCCATCCGCGAGGGTCGCGGGATCTTCGCGAACATCCGCAAGTTCCTGCGCTTCCTGCTCTCGTCGAACATCGGCGAGGTCTTCACGATGTTCTTCGGGGTCGTGCTCGCGAGCGTGATCGGCCTGGAGAACACCGGCGAGGCGATCGCGGTGCCGCTGCTCGCTACGCAGATCCTCTGGATCAACCTCTTGACCGACGGCGCGCCGGCGCTCGCGCTCGGGATGGACCCGCCTCCGGACAACGTCATGCGACGGCCGCCGCGCGGACTCACCGACCGCGTGATCGACACCGAGATGTGGATCGGCATCGTCTGGGTCGGCGCGGTGATGGCAGTCGTCACACTTGTCGCGCTCGACCTCCGCCTTCCCGGCGGAATCGTCGGTGACTCCGGAAACGTCGTGGAGGCGCGGACGATGGCGTTTACGACCCTCGTCCTCGCGCAACTCTTCAACTGCTTCAACGCCCGCTCCGACCACACGAGCGCCTTCCACCGGCTGTTCACGAACCGCTTCCTGTGGGGTGCGATCGCGCTCTCCGCCCTACTCCAAGTCGCGGTCGTGCAGCTGCCCTTCCTCAACAAACCGTTCGGCACGGCACCGCTCGCGCTCGACGAATGGCTGATCTGCACCGGACTCGCGAGCCTGGTGCTGTGGGCCACCGAGGCCAAGAAACTGCTCGAACGCCGGCTGCGGCGCTCCGCGGGCGCTGCCGCGAGGCCATGACGTGACTTCCGCCCGATACTCGGCCGCTGCTCGAGCGACGAGTCGCTGCCAGCCGGCCGCTCTGAGTCCGCCGTTCTCGGCGGACGGGCGCTCACAGGATCGACGGGTCAGAGCCGTCACCGCCATGGCAGAACGACATCGCCTGCGGGCTTTCCGCCTCTCGTTCAGCGGCCGCCCTGATGCCCGGCCAACTTGTTCGGTGAAGGCTGTGTTCATGCGCGAGGTGATTTCCGGTGGTTCTTCGTCGGTGGTTGAGTCGTGAGCGTCGTTCGCTGCGAGAGGTTGACGAAGTTCTACGGCGCTACGCGGGGGATCGTCGATGTCGACCTGGAGATCCGTGCGGGCGAGGTGTTCGGGTTCCTCGGCCCGAACGGGGCCGGTAAGACGACGACGATTCGGCTCGTGCTCGACCTGATCCGGCCGACTCGCGGCCGCGTCGAAGTGTTTGGACTCGATCCGCGGCGGGACGGCATCGCAGTCCGCCGCCGCGTCGGCTACCTGCCGGGGGACCTGCGTCTGTACGAGCGGTTGACCGGACACGAGCTGCTCTCCTACTTCGCTCACCTCCGCGGCCTCGAGAGGCTCGGCGACGCACCCGGCCTCGCCGAACGCCTGGAGGTCGAGCTCGAGCGCCCGATCAGGGCGCTGTCGAAAGGGAACCGACAGAAGCTCGGCCTCATCCAGGCGTTCATGCACAGGCCCGAGCTGCTGGTGCTCGACGAGCCGTCGGCGGGACTCGATCCTCTCGTCCAGCAGATCCTGCACCAGTTGATCTGCGAGACGAAGGACGACGGGCGCACCGTCTTCCTCAGCTCCCACGTACTTCCCGAGGTGCAACAAGTCGCCGACCGGGTCGCGCTGATCCGCGACGGCGAACTCGTTCTCGTCGAGGCGGTCGAGACGCTACGCGCCCGCGCCTTCACGCGCGTCGAGGTCAGCTTCGCCGTCGTGCCCCCGCAGGGTGCCTTCGACGACGTTCCCGGTGTCCGGCAGCTGGACCGGCACGGCACCGTGGTTCTGTTCGCGCTCGACGGTGAGGCGGACGCCCTCGTGAAAGCACTCGCTCGACACCACGTCTTGGCCGTCGACAGCCACGAAGCCGACCTCGAGGACATCTTCCTCAGCCTCTACGGCACACAGGAGAAGCAGCGTGCTGCGTAACATCGCTCTCAAGACCCTGCGCGACAGCCGTCGGGCGATCGGTTGGTGGAGCATGGGACTGATCGGCACCGTCGCCCTGATGATCGCCGTCTACCCGTCGGTCAGGGACAACCCGAGCCTCAACAAGCTCGTCGAGGACTACCCCGAGGCGGTCAAGGGATTCGTCAGCTTCGGAGGTCAGCTCGACTACGTCTCCGGCGCCGGCTACCTGGGAGCCGAGCTGTTTGCGTTCATGTTGCCCCTGCTCATGCTCGTCGTCGCAATCGGAGCCGGCGCACGCGCAGTTGCCGGAGAAGAGGAGCAAGGCACACTCGATCTTCTGCTTGCAACCCCAGTCTCCCGACGACGCCTCGTGCTCGACAAGCTCGCTGCGCTGACCATCGAGCTCACCGCGCTGAGCCTGGTGCTCTGGATCTCGCTCCTGGTCGGAGCGAGCCGCCGTCGGCATGAACGTCTCGCCTGGCCACCTGCTCGCTGCGACAGTCAGTGCCGGACTCTTGGCGCTCGCCTACGGTTGCATCGCCCTCCTCGTCGGCGCAGCCTGGGGGCACCGGGCAAGAGCGATCGGAGTCGCGGCGGCCGCAGCGGTCGCCGCCTACCTCGTCAATGCGCTCGCGCCGCTCGTCGACGCGCTCGAGCCGCTCCGAAAGGCGTCACCGTTCTACCACTACGCGGCCAGCGATCCACTCCGGCACGGGCTCGACGCTGGTCACATCGGGGTCCTGCTTGCGATTACCGTCATTGCCTGCGTTCTTGCGCCGATCGCCTTCGACCGCCGCGACCTTGCCTCCTGACCACACACGAGACGCAACGGCCGCGAGCAGACACGCGGCGACCCGCTCGGGTCCAGCCTTGCCTTGCGAGCGGCCGCACGGGAGCTGAGCGTGAGTATCTCGATCGGACTCGTGCTCGCTCTCGTCTCGGCCGTCGCGGTCAACTGGGCGTATTCGCGAGAGCACGACGCCGCCGCCGCGATGCCGGCTTTCTCGGCTCGGCGGCCGCGTCGATTCGTCTCGCTGCTGCTCGCCGATCGAGACTGGGTGGTCGGCTTCGGGACCGAGACAGCCGGCTGGCTGGTGTACGTCGTAGCGCTCTACCTTGCGCCGATCTCGCTCGTGCAGGCCGTCTGCGCCTCCGGCATCGCCGTTCTCGCACTCGCAACCGCCCATGGACGACCGAGCCGACTCGCCCGGCACGAGCAGATCGCTGTCGTGGTCGCGCTCACCGGACTCGTCCTCCTCGCTCTCTCCCTGGTCGACACCCGCCAGACCGACCATCCCCCGGACTGGCGTGACGTCACGATCTGGATCGTCGGTTCGACTGGTGCCGCGCTCCTGCTCGCTCGTTTCGGTCTCGGGCTCACACGCGCCCCGGCTCTCGGACTCGCAGCCGGTCTGCTGTTCGCGGTCGGCGACATCTCTGCAAAGCTCGTCGTCTACGGGGGAGTCTGGTTCGTCGCGGTCATCACCTTGATCGTCTGCTACGCGCTCGGCACAAGCGTCCTTCAGGGGGCTTTCCAGCACGGCAACGCACTCGTCGCCGCCGGGCTGGCAACTCTCGCCACGAATGCAGTACCGATCGCCGCCGGCTTCGTCGTCTTCGGAGAACAGCTACCCCGCGGCCCAAAGGGCGCGCTACAACTTGCCGCCTTCTCCTCGCTCATCATCAGCGCAGTGCTCCTCGCTCGCACCGTCACCCCGAGCGCCGCAGCGTCCCGCCACGGCGCAAGAGACGAGTAGGTTGAGCAGCTCGTTAGGGCTGGCGGGTGAGGTGCCAGGCAGCACGTACGCCGAGGCGGGGGCCGGTGTGGAGGAGGCCGTGGGCGTAGACGCGGCCGGCGAAGCGGACGAGTGCGTAGATCGAGGCGAGGACGAGCACGACGGCGAGCGCGTGTTCCCAGAGTGGTACGCCGGCGAGCGCGCTGCGGGCGGGTAGCACGAGTGGCGCGGTGAGCGGGAAGACGGTGAGGACGTTTGCGAGCAGGCCGTCCATGTTGGTTGAGAGTGCGATGTAGCCGGCGAAGTAGGCGGCGAGGAGCGTGTAGGTGACCGGTTGTCCCGCCGTTTCTGCGTTCTGCTGTCGGGAGGCGAGCGCGCCGGCGGCGGCGTAGGCGACCGCGTAGAGCGCGAACCCGAGCGCGAACCAGGGGATGACGAGCGCGAGGCTGCCGCCGAGTCCGGCCGGGGCGTCGAAGACCCCGGCGGCGAGAAGGGTGGCGGCGAGGCCGGCGATGAGCGCGAGCTGCGCGAGTCCGAGCAGGCCGATGCCGATCACCTTGCCGGCGAGCAGGTGGCGTGGCCGCACCGTCGAGAGGATCACCTCGACGACGCGGTTGTTCTTCTCCTCGACGACGCCGCTGACCACCCATTGGCCGTAGATCGCCAGTGACATGAGCAGGAGCAGCGAGCCGACATACGCGACCAGGGTTGCGGCGTCGGTGATCTTCGTGTCCGGACGATGGAGCGTTGATGTCATCAGTTCCGGTGCCGGCGGCAGGTGCTGGCGGACCGCGCGCACCGCTGTGTCTGCAATCGCAGCGGCCTTCGCGTCGACGTTCGCCCGGAAGACGAGCCGGTCGGCCGACAGGAGCAGGAGCGCGTCGACCTGCTTGGCTTCGAGCGCCTGCCGTCCGGCTTGCGGCGAGGCGACCACGCGCAACTGCACTTTCGCGTCGTCGAAGGGTTTGGCCGCACGTTGGAGCGCGGCGACGAGGCCAGTCGGCGCCGGCGCCGTCACCGCGACTCGGTACGTCTCCTCCTTCGAGAGTGCCCCGTTCAACGCGGTCGACCCGCCCACGACGAGGAGCATGACCAGCGTCGAGATGAGGAACAGCTTGCTGCGCAGGCGCTCGCGGATCTCGCGCCCGGCGACGAGCGTGATCGCGCGCCGTCCGCTCATCGCCCCACCAGTTCGAGGAAGAGTTCCGCAAGCGAGGGCGGGCCGTAGCTGAACTCGACGACCCGACCCGTCCGCTCCGCCGCCGCGAGCACCCGTTTCGGGTCGACCTCTCGGCCCGCCAACAACCGCAGGTCGCCGTTACGGCGCTCCACAAGCTCGACTCCGGCGACATCCGGCAGCCACTCCGGCGGTGCGCCCTCGAGCTGCAGCTCGATCTGCCGCCGCTGCGAACGGCGCCGCAGCGCGCCTACCTCGCCTGTCGCGACGATCTGGCCGTGGTCGATGATCGCGACCTCCTCGCAGATGTCCTCCACAAGCTCGAGTTGATGGCTGGAGAAGAGGACGGCGGCGCCGCGCGCCGCCTCGCCGCGAAGCACCTCCGCGAGCGTGCGCACAGCGACCGGGTCGAGGCCCGCGAACGGCTCATCAAGAACAAGCAGCTCCGGCTCATGAAGCAACGCCGCCGCAAGCTGCACACGCTGCTGGTTGCCGTGCGAAAGCTCCTCGACCTTCGCGCCGCCGCGGTCGGCGAGGCCAAGCCGCTCGAGCCAGTCCGATGCCGCCGCCCGCGCCGCCCCGGTGTCAAGTCCGTGCAGGCACCCGAAGTAGACGAGCTGCTCGCCGACCGGCATCCGCGGGTAGAGACCACGCTCCTCCGGCATGTAGCCAAAGTGCAGCCGCTCCGCCAGCCCGACCACCCCACCGTCCCAGAACACCTCGCCACGGTCGAGTCGGATAAGCCCGAACACCGCGCGCATCGCCGTCGTCTTCCCCGCGCCATTCGGGCCGAGGAAGCCAAGCATCCGCCCACGCCCGACCGAAAACGAACACTCCGTGAGCGCCTGCACCGCCCCGAACCGCTTGCTCACCTGCCGGAAACTGAGCACCGCTCCTCCCACTCAGCAGACATAGCCTCCCAACGTCGCGAAGAAGTCTCGCCCCTCGCGCGACACCCCAATTTTCTCCCACGCGCCTCGCACCGCTATAGGGGCTATCGCTGATCTACATCAGTGATTCATGGCAACGTTCTCGCCTCCGCCTAGGGTCGCTCGGGTCGCACGTCGTTCGGACGCATCAGCGGCACCTGATCGAAAAGCGAAGCGCCCAATGAGCAGCCGCTCGACGCCGCGCTGATGATCGCCCGGCCGCCTCAAGGCTCATGAAATCGGTGCGCAACGAAAGGCCGGCGTTGCTCGAGCCCGACGAGCCGCTGCTGCTCGCTTCCTAGCCGCCGACTTGCACGCTGCGCCGACCACGTGCCCTCCGGTGCCCCCGCTGTCGCCCGAGGCGCGCCAGAAGACCGGGTTCTTGATCAGCGGCTGGGCCGTCTCTGTCTCTACCGAGTCTGCCTCTGCTGATCCGGGCTGCCGCGTCTACCGACCGGCCCTCGGGGACCACTCAGAGGGCGCAGAAGGGGCAAGGTCAATCGCCTCTCCTCCGGGGCGGGGCAGGTGCTGGGACTCGCGGACCGGCGTGGTGGGGTGGTGCGGTCGTTTTCCGTCGCTCTTACCGGGCCGTGATCAATCGGTAACGCGGCTGGCGCACGGTGGTTCGTGGAAGGAGGTGTTTTCGATGAGACGGTTTCGTTTGGCGCTCGCACTCATCGTCGGAGGCACGGTCGTCGGTCTCGGGGTGACCTGACCCCCTGAAACTGGTCCAGCCGTTGTGAGAGTCACGATCGCCCGAGTGGGCGAAGGAGGTGACTCTCGTGAAGGGCAGGAGGCACAGCCCGGAGCAGATCGTCAGGAAGCTTCGGGAGGCGGATCGGCTACTGGCCGAAGGCACCGATCTGCAGGACGTCTGTCGGCACTTGGAGGTGTCGATCCAGACCTACCAGCGCTGGCGAGTGCAGTACAAGGCGATGCGCCCCGAAGACGTCGTGCGGTTGAAGCAGCTGGAGAAGGAGAACGCCCGCTTGAAGCGGATGGTGGCCGAGCAGGCGTTGGACATCGACATGCTGAGGGAGGTGTCCCGGGGAAACTTCTGAGCCCGGAGCGGCGGCGCAGGGCGGTCGTGCACCTGCAAGGCCGTTTCCGGGTTTCGGAACGAAGA
The DNA here is from genome assembly GCA_963742925.1 of uncultured Actinomycetes bacterium. Lineage (GTDB taxonomy): Bacteria > Actinomycetota > Thermoleophilia > Gaiellales > Gaiellaceae > PALSA-612. The sequence continues at coordinate 487,306 of CAVUNV010000005.1, read as the reverse complement.
GCGTGCCAGGCGACGAGACAGCATCGCTCCTCGCAGCGCTACCAGCGTCGGCGCGTCCCGGCGGAGGCGCTGCTACGCGAGCGTCTTCGCCTGCTGGCCAGACGCCATCCTCGTTACGGCTACCGACGTATCCACGCGCTGCTTCGCCGCGAGGGCTTCGTCTGCAACCGCAAGCGGGTGCAAAGGTTGTGGCGCGATGAGGGGCTGCGCCTGCCAGCCAGGCCGCGTCGGCGCCGGCGTGGCAAGCGGATGCCAGGCCATGTGGCCGCGGCCTGCCCGAACCACGTCTGGGCACTCGACTTCCTCGTTCGACCAAACAGCCGACGGCCGGCCGATCAAGATCTTGACCGTCACCGATGAGTACACGCGTGAGGCCCTGGCCACGCCAGCAGCCCGCCGAATGGGCGCTGACGACACCGTCAGCACGCTCGAGCGGATCGTCGAGCGGCGCGGCACTGCACCCCAGCTGATCCGTTGCGACAACGGTCCCGAGCTCGTCGCCCACGCCCTCCAAGACTGGTGCCGCTTCACCGGCGTCACCACCGGCTACATCGAGCCAGGAGCACCCTGGCAGAATCCCTACATCGAATCGTTCAACGGCCACCTCCGCCGAGAGCTGCTCGACATGGAGTCCTTCAACACCCTCTACGAAGCCCAGATCCTGATCAACGACTGGCGCCTCGAGTACAACCACTACCGACCCCACCAATCCTTGAACTACCAAACCCCCACCGAATACGCCCGCCACTGCAGGACGGAAAACCAACCAGAACTCTCATAACAACTGGACCAAAAAACGGGGTCCGGTCACAGCTTCCGCTGCTCACCCGGGCAGATTCGACAGACGCTTCGTGCCTCGACCGGCCGCGGACGGCGCCGACTGGACGTCTGCTCTGCGTCATGGTCTGCTTGTGCGGCGAGGGCTGATCCCTTCTGCCACACTCCTGTTCTGGCTTTCCGTCGGGTTCTAGCCGCCGCCGCCGTCGTCTCGGTTGCCTGTGCTCTTGGGGTAACGGTTTCCGCCGCGCCGCGACGCGCCGCCAGCGCCTACCGGGGCCTCGGCACCTGGATCGATATCTGGGACGTGGCCAGCTGGCGCGCCCCGGCGCAGGTGGCAGCGTTGATGAAGGCGCACGGCGTGAAGACACTGTTCTGGAAACCGGGAACTCCAGCCAGTTGACCGATCTCGTGCGCCCAACTCAACTGGGGCAACGCGTCGACGCGGCCCACGCGGCCGGGCTGCACGTCGTCGCCTGGTATCTGCCATCGCTGATCACACCCTCACGCGACCTGCGCCGGGACTCACCGCCGTCCGCTTCACGACTCCCGCGGGCAGAGTGTCGGTCTCTGCGAGCGCGGGCTTGTAGCCCAGCGAGTTGAACAGCTCCCGTGGCTCCTGAAGCGGCTCTTTTGCCTGAGGTGTGCCCAGCACGGGCGTCGTCCCAAGAGCCGGGGGGCATCACGGAGTGCCGTTCCGTTCCACTCGCCTGGCGTTCGCTTTGTGTCCGAGGACCGTGTCCGCTCTTCGGCGACGGCGGGGGTCGTGCAGCCAGCTGCGGCCGAGGTACTCGGCGTCGCCGTCGCGGAAGTAGTGGAACGAGACGACGTTGACTGGGACGCCGTAGTCCTCGAGCAGTTACTCGACGATCCGTTCTGTGCTCGGGCCGGTCCCGGCGCGAGGGAAATGCGAGCGTGGCGAGCGGCGGCGTCTGGTGTCAGCGGTGGGCCAGCGCGTAGGCGAGTCCGTGGTGTATCTGATCGTGGTAGTCGGGGCCATTGATCGTTCGGGGGACGTCCCAGATCGTGTAGGGAAGGTGGAGTGACTGGAGTTCGGTGGCGAAGGTCGTGGTCATGGCAGGTGTGATGGTGCCGTGGCCGACTCCGCTGGAGAGTTCGAATTTCACACCGAGTCGCCGCAGTAACGGTGCTTCTCTGCGTACGAGCAGTGACGGGTTGTGCGCTGCGAGATTAGACGGTGATGCATGGACGAAGGGGCCGTCTCGGAAGGGTGTGAAGTAGCCGCTCCAGGACTCGAGTGTGCCGAACAGTTGCGGGTGTCGCAGGCCGATGTCGACTGCGCCGTATCCGCCGGCGGATAGACCTCCGATGACACGGTCGGCTGCGGAGGGGATGGTCGGGAGGGTGGCATCCGTCCAGGGAACGACGTTGTCGACGATGTAGTTTTCCCACTGCCCGGCCCATTCCGCGAGACCGCGATGGGTGGCTGGGCCGGCGTAGGGGACGACGGCGATGAAGGGTTTGGCGCCTTGCGAGATCAACTGGTCGGCGAACTGGGCAAGGTTCGCCCCGTGGACGTAACTGAGGGGACTGCCCGGCATCCCGTGAAGGAGGTAGACGACGGGGTAGCGGCTCGTAAGGGAGTAGTGGGGCGGCAGGTAGACGAAGCTCGGCCCCGGATTGCTCGGCGCGTACTTGCCGGGGATCGTGCCCGTCCAGACGGTTCCACCAGAAGGTCCCTGGTAAAGGCTGGTGGGGGTGAAGCCTGGTATGGCTGTGGTGGACGGGGAGGCGGTTGCCGTGAACGCGAGCGCCGAAGCCGCCATGACCCCGGCGAGCAGAACCCACAGCTTCATACAACTCTTTGTAGCCGGGCTCTGTAATAGCAGAGCAAGTTCAGGGTTAAGGACGCTCAACACTGCGGCCCACAGTAGAAGCTGTTCGCGCTAGTGCGGTTCTGCCGCCGCGGCGAGTCCGTTGAGAAGCCAGGTCTCCGCGTGTTCTGACCAGAGCGACCAGCCGTGCCCGCCCGTGTAGAGGTGGAAGACAACACGGCGGATACCCGCGGCGCGGATCTCACGGTACAGCTGCTCGTTTTCGGCGCGAAACAGGCTGTCGTTCGTTCCGACATAGAAGGCGAAGTAGCCGTGCCCACCAGAAAGCGTCAGCAGTTGCCGGAGCTTAGGGATCAGCTTGTGCGCGTTCGCCCAGTCGTTCGCCACCTTGCTGCCCAGGTCGAGCGGCGCTGTCCCGTCCGGGTTGGTGGGATGGAAGTAGCCGCTCCACGACTCCACCACCGAGTAGACACCCGTGTTGTGTAACGCGATCAGCGTCGCACCGTAACCGCCCCCGGAAACACCGACCAGCACGCGGCCCGACCGGTTCGCGATCGTGCGGTAGCGCGAGTCGACGACGCGTACAAGCTCCTTTGCAGTCGCGGTCTCCCAGTTCCGCCCCGGCCCCCAGTTCAGCCACTCCGGATCGGTGTCGTCCGACCGCGCGCCCTGCACACCGATCAAGATCGCCTGCCGACCGGCTTCCTCCAACGCCTGCGCGATCGGGTTGATCGACCGGTAGCTCTGATCCGCGGCCGGCAGTCCGTGCAGGAAGTACACGACCGGATAGCGGATCGTGCCGGCCTGATACCCAGGCGGGAGATACACGGCGTAGTGCATGGTGCCGTCAAGCGCCCGTGAGCTATAGGACGCATACGTGATCGACCCGGCCAGATTCGCGGGACCGCTCGCACGGCTCACCGTCACACCAGCCAACACCCCAACAACACTCGTCGCGACCAGCACGGTCGCGAGTCCGATGACGCGCCGCATGGCTCCTATCTCAGCACCCGGGGTTGAGAATCAGGTGAGCCAAGCGTAAGAGCTTCGTCAGGAAGCAGGAACCAGACCAACACGTGAACTTACGTAACCAGGGGATACGACCTCAAACCTCCGTACTTTCCCGTAGTCGGTTGAGCCTGTCTGCGGATGTGTCGCTCCGACGGCGGGGCAACACTCATCGAGTCAAGCCTCGTTGGGAGGGTTGTGGTTGGGTTGGGTCGAGGTGGAGCAGGATCGGCAGCCGGGCGTTCTTCGGCTGATCGCCTCGGACGGTGGGTGGCGATCTTGCCGGCGGTGCTGTTCGCGATCGCGGTCGGCGCCGTCGGCCTCTACCGATACGTGAATAACTTTTGGCTCTACCGGGGCTTTCCCGCCCCGAAGGAGCCGAGCTACGTTCGGGTGCGCGGGACGGAGCAGACGATCTCGGTCACGAGTCCTGCTCTGGGCGGCCGCAAGCAGTCGGTGATCGTCTATCTGCCTCCCGGCTACAGCTCTCATCCGAAGAGGCGGTATCCGGTCTTCTACCTGCTGCACGGCTTCCCTGGCTTTCCGAACCAGTTCGGTTTGACGGGCCAGATGGGCGTTCACGTTGACGCCCTGGTGGCGAAGAAGAAGATCCGCCCGCTGATCCTCGTGATGCCGTTCGGCTCGACGGGAACGTTCACCGACAAGGAATGGGCGAACGGCGTGCGGCCGCACGAGGCGTGGGAGACGTTCCTCGCCCGCGACGTTGTGAAGGCGATCGACTCGCGCTACCGGACGATCCCGACGGCAGCGGGCAGAGCGATCGGTGGCCTGTCGGAGGGTGGCTACGGGGCGCTCAACATCGCGCTGCACCATCCGGGGGAGTTCTCGGTGGTCGAGAGCTGGTCGGGCTATCAGAAGGCTGACAACATCCGCGCCATCTTCGGCGGCCGGAAGCCGTTGCTCGCGTACAACAGCCCGAGCAGCTATGTGAGCCGGGCAGCTCCGGCTCTGCGGAAGCATCACGTCTATATCTGGTTCTACTCGGGGACGAATGACCCGTTGAGCAAGCAGAACGAGGCTTTCGCTCGACAACTACGGGCGCTGCGGCTGCCGAGCACGTTCTTCCTCGTCCGCGGCGGCCACAACTGGGCGCTCTGGCGAAACGAGGCGGCCCGAGCGCTCACGGTGGCCGCGACGCGGCTCGCTCATGACTAGGGCATGGCGTGTCGGAGAGCTGGCGCTCGCCGGTGTTCTCGCCGCCCTTGTCGTCGCGGCGACGACGGGATGGCTGTACATCCTCGAGCCGCACACGCGGATCGGCCGGCCGCTTCTGAGCGATGCCCTTCCACTCGACGAGCTGCCGAAGCGCTCCGCGATCCCGCTTGTCGTCTACCTGGCGGTCTGGGTGGGCGCAGCCGCCCTGCTCGGCATGCTGGCCGACGCAGCCCGGATCGAGCGACTGACGTCTGCGCTGATCTACGCGCTGTGGACGTTCGTCTGGCTGTTCGCCGCGACAGGCGTGTCGATTCTGGTCGTGCGCCAGATACCGGCGGGGGAGGCGTTTCACGCGGCGCTGCGTGTGCCGGCGATCTACCTCGCAGCGGCGCTGGCCGGTCTCGGCGGCGCGCTCTTGGGTGCACGGAGCAAGGGCTCCTATCGCCGCGCTCCCGCGGTCCTCGCGATCTTCGTTGCCATGACCGGCGTTCTCAACATCGCCTCGGCGATCACACCTGCCCTCGCTTCCCGCCTGCAGTCGATCGAGAGCGTTACACCCAACGTACTCCCGAAACTTGCCAGCGCTCTCGTTGTTTCGGTCGGTCTCGCGCTCATCGTTCTTGCCCGGGGCCTCTGGCGTCGCCGCCATCGAGCCTGGCTGCTGACGGTGGCGTTCGTGTTCACCGCAGCTGCCCTCCACATCCTGAAGGGTCTCGACTACGAGGAGGCAGCGGCCAACGTCCTGCTCGGGCTCGCGCTCGTCGCGACACGGCACGACTTCGAGGGCCGCGGCGACCCCAGGATGCGCAGCCGAGTGCTCGCACTCGCGCCGCTGTACCTCGTCGCGATCTTCGTCTACGGGGGCATCGCCCTCTGGGTGAACCGGGTCGCCGCCGACCAGCCCTGGACGTTCTCCTTCGCGTTCCACGAGACCAGCGAGTCGCTGATCGGGCTCAACCTGCGCGGGTCAGAGCACCTCTCCGGCCCGTTCGGTGACTGGTTTCCCGCCTCGGTGCTCCTCCTCGGCGTCGCCGCCGCGCTCTCGCTCCTGTTCGCCTGGCTCGCCCCGTGGCGCTACCGCTTCAGCGCCGCAGAGCGTGAGCGCGAACACGCGCACGCGCTCGTCGATCTGTTCGGCACGGACACGCTCTCCCCCTTTTCCCTGCGCGCCGACAAGTCCTACTTCTTCGACCCTGCCGACCGGGCCTTCCTCGCCTACCGCGTCGTCGCCGGCGTGGCCGTCGTCTCGGGCGACCCGGTCGGAGACGAGGCCGCTCTCGACTCTCTGCTCGAGCGGTTCATCGCGTTCGCCCGCGACCGCGACTGGCGCATCGCCGTTCTCGGCGTCGGCGAGGAGCACCTCGACCTGTACCGCCGCCACGGCTTACAGGCTCTCTACCACGGAGACGAGGCCGTCGTCGAGACAGCGGCGTTCTCGCTCGAGGGCCGCGCGATCCGCAAGGTGCGACAGTCCGTCTCCCGGCTCAACACAGCGGGATACGCCTGCGAGACCCGGTACGCCGGCGAGATCGCCGAGGACATGCGAGCCGAGCTCGAGCAGGTCGCGATCTCCTGGCGCGGCGACGAGCCCGAACGCGGCTTCACGATGGAGCTGGACGGACTGTTCCGCCTCGACAACAACGACGCCCTCTTCGTCATCGGCCGCGACCGCGAGGGTGCCGTCGCCGGCTTCCTCCACTTCGCCCTCTGCCCGGCCGGATCGGCGCTGTCGCTCTCGTCGATGCCACGGCTTCGGACAACCCCCAACGGCTTCAACGAATGGCTGATCGTGAACGCGATCGCCTGGGCAGCCGAGCACGGAATCGAGCGCGTGTCGCTCAACTTCGCCCCCTTCGCCGCCCTCTTCAACGCCAATACGGGTCTAACCCGGTGGCAGCGCCTGCAGCGGAAAGCGCTCGAGTCAATGAAGTTCCACTTCCAGCTCGACAGCCTGCTCGCCTTCAACGACAAATTCTCTCCGAGCTGGCTGCACCGCTATGTCGTCTTTGAGAGCCGCCGTGACCTGCCTCGAGTCGGTCTCGCCGGGCTCGCCGCCGAGGGCTACGTGCCCTACCCCAAGCGGAAACGATGACCTCCCGCCTGGCCCTGTCGCTGCTGCTCGCCGCCGCCTCGGCGATCGCGCTCAACTGGGGATTCTTTACCCAGCACGAACAGGCCGCCAAACTACCGCCGCTCCGGCTCCGCCACCCGCTGCGGTCGCTGTGGATCCTCTTCTCCAACCCCGCCTGGCTGCTCGGCTTCCTCGTCGGCATCGGCGGATGGGCGCTCTACGTCGCCGCGCTCGCCTTCGGCCCCCTCTCGCTCGTGCAGGCGGTCTCGGCAGGCGGCATCGGCATCCTCGCCCTGCTTGTCTGGCGGATCGGCGGTGTCCGGCTCTCAAACCGCGAGTGGCTCGGCGTCGCCTGCTCGGTCGGTGGACTCGTCCTGCTCGGCGTGTCGCTCATCGGCCAAGGCGGGAACGCCCACCACTGGGGCACCAAAGGCTCCTGGATCGCGATCGCCTTATGGATGGCAGCATCCGCGATCCTTGCAGGGATCGCAGCCGGCCCCGGCCGCAGACTGTTCGCGAGCGGTGCCGGACTCGGAATCGCGGCCGGTTTCTTCTACGCCGCCGGAGACGTCGGCACCAAAGCCGCCGTCGCAGGCGGAGCCCGACTCGCGTTCATCCCAGCAGTGCTCGCCGCCCACGGACTCGCGTTCATCCTGCTCCAACTCGGATTCCAGCGCGGAGGCGCCCTTGCCACCGCCGGCGTCGCGACCCTGTTCACCAACGCCGTCCCGATCGCAGCCGGCATGGCCCTCTTCCACGAATCCCTACCCTCCGGGCCGCTCGGAGCCCTCCGCATACTCTCCTTCGCCGCGGTCATCACCGGAGCCGTGCTTCTAACACGGCCGCAGACCGAAGCCGAAGACAAGCCCACAACGACCGAGACTGACCACGCCCCCGCCACCAAAAGGTCAACTCACGAGAGAGCTACCATCGTCGCGGGCCGGTGGCTCAAACGGTGGAGCCCCCCGCTCTTTACGGGGAAGATGAGGATCGAAACCTCCCCGGCCCACCATTCTCAAGGCTCCGCCTCAGCGTTATGTGTCCCATTTGGCGGTCGTCTGTCCTGCTCTGCCCTTGTTGAACCCCCGGTGGAAAAACGCAGGACGCACAGCGCAGTCGCCGGGCAGGGGGCCCTGATCTGCTGGCGAGCAAGCGGGCTAACTGGTGCGCGCTCGCGAGGTGCGCGCGGTTCAGGCTTGCTCCGCTTTCTTCCCTGACGGTGCTTTGCGGGGCGGTTTATCCGGCTTGGAAGACGGTTGTTCCGGTGAGTCCGTTTCACTTATGGCTTGATGCCGGGTGGAAGCTTCTCGTCGAGTTCGATCAGGCCGAAGCGGACGAGCACGAGTGGTAGGCGTGTCAACGGGTGCATCTCGCGGCTGTGAGCCCATGTTCCGACGTACTTCGTGACCGGTGCGGTTGGGTTGAATCTGAGGATCGTCCGGTAGAGCCGGCCCGACTCATCGTTCTGGTTGCGCACGATCCGGTCGCGGATGCTCCACCAGATGTGGAGTGGAACGTGGGAGAAGGCGATCTGGTGCGCGTAGTGGAGCGGGCTCCGGTCGGCATACGCCCTGGGGACTTGATCGGGGGTACCGCCGATCTCTGTGCGGGCGAGTTGCTGGAGGTGGCGGCCGCCAGTCAGTTCCGGGAACGCGCGGTAGCGGGCGGCCATGTCTGTGGCTGAGTCGAGTGCCGCGGCGCCTGCGAGTAGTTGCGGGTGGTGCGCTACGAGTAGCAGCGTCTCCTGGCCCCCCATGCTGCTGCCGATCGCATAGATCCGGCGGTGGTCGATGCGGAGCCAGGGAAGCGCGTGTTCGACGATCTGCGGCATCTTGGCCAGGTCGTCGATCTGGCCCCGCCAGCCCCATGAGTATCTGGTTAGGCGCCGGCCCTGCCCTTCGGGATCCACAACCGCGAACGGGCCGAAGGCTGGGAGCCCTCCCCAGAAACTGAGATTCGTACGCGCCGAGATGCCACGGCCGTGCGGTGAGATCACGAGCGGTATCGGCGGGTGCCGACGAGGGTCATACCAGCGCGGCAGCACCACGTACGCTGTGCGACGCTCATCGTTGTTGGCGACGTAGATGATCGGGATCACTCGTACGAGGTCGCGGTGGTCGCGCAGCAGGTCTCGATAGACAACGCGGAACGGGAGCAGCGCTCGCAGGGCGGCCGCCTGGTGAGCAGGCGGTGGGGAGGCGGTGCCCGCAACTGCGATCTGGGCGGCGCCCGTCGCCAACGCTGCGACCGCACACGCAGCCGCCAGAACGACGGCTGCTCGGACAGCCGGGCCGGGCTCGCGCGGATGCGGGACGCGGCGTCGGGGAACCTTCATGGCCGCGATCCTTGCTGTGTCAACCGGGGCGCTCCGAGTGTGCGCGTGGTGCGGTGGCTTACGAGGCGCGGCGGACGGGGTCGATGGCGCCGAGCCGGACGTGCTCGACGTGGTAGATCGCTTCTTCGAGCAGGACGCTGACGTGGCTGTCGTGGAGGGCGTAGACAATGCGTTGGCCTCGCCGTTCGCCGAGGACGAGGCCGAGGTGGCGGAGAATCCGGAGCTGGTGAGAGACCGCGGACTGCTCCATCGTCACGGCCTCGGCGAGCTCGCCGACAGAGCAAGGCGACTCGCGGAGCCGTGCGAGTATGCGGACACGACTCGGCGTGGAGAGCGCGTGCATCGTCTGCGCGACCTCGCGCGCGGTCGCAGCGTCGACCGCCGCGAGCGTAGGGTGCCTGCCCTTGACGCCGTGACCCATCGCCGCAAGTGTAAATGAGCGACTGTTCATGTATTCGTGTTATGGTCGCGGCATGGTGCTGCTTGCGGGAGGTGAGTCGACGGTGAGGCCCGATGAGCCTCCGAGTCCCTGCCCGCGGACTGTCAGGCTCGCCCGCTGCGCCCTGGTCTAGCGGTCGGCGTTCGCTCACGCTTGTTCTGACGGGTGGCGGATGAACCGCCTGGCTTCCCGCACTCCGTCGGCGTCGGCTGCGCGCACGGCGCGGCCTGGTCCCGCCCGGGTTCGGGCGTGTCACGGCGATCCAGCTTCCGACGCTCGCATTCCTCGCCGTTCTCGGGCCGGGGATGGTGAGCGGTTTTGCTGACAACGACGCGGGTGGGATCACGACCTACTCGGTCGTTGGGGCCCAGTTCGGCTACGCGCTGCTGTGGATCGTGCTCGCGAGCATGCTCGCCCTCTTCGTCACGCAGGAGGCCGGCGCTCGGCTGGGGTTGGCGACGGGCCGCGGATTGCTCGACCTGATCCGAGAGAGCTTCGGCATCCGCTGGGCCGCGCTCGCGATCGGGACGATGCTGATCGCGAATCTCGGGACGACGATCTCGGAGTTCGCAGGGATCGGCGCGGCGCTGTCGCTGTTCGGCGTCCCGGTGCCCGTCTCGGATGCGGTGGCGGTGGTCGTCGTCGGTTCGCTGCTTGCCCGCAGCGGGTTCCTTCGCATCCAGTACGTGTTCCTCGCGATCGGGGCCGGCGTCTCGGTGGCCTACGCGGTCTCGGCGATTCTCGCCCATCCGGACTGGTCGAAGAGCGCCGGGCGTCCCATCCTCGCGGAGATAGACGACCTCGCGTCCTGTCCTCCTGTAGAGGTCGTGCAGGTCTTCAAGCAACAAGCCAAGCGCATCCATGAACGTCCTTCGCGGTGAGTCTATGGGGACCACCAAACCGTGCCCCCTTCCGTGCCCCCGCCTTGAGGATCGGGGCATCCAAATCCGAGGATCGACCCCCCGTCTTGGGAGTCCCAAGCTTGTCGCGTAACCCGCGCGTCTGACTGACCGTGCCCAAAAGAGAAGAGTCCGTGCTTGTCTTGGCAGGACGGGCGCGGAGCACCTTCTCCAAAAGCGAGAGGATGGTAAGGAGGGCACCCGGCCGACGGTTCGTCGATGATGCCCCAGACAACGGCTCGGTGGAGGTTTGCCGGAGCGCCTGGGTGGCCTCGAAGCGGTAACCCAGCGAATCACACACACAGGCCGCTACCGTTGTGCTGAGCCGCGCTCAGCCGCCGCAGCTTCAGAGACCAGTCGCTGAGCACGGGCCGACACTCTGGGGACGCGAAGCGGCGAAGAGGTATCGATTTACGCTGAAGAAGTACCTCCCTTGGTGCTGAAGCTCTGCGAGGTCGTTGAGCCAGTCGGTTGCCTCGTCTTCCGAGATGCCTCCGTGTCCGGGGACGAATGAGGCGATCAGCGTGGCGATGTTGTAGCTGAAGCTCGTGGCGTCGTATGCCGTGTTGAGAATCGGGGCGATCCGGACTTCTTTGACCTCCAATCCGGCAGCCCGGAGGCGGGGCGCGAGCGAGCGCGGAAGGTAGGGATCTGCGACGTGCTCGTTCCACGCGGCCGCGATTCGAGCGGCCCGGCGGCGATCCGTAGCTGCCCAGACGAGCGAGTCCCAATCGGTGTCGATGATTACGAGGCGTCCGCCGGGTCGCAGGACGCGGGCAAGCTGCTGGAGCGCGGCGTCCGGCTCGGCGAGGTACTCAATGACCTGCATCGACACAGCGGCGTCGAAGGTGGCGTCTGCAAACGCAAGGGCGCTCGCGTCGCCCGCCAAGATCTCGACCCGGTCGCCGAATCCGCAGGCCGCGACACGCTTTGAGGCGATCGAGTTCATGTCCAAGCTGATGTCCACCCCTACGATCCGGCCGCTTGCACCGACCTCCTCTGCGAGTTCGCAGGCGAGGAACCCATGACCTGAACCAAGGTCGAGGATCGCCTCGCCCGCTGACGCTCGGAGCGACCGCCGCAACTCTTCGCGCTGAACGCACATGTCGGTCGTCGCGTACGCCCGCTCAAGCCGCGCGGCTGCCTCGCTGTCGTACAGCATCCCGGCCACCACCGCATCCTCGGCGCGCGCCTGACAAAGCGCAAGGCTGTCACCCGAAGGCAGACAGGTATCCAAATCCGGTCACCCTTCCCCCGTCTTGGGAGTCCCACGCTCGTCGTCTAGCCGCTAAGGGCGGTTGGAGGGCGCTCAAGAACCTCGCGGCGACGTGGGCCTCGTCGGGTCGAGCAAGCGGATGACCCGGCGTCTCGCCGGGGATGCCGTTGCCCGGTGACCAGGTGCCCGACCTCCAGCCGTAGAAACACGGGCCACGTCAATGGTTTCGCGTCGCAGCGCATCCTCGCTGCTTCCTCGCCAGTGCGGGCGCGGCTGGAGCCGTGGCGGGCCGAGAAGGTTCACGAACTCCCCGAGTTCGAGCTGCGCCGGTACCTGCCCCTGCTCGGTGTCTGTGTGCTGCGATTCGGTGCCTCAGGACTGCCAGCATCCGTGCCTACGGCAGCCGGACTCATTTCAAGTAGCAGGGTGGTAGCAGGCCCAGCGGGACTCGGTGTGTCCCGGTGTTCCCCAACGTGGCCCAGTGGGTTCACTCTCTAAAGCACGAAAGCCCCTGTTTCCAGGAGCTTCCCGTGCTCGGTGTGTCTGAGAGTGGCCCAGTGTGCCTCGGTGGGCAAGACCGGGAAAACGGGTCAAAAGGGCTTTGCAGGCCTCTGCCCAGCCACTGGGGCAACGCACCCTACGCTCGGCAAGAAGACCGGACGCATCTATTGCCCTTCGGGTTCAGGGCGTCCTCGCCCAACAGCCGACGATCTGTGCCGACTCGTTTGTGATCCACATGTGATACCTGCCGACTCCCACTACTCGCGAGGTGGCAGAACCTGAGCCTGTGTTCGTGCTCAAGCGGTTGCAGTTGAGAACCGGACCAACCTCCAGCCGCCGAAGGTCCCTGGGCAAGTAGCTGCAATCCAGATCGAGGCCAGGGATCAGGATGAAGCCGTACGAACGGATCCGATAGAACTGGCCTCGCCCGACCTAGTAGAGGCATGTGATGCCCATCCGAGGCTTGCAGTGGCCGCCAACGTTGCAGCCGAAGCAAGCAAAGCGACGATGAAGTAGCGCATGTAGCTGTCCCCCTCTGGTAGTCCCCGACGGAGCGCACGAGTACGCGAGCGCATGGTAGGGAGGCGGGGCGAACACGTCTAGTTCCCCTTTGTCGGCCCTTCCGCCATAGCTCGCGACCTGCCGCTCTCATGTAGCGGTGATGTAGCAGGAGACGCGGGGAAGTCGATGACTGACCAGGGCGATACGTGCAACGCAAGCCCGGCGGCAGCCGAACTCCCCCTGGAAATCGGGGGAATCCGGTGAGGATCGTGGTGCGCCTGGGAGGATTCGAACCTCCGACCCACGGCTTAGAAGGCCGTCGCTCTGTCCCCTGAGCTACAGGCGCTCGTCGGTGCAGCAAGGGTACAAGGGCGGGCACCCGGTCTCCTGCGGCCGTGTCCGAGACCGGCTCCCCCCGACACGTCACAGTGACTGTCCCATGGGACAGTCACTGCTGGTGGGCGGCGGCCGTGCATCTCAGAAGAGTCGAGGCGTGACCGCCCTCCTCTTGAGCCATGGCCGGACACGTCCGTTCGGGCCAGGTCCGAGCCTGGCCGTGCAGGACACGTCCGAGGGACAGGCACTCGGACAGGTACGGTGCGGCCATGACCGAAGCCACGCTGCAGACCAACCATGGGCCGATCCGGGTCGAGCTCTTCCCCGAGGACGCGCCGAAGACCGTCCAGAACTTCGAGGACCTGGCCCGCAAGGGCTTCTACGACGGGCTCACCTTCCACCGCGTGATCGACGACTTCATGATCCAGGCCGGTTGCCCGCGCGGCGACGGAACCGGCGGGCCCGGCTACACGTTCGAGGACGAGCCGAACGACCATCGCGTCGTCCGCGGAGCGCTCGCGATGGCGAACGCCGGGCCGAACACGAACGGCAGCCAGTTCTTCGTCGTCACCGCGGAGGCTTGCCCGTGGCTCGACGGCAAGCACACCGTCTTCGGACGCGTGGCCGAGGGGATGGACGTCGTCGACGCGATCTCCGCGGTCCCGAAGGACTCGCGCGACCGGCCGAACGAGCCCGTCGTGATCGAGCGCGTCGAGCTCGGAAGCTAGCTCAGAGGTCGTAGACGGGCACCGGGACCGCGCTGGGCGACGGGGGCAGCGTCAGCCGGGCGCGGCCGAAGAGCCAGAACGCAAGCTCGATCGACGGCCCGATCAGGAGCGCGAAGGCGATGGTCCCGAGCCCGAACGTGCCGCCGAGCGCGATGCCGATCCCGAGCGCACAGAGCTCGATCCCGACACGGACGACGGCGATCCGCAGCGAGAGCCGCCGCGAGCCGACGACCATCAGCGAGTCGCGGGGCCCCGCCCCGAACGCCGCCCCGAGGTAGAGCCCCGAGCCGACGCCGGTGAGCACGACGCCGACGGCGAGCAGGGCGATCCGGACGCCGAGCGGGTCGTGCGCGAGATCCTGCACGGCGCCGATCGCCGTCAGCCCAGCGACAAAGCCACCCACGAGGAAGGCGTTCGCGAGCGTGCCGATGCCGACCTGGGCCCCGAGCAACCACGCGAGCGTGACGACCAGAACGCTGACGACGATGTTCGCCTCACCGAACGAGAGCGGCGAGTGCTCGGCGATCCCCTGGTGCAGCACGTCCCACGGCGACAGGCCAAGCCTCGACTCGAGGAACGCGACGATCCCGAGCGCGAACAGAAACAGGCCGCCGACGAGGACGGCGAGCCGCGCCGCGAGACCGCCGCGGATGCGTGGTGGCGCGTGCAAGCGCTTAATCTATGACGCGATGCGAGGCGTAGCGCGATTGGGCGTCATCGGCGGGCTCGTCTGCGCCGCCCTCGTCCTTGCCTCGGCGTCGGACTCGAGCGCACCCCGGCCGCTCCGCTACATCGCGCTCGGAGACTCGTTCTCGTCCGGTGAAGGAGTGCCACCGTTCCGGCAGGGGACGGACAAGTACGTGCCTGTGCACGACACCTGCCACCGCTCGTTCCGCGCCTACCCCTCCCTGATCGCCGGCCGGCGGAGCTCGCCGGGGATCTGGGGGTTCTGGGCCTGCAGCGGAGCGCGCGTTGCGGACATGACGAAGGTCAACCACGAGAATCCGGGGGAGATCGCCCAGCTCGACCGGATCGCGCCGCCCGGGCAGTCGGATCGCGGCGTCGACCTCGTCACGCTCACGATCGGCGGCAACGACGCCCAGTTCGGAAGCGCGTATCTGCGCTGCATCGTCGCTCACATCTTGCCCGTGCTCGGCAGCTGTCAGGACGACTGGCGCGTCCGCGTCCAGGACGAGATCCAGCGCCTCCGCACGACCCTTCCGGTCCTGTACCGGGCCATCCGCGCGCGGGCTCCACGCGCGCGCATCGTCGTCCTCGGCTACCCGAGCCCCTTCCCGGCCTCTGTCCCGGCCCTCTCGAGGTGCCGGCTCTGGTTCGAGGCGCAGGACCTGCGCTGGCTGAGCCGCATGGCGGTCGCGCTGAACGACGCGATCCGGGCCTCGACGGTCAAGGCAGGCGCGAATGTGGCGTACCTGGCCCCGTCGGGGTTCGCCGGTCACGACGCATGCTCTGCGAGTCCGTGGTTCAACGGGCTCGAAATCGTCCCGACCGAGTTCCAGTACAGCTTCCACCCGAACGTGCTCGGCCAGCGGAAGCTGGCGAAGAACGTGCTCGCCGTGCTCTAGAGGGTCAGCGGTAGGACCGAAGATCCGAGCGCCGGGTGATCCGGTCGCCCGAGACGTCGTAGAGCGTGCGAGAGCCGTCCGAGCTGACGCAGTAGTAGTCCCAGCCGCCGCTCGCGTCGACCGAGCAGCTCGTGCGGACGTTCAGCGGCCACCTCGAGTCGCGGTGAGAGGCCGCGATGGACGCATCGACGACCTGCTCGAGCCGCGAGGAGCTCATCTTCGCGCCGCCCGAGCCTGCTGCCTGGTGGAGCACTGCTGCCGAGGCGACACCGACGAGCAGGTCGAAGACGACGAACGCGATCCCGAAGCGCCTGGCGATTCCTCTCATGGACTCAGCGTGAGACATACGACGACGGCTGTCGTCCCCAGAACGGGGGACTATGAGCAGGTGTCGTCGGTGCTTCCGGCGATCGCCTGCAACGCGCCGGACGCGCTGAGAGCGAAGTTCAGCCTCACCTTGCCGGCGGAAGGCAGGTGGAGCCGGATCATTCCGTCGTCGCCGGCCGTGACGCAGCCGCGCGTCACGTGCCAGTAGGGCGAGGCGCGGACGGCGACGCGGTAGATGCCCGGCCCGGGACACCACTCGCCGTGATCCCGCCCTGGCTGAAGGAGGTGATGCGCGCGGCGCCCGGTCCGGTGATCAAGGGTCGCGGCGATCGCACAGCGTAGATCCTCAGCTCCGCCGTCCTGAACACGAGTCGAAGCTGCCCGAGGCCGCTCGCGACCAGTCGCGCTTCCGCCTCGGCGCTGTAGTCCGGCGGCGCGCTGGTCAGCACCACGTAGCCGATGCCCAGCCGGTGCAGCCAGGACACGTAGGCCTTCGGCCCCAGTCGACCGTAGAGAACGGCGTTCTCGGGAAAGTCGTCCTGCCGGAATCCGCCCCGCGCCAGCGGGATCCCGGCCTGGGGTAGGTAGACGACGTCCCAGTGGCCGACGGTGTCGACCGCCTCGACCCGGTAGTTCGGCGACAGATGGGTCTCGAGATACCCGACCGCGGGAGCCCAGTAGGACGCCTTCGCTGCCGGGTCCGAGGCCGCCTGCGCGAAGTTGAACGCGAGCGGAGATCAGGTTCCAGAACGTCGCGAGCCCGAGCGCCAGCACGCAGACGGGCAACGGCCGCCAGTCCCGCAGCGCCAGCACGAGGATCGCCATGGGGATGGCGAGAAAGCGAAGCCGGACGACGTTGTCCCCCAGACCCGACGGGACGGCGAACGCAGCGACGCAGACGGCCGCGTAGACGGGGAAGACGAAGCGCAGCGCCCGCGCGCGCTCGTTCCGCCAGGTCAGAACGGTCGCGAAGCCGCAGAAGACGAGCACGGCGGCGAGCTCCTCCCACGAGAACGGATAGATCCCCGCACTCGGGAACAGCCGCCACAGCGCGAGCTCGACGAAGCCGAGGCAGCCGATCACGAGACCCGCCCCGACCAGGAAGCGCCGTTCGGGGTGCCTGCTGATCCCGACGCCTACCAGGACGAGCGCCAGCAGCAGGAAGGCGACCGGGCTCGCGGCCAGCGTCAGCAGAGCGAGCGGTGCGAAGCGCCGGAGCCGCCGTGCCTGGGCCGCCCACAGGGCGAGCAGCGCGAACGCCGCGCCGAGAGCGAACGGGAACGCCGCCGAGAGAGCGATCGCGGCCCACACGACGGCGAACGTCCGCGACGACCACAGCGCGCGCGAGCCCCACTCGCGCCAGACGATCACCGAGAAGGCCAGCGACGCCGCCGCGATCGTCGCGACCGCGAGCAGCCGGATCCCGACAAGCGCAGCCAGCGGGTAATAGACGAGGCTGTAGGTGACGAAGCTGTAGCGCCCGGCGTACCAGAAGTTGTTCCAGAGCGTCAGCCCGTGCTGGAGGAACAACGTCCGCTGGTAGACGTGGGCGGCGAGATCGACGCCGGGCGGCCCTGCCCAGACGAGGATGGCCGAGACGGCGGCCGCCGCGCCGGCGGCGAGAAGTGCCTCACGGACGATCGGTGAATCAGACGCTCGGGCCGGCTGCAAGGTGGCGTTCATCGGCGTCTCGTATTCCTCTCCCCGAGGCCCCGTGCCCGCGACGGGTTGCGGGCATCAGGTACAAGCCTAATCCTCTTCGACCAGTCTGAGAGCGCGGTGAGAGCGCGGCCCGGCCCAGGAGGTAGTCCAGGGCGAGGCGAAGAAGAAGCGGGCGGTGGGAATCGAACCCACGTGATCAGCTTGGAAGGCTGGAGCTCTACCATTGAGCTACGCCCGCGGGTGGCGCCTCGGCGCCGTGCGAGTAGCGTACCGATGGTGGCGGCGCCGTCCGACTGGAGCCTCGACCCCGACGGATTCCTGACGGCTGCGGGGCTCGTCGTGCTCTACGCGGCCGGCACGAGAGTCTTCCCCGCTCCCCGCTGGCGGGTCGTCTGCTTCGGGCTCGGCGTCGCGGTCGTCTTCTTCACCCGGGTCACGCCGCTGGCGACGATCTCGAACCACTACCTGCTCTCGGCGCACCTGATCCAGAACGTCGCGATCGCGGAGTGGGCGCCGGCGCTGCTCGTGCTCGGCATCCCGCCCGCGCTCGCCGCCTTCCTGGCGCAGGCCCCCGGCGCCCGCCTGCTGACGGCGCCGATGGTCGCGCTTCCACTGTGGCTCGGCACCTATCTCGTCTGGCACCTGCCCTGGGTCTACGACGCCGCGCTCGAGCATCCGAGCTCGCTTCTGCACCTCGAGCATCTCTGCTACCTGGCGGCAGGAACCCTGCTCTGGTGGCCGGTCTTCCAGGACACGCCGCACCGCCTGACCGCCGGGGCCAAGTCGGTCTACCTCGCGGCAGCATTCGTCTTCGCCTCACCGCTCGGGCTCCTGCTCTCCCTGCTCGGCCGGCCGATCTATCCGTTCTACGAGCACGCGTCGCGTCTCTGGGGAGTCGGGGCGCTCCAGGACCAGCGCATCGCCGGCGTGACGATGACCGTCGAGGAGGCGGTGCTGTTCTTCTGCCTGCTTGCCTACTACGTCGCGCGCTTCTTCCGCGAGGAGGAGGCCGGCGACCTCCTCGTAGTTCGCAAATAGCGCGAACTTTCGTTGCCCGGACCCCTTGCGTCGACGTCCCCGAGACCCTAGTCTCCCCTCTGCGCCGAGCACGGGACGCGAGTAGATCGAAGCCCATCCGGGCGGCACTACGCGGAAGCGGAAGGCCAGTCGGAAGGGTGGACGAAAGCGAAACCGGCTCGGCGAATTTTTCGGTCCGAATGTTGTCTAGACTAGACGACAAATCGTTCCTCGCAAATTGCGAGAAGTTTCTTTTCAGAGGCCTTGCACTCGTGGCCGGGAAGGCCTAGTGTCCTGCTTGCGCCGAGCACGGGACGCGAGTAGGTCGAAGCTCAGCCGGGCGGCACTACGCGGAAGCGGAAGGTCAGTCGGAGGAGTGGACGAAAGCGAAACCGGCTCGGCGAATTTTTGGTCCGAGCGTTGTCTCTCTAGCGAACAGCCGGCGCTTCGAGCCAGGCCGGAAGCAACGCGTCGAGGTCGGCGCGCTCCTCGCCGGTCAGCCCGCGAAGCGGCGGGCGCACGTCCGCGGTGATCGTGACGCCGCGCGTCCGCAGGACGTGCTTGAGCGCCGCGTGACGCGGGAAGCGCTCGATCGCCGCCCGGAGCTCGCCGACCCGGCGTGACGCCTCGGGGTTGCGGCTGCGCACGGCGTCGATCACGAGCTCGGGAAACGCCGTCGCCAGCGCCGACACGGCGCCCACCGCCCCGGCGGCCATGCCCTGGTGGATCAGCACCTCGGGGCCGACGAAGATGTCGAGCCCCTCGATCAGGTATGGCTCGAACCGCTCCCAGGGAGCGTCGGAGACCTTCATGCCGGCCAGGTTCGGCGCCAGGCCGCGAAGCTCGTCGATCACGTTCCTGGGCACCGCGTAGCCGCTCGTGCGCTCGAACTCGTAGACGTAGAAGGGCACCGGAGCACACGCCCGCGCCGCGGCGGTGAAGTGGGCGAGCAGGGCCCGGTCGTCGAGCGGGAAGTAGGGCGGCGCGATCACCGCGACCGCTTCGACGCCCGCCTCGGCCGCGTGCGCCGCGAGGAGGACGGTGTCGGCGGTCGTCTGGGCACCACAGTGGGCGGCAACCTGCAGCTTCCCGGCCGCAGCCTCGAGGAAGAGCTCGGTGACGCGCTTCCGCTCGGAAACGGAGAGGAGGATGCCCTCGCCCGTCGTGCCCAGCGCCAGCAGCCCGTCGAGGCCCGAGGCGGCGAGGAAGCCGACGAGCGGTCCGAAGCCGTCCTCGTCGACCGTCGCGCCCGAGTCGCGGAGCGGCGTGGCGGCCGCGGCGAGTGCGCCCGAGATCACGGCGGCCAGCCTACCGGCCGCCGGACGGGTTGGAGATACTGTCCCGAACGCTGATGCTCGACCGGCAGGCTTGGCGGTTGTTGGCAGGAGTGTTGTGAGAGAGGAGTTCTGATGCGGCCAAGGAGTTCGGTCCGGTCGGTGCGTGTTGCGCCGATGGTGTTGTTGGCGGGTGCGTTGTCGGTGGTGGTGTTGGCGTTCGGTGTGGGTGGCGCGCTTGCGGCGACGACGGTGAACTGTCCGCCGTACGGCGCGGACAGCCTGCAGGCAGCGATCACCGCGGCGGCGCCGGGTGACACGCTGTTGATCAAGGGCACCTGCGTCGGCAACTTCACGGTGACGAAGAACCTGACCTTGCAGGGCTCGCCGACTGCGACGCTGAACGGTCAGGGGGCCGGCCATACGGTCGTGGTCAGCCCGGGCAAGACCGTGACGCTGACCAATCTGACCATCACGGGCGGCTACGCCAACGGCCCGATGAACGCAGGCGCGGGTGGAGGCATCTTCAGTCTCAACGCCACTTTGACCCTGAACAACTGCCTGGTGACCGGGAACACGGCGGTGAACGGCGGCGGGGGGATCGCCAGCGGTGCGCCTCTAGGCCCTTCTGCCGGGATGCTGACGCTGAACTCGACGCGGGTGACGGGCAACACGGTTCTTCCCCCCAACGGCGGCGGCGGCGGGATCCTGAACCACAACGGCACCGCGATTCTGAGCAACAGCGTGGTGAGCGGGAACAGCGCGTTCGGAGGGGGCGGGATTGCGAGCGGGAGCGGCGCCGGTGACACGACCGTCGGCGGGACGCTCACGATCACGAACAGCGTGATCTCCGGCAACACGGCGGTCGGCGGCCCGGACGGAGGCGCCGGCGGCATCGCCAACGGCGGGACGTTGACGCTCACGAACAGCACCGTGACGGGCAACCAGGCCGTGGGAGGGGCGGGCGGCGGCATCCTCAGCCACGGCGTGGCGACGATCACCGGCAGCGTGGTGAGCAGCAATTCGGCTCCGAACGACAGCCTGGGTGATCAGGGCAACGGCGGCGGGATCGCGAACGCGAACTTCGGGGTCGACGGCAGCGGCGTCATGTCGATCATCAACAGTCAGGTGACGAAGAACCAGTCGGGCGCCGGCGGGGGGATCTTCACCGGCGCGTTCGGAGGCGACTCCTCGCTCACGCTCACCGGGACGGCGGTCTCGTTCAACAGCGTCAGCGGCGACCAGTCGGGCGGCGGCGGCATTCTCAACCTCAGCCTGGGCGGCAACGCCGGCCTGACGGTCACGGGCTCGACACTGGTCGGCAACCTGGCCCGGCAGGGGCTCGGCGGCGCGATCGCCAACGTCAACCAGGGTGGAGAGGCGGACGTCTCGATCGCATCGACCGGGATCGGATCGACGAGGTTGACGCCGCCGTACACGCTCAACCCCAATCAGGCGCTGTTCGGAGGCGGGATCTTCAACTGGGCCGCAGCCGGGCCGGCCAGCGTCTCCCTGGGGTCGGGCGCACTGATCGTCGGGAACAAGGCGTCTGTCGACGGCGGCGGCATCTTCAACGCCGACGGCGCCACCCTGTTCACCTCTGGCGCACTCATCCTCCTCAATCACCCCGACAACATCGCCAGCGACCCCAACTTCTAGGCCGGCGCACCCAAACGAGGTAGAGGGCCGGGCCTAGACAAGACCGGCCCTCTACCAGTCTCTCCGCTGCCGCACGGTCGATCGGGACGGGGAGATTCGAACTCCCGGCCTCCTGCTCCCAAAGCAGGCGCGCTAACCAGGCTGCGCTACGTCCCGCTCGCCTGAGTGTACGGCGGACTCGTGCTGTAGGTTCGACGGCCCTTGACCGACGTGATCCCGATCCCCGGCGTGGAGCCGATGCGCCGCGTGCGCAGGCCGGCGCTCGGCTACGCCATGGCGCTCGGGGCGGCGGCGTTGTTCGGTCTCAACGGCGCAGTCATCAAGGTCGCGCTCGACGACGGGCTCTCGGCCTACCGCCTCGCCGAGCTGCGCTGCGTCATCTCGCTGGCGATCTTCGCGGCCGTTGTCGCGGTCATGCGGCCGGGCAGCCTGCGAACGAGCCCACGGGAGCTTCTCTACCTCGCCGGCTTCGGGGCCTGCGCCGTCGTGCTCACGCAGCTCCTCTACCTGCTCGCGATCCAGCGGCTCAAGATCGGCGTGGCGCTGGTGCTGATCTTCCTCGGCCCGCTGCTCGTCGCACTGTGGGTGCGCTTCGTGGGCAAGCGGCAGGTGCGACGGCGCTTCTGGGTCGCGCTCGGTCTGTCGCTCGTCGGGCTCGTGCTCGTCGTCAGGCTGTGGGACCGCTTCTCGCTCGACGGTCTCGGCGTGGCCTTCGCGCTCGCCGGGGCGGCGGCCTACACGCTCTACGTGCTCTACGCCGAGCACGCCGTCGGCCGGCGCGATCCGATCTCCCTCCTCTGCTACGGGTTCCTGTTCGCCACCATCCTGTGGACGGTCGTCCAGCCCTGGTGGAGCCTGCCCTGGCGCACGCTCGCGTCCGACGTGTCCCTGCACGGCAATCTCGCCGGCACGAGCCTTCCGGAGTGGGCGCTCATCGCCTGGATCGTCGTGCTCGGCACGGTCGTGCCGTTCATCCTCATCGTCGGCTCGCTGCAGCATCTGCCGGTGACGCGCGTGGCCATCTGCGGGATGCTCGAGCCGGTCGTCGCGGCGCTCGTCGCCTACGCATGGCTCGCCGAGACCCTCGACGCGGCGCAGCTCGTCGGCGGGGCGCTCGTCCTCGCGGCGATCGGGCTGGCGCAGACTGCGCGCTGAAATCGTCGCAGGTCTTTACAAGTGCCAAGAAACACGTTAGGTTCCGCACACTGGGCGATGCGAACCGCGGTGCCTGGCGCATGGCCGCGGTGAGCAGTCGGAGAAGGCCCGCCGCACTCGACCCCCCAGGTGGCGGGCTTTCTCTTGTTCCGGGGGTTGAGGCGGCCCAGGTTCTGCCGCCTCAATGACTCCGTTCGTGCAGCGCGTGCGCGGCACGTGGAGAGCTTTGAGGCGGCCCAAGGGTTCTGCCGCCTCAATGACTCCGTTCGTGCAGCGCGTGCGCGGCACGTAGGAGAACTGCCGCGTCCGCGGGCGGACCCGAGCTAGCATGATGGGCCGTGGTCAAGCGTGTGCTGCTCGCGGCGCCACGCGGATTCTGCGCAGGGGTCGAGCGAGCGATCGAGACTGTCGAGCGGGCTCTGGAGCTTTACGGCCCGCCTGTCTACGTGCGCAAGCAGATCGTCCACAACGTCCACGTCGTGCGGGACCTGGAGCAGCGCGGCGCCGTCTTCGTCGAAAGCGAAGAGAGCGTGCCGGACGGGGCGACGCTCGTCCTGTCGGCCCACGGCGTCGCCCCGTCCGTTCGCGCGAACGCGGAGGCGCGAGGGCTGGAGACGATCGACGCCACCTGCCCGCTCGTCGCCAAGGTGCACGCGGAGACCCGGCGCTATGCCGCCGAGGGCTACACCGTCATCCTGATCGGGCACGAGGATCACGAGGAGGTCGTCGGCACCCACGGTGAGGCGCCGGAGGCCGTCCGGATCGTCGGAACGATCGCCGAGGCCGAGGCGCTCGTCGTGCTCGATCCCGAGCACGTCGCGTACGTGACCCAGACGACGCTGTCCGTCGACGAGACGGCCGAGATCGTACGTGTGCTGGAGCGCCGCTTCCCCGGTCTGCGCAGGCCGAAGCGGGAGGACATCTGCTACGCAACCACCAATCGACAAGTCGCCGTGAAACAGCTTCTGGCGGAGGTCGACCTGCTGCTCGTGATCGGGTCGGACAACAGCTCGAACTCGAAGCGGCTCGTCGAGGTCGCGAGGGCCGCCGGCGTCGAGTCGCATCTGATCGACGACGAGACGTGCATCGACGAGCGCTGGCTAGCGGGCCGCGAGACGGTCGGCGTGACGGCGGGCGCCTCTGCTCCGGAGCGCCTCGTCTCACGGGTCTGCGACTGGTTCCGCGCCCGCGGCGTGACGGACATACGCCCCTTCGGCTCGATCGTGGAAGACGTGTTCTTCCGGCTGCCCGTCGAGCTGCGGCGCACGGCGAGCACGGCGGCGTAGCTCGGCCGCGTCCCCTCTGGCCATGTCGGAGGGACAGGCCCTCGGACCTGTCCACGAGGACGGTGCGGTCGGCGAGAGCTTGCTAGAACACAGCCATGAACACCACCGAAGGCACGATCCAGTTCCGCGGCCACGAGACCTGGTACCGCATCGTCGGCGACGGTGAGGAACCGGGCAAGCTACCGCTGCTCTGCCTGCACGGCGGCCCCGGCGCCTGCCACGACTACCTCGAGTCGCTCGAGCGGGTGGCCGAGACCGGGCGTCGCGCGATCTTCTACGACCAGCTCGGCTGCGGGAACTCGAGCAGGACCGACGAGTCGCTCTGGAACGTCGAGACGTTCGTCGACGAGGTCGGAGCGGTCCGCGACGCGCTTGGGCTCGGCCGGACGCACATCTTCGGATCGTCCTGGGGCGGCATGCTGGCGATGGAGTACGCGCTCACGAACCCGGACGGCCTCGCGAGCCTCGTGCTCAGCTCCTCACCGGCGAGCATCCCGATCTGGGCAGAGGAGGCGAACCGGCTGCGCTCCGAGCTTCCCGACGACGTTCGGCGCGCGCTCGACGAGCACGAAGCCGCGGGGACGACCGACTCGCCCGAGTACCAGGCTGCCACACAGGAGTTCTACAAGCGGCACGTCTGCAGGCTCGACCCCTGGCCCGGCGGCGTGCTCCGTAGCTTCACGCAGATGGAAGAGAACCCGGACGTCTACCTGTACATGCAGGGCCCGAACGAGTTCGTGATCACCGGGACCTTCAAGGACTGGGACATCACCGGCCGCCTCGGAGAGATCGACGTGCCGACGCTCGTCACGTCGGGACGCCACGACGAATGCACGCCGAGGCAGGCCGAGATCGTCCACCGCGGCATCCCGGGGTCCGAATGGGTTGTCTTCGAGGAAAGCTCGCACATGCAGTTCGCCGAGGAGCCGGAGCGCTACATCGAGGTGCTCGACGACTTCCTGACGCGCGTGGAGGCTTCGACCTAGCTCTGGCAGATGTGCTTGTGGAGCTCGGCCGTGAGCGTGTCGATGTTCTCGGCGAGCTTCTTCGTCTCCGCCGTCAGCTCCGTGTTCTGCTCGAGCAGCTTCTGGATCTGCTCGTTCTGCCTCTCCGCGATCTGTCTGCCGCTCGATGCTCGCGTTGGCGATCGCCTCGCGATGTTCCGCGTCGGCCTCCGGCCAGCACCTTGTCGCGCTCCGCCTGCCGCGTCTGCGCGAGCAGGATCAGCGGCGCCGCATACGCAGCCTGCGTCGAGAACGCGAGGTTGAGCAGGATGAACGGGTACGGATCGAAGTGGACGAAGATCGAGTAGGCGTTGAAGAGGATCCAGAAGATCACGACGACGGTCTGGCCGAAGATGTACTTGGGCGTGCCGAAGAGGCGGGCGAGCCGCTCGGCGAACTGGCCGAACCAGTCGTCGCCGAAGGTCGAGCCGAGGTGCCGGTGCGGCAGCAGGAAGCGAAGGGCGTATCTCGGGTGCCTGAAGCAACCGCTCCGGGCGCGGCCTTCAACTGCTCGACCATCGCCGCGAGCCTAGCCGCGGAACCGGCTAGAACAGCTCGGCGCGCAACGCGTCGACGAGCGCGTCGAGATCCGACTCGTCGTTGTAGCCCTGGAACGACGCACGGACGACCGGTCGCTCCTCGACGCGGAAGACCGGGGCCTCGACCCGGTGCACGTCGTAC
The DNA here is from genome assembly GCA_963742925.1 of uncultured Actinomycetes bacterium. GTDB lineage: Bacteria > Actinomycetota > Thermoleophilia > Gaiellales > Gaiellaceae > PALSA-612. The sequence continues at coordinate 461,872 of CAVUNV010000005.1, read as the reverse complement.
AGACGTCGCTTCAGCTCCTCGGAGTCACAGTCGGGGAGCCGGGCGGCGACCATCTGGCCGAGCCAGCTCTCGTCCGGCGAGATCGGCTCGAGGCCCGTCAGCTCCGCGAGTCGCGAACGCGCGTCGCAGGCCAGGGCGTGGCAGCGGCGGCGCACCGTCTCCCAGTCGTGGCCTGCGAGGAAGTCGATCGCCGCAGGGACGGCGAGGTAGGCGGCAGGATCCCGCGTTCCCTGCCAGCGATGCCGCGCCGCGAACGAGGCCTCCGCCTCTCCCCAGCCGATCACCTGCGGCGTGATCGTCGCCTGGTGCTCGTGCCGGGCCCAGAGGAACCCCGAGCCCTTCGGTGCGCAGAGCCACTTGTGGCAGTTCGCAGCGTAGAAGTCCGCACCGAGCGCATCCAGGTTCAGATCGACCTGACCCGGCCCATGCGCGCCGTCGAGGACGCTCAGGATCCCTTCCTCCCGCGCCCGCCGGCAGATCTCCGCGACGGGCAGCACGAGCGCCGTCGCCGAGGTGACGTGACTGACCGAGATCGCCCGGGTCCGGGCCGTGACCGCGCTCCACAGCTCGTCGACGATCGCCGGCCCGGGCACGAGCGCGGGCCGCACGAAGGTGGCACCCGTCCGCTCGCACACCTGCCGCCAGAGGAGGTCGACCGCCCCGTACTCCTGGCTCGTGACCAGGACCTCGTCACCCGGCCCCAGGGGGAGGGAGCGCGCCACGACGTTCATTCCAGACGTCGCGTTCGGGCAGAAGACGAGGTCGTCCGGCCGCGCGCCGACATACGTGGCGAGCCGCGCCTTCGCGTCCTCGATCAGATCCTCGTACCGTCGCGCCAGGAACTCGACCGGCTGCCGCTCGAGCTCGCGCTGCCAGTGCTGGTAGGTCTCGAACACCGGCCGCGGGCAGGCGCCGAACGAGCCGTGATTGAGGAACACGACCTCGGGGTCGAGCAGGAACAGGTCGCGAAGAGCGTTCAGGCTTTCTCGATCTGGAGCTCGGCGCCGTCGACCCGGATCTCGACTGCCAGCGTCTCCCGCTTGATCCAGTCGGCGTGAGCTGAGACGAGATCCTCGTCCGCGGTCGGCACCGTGAGGACGATGCGATCCGTGATCTCGAGCCCGGCGTCCTTGCGCATCTGGTTCACCCGGCGGATCAGATCGCGGACGCGCTTCTCGCGTACGAGCTCCTCGTCGAGCTCCGTCGAGAGCGCGACCGAGATCACGTCGTCGTCGGCCATTGCGAAGCCCTCGACGGAGAGGCGCTCTCCACGGATCACGTCGTCCGGCCCCAGCTCCTCGCCCGCAGCCCGCACGCGGCCGTCGCCCAGATCCTCGTAGTCGCCGGCCTCGAGTGCCGCCTTCACGTCGCGGAGCTTCGGCCCGAGCCGCGGACCGAGCACGGGCAGGTTCGGCTTCAGCTGCACGCGCGCCACCGGGCCCTCGTCGAAGAGGACCTGCTTGACGTTCAGCTCGTCGGCGATCTCGTCGACGTGGGAGTGCGCGAGTGTCGCGCCACGGACGAACATGCTCCGCAGCGGCTGCCGGAGCGTCAGGCCCTCGACCTCGCCACGCGCCTGGTGTCCGAGCTCGACGATCCGCCGCGACTCGGCGACCTCGGCCAGCAGCGCCTCGTCGATCGGTCCCGCCTCGGGCCAGCCGGCGTGGAACACCGACTCGGGTGCGCCCTCGCACGACGCCGCGGACGAGGTTCTGCCACAGGTGCTCGGCGAGAAACGGCGCCACCGGCGCGATCAGGCGCACGGACTCGACGAGCGAGAGCCAGAGCGTCGCGAGCGCCGCCTCGTCGCCTTCCCAGAAGCGCCGGCGCGACCGACGGATGTACCAGTTGGACAGATCCTCGACGTACTCCTCGAAGGCGTCGACCACGCGGTGCGTGAGGAACTGCTCGTACGCCTGCGTCGCGTCGGCGACGAGCCGGCCCGTGCGGGCGGCGAGCCACCGGTCGAGGGAGTGCTCGCCGCGAGGCTGCTCGCCATACGACGGCCGGAAGCCCTCCGCGTTGGCGAGGCCGACGAAGAACCTCACCGAGTTCCAGACCTTGAGCAGCCGCCCCTTGATCTCGTGCGCCGGCCCGTAGCCGAACAGCAGGTTGCGGTCGGGCGGCTGCTGGCAGTACTGCCAGCGCATCACGTCGGCGCCCATGCGGTCGAACGCCTCCTCGGCGTCGATCATGTTTCCCCACGAGCCGTGCATCTCGCGGCCGTGCTCGTCGAGCATCTTCTCGTAGCCGAGCACGCTCCTGAACGGCGACACGCCGACGAGGGCGACCGACATGAAGAGCTGCGAGTAGAACCAGAGCCTGATCTGCTCGCGCATCTCCGTGACCCAGTCCGCCGGGAACCACTGCTCCCAGTAGGCGTGGTCGGGGAGATCGGCGCCGGAGACGCCGGCCGAGGCGCCGGTCGCGTAGCCGCCGTCGACCCACTCGGGGCTCTGCCAGCCGAGCGTCGAGAACGGGACGATGCCCGCATCGAGCCAGACGTCGCCAACCTCGGGGATCCGCCGCACTTCCTCCCCGCACTGCTCGCACGTGATCACGACCTCGTCGACCCAGGGGCGGTGAAGCTCCTCGAGCTGGTCGAGGCCACGGACGGCGCGCGCGGCCAGCTCGGCCTTCGACCCGACCACGTTCACGTGCCCGCAGGTGCAGGGATAGATCGGCAGCGGCAGGCCGAAGTACCGGCGCCGCGAGATGTTCCAGTCGCCCATGTTGCGGAGCCAGTCGTCCATGCGCTTGCCGAAGTAGCCCGGCGTCCACTCGACGGTCGCGTTCGCCTCCAGGAGCTGCGGGCGAACCTCGTCGACGGAGATCAGCCAGTCGTCGGCGATGCGGAAGATGAGCGGCGTGTCGCAGCGCCAGCAGTGCGGATAGGCGTGCTCGTAGAGGCCGGCCTCGACGAGCAGGCCGCGCTCCTTCAGGTCGCCGACGATCTGGTCGGCCGCCTCGAGCGTCGAGAGCCCGTGCAGCCAGCCGTAGGTGTCGTAGAAGCGGCCGGCCTCGTCCACGGGCATCAGCACGGGCAGTTCGTGGTCGTGCGAGAGCTCGAAGTCCTCGCCGCCGCATCCGGGAGCGATGTGGACGATGCCGGTGCCCTGGTCGAGGGTGACGTCGTCCCAGGGGATGACGCGGTGATCGACCTTGCTGCCGGGCCCGAGCGTGTCGAACGGCCCCTGGTAGTGGAGGCCGACCAGCTCCCGGCCGCGCACCCGCTGCTGGAAGTGCTCGTCCGGATACCGCTCGACCGCGACCCAGTTGCCGTTCTCGGTGAGGCCGTACTCCGCATCGGGTGAGACCGCCGCGGCCACGTTCGCGGGCAGCGTCCACGGCGTCGTCGTCCAGACGACCAGCGACTCGCCGTGCCGCTCGACGAGCGGGAAGCGCACGAACAGCGAGGGGTCGGCGCGCTCCTGGTAGACGCCCGTCTGGGAGAGCTCGTGCTGGGAGAGCGACGTCCCGCAGCGCGGGCACCAGTCGGTCGAGCGGTGGCCGAGGTAGAGCCAGCCCCGCTCGTGCACGAGCTTGAGGAAGCGCCAGATGTACTCGATGTTCGTGTCCGAGAAGGTCGCGTAGTCGTTGCCCCAGTCCATCCACTGGCCGAGACGGATCGAGCCCCGCGTCAGCTCGCCGATGTAGTGCACGACGACGTCGCGGCACTCGCGGGTGAACTTGTCGAGGCCGTACTCCTCGATCTCGCGCTTCGAGTTCAGGCCGAGCGACTTCTCGACCCCGACCTCGATCCACAGGCCCTGGCAGTCGAAGCCGTTCTGGAAGCGCTGGTCGAACCCGCGCATCGCCTTGTAGCGCTGGAAGACGTCCTTGAGCGTGCGCCCCCAGGCGGTGTGGACCGGCAGCTTCTTGTTCGCCGTCACCGGCCCGTCGATGAAGCTCCACTTCGGCCCGCCGCGGATCTGCTCCCGCAGCTTCCCGAACGTGCCCTCGCGCTCCCAGAGCTCGAGGATCTCGAGCTCGAGCGCGGGATGATCCGGCTTGTCCGGAAGCGGCGTGAACATCCGTGCGATTCTAGGCACGGGAACACCCACGCCCGGCCGGCCGTTTACCCTCCTGAACACCGGAAACCGAAAGGAACACATGTCAGACGCAGTAACCGGAGCAACCTTCGACGCGGAAGTCCTCCAGAGCGGGACGGCAGTGCTGGTCGACTTCTGGGCCGAGTGGTGCGGCCCGTGCCACGCCGTCGCGCCCGTGCTCGACAAGATCGTCGAGGAGCACCCGGGCGAGCTCAAGCTCGTCAAGGTGAACATCGACGACGAGCAGGAGCTCGCGCAGCGCTACGGGGTCATGTCGATCCCGACCGTGATCCTGTTCAAGGACGGCGAGCCGTCCGCAGCGGTGATCGGCGCCCAGCCGAAGGGCGCCATCGAGCGCGCGCTGGGTATCGGCGTCCCGGCTTAGCCGGCCGCCCGCCCGCGCCAGACACGCAGCACCTCGCGCACGTTCGGGAAGCCGATCTCGTGGTCGGGCGGTAGCTCGTCCGGCGAGAACCAGCGGAGCTCGGCCGCGTCGTCACCCGCCGTCGGCTCGCCGCCCGTGACGCGCGCCGTCCAGTAGAGGTTCAGCGTCGTCGGCGCGTCGGGCCCGTCGCCGTAGCGGTCGAGCCAGATCCCGACGAGCTCGCCCGGCTCGACGTCGAGGCCCGTCTCCTCGAGCAGCTCGCGGCGCAGCGCGTCGAGCGGATGCTCGGCCTCCTCGAGGAAGCCGCCGGGAAGATCCCACGTGCCGCCGTACGGATCGCGGGCTCTCCGCACCAGCAGCAGGCGGCCCTCGGCGTCGACGACGAGCGCGCCGGCGGTCGGCTCGGAGTTGGAGTGCGCGACGAAGCCGCAGGCCGGGCAGGCAACGCGCTCGTGGTCGTGCCCGAGCTCCGTCGCGCAGCGAGGACAGGACTGCCAGCCGTCCACCCGGGCCATGGTGGGCACAATACGCGGGTGAGCCCGCGCCACATCCCCGCGACGCAGCACGAGCTGAACCGCTGCTCCCTGCTCGCCGAGTTGCCCGGCGAGCGGCTGATGAAGCTCGCGGGGCGGATGAACCGGGAGGAGGTCGCGCCGGGCCAGGCACCAGTCGTCGAAGGTGAGCCGGGCGAGCGCTTCTACGTCGTCCTCTCCGGAATGCTCGTCGTCAGCCAGGAGAGCATGGGCGCACGCCGGGTGCTCCGGCCCGGTGACTACTTCGGCGAGGTCGCGCTCGCGATGGACATTCCGCGCACCGCGTCCGTCCGCGCACTGACGCCTTCCGTGGTCGCGAGCTGCGACCGGGAGACGTTCGACGAGTTCGTGCGCCCGCTGTTCACGGCGAACGAGTAACGAAAGAGAGGCCGGCGGGTCTTCGCGGACTCGTCAGGCAGGCACGGCTCGGGCGAGCACGCGGCCGTCGCGCATTGCGATGCGGGGATCAGCCCGTGCGGCGAGCCCGGCGTCGTGCGTCGCGACGATCACGGTCGTTCCGTGCCTCGCCGCCAGCCCCGCGAGCAACTCGATGATGTCGGTGCCGGTCTTCGAGTCGAGGTTGCCGGTCGGCTCGTCCGCAAGGATCACCTTCGGCCCCTTGACGAGCGCGCGGGCGATCGCGACCCGTTGCTGCTCGCCGCCGGAGAGCTGGCTCGGCAGGTGGTCCGCCCGCTCCGCGAGCCCGACCTCCTCGAGCGCGGCCGAGCGAGCGCTGTTTGAGCTCGAGCCCGGACACCCCCATCGGTGCGAGCCCCGACCTCGACGTTCTCCAGCGCGGTCAGCGTCGGGATCAGGTTGAACTGCTGGAACACGAAGCCGAACGTCCGCAGCCGCAGATCGGCGAGGTCGTTGTCGCCGAGTGCGCCGAGGTCGCGTCCGTCGAAGTAGACCTGGCCGCTGTTCGTGCGATCGAGCGCCCCGAGGAGCTGCAGCAGCGTCGTCTTCCCCGACCCGCTCGGCCCCTCGAGCGCGACGAAGCCGCCGGCCGGAATGGTCAGGTCGACCGAGTCGACCGCCGCGATCGTCGCATCGCCGCGACGGAACGTGCGCGAGGCGCCGCTGAGCTCGTAGAGGGTGCCGTTCTCCGTCGGTCACTCGAGGTGCCTCAGCGCGTCGGCCGGGCGCAGGCGAGCCGCGCGCAGAGCGCCGGCGGTACCCGCGAGCAGCCCGCCGAGCAGGGCGACTGCGAACCCGATCAGGATCACGGAGAAGGTCAGCGGCGCGTCGAGCGAGATGTGGGCGGTCGCCGTCCTCGTCGCGGCGGCCCCGAGGCCGAAGAGGCCGCTGCCGCCGGTCGTCGACGACGCGGTCAGCGTCGGTCCGAAGGCGTCCACCGCCGCGGCGGCCGCAATCCCGAGAGCGATTCCGAACACGCCGCCGAGGATGCCCTGCGCAAGCGACTCGCCGACGACCTGCCTGACGACGAGCCGTTGCGTCCAGCCGAGCGCCTTCAGCGTCCCGAGCTCACGAACACGCTTGCCGACCGAGGTGAGCGTCAGCAGCGCGGCGATCAGGAAGGCGGCGATGACGACGACGATCGCGAGCACGAAACCGAGCTTGCTGGACAGGTTCGATGCGTCGACCAGCGACCCGGTGATCTTGTCGGCCACCTGCTTCGAGCTCGCCACCTGCGACCCCTGGAGATTGCGGCTGATCTCCTGCTGGACGCCTCCGACGGCGGAGCTCGACGTGGCCCGCACCAGCGCGACGTTCGCGAGCCCCTTCTCGCCGGCGAGAACCTGCAGCTGGGCGAGCGGGAGGTAGACGTCCGCCGTCTGGCCGCCGAGCGGCGGCTGGACGATGCCGACCACCTTGAACGACGTGCCGTTCAGCGTGAGCGTCGAGCCGACCTTCAACCCGTTCTTGGCCGCGTAGCTCGGCGCCACCAGCGCCTCGCGGCCGCCGATGCGCGAGAAGTAGCGGCCCCTCGTCACCTGGGCCGGCGTGACCAGGCCGATGCCGGGATGGGACAGGTCGACGCCCGCGATCGTGTACGGCTGGGTCTTGATGTTCGTCTGCGGCGGGCTCAGCACCTGGCGGAGCGTCCGCGTCGGCGTCGTGAACTGAGTCCGGAACTGCCGAAGCCGCGCAGGCAGGCACTTCGCGAACGCGCTCCGATCGAAGCTGCGGAAACCGCCGCCTCCCTGGCCGCTGCCTCGGCCCTGCCCGAACCCGCCCGCTCCGGTCGGCCCCGCCGGAGCCGCGCTCCCGCCCGACGACGCCTGGAGCTTCGCGATGCAGGCCTGGATCGCCGCCTGCTCCGCGGCCGTCGGCGGAGTGATCCGCCGCTGGATGTTGAACGTCTGGCCGCTGGCCTTGAGCGTCGCGACGATCTTGGGAACCGTGCCTTCCTGGTGCTCGGCGATCAGGACGAGCCCGGTGCTCACCGCCGCGACACCGTTCAGCTTCGCGATCTGCTTCGCCTGCTTGGCGGGGAACGTGAGCTGAGTGCCGGGCAGGAAGAAGTCGTGGACGAAGTGCTGCCCGGGCTTGCCGAGCTTGGACAGGTCGGTGATCACGGAGCTGTTCGCGGCCAGTATCTGCCGGCTGCCGCCTCCGCCGCCCGGGCCTCCGCCGCCGAACGCCCCTCCCCCGAAGCCGGTGTCGGTCTGCGCGGCACGCGTGACGGTGAGGTCGGTGCCGATGCCGGACAGCGGGTTGAGCGCCGAGGCCTGCGCATGGTCGAGACCGTTGGAGATCGCCGTGATCGCGACGACGAGCGCGACGCCGAGCCCCAGCCCCACCACCGTCAGGATCGTGCGCGCGCGCCGACGGAGGAGCTCGCTGCGCACGTAGCCGAGGAAGAACATCTGCGCGAAGCAAATCAGCGGTATCTAAGAACGGACTGAGGCGCGGTTAAGAATCGCCGCGGCCAGACGCCTCGGCGAGCACCGCATCGGAGAGCCGCGGCCAGGCTTCGAGCGCCCAGGCGTCGAAATCCCGCTCGGTCAGGCAGACACATGCGACCTGCGGCTCCGGGTCGACCCACAGGAACGTGCCGCTCCCGCCGAAGTGGCCGAACGCACGCGCCGAGGTTCGGCTGCCGCTCCAGTGCGGATGCTTCGCGTCCTTCAGCTCGAATCCCAGGCCCCAGTCGAGCGGGTCGTAGCGACCCATGCCCGGCAGCACGCCGCCGAGACCGGGGAACTGGACGCTCGTCGCCTCGGCGAGCGTCTCGCCGGAGACGAGGGTCGGCGCGAGCAGCTCGCGCGCGAAGCGGACGAGATCGTCCAGCGACGCGCGGACGTCTGCGGCCGGCGAGCCGCGCAGCTCGGCCGCGAGCCCGAGCGGCCGGAAGACGGCTTCGCGCAGATAGTCGGCGAACGGCATCTCGGCCCGCTCGGCGACCGTCTCGGCGAGCACCTCGATGCCGGCGTTCGAGTAGATCCGGCGGGTTCCCGGCCGCGCGATGGGAGGGCCGTGTCCCTCGAACGGCAATCCGGACGCATGCGCGAACAGATGCCGGATGGTCGAGCCGGGCGGCCCGGCGGGCTCGTCGAGGTCGATCACGCCCTCCTCGGCCGCGACCAGGCAGGCGAGCGCCGTCAGCAGCTTCGTCACGGAGGCGATGCGATAGACGCGGGTGCGATCGCCGCGCGAGCCCAGCTCGGCGTCGGGGGTGAGGACGGCGACGGCGGCGTTCTCGACCTCCCAGCCGTCGATCTGCCGCAGTGCGTCCACTCGGGTGATACTAGGCACGTGGAGCGGCGCCTCGTCCCGGCCGTCTCGCCCATGGCCGCCACGGTCGGCTACTCGCGCGCCGTGCGGGCCGGAGACGTGGTCTCGGTCGCCGGGACGGCTCCGGTCATGCCCGACGGCGGCGATCCGCCCGTGGACGCCTACGGCCAGACCCGCCGCTGCCTGGAGATCATGGTCGCCGCGCTCGCCGAGCTCGGCGCCGGCCCGGAGCACGTCGTCCGCACGCGCACGTACCTGACGCGGGCGGAGGACTGGGAGGAAGCCGGCCGCGCCCACGGTGAGGTGTTCGGCGATGCGCGCCCTGCGACGACGATGGTGGTCGTCGCGGAGCTCCTCGACCCGCGCTGGCTGGTCGAGCTCGAAGCAGACGCGATCGTCGGCTAGGAGCATCCCACCTATCCGCACGGTTCAGACTGGCGTAAAGTCCCTGCGTATGAGCAGCGTCGTTCCCGAGAGCATCACGAGCAAGGGGCTCGGCACGGCCGGAAGCGTGTACGAGCATCGCTTCGGCGCGGGCGAGCCGTACACGCTCGGCGTCGAGGAGGAGTACATGCTGCTCGACGCGACCACGTTCGACCTCGTCCAGCACATCGACACGGTCCTGGCGGCGGTCGAGGGCAGCGAGCTCGAGTCGGTCATCCGCCCCGAGCTGATGCAGTCGGTGCTCGAGATCTCGACGCCGATCTGCAGCACGATCGCCGACGTCGACCACCAGCTCCGCAAGCTGCGGACGGCCGTCACGCAGATCGCACAGGAGATGAACCTGCGCGTCGGCTCGGCGGGCACGCACCCGTTCAGCCTGTTCGAGCGGCAGCGGATCACGGCGCGCGACCGCTACCGCGCCCTGGTCGACCAGCTGCAGTACGTGGCGCGGCGCGAGCTGATCTTCGGCATGCACATCCACGTCGCGATCGACGATCCAGAGAAGGCGATCAAGGTCGTCAACGGCCTGCTGATCAACCTGCCGCAGCTCCTCAGCCTGTCCGCCAGCTCGCCGTTCTGGCGCGGCGAGCCGACCGGTCTCTCCTCGACGCGCCAGCTCGTCTTCGCCGCGTTCCCTCGCTCCGGCCCACCGCCGCGCTTCCGTGACTACGCCGACTATGCCGACGTGGTGGGCCAGCTCGAGCGCACGGGCTGCATCGCCGACTACACGCACATCTGGTGGGACATCAGGCCGCACCCGCGCCTGGGGACGGTCGAGATCCGCATCTGCGACGCCGTCACCCGGGTCGAGGACGCCGTCGCGATCACGGCTTATTGCCAGTCGCTCGTCAAGTACTACTGCGAGCAATACGAGCGCGGCGAGGAGATCCCGTCCTTCCACCGGATCCTGACCAGCGAGAACAAGTGGCTCGCAGCCCGCTACGGGCTCGAGGCTCCGATCATGGATCTCGCCACCGGCCGGAGGAACCGCGTGCCGGTCTCGCAGCTCGTCCGCCGCACGCTCCGCGACATCGAGCCGCACGCCCGCGAGCTCGAGTGCGACCGGGAGCTCGAGGGGATCCGCGACATCCTGTCCCGGGGCTCGAGCGCCGACCGTCAGCTGCGGATCTTCAACGCGAACCGCGACATCGTCGAGGTCGTGCACGCGATCGCGGACGCGACCGAGGCGGCCGCGGTTCCGGCACCCGTCTCCTAGCAGCCGGCAGCTCGGGACCTCCGGCAGCACGGCGCGCGTAGTTCCGGCATGGACCTCGCGGGCCGTTCGGCTCGTATTGTTGGCGCGCGATGGCGGGCCCGAAAGGCGACGAACGCGCCTGGGTCCGGGGCGCCCAGGCGGGATCTGCCTCGGACTTCGAGGCCCTGTTCCGCGCGCACTGGGCTCAGGCTTATCGCGCTGCCTACCTCGTGGTGCACGATGCCGCCGCGGCCGAGGACATCGCGCAGGAGGCCTTCCTGGCGGCCGTGCGCAACCTCGACCGCTTCGACCGGCGCCGGCCGTTCGCGCCCTGGCTGCATCGCATCGTCGTCAACCGGGCGATCGACTGGTCGCGGCGGCGGGCGCTGCGAGGCGAGGTGGAGCTCCACGAGTCGCCGGTCGAGGAGGCCGGGCCGGACGTCGGCAGCGACACCGTGGCCCGCATGCGCGAGCTGTCGCCGGAGCACCGCGCCGTGATCGTGATGCGGTATCTGCTCGGCTACACGCCCGGTGAGATCTCGCGACTGCTCGAGGTGCCGCGCGGAACGGTCAACTCGCGCCTCCGCCGCGGGCTCGATCAGCTGAAGGGGCAACTGTGAAGCTGCGGCTCGACCAGGTGCCGATCCCGGACGGCGCGGAGGAGCGCGCGCACCGCGTGGCCATGGCCGCGTTCGCCGAGCGCCGCCCGGCACCGCGCCCTCGCCGGTACTGGCGTCCCGTCGTCGTCGTCGTCGCCGTGGCAGCCGCGGTCGGCGTGCTCGCGAGCCCACCGGGGCGGTCGGTGATCCAGTCGATCCGCGAGGCGGTCGGCGTGAAGCACGCAGCACCCGCGTTGTTCCGGCTGCCGGCGCCGGGGCGGCTGCTCGTCAACTCCTCGCCCGGCCCGTGGGTCGTGCAGCAGGACGGGTCGAAGCGACTGCTCGGCGCCTACCGCGAGGCATCGTGGTCGCCGTTCGGCCGCTACGTCGTCGCGACGCGCGGGAACGAGCTCGTGACGATGGAGCCGAACGGCAAGGTCCACTGGACGCTCGCACGCCCCGACCTGCGCCTGCCGACCTGGGGCGGCAATCGGAACGACACGCGCATCGCCTACCTCTCGCGAAACAGCCTGCGGATCGTCGCGGGCGACAGCACGGGTGACGCCGCCAGATGCGCCGACACGATTCCTGCGGCTGCCCCGGTCTGGCAGCCCAACTCGTTGCGAGTCCTCGCGTTCACGACGAACGGCCAGGTCGCGGTCTCCGACGTCACGACCTGCAGGCAGCTGTTCCGGCGAAGCCCGACTCCCACGAAGCTGCAGTGGTCGAGCGACGGGCGATTGCTGCTCGCGGTCTCTCCTTCCTCGCTGCGCGTCTATGACCTGCACGGGCGCGTCGTCGCACGAGACGATCCGTCGGACGGGACGCGCGACGCCGACGCGACGTTCCTGCCCGGCTCGCACCAGGTGGTCGTCCTCAGGCTCCACGGGCTCCAGACGGACGCTTTCATGCTGAGCTCGGGCAAGACGCTGTTCCACATCGCCGGCGCCCTGCGGCAGGTCGTCCCCTCGCCGGACGGACGCTGGTTGCTCCTCACCTTCCCCGCCGCCGACCAGTGGATCTTCGTCAGCACCCGGGGAGCCCACGCGATCCGGGCCGTCTCCGGGATCACGCGCCAGTTCGGTAGCGGGAGTTTCCCCGTAGTCGCCGGCTGGGTCGGCAAGTAGTCTCCGAAGCGTGCGACTGGCGACCGTTCTCGGCGCGCTCGCGCTCGGCGCGGGCGGGCTCACCGTGACGACCCTGCCGCGGCCCGCATTTCCCGGGCCGGCGAGCGCTCCCAGCGGGCCGCACCGGCTCGTGCTCGTATCGTCGCGCTACCAGGCGCCGGCCAACCTCGAGAACGACACCATCGAGATCCAGCTCGACGGCCTCCCGAAGCTGCCCGGACTTCAGCTCGTCGGGACGATCGCCCAGCCGGCGACGCTGATCGGCCTGTACGGCCGCGATTTCGGCTCGGCCCGCGTCGCGGTCGTCAAGCGAAGCACAGGTGAGACCGGGATCGACTTCAGGAACTACGTCTGGCCGCCGCGAATCCGGCCGGGGGATCGCCAGTTCGTCTACGAGAGCCTCGAATGGGCGCAATACCGGACAGACGTCGTTTACGCCGAGAACGCACATCTGACCTACGCGCGCTCGTCGTACGGCCAGAACGCGTACATCACGGCCGTCGACCTCAACACACGGAAGGCACTCTGGCGCAGCCCGGCGCTCGTCGCCAACGCACGCACCTTCCTCGTCACGCCCAACTATCTGGTCACGGGCTACGGCTTCACCGACGAGCCGGACTACCTCTACCTCCTCGATCGCGCCACGGGCCACGTGGTCGACCGGCTGTTGCTGCCGAGCGCGCCCGAGAAGATCACGTGGAAAGGCAAACTCCTCCACGTGCGCACCTATGACCACGACGTTCTCGTCCGCCTGCGGGGTGCCTGATGCTGCAGGTCGGCGACCGGGTCCCGCTCGATGCCAAGGTGTGGCTGGCGCCGAACGAGCAGCACACCTTCGGCGAGATCGTCGCGGACGGCCCGGTGCTGCTGCTCTTCTACCTCTTCGACTGGACCGGCACCTGAACGAACGAGATGGAGCTCCTGCGTGACAGGAGGGAGGAGTTCGATCGGGTCGGGGTGAAACCGCTCGGAATCTCCCGCGATTCCCCGTGGACCCATATCTCATGGATGCAGGCCCTCGATCTCAACTTCGGATTGCTCTCGGACTGGAACGCCGAGGCGGTGCGGGGCTTTGGCGTCTCTCGCAATTTTCGTGGCTTCACGGACATCGCAGAGCGGGCGGCGTTCCTGGTCGACGGGGAGGGCACGGTTCGGGCGACGTGGAGCTACGAGGACTCGGAGGTTCCGAACTTCGACGAGCTGGTCGCAGCCGCGCAGGCTTTGTAGCGCTCGCCGTCTGCGTCTTCACCGTCGCCGCCGTGCTGGCGGCTGTGCCGGCCATCGAGCACATCGGGAGCGAGTTCCTCGCCGGCGGCGCGCCGGGCTACGGCGAGGCGGCACCCGGCGACCACCTGCAGACGACGTACCACCTCTGGCTGTTCGGCGACCAGATCGAGCACGGCCGCTACCCGTGGCGCGACCCGTTCTCCTTCCGTCCGGAGGCGAAGGCGACCGTGAACCCGGCGGTGTGGCCGTACGGCGTCGTCTTCTGGCCGCTCTACCGCGTGTTCGGGCTGGTGCTGGGCTGGAACCTGTTCGTGCTGCTGAGCTTCGTCGCCGCGGGCCTCGTCACGTTCGCCTGGCTTCGGGAGCTCGGGTTGCCGCGGGGCCCGGCGCTGCTCGGCGGGCTCGTGTTCGAGATCGCGCCCTACCGGACCGTGCAGAGCGCCGGTCATCTGCTCGGCCCGATCTCGCTGCTCCTGCCGCTGTCGTTGTGGGCGCTCGAGCGCGGGCGCCGGGGGAACCCGCTCTGGCTGCTGCTCTCCGCGGGCTCGATCGCGTCGATTCCGCTGTCCGGCCAGGTGCACCTGGCGATCGGCGCCGTGCCCTTCTACGCCGCCTACGCGCTCGTCCGGCTGCCCGGCGCGACCCGGCGCGGTCTCTACCTGGGCGGCGCCGCCCTCGGCGTCGCGCTCTCGGTCGGTGCCGGGTACCTGATCAACCGGGTCGTCGTGCAGGGCTCGTTGAGCGCGCACGGCCGCTCGCTGAACGCCGTCTCCGCCTACTCGGCCGACTGGCTCGACTTCTTCACACGCCACGAGCGGCACGGCAGCGAGAGCTTCGTCTTCCTCGGCTGGGTGACCCCGATCGCCGCCGCGATCGGCCTGTACGCCCTCGTCCGTGCGGGCCGCGGCTGGCTGGCGGCGCTGCTCGGCATCGGAGCGACGGTCCCGATGCTGCTCGCGCTCGGCACGAACACGCCGCTCTACCGGCCCGTGCACGCGATCGTGCCCGGGCTCAACTACCCGCGCGTGCCGGAGCGGCTGATGCCGGTCGCGTGCCTGGCGGTGGCGGCGCTCGTCGCCTTCGCGCTGGGTCTCGCCTCAGAGCGTCGCGCCCTGGCGGGGTCGGTGTGGGGTCGGACCCCGGTCGTGGCCCGGGCCGCGCTCGTGGCCGGCGTCGCGTTGATCGCGGTGGCGGCCGACCTGCATTTCGACGCGCTCAAGGCGACCGCCGCCGATGCCGGGAACAAGGCCTACAAGGCGCTCGACGGCGGCTCGCGGAGCGATCGACTGCTCGAGGTGCCGGTCTTCCTGCCGGACACCGACGACGGGAGCGTCTACCAGTACTACGACACCGGCCCGCAGCGCGAGCGGCCGGGCGGCTACTCGACCACGGCCCCCGTGATCGCGGACGTCGTGGCGCGCAGGCTCCAGGCGCTCAACTGCGGCGACTGGACGGCCCGTCCCGGGATCGAGCTGCAGCGGCTGGGCGTGCGCGAGATCGCATTCCACCGGGGCCTGTTCGTGCTCAACCCGGCCGTCCCCGGACGGTCGTGGTTCGCCTGGCAAGGGCTCGTGCAGCACGGCTACCGCCCGTGGGCACACGACGGTGCGATCACGATCCTCGACCGGCTCCACGCTCACGGGCCACCGCCACCCGCGCCCGTCCGCGAGCCGCCCCACGACACGGCGCAGTTCTGCGCGGGCTGGTACAGGAACGACGGCAACGGCAGCGCCATGTCGGCCGGGCACGCGTCGCTTTGGGCGTACGGCGGGGGGACGCTGAGCCTCGTGATGCGCTCCCACGCACCCGTCCCGGTCACGTTCTCGGTCGACGGCAACCGCCGCTTCGTCCGGCGCATCTCACCTCTCCAGGAGATCCGCGTGCCGCTCGGCTCCGCCGGCTGGCACCTCGTCTCGCTCGACACACCGACGCTGCCCGAGGTCAACGGCCGCAAGGAAGGCGCGAGACTGGTCGCCTACGCGCTGCCGCGTTGACCTCCATCACGAGACCCTGGTAGAAACCGGCCATGCTCGCCGTGACGACGTACTACTGGCTCGAGTCGGCCCACGTGCTCGCCGCGGTGATGTGGGTGGGCGGCGCCGTGATGCTCACCCTCCTCGGGATCATGACCATCGGGCTCCGTGATCCCATCCGCCTGGCGCAGTTCGCCAAACAGGTCGCGTTCCTCGGCGGCAGATACTTCCCGCCCCTCTCGCTGATGGTCGTCGGCTTCGGATTCGCCCTGGTCGAGAAAGGTGACTGGGGCTACAGCCCGACCTGGATCCAGATCGGCATCGCCGGCTGGGCCGCCTCGTTCGCACTCGGCGCCGGCTACCTCGGTCCCCACTCGAAGAAGCTCGCCACGCTCCTCGACGAGCGCAGCCCCGACGACGCCGAGGTTCAGGCCCTCATCCAGCGCATCCTGCTCGTCGCACGCTTCGACTCGGTGCTGCTGCTCCTCATCGTCTTCGACATGGTCGCCCGGCCATGGTCGTAACGGCACGGCCCTGACCGCCGCCTCGCTCTTCGGCAAGCCACTTCCCGACGGCGGGACGATCGGCGTCGTCTCGCCCGCAACCGGCGTCTTCAGACGCTCCGAGGTCGAGCGCGGCGTCGAGTGGTGGCAGTCGCAGGGCTACCGCGTCAAGCTCGGCGAGGGCGTGTTCGCGTGCGACGACTGGGTCGCGGGCGACCCCGAGCAGCGTGCCCGCGACCTCGAGGCGCTGTTCGCCGACCCCGAGGTGGACGTCGTCCAGTGCTTCCGCGGCGGCTACGGCTCGGCGCAGTTGATCCCGTTCCTCGACTTCGACGTGATCGCTGCCAACCCGAAGCCGTTCGTCGGCTACTCGGACATCACGGCCCTGCACGAGTCGATCCGCCGCCGCACCGGGCTGGCCACGTTCTACGGGCCCCATCTGCAAACCGTCGGGAACTGCGACGCGACCGAGCTCACCCACACGCAGCTGCTCTCGAGGCTGCGCGGCACGACCGGCGAGGTGCCGCGCTCACCGGACGATCCGTACCTGCGCGCGATCGCGGGCGGGCGCGCGACGGCACCGCTGGTCGGCGGCTGTCTGTGGCTCCTCCAGCACACGATCGGGACGCCGTGGGAGTTCGAGGCCGACGGGGCGATCCTGTTCATCGAGGACGTCAACGCGCCCGCGTGGCAGATCGACGGAATGCTCGTCCAGCTCCAGGCGGCAGGGAAGCTCGACGGCGTGGTCGGCATCGTCGTCGGCGAGATCGCGAAATCGGAGTTCCCCGACGCGCGCTCCGGCTTTCCTCGCGTCAAGTCGATCGAGGAGGTGCTCGAGAACCGGCTCGCCCGGCTCGGCGTGCCCGTCCTCTACGGCTTGCCGCTCGGCCACGGCAAGCATCTCGCGACGCTGCCGCTCGGCGTCACGTGCACGCTCGACGCGGACACGCGCACCCTGACGGTCGACGAGCCCGCCGTCCGCTAGCGCAGCGGCTCGAGCTCGCCCGCCGGCCTGCCCGTGGGGCCTTTCGGCGCGATGCTCTGCTTGTTTCCCCCGGGGCCTTTGGCCCTGACCCCCCGGTTTGAGCGTAGCTGCGAAATCGTCACACGTGTGAAACGCCTGTGTGACAAGAGTGTGTACGCGTGACGACCGACCGGGGCCAGCGGCGGTATCGCGTTCTCAGCAGACTCACAGCATCCGTGATGCAATTCTCAGCGGACTCACAGGATCGGGTGAGACGGTGGAGGCATGACACAGGCAACTGCAGAGCAACGAATCCTCGTCGTCGACGACGAGCCGTCGATCGTCGACGCGGTCGCCACCGCCCTCCGCTACGAGGGCTACGACGTGGAGGAGGCGACGACCGGCCGCCAGGCACTGACGGCGGTGACCACGTTCGACCCGGATCTGATCGTCCTGGACTGGATGCTCCCGGACGTGGAGGGGATCGAGGTGGGTCGCCGGCTCCGCGACCGCGGCTTCAAGACCGCGATCCTGTTCCTGACCGCGAAGGACGCGACCGAGAACAAGGTCGAGGCGCTCCGGGCGGGCGGCGACGACTACGTGACGAAGCCGTTCAGCCTCGCGGAGCTCGTCGCGCGTGTCCAGGCGATCCTGCGCCGGACGGCGAGCGAGCTGCCCGGCGACGTCCTGAGCTTCGCCGACCTGACGCTCGACGAGAGCCGGCACGAGGTGTTCCGCGGCGAGACGCCGGTGCCGCTGACGGCCACCGAGTTCAACCTGCTCCGCTACTTCCTGCTCAACCCGCGCCGCGTGCTGTCGAAGTCGCAGATCCTCCAGAACGTGTGGCGCTACGACTTCGGCGGCAACTCGAACGTCGTCGAGACCTACGTGAGCTACCTGCGGAAGAAGCTCGACGCCGCCGGCCCGCCGCTGATCAAGACGGTGCGGCAGGTCGGCTACATGCTCGAGACCGAGCGGGACTAGACGTGCGGCGGCTGTCGCTTCGCACCCGGCTCGTGCTGGGCCTGCTCGTGCTGGCCACCGCCGGGCTGGTCGCGGCCGACATCGCCACGTACAAGTCGCAGGAGTCGTTCCTCATGGATCAGACCGACGCGACCCTGGAGACGGATCACCGTCTGGCCGACCAGTTCCTCGGAGGCCGCGGGTCCAGGCCCGGCCCCGACGGAGGACAGCGTCAATCACCCCTCCCGGGCGGCTTCTACGTGGAGATCAGGAACCCGACGACCGGGAGGCTGATCGGGACGCCCAAGATCGGCACCATCCCCGGTACTGCAACAGCGCCGGCGCCGAAGCTGCCCGCGACCATCACCCTGAAGCCGCCGACTCCGCAGGAGCCGGACGCGGTTCGCTACTTCACCGTCCCGGCCGTGAAAGGCGGCGACCGTTACCGCGTCCGGGCCTCACTCGACCCGGGGTCGAATGCACTGCTGGTCTTCGCCGTGCCCCTCCACGACGTCGACGCGACGCTCCATCGACTGTTCCTGATCGAGCTCTTCGTCACCCTGGCGGTGCTCGCCGCGCTCGTCGTGCTCGGGCTCTGGGTGGTGCGGATCAGCCTGCGGCCGCTCGTCGCGATCGAGCAGACCGCGGCCGCGATCGGAGAGGGAGACCTTTCGAAGCGAGTCGAGCGGGCCGAGCCGGACACGGAGATCGGCCGGCTCGGTCTGGCGCTGAACGCCATGCTCGGCCAGATCGAGCGCGCGTTCAACGCCCGCGAGGCGTCCGAGGCCAGGCTCCGCCGCTTCGTCGCCGACGCGTCGCACGAGCTGCGCACGCCGCTGGCGGCCGTGCGCGCCTACGCCGAGCTGTTCAAGCGCGGTGCGGCCGCCCGGCCCGACGACCTGGAGCGAGCGATGGGTGGGATCAGCCGCGAGTCGGAGCGCATGAGC
The DNA here is from genome assembly GCA_963742925.1 of uncultured Actinomycetes bacterium. Taxonomy (GTDB): domain Bacteria; phylum Actinomycetota; class Thermoleophilia; order Gaiellales; family Gaiellaceae; genus PALSA-612. Next base: position 443,261 of record CAVUNV010000005.1, on the reverse strand, counting down.
CTGCTCGTCGACGACCTGCTGCTCCTCGCCCGGCTCGACGAGGGGCGCCCGCTGGAGCGGGAGCCGGTCGACCTGAAGGACGTCGTCGCGGAGGCGGTCGAGACGGCGCGGACGGTCGAGCCCTCGCGGCCGATCAGCCTGGACGCTGCGGAGGCGGTCGTGCTCGGCGACCGCGACCGGCTGCGCCAGGTCGTCGACAACCTGCTCTCGAACGTCCGCGCGCACACACCCGCGGCGAGCCCTGTCCAGGTGCGCGTCGCCCGCAGCAACGGCAACGCCCTGATCGAGGTGGAGGACCGGGGACCGGGGCTCGGCGACGAAGAGGCCGAGCAGGTGTTCGAGCGCTTCCACCGCGGCGACCCGTCGCGATCCCGCTCGAGCGGCGGCGTCGGCCTCGGCCTGTCGATCGTGGCCGCGGTCGCAGAGGCTCACGGCGGCAGCGCCTCGGCCCGTTCGGTCCCCGGCGAAGGATCGACGTTCCAGCATCACGCTGCCGCTGCTCCAGACCTGACTGCACGCCGGTCTCTCCCTCGCCATGCGCAACGAGATGCGGCGGAGCCCGGGCTCCGCCCGGGCGTAGCTCGAGCCGCGGGAAACGCGACCACGAGGGGAAGGGGGCCCACGGGGGAAACCGGCCGTTTCCCCCGTGCGACTACATGCCCATGGAGTGGAACCCGGCGTCGACGTACAGGGTCGTCGCCGTGACATTCCGCGCCGCATCCGAGAGCAGATACGCGGCCGCGGCGCCGACGTCGTCCGCGTCGATCTGCCGGTGGAGCGGCGCGCGCTCCTCGACGATCGCCTCCATCGTCGGGAAGCCGGCAATCGAGCGCGCAGCCAGCGTGCGCACCGGGCCGGCCGAGACGGCGTTCACGCGGATGTCCTTCTGCCCGAGATCCCAGGCGAGGTACCGAACCGACGCGTCGAGCGCCGCCTTGGCGACTCCCATCACGTTGTAGTGGGGCACCGCGCGCTCGCCGCCGAGGTAGGTCATGGTCAGGATCGAGCCGCCGCCGCGCGCCTCCATCAGCGGCTCGGCCGCGCGGGCGCACGCGACGAGCGAGTACGCGCTGACGTCGAGCGCGAGCCAGAAGTTGTCACGCGGCGTGTCGGTGAAGCGCCCGGCCAGATCCTCCGCCGCGGCGAACGCCACCGAGTGGACGAGCAGATCGAGCCCGCCGCCGAACGCCTCCCCCACCTCGCCGAACACGCGCTGCACGTCGTCGTCCGAACGCACGTCACAGGAAGTGACGAGCGGGCTCGAGACGCTCTCTGCGAGCTCGCGGACGCTGCTCTCGATCCGGTCGCCCTGGAACGTGAACGCGAGCTCGGCGCCCTCGTCGGCCAGAGCGCGTGCGATCGACCAGGCGATCGAGCGCTTGTTGGCGACGCCGAGCACGAGCCCCTGCTTGCCTTCGAATCTTCCTGCCATGCGGGCGCGAGTCTATCGGGGCTCCTGTACGCTACGCGCCGCCCGTGCGCCGGACCCTCGTCCTGATCGCGCTCCTTTCGGCGCTCGTCGGCAGCGCGTCCGTTTCCGCGGCGTCTGATCCCGCTGCGCCGCCAGGTCGGCAACGTGACGATCCCGCGCTTCAGGCACGGGACGATCCAGGTCCCGTCCGGCCGCACCGGCGGGAGCGTCCGCGTGATCGTGACGCTCGGGCTCCCGCCGCTCGCGCAGACCGTCGGCAACGGGCTCGACTACGGGCTCGATCTCGGGCTCGGACGGCAGAAGCTCGACGTCGCCAGCCGCTCCTCGCAGGCGTACCTGGCCCGGATCGACGCCGCCCAGCGCGTTGCGGTCTCCGAGCTCCGGCGTGCGATCCCGCAGGCCCGGGTCTCCTGGCACTACCGCATCGTGCTCGACGGCTTCGCGGTCGCACTGCCCGCGGCGAAGCTTCCGCGCCTGTTCGGGCTCGGCTTCGTCAACCGCGTCTATCCGAGCGAGCGCTACGCGTCGCTGCTGGACAAGAGCCCCAGCGTGATCGGTGCGACCCAGCTCGAAGCGGCGACGGGCGCGAGCGGTGCCGGGGTCAAGATCGGGATCGTCGACGACGGCGTCGATCAGACGAACCAGTTCTTCAACCCGACCGGATTCTCCTATCCGGCCGGGTTCCCGAAGGGCAACACCTCGTTCACGACACCGAAGGTGATCGTCGCGCGCGCCTTCCCCGGGCCGGAATCGGCCGCCGCCGGCGGCCTCCCGGTCGATCGGTCGGTGTCATTCCACGCGACCCATGTCGCCGGCATCGCCGCCGGTGATGCGGGTACGACCGCCCCGCCGGGACGTGACCATCCGGTCACAACCGGGCTCTCGGGCGTCGCCCCCCGGGCGTGGCTCGGCAACTACCGCGTGCTCACCGCACCGGACGACTCCGGGGAGACGCCGGAGATCGTCGCCGGCATCGAGGCGGCCGCCGCCGACGGAATGAACGTCATCAACCTCTCCCTCGGCGGGCCCGAGATCGAGCCGGCGAACGACGCAACGATCGCGGCGATCGAGAACGTCACCTCGGCCGGCGTGGTCGCGGCCATCGCCGCCGGCAACGACCGCGACTCGTTCGGGCTCGGCACCGTTCAGTCTCCCGGATCGGCACCGGATGCGCTCACGGTCGCCGCCGTCACGAGCCCCCACTTCTTCGGTCAGGCGCTGACCGTCGTGTCGCCCGCGCTCCAGGGCTCGAGCAGCTTCCCCGTCCTCCCGACGCGGGACGGCGTGCCCGGCTCCTGGGCCACCTCGCCGCAGACCCTCGTCGACGTCGGCAGCCTGACCGGGGCGAACGGCAAGCCCGTCGACCGGCACCTGTGCGGCCCCTCGTCGGACCCGAACCTGCTCAAGGCGACGCTGAAGCCGGGAGCGCTCACGGGCAAGATCGCGCTCGTCGAGCGCGGCTTCTGCACCTTCACCTCGAAGGCCTACCGCGCAGCCGCCGCAGGCGCGATCGGAGTGATCGTGAGCGACAACCGGGCCGGTGACCCGAATGGGATCCCGGTGGCGCTCGGCTATCCCATGGCGATGATCTCCGACCTCGACGGGCGGCGACTCGTCGAGGCGACGGCCTCGACAGGCGGGCAGGCGAAGATCACGATCGGCAGAGAGATTCTCGAGATGCAGACCGACCGTGCGGGGGTGATGACGAGCTTCTCATCCGCCGGGCCCACCGACTTCGGCCACCAGCTGAAGCCGGACATCTCGGCGCCGGGCGCGCAGATCCTGTCCTCGACCCTGCCCGAGTTCGCGGGCTCGCCCTTCGCCGTCTTCGCCGGGACGAGCATGGCGACGCCGCACATCGCCGGCTCGGCCGCGCTGCTTCTGCAGCGGCATCCGGGCTGGACGCCGAAGCAGGTCAAGTCGGCGCTGATGTCCACCGCCGGACCGGCCTTCTCGGACACGAACAAGACGACGGAAGCGCCCGTGCTCGAGGAGGGCGCCGGTCTCGCCTGGCTGCCCTCGGCCGACAATCCGCTCGCCTTCACCGACCCGCAGTCGCTCTCGTTCGGCGATCTGAACGTGTCAAACGGCCCGCAGAGCAAACAGCTCATGCTCACCGTCTCCGATGCCGGCGGCGGTGACGGAACATGGCAGGTGGAGCTCCAGGTGCAGAGCCTCTCGACCGAGGCGAACATCGCGGTTCAGCCGACGTTTCTGCTCGCGCCGGGGGGCAGTGCGATGCTGCCGGTCACGGTCAGCGCACCTGCGAACGTCGCCCCCGGTGACGACTACGGCTTCCTCCTCCTTCGGCATGGCGGCGTCACACGACGCGTCCCGTTCGACTTCATGGTCACGCGGCCCGGGCTGGCGGCAGCGACCGCGATCCCGCTGAAGACCAGCCAGTCGGGCGACACCCGCAAGGGACAGAACCGTGCATCCATCTACCGTTGGCCGGCCGATCCGTTCGGCCCGCCGCCGAGCTTCAGCGGGCCGCCGATGAACGAGAACGGCAGCGAGCACCTCTACGTGACGACCCTCGACAAGAAGACCGTCAACTTCGGCGTCGCCGTCGCATCGGCGTCGGCGGGCTCGCTGATCGATCCCTGGCTGCTCAACGCGCAGGACGAGAACGTGGTCGGGGGCTACGCGGGCACGCCGGTGGACATGAACCTGGCGACGCTCGACGGCCTTCTTCGACATCGGCGCGGCGGGGGCAGTGTTCGCCAACCCGGGCCGCTACTACGTCTCGGTCGACTCGCGCCGCGACCCCTTCACCGGCAAGTCGCTGGCCGGGAGCTATGTCCTGCGCTCGTGGGTGAACGACCTGACACCGCCGCGCGTGTCGCTCTTGACCACGACGGTCGCGGCCGGCCGGCCGACGATCGCCCTCCACGCGACGGACTCCCAGTCGGGCGTCGACCCGTACTCGGCCGCCTTCGCCTACGGCAACCAGATCATCGGGGCGGCGGCGTACGACCGGAAGACGGGGACGATCGTCATCCCACTGCCGACGCAGGCTACCGCGCTCGATGCAGGCCATCGCCGGGTGGTGCTGCTCACCTCCGACTACCAGGAGTCGAAGAACCTGAACACGATCGGCCCGAACGAGCTGCCGAACACCGCAATCAAGGTGACCACCCTGAACGTGGTCGACGGGCCGGCGATCACGTGGATCGCCCCGCAGGCGAGCGCGTGCGCGACGAAGAAGGAGAGGCTGATCGTGCTCGCGAGCGACACGTCGAAGATCTCCGCGGTGACGTTCTACGACGGCTCGAGCAGGATTTCGACGGTGAAGACGGGCACGGCCGACATCTACGCTGCCGACTGGAAGACGGGCGGCCTCGCCCACGGCCGGCACGCCCTGCGCGCGGTCGTGACCGACCGCGCCGGGCACAAGGCCACGGCGACCCGCGCCGTTCGCGTCTGCTAGCCGCGTGCAGTGCCAGGCACGCGCCTGGCACCCCTCAGCGCCCGGCACCCGAGCAGTGCCGGAGCAGGGTCAGACCCGGTGCCGGAGCAGCGTCAGACGCTGCTCCGCGTGCGCGGGGTGCAGATAGGCGAGACTTCAGGCTGAGCCATGGAGCAGATCGCGGTCGTCACCGGCGGGTCGTCCGGCATCGGAGCCGCCCTCGCGCGGGCGCTGGGAGAGCGTGGCTGGCACTGCGTGCTGCTCGCGCGACGCGAGGAACCGCTGCAGAAGCTCGCCGAGGAGGTCGCAGGCGAGTACGAGGTCTGCGACGTCGGCGACCGCGCCGCGGTCGAGCGCACGGCCGCAGCCGTCCTCGCGCGGCACCCGGAGATCAAGCTGCTCGTGAACAACGCCGGCATACCGGGGCGGACGGGCTTCGTCGACTCCGATCCTGAGCGGATCGAGCTCGTCACCCGCGTCAACTACCTCGGCAGCGTCTGGTGCCTGAACGCCTTCCTCCCTGGACTGCTCGCGGCCGTTCCCTCCGACGTCGTCAACATCGCCTCGGTGGCCGGTACGGTCACGGCCGGAACCTCCGGGCCCTACAGCGCCTCGAAGCACGCGCAGGTCTCGTTCTCACGGGCGGTCACCGCCGAGCTGCACCCGCGTGGCGTGCGGGTGCACACGGTCATGCCCGGGTTCGTCGAGACCGAGGGCTTTCCGCAGCGCTCCGTCTTCCCGCGCTTCATGCACAAGGTGATCGCCGAGCCGGAGGACGTGGCGAAGGCGGTGCTCCACGCCCTCGACACGGACAAGCGTGAGATCTACGTGCCCTGGTACTACCGCTTCGCGACGCTTTCGCAGGCGCTCTTCCCGGGCTCCGTCGCGCGCACGGCCGCCTCGGGCCGGCTGAAGAAACCGGCCTAGCCCCCGCGCTAGATCTGCCAGGCGCCGCCGCGGAGCACCGGGATCCGGTCGCCGCCGCGCGTGATCCCGGTCACGTCGACGTCGTCGCCGCCGATCATGAAGTCGATGTGGGTGCTGCTGCGGTTGATCCGCGGCACGTCGGCCTCCTCGACAGCCTCGTCGTACGCCGATCCGAGAGCAACATGGCTCGTGGCGTTCTCGTCCAGCAACGTCTCGTAGAACACGGTGCCGAGCTGCCCGATCCGGCTCTCCCGGTCGACGAGCGCCACCTCTCCGAGCCGCGTGCCGCCCTCGTCGCGGGCCGTCCGCGCCCGCATCAGCTCGGCGCCCTCGTCGGCGTCGATCTCGACGGCTCGCCCGCCCTCGAACCGCACCTCGAGCCCGCGTACGATCGACCCGTCGACGAGGACGAGCGGCCTGGTCGAGCGCACGCGTCCCTCGGCGCGCATCGGGTCGGGCGTCGTGAACACCTCCTCCGTGGGCAGGTTCGGAAGATGCTCGAGCCCGTCGACGGTCGTGGACAGCGCGCCGACCCAGTGCGAGCTCGGCAGCAGACCGATCGTCAGGTCGGTACCGGGCCCCTCGTAATGGAGCGCATCGAGCCGGAGCGCGTCCAGCCGCGCTGCGACCGCAACCAGCTCCTCGACACGCGCCCGCCAGGCGGCCACCGGGTCGGGCTCGTCGAGACGGCAGACGTGGACGATGTCACCGTGAAGCCGGTCGAAGGCGGCCTCGTCGTCGAGCGTCGGGTAGCAGAGCCGCGCCCAGACCATGGTCGGATAGGGGACGATCGTCCAGTTGACCGTGCGGTCGCTCAACACGTCCATCCACTGGGGAACCGAGGGCAGCTGGTCGCGGCCGAGACGTGCCGGATCGAGGCCGCCCAGCGCGGCGGGGTCGGTCGGGGCCGTGACGGCGATGCGGGCGGAGTGGCAGCGCCCCAGCTCGATCACCCGCTCGCCGTACCAGGGCGGGACGAAGTCGAGCGTGTCCTCGTCGGCTCGCTCGATGCGCGCCCGCTTCACCTGCGGGTCGTAGTAGGTGACGTCGACGAACCTGGCTCCACGACGGTAGGCGCAGGCCGCGATCTCGCGCGCGACCTCCTCCAGCCCGATCTCGGTGGAGACGGTGACGATCTGGCCGGGCTGCACGTTGGCGCCCAGGCCGACGGCCAGGTCTGCGAGCCGTTCTGCTAGCGAGGAGGAGGTCAAGCCACTCGGACGGCGGACACCTGCCAGACGCCCCCGCGGAGAATCGGGACGCGCCGGCCGTCCTGCATCACGCCGGTCACGTCGACGTCGTCGCCGCCGATCATGAAGTCGATGTGGACGGCGCTCTCGTTGACACGGGCGCGGTCGTCGTCGCTCTCGACGGCCCAGGAGAAGCCGGAGCCGAACGCGAGGTGGCTGGCGGCGTTCTCGTCGAGCAGGGTCTCGTAGAAGACGGTGCCGAGCTGCCCGATCCGGCTCTCCCCGTCGACGAGAGCCACCTCGCCGAGCCGGGCCGCGCCGTCGTCGAGCTGCGTACGGCCCTGCAGCACCTCGGCCCCCTCGTCGGCGGTGATCTCGACGGCCCGCCCGCCCTCGAACCGCACCTCGAGCCCGCGCACGACCGACCCGTCCGAGAGGACGAGCGGCTTGGTCGAGCGCACCCTGCCGTCCGCGCGGGTCGGGTCCGGTGAGGTGAAGACCTCCTCGGTCGGCACGTTCGGCAGATGGCGGATCCCGTCGATCGTCGACCAGCGGGCCATCCGCCAGATGGAGGTGGGGAGCAACCCGATCGTCAGATCGGTGCCTTCGCCCTCGAAGTGGACGGCGTCGAGACCGGCCTCGTTGAGCGCCTCGGCGGCGCGTTCGAGGGAGTCCAGCCTCGCCTCCCAGGCCTCGAGAGGATCGGGCTCGTCGAGACGGCTGACGTGCTTGACCTCCTCCCAGAGGCGTGCGAGCGCCGCCTCGTCGTCCAGGTCCGGGTAGCAGAGCCGCGCCCAGGGGAGCGTCGGGTAGGCGACGATCGTCCAGTTCACCGTGCGTTCGTTGACGATCACGTTCGTCTCCTTCACGCGCGGCAGCTGGTCGCGACCGGCCCGCTTCGGGTCCAGTCCGTCGAGCGCGCCGGGCACGGTCGTTCCCCGGACGTTGATGAAGGCGGCACGGTGCTCGCCCAGCTCGAGCACACGCTGCCCGTACCAGGGTGGCACGTAGTCGAGCGTGTCCTCCGGCGCGAACTCGATCCGCGCGCGCTTGACGAGCGGGTCGATGTACATGACGTCCACGAACTTCGCGCCGTGGTCGTAGGCGCTCGCCGCCAGTGCGCGCACGAGATCCTGATGCTCGAGCTCGGCGGAGATGCCGACGATCTGACCCGGCTGGACATTTGCGCCGACCGAGACCGCGAGGTCGGCGAGCCGCGACAGATCCGAGTCGTTCACGGCCGAAGCTTACGCGTCAGGGAACCGGCTTGACTGCCACGTACCAGCCCACCGTCGCCACCAGCTTCGAGGGCGCAGCGGTGCGCGCAGCCTCCCGGGCAGGCCCCTCGCAGCCGGCCAGATCGAGGTACGGGTCGAGCTCCCGCGGCTCCTGCTCGACACGGGAGGCCTGGAGGACGAGACCGTTCATGTCGAACATCGAGCGAACGTCGACCTCTGGAAGCAGCCGCGTGTGCGAGGGGTCGCGGCTCCGCTCGAAGCGGTCGAGCTCGTACGCGGCCAGCGGGTCCGTGGGTGCGATCTGATCGATGACGAGCACCCGGCCGCCGAGATGGGTCACGCGGGCGAGCTCGGAGACGGCGAGCTCGGGCCGGGAGATGTGGTGGAGCGTCCGGTGGCAGCCGGCGAGATCGAACGAGTCGAGATCGAAGGGCAGGCTCATCGCGTCGCCCTCGACGAAGGTCACGTTCGGGAACTCCGCCGCAGCCTGCCGGCCCAGCTCGAGGAGCTCCGGAACGATGTCGACCGCGACCACCTCCCGGACGAGCGGCGCCAGCGCCAGGGCGAGCGCGCCCGTACCGGCACCCGAGTCGAGCACGCGCTCCGTCCCGGACAACGGCATGAACCGGCGCAGCTTCTCGCGAAACGCATCGCGGCGGCCCTGCTCGAGCTCGGCCTGACGCTCAGCGGTCCGCGCGAATCGCTCTCGCACCTGCTCAGTGTTGTTGTCGTCGGACAAGCTCAAGCGCCTCCTCTCTCGTCGAGATCATGCCTGCCGCACGCTCCTCGGCGATCAGCTCGAGCAGGATGCCGATCTCCGGTCCCGGCGGAAGGCCGAGCTCGTCACCCCGGACGAGCGGCTCGGACGGGTCGCCGGCGCGTGAACTCGTGCAGCGCGTCGGTCAGGTCGAGGCGATCATGGAAGGCGAGCGCCTCGAGCGCCCACGGCTCGGTCTGGCGCCGGAAGCGGTGAATCGACCGGGGAGACGAATCGGTGGGGGGCGAGCTGCGCAGGAGCGCGACCGCGAGGCGCCGGAGCTCACGCGAGATCGGCAGCAGGCCGAGCGAATCCTGCAGGAAGACGACGAGCCTGTAGCCGGACGAGTCGACGGCGTCGGCGCGATCCGCGTACTCGAGCGAGCCGCCGAGCGGCTTCAGCATCCCGAGCTCGTCGAGCCGCCGCCAGCCGGCGGTGCCGAGCCGGCTCAGGACCTCGAGGATCCGCTCGCCGGCCGGCCGGCTGACCAGCTTCGCCTGCTCCCGCACCAGCAGCTCGGTGCGACGCTCGATCGCGAATCCGAGCTCCTCCTCGAAGCGGACGGCGCGGAGCAGTCGAAGCGGATCGGCCTCGAACACGCCGGACGGCGACCGCGCGCACCAGCCGCCCCTCGAGGTCGTCGCGCCCACCGAAGGGATCGACGTGGTCGCCTCCGGCGAGCGGTCGCGCGATGGCGTTGATCGTGAAGTCGCGGGTCGCGAGGTCGTCCTCGATCGAGCCGCGGAGAGGCGTGAAATCGACGGTCCGGCCCCGGGTGAGCGCCACCCGCCAGCCGCCGTGCGCCGTCGAGAGCGGAAACGGCGCGCCGCCGGACAGCCGCGCGTACGCCCGGGCCGTCTGCTCGGGCTCGATGCAGGCGATGTCGACGTCGACCACGGGTCGGCCGAGCAGCTCGTCGCGGATCGTGCCTCCGACCACGTACGCCTCCTGGCCCACGAGGATCTCGGCAGCTTGCTCAAGCATCGACGACCACCCGTCCGGCCCGCTCGGGGCTCGTCCCGATGCCGCAGACGAGCTCGTACGTGATCGTCCCGGCCCGGCGGGCGTGCTCCTCCGCGAGCAGCCCGTCGCCGATCAGCGTCACGGGCGTGCCCGGCTCGAGCGGCCCGTCCAGCTCGACGGCGAACGAGTCCATCGAGACCGTGCCGACCACGCGGCGCCGTCGGCCGGCGACGAGGACGTCCGTTCCCGTCAGGTCGCGGCGGAAGCCGTCGGCGTACCCGACCGGCACGATCGCGATCCAGGTGGGCCGCTCGGCGACGAAGCTCCGGCCGTAGCCGGTGCTCTCGCCTGCCTCGAGCCTCTTCACCTGCGCCAGCTCGGCTCTGCCAGCGCAGCGCCGGCTCCAGGCCGTCGTCGGCCGGATCGGCGCCGAACGGAGACAGGCCGTAGATTGCGATGCCGCAGCGGGCCGCGTCGAGACGCGACGACGGCAGGCGCAGCGCGGCAGCGCTGTTCGCGGCGTGCCGGGTCAGGTCGGGGTCAGACCCCGCCGTGAGCTCCCGAAACCGCTCCAGCTGCCGCCCGGCGAAGGCCGGGTCGGTATCGGCCGTGGCCAGATGCGTCATCAGCCCGACGACGTTCGCCGTCAGCGGGGGCAGGCGCGCGAATCCGAAGCGCCCCATGCCGGTGTCGAGCTTGACGTGCACGGGCACGCCCTCGGGGATCGGCCCGTCGCCGACGACGAGCTCGAGCCTTCCGTCCCGCGCCTCCCGGATCTCGTCTGTCGGGCCCAGCACGAGGATCCGATGTCCCGGCAGGACACGTCTGAGGGACAGGCCCTCGGCCACGGTCGCGACGCACAGGGCCGTCGCGCCCGCGCCCGCGGCAGCCATGGCCACGTCGGCCGCGCCGTGTCCGTACCCGTCGGCCTTGACGACGGCCCAGAGCTCGGTGCCCCCGAGCGTGCGCCGGAGCGTCTCGACGTTGCGGCGCACGGCGCCGAGGTCGATCGTGATCTCAGAGCGAGTCATGGAGAACCCGCGGCAGCTTCTCGATCACGTCGCTCGCCACGAGACCGTCCTGCTGCTCTGCGGCCATCGCGGCATGCGCGTGGGCCGTCGCCGCCGCCACTGCCGCGAGCCGTGCGTCCATGCCCTTGGCAAGGAACGAGCCGATGATCCCGGTCAGCACGTCGCCCGTGCCTGCGGTCGCGAGGCTCGGCCACCCGCTGCACACGGCCGCCCCGTGGCCGGGTGCCCCGACCAGGGTGCCGGCCCCTTTCAGCAGGACGACGCAGCCGAACGCCTCGACGGCGCGATCGAGCGCCGCGAGCCGATGGGCGTCGACCCACGCCGACTCGGCCCCGAGCAGGCGCGCGAGCTCGCCGGAGTGCGGTGTCAGCACGGTCGGCGCCGACCGCGAGAACGGCTCGAGGCCGAAAAGCGCGTCCGCATCCACGACGGCCGGGAGGTCGATCTCCTCGAGGAGTCGCCGGACGAGGGCCCTCGCCTCGTCGCCTCGCCCGAGCCCGGGCCCGATCGCGAGCGCCCCGGCTCTCCCGGCGGCCTCGAACACGTCGTCGAGCGGTCGCTTCACGGCCTCGAGCACGAGGGTCTCCAGGATGGGAATCGACTCGGCGGGCGACGCGATCGCGACGTAGCCGGCGTCGGCCCGGAACGCCGCTCGCGCGGCGAGGGCCGCGGCGCCCGTCATCCCGCGCGAGCCGCCGACGACGAGGACGGAGCCCGCGGAGTACTTGTTGTCGCGCGGCGTGCGCCGCGGGACGAGCTGCAGGATGTCGATGCCGGCGACCTTGTGGCAACGCGTCTCGAGCGGCTCCAGCCCGATGTCCGCGACCTCGACGTGGCGGCCGCAGAGGTGGGAGCCCGGCGTGACCCGATGCCCGACCTTCTCGCCGTGAAACGTGACCGAGCAGGTCGCGTCGACCGCCGCCCCGGCGACCTCGCCGGTCGAGGCGTCCACGCCGGAGGGCAGGTCCACCGCGACGACCTCCGCATCCGCGGCGTTGATCCGCTCGATCAGCCGCGCGGCATCGTCTCGCGGCTCGCCGATGAAACCGGTGCCGAACAGCGCGTCGACGATGAGCTCGGGCTCGCCGAGCTCCGTCTCCCCCGCCTTGGCGTCCACGACCAGCACCTCGCGGCCGGCCTGCTCGAGGTGGCGGGCCGCCACGCGCCCGTCACCGCCGTTCGAACCGCCGCCGCAGACCACCGTAATCCGACGGAGGCCGCCGAAATCCGCGAGCACGAGGTTGGCCACTGCCTTGCCCGCTCGCTCCATCAACTCGGGAACCGTGTCCGGATAGCCGGGATACCGTTCCTCGGCGGCTCGCATCTCTGCAGCCGTGTACAGCGGCTCAAGCATCCGAGACGACGGCCACCGCCGCGGCCAGCTCCTTCGAGTGCGTCATCGACAGCTCGATCTCACCGGCGCCGAGCCGCTCGGCGCGCTCGAGAAGCCGCCCCGACAGCCGAACCGTGGGCTTCGGCCGCCCCGCGATCTCGACCTCGCGCCAGGCGAAGTGGACGGCGACGCCGAAGCCGAGTGCCTTCCCGACCGCCTCCTTGCCCGCGAAGCGCGCCGCGTAGTGCTGAGCCGGATTCGGGCGCGAGTCGCAATACGCGCGCTCGGAGTCCGTGAAGCAGCGCGCCCGGAAGTCGCCGTAGCGGGCGAGCGTCCTGCGCACCCGCTCGATCTCGATCAGGTCGACGCCGACCCTCATCCGCCGACGGACGCTTGCAGCAGAATTGACGCCATCGCGGGCGAGTCTAGTGCGAACAGGATTCCGGTCACGCGGGGCGTCTCGATCGCGCTCTCCGAGATCCGTTTCCGCACGTCACGCTCGAGCGGGCCGGGCGGGCAACACGCACAGAAGACGGAGACGCGAGTGGAGGCGCTGTTCGACGTCGAGGCGTCGCCGTCGCTGACCGAGAGGCAGAAGGAGCGCGTGATCGGCCGCGCGGGGACGACCCTGCGGGCGGTCGCCGAGGACGAGCGGAGCCAGCTGCGGAACCGGGAGCTGGCAACCGAGCGGCTCGTTGCATCGCTGCGGGAAGCGCTCAAGGTTCCGAGACCCCGACGGGCGACCCGCCCACCCAGGAAGGCCGTCGAGGAGCGACTGGCCACGAAGCGGCACCGCAGCCGGGTGAAGCGTCTGCGCAACCCGGCGGAGGAGGAGTAAAACCGACGTTGACGATGGTTAGGGGTCTGTTAGAACCCGACCGTCGCCCGCCCAATCTCGGTATGGTCCTTCGGCTCGTCCCGTCGAGCCGCCGCGCCATGACACGTGCCCGCCTCATCCTCGGCTGTCTGCTCCTGCTCGCAGCTGCGGTACCCGCCGCCGCCCTCGGCTCATCTCGAATGCCGGTTGGCTTCCAGGACGATCCCTCGTTCCGCTGGCGCGACGACCGTGTGACGAATCTGAACAACGCCGCGACGACGGGCGTTACGATCATCCGCACGACCGCCTACTGGTCGCGCGTCGCGCCGACGAGACCGGGGAACGCGACCAATCCGTTCGACCCCACGTACCACTTCGAGGACATCGACGAGCTCGTGCGCAGCGCGGCCTTCCGTGACATGACGGTGGTGCTGACCATCTGGGGCACGCCCGGGTGGGCGAACGGCGACCAGGGCGAGAACCATGCGCCGACGAACATGGCCGACCTCCAAAACTTCGCCCAGGCGCTCGCAGCGCGTTACTCGGGCCGTTTCCCGGGCTACATGTCGGTCGGCTACTACTCGGTCTGGAACGAGCCCAACCTCGAGGAGTTCCTGGCGCCCGCCTACGACAAGAGCGGCAAGCCCAGCTCCCCGCTCGTCTATGCGAAGATGGCGCGCGCCGCGTACGCCGGCATCAAGGCCGGCAACCCGAGGGCGCTGGTCGCGATCGGCGAAACGTCGCCGCGCGGCCGTCAGAGGGCCGTCGGCGGGTCGGGGCAGAACACGATCGCGCCCGGGCTCTTCGCCCACCTCGTCTCGACGGCTCCGGGGCCTAAGGTCAAGTTCGACGCCTGGGCCCACCACCCGTACTCCGGGCTCGGCCAGGGGCCCTACGCGAAGGTGGCCTTCCCCAACGTGAATCTCACGCAGCTCCCGACGTTCGAGAAGAAGCTCGACCAGTGGTTCAAACGCAAGGGCATCCCGATCTGGATCACCGAGTACGGATTCGAGACGAAGCCGGGCGAGCCGAAGGGAGTGACCCTCGCACAGCAGGCCGCCTACGCCAGGCAGGCGCTCGCCTACGCGCAGAAGGACCAGCGCGTGGACATGTTCATCTGGTTCATCTTCCGAGACGATCCGACGAGCACCTGGCAGAGCGGTCTCGAAAACCAGGACAACTCGCGGAAGCCCGCCTTTGCGACGTTCACCGCGGGAGCGAGACCCCTCGACGTCCGCAGCCCGCTCGTCCATATCAGTCCGGGCACGTCGAATCCGGTCGTCCGCATGCCGGTCTGGGCACTCGAGGTACGCGACGGAGTCGGGGCCAAGCTCGGCTCGACGGTCTCCGTGACGTACCGCGGGCGCTCGGTCGGCGTCTCCCAGCCGACGTCGGTGATCGGTCTCGACGGCTACACATCGATCCGCGTCCCCATCGTGAAGGCGCAGAAGAACGGCCTGTACGTCGTCTACTTCAAGATCGGCGACTCGAACGGCAACCAGGTCAATCGCGTGGCCGAGATCCTGGTCGGCTAGCGGAAGCTTGCTGCGACGCATCGCCTCGCGGGTCTCGTCCGCAAGTCGGCGGCGCAAGATGGAGCTCTTCCTGGCGGCGATGGAACCGACCGCCGACACGACGGTGATCGACGTCGGCGTGAGCGACGGGGGATTCGGCGCCGACGCCTACGGCACGGCGAACTTCTTCGAGGCGCTCTACCCCTGGCCCGAGCGCATCGTCGCGGTGTCGACCCAGCATCTGAAGGTCTTTGGGCAGGCCTTCCCGCAGGTCGACGCCGTCCGCGCAGACGGACGGGCGCTCCCGTTCGATGCAAGCCGGTTCGACATCGGCTTCTCGAACGCGGTCGTCGAGCACCTCCCCGATCTGGATTCGCAGCGCACCTTCGTCCGCGAGCTCTGCCGGGTATCGCACCGTGTCTTCATCACGACGCCGAACCGCTGGTTCCCGATCGACACCCACACGCTCGTGCCGCTCGCACACTGGCTCCCGGACGATCGGCGAGACGCGGTCTACCGCGCGCTCGGGCGCACGGAAGGGCTCGGCCTGCGACTCCTGACGCCCTCCCAGTTGCTCGGCCTCTTTCCCGTGACGGCCCAGCCGCACCTCCTGCGCAGAGGCATGACACTCGTCGCCGTAGCCGAGACGTCGTCGGTGTCCGGCCCGCCTCCGCCCGGCGCTTCGGCGTTCACCCCCTCTCCCGAGGGATAGGTCGAACCCCGCTCCGGCGCCGATCCCTCTTGAGAGCGATCGTCGTGAGCCATCCAAACTCCTCCAGCCAGAATCCGGTCGAAGAGACCGAGAAGGGCTTCGGGTCCGGGTTGCGGGCGCAGCTCGACCGGGCTCGCGACCGCACCGCGCCCACGAAGGGTCGCCGCTCGCCTTCGACCTCGCAACCGGCCAAGGCGGCGAAACCGCCGAAGACGGACCAGGGCTCGGAGGCAGACGGCCAGCTCGCTCAGATGCTCGAGCGCCGAAGCGCGGAGATCGAGGAGCAGTCGGCATCGCTGGA
Source organism: uncultured Actinomycetes bacterium (assembly GCA_963742925.1). Lineage (GTDB taxonomy): Bacteria > Actinomycetota > Thermoleophilia > Gaiellales > Gaiellaceae > PALSA-612. The sequence goes on along the minus strand of CAVUNV010000005.1, from coordinate 427,637 downwards.
CGAGCGCCTGGCCGGCGTGGAGCGCGAGAGCGACGAGCTGCGAGAGCGCGCGGCGGAGGTCGAGCGGCAGGCGGCCGAGCTCGGAAAGAAGGAGCTGCGGATCGCCAAGCTCGAGGAGAGCCTCGAGGCCCGCAAGAAGGACAAGTCCGACTACGAGCGCCGGCTGGACGCGGAGCTGAAGGAGCGTGACCACAGAGTCACCCAGCTCGAACGCGAGCTCGACCGGCGCGAGCGCGACGTGGAGCGAGAGCTCGAGCGCCGAGGCCGCGCGCTGGAAGCTGACGTCGCGCGCCGGAGCCGGGAGCTCGAGAAGGAGCTGGCTGCACGCAGACAGGAGCTCGAGGACGAGCTGGCCGCAGAGCGGCGGAACCTGTCCACGGAGCGTGACGGCCTGGCCGCCGGCACCGACGACCTGAAGGCAGACCGCGAGGCCGTCGCAGCCGAGCGAGCCGAGCTCGAGACCGAGGCGGCGCATCTCTCCCAGGAACGCCACGAGCTCGGCGAACGGGCGAGGGAGCTGGCCGAACGTGCACGGAAGCTCGACGCGCGAGGCGGAGAGCTCGCGGAGAAGGCGGCCGAGCTCGAGCGGGCCGAGGAGAACGTCCTCCGCGGCCGCGAGCTACGAGACCTCCAGTCCGAGCTCGACCGCCGCTCGGTCGAGCTCGAGCAGCTCGCCGCCGAGTGCGTTCGCGGACGCAATCTCGACACGCTCGCCGAGGAGATCGAAGCCAGGAATCACGAGGTCACGCGGCGGGAAGCCGAGATCGCCAAGGGCGAGGAGCAGATCGAGTCCGAGCGCAAGCGGGTCGAGGGCCGCGCCAAGCGCCTCAAGTCCCGCGAGGCCGATCTCACCGAGCGAGCGGACGAGATCGAGGAGCGCGAGGCCGCACTCCACGAGCGCGAGCAGGAGATCGCCAACCACCGGGCCAAGGTCGAGGTCGACATCGAGCTCGAGAGCGAGCGGCTCGACCTCTGGGAGCAGGAGCTGAAGGCCCGCGAGGCGCGGCTGCAGAAGAAGGAAGGCGAGCTCGAGGCCTTCATCGGCCAGGCCCAGGGCGAGCTCGGCAAGCGCGAAGCCGCGCTGAAGAGATAGCAGCGAAACAGCCGACTTCCCCGTAGTGCCGCGGCCGGCCTGGCCGCCTCGACGTCAGCTCGGCGAGTTGGAGTCTCCCGCGGGTGGCGTATCGCCGGCGCGGGCAGCCGCGTAAGCGTGAACTTGCTTCGTCAGCTCGAGGATCTGGTGGGAGAGATCGAGCAGCTCCTCGTTCTGCTTGTCTTCGACCTGGACGACCTGCCACTGCAGGTCGGCAACGGCTTGACGCTTGGCGTCCGTGCGGTTCTGACTGATCACCACGAAGGTCGTGAGGATGATCGCCTCGAGCGAGACGATCATCGTCAGGAGGCCGTACGGGTACTTCTCGACACCGAATCCGATCCAGCAGCCGAACCAGAGGATCGAGACGTAGACGAAGCCCATCGAGCCTGCAAAGGCCGTGATCCGATCGGCGATCCGGTTCTGCGCGCTCTCGGCGCGCTCGCGGGCGTGCTCGACCAGCGCCGGGTTCGGCTCGACCGCTAACCGCTTCGGCCGCTCGACCTGCTGAGACTGGCTACCGGCCGTGGCCATCAGCCTGGAAGGAAAACCTTCCTACCCGGACGGCAGTGCCGTCGACCGGTGGTCCTGCAGTGACGTTCGCCAGACCGAGCGATCGTCCGCGAAGCCGGGGCTTTGCCCCGGCGTAGCTCGAGCCGCCCGACACGCGCTACGGCCGGAGAGCACAAAGCCGAAAGCGGCTAGTGGGCCTTGCTGGCGTAGTGCTGGATGATCAGGGCTTGTCCGAACACGATCGCGATCCAGAGCAGAGCGCTGAGCGCGTTGAAGCCGAAACCGGCGAGCGGGAGCACCGCCGGAGTGGTGTGGGCGGCGTGCGCTTCTGTGTGCAGCCGGGCAGGGGTTGAGGCGAGGTCGACGGCGACCGAGACGAGGCTGCCGAGGATCACCGCCACCACCGCGACCGTCAGCGACACGGCTGCGTCCATGAACCCGAGGATGAGCTTGATCGCGACGGCGCTGATCAGGATGCCGGTGAACGTCGTCACGAGGACTGGCAGCGAAGCCCGGGCTTGGCCCGGGCGTAGCTCGAGCCGCGCGAAACGCGCTACGGCCGGGGAAGGGGGCCCGCGGGGGAAACCGGCTGTTTCCCCCGCGCTACCCGAAGAGGCTCTTGAGCGCCAGGAAGGCGGGGCCGATCGTGACGATGAACATCGACGGGAAGATGAACAGCACCGTCGGAAAGAGCATCTTGATCGGCGCCTTCATGGCGCGCTCCTCCGCCATCGCCTGGCGGCGCTCGCGCGTGTCGGCGGCCTGGACCCGCAGGATCCGCCCCAGCGAGATGCCGAGCGTGTCGGCCTGGATCAGCGCGCGCGTGAAGGCCGACAGCTCGCTCACCTGGGCGCGCTCGGACAGCTTGCGCAGCGCCTCGGGCCGGGACTCGCCGACGCGCATCTCGGACAGGGTCAGGTTGAACTCGTCGATCAGGGGGCCGGTGAGGCTCTCCGTCAGCTTCGCGACCGCACTGTCGAAGCCGAGCCCGGCCTCGACGCTCACCGCGAGCAGGTCGAGCGCATCAGGGAGCTGAGCCCTGATCTTCTCCCCGCGCGACTTGATCTTCGAGTTCACGACGTAATCGGGGCCGATGAAGCCGAGCGCGCCGAGCCCGGCGACGATCGCGAATGCCATGAGCGGGCTCTGCGACGAGGCGAACAGGAGACCGATCAGGCCGAGGCCGATCGGCAGGATCCCCTTCAGCGCCAGGAACGTGGTCGGCGAGATACGCCGGCTGAGGCCCGCCGAGACGAGCTTGTAGGCGACGCCGTCGATCGTCGTCTTCGGATTGACGCGGAGGACGAGTCTCGCGAACCGCTGGATGATCGGCGTCCCCAGACGCGTCTTCAGGCTCTGTTCGGTCGCCGCGAGGATCTGCGCCTGCTGCTGGCCGAAGGATCCGACGCGCTTGATGAACCGGTCCCGCTCCTGAGCAGGTTGCGTGATCAGCTCGCCGATCAGGAAGGCCGCGGCGCCGAGACAGATGATTGCGAGGACGAGAAGGATCATCGGCTACCCCTTGAAGCTCACGATCTTGTTGATGAGGATCGAGCCGATCGTCATCATGATCAGGCCGACGATGATCAGCTTGTGGCCCGCCGAAGTGAAGAAAAGCGGGGACATGTACTTGTGGTTGATGGCCGTGAGCAGCAGGGCGAGGAAGATCGGCAGCGCGATCAGGACGTATGCCGAGGCGCGGCCCATCGCCGTCAGGGCCTTGATCTTCCGCGAGAACTGCTGACGCTGGCGCACGGTGTCGGCGACCATGTCGAACAGCCCGGCGAGGGAGCCGCCGACCTGGTTCTGGATGGTGACAGCGGTAACGATGAAGGAGAAGTTCTTCGAGCCCAGCCGCTCGGCCATGTCGGTCATCGAATCGTCGATCTGACGGCCGAGACTGGCCTCAGCGAGCACGCGCTGGAACTCCTTCTTGGCGGGATCCTGCGCCTCCTCGACTAGCGTCTGGATCCCCTGCTTGAAGCTGTGGCCGGCCTTGAGCGACGCCGCCACCGCCATCAGCAGGTCGGGAAGCTGCTCGTCGAAGGCGGCCAGACGCTTCTTGCTCTTCCGCCAGACGTAGCCGACCGGGATCATTGCGCCGACCAGGAAGGCGATGACCAGGAAGATCCCGTGCAGCCCCATGACGGAGACGAGGAAGCCGAGCAGCAGACCAGAGCCCAGGATCACGTAGGCGAACTCGACGGTCTTGAGCGGAACGTCGCCGCGCTCGAGGAGGCGGGACAGCGACGACCATTGCTTCGACTTGCCGAGCACGTGCTCGGTGGAGCTGAACAGGCCGCGCAGGAGGGTCGTGCGCTCGCGCTTCTTCTTGAGCTTCCGCTGCTCCTCGCCGATGTGCGGCTGGATCCGGCGGCGCATCTCCTCGGTGCGGCTCTTCCGGAAGGGAAGCCGGATGGCGATCATGACGAGGAGTCCGACGAGCAGCGCGAAGATGATCGTCCCCGGGCTCGTGAACCAAGACTTCGGCAGCGTCCCCTTCGAGCCACCGCCGGCGGCTGCAGAGCCGGGAAGCTCGACCGATGTCGACACTGACCCCTGCCCGGGAACGGAGGCGCTGACGTCGAGCTGCTGGCCCGGCCGGGACGCCGTCAGGTACTCGATCTGCCACGTGCGCGAGAGCTCGTCGGCGATGCCCGCGTAGATCTTCTTCAGGTAACCCGGCGAGGCTGCGGCGTAGTATTTTCCGCCGGTGCTGGCCGCCAGCTCCTTGAGCGGCGCCGGGGTGAAGGAGCGGCTCTCGATCGCCACGACGTAGATCGACACGTGCGCCTTGTTGGCAGCGGAGATCACGTCCTGGAGCGAGGCCTTGCTCGACGTCTCGTTCCCGTCGGTCACGACGATGATCACGCGCCCGGGAGTGCTCTGAGCGGCGAGGCTCTTCACGCCCAGCACGAGGTCGTCGTACATCTTCGTCCCCGAATGCGCGTCAACACCGATCGAGCGCAGGGCGGGGTCGACGTCCGTGGTCCCCGTCGAGAAGCCGGTCAGCATGACCGTCTGCGTGGCGAACGTCGAGACCGCGATCTGGTCATCGGCCGGCTTCGCGTCGGCGAACGCCGTCGCGGCGGCTGTCGCCTCCGCGATGGGCTTGCCTTTCATCGACCGGGAGCGGTCGACGGCCAGGACGACGCTCTTGGCTCTCCCGAAGTTGACCGCGCTCGACGCGGCGACCGGACGGCCGCCCTCTGACACAGTCGGCGGCTTCGAGGTCGGCTTCGGGGTCACGACCGTCACCCGCACGCGCGGGTACTGGGCGGTGTCGACGCTGCGGATCCGGACCGCCGCCGAAGCGGCGGCGGGCAGCATCAGAAGGCAGACCGCGACGGCGAAGACGAGGCGCCGCCTCATCGACGGAAGCCCCTGCCGAAGTTCGCGGTGGCGAAGCCGCCGCCTCGGGCGTCCGGGTCGTCCTCCTCGTTCTCGAAGAACGCCGCCGGCAGCACGACGCCGTTGGTGGCCATCTTGTCCAGGAAGTGCGGCTTGAGTCCGGTGCACTGAAGCGGACCTAGCAGGCGCAGCGCCTTCGTACCCTGAGAGGTCTCCTCGTCGGGCGGCCGGGCGATGAAGACGTCCTGCAGCGTGATCGTGTCGCCTTCCATCCGCAGCGCCTCGGTGATGTGTGTGACCCGGCGGGAGCCGTCCACTAGACGAGAGATCTGCACGATCAGGTCGAAGGCGGCCGCGATCTGCTCGCGGATAGCGCGCAGGGGCAGGTCGACGCCGGCGGTGAGCACGAGCGTCTCGAGGCGGGCGAGCGCGTCACGAGGCGAGTTCGCGTGGACCGTGGTCAGCGAGCCCTCGTGGCCCGTGTTCATCGCCTGGAGCATGTCGAGCGTCTCGGCACCGCGGACCTCGCCGACGATGATCCGGTCGGGGCGCATGCGCAGAGAGTTGCGTACGAGCTCGCGAATCCGGACCTCGCCCTGACCCTCGATGTTGGGCGGTCGCGACTCGAGCGGGATCACGTGCTCCTGCTGGAGCTGGAGCTCGGCCGCGTCCTCGATGGTGACGATCCGCTCGTCGTTCGGGATGAACGCCGAGACGGCGTTCAACGTCGTCGTCTTACCCGAGCCGGTACCTCCCGAGATGAGCATGTTCAGCTTCCCGCGGACGCACGCCGACAGGAAGTGCGCGGCGCGGGGAGTCACCGTCCCGAAGGTGATCAGGTCGTCCATCGTGTACGGGTCGCGCGAGAACTTCCGGATCGTGAGCGTAGGCCCGCGGAGAGCGAGCGGCGGGATGATCGCGTTGACACGGCTTCCGTCCGGGAGGCGCGCGTCGACCATCGGCGAGGACTCGTCGATGCGCCTTCCGATCGGCGACACGATCTTGTCGATGATCCGCAGCAGGTGGGCGTCGTCCAGGAACGACGTGTTCGTGATCTCGAGCTTGCCCGCACGCTCGACGTAGACCTGATTCGGCCCGTTGACCATGACTTCCGTCACGGCCGTGTCACGGAGGTACGGCTCGAGCGGCCCGTAGCCGAGGATGTCGTCGGCGATCTCGCGGACGAGCTTGCGCCGCTCGTCCCTGGTCAGCGGGGTTCGGTCGAGCGCGAGCTGCTCCATCACCGCGCGCAGCACGCGCTCGGGGATGTCGCCCGAGGCCTCGGTGGCGAAGAGCTCGGGCCCGAGACGCGCGATGCACGCGTGGTGGATCCGCGTCTTCAGCTCGGCGTACGGATCGGCGGGGCGGTCGCCGTCTCTCGCCGCGCGCATGGTCTGCGCGGGCGCGAGTGCGGTCGGCAGCTCGCTGTCCTCGTAGCTCCCGTTCTGCTGCTGCTGGTCGGCGCCGACCTTCAGGCGGTCCTGAAGCCCCACGTTATGACCTCAGCTTCGAGATGAGTGACTTGCGGGGCTCGTTCGTCTTCGTCTTCTTCTGCTGGTCCTTCGCCTTGCCCTTCGAGCTCCGCTGGGCGACCATGTCGGAGAGCCCGCGGATCGCCTTCGAGAACTCCGCGCCGGGCTCGGCCAGCGCCACCGGCTTGCCGCGGTTGACGGCCATCGGCACGGCGCGGTCGCTCGGCAGCTCGACGTGCACCTTCGTGCGCAGCGTCTCCTCGACCTCGTTCCGCTTGAGACCGACGTTCGTGTTGGCCCGGTTCAGGATCACGCGGGTTCGCTCACTCGGGAACGAGAGCAGCTCGAGCGTCTGCAGTCCGAGCCGCACGTTCTTGATCGTCGGGATGTCGAGACCGCAGAGCAGAAGCAGGATGTCGGTGCGATCGAGCGTCGCGAGCATCGGCCCGTGGAAGAACGGCGACGTGTCGACGACGATCATGTCGTAGGAGGAGCGGGCTACCTCGAGCAGCCGGGCCAGCTTCCCCTCAGTGACGAGCTCGGCGTCCTCCGGCCGGATCGGCGCGGGAAGGATGTCGAGACCGCACGCATGCTGGGTCGTGTAGCCGGCCAGCTTCTCGACGTCGAGCTCGCCCGGGGCGACGACGAGGTCGTAGATCGTCTTCTCGGGCTCGATCCCGAGCATGATCGCGGCGTCCCCGAACTGCAGGTCGAGGTCGAGGAGCAGCGTGCGCGTCTTGTGGTACTTGGCGAAGGTGACGGCGAGATTCGTCGAGACGACGGTCTTCCCGATGCCGCCCTTCGGCGAGAACACGGTCACGACGCGACCAACGTGGCCGCTCGTCCCAGAGATCCGCTTCTCGGCCTGGCGGGCCTTGCGGATCGCAAACACGATGTTCTCGGTGAGCTGCGGCAGCGGAATGACGTCCGCCACCTCGGCATCGAGCGCCTCGGCCAGGATGCCGGAGCACTCGCCCGAGCAGAGCAGGATCACCGGTGCCCGCGTGTACTCGCGGATCGCCGCGTACTGGTCCTTCGGGAACTCGGCACCGCGAGTCGCGTGGATGACGGCGTCGAGATGGCCGCCCGTCAGGGCCGATGCCGCCTCGGGCACGTCCTCGGTGATCCCGACCAGCTCGATGCCGGCGTGCATGCCGAGAGCGTCGACGATCTCCGTCAGGCCTTCACACGAGCCCGTGATGTAGATCCGCAGCGGAGTGGAACCGTTCTCGTTCATCAGTGTCCTCCTGCGGCCGTCGCGACGGCTGTCGCGTTGAGTACCGCGCGAACCGTCGATGCCGAAATGCCGTCGATGAGGGTCGTGAAGTCGGTCTCGAAGCTGTTCGGGCTGTCCTGCGACTTCAGACCGGGCCGGAGCTCGAGCGTCCAGTATGCGTCGCTCGCCTGGCGGGCCTGGGTATAGATCAGCACGATCTTCTGCGACTGGGCATCGGTCATTCGCAGCATCACCGCGTTCGAGCCGTTGCCCGAGCCGATCTTCCCGCTCGCCGACCCGGTGCCCTGCGTCTGCAGGACCTTGAGGTTACGGACGATGACGCGGCTGACTGGAGAGCCACCCAAGCCCCAGACACCTTCGAAGTCGACGTGGTCCCCGGGCTGGATCGTGCCGGCGAGGACCTGGTTCGGGTCGCCGGAGAGCTGCACGGCGCGCTGTGTGGCAGTGATCTGACCTGCGACGCCCGCCTGGGCGACCGGGCCGAAGCGACGGGCGGTCACCTGCTCGCCCGCGTAGACCGGAGCGATCGCGACGAGCGCCTTGATCTGGTCGGGACTGGAGATCGCACCGGGGACGACCGACGAGCGCGTAACGTTCTCACTCTTCAGCCACCCCTTGCCGACGACGTCCGAGCCCAGGGCTCCCTGCGGGATGTCCTGAGCAGCGACGTAGACGGGGATTACAGTCTGACCGTGCTGGACGCTGCTCTTGTAGTTCGAGACGTAGAACGTCACCAGGAGCGCCGCGAGGCCGGCGAGTCCGAGAGCGATGAGGATGTTGCGCATCCGATAGGTCATCGATTCAGCCTTCCTTCGTCGTCAGATTCGTCGTAGAGGCTCGGCGCCTCCCGCCCCTGTATCGGCGGAGGAGTGCGCGGCCTTGAGAGGGATCTGCGACGACCCGGCGACGCGGGTTATTCGACACGTTCCGTGGTCGTTGCCGTCATCGTTCCGGAGCCGACGACGACGCCCATCACGTTGATCGACCACGGGTACGTCGCGGTCACGGTCGCGTCCGCGCCCTGGGCCCAGGTCGAGGTCACGGTCACACCGAGGCTCGCCATGTTCAGGTCGGCTGCCGAGTTCTTGACCGCTGTCACCGTCGCGGTCGTCGCGTCGGGAGTACACCCGGTGCGGCAGACCGCGGCCTTGCGTGCGCCGGCTCGCGCGGCATCGGTCAGCGTCACCCAGTTGTTGTAGACGACGCCGAGCTGCATGATGCCCATGAGGATCAGGAGGAGGATCGGCGCGACGATCGCGAACTCGACCATGGCCTGGCCGCGCTGTGCTCGGAATCGGATTCTTGGCTTTCTCATCTGAGTCTCGGTGCCGTCCCGTCTCTCCTTGGGATTGAGCTTCGGGTGGGCCTGGTCGCCCAGGCCCACCCGCTGATTTCAGTTCCGGTCTAGATGGCGCCCTTGACGCTGTTGATCGCGCCAGAGATGCCGCCCGCGAGGGCCGTGAACACGCCGACGACTGCGAGAGTGATCACCCCCAGCACGACGGCGTACTCCGCCATCGTCTGGCCCTCCTGGCGCTTGCGCACCGTCTTGATCAGGTCGATGTAATCGGAGATCGTCATTTCCTTGGTCACCTCCTCTCGCGGTCGCTCGAGATACATGGCTGCACACCCGGTCTCAAGATCGCTCAGGAAACGGGTTTGCGTAATCCCCCGAGCGGGTGATTACGTCTTCGCCGCCGGCCGGAAACGAGACGGGCGGCCCTTTCGAGCCGCCCGTCGATGTCTTGTGAGGCCGGGATCTTGGGCTAGATAACGCCCTTGACACTGTCGATCGCGCCCGAGATGCCACCGGCGAGGGCGGTGAACACGCCGACCACAGCCAGGGTGATCACACCCAGCACGACGGCGTACTCCGCCATCGTCTGGCCTTCCTCGCGCGTGCGCAGAAGCCAGAGATACGGCTTGAGGAACATTCGTTTCACCTCCCTTCACGCAGCCTCGGGTGAACCGCTAAGAGCTCTTTCGCTCATCGCCAGCGAGTCCGCCGATCCGTATCCCCCGAATTGGCATTCCGCTCTTGGTCGGTGCGGAGACGGCTCGTGCTCATCCCTCGTTCGGGGGACGGGCCGGCGCGACAGCGGTTCGATGAGACCTGTGTGGGAGTTGCGACGCAACCGTGTGCGGGCCCTGTCCGTCGGCGGGACGTGCTGCTCGTCGGAGCCTTCGTCGTCGGCTGGTCGGTCGGCCGCAGCGCCGAAGTCGTGGCGCCCGCACCGCTGACCGCGCCCGCGGCCGAGCCGCCCGTACCGGTCGATCCCGTCGCGGAAGCCCCGGCTCCGGCTCTGCGCCGCTCACGCCTGCGCAAGCCCGTCCGCCTGGCGCTCGCCGGAGCCGCAGAGGCACTGCTGCTGGCCGTCGCGCTTCTTCTGATTCGCCCCGACGCGGCGCGGGCACCGCTCGCCGACCCTGTGGCCATGGCACGCGAGCACGCGCTGGCCGCGAGCCAGGCGGAGGCGGCACGGCTGAAGCTGCTCCGCGGTCTCGAGCTGGCGGGCATCACCGCCAGGCGCGTCGGCCCGCCGGAGCGTCGAACCCTTCAGGTGAGCCCGGCACGGCGGCCGGCGGTGCAGCCGAGCGAACAGGCGATCGCGGTCGACACCTACCTACGGACACTCGGCACGCAGACGATCCTGACCGGCCTCGACGCGTCGCGTGACCAGCTCCAGCAGCAGGTTCTCTCCGACCGGCGCCTGAGCATCTACCCGGCCGGTCGCGGCGACGTCGCCTCGGGCAAGGTCGACGTACGCGTCCTCGCGATGCTCGAGTATCTGGCGCAGGCGAACGGCGAGGTCACCGTCTCGTGCCTGATCTCCGGCCACTCGCTCTACGTCGCCGGCCGCCCCGGAGTGGTCTCGGCCCACATCTACGGCCGTGCGGTCGACATCAGCGCTGTCGGCGGCGTGCCGATCCTCGGCCACCAGGGGCCCGGCAGCGTCACCGAGCGGACGATCCAGCAGATCCTGGCGCTCCCGAATTCGGTCGAGCCGCTCCAGGTGATCTCGCTGATGTCGCTCGGCGGACCATCGTTCGCGCTGCCCGACCACTACAACCACATCCACATCGGCTACTGATGGCCAAGCACTTCTCGACCATCCGGACAGGCAGCGGCGCAGTCGTCTGCGACACCTGCCTGATCGCAGACGGGCCGTGGCTGCGGATGAAGGGGCTGCTCGGCCGGAGCGATTTGCCGGACGGGGAAGGCATCCTCCTCCGCCCCGCGTCGTCGATCCACATGGCCTTCATGCGCTTTCCGATCGACGCCGTCTTCCTGGCCCGCGACCTGACCGTGCTCAGGGTCGTGCGCGACCTGGCGCCGTGGCGGATGGCGTCGAAGCGGCGTGCGCACTCGGTGCTCGAGCTTCCGGCCGGCACCTGCGCCCGCAGCGGCGTGCGCGAAGGCGACCGCCTGACGCTGGCGGACTGATGCACGACGAAGCGGCTCCTCGCGTCTCGATCGGGCCGCTCGTCGCTCCGCGCCTCGCCGCGCGCGCCTGGCGCTTCCTCGTCGACGAGTCGCTGCTCGTCCTCTGCACGTCGATCTTCGCGATCGCGTTCGTGCTGCGGCTCTCCGGCCAGGTGAACCAGGATGCGTGGCTGGCGGTGACCGGCGGCCGCTCGGTCGTCGAGCACGGCCTCCCGCACCACGAGACCTGGACGATCTGGGGCGCCGGGAAGGCGTTCGTCGACCAGCAGTGGCTCGCGCAGGCGGTGCTCTACGTCGTGCACGTGGTGGGCGGCTGGGGGCTCGTCGCCGTCCTGCACGCCGCGCTCACGCTGGCAGCGATCACCTTCGCACTCGTCGTCGCGCGCCGCCGCGGCGCCTCGCAGCGGAGCGTGCTGATGTTGCTGCCGCTCTCCTTCTTCTGCCTGATCTTCAGCACGTGGCAGGTGCGGACGCAGAGCTTCGCGTACCTGCTCTTCGCCGGCTGCCTCTGGCTGCTGGTCGAGGACGCGCGGCGTCCGTCCTCGCGCGTGTTCTGGTGCCTGCCGCTGCTGGCGCTGTGGGGCAACCTGCACGGCTCGGTCGTGCTGGGCGCAGCGCTGGTCGCGCTGCGAGGGCTCGACCGCGCCGCCCGTGGGCGACGGCTGTCGGGCCTCGCGCTCGCGATCCTGGCCCCGGCGATGCTGTTCGTCTCGCCGTACGGCGGGTCGCTCGTCGGCTACTACCACCACACGCTCTTCAACCCGGCGTTCAGCTCCATGCTGAACGAGTGGCAGCCGCCGAAGCTCGGTGCGCTGAGCGTCCCGTTCTTCGCGCTTGCGATCGGCGTCGTCTGGCTGACCGGCCGCTCGAGGACGGCGCTGACCCGGTACGAGCGGCTGGCGCTGCTCGCCACACTGGTCGCAGCGTTGAGCGCGACGCGCAACATCGGCTGGTTCGCGTTCGCCGCGATCATGCTCTGCCCGTCCGCCGTCGAGGAGGCGTTCCCGTCCCGCGCTGCAGCTCACGCCGGCCGCTCGCGGGCGAACGCGCTGGCCGCCGCCGGAACGGCCCTGGCGCTGATCGCGCTGCTCGGCGCCACCGTCGCCCGCCCGGCCTCGTGGTTCACCGAGCAGTATCCGGCCGCGGCCGCCGGCGCCGTCACGCGCGCGGCCGCTGCCGACCCGAAGGCACGGATCTTCGCCGACGTCCACTACGCCGACTGGTTGCTCTGGGAGCGCCCGTCACTCGCGGGGCGGATCGCGTACGACGCGCGCTTCGAGGTGCTCTCGCAGCAGCAGATCGCCCGGATCTACAACTTCAACGACGTCTACGGCAGCTCGTGGCGGCCGGCCACGCGCGGGTTCCGGATCCTCGTCCTCGATCGCACGGTGAGCGCGGGCCGATCGCCGCCCTGCTCCGCGAGCCGGGAGCGCGCCTCCTCTACTCGGGCCACGGCGTCGCGGTCGTCTCGCGAGCGCCCTGACCGGGGCGAGGGGAGCGCAGCGTCGGCAACACGAGCAGGATCCAGAGGACGGCGGCCGCCACCAGAATGAGCCCCCAGGACACGCTTGCCTTTGGCGTCGTCACGTCCGGTACTTCCCAGAGCGTCCAGCCGCGCTTGACGACCTGCTCGAGCCAGGAGTCATTGGCGATGTTCCCGATCCCGTAGCAGAGCATCACGGCCAGGTAGGCGCCGAACAGCCCGCGCAGGCCGCGGCCGCGGATCGACGAGAGCAGACGGGAGAGCAGGAGCGCGGTCACGACGAGGAGGAAGCCGTCCATCCCATGGTGGTGGCCGTGGTGAACAGCGGGGTGGAAGCCCGGGACGCCCGGCTGAGACCGGAGCTCGCCCGTCTGATAGAGCGTGCCGAGGACGGGCACGCCGTCGAACGAGAAGCCGAGATCGGCCGCCATCCACGGGAGGGACACCGCGAAGACCACGACGGCGATCACGACGCGGACGAGATCGCCGCGCCGCCGCTCGAGCTTCCCGACGAGGCCGCCCCGGCAACACCGGACGGTGAGCCCGAAGGCGATCGCCACGCCGATCGCGGCGACGGCGTTCACCGGGCGCGCGTCGAGCAGTCCCTGGTCGACGATGCGAGGCCAGAAAATGGCTGCGCAGAGCACGATCCCGAGGAGCGCCAGCGCGCGCTCGACCCCGTTCGAAGTGCGGTCGAGCAGCACGAGCAGCACCGCGATCGCGGCGAGCGCGACCGGGAAGTTCAGGAACAGCAAGGCCCGGCTCGCACCACCTTCGATCCCGCTGCCGGTGACGTGGTAGAGCTCGTTCCAGGGGAGGCGCGAGTAGGTGACGAAGATCTCGACGGTGACGACCGCGTAGAGCGCCCAGACGATGCCGAGCTCGGCCGAGCCGTCTCGCGTCCTCGCCGTCAATCGACCGGCACGGACGTGACGCTTCGATGCCCGTCCACGTACCTGAGTGTGACCGTCATGGCCGATGCCGTCTTCGCCGAGCCGGTTTCGACCAGGACCTCACCTTTGCCGATGTACGGCGGGTCGACCTTGCAGAGCGATGCGGCCGGACAGCACAGGGCAGTCGAACGTATCGTTGTTCGCGGGAGACACGGACGGCGTCGCATCGCCGACCTTTCGTGGGTAGTCCACGACGACCCGGTTCACCGCGACGGTGCACTGGTCGACGAGCAGGCCGACCGAGTGCGCGTACTCGTTGGCGAAGAGCTCGCAACGCACCGGAACCTCCGCACCGCGCGCGAGCGCGCCGGTGGCGATGTCCCCCTGGTTGCCGCCGCGGTCGGCCGACGCATTCGTCCATGAACCGTGACCGGCCGTCGTGTAGCGGTACTCGAAGCTGGAGGCGTCGTACGTGGCCGCGTCGCCGTAGACGGTGTTCACGAAGTCGTCTGTCGCCCCGCACATGGACGCGTCACAGGTCGCCGTCGGGTCGTACTTTCCGCCCGAAACGACGATTGCGACCGAGCCGTGCATGTGGCCTTTGATCCCTGCGCCGACCCTCCCGCCCGAGCCGCCTCCGCAACCACCCGGGCTAGGGCCGGCCACCGTAACGAAGCTGCCTTTGAGGAAGTACTCCGTGGCGCTGTACCTACCGTCCGGGTTCGGCGACGTGCGCGCCTTGAACAGACGGCTGAATGACTCGTTCGCCCAGTCGTTTCCGCACGAGCCCGTGTCGCCTTCACTGTCGGTGGCAAACGGCCCGTAGGTGCGAACGGCAGGCTCGTGCGTACGCGACCTGCGTGCCGGCTTCGGCGCGTCGGCGGGCACCGTCGTGACCGGGACCGGGGCTGCAAGGGCTGCGCTCGCCTGCTCGCTCGACCTGCCGAGCGGAGCGAGGCCGCTACCGAACCAGACGATCAGCACCGCGGCCGCGACGAGCGCGACCACGAGCTCCGGCCGCCCCAACCCCCTCGGCAACTCGAACCGCTCACGCCGACGCTTCGCCGGCGCCGGCTGGGCGGTGGCGAGCCGCTGGTAGAAGAAGCCGCCGAGCATCAGCACGGCGCCGACGGCGAGGAACGACAGCGCCCGCGTGATCGAGCTGAGCGAGGGAAGGTCGAACAGAAAGATCTTCGCCAGGGCGACGGTGAACATCACGAACCCGGCGACGCGCAGGGCCCGGAGCCGCGTCAGGCCGATGTAGAGAAGCGCCAGGCCGATCAGCCCCCAGAACGCGCTCACCGCCGTGTGGCCGCGGTGGAAGTTCGAGTCGACGCTGCCCGCGAACGAGACCTGGAAGAGCTCGAGGATGAAGAGCGACAGCCCGTAGACCACGAGCACTCCTGCCGTCCACCAACCCACCGTGGCGGCGCGACGGCCCAGCTCGCTCTCGCGGGCGAGATGGGCGACGAGGGCGGCCGCGATCGCGACGAAGAGCGCGCCGAGCGCGCCGTGACCCGGGCTCGCCTGTGCGCGGAACAGGTGGCTCGGCGGCGTGAGGCCGAGGATCACGGTCGCGACTCCCACCAGCACGCATACCACCGCGGCGACCATGAGGCGGGGCTCGCGGACGCGGGGCGCGAGCACGGCGAGCAGGACGGCGGCCAGCGAGAGCACGAGCACGTGATACGTGCCCGGGAGCAGCCGCACGGACGAGCCGTAGCCCAGCACCAGCGCCGTCCCCCAGAGCAGGGTCGCGAAGTCGCGCTGGCCCTCGACACGGAAGACCGACGCGGACAGCACGGCATAGAGAAGGGCCAGCCCGAGCAGGCCGAGCCCCATCTCGTCGGCGTCTCCGAGCGCTCCGCCGAGCAGCGCCGTGATTGCCCCCACACCGAGGCCGACGCTCGCGAGGGCGAGGGCGAGCGCCACCGGGGTGAGCCCACGCCTTCGCCCCAGGAGCTGCTCGACGAACGCCGCCGCGAGCACCGTGCCACCGACGACGAGGAACGCCACACCGCGCGGATTCGCGGCGAGCGAGCTCTCGCCGTTCGCGAACACGGCCACGACGGTGACGGCAAGCCAGAAGAGGCTGCCGGTGCAGATCTCGCCGGCCTGGCGACGCAGCGCGAAGGTGAACACACCGAGGCCGATCGCGCTCCAGAGCGTGTACATCGCGACGTGGCCCCAGTCGTAGCTCGGCACCGCGGCGAGCACGCCCAGCGACAGCGCACCGATCGCGGCCAGGGCGGCGAGCCAGCAACCGGCAAGCCGGAGGAAGCGCTCGCTCTGCGGTGAGCTCGTCGTAGATCGGCGCGAGCACCACGAAGAGCTCCGTGAGCACCACCGCGAACAGCACCGTGCCGACGAAGAGGAGGGCGACGGCGCGTGGATCCGTGGCGAGCGACTTCTCGCCGTGCGCGATCGCAGCGACAGCCGTGAACGTGAGCCAGACGAGGCCGCCCGCGCGGATCTGGCCCGCCCGGCGGCGCAGCGCGAGCGCGTACACACCCAGGCCGATCACGCTCCAGAGCGTGTACATCACGACATGGCCCCAGTCGTAGCTCGGCACCGCGGCCAGCACGCCCAGCGAGAGCGCGACGATCGCGGCCACGGCGGCGGCCCAGCAGCCGCCGAGCCGCAGGATGCGCTCGTCCTGCGTCAGCTCCTCGTAGATGGGCGCGAGCGCGACGAAGAGCTCGGTGAGGACCGCCGCGAGCAGCACCGTGCCGACGACGAGAAGGGCAACGGCACGTGGATCGGCGGCCATCAGCTTCTCGCCGTCCACGATGGTGGCGATGACGGTGAAGGCGAGCCAGCCGAGACCGGCGGCGCGGAGCCGTCCATCCTGCCGCCGCAGTCCGACCGTGTACATGCCGAGGCCGATCACGCTCCACAGCGCGTACATCGCGACGTGGCCCCAGCCGAAGCTCGGGATCGCGGCAAGGACGCCGAGCGAGAGCGCGTAGACGGCGGCCAGGCTCGCGAGCAGGTAGCCCCCCAGCCGTACGAAACGCTGCGCCGCGGCGAGCTCTTGATAGAGCGGCGCGAGCGCAGCGAACAGGCCGCGGCGCGCGCGCTGCTCGTCCCACTGCGACTCTGCATAGAACCCGACCACGGCCCCGGCAAAGCCGACCGCGACCACCGCAAGGCCGCCGCCGGCCGACGTCTCGAGTGCCTTGAAGAGGTGGCTCGGCGGCGCGTCGACCGCGAGCACCTCCACCAGCGCGGCCAGAAGATAGGCGATCGCGAAGAGCTGATAGCGGATCTCCCTGACGCGGGCGGCGAGCCACGCGAGCACCGCCGCCTCTCCCGCCCACGCGAAGGCGAGCGGGCTGCCGCTCATCAGCTCTCCGAAGGCGACCCCTCCGACGATCAGCCCCAGCGCACCGACGAGCGCACTCAGGTCGCGGTCGCGGCGACGGGGGAACAGCGCGGCTGCGATCAGTCCGAAGACGATCGCGACGGCGAGCAACGCGAAGCCCTTCGACTCCGGGCTGCCGTACAGGCGCAGCGCGCAACCGACGGCGAATGCGGTACCCGTGAACAGGAACGAGGTCGCGAGATCGTCGAGATCGGGCGTTCTCTCGCGGAGCTGGAGCGCCAGCCCGCTGCCCACGGTGATGGCCGAGAACACGGCCGCGAGCACGACGATCTTCGCCGGCGACGCGCCGTGGTATTCGGACTGGAAGACGAGTGCGAGCGCCTGCGCGAGGCCCACGCCGGCGCCCGCGACGAGCAGCACGTTCCACCGGTAGCGGATCGCGACCACGGCAGTGGCCGCGTACATGACGGCGACGAACGCCGTCCCGAGCACGGAAAGCCCACCCTGGGCGACGACCGCGAGCGGAACGAGCATCGCGCCCAGCAGGCCCATCCCGGCCACGAGCTGCGAGCGCCAGCGGAGCGCCGTGACGAGACCGACGGCGGCGATCGCAGCGGCGATGACGAGCGCGGCGGCGTCCCCGAGATAGTCGTACAGAGCCGCGGCGGCGAGCAGGACGGCGTAGCCGCCGGCGATGCCGGCGCCGACGGCGGCAAACGACGAGTACGTCTCTCCGTAGCGCCGGCGGAGCTCGAGGCCGGCGGAGAAGACGAGCGCGGAGGCGATTCCGCCCAGCGCGACACGACCGCCGGGGCCGATCCAGCCGCGGTTCACGGCCAGGACGAAGAAGAAGACGATCCCGAGCAGGGTCACGATCCCGCCCGCGATCGCGAGCCCCTTGGCTCCGAACAGATCAGCGGCGCTCAGCTCGGGAAGCGAGAAGCTCGGTGAGCGCAGGGCGGGCTCGGCAGGTGCTTCGGGCTGCTCGACTGCCGGGTCCGAAGGCTGCACGACGACCGGCGCCTCCACCGGCGGCGGGAGGGCAGGCGCGAGGTCGACGCGCACGCCGAGCTTGCTCTCGAGGAAGCTGATGTTCTGGCGAAGCACCTCTGCGAGCGTGGCCGCCCTGGCCCCGAGGCCCTCGGACTCCCAGTCGACGAGCTCCGTGACGTGCAGAAGGTCGGGGAGGGCAGCGAGGTCGTCGTCCTTCAAGGCCTGCCGCCGCGTGTGTTCGAGACCGTCCAGCAGCCCCCGGAAGTCGCCACGGTCGATCCACCGCTGCGCCCAGGGCGGCATTTCGCTCTCAGCAGCGACCTCGGCCGGCGCCTCCACCGGAGCCTCCGGCTGCGGCGGGAGCGGGAGCGCAGGCGTGATGTCGACCTGCACACCGAGCTTGCGCTCGAGGAAACGGATGTTCTGCTGCGCCGCGTTCGCGATCCGACCGGCCCGGTTGCGGTGCTTCCGGTCGGCGTGCGCGTAGACGACGCGGATCGCAACGAGCACCTCCTGAAGCGAGGCGATGTCGTCATCCTCCAGCGCCTGCCGCCGCATGCGCTCGAGCTCGTTCAGCAGTCCGCGGACGTCGCCACCATCGATCCACTGCTGCGCCCAGGCCGACACGTCGCTCTCGGCGGGGGCCTCGGCCGGCGCCTCCACCGGAGCCTCCGGTTGCGGCGGGAGGGCAGGCGTGATGTCGACCTGCACGCCGAGCTTGCGCTCGAGGAAGCGGACGTTCTGGCGAAGCACCTCTGCGAGCCTGACCGCTCGGCCTCGAGGCCCTCGGGCTTCCAGCCCGCGACGAGCTCTGCCAGGCCCAGCAGCTTCCGGAGCCCGACGAGATCGTCGTTCCCAAAGTCTGTCGCCGCGCACTCTCGAGCTCGCTCAGCAGCTCGCGGAAGTCGCCGCGGTCGATCCAGTGTTGCGCCCACGCCGGTACGTCGCTCTCGTCCGGCGCCTCGACGGGCTCCTCGACCGCCGCCTCAGCGCCACCCGCCGCCAGCGCCAGCCGCAGCTCGGCGAGCTCGCTCTCGAGCTCGTGCAGGCGGCGCTCGAAATCGTCGAGCTGCGGGTCGTACGTCGTCACACCAGCCTTCTCTCTGCCCGCCGGCTCGTGTCCTCGTTGATGAGTGTCCTCGTGGCGAGTATCACACCTATTCCTCCTCGAGCATCGTGCAGCGCGCCGGTAACACCGCGCTAACGGAGCGCCGGAGAGACGCAGGCAGCCGGCGCAGGGACGGCCCGTCGAACGGCGCCGTACCCTGCGATCAGGACGAGCGCCGCTGCCAGCGCCGAGCCGGAGCAACCTGCAAGAAGGTCGGTCAGCGTGTCCGGATAGGCGGAGCGGGTGTAGTGCGAGCTATGGATGAACGCGGCGTACTCGGCGAGCTCCCAGGCGATGGCCGCGAACGCGCCCGAGCCCGCCACGATCCAGGCGCGGGCCCAGACCGGCAGTCTGCCGAGCGCCGGGATCGACGAGACCAGCATCGCCAGGGCGAGCCAGCTGATCCCGTGGTTGAAGGTGTCGTAGCTGACCCACCGGTTGTAGAGGTCGAGCACGTTGCCGGTCGAGTCGAGCGCGAAGGGGAGCGCGAGCGCGGCGTCCACCTTCCAGGGGTACGGGCGCCGCCCGCGAGCTGCTCGCAGCAAGATCGGCACCGCCAGCGCTCCGATCGGCCACGCGAGCATGCGGGCGCGGGTGGCAGCGTCCTGGAGCTGTGGAAGCGAGGGATCGGTTGCGGCGTAGACGAAGGCCGCGACGATCGCGCAGCGGAGCGCGACCGACGCCGCGACAGCGGGTCGGAACGTGATCGGCATCGGGATCCTCCTCGGGAGCGCTGGCATGTCCCGACGGTAGGCCCGGCACCCCACCCCTCGCGTCAGGCCGACCCCGCGCCCGGATCAGGGAAATCCCTTGCCGCCCCTCCTTCCCGGCCGTCCCGATTCGGCCGTGCGCTATTCGACCGTGACCGTCTTGGCCAGGTTGCGCGGCTGGTCGACCGGGAGGCCGCGCAGACGCGCGATGCGGTAGGCGAGCAACTGGAGCGGGATCACGGCCAGCACCGCGGACAGGAAGGCAGGCGCCTTCGGCACGTAGATCACGTCGTCCGCGTAGTGCTGGATGTCCTCGTTGTCGTCGCTCGCGATCGCGATCACGTGAGCGCCGCGGGCGCGCACCTCCTGGATGTTCGAGACGAGCTTGTCGTACACCCGGTCCATCCGCGTCGCGACGACCACGACCGGCGTCGTCTCGTCGAGCAGCGCGATCGGCCCGTGCTTCATCTCGCCGGCCGAGTACGCCTCGGTCGGGATGTACGAGATCTCCTTCAGCTTCAGCGCTCCCTCGAGCGCCACCGGCAGGCCGATGTTGCGGCCGAGGTAGAGGAAGAACGGCCGGTCGTAGAAGCGCCGCGCGATGTCGTCGATCGGCGGGTTGCCGTCGAGGAACTGCTTCATCTGCGCCGGCAGCTGATACACGGAGTTGACGATGAACTCGAGCTCCGCGGGCGCCACCGTCTCGCGCACCTGCGCGAGCTTCAGCGCGACGAGGAGGAGCAGCGAGACCTGCGCGGTGAACGTCTTGGTCGCGCAGACCGAGATCTCGAGGCCGGCGCGCGTGTAGAGGACGGAATCGACCTCGCGCGTGATCTGGGCACCCATCATGTTCGTGATCGCGACGGTGTGTGCGCCCATCTCCCGCGCGAGCTGCATCGCTCCGATCGTGTCGCGCGTCTCCCCGGACTGCGAGATGCCGAGGACGAGCGTGCTCTCGTCGAGCACCGGGTTCCGGTAGATCCACTCGGAGGCGATGTCGTGCTCGACGGGGATGCGCGCCCACTCCTCGATCGCGTACCGCGCCGCGACCCCGGCGTGGTAGGCGGTGCCCGTCGCGAGGATGACGATCCGCTGGAGGTCCCGGAGCTTCTCGTCGGGCATCCCGAGCCCTTCGAGACAGAGCTTGCCGTGCCGCAGGCGGTCGCCGATCGTCTCCGCGACGGCCTCGGGCTGCTCGTAGATCTCCTTGAGCATGAAGGTCTCGAAGCCGCCCTTCTCGGCGCCCTCGATGTCCCAGTCGAGCTCGACGAGCTGGTGCTCGACCGGCGTCCCGTCGGTGCGGCGGAACGTCGCACCTGTCGGGGTGATCGCCACCACGTCGCCGTCGGCCGGGAAGTAGACACGCCGTGTCTCGGCGAGGAAGGCGGCGGCGTTCGAGGCCAGGAACGTCTCTCCTTGGCCGACACCGACGACGAGGGGCGTCTCGTACCTCGCGCCGACGAGCAGGTCCGGATGGTCGGCATGGATGGCGACGAACGTGAAGTGGCCTTCCATCTCGTCATAGGCCTTGCAGACGGCCTCGACGAGATCGCCGTCGTAGTGCCGCTCGACCAGGTGCGAGACCGTCTCCGCGTCGGTCTCGGAGGAGAAGACGTGGCCTTCAGCCTCCAGGCCCTGCTTGAGCTCACGGAAGTTCTCGACGATTCCGTTCAGGACGATCGACAGCTCGGAGTCGTGGCAGCCGGTCAGCGGATGCGCGTTCGCCTCCGTGACGGCGCCGTGCGTCGCCCAGCGCGTGTGACCGAGGCCGGTGATCGCCGCCGAGCCGCCGCCTTGCCCGGCGAGCTCCTTCAGCTTGGCGAGCGGGCCGACTGCGCGCGTGTACTCGAGAGAGCCGTCTGCGAGCAGTGCGATTCCGGCGGAGTCGTAGCCGCGATACTCGAGGCGCTCGAGGCCGGACAGGAGCAGATCCTTACACGGTCGCCGACCGACGTAGCCGATGATCCCGCACATTCAGGGCCTCCTTCGTCCGGTTCGGGGCGAATCGTCCCGAAAGTACGACGAGCCCGGTGTGGCCGCCGACCCCGTCGTCGAACGATCAACCGAGCTCTCTGCTCACGAGCGCTGCGATGGTACCACAGAGGCGTTCCGCCTCTCCCTCATTCTCGGCCTCCGCGAGCACTCTGACAACAGGCTCCGTGCCGCTCGGCCGGACGAGCACGCGGCCTCGTCCCTCGAGCTCGGCGTTCATCCGATCGACCTCGTCCCGGATCGCCGGAGTCAGCTGCTTGTCCGCGACCCGGACGTTCTCCTTCACCTGTGGGAAGTGCGGCATGACAGCCACCGCCTCGGACAGGCGGCGGCCGCGGAGCGACCGGCAGAGGAGCAGTGCGGCGACGAGCCCGTCGCCGGCGACGTGACCGTCGAGGTAGATCAGGTGGCCGGACTGCTCGCCCCCGAGCAGACCGCCTTCACGCCGAAGCGCCTCGAGCACGTAGCGGTCGCCGACGTCGGTCGTCACGACGCGAATGCCGCGCTCTGCGAGCAGCCGGTGGAGGCCGAGATTCGCCATCGTGGTCACCGCGACCAGGTCGACGCGGAGATCCAGCGCGAGCACGGCCAGGATCTGGTCGCCGTCCACCGGCTCGCCGCGCTCGTCCACGGCCAGCATGCGGTCGCCGTCCCCGTCGAACGCAACACCCAGGTCGAGCCGCTCCCTTGTAACAGTCTGTTGCAAGGCGCGCAGGTCGGTGGCCCCGCAGCCGACGTTGATGTTGGTGCCGTCCGGGCTGTCGCCGATCGCGACGACCGTGGCGCCCAGGCGCTCGAACGCGGCCGGTGCGATGCCGGCGTAGGCGCCGTTGGCGCAGTCCACACCGATCCGGAGGCCCTCGACGTCCTCGCCGAACCGCTCGATCACGTGGTCGACGTAGCTCCCGTGGATCACGTCGAGATTGTCGATCCGGCCTTCGTCCGCGTTGCGGGGCGACGCGCCGAGCAGCGCCTCGATCTCCTCCTCCGCCTCGTCCGTCAGCTTCTGGCCGTCCCCGTCGAAGAGCTTGACCCCGTTGTACTCCGGCGGGTTGTGCGACGCCGAGATGACCGCACCGAGATCGAGTGCGAGCAGTGCGACGGCCGGGGTCGGCAGCACGCCGGCCAGCATCGCGTTGCCGCCCGCGGACGCGACCCCCGACGCGAAGGCGCGCTCGAGCTCGCGGCCGGACGCGCGTGTGTCACGGCCGATCAGGACGGAGACGTCGCCGCCTCGCCACAGCGTCACAGCGCGCCCGAGCCGCTCGACGAACGCGGGCGTCAGGTCGCGCCCGACGATGCCGCGCACCCCGTCGGTGCCGAAGTAGCGGCGCATGTTCTAGTACGAGCGCGCTAGCGCTTGGCCCACTGCGGGGCCTTGCGGGCCTTCTTCAGGCCGGCCTTCTTGCGCTCGACCATCCGCGCGTCGCGCGCGAGGAAGCCCTCCCGCTTGAGCGGCACGCGCAACTCCGGGTCGGCCTCGACCAGCGCCCGGGCGATGCCGTGCCGCGCCGCTCCTGCCTGTCCGCTCGGGCCGCCGCCGTGGAGACGGATGCGCACGTCGTAGGTGCCCTCGGCGCCCGCGACCTTCAGCGGCGCCTGCACCTGCGAGCGGTGCACCAGGCGAGGGAAGTACTCATCGAGCGAGCGCCCGTTGATCCACCACACCCCATCGCCGGGCCTGAGGATCACGCGGGCCACGGAGGTCTTCCGCTTGCCCGTGCCTTGATACGTAGCCTGCTCTGCCATCACCTCTCCGTCTTCAGCGGCTCGGGTGCCTGCGCGCTGTGCGGATGCTCAGGGCCGGCGTAGATCTTCAACTTCTTGATCTGCGCGCGCCCGAGCCGGTTGCGCGGCAGCATTCCTTTCACGGCCTTCCTCAGGACCTCGGTCGGCTGCCGGTCGAGCTGCTCGCGCAGCGTCCGGCTGCGAAGCCCGCCGGGATAGCCGGAGTGCCGGTGGTACATCTTGTCGTCGAGCTTCTTGCCCGTGACCGCGATCTTCTCGGCGTTGACGACGACGACGAAGTCGCCGGTGTCGACGTGCGGCGTGTACTGCGGCTTGTCCTTCCCGCGCAGCGTGTCGGCGATGCGCGTCGCGAGACGCCCGAGGGTCTGCCCGTCGGCGTCCACGAGGTGCCACCCGCGCTCGAGCTCGCCGGGCTTCGCGTTCCAGGTTTTCGTGCCCATCTTCATAGATCTCCCAGCCACAGCCGTGTCAGCTCACAAACAAGCGGCGGACCAGCGTCCGCCGAGCCGTGGGATTCTAGCAAGATGAGCCGGAATTACGGCGAGCGCTCGGAGCCGCCCAGCCTGTCCGCCGTGAGCCTCGCGCTGAGCTCGTCGCAGAAGACGTCGACGACCGCCGGGTCGAACTGCGTGCCCGCGCAGCGCCGGAGCTCCGCGAGTGCCTTCGCTTCCGAGACCGCCCCCCGGTACGGACGCTCCGAGGTCATCGCAGCATAGGCGTCGCAGACCGCGATGATCCGCGCCGGCAGCGGGATCTCCTCCATCGCCAGCCCGTCGACGTACCCGGTCCCGTCCCAGCGCTCGTGGGTCGCCCGCACGATCTCTCCGACCGCTCGCAGGCCGGGTGAGCCGGCGAGGATCCGCTGCCCGATCATCGTGTGCTTCCTGATGAACTCCATCTCGTCGTCGTTCAGTGGGCCCGGCTTCTGCAGGAGGCTGTCGGGAATCGCGAGCTTGCCCACGTCGTGGAGCTCGGCGGCCAGCCGGAGCTGGTCGAGCGCCGCGTCCGTGAGACCCAACCTCGCACCGACGGCGATCGAGAGGTCCGCGACGCTGTCCACGTGCTCACGGAGGCTCGGCTCCCGCTCGGTGAGGACGCGTAGCAGCACTTCGTAGGGCTCGCCACGCCTGCCGCCGCCCAGTTGCCGTTTCTGGGCGTAGAGCCGCTCGTCCGCGAGCTTGAGCGCCGCGGTCGAGTCCGCCGCCTCGTCGGGGATGAAGACGGCGCCGAAGGCGGTCGAGACGATGAAGCTCTCCCCCTCCTCGGTGAGCGCGACGGTGGCCTCGTCGAGCAGCGTCTCCGCCCGCCCGGGGGGAAGGGTCGCGAGCACGCAGAACTCGTCGCCTCCCAGGCGATAGGTCTCGCCGAACGCCGCGACCACGTCCTCGAGCCTGGCCGCCAGGCGCGCGAGAAGTGCATCACCGGCCGGATGGCCGAAGGTGTCGTTGTAGTGCTTGAACCCGTTCAGGTCGAAGAAGATCAGGAGCGACGGCGTTGCCGCATCCGCCCGGGCGAAGCTCCGCTCGAGATCCGACAGGAGCCTTCTCCGGTTGCCGAGGCCGGTCAGGGGATCGGTGAGCGACTGGGCACGCGCGTGCTCCAGGAGGAGACCGTTCTCCCGGAGCGTCAGAGCGGTGCGCAGGAGCACGGTGGCCAAGGTCGCGGCCGCGAGCGAGATCGCGAGTGCGTTGACGTCCCGGACACGGTCGACGACGAACACGCCGATCGCGACGAGACCGCACACGATCGGGGTGGCCGCCAGCGGGCGCCCGGCGAGCTCGATCCGGAAGCGACGGTTCGACGCCTGCCAGGCCGAGGCGGCGAGGAGCAGCACGGATGCCGGCCAGAGCGCGTCGAGCAGGGTGCCTTCGACGTACGTGCCCGTCGCGACCTGGAACAGGTAGATGCTGTCGGCGATCGCCGACAGTGCGAAGGCGAGACCGATGGTCGCCCACGCCCGGCCCGGCCGCCAGCCGGTGACCGCGAACACGAACACGACCAGTGCGACGAGGAGGATGTCCGCGAACGGGTAGGCGAGGTTGACGATCACCGCCGACCGGCTGCCGTGGGTGTGTTGCGCCACCGTCTCGAACACGACCGTCGCCCCGACGGCGGCAGCCGCCAGCCCCGCCATCGCACCGTCGAGCCAGATGCTCTTGTTGAAGCTCGAGACGCGCGCCTTCAGCAGCAGGACGAGCGCGACGTACGAGGCAGGGTAGAAGGCGAGGTAGAAGACGTCCGAGAGCGACGGCGACGGCGCGTTGCCGGCGTAGTAGGCGTCGTACAGGATGTCGCCGGTCGCAAAGGCGAGCACGCCCAGGCCGAGCACGAGCCAGGCTCCCCGCTCGTCGCGCACCCAGGCGGCACGGAGCAGGCACCCGGCCGCCGCCAGCAGCTCGAGCGCGTCGTAGACCCAGCGGTCGGCGAAGCGGTCGAGGCCGTGGCCGCCGACACCGAAGGCGAGATGGAGGGCGAGAAACGAGAACCCGACGAGCGCCACGCCGCGCCAGGCCAGCACGACGACCGCAGGGACGTCGTGTCTCGCCGGACCAGTGTTGAGCGCCGGAGCCGCGACCGCCATCCGACGTGGTATCGGCCCGTCGCAAAGGCGCTTGAGGGGCCGGATTGCCTCGAATGAGCCTTTTTGTCAGCCGCTCGCGACCTGCACCGACGCCGACCCGTCTACCAGCGTTCCCAGCGGACGACCTCGTCGATCGGCTTCCAGCCGCGGGCACGCGAGCCTCGCTCCCTGCTCTCGGGTGCGGCCTTTCCGACGGTGACGACACCGACGGGCAGAACGTCGTCCGGGATGCCGAGCAGGTCCCAGATCGGTCCCCACTCCAGGACGCCGAACACGCCGGCCGCCAGGCCCTCGTCGACGGCCGCGAGCATCAGCAGCATCATTGCGGCGCCCGCGTCGACATGCCAGTACGGGACGGGCCAGTGGATCTCGGTGCCGTCGTCGGCCACCTTGTCCGGCTGCCGGTAGCGATCGTGGTAGTCCTCCTCGCGCGTGCCGATCACGATGTGCGCGGGCGCGCGTGAGATCCACGGGTCGAAGCCCGCGGCCGTGTGCTCCGCCTCATCCGCGAGCTCGGCGATCCGGCGGCGGGTGTCGGCGTCCGTGACGACGATCAGGCGCAGACCCTGGCTGAAGCCGCCGGAGGGCACCCGCCGGCCGCGGGCGACGATCCGCTCGAGCGTCTCGCGCGGGATCGGCTCCTCGACGTAGTTCCGGACAGCCTTCCGGCGGCGCAGAACCTCCGCAAAGTCCATGATCTGCGCATGATCGCAGCCCACACACTCACTGACGGCGGCCAGCAGCCCCTCGACGTCGCCAACCTCGTCGCCGGCTTCCTGGGCGAGGCACAGCACAGCCTGGACATCGCGCTCTACGACCTGAAGCTCGGCCCGGCCACCGAGGCGATCGTGATCGCCGCGATCGAGTCGGCCGCGAAGCGCGGCGTGGCGGTCCGGCTGGCCTACAACGCCGACTTCCGCGCGCCGATCCCGGTGCCTCCGCCCCCGAAGGCGCGGCCGGAGGACATCGAGCAGCTCACAGTCCCAACGCGCGGTATCCCGGGCATCCCGGACCTCATGCACCACAAGTTCGTCGTCCGCGACCGCGCAGCCGTCTGGACCGGCTCGACCAACTGGACCGACGACTCGTGGTCCCGCGAGGAGAACGTGATCGTGACCGTCGACTCCCCCGAGGTCGCGACCTCGTACACGCTCGCGTTCGAGGAGCTGTGGCAGAAGCAGGACGTCATGCAGAGTGGCTTCGTCGAGCCCCGCCCTTCGGTCGTCGACGGCGACAAGGTGCGGGCCTGGTTCTGTCCGGGGTTCGGGGACGCGCTCGCGCACCGGATCGCGAAGGCGTGCGGGCGCGCGCAGCGACGGATCCGGATCTGCTCGCCCGTGCTCACCTCCGGGCCGATCCTGGCCACGCTCTGCCAGACCGCGTCCGAGGGCAAGGTCGACCTCGCGGGCTGCGTCGACCAGACGCAGATCGAGGAGGTGCTCTACCAGTGGCGCACGAACGGCGTCTCGGCCTGGAAGATCCCGCTCCTGCAGACCGTGCTCACGCGGGCGCCGTGGTCGGGGAAGCGTTCCACGCCGTACACGCCGACGAGCGTGCACGACTACATGCACGCGAAGGTGACGGTCGCGGACGACACCGTCTTCTGCGGATCGTTCAATTTGTCGAGATCGGGCGAGAGGAACGCGGAGAACATGATCGAGATCGCCGATGCCAAGCTCGCCGACCAGTTGGCCGCGTTCGTCGACTCGGTGCGGGCGCGCTATCCGGCCGCCGAGGTGTCCTCCCCGGCCGCGTCCAAGGGACAGTCCCCCGGACCTGGCCAGAACTGACGTTTCGCCCGCTCAGGGCGTGGCCGATGGCCGAACGGGCCCTGTCCCGTGGACATGGCCGCTACTCCCACTCGATCGTGCCGGGCGGCTTCGACGTCAGGTCGAGCGCGACCCGGTTCACGGCCGGAATCTCGTTGATGACCCGGCTGGAGATCGTCTCCAGCAGGTCGTAGGGCAGGCGGGCCCAGTCGGCCGTCATCGCGTCGTCGGAGGTGACCGCGCGGATGACGATCGGATACGCGTAGGTGCGCTCGTCGCCCTGCACGCCGACGGACTTGATCGCGGGCAGCACCGCGAAGCACTGCCACAGCTCGCGGTAGAGGCCGGCGCGGCGCACCTCCTCGAGCAGGATCGCGTCGGCATCGCGCAGGATCTCGAGCCGCTCGTGGGTGACCTCGCCGATGATCCGGATCGCGAGGCCCGGACCGGGGAACGGGTGCCGCCAGACCATCTCCTCCGGCAGGCCGAGCTCCTCGCCGACGCGGCGCACCTCGTCCTTGAACAGGCTGCGCAGCGGCTCGACGAGCGAGAAGTCCATCTCCTCCGGCAGCCCGCCCACGTTGTGATGCGACTTGATCTTCGCGGCGACTCCCGCCTCGCCTCCCGATTCGATCACGTCCGAGTAGAGCGTGCCCTGGACGAGGAACGGTGTCCGGCCGAGCCGAGCCGCCTCCTCCTCGAACACGCGGATGAACTCCTCGCCGATCGCGCGCCGCTTGTCCTCGGGATCGGTCACGCCCTCGAGCCGCGCCAGGAAGCGCCGCTCGGCGTCGACGTGGACGAGCGGGACGCGGAAGTGGCGCCGGAACGTCTCCACGACCTGTATCGCCTCGTCCTTGCGCAGCAGGCCGTGGTCGACGAAGACGCAGGTGAGCTGCTCGCCGATCGCCTTGTGGACGAGCAGCGCCGCGACCGACGAGTCGACACCTCCTGACAGCGCGCACAGCACGCGCGCGTTCCCGACCTGGGCCCGGATCCGCTCGACCTGCTCCTCGATCACGGCCGCCGCGGTCCACGCGGGCGGTATGTGTGCGACCCCGTAGAGGAAGTTCTTCAGCACGTCCTGGCCGTGCGGCGTGTGGACGACCTCGGGATGGAACTGGACACCGTAGAGGCCGCGTTCCGGCGCCTCGAAGGCGGCGACGGGCGTGGCCGGGGATGCGGCCGTGACCTCGGCGCCCTCGGGAGGGGCGGTGACCGTGTCGCGGTGGCTCATCCAGGCGGTCTGCTCCTCCGGCAGGCCCTTGAACAGCGCTCCGGACGAGACGCTGAGCGCCGTCTTGCCGAACTCGGAGACGCCCGTCCGCTCGACGCGGCCGCCCAGGTCGAGCGCCATCAGCTGCGCCCCGTAGCAGATGCCGAGCACCGGCACGCCCAGCTCGTACAGCCCGGGATCGATCCTCGGCGCCGCCTCCGCGTAGACCGATGCCGGCCCGCCGCTCAGGATCAGCGCCGCCGGATCGCGCCGCCTCGCCTCGTCGGGCGTGATCTCGTGCCCCACCAGCTCGGAGTAGACACGGCAGTCGCGGACGCGCCGCGCGATCAGCTGCGCGTACTGGCCGCCGAGGTCGAGCACGAGCACCGGCCGTGCCTCCGGGCCTTGCTCGGGCTCGGGGGCTGGGAACGGAATGACCTCGGCGCTCAAGCTCTCCGGTAGTTCGGCGCGTCCTTCGTGATCGCGATGTCGTGCGGATGGCTCTCGCGGAGGCCGGCGGCCGTGATGCGGACGAAGCGCGCCTGCTTCATGTCCTCGATCGTCGGTGCGCCGCAGTAGCCCATCGCCTGGCGCAGGCCGCCGACGAGCTGGTTCAGCACGATGCCGACCGGGCCCTTGTAGGGGACCCGGCCCTCGATGCCCTCGGGAACGAGCTTGTCGACGTCCTCGACGTCGCCCTGGAAGTACCGGTCCCTCGAGAACCCGCGCGCCTTCATCGCGCCGAGCGATCCCATGCCGCGGTACTCCTTGAAGCGCTCGCCCTGGCCGACGACGACGTCCCCCGGAGCCTCGTCCGTTCCGGCCAGAAGCGAGCCGGCCATGACCGTGTCGGCGCCGGCGGCGATCGCCTTGGCGATGTCGCCCGACGAGGTGAGGCCGCCGTCCGCGACCAGCGGGACCTCGTGGCGGGCGGCGACCTGGGCGCAGTCGTGGATCGCCGTGATCTGCGGCACGCCTACACCTGCGACCACGCGGGTCGTGCAGATACTCCCAGGCCCGACGCCGATCTTCAGGGCATCCGCGCCGAGGTCGATCAGCGCCTCGGCCGCCTCCGGGGTCGCGATGTTGCCGACGACGAGATCGACGTCGAAGCGCTCCTTGAGTGTTCGGGTCATCGCCAGCACGTTCTCCGAATGGCCGTGCGCGGTGTCGAGCACGAGCACGTCCACGCCGACCTCTACCAGCGAGGCCGCGCGCTCGAGGGCGTCGGGGCCGACGCCGACCGCGGCACCGACGCGCAGCCGCCCGCGCTCGTCCTTGGTCGCGAGCGGGTACTCGATCTTCTTTGCGATGTCCTTGACGGTGATCAGGCCGCGCAGCACGCCGTCCGCGTCGACGACGGGAAGCTTCTCGATCTTGTTTCGGTGCAGGATCTCCTCGGCTTCCTCGAGCGTCGTCCCGGCCGGCGCCGTGACGAGGTTCCGATCGGTCATCAGCTCGGTGACCGGCGCGCTCGGATCCTTCTGGAAGCGCAGGTCACGGTTCGTGAGGATGCCGACCAGACGGCCGTCCTCGTCGGTGATCGGGACGCCCGAGATGCGGTAGTGCGCCATCAGCTCGAGTGCATCGGAGACGAGCGCGGTCGGCGGCAGCGTGACCGGGTCGACGATCATCCCTGCCTCCGAGCGCTTGACTCTGTCGACCTCGGCAACCTGGTCGGCGATCGACAGGTTCCGGTGCAGGACGCCGAGGCCGCCGACCCGCGCCATCGCGACCGCCATGCGGGACTCGGTGACCGTGTCCATCGCGGCCGAGACGATCGGGATCGCCAGCCGGATGCTCCGCGTCAGCGGCGTCGAGGTCGAGACGTCGTTCGGAAGGACGTGCGACTCGGCCGGAACGAGCAGGACATCGTCGAAGGTCAGACCCTCTCGGGCGAACTTCTCCTCGAGCGCCAGGAGCTGCTCGACTCTGCCCAGTTCCAGCTCGGTCAACTGAAGATCTACGTTACCAGCGTCCTCGGAGGGTCCCAACCTGCTCGAGGTTGGTTCCAGCCACCCGGCGCAACCCACCCGCCGCCGCGGAGTCCGGGCTTGGCCCGGACGGAGCTCTGGCCGCCGGATACGCGACCACGAAGGGAAGGGGGCACACGGGGGAAACCGGCTGTTTCCCCCGTGCTACTAGTGCTCCGCGGCGACCGGGGCCAGCTCGGCCACGCTCACGTCGGCGATGAGCCGGCCGGCCTCGCGCGGATCGAACTGGCCCGATCCGACGACGAGCGTCGACGCGGTCCCGGCCGCGACGGCGCGGCGCAGCGCCTCGTCCGGCGGCACACGCTCGAGCCGGGCGGCGATGAACGCCGCGAGCACCACGGAGCCGGCGCCGACCGGCGAGACGACGTCGACAGCCGGGGACTCGACCCGGAAGCGCATCGGCCGGCCCCGCTCCTTCTCCCGGCGCAGGTGGGCGAAGACGCCGCGATCGTGCTTGACCAGCACGTTGCGCGCCCCCATCTCGCCGATCGTGTCGAGCGCCAGCACGAAGTCCTCCTCGTCGGAGAACTCCTGCCCGACGAGGGCCTCGGCCTCGAGCTGGTTCGGCGCCACGAGCTCGGGCTCGGCCTCGACGCCCAGCCGCAGCGGCTCGGCCTCGGTGTCGAGCACCGTCGGGACGCCGCGCCGGTTCAGCTCCCGGATCATGTCGGCGTAGAACCCGTTGTCGACGCCGCGGGGCAGCGAGCCGGCGAACACGACCATCTCGGCACCGCGCGACAGGTAGTCGATCTTCTCCCGCAGGATCTCGAGCTCCGCGGGCTGCACGAGCGGCCCCCACTCGATGATCTCCGTGTACTCACCCGAGGTCGGGTCGATGACGGCGGTCGACGTCCGCGACTCGTCCTCGATCCGTACGAGGTCGTTGAGCACCGCCTCCTCGTTGAGCTCCTCGAGGATGCGCCTGCCGTTGCGGCCGCCCACGAGGCCGGTCGCGACGACGGGTACCCCGAGTCGTTTGAGCGCCCGGGCGACGATGACCCCCTTGCCGCCGGCGAGCGTCAGCTTCTCGCTCGCCCGGTGGCGCTGCCCGCGCTGGAAGTTCGGCACCGTCAGGATCCGGTCGAGAGCGGTGTTCATGGTGACGGTGACGATCACGCGTGCCTCCTGATCCTCATCTAGCTGACCCAGCCCCAGATGTGCTGGAACGTTCTGCCCGCGTACCAGCCTACGCGTCCGATCAGGCCCGGCCGCCCGATCGACCGGTCGGCGACGAGCGGCGAGCGGGCGACGAGCTTGCCGCGATCGTAGACACGGACTTCGCCCAGCCGCTGCCCCGCCGTGACCGGCAGCGAGACGACCATGGGCGTCACGACGCGCTCCACGAGCGGCCGGCCGACGCGGACGACGCGCACGACCGGCTTCGCGGCGACGAGACCGAGCGGCCGCTTCCCCCACGGCACCCTGGCGGTCGCGTAGATCCGGGCGGTCGAGACGATGGAGTCGACCCGGTACTGCGCGAGGCCCCAGGCCAGGAGCTGCGCGAGATCCGAGTTGCGGGCCGAGCGGGTCGGCTCGCCGAGCAGCGACGCGTAGACGGTCACGCCGCGGCCGCGCGCCGCCGCCACCTCCGACCACCCGGCCGCGTTCGTGTGCCCGGTCTTCACCCCGATCAGGCCCGGGAAGGTCGCGAGCAGGTCGTTCCACGTGTGCAGCGTGCGACCGGTGATGTGTGCGACGCGCATGCGGACGATCGAGCGCACGACCGGGTCGTGCATGACGATCTCGGCGAGGCGGATCACGTCCCGGGCGCTCGAGTAGTGGCCCGCGGCGTCGAGCCCGTCCGGGTTCTCGAAGTGCGTATCGGTGAGCCCGAGTTGGCGCGCCTTCTCGTTCATCATCGCGACGAACGTGGAGACGCTGCCGTTGCCGACGTGCTGCGCGAGGGCGACGGCGGCGTCGTTGGCGCTCTGGATCAGGCATGCCTCGATCAGCTCGCGGACGGTGAGCTGCTCGCCGGGCCGCAGGTCGATCGAGGACTCGCCGACCTCGGAAGCCTGCCGCCGGACGGTCACGACGTCGCCGAGCTTGGCGTGCTCGAGCGTGACGAGCACGGTCATCAGCTTCGTGATGCTCGCCATCGGCACGCGCTCGTCGGCGTTGCGCTGGAGCAGGGTGTCGCCGCTCGCGCTGACGACCAGGTAGGCGCGCCCGCCGACCCGCGGCGCCGCCAGCGCGGACGAGCCGAGTGCGAGCGCGGCCGCGACGACCAGAACGTACCGCAGCTTCAGGAAACCGAGCTTCACCAGCCCGAGGCCCGCCAGATCTCGTCGCGGAGCCGGGCCGCCTCGGCGGCGGCCGCCGTTCGCCAGTCGGCCTCGCCGTCCCGGAAGGCGTAGTTGACGGAGCGCGAGACGCTGACGAGCGCGCTGGCAGGCCCGCTGGTGAAGGCGCGCGCGACATCGGCCGGCGACGCCCCCTGCGCGCCGAGCCCGGGCAGCAGCAGGATCGCCTGGGGCAGCAGCTTGCGGGCCTCGCTGATCGCCCGCGGATAGGTCGCCCCGACGACGGCTCCGATGCTGGACAGCCCGCACTCCCCGACGACTCCCTCGCCCAGCTCGGCGACGAGCTTCGCCACCTGCTGCCAGACGACCGTGCCGTCCGTCAGCTTCAGGTCCTGCACGTCGACGCCGCCGGGGTTGGAGGTCTTGACGAGGCAGAAGATCCCGCGCCCCGAGCGCCTGCACTCGGCGACGAAGGGCTCGAGCGAGTCCCGGCCGAGATAGGTGTTGACCGTGATCGCGTCCACGAGCGGCGGCTCGCCCGAGCGCGGCTCGAGATAGGCCGCGGCGTAGGCGCGTGCCGTCGAGCCGATGTCGCCGCGCTTGACGTCGCCGATCACGAGCAGGCCGGCGGTGCGTGCGTAGTCGCAGACCTCCTCGAAGGCGCGAACGCCGTCGGCGCCGAGCGCCTCGAAGAACGCGCTCTGCGGCTTGACGGCGACGGCGTAGGGGCAGACGGCGTCGATCAGGCCGCGGCAGAAGCGGGAGTACGCGGTCGCCCCCGCCGCTCGCCCGGTGTGCGCGTCGCCGCGCAGCTCGAGCGGCAGCAGATCGAGCCGGGGATCGAGCCCGACGACGAGCTGGCTGCGCCTCTCGACGACGGCAGCGGCGAGCCTGTCGGCGAACACACGGGTCGCCACCGCTGCCTGGGCCTCCATCCGGGGGAAGGCTAGCGAGTCCTCCGACCGGCGCCCCGGCATGAGCTACCGGGCCGGGAAGAGGAAGGCGAGGCGGGCCCAGCGCTCCGTCTGGCAGGAGTCGGTGCGCCGGAACCGCGCCCAGATCCTCCGTCCGCGGTAGGTCCCGGTCACGAGCGCGACCTGCGGGCCCGCGTAGATCTGGGAGCACATGACACGGCCCGGAACCGGCGCGAAGGGCTCTTCGAGTGCCGCGAGCTTCCGGCAGGCCGTCGCAGCCTTCGGCAGGGTGCCGCCGGCGGGCCTGCAGTCGAGCGTCCAGACGACGTGCTGGGAGCCTCCCGTCCCGCGCGGCCAGACGACGATCCGGAGGTGGTCGGCGCCGGCGGCAGCAGCAGACGAGACACCGACGAGGAAGAGACAGGCGACGGTCGAGCAGACGACCCGCACTCCTCCAGGGTACGGCGATGCGGGCGGCTCGCGCGTAAAGAAAGGAGAGGGGCCCCGTGAGGCCCCTCTCCGCGGTCGTCGTTCGTCGGCTGCTACAGGTGGCGGAAGGTGGTGACGCTCGTCGCCGTTCCTCCCGGCGTCGTCACCTGCCACTTGTAGTTCCCCGGGCTCATCGCCGGCACGGTGGCCGAGATGCGGCCCGCCGATTGAATCGTGAAGGTCGCGGTCACGGTGCCGAGCTTGACGGAGGTCGTCCCCGTGAAGCCCGAGCCCATGATCAGGATCTTCGCGCCGGTGAGCCCGAAGGTCGGCGAGAAGCCCGTGATCTTCGGAGCACCGCCGCCCGTCGTCACCGTGAACGAGGCGACACTCGTCCCCGTGCCGTCGCCGTTGGAGACCGAGATCGGCCCGGTCGTCGCGTTGGCCGGGACGGTCGCCGTGATCTTCACCGTCGAGTTGACGAGGTAGCTGTCGCGGCGGTTCCGTTGAACTGCACCGAGGTGACGCCGGTGAAGTTGGTGCCGTTGATCGTCACGCTCGTCCCGACCGGACCGCTCGTGGGCGAGAACGACGTGACGGTCGGAGGATTCCCACCGCCGGTCGTCACCTGGAAGCTCGTCGCGCTCGTCCCGGTTCCGTTCGGCGTCGTCACGGCGATCTTGCCGGTGGTGGCGTTGGTGGGAACGTGGGCCGTGATGTCCGTGGACGAGTTGACGTGGAAGCTCGGGTCACTCGTCCCGTTGAACGTCACGCTGCTCGCATTCGTGAAGTTGGTGCCCTGCACGTCGACCTGCGTGCCCACGGGCCCGCTCGTCGGCGAGAAGGACGTGACGGTCGGCCCCGGCGGCGGCGGGGGGCCACCCGACCCGAACGCCGCCGTCCCGATCGGCGTGCCCAGGCCGCTCGGCCCGTCGTAGCCGACGGCACCGCGACAGAGGTAGGTGGGATTGCAGAAGCCGTTGCTGCCGGAGACCACGTCGAACAGCGACGCAACGTTCGCGTACGGGTAGGAGGACGGATAGTCGGACGTTCCACCGACGCCTGCGAGCGCGTACACGCTCGCGATCAGCGGCGAGGCGAGGCTGGTGCCGCCGACCTGGAGCCAGCCGCCCTGCCCGAAGGTGTCGTAGACGGCCGCTCCCGTGTTCGGGTCGGCGTCCGCCGAGACGTCGGCGACCGTCCGCTTGGCGCAGCCGCTGTCGGTCTGCCAGCTCGGCTTGGCCTCGAGTGTGCTGCAGCCGCTGCCGGCGCCGCTCCACACCGATCTCGTGCAGGCGCGTGTTGTTTGGGTTGAGAGTGAGCGTCGTGCCCCCGACGGCGGTCACGTACCTCGACGCCGCCGGATACTGGACCCCGTACCCGCTGTCGCCCGTGGAGACGGTGATCGCGACGCCGGGATGGTTGAAGTGCGTGTCGTCCGTAGTCTCGCTGAGGTACTCGGGGCCGCCCCACGAGTTGGAGACGACGCTGCTGTGCGCGGCGGCGTAGTCCACGGCCGTGTACAGGTCGTCGCCGTTGGTGTTCGCCTCGACCAGCAGGATCCCGCAGTTCGGGCAGACAGCGTGTGCGGTGTCGAGGTCGAGCGCGATCTCGAGCCCCCAGTCGGTGTCCCCTTGCTGGGGCGGGCTCCCGCCGGTCTGGCCCACCTTCTTGAAGCATCCGACGTTCGACGCTCCGGGACACGTCGGCAAGATCGGAAGGCCGAACTGCGCGCTGTAGGTGTCCAGGTCGCTCTTCGCATTCGGGTTGTTATAAGCATCGACGATCGCGATGACCTCGTTCGTCGATGCCGCGGCCGCCGCCGTCAAGCCATACGCGGTCTGGAACTGCACCGGCCCGTAGCTCCCGACCGGCGGTCCGAACTGCGATACCAACGGCTTCCCGGCCTTGTTCGTCACGACGCGCGCGAAGCACCGGGCGTGCCCGGCCGACACCGCACCGCAGACTGCCTTCGAGGTGGTCGCGGGCGTCGGCGACTTCGCGAGCGCCGAAGCCGCCCCGACCAGCGAGGCCAGCAGTGCGAGCGCGAGGGCGGTGCGTCCCACTCGCCCTCGCATCGGTGTCAAATCTCTGATGTTGCTCATCCGTTCTCCTCTCGAAGCAATTTCGCCTAGGTCATGGGAAGGCGAGCTGCGGAGGGCCGCGATTGAAGCGGGCATCGCCGGGAAGGCGGCCCAGCCGCGAGCTCTCGACACCGGTTGGAGCGGGAAGAATCGGACGTGGCCCGGCCTGCGGCCGACGGCCGCCGGAAGGCGGCCGGCGATCGCCGCCGCCAGGACGAGGAGCAGCCTCGCGGCAAGGTAGGCCGCGAGCGCAAAGGGGAGCTGGAGAGCCAGCCCGAGCGCGAACGCCGGATGGGTGACCACCGTCAGCGGGAGCCGGTCGTGGCCGACCGCGTACTCGAGGTGCTCCTGGACCGTGAAGACGAGCAAGGGCAGGACGGCGATGACGCGCCGGGAGACGCGGCGGCTACGACCGCCGGTTGCGTGAATCGCGAGGCCGCCGATCACGGCGGCTACCGCCAACGAGAGCAGCACGGGCACGAGGGCGCTGCCCGTGCCGGAGCGCTCGAAGAGCTCGGCGCCCTGATAGCCGGCCGGAGCGAAGCGCCCGAGAACGGCGTGCGCCGTCTCGCTGCCGGCGATCAGCAGCGGCAGAACGATCAGCCAGATTCGACCCCGGGCCACCGACACCCAAGAGTACCCGGCCCCCACGGCGGAGCGCCGCGGCAGAAACGTCGAAGGCCGCTCTCGCGGCCCTCAACGGAACTTCTCGCGCACCAGATCGGCTAGTAGCTGCCGGCCCCTCCGGCCTTCACAGCTGCCTTGAGCGAGCTGCCTGCCTGGAACTTCGGCACCGTCGCGGCGGGGATCTGAACTTTCTCGCCCGTGCGAGGGTTCACACCCATGCGTGCCGCACGGCGCTGAGCCGAGAACTTGCCGAAGCCGGTGAAGTTCACCTGGCCGCCGCCTGTGAGCTCTTTCGTGACCGTCTCGAGAAACGCATCCACGGCCTTGCCCGCATCGCCTTTCGACAACCCCGACTGTGCCGACACCCGATCGACAAACTCCTGCTTCGTCACGCGCCAACCCTCCTTGTGATCAGGGACGTAGGGAGCGTAACAGGCGCATCGGATCCGCTCAACCATGCGCCTTTTGCGGGCCTTTTGTAGCGCTCGCCACCTCGCTCGCCGTGAAGAGCGGCCACATTCGCACCGCGAGACGCGCGAGAGCGTCGGTCCCGCCCTCCTCTCGGTCGACCACGCAGACCGCGTTCCGGCACTCGAGACCGGCCGCGCGAAGAGCCTGAACGGCCTCCGCAGCAGCCCCTCCCGAGGTGACCACGTCCTCGATCAGACAGACGCAATCGCCCGGCTCGAACCCGCCCTCGAGAAGGTTGTCCGTGCCGTAGCCCTTCCCCGCCTTGCGGACGATCAGGAACGGGAGCCCGGAGCGGAGCGAGGTCGCGGCGGCCAGCGCGACGGCACCCAGCTCGGGCCCGGCGAGCCGTACCGCGGCGGGCTCGACCTCGGCGACCCTGGCCGCGAGCCGCTGCGCGAGCGCGTCGAGCAGCTCGGGCCGTGTCTCGAAGCGGTACTTGTCGAGGTAGTAGCGCGACCGCCGGCCGGAGCGCAGGAGGAAGTCGCCCTCGAGGTAGGCGTGCTCGCGGATCGCCTCCAGAAGCTCCCGGTCGTCCACAGCCGGGCCTGACTAGGGGCGGGCTGCGCGGAGGACGTCGCGCGCGAGCGGCAGCAGCCGGGCCGCGCCGTCGGAGCCGTCGTCGAGCGAGACGAGAGAGCCGTTTTCGTAGTACAGGTCGACCCGCTCCCGCCGGGCGGCGAATCGCCGGCGGTAGACGACGATGCCCGCCAGGGCGATGCCGACGAGGGTCAGGAAGCCGAAGAGCTTGCGCAACGCCCTCACTGCTTGCCCGACACCTCCTTGGCCCCATCTCGCTTGCGCGCCTTCGGCCGCGGCCTGCCGTCGCCGTCGCCCTCGGCGGCCACTGCGCGCAGACAGCTCTTCAGGTCGTAGAAGACGAGGCCGACGGTGGGCTCGAGCCGCGTTGTGGCAGCAACCGCACGGTCCCCGTCGAGGACGACGAAGACGCTCCCTTCGAGCGTCGCCGCCTCGAGTTGTGCGAGTGGGCCGCTGTCGGTTGGGATGCTCGAGGCCTCCGCGAGGAGCGCCACGGCGGCCTCGACGAGCCGCTGCGTGGCGGCCTCGTCCGGCAGGGTCGAGGCCATTTCGGTGCCGGAGGAATCGAACAGACACGCCGCCTCGATCTGCGAGGAGACCTCGGTGAGCTCCTTCAGCGCTTGAATGGCATCCATCGGCTGCTGACCCTAGCATGGCCCGGTGGCGCTCGGACCCCGGCAGATCTTCTGGAAGTTCCAGGCCGATCGGGGCCCTCACCTGGCGGCGATGATCGCCTACTACGCCCTGCTGTCGTTCGTCCCGCTGACCTTCATCACCTTCGCGCTGCTCGGCTTCTTCGGTCACGCCCGGGAGTCGAGCTCGCTCGTCAAGAAGCTCTCGCTGATCTTCCCGGACAAGTCCCTGTCGACGATCGCCACCACCGTCAACGGGCTGGAGGCCCACGCGACCGCGCTCGGCATCATCGGCCTGCTGTTCCTGATCTGGACGTCCATCTCGCTGTTCAGCGCGCTCGAGTCGGCGTTCAACATCGTCTACGGGCGACCGAACCGGCCGTTCCTGTCGGGGAAGATCCACGCGGTCGCGCTGCTGTCCGGCCTGCTCGTGCTGCTCTTCGCCGGCCTGGCGATCGGCTCGCTCGGCTTCGGCGTGCTCGACAGGCTCGCTCCCGGTTTCGGCCGCAACGCCGTGGTCGCGTACGTGGTGCCGGTCATCCTCTCGTCGTTCGCCGTCTTCGGCTTCCTGCTCTGCGTCTACTACTTCCTGACGAACGTCGAGCACACGTGGCAAGACGTGCTCCCCGGCGCGGTGATCACGACGGTCGTCCTGGAGGTGACCTTCCAGGCGCTGCCGATCTACCTGCACCTGGCGCGCGACTCGACGCCGCAACGCGCGTTCGGCGGGCCCGTGATCCTGCTCGTCTGGCTCTACGTGATGGCGAACGTGATCGTGCTCGGCGCCGAGTACAACTGGTGGCGCGCGAGCCGCACCTCACCCGCCCCGGTCGAGGACGTGCCCGGGCTCGCTTGACAGCACCGCCAGCAGCGCCTGCGCTGCCCGCCCGCGGTGCGAATGCGCTGCCTTCCACTCGTCGCCGAGCTCGGCGACCGTCCGCTCCTCGCCGTCCGGGACGAGGACCGGGTCGAAGCCGAAGCCGGCCGTGCCGCGCGGCTCGTCGGCGATGCGGCCCTCCAGCGTCCCGGTTCCGCGGAGCTCGCGGCCGTCGGGCGCGAGCGCGACGAGCTCGCAGACGTAGCGGGCGCGGCGATCCGCGACTCCGGCCAGCGCCTCGAGGATCCGCTCGACGTGCCGGCCGTCCGCCCAGCGCGCCGTCTCGACGCCGGGCGCGCCGCCGAGCGCCTCGACCTCGAGCCCCGAGTCCTCACCGAGCATCCACGCGTCGGACGGGCCGACCTGCCGGCCGTAGAGCGCCTTGCCGCGGGCGTTCTCGAGGAACGTCTCGCCCGTCTCCTCCGGATAGCCCTCGGCGTCGAGCACCTCGATCGTCCAGCCCGGGAGCGCCGTCGCGAGCTCGCGCCGCTTGTGCTCGTTGCGCGAGCAGAGGATCAGCGTCGTCAGCGAGCGTCCTCGTCAGTCACGCACGGCCTCGAGACCGAGGAGCTGCTCCTCCCGGATCTGCTCGATGCCTCCGGCGGCCAGGTCGAGCAGCTCGCCGAGCTGGTCGCGCCCGAACGGGTCGCGCTCGGCCGTCGCCTGCACCTCGACGAGCCGGCCGTCGCCGGTCATCACCACGTTCAGGTCGACGTCGGCGGTCGAGTCCTCGGAGTAGTCGAGGTCGAGCAGGGGCTCTCCGCCCACGATGCCGACGGAGACGGCAGCCACCGAGTCGCGGAACACCCTGGCGAGCCCGAAGCGCTCGAGCGCCCGGCCGGCCGCGACGTACGCGCCCGACACTGCGGCGCAGCGCGTTCCGCCGTCCGCCTGGAGCACGTCGCAGTCGAGCCAGAGCGTCCGCTCGCCGAGCGCCTCGAAGTCGCAGACGGCGCGCAGAGCACGTCCGATCAGGCGCTGGATCTCCACCGTCCGGCCCTGCTGGCGCCCGGTGCGCGCCTCGCGCGCGGTTCGATCGCCGGTCGACGCCGGCAGCAGCGAGTACTCAGCGGTCATCCAGCCGACGCCGCGGCCCGACATCCAGCGCGGCACCCCCTGGTCGATCGTCGCCGTGCAGAGCACGACCGTCTTCCCCTGCGCCCACAGGACGCACCCGTGCGGCTGCTCGAGGAAATCCGGCTGCAGGTCGAGCGGCCGCAGCTCGTCGGCACGGCGCCCGTCCGTCCGGCTCACGCCGCGGCCTTCTCGAGCTCGGCCAGCGTGACGACCTCGACCCCGTCGATGGGAAGCTGCAGGAAGCGGGCGCCCATCTCGCGGAACTGCTCGGGGTCGCCGGTGGTCAGGAAGCGGTAGCTGCCCTCGCGGCCCTCGGCGTTCTCCATCCCCTTTCGCGCCAGCGTCTCGGCCGCCTCGCGCGCCGTCTCCTCGGCCGAGAAGACGAGCGTCACGCCGCGGCCGAAGACACGCTGGAAGATCGGCCGGATCAGAGGGTA
Organism: uncultured Actinomycetes bacterium; assembly: GCA_963742925.1. Classification (GTDB taxonomy): domain Bacteria; phylum Actinomycetota; class Thermoleophilia; order Gaiellales; family Gaiellaceae; genus PALSA-612. The sequence goes on along the minus strand of CAVUNV010000005.1, from coordinate 386,385 downwards.
GTGCGTGCAGCCGAGGATGACCGTGTCGACGTCGGCGGACTTGAGCGGCGCTGCGTACTCGCGCACCGCGGCGGCCGTCTCCTCGCCGAACGGGTCGTCGCTCTCGATCAGCGGCACGAGCCTCGGGCACGCGACCGCCGACAGCCGCACGCCGGCGTCGAGCGTGTGCACCAGCTCGTCGTAACGATGGCTCGACACGGTCGCCTGGGTCGCGAGCAGGCCGACCCGGCGGTTGCGGGTGGCCTGGACGGCGGCGTGAGCCTCGGGCGTGATCACGCCGACGATCGGCACCTCCAGGAGCTCCTGCAGCTCGGGGAGCGCGGCGGAGGTCGCCGAGTTGCACGCGGCGACGATCAGCTTCACATCCTGGCCCTCGAGGTAGCCGGCGATCTCGCGCGCGAAGCGCCGGATCTCCTCGTGCGGCCGCGGGCCGTAGGGGAGCCGCGCACCGTCCCCGAGATAGACGAAATCCTCGTGCGGCATCGTGACCAGACACTCGTGCAGGACGGTGAGACCGCCCATCCCCGAGTCGAACACGCCCACCGGCCGCGAGTCCATCGGCGGATTGTAGAGCTCGGTTCAGGATGGGTACCCGGCAGCATCGCTACTCATTCTGAACCGAGCTCTTATGCTCGGGGCGTGGCGGCCACGGTCAGGATCGGCACCTGCAGCTGGGCCGACGAGGGGCTCGTCAAGCACTGGTACCCGCGCGGAGTCTCGAGCGCCGAGGCGCGCCTGCGCTATTACGCGGAGCACTTCGACGTGGTCGAGGTCGACTCGCCCTTCTACCGCCTGCCCGCGCCCGAGACGGCGGCGAAGTGGGCCGAGCGCACGCCGGGGGCATTCGTGTTCCACGTCAAGGCGAGCGGCGAGATGACCGGCCACCGGGAGGCGGAGCTCGAGTCGGCCTTCCGTGAGTTCCGCGAGGCGCTCGCGCCGCTCGAGGCGTCGGGGAAGATGCGCGGCGTCCTGCTCCAGTACCACCCACGGGTCAAGAAGTCGCCGGAGGCGCTCGCGGAGCTGGCACTCGTGCGGGGGCTGCTCGAGCCACTCGTGCCGCTGATCGAGTTCCGGCACCGCTCCTGGGTGACCGAGGACGAGCTCGCCGACACGCTCCGCTTCCTCGAGCGGCACGGCCTCGCGTTCGTGTCGGTCGACTCGCCGCCGACGCGGGCGACGAACGTGGTGCCGACGATCGCGGCAGTCACTCACCGGGTCGCCTACGTGCGCTTCCACGGGCGCAACTGGCAGACCTGGAACATCCGGGGCGCAAAGAGCTCCGCTGAGCGCTTCGACCACCTCTACACGGAGACGGAGCTCGCCGAGTGGGTCGAGCCGCTCGGGCGCCTCGCCGGCGAGGCGGAGGAGGTCTACGCCCTCTTCAACAACAACCGCGACGACTTCGCCCCGCGGAGCGCGCGGATCCTGCGCGGGCTCCTCGACGAGGCCGGCCTCCCGGCCACCGGGGGCCTCGAGCCGAGAGGGGACGCACAACTAGACTTGGGCGTGTGAACGTCCTCGCGGTCGTCCACGGCGCGAATGCTCCTCCGGGATCGTTCGCCGACGTCGTCGCAGATCGTGGGCACCGGCTCGAGACCTGGAGCCTCGCCTGGGGAACGCCGCCGCCGCGGCCGGTCGACGACTACGGCGCCGTGATGGTGTTCGGAGGCGCGATGCACGCCGACGAGGAGCACTTCCATCCGTGGCTTCGCGAGGAGCACCTCTTCATCGAGCGGCTGCTCGACCTGCACGTGCCCCTGCTCGGCGTCTGCCTCGGCGCCCAGCTGATCGCCAAGGCGGCGCACGCGGAGGTCTACCGGGCGAGCGAGCCCGAGGTCGGGTGGGTGGACGTGGAGCTGACGGAGGAGGCCGCCGGCGACCCGGTGTTCGCGGGGCTCGCGCGGCGCTTCCCCGCCTTCCAGTGGCACTACTACGCGTTCGACGTGCCCGCCGGCGCCTGCGAGCTGGCGCGGAGCAGCGTCTGCGCGCAGGCCTTCCGGCTCGGCGACGCCGCCTGGGGCGTCCAGTTCCATCCGGAGGTGACGACCGAGATCGTCTCGAGCTGGGTCGAGGAGGCGCCCGAGGAGGTGCCGGTCGACGTCGGGGACTTCCTCGCCCGGGCGGATCAGCACCTGGACGAGTGGCTCGACTTCGGCCGTTCGCTCTGCGGCGCGTTCGTCACCGCCGCCGAGCGCGTCGCCGTGACGGCCTAGCGCTCCATCGGCAGACTCGGGTCGCGGGACCACTCGTGCCAGGAGCCGAAGTAGTTCGCGGCCTCGTAGCCGGCGGAGCGGAGCGCGATCAGGGCGAGGCCGGAGCGGGAGCCGGAGTGGCAGTAGGTGACGATGCGGGTTTCGTCGGGGTCGCTGCCGACGAGCGCCCTGATCTCGTCCGCCGGCCCGGGCAGTCCCGGCCCGGCGAACAGCGTCGAGACCTCGACATGCCTCGCGCCCGGGATGTGACCCTGCCGCGGGTCGCACGGATAGCCGCTCTTGCCGGCGAACTCCTCCTCGCGGCGCACGTCGAGAAACTGCACGCCTGAATCGCCCAGCTCGGCGACGACGTCCCAGAGTGCCTTCACGGCGCCCGGCCGCGGCTCGAGCTCGGCCCGTGTCTTGTCCACCTCCACCACACCCGTCTCCAGCTGGCCGGGCCAGCCGGCGAGCCCTCCGGCGAGCACGGCCACCTGCGGATGACCCCCGAGCTCCGCGACCTGGAGCGCCGACGCGGCCGAGACGCAGTCGCCGCCGTCGTAGAGCACGAGCCGCTCCTGGCCCGTCACCCCGTGCCGCCGCAGACGCAGCGCCGCCTCGGCCGCGAACGCGTCGCGGACGTCGGGGCTCGTGAACTGACCGGGCGAGCCCACCATGAGCGGGATCGATCCGGGCAGGTGGCCACGCGTGTGCGCGTTCGGCCCGCGCACGTCGGCGAGCAGCAGATCCTCCTCGCCGAGGTGCGCGGCAAGCCAGCCGGCATCCACCACTCCCGGGAAGAGGTCCGTCGGCAGGAGATTCACCTGGGCAGCGCCGCGACGAGGTCGAGCTCGGCCGCCACCGCGGGCCGCTCGCAGAGCCGCTCGAGCTGGTCGAGGAGCCCGGGGAACGGCGTCAGGTCGAATCCGAGCAGATCGCGGAGCCGGATCAGCCAGGGGAGGTAGGCGATCTCGGCGAGGGTGTAGCTCCCGGGCCGCCGGGTCGAGCGCGCGCTCGAGGTACGCGAGGCAGTGCGCGAGACGCTCGCCGGCATCCCTCTTCGCCGCGGCGGAACGCGTAGTAGGCGTCGCCGAGAGCGTCGTCGAACCGCTCGATCGCGAGCCGCACGTGCGCACGATCGGCCGGATCCGCCGGCAGCAGCGCCGGCTCCGGGTACCGCTCCTCCAGGTACTCGTTGATCACGACCGACTCGGGCAGGCAGAGCGCGTCCTCCTCGATCACCGGCACCTTGCCGAGCGGATTCTTCTCGTACAGCCAGGCCGGCCGGTCGGCGAGGTCGATGACGACGGTCTCGTACTCGAGACCCTTCTCGGCCAGGACGATGCGCACGCGGGCGCAGTACGGGCAACGGTCGGCGTCGTAGAGCGTGATCATTCGGACACCGATCCTACTCCGAGCAGGTCGGCCAGCTGCGCGTGGAGGTCGTGCGGAGGTGGGAGCTCCTCGGCCGATTTCGCGGTCTTCGCGACGGCGCGGACGCGCTCCGGATCGGCACCGGTCAGCCGGTGCACGACGGTCGGATTGGCGCCGAGCGCGATCACGTCGCCCGGCGGCAGCGGCCCGTAGTACTCGGGGAGCGACGCGTACTCGTCCGCCACGGAGCCACGGTCGAGGAGGATGTAGCGCACGACGACTCCCTCCTCGACACCGAGCGTGAGCACGACCCCGCCGGTGCGATAGGAGAGCTCCTGTCCGAGACGTCGCAGGGCCCTCGGGTCGCGGCCGCAGAGCTCGTCGTCGATCTCGATCCAGCCGTTCCTCGGCGGCGCCACCTCCGTGTGTGTCGAGTGTCCGAGCCTGGGGATGAACTGCGCCACGGCGCGCTCGATCGCGGTCTCGTCGTCGGTCTGCACGTAGACCCGTCCGAAGGACTCGCCACGCGGCTCGTTGCCGAGGCGCGCGTCGAGATCGTCGAGCGGGATCGACATCGACAGCGAGTACTCGACGAAGCCGAGCCGCTCGTAGACGGCCAGCGCCTGATGGTTCGACGTGAGGACGCCGAGCATCACGTGGTCGTACCCGTGGGCGCGGGCCGCGGCCGACGCCTGGGAGATGAGCGCGCGCGCGACACCCTTCCTCCGCCCGACCGGCCGCACGTAGAGACTCTGGATCTCGGCGATCCGCGGGTCCCGGAAGTCGAGCCCGAGGTAGCCGACGGGCTGATCGTCCTCCTCGGCCAGAAGGATCACCGCGTCCCGCAGGCGGCGCTCGACGTCCACACGCTCGTCCTCCCACGGCTCCCGGACCCAGGCCGGGCCGCCGATCTCCTCGTCCATCTCCTCCCACAGGGCGCGGATCGTCTCCAGATCGCGCTTCGTCGCCGGGCGGATGTTCATGCCGCCGGCCCGGACAGGTACAGCGCAGCCAGGAGATAGTGGGCAGCGAGGTTCTGGAAGGGAGCGAAGCGGGCGCCGATCATCCGCACCTCCTCGATCGAGGGCAAAGAGCCGTCACCATAGATCGTGGCGACCGCCTTGCGCAGCCCGAGGTCGCCTGCGGGCCAGGCGTGCGGCCGGGCGAGGTGGCGGGCCAGGAACCAGTCGGCCGTCCACTCCCCCAGCCCCCGGACGGCGACGAGCCGGGCCTTCACCTCGTCGTCAGGGAGCGCTGCCAACGCGTCGTAGTCGACGTTCTCGCCTGCCAGCCCGACCACGTACTCGGCCTTGCGGCGAGAGAACCCGACGGCGATCAGCTCGTCCGGGCCGGCCGACGCGAGCCGCTCACGCGTCGGGAAGGCGTACGCATGGACCGACCGCTCGCCGAGTCGCTCGATCATGCGGCTGCGGATCGCGAAGGCCGAGGCGAGCGACACCTGTTGCGCCGTGATCGAGGTGACGAGCGTCTCGAACGGATCGGGCGAGATCGACGGGCGGTACCCGCGGAGCCGGTCGACGATCGCGGCCAGCGCGGGATCGACGCCCCGCGCGAACTGCTCGAAGGCCGTCAGGTCGAAGGCGAGCCCGAGCAGCGTTCCGACGACCGCGGCGATCTCCTCGTCCAGCGGCTCGACGGACACGCCTCCCTGGGCTGCCTCGATCCGCACCTCGCGGCCGCCGACGACGCGGTGCAGGCCGCCCTCGTGCCAGAGGTTGGCGAGGTCGGGGCCGAAACGGCGGAAACGCTCGGTCGAGAACGCGAAGTCGTACGGCTCGGGGATCGGGAGCAGCGGCACGGTGCGGTGCTATCCCTCGAGCGCGCGGAGCACGTCGTGCAGATCCTCGAACGGCTCGTACCGGACGCCTTCTGCTTCGAGATACTCCGCCAGCCCGGCGCACGCGAAGACCCGCTCGGCGGCGAGCGACGGACAGCGGTCGGAGTACCCGTCGCCGACGTAGACCAGCGGCCCCGGCGGCAAGCCGTCGCGCTTGCACCAGTCGCCGCAGACCCGGCAGGGCCGCTCGCGGTTCCAGATGACCCGCCAGCCGTCGGGACGCGGATCGATCCGGTTGGCTACGAGCTCGACCTCCACGCCCTCCCGCGCGAGAAGCGGGCGGATCAGCTCCTCGAAGCCGCTCGACAGGACGAGGGGAGCGTGGCGCCGGACGAGCTCGTGGAAGCCCGGACGGATGCGGGCATGGTCGGCGAGCCAGGCATTGACGTCCTCGAGCTTCGCGTTCCGGACGGTCGAGAACTCGATCTCCATCAGCTCGCGGTAGCTGATCTCTCCGGCGAAGAGCCGCTCGCCGGCGCGACGGAACACCTCCTCGTCGCCGAACCGGCCGAGCACGAGCCAGAGCGTGTCGACGATCGTGACCGTCCCGTCCCAGTCCAGCACGAGCCTGGGCTTACCGGCCTCGTCCGGCGGGGAGGGCTGTGGATCGATCGTCACGCTTTCGTCACGGTCGCGTTTCACACGCGTCACAGGTTCGGAGTTATGCTCGCAGCGGGGAGGAGGTTGGGCTACCTGGCGCGGCCGTTTCGGACGAGGCCGAAGGGGCCGTGGCCCGCGACGTCAGAGGTGCGACGTGACCCCTGCCGGATCCTCGTCGGTGGTCGCGGCCGCGCCCGGCTCCTCGTACCACGAGTACGCGTAGCTCGGGTCGTCTAACTCGCGGGCGAAGGTGGTCAGCCGCAGCGGCCGGAACGTGTCGCACATCACCGCGAGCTCGTGCGTCTCGGTCATCCCGATCGACTTCTCGGCGAGGCCGGGGTGGGGCCCGTGCGGGATGCCCGTCGGGTGCAGCGTCACCGACCCGACGTCGACGGCCTTGCGCGAGGAGAAGTTGCCCGAGACGTAATAGATCATCTCCTCGGAGTTCACGTTCGAGTGGTGGTACGGGATCGGGATCGCCAGCGGGTCGAAGTCGAGCTTGCGCGGGCAGAACGAGCAGATCACGAAGTTGTGCCCCTCGAACGTCTGGTGCGCGGGCGGCGGCATGTGGATGCGGCCGGTGATCGGCTCGAAGTCGTGGATCGAGAACGTCCACGGGTACACGTATCCGTCCCAGCCGACCACGTCGAACGGGTGATAGTCGAGGACGTAGGTCTGGTACCCGTCGCGGACACGCACCTTGACGACGAAATCGCCCTTCTCGCGGTGGGTGGAGAGGGTGGTCGGCGGGTGGATGTCGCGGTGGTAGTAGGGCGCGTGCTCGAGCAGCTGCCCGTAGTCGTTCCGGTAGCGGCGCGGAATCTCGATCAGGCCCGGCGACTCGAACACGACGTGCCGCTGAGGCCCGTCGGGAGCGAACCGGTAGGTCGTCCCGCGGGGGATCACGACGTAGTCGCCGTCCCGGTAGGGGACGTCTCCGAAGATCGTCTCGAGCGTGCCCGTCCCCTCGTGGACGAACACGACCTCGTCGCCCTCGCCGTTCCGGTAGAAGGAGCCCATCGCCTGCGCAGGCCGGCAGAGCGAGATCTCGACGTCCTCGTTCCACATCAGCAGTCGCCGGCCGGTGATCTCGTCGCCCCCAGGCGGCACGTCCCAGGTCCGCAGGTGGCGGTGCGCATGGCCGTCGGGCACCCACTCCTCGCGCTCGATCGGCTCGAACTCGCCGATCTCGCGCACGCGACACGGCGACTGCAGGTGATAGAGGATCGACTCGTTGCCCGAGAAGCCTTCGAGCCCGAAGACCTCCTCGGTCAGCAGCAGGCCGTTGTCGCGGAACTGGATGTGCCGCTTGCGGGGCACGTCGCCGAGACGCTGATAGAACGGCATGGCCGGAGGATATCGCCGCCTATGCGGCTCGCGGCCCGACGACGTTGCGCAGCACGCCGATCCCCTCGATCTCCAGCTCGACCACGTCGCCGGGCTGAAGCCAGCGGCCGTCGCCGAGCTCGAGGATGCAGCCCGTCCCGACCGTCCCCGAGCCGAGGACGTCCCCGGGCAGGAGCCGCGTGTTGCGCGCAGCGTGGTCGCGGATCGCCTGCCACGAATGGTGCATGTCGGAGACGGCGCCGCGCGAGCGCTCCTCGCCGTTCACGCGTGCGACCATCGACCCGGCGGTGCCGTCGAGCTCGTCCGTGGTGACGACGACCGGGCCGAGGCTCGTCGCGAAGTCCTTGCCCTTGGACGGTCCGAGCCCGACCTTCATCTCGGCGCGCTGGAGATCCCGAGCCGACCAGTCGTTCATGACGGTGAAGCCGGCGATCTGCCCGTCGGCCCCGATCACCGCCGCCAGCTCGAGCTCGTAGTCGAGCTCCTCGGTGCCGTCCGGGTACGGGATCTCGTCGTCGGGCCCGTACACGGCCGCGGGGTTGGAGAAGTAGAAGACCGGGATCTCGTACCACTCCAGCGGCACGTCGAGCCCCCGCGACGCGCGCGCGGTGCGGACGTGCTGTTCGAAGGCATAGAAGTCTCGAATCGAGGGCGGATGGGCGACGGGAGAGCGGAGCACCACGTCCGCCAGCGGGTATTCGGCGTGCTCACGCGCCTGCCCACCGCCGGTGAAGAACGACTGGAGCGTCTGTGCGGCGAGCTGGATGACGCGATCCCCCTCGATCCGACCCGGCCAGCCGCGTTCGAGCTCGCGATCTTTCGGAGAGAACATGCAGAGCTTCACGGCGGGCACCCTACCTCGGTGCCAGGCACGTGCCTGGCTCCACTACGGCTCTGTATGGACGTGCACCTCGGAGATCTCGGGGCGTTCGGCCCGGATGCGTTCCTCGATCGCGCTCGCCGTCGCGTGCGCCTCGGCAAGCTCGGTGCGCGGGTCGAGCCCGAGCGTCAGGAAGCACACGAGGCCGCCGTCGGTCTCGAGGAAGCGCAGCTCGCGCGGGCCTCCGCCCGTCTGCTCACGCACGATCCGTAGCACGAACGCCGCCTCCTGCTCGACGTCCGCCGCCGCGGGAGGATGACCGGCGGCGACCTCCGCGAGCGGCTCCAGATGCGTGCGAACCGAGACGACATCGGGCGACGTCTGCTGGATCGCCTGCTCCACCTGCTCGGCCACCGCGTGCGCCTCGTCGAGCGACAGCGCCCCCGGCAGCTTCAGGTGGAGCGTGATCTCGGTGCGTCCGTCGACGTCGATCACGTTCACGTTGTGGATCTCGCGGACGCTCGGCACGCTGAGCGCGGCCGCCTGCACGCGCTCGCGGAGCGCGGCCTCCGTGTCCGTCTCCGGCTCGACGTGGACGATCACGTCCGACTCGGGCAGGGCGCGCGCGACGGCGTCCTCGACGGCGTCGGCCGCGGCGTGTCCCTGGCCGACCGCCGCGCCGGGAGGGACGCCGATCACGACGTCGACGAAGAAGCTGCCGGCCACCTGGCGCAGCCGCAGCCGCCGGAGGCTGACGTCGGGGACGTTGCGCTCGATCGCGCGCCGTGCCGCGGCGGTCGCGTCCGCCGGCGCGCGGTCCATGAGCACGTCCACGTTCCGTCGCATCAGCCGGGCGGCGGCCAGGAGCACGATCCCGGCAACGAACAGCGCCGCGATCGGGTCGGCGTTCGGATAGCCCGCGCGCGCGAGCAGCAGTCCGACGAGCACCGCGACCGAGCCGGCCAGATCGCTCGCGAAGTGGAGCGCGTTCGACTGCAGCGCCGCGCTCGAGAACCGCCGCGCCGCCCGCCGGGACACGATCGTGCGCGAGATGTCGATCGCGATCACGATGCCGACGACGACGAGCGCGTACCACGTCGCGTGCACCTGGGTCGAGCTCGAGCCCGTCAGCCGCAGGATCGCCTGCCACGCGATCACGACGGTGGCGATCACGAGCACCGACGCCTCGGCGAGCGCGGACAGGTGCTCGGCCTTGCCGTGCCCGTAGTGGTGTCCGCGGTCGGCGGGACGCACCGAGTAGCCGACGGCGAAGAAGGTGAGCAGCGCGGCCACGAGGTCGGTGCCCGAGTGCAGGGCCTCGGAGAGCAGGCCGAGCGAGTCGGTGACGAGGCCGACGGAGAGCTTGAGCGCGATCAGCGCCGCGGCCGCGAAGACCGAGACGAGCGCCGTCCGCCGCTGCGGGCTCACGCCCGGAAGGCTACGCCGAGCGCCAGTCGCCGGAGCCCGGGCTCGGCTCGTCTCTACCCCGCGCGCGAGTCGCAGAATCGTCACGAACACGTCTCACACGCGTGACAGCTTTCGCGCTACGGTCCAAACAGGGGGCAAGGGCCGAAGGCCCCGGGGGAAACGAACGGAGAGCGAGCGCGCCGAACGCCCGGGGGAGCAGAGCTAAAGATTGCCGCGCAGCGCCTGCTCGCGCTCGATCGCCTCGAACAGCGCCTTGAAGTTGCCGTCGCCGAACCCACGCGCGCCGTGGCGCTCGATCACCTCGAAGAAGAGCGTCGGCCGATCCTGCGCCGTCTTCGTGAAGATCTGCAGCAGATAGCCGTCGTCGTCGCGGTCGGCGAGGATCCCCAGCCGTCGCAGGTCGGCGTAGTCCTCGTCGATCTCCCCCACCCGGTCGGGGACGTCCTCGTAGTACGCGTCCGGTGTGTTCAGGAAGCGCACGCCGCGGCGCTGGAGCGCCTCGACCGTTCCGACGATGTCGCTCGTCGCCATGGCGATGTGCTGGACGCCGGGGCCGCCGTGGAACTCCAGGTACTCCTCGATCTGGCTCTTGCGCTTGCCCTCGGCCGGCTCGTTGATCGGGAACTTCACCTTCCCCTGGCCGTCCGACATCACTTTGGACATCAGCGCCGAGTACTCGGTGGAGATGTCCTCGTCGGAGAAGTGGATCATCTCGGTCATGCCGAACGCGCGCTCGTAGAACTCGACCCAGTGGTTCATGCGGCCGAGCTCGACGTTGCCGACGCAATGGTCGATCGCCGCCAGCCCGACCCCCTCCCGCGGCTCGGCCTCGACGGCCCGGTAGCCCGGCAGATACGGGCCTGCGTAGTCGGCCCGATTGACGAACGAGTGAACCGTCTCGCCGTAGGTGGCAATCGTGGACAGCTCGACGCGGCCGAACTCGTCCTCCACGACATGGGGCTCGACGACACCGCGCGCGCCGCGCTGCACGGCCTGGCGGTAGGCCTCGGTCGCATCGGGAACCGCGAGTGCGATGTCCTTGACGCCGTCACCGTGCCGAACGGCGTGGCGGGCGATCTCGTGGTCCTCGCGGAGCGCGGTCGAGAGGACGAAGCGGATCTCGCCCTGCGCGAGCACGTAGGAGGCACGATCGCGGACGCCCGTCTCGGGCCCCGCGTACGCCACCTGGGTGAAGCCGAACGCGTGCTCGTAGTAGTAGGCGCCCTGCTTCGCGTTCCCGACCCAGAGCTCGACGTGATCCCAACCGTCGATCGGCATGAAGTCGTCGGGCATGCCCGGATCTTAGAGCTTCCTCAAGCCCGCACGGAATCCGCCGTGGTACCTGCAACCTCAGCCGGTGCGGCAGCGGGCACGGTCTCGTCGAACCCCTTCCGCAGCGGGACCTCCTTGATCCCGAAGAGGACGAGCACGAACACGACGACGCAGAGGAAAGCGGCGGCGAGGAAGGCCGGGCTGAGCGCGTCCGCGAGCTCGACCCTTGCGAGAGGCCCCAGCCGGTGCAGGGTCTCCTGGCTGCTGCGCACCGAGGCGGGGAGCCCCTGGTTGACGATCACGCCCATGATCGTGACCCCGAGCGTCGAGCCGATCGAGCGGGAGAACTGCGTCAGCGCCGTCGCCGAGCCGATGTCGCGGGACGGCACCGAGTTCTGAACCGCGAGGACGAACACCTGCATCATCAGCCCGATGCCGATGCCCGTGACCACCATGTTGCGCGCCGCCTCGGCGTTCGTCGTGTGCACGTTCATCCGCCAGAGCAGGATCATCCCCGCGGCGAGGACGGGCGGGCCGAGGAGGGCGTTCGGCTTGTAGCGACCGCTCCGCGAGACCCACTGGCCCGAGAGGAAGCTCGTCGCGACGGCGGCGAGCATCAGCGGAGTCAGCACGATTCCCGACGACGTCGCCGACGTGCCGATCACGCCCTGCACGAACAGCGGCACGAACGTGATCGTCCCGAACATGGCCATCCCGACCAGTCCCATCGAGAGCACGCTCGCCGTCACCGTCGATGAGGAGCGCATCAGGTTGAAGGGGAGAATCGGCTCGGGCACGCGACGCTCGACCAGCGCGAATGCGCCGAGCAGGACGACCGCCGCGGAGAGGGCGCCCAGCACGTGCGCGGAGTCCCACGCGTACTGCTGTCCACCCCAGACGAGCCCGAGCAGCAGCGCGCACGAGCCGGCAGCGAGCAGGACGCCACCGAGCCAGTCGACGGTGCGCGCCTGCCGCTCCGCCCGGCGAGGCATCGTCAGGTACACGACCAGGAGTGCGAGCCCCCCGATCGGCAGGTTGATGTAGAAGATCCACCGCCAGCTCGTCTGGTCGACGATGAAGCCGCCGATCAGCGGGCCGAGGATCGACGCCGCGGCGAAGGTGGCCCCGATCAGCCCCTGGTAGCGGCCGCGGTCGCGCGGCGGGACGATGTTGCCGACGGTCGCGAGTGCGAGCGGGAAGAGCCCGCCGGCGCCGAGGCCCTGAACGGCGCGGAAGACGACGAGCTCCGGCATGTTCTGCGCCAGTCCGCAGAGCGCCGACCCGACGAGGAAGATCGTGATCGCGAGCAGGAGCAGCGGTCGCCGACCGTAGATATCCCCGAGCTTCCCGTAGATCGGGACCGTGATCGTCGCGGCGAGCATGTACGCGGTGAACACCCACGAGTAGCTGGAGAGCCCGCCGAGATCGGAGACCACCTTCGGGAGCGCGGTCGCCACGATGGTCTGGTCGAGGGCGGCGAGCAGCAGCGTCACCATCAACCCGGCGTAGACGGCGAGCACCCGGCCGATCGAGAACCGGTAGCCGGGCGGCGTCCGGGCGAGGCGCTCGCGCAGAGGCGTCACCGTGCGACAATATCTGCGGGCCCTCCTCACTCCAGGGAGGCCGGTACCGGCTCGCGGTGGGTGGAACGGCTCCGGCCGATCAGGATGCCGATCCCGATGAAGACGCCGCCGACGACCTGCAGCGCGCCGAGCGTCTCCGAGAGCAGGAAGACCGCGAACACGACGGCCAGGAACGGCTGGAGATTCGCGAACAGTGTCGCGCGCGAGGGGCCGACACGGCGGATGGCCGTGAACCAGAGCACGTTCGTCACGAGCAGCGGCCCGATGATCGCGTACACGAGCCCGGCCCAGTCGAGGGCGGTCACGTCGCCGTAGTCCTGGGCGCGCAGCGAGCCGATGCTCGTCAGCAGCAGGAGGCCCGTCATCGGCAGCAGCACGAGCCCGCTGATCCGGTAGGGGGAGTAGCGACGCATCAGCGGTGCCAGGCAGACGGAGTACGCCGCCCACGAGGCGGACAGGCCGAGCGCGAGCAGCTCCCCGCCGAGATCGGCCGACAGCTTGCCGCCGGAGCCGAGGGCGACGAGGGCGACACCGCCGAAGGAGGCGAGCGTGGCGACCCAGAACCGGCGGCTCAGCCGCTCGAGCCCGACCGCCGAGGCCAGCAGCGCCGCGAAGATCGGCGTCGTGCCCATGATCAGCGAGACGGTGGTCGCGCTGGCCAGCTTCAGCGCGTAGACGAAGCACAGCTGGTTCGCCCACAGGAAGAGCGCCGCGACGCAGATCAGCAGCACGGCCCGCCGTCCGTGGACGGCGAGCGACCGCTCGAGCACGAGGACGAAGCCCGCCGCCAGGAGGGCCGCGGCCGTGTAGCGGAGCGATGCGTACGCGAGTGGCAGGAAGCCGTGCGTGAGCACGTATCGGGTCACGCTGACGTTGAGGGCCCAGATCGAGACCGTCGCGAGCAGCATCAGATCGGTCCGGGCCAGCCGCCGCACGAACGGACCCTAACGGCCGCCCGCGCCGCCCCTCAGCGTCTGGCACCTGCCAGACGCTGCTCTGGCACTGCTCCGGCACTCGCTCCGGCACCGCGTCTGACCCTGCTCTGGCACCGCCGCGTAGCAGTGCCAGGCACGTGCCTGGCACTGCTTGGGTGCGGGAGCCGCGTCGACTAGGCTTCAAGCCGTGCGCGACGGGACAATCGAGGAGATCGACCGGCTCGTCGGGTCGGCGACGCCGCACTTCGCCTACCAGCTCCGCGCGCGCGTTCGCGAGCTGATCGAAGGCCTGCCCGCCGAGCACCCCGCGCGGAGACACGGCGAGCAGCAGATGGAGCTCCTCGACCGCCTCGGCCACGCCTCATCGAGGGCGGTGGAAGGCTCGCCCGAGTCGCGCGAGCGGATCGGCTGGGAACAGGTCCCCAGCTCCGCGCCGGCCTCGGACCCGCTGCCGCACCGGCGATGAGCCGATTCGACGGCGCGTCGGTCCTCGTGACCGGCGGCTCACGGGGGATCGGCCGGGAGATCGCCCGCACGTTCGCCGAGCGCGGCGCCGCACGCGTGGCGATCGGATACATGCGCTCGGACAGCGCCGCCGAGGAGACCGCTGCCGAGCTGCGCCGGCTCGGCGCCGAGCCCGTGCTCGTGCGCGGCAACGTCGCCTCGCCGCGTGTCGCCGAGCAGGTCGCCGAGCTCGGGCCGCTGACCGCACTCGTCCACAACGCGGCGACCGGTGTGATCCGCCCGGCGATCGAGACCGATGCCAAGCACTTCGACTGGACGATGTCGGCGAACGCGCGCTCCCTGATCGCGCTCGCGCGCGCCGCTGCGCCGACCATGCCTGCCGGCTCCTCGATCGTCGCCGTCTCCAGCCTCGGCTCCGTCCGGGTGCTCGAGAACTACGCGCTCGTCGGCGCGTCCAAAGCGGCGCTGGAGGCGATCGTCCGCTACCTCGCGGTCGAGCTCGCCCCGCGCGGCATCCGCGCCAACGTCGTCTCGGCCGGCCTCGTCGACACCGAGGCGCTCGACCACTTCCCGAACCGGGAGCAGATGCTCGGCTCGGCGCTCGAGCGCACCCCCGCCGGCCGCATGGTCACGCCGCGAGACGTCGCGGACGCGGTCTGCTTCCTCTGCTCCCCCGAGGCCGAGATGGTGCGCGGACACGTGCTGGTCGTGGACGGCGGCTACTCGCTGCTCGCCTGATGGAGCCGACCGAGGAGAATCGCCGGGCCTGGGACAAGCTCCAGAGCGCGCGCATCGAGAGCACGACCGAGCAGCCCGGCATCCCGGAACCGATCCGCACGCTGCTTCCGGATCTGACCGGCAAGCACGTCCTGCACGAGCAGTGCGCGACCGGGGAGACGAGCGCGGAGCTCGCCTCGATGGGAGCGCTCGTGACCGCCATCGACATCTCCGAGCGACCGCTGGTCTCTGCGCGCGCCAGGTTCCCGGAGGTCGTCTTCCTGCAGGCCGACCCGCACGCTCTGCCGGTCAACCTGCGACGCCGCCGCTTCGACCTCGTCTACGCGGCCGGCCTCCTCCCCTATCTCCAGGACCTCCACTCCTGGGCCTTCGAGGCGGCGGCCGCGCTGCGCGTCGGCGGGATGCTGCTCACGGCCGACCTCCATCCGGCCGGCGCTTGCCTCGACGCGACGACGCTGCGCTGGCGGGACGACTACTTCGGCGGCGAGCTCCTCGTCGGCAGCCGGTTCGGCCCGCAGCACAACCTGAAGCTCTGGCCGCTCGGCGAGATCGTCAACGCAATCGCCGTGACCGGCCTCGTCGTGCGTCGCCTCGAGGAGTTTCCGTCGCTCTCGCACGTGCGACGCCAGGACCCGCGCGTGCCGGGAGCCTTCGCCCTGCTCGCACAGAAGGTGGCCGACGACTCCGGGCTAGACGAGGCCTAGTGCCGGCCGCCATTCGCGCCCATCCGCGGCGAAGCCCGGGCTTCGCCCGGGCGTAGCTCGAGCCGGCCGTTTCCCCGTTATCGCTCGCGCATGAAGCCCTGGCGGGCGGCGCTGACGAGCGCCACCGCCTCGGGGAAGAGCACCCGCATCGCGTCGCGGAGGGCGATCGCCTGCTCGTCGGGCCCGCCCGGGACCTGCATCCGCTTCAGCGCCGCGGAGGTCAGGTCGACCGCCGTGTTCAGCGTCAGCGTCGCGAACTGCTCGCGCTGCGCCTCTGCGACCGACTCGGCCTGCTGCTCGGCGAACTCGCGCAGGCTGCGCATCAGATCCTCGGGATTGCCCCCGAACTGAAAGCCGCCGAACCCTTCCTCGTTCATCGAGCAGAGCGTAGCTGGTCGCCCCCGGGCTATAGTGCGCGTGCTGCAAGCGCGATGAGGCTCGCGCCCAACCGCCTTCTCGGCTGATGGCCTCTACCCCTGACGTTCGCTTCGCCGGAGGTAGAGATGAGCGACATCGCAATAGCAGCGTTACTCGCAGGGACGATCCTCGTCGCCTCGATGGTGTCGGTCGAGATCGGCCTCTCGGTCGCGCTGATCGAGCTGGCCGGCGGCTTCGTCGTCGGCAACGCCTTCTCGCTCGCCGTTCCCTCGTGGCTCGGCTTCGTCGCCGCCTTCGCCGGCATCGTGCTCACCTACCTCGCCGGCGCCGAAGTCGACGTGCCGCAGCTCCGCCGCGAGTGGAAGGCCTCGATCTCGATCGGTCTCGTGTCGTTCTTCGCGCCGTTCGCCGTCGTGGGCCTGCTCTGCTACTACGCGCTCGGCTGGAACCATCGGCAGGCCGAGATCGGCGGGCTCGCGCTGTCCACGACGAGCCTCGCCGTCGTCTACGCCGTGCTCGTCGAGACCGGGCTCAACCGCGAGCTGGTGGGGAAGCGGATCATGGCGGCGACCTTCGTCACCGACATCGCCACCGTCACCGGCCTGACGATCCTGTTCATCACGCCGACGATCTGGATCGTCCCGTTCGCCGTCGTCTCGATCGCGGTGATCGTCGGCCTGCCGCGGCTCTCACCCTGGTTCTTCGGCCGCTACGGCGACCGGGTGATCGAGCCCGAGATCAAGCTCGTGTTCGCGGTCCTGTTCCTGCTCATGTGGCTCGGCACCCGTGCGAACTCGCAGGCGGCGCTGCCGGCGTTCGTGCTCGGCCTCGTGATGAGCGGCCACTACGTCGAGCACCGCCAGGAGCAGGAGCGGATGCGCGTCGTCGCGTTCGCGTTCCTGACGCCGTTCTTCTTCTTCAGGGGCGGCATGAACGTCTCCGCCTCGGCCCTGTGGGCGAACCTCGGCGTGCTGGCGCTGCTCTTCGTCGGCAAGATGGTGCCCGAAGCTCGCCGGCGTCTACCCGCTCGCCCGGCGCTTTGCCGCTCCGCATGCGATGTTCACGACGCTGCTGATGTCCACCGGCCTCACCTTCGGCACGATCACCTCCCTCTACGGGCTCAACGCCGGGATCATCGACAAGACGCAGTTCTCGCTCCTGATCGCCGTCGTCGTCGCCTCCGCGATCGTCCCCACGGCGATCGCGCAGCGGTTCTTCCAGCCCCGGGCCGGCCACGAGCGCGAAGCTCCGGTCGCGCCGATGCCTCCCGGGCCGGCGCCGGTCGGCGAAGGAGTGACGAGCTGATGCCGTTCGAGCGGATCCTGGTCGCGATCGACGGCTCGGAGGCGTCGAACCGTGCCTTCGAGAAGGCTCTCGAGCTCACCGCGCTCACGAACGCCGAGCTGACGGCGCTCGCCATCGAGGGGCCGCTGCCCGCCTACGCGGCGACGGTCGGCGAGGTCGACGAGGTGAAGCGCGAGAAGGACCTCTTCTTCGACGCGCTCGCGACGCGCGCCCGCGAGCAGGCCGCGCGCAGCGGCATCGAGCTCGAGGTCGTCCTGCGTGCGGGGCACGCCGCCGAGGTGATCTCCTCCTTCGCCGCGGAGGGCGGCCACGACCTGATCGTGCTCGGCCACAAGGGCCACTTCCTGCGCGACCACCTGCTCGGCTCGACAGCCGACCGCGTCGCCGAGCACGCGACCTGCCCGGTCATGATCGTCAGATAGGCCTGACGGCACTCGCCGCGTATACCTCGAGGCCTCGCCCAGTAGGGGTACAAAAGCGGCAGCCGGCGCCGGACTCGCGCGGCTACTAGGGGAGGCCGAGCCGGCCGAAGGGCCAGTAGGTCGCGACCACCGGGCCGATCAGGTTCTTGCGCGGCACCGTGCCCCAGTCGCGCGAGTCGCAGGAGGCGGCGCGGTTGTCTCCCATCACGAAGTAGCGGTCGGCCGGCACGCGCGGCCACGTCTCCGTGGTCCGGTCACGGCGCGACGGTCGATGTAGGGCTCGTAGAGCCGGCGGCCGTCGATGAACACGACCCCGTTTCGCTCGGACACGACGTCGCCCGGCAGTCCGACGATCCGCTTCACGAACGTCCCGCCCTCGCGGCACTCGGACTTTCGCACGCGGCGGCGCCGTGAACACGACGATGTCGCTGCGCTCCGGGCTTCTGAACAGGTAGACGATCTTGGCCGCGATGATCCGATCGGACGACTTGCCGAGACACTCGTAGCCGGGACGGGCGCAGTGCAGCGTCGGCTCCATCGACGAGGTCGGGACGCGGTACGGCTTCGCGACCTCGGTCTCGACGACGAGCACGAGGATGGCCGCGATGCCGAGCGTCGCCAGCCAGTCGACGGCGATGCGCAGCGGCCGCGGGAGGCGGTAGAGAGGCCAGCGGACGGCGTGTCGGTACCGGGTCAGTCGCATCTATTCGAGGTCGAGCTTGTAGTGGCTCTCTATATCGGCGTTCAGCCCGTCGATGGTTAGACCTGCCTGCTTCATCGCCTCCGCGAACGGGGAGCGGGTGTGCTCGCCGAGCGCATGCTCGAGCCGCCGGGTCGCGGCGCCCAGCTCGTCGAGGTAGCGGGGCGACGCCACGCGCACCTCGCCGCCGATCGTCTGCTCGAGCTCGAGGACGGCCGCTTCCGCCTCGTCGAGCCCCTCGGGCGCCTCCGTTTCCCGGAGCGTCGCGAGCTGCCGGCGAAGCTCCTCGAGGTTGCCGCCGCCGGCGGTCTCCTCGGCCAGCTCGCACATGGCCGCGATCGACACGGCGTCGCGCAGCACCCTCCGATCGTGCAGCGGACGCCCGTCGCCGTCGAGCGCCACCCAGCTCTTCGAGTCGGCGTCCGTGAACGCGCACAGATAGATCCGGACACCGTCGAGGGGCTCGGTCGGGATCACCGCCGAGAGCTCCTCGGAGGGCCCGGCGTAGCCGACCGCGACGTCGGCGGCGAGGCGCAGGTCGTCGCTCAGCGCCATTGCCCAAGTCTAGACTCGGGCGATGGGAGGCCCATCGAGCCGGCATCGCCAGGCGATCGAGCTGTTCGCGCCGCTCGGGCCGAGCTACGACCGCTACGCGCGCCTCCTTTCGTTCGGCCAGGACCCCCGCTGGCGGGCCTTCCTCGTCTCGCGGCTCGCCGTCGGGCCGGAGCACACCGTCCTCGACGTCGCGACCGGAACGGGCGCCGTCGCGGCCGAGCTCGTCCGCCGCACCGGCTGCTCGGTCGTCGGGATCGACCAGAGCGCCGAGATGCTGGCCGAGGCCCGGCGGCGGGCTCCCGACCGCGTCTCGCTCGTCCAGGGGGACGCCGAGCAGCTGCCCTTTCCGGACGCGTCGTTCGACGGGCTCACGGTCACGTATCTGTTGCGCTACGTGGACGATCCGGGCCGCGCGCTGCGTGAGCTGGCACGCGTCGTCCGGCCCGGCGCGACGATGGCCTCGCTCGAGTTCGCGGTCCCCTCCGATCCGGTCGCGCGCGGCGCGTGGGAGCTGTACGTTCGCGTCGGGCTGCCGGGGCTCGGCCGGCTGATCTCGCCCGGCTGGGCCGACGTGGGAAGCTTCCTCGGGCCGAGCATCAAGCGGTTCTGGGCCGGCTACCCGCTCGAGCGGCAGCTCGGACTGTGGCGAGAAGCCGGGATCGAGGACGTCCGCTCTCGGACGATGAGCCTCGGCGGCGGCATCGTGATCTGGGGCCGGAAGGCGTGAAGCCTGCGTTCTACGCGTTGCGGCCGGGTGGCTGGCGCGACTACGTGACGCTCCTCCACCCGCCCTACACGGCCTGGCACCTCAGCTACGTCGTGATCGGCGCGGCGCTCGCGCCCGTGTGGCTGCCGCTCCGGCTCGGCGTCGGCCTGGTCGCGTTCTTCCTCGGTCTCGGCATCGGTGCGCACGCGCTCGACGAGCTCCACGGCCGACCGCTCGGCACCAGGATCCCGGAGCGCGTCCTCTGGGGCCTGGCAGGCGTCTCGCTGGCAGGCGCCGTCGCGATCGGGATCGTCGCGGCGATCGCGTGGACTCCGTGGCTCCTCGCCTTCGTCGCGTTCGGGGGGTTCATCGCATGCGCCTACAACCTCGAGCTGTTCGGCGGCCGCTTCCACGGCGACTGGTGGTTCGCGGTCGCCTGGGGCGCGCTGCCGCTCCTGGCCGCCTACGTCGCCGCCGCCGAGGTCGTGACCTGGCAGGCGCTCCTCGCGGCCACGTTCGCGTGCCTCCTCAGCCTGGCGCAGCGGCGGCTCTCGACCCCGGTCCGCAACGTACGTCGCCGGCTGGCGGACGTCGGCGACTCGACACGCGAGGAGCTGGTGAGAGGCGCCGAGGATGCGCTGCGCGCGATGACGGGTGCGGTCGTGGCCCTCGCGGTGGCGCTCGTCGTCCTACGCGCGCGCTGAGGTCGCGCGGCGGCCCGACGTTAGGATGACCCGGCGATGCTGCGGAAGAACCAGGCGGCGGAGCAGACGCTCCAGGAGGAGCGCGCCAAGCTCCAGGCCCTGATCGAGCAGGAGTACCGGGAGCGGGCCGCCGAGCTGAAGCGCTCGCTCGCGATCGTCCGCTCGGAGCTCGGCGGGATCCTGGCGGAAGAGGCACGCCGCCTCTCCGAGGAGCGCCGGCAGGAGTTCGAGGAGAAGGAGCGCCGTGCGGCCACCGAGTACTCGATCCGCCTCCACCAGGTGCAGCAACGGGTCGAGGAGCGGCTCGCCGAGTGGGCCCAGGATCTCGAGCGCCTGGAGACCGATCTCGCCGGCGCGATCGCCCGGGTCGAGGAGCGCCAGCGGGAGCAGCTCGAGGAGGTCCACCGGCGTGTCCGCCAGGAGGTCGAGGAGATCGCCCTCGAGACCCGCGAGCACAAGGCGACCGTGCTCCGCTTCCGCGACGAGGCCCAGCGCGCCGCCAAGGAGGCGATCGACGCCGCCACGTCGGACCTCGAGGACGTCGCAGCGCAGCGCCGACAGGCCCTGCAGGAGGTGTCCGACCGGCTCGGCGCACGGGAGCGAGAGCTGCTCAAGCGTGTCGACCGCGAGGAGGTCGAGGCGACGGCCCGGATGGAGGCGAAGTTCGCCGACGTGGAGCGCCGCCAGATCGAGCGGCTGCAGCGGTCGCTCGAGCACGAGGCCACCCGTCTGCTCGAGGATGCATCGCAGGAGTTCCTCAAGACGGTGCGCGCGGCACAGGAGGACGCGGCACGGCGCCTCTCCCGCGAGCTCGAGCGTGCCATCACCGCCATGTCATCGGAGGGCGACCGCGCGCTGCGGCAGGAAGCGGAGCGGCTCCGCTCGACGTAAATCCTCTGTTAAGACCCCCAACTGGGCCGGGCAGGGTTCGTCTACGTCAGCACGAAGCAAAAGGGGCGATGCAGATGACCCAGACCGTTGAGACATACGACGAGCGCGTAAAGGTCGAGACCTGGCGTCTCCACGTGCTGATGGAGGCCGGGTACCCGGTCCCCCTCGCCGAGCGCGTGGCGGGCTCGAACGCCGACCTGCACCAGGCCGTCGCGCTCGTCCGTTCCGGCTGCGCCCCAGAGCTCGCCGCCGAGATCCTGATCTAGTCAACACGGGGGAAACGGCCGGTTTCCCCCATGAGCCCCCTTCCCTAGGAAGCGACGAGACCTGCGGTTGAGGCCGACGCCGGCCGAGCCGGCATCGGCGGCATCTCGACCGGCTCCCAGCCCTCGAACCACTACCGCAGAGCCACTACTCTGCGAGGCGTGAGCAAGGTCGAGGCGATCGACTACGGCGACCGGCGGGTGTACACCGTGTCCGCGTTCAACCGTGGGGTGAGCTCCTGGCTGCAGCGGCTGCCGACGGTCTGGGTGGAGGGCGAGATCTCCGAGCTGCGCCGCCAGGAGCGCTGGCAGAGCGTCTTCTTCACGCTCAAGGATGCCGGCGACGGCTCGCTCCTGGCCGGGTTGATGCCCCGCGGGCAGTTCGACGCGCTGCAGCTCGATCTCGCGAGCGGCGAGCGCGTCCACGTCTACGGCAGGCCGGAGCTGTTCGAGCCGAAGGGTGAGCTGCGGCTCCGCGCGCTCGGAATCGAGCGCTTCGGGCTCGGCGAGCATCTGGCGGCGCTCGAGCGGCTGAAGCAGAAGCTCGCCGCCGAGGGGCTCTTCGCACCGGAGCGGAAGCGGCCGCTGCCGCGGATGCCGCGGCGGATCGGGCTCGTGACCGGAAACGACGCTGCCGCCAAGCGGGACGTGATCGCCGCCGTCCAGGCGCGCTTCCCGCCCGCCCGGCTGCTCGTCGCGGAGACGCTCGTCCAGGGGCCGCGCGCGGCTGCCGCGGTCGCCGAGGCGCTGCGGGCGATCTGCGCCGAGCCGGAGGTCGACGTGGTCGTCCTCGCGCGCGGCGGCGGCAGCTTCGAGGACCTGCTGCCGTTCAGCGACGAGCGCGTCGTCCGTGCCGTCGCCGGCTGCCCCGTGCCGGTCGTCAGCGCCGTCGGTCACGAGCAGGACACGCCGCTCTGCGACCTGGCCGCCGACGTGCGAGCCTCGACTCCGACGGCCGCCGCCCGGCTCGTCGTCCCCGACCTCGACGAGCTCCGCGCCTCCCTCGAGCGCGCCCGGGGGTCGCTCGGCCGCGGTGCGCGACGGTCGCTGGAGCGGCACGGCGAACGGCTCAGCGCTTCGGTGGCGCGCCTGCGCCGGGCGTCGTCGCTCCTCGTCGAGCGCCGCCGGGCCGAGCTGGAACGCTCGGCCGCGAAGCTGAGGGCGCTGTCGCCGCTCGCCACCCTCGACCGCGGCTACGCGGTCGTCCGGCGCGAGGGAGCGGTCGTCCGCGCCGCGGCGGCACTCGGCCCGGGCGACGAGATCGACGTCCGCCTCGCCGAAGGAAGCTTCTCCGGCACCGTCGAACGAGGTGCGCCCGTGAAGTTCGAAGAAGCGGAAAAGGAGCTCGCCGCGATCGTCGAGAGGCTCGAGACCGGCAACGTTCCGCTCGACGAAGCACTCGCGCTCTGGGAGCGCGGCGAGGAGCTCTACCGGCTCTGCCGGGAGCAGCTCGATGCCGCCCAGGGAAAGGTCGAGGAGCTGGCGAAGCGCGTCGAACGAGGCGAAACCGGCTCCGGAGTCGTAGAATCCGCGCGTGGCAATCGATCACACCTGGCTGAAGAAGGTGACGCTGTTCGCCGGCCTCGACGACAAGGAGGCGAAGAAGCTCGCCGCGATGTTCACGGAACGCGACTTCGCCGAGGGCAAGACCATGGCCGAGGAGGGGCAGAACGGAATCGGCTTCTTCGTGATCGAGTCGGGAAGTGCCAAGGTGACCGTGCACGGCGAGGAGCGGGCGACGCTCGGCCCGGGCTCCTACTTCGGCGAGATCGCGTTGATCGACGACGGCCCGCGGACGGCGACCGTGACCGCGACGAGCGACATCAAGGCGCACGTCCTGGTGGCCTGGGACTTCCGTGCGATGGCCAAAGAGGATCCCAACCTCTCCTGGGGCCTGCTCCAGGGCGTCGCCGGCCTGTTCAGGGAACGCCAGGACTACTCGAGCCGCTTCCCCGTGTGATCGCGTTTCACGCGGGGTGAGCAAGCTTCTCTCCGAGCGCGACGAGGTCGTCGCGTGCACGTCGTGGGTCGCCTGACAGCGCGACGTTCTCGACCCCCTCGAGCGGCTCGACGATCCGGCCGCCGAAGACCACGCAGCGGACACCGGCCTGCCGGCAGCGGCGGGCGACCTCGCCGGGCGCCTTGCCTGTCCCCGTCGTGCGGTCGACCTGGCCCTCTCCCGTCACGACGAGATCGGAGCCGGCCGGATCGAAGCCGGTCTCGTCGAGGACGAGTGCCGCACCGGGAACCAGCTCCGCACCGAGCGCAGCGAGTGCCGCACCCAGGCCGCCGGCCGCGCCGGCTCCCGGCAGCTCGGCGTACGGAGCGAGCCCGGCCATCCCTGCCAGCCGCACCTCGAGCTCCGCGACCTGCTCGGGCCCGGCGCCCTTCTGGGGAGCGTAGAGGCGCGCCGCGTCGAGAAGCGGTACGAGCGAGTCGCAGGCGACGCGCGTAGGGGCAGGCAGCTCGCGGAGCACCTCGCGCAGCCCGGCGCCGCCGTCCACGCTCGCCGTGCCGCCGAGGCAGACCAGCAGGCGAACGGGGCGGCCGGCGGCGGCGATCAGCTCCCCGAGGCCGCGGCTCGACGCGAGCATCGGGTCGAGCCGCGACGGATCGAGCGGAATCGCCTCGGCTGCCTCGACGACGGCCGTCCCGTCCGGAAGCTCGAGCCAGCGCGCGTTCCGCTCGCGGCCGAACGCATCCGGCACGACCGCGCCGTGCCACGAACCGCCGCGCACACGCCGGAGCACCTCGGCGGTCCCTTCGCCGCCGTCCGCGACCGGCAGCTCGACCGCGATCGCGCCGCCCCGGCGCAAGCCTTCCCCCAGCGCCGCCGCCGCAGCGACTGCGCCGAGCACCCCCTTGAGGCTAGCCGGGCACGCGAGCGCGCGCACGTGGCTCTCCTGCAGCAAGCTGCTCGTCGCCCGCGTCCTCCACGGAAAGCTCCTGCGCCTCCGTCGCCATCGGCATGCCGCGCAACGTCGCAAACGACAGTCCCTCATGGGCGAGGAAGAGCAGACCGAGCCCGATTCCCACCGAAGCCTCGATCGCCTGCAAACCGAACCCGAATGCGATCCCGTCGGCGTAGGCGACGCCGTAGGACTGGAGAGGGATCGCGATCGCCACCTGGACGGCGCCGACGTTCCCCGGCCAGAGCGGGATGATCGTGGCGACGTTCATGACCAGCAGGACGAGCGCCGCGGCGGGCACTCCCTCGTGGATGTCGAACGCGCGCATCGCCGTGAACACCGCGAACAGCTGGCAGACCCAGCCGAGCGTCTGGCACAGGATCGCGCCGGCCGCGGGCCACGGACGGTGCATGACCGCGAGCCCTTCTCGGATCATCGCCATGACGTGCCTGACCGTGCCGAGCCCGTCGAGGCGGGCCCGGCCGGCCTTGCGGGCGCTGAGGAAGGCGAAGATGAAGACCGCCGCGCCGATCGAGACGACCGCGACGATGATCGAGTAGGCCCAGGCCGGAATCTTCGCGGTGGCGAGAACGTAGAGCACGAGCAGGGTGATCGGGAACAGGTCGAAGATGCGGTGCGCGACGACCGTCCCGACGAGCGTCGCCCAGGCCCCGCGTCGGCGCGGCATGTGCCTCGTCAGCACCCCGACGCGGGCCAGCTCGCCGATCCGTCCCGGCAGCGCGGCGTTCGCCAGCAACCCGACGCTGAAGGCCGAGAACACATTCCGGAAGCCCGGCGCCGGCGGCGGGAGCGCCTGGTCGATGACGAGCTTCCAGCCGAGCGAGCGGACCACGATCGAAGCGAGGTTGAACGCGATTGCGACAGCGACCCACACCCACTCCACGTCCTGGAACGCGGTGCCGACGCCGTTCCAGTTGGGACCGAGCCAGAGCCCAACGCCGACCCCGACCGCCGTCACGGCGATCGCGCCGATCCGCACCCAGCGGTTCTGGCCGAGCGCGACGGCGAGCTCCCTCATGCCGTGGCCGCCTCGAGGGGCATCGGGAGCGACGGCCGGCCGTCCAGGACGAGGCCGTAGACGTCGAGCAGCCGCCGCGCGATCGGGCCCCAGGCGTAGCGTGCCTCGGCCACGCGCCGGGCGGCGATCCCGGCCGCCCGGCGGCGCGGCTCGTCCTCGATCAACCGCACGACCGCGTCGGTGAGCGCCTTGACGTCGCCGGGCGGCACCAGAAGGCCCGTCTCGGGCGTCATCACGTCGCGGTACCCGGAGATGTCGGAGGCCACGACGGGCAGCGCGCACGCGAACGCCCGCGCCAGCACCATGCCGAAGCTCTCCATTCCGACAGACGGCGCGACGAGCACCTTCGCGGACAGGAGCTCCTCCGTGAGCTGCTCCTGCGAGAGCAGGCCGAGCAGGTCGATGCCGTCGCCCGACCCGCGCTGCCGTGCCAGAACGAGCTGAACGGCGAGCGGGTCGGCGCCGGCGAGGCGCAGGCGCGCGCCCGTTCGGCGATGGATCTCCGGCCAGGCCCTGAGCAGCACCGGCAGCCCCTTGCGGGGGTCGTGCCGGCCGGCGAAGACGACACGGTGCTCCCGGCCGCCGGGGCTCGCCCGCGGCGGGATCAGCACGCCGTTCGGGATCACGTCGAACGGGCCTTCGAAGAACTGCTCGGCCGAGCGGCGCGCCTGCTCCGAGACCGCGATCCGGTAATCGACACGCTCCATCAGGAAGCCCCAGAAGCGAAGGGCGTGGCTGTTCCAGCGCAGCGGCCCCGCCGCATGCCAGGTCGCGACCACCGGGCACCGTGCGAGCGCCATCGCGGCGACGCAGATCACCGGCGTCATCGGCTCGTGGACGTGCAGGACGTCGAAGCGCTCCCGTTCGAGCGCGCGACTGATCTTCCGCAGCGTCCCGGGGCTCAGGACGATGTTCGAGAGTGAGCCGTTCGCGGGGACGATCACGGTGCGGCCGACGGGGATCACCCCGGCCGGCGGCTCGTCGTGGCGTCCGAGTCGCGGGTGCAGGACACGGGTGAAGGAGCCGGGAGGGTCGTTGCCGACGATCGTCCGCGTCTCGATACCGAGCCTGCGCAGCGCGTCCGCCTGCAATTCGGCGTGCTCGTTCACGGCTCCCCAGAAGGACCACGAGAACGGGACGACGATCCCCACCTTCATCCGCCGGAGTCTATTTCCCGCTCCTGCCGCCCCGCCCGCGCGCTCCTCGCCGCCTCGAGGAACGCGCGCTCCAGGGCATGCCTAGACCGAGGCGGTCTCCGGCTGCTTCTCCTTCAGGCGCCGGATCAGGTCGGCCACGTCGGCGACCTCCTGCTCGAGGTCGCGCTGGCGCTCCTCCAACTTCTGCAGGAGCTGATCGGCGTTCGGGACGCGCCCGCGGCCGAAGCCGTGGCAGCGCTTTCCGTGTCGATGTCGATTCTTGTGCAATTCACTCACCTCCCTTCGTATCGATCGAGGAATGCGGAGACCTCCTCGCGCGTCCGGCGCAGCGCCTCGGCCCACTGGCCGAGCAGGTGCTCGCCCGTCTCGGTGAGCCGGTACGTGCGCTTGGCCGGGCCGGGCAGATCGCCGTGCCATTCGGACTCGACGATGCCCTCGCCCTCGAGCGCGCGCAGGAAGCGGTAGAGATTGCCGACGTCGACGCGCTCGCCGCCCGCCAGCTCGGGCAGCAGCTCGATCAACTCGTAGCCGTGCCGCGGGCGCTCCCTGAGCAGGAGCAAGAGCGAAGGCTCGACGAAGCGCTCGACGCGGGCGCGAACGGCCCACTCGTTCGGGCCGGTCTGCCGCCGGCTCCTGTAGCCGCGTCCGTGAGGTCTCCTGTGCATGCGCACAACATATGTTAAATACATATAGATGTCAAATGACCTGCTCGGCCTGCGGAGTAGGATCGCCGCGTGTTCAGGCGCGCTCAGCGGCTTCAGGCGGTGCGCGGCTTCGGCATCGACCGGGTTGCCGCGGCGGCCGATGCCCCGGCGCGGACGCGTCCCGATTGGCCGGTCCTGCGGATGGAGAACCTCGACACGGATCTGCCGCTGCCGCCGGAGGCGGTGCCGGTGACCGCCGAGAACCTGGCGGCGCCGAAGTCGAACAGCTGGCTTCCGTTCACCGGCGACCTCGACCTGCGCGACGCGGTGTCGGAGTTTCTCGTCGAGCGCACCGGTCACCGGTTCGACCCGGAGCAGGAGATCGTCATCACGTCGGGCGGCATGGAGGGCCTCCTCGACGTCGTGCTGGCCGTCGTCGACCCGGGCGACGAGGTGATCGTCACCGACCCCACCTATGCGGGCATCGTCAACCGCGTCCACCTCGCCGGTGGCATCCCCCGCTTCGCTCCGTTCCGCGTCGTCGACGGCGAGTGGCGGCTCGACCGCGACGCGCTGGTGGCCGCGATCGGCCCCGCGACGCGGGCGATGCTGCTGATGAGCCCGTCGATGCCGTCGGGCGGCTGGTTCGACGAGCAGGACTGGCGTCTGATCTGCGACCTCTGCCGCGAGCACGAGCTCGGCCTGATCTACGACTCGGCGATGGAGCGGTTGCTCTTCGACGGCCGGCCGCTGCTCCACCCGCTGCACTTCGAGGGCATGGTCGAGCGGACGGTCGTGGTCGGCTCGCTGTCGAAGGAGCACCGGATGATCGGCTGGCGCGTCGGCTGGGTGGCCGGGCCTGCCGCGACGGTCGAGGACGCCGGCTGGGTGCACGTCTACAACACGACCATGCCCACCGGGCTGTCGCGGGCGGCCGGAGCCGCCGTCCTGCGCGGCGACCAGGGCCACGTGCAGGAGTGCGTGGACGAGCTGGAGCGCCGCCGCGACCTGCTGCTCGAGGGGCTGCCCGGCTGGCCCTTCGTCCGACCCGCGGGCGGCTGGTCGATGCTGCTCGACGTCGCCTCGCTGGGGTTCGAGCCGGCCGAAGCCTCGCGCCTGCTGCTCGAGGAGTCCGCGATCGCCGCCACGGGCATGACCGGCTGGGGCGACGACGTCGCCTCGCGCTACGTGCGCTGGGTCTTCAGTGCCGAGCCGCCAGATCGCCTGGCGACGATCCCGGAGCGGGTGGCGGGCACGAAGCTCGCCGAGGCGGTCGCGACTCGCAACGCTTGACACCACCGGCGGCCCATGCGACCGTAGGCGGGCCGTCAGATGGATGTTTCCTCGCCCGCTCCAGCGCCGCAGGCTGCCACCAACCCCCCGGAACGGCTGGGCCTGGCGCTCTCGGGAGGCGGCTTCAGAGCGTCGTTCTTCCACCTCGGCGTGTTCGCGCGGCTGGCCGATCTCGGAGTGCTCCGGCACGTCGACGTCCTCTCCACGGTCTCGGGAGGGACGATCATCGGCGCCTACTACTACCTCCGTCTCAAGAAGCTGCTCGAAACGACGGCCGACCCGACCGACGACGACTATCGGAAGCTCGTCCGCGACATCCAGGTCGACTTCCTGGCGGCGGTCCGCAAGAACATGCGGGCGCGCATCCTGCTCAACCCGTTCAAGAACTACTGGATGATGGGGAGGAAGTACTCGCGCAGCGACCGGCTCGGCGACCTGTACGACCGGTACCTCTACAAGAAGGCCTACGGACCGACAGGCAAGCGCCGGCGCTTCCGCTGGCTGGAACGCCAGGTCGAGCTGCGGTGGCTCGCGTTCACGCCCAAGGGATACACGGGGAAGGAGCCGTTCAGGCCGGACGAGCAGAACAAGAGCCTGAAGGCCAGGGTCCCGATCCTGGTCATGAACGCGACGACGCTCAACACGGGTCACAACTGGCGCTTCGAGGCGGTCAGGATGGGGGAGCCCGCGCCGGAGAGCACGCAGGCGGCGGACCTCCTCGAGAAGATCGACGTGAACGAGCGCCTCGAGCAGGCGTACTTCGATGCCGGGCCCGACCAGCCCGCCGTCCCCGGCAAGCAACAGGACTTCCCGCTCGCGCTGGCCGTGGCCGCGTCCTCGTGCGTCCCGCTGCTCTTCCATCCCCTGTCGATCAGCGACATGTACCTCCACCGGCGGGTGCAGCTCGTCGACGGCGGCGTCCACGACAACCAGGGCGTCCAGACGCTGTTCGACATGAAGTGCGACGCGGTGATCGTCAGCGATGCGTCGGGTCTGATGGGAGATACGAGGAAGCCGCCGCCGTTTGCGTTCGCGGTCGCGCCGCGGTCGATGAGCATCTACGGCGCGCGGATCCGGATCGAGCAGCTCGTGCGCGCCTGCAGCGAGAACCGCACGGCTCTCATGCACCTGCTTCGCAACCTGCCGCCGCCGACGGTGCCGCCGCTTCCGAAGGGTCGCGAGCCCGTCCCGGACGAGTCGTTGACGCCGTACGGCATCAACCGCGAGGTGCAGACCTGCCTCGCCAGGGTGCGCACCGACCTCGACGCGTTCGCCGACGGCGAGGCGTATTCGCTGATGTACAGCGGCTACAGGATGAGCACGCTCGAGCTCGGGGAGTGGCTCGAGAAGTATCCGGAGGTCGAGTCGGTCGTCGACCACCCGGATGCGCCGCTCGACGCTGCCTCGTGGAGCTTCGCGCCGGTGGTCGGCCTCGCGGACGCGAAGGATCCCGACACGGTCTCCAAGGGATACCTGCGGACGCTCAGGGCGTCGCACTTCCTCTTCTTCAAAGCCTTCTTCGCGCGTTCGATCCCGCGGCGCATCCTGGACGGCGCGGTGTTCGCCGCCGTCGTGGGAGCGTCGATCTGGGCGATCGTGGACAACTCGGGCTGGATCCACGACCGCTTCGACTGGGGCTGGCCGAGCTGGTGGTGGGCGACGCTGATCGTCTTCCTTCCGTTCCTGCTCTCCGTCGTCGCCGTGCTCCAGCTCCTCGGCGGCCAGGCCTTCCTGAGGCTGGGAAGCGAGAAGCGCCTCCGGAAGTAGACTCGGCCGCATGGACTTCCCGGGGGGTCTGGCCGAGCTTCACACGCATCTCGGCGGGTCGGTCTCCTCGGACGCGATGTGGAGCCTCGCCCACGAGCAGGGCATCGCACTCCCGGTCAAGGACTACTGGGAGTTCGACCGGCTCGTCACCGTCTCCGACCCGCGCGGAGTTCCCGACCTCGACGCGCTCGACGCCATCTACCACTGGACGGAGCTGATCCAGTCGAGCCCGCTCGCGGTCGAGCGCTCGGTGCACGGCGCGATCGGCGGCGCCTACCGCTCCCAGGGCATCACGACGCTCGAGCTGCGCTTCAACCCGATGAAGCGGAACCGCGGCGGCGAGCGCGATCTCGACCACATCATCCTCGCCGCCGTTCGCGGCCTCGACCTCGCCGAGCTCGAGTACCCGCAGGTCAGGGCGGGCCTGATCCTGATGATGGACAGGACGTTCACCGACGTTCAGAACGGTGTGATCGTCGAGAAGGCGATCCGCTGGGCCTCGCGCGGGATCGTCGGCGTCGACATCGCCGGGCCCCGGCCCCGGGGCGAGCGCTACCCGTATCGCGACCTGGCCCCGCTCGTCGAGGAGGCGCGCGCGGCCGGGCTCGGCGTCACCATCCACGTGGGCGAGGAGGGCGGCGACCAGGGGATCGAGGAGATCGCCGAGGTCGTCGAGACGCTACGGCCCGACCGGATCGGCCACGGGATCCTCGCGGCCCGCGATCCCGCGCTGATGCAGGAGCTCGCCGCCCGCGGGATCGTGCTCGAGATCTGCCCCACCTCGAACCTGCTCACGAAGGCGCTCTCGGGCGAGGACGAGCTCCGCGACACGATCCTCGCCTTCGTCGCGCACGACGTGCCGTTCACGATCGCCACCGACGGGCCCGAGATGATGCGCACCCGCCTGCGCGACGAGTTCGAGCTGTTGCTCCGCGTCGGCGCGCTCGACGCAGAGGGCCTCCGCGAAGCAAACGTGCGCGGGCACGAGGCGAGCTTCCTCCGTGCCGCCACCGCTCGAAGCGCCGTGTAGCGCACTCAAGATACGTCTTTCGGTGAATAGCGGCACGGGGCGGGCGCTTGTAGCGTCGCGACCATCATGTACGAGACCCTCAAGGGCGCGATTCCGGCGATTACGGCCCGCCAGCGGGAGGTCGTCGAGCTGATCGCGGCAGGCTGCTCGAACGAGGAGATCGGCGAACGGCTCGGCATCTCGCCGAGAACAGCCAAGGCTCATTCGGACAGCCTCCGCCAGAAGCTCGGCGTCTCCCGGCGGCGCCAGATCCCGGCCGCCTACCGCGCCGCCACCGGCGACGATCCACTGGCCCCACGCCTCGTGGCTCACGCCGGTCGCAGGCACTAACACGGCCCCCGGTGTCCGTCGCCGACCTGCTCGGCGCGGGCGCCGGGGCGCTCGAATTCGGCTCTGATCCGCGATACGGTGCGACAGGCAGGCAGGTCGCACCGAGGTGGCCGATGACGCTCGAGGCAGGCGAAACACTCGAACCAGGGCGCGCCCACATCATCAAGCGTCCCCGACTGACGACCCTGCTCGACGAGAGCAAGGCGCGCATCATCCTGCTCGTCGCTCCCGCCGGTTACGGAAAGACCACACTCGCGCGGGAGTGGCTGAGCACGCGGCCACACGCCTGGTACAGGGGGACTTCGGCCGCTGCCGATGTGGCGGCTTTGGCGCTTGGACTGGCCAAGGCAAGCGCCACGATCGTCCCCGGCGCCGGCGAGCGGATGGCAACGCGCCTGCGTGTCTCGAGCGCACCGCCAGATGAGGTCGAGGCGCTGGCCGAGCTTCTCGCCGACGACCTCGGCGCCTGGCCGAAAGGCGCGTGGCTCGCCTTCGACGACTACCAGTTCGCGTGCGACTCAGAACCCGCCGAGCGATTCGTCGAGCACCTCGCATCCTCCTGCCCGATTCGCCTGCTCGCAGCCGGCCGCTCGCGCCCGAACTGGGCAACAGCTCGGCGTCTGCTTTACGGGGAGATCTACGAGATCGGCCGGAACCTGCTGGCGATGAGCCAGGAGGAGGCGAGTTCTACGTTGTGCGATCGCTCCAGCAACCGCACTAGCGGCTTGATCTCGCTCGCAGATGGATGGCCAGCCCTTATCGGGCTTGCGGCTCTATCCACGAATCTTGAAATGCCGGCGGAAAGCGTTCCTGAGGAGCTCTACAACTTCTTCGCGGAAGAGCTCTACCAGGCTGCTTCTGCTGAGTGTCCAGCAGGGTCTCAGGCGACTTTCGCTTTCACGATCAATCACTTCTGACATCGCTGTCTCGGTGATTGGCGAGCACGCAGCAGAGGTTATCGCCAAAGGAACCGAGCTTGGGTTCTTCCTCCCACGCTCCCGCGAAAGGACGGAGCTGCACCCCTTATTGCGATTCTTTCTCACTTCAAAGTTTCGCCAGAGTAGCGACGATCCTGATGGAAAGGTCGTCGCCCGGCTTGCTCAAGCGCTGATGGAGCGTGAGGAGTGGGACGACGTGTTCGAAATCGCCACACAGTTCCGGGATGACGACCTTCTCATCAGGCTATTCGAAGCCGCCCTCCCGCAAATGCTCGACCAAGCGCGCCTGCCCACTCTACGCCGTTGGATCGGCGCCGCGTCAGCGCAGGGCACCGACTCTCCATTGGTGGATCTTGCGGAAGCCGAACTCGTACTTCGTGACGGGCTACTAGAGCGAAGCGAAGCGCTCGCTTCCCAGGCTGCCCGGCGGTTCCAAGACGACCACCTACTCAAGTCAAGGGCCTTGTGGGTCGCAGGAACCAGTGCGCATCTCACTGGGCGCGAGGAGATAGCGCTTGAACACTTTCAGGCGGCGGGACAAGTTTCTCACTCTGACCGAGACGTCCGCCAGGCCTTGTGGGGGGAATTCATCGCCACTGACGCTCTTGAGCAAGAGACTGAAGCCGAGTCGCTTCTCGAACGCTATGTCGCAGGTTCCGGAACTTCGGTTGATGAACGTCTTCGCATCGCCACGGGTCGTTTTCGCATGGCAGTGCTAGTGGCGAATATTTCTGAGGTCATAGAGTCGCATAGATCCCTTGCGCTCCTCGCTGACAGATCGCGAGACCCGCTGGTTCAATCATCGTTTCTCAACATATATGCGGGCCTTCTCGCCATCAACGGCAGATATGAGGAAGCGTTGAAGATAGCGGTGCTAGAGATCAAATTTGCCGAAATCTATTCTCTCAACTTCGTGAACCAGTTTGCTCACTTCCATATCGCCGAGGCAAAATGGGGCCTGCGCAATATGCGCGCTTGTAAGGCAAGTCTTGTGCATTGTGAACGGGCGGCCGTGAAGTCTGACAACAAATTCTTGATAAGCAGCGTCGCCGCGCTTCAGGCTCGCCTTCATCTTGCCAACAACGAACCCGAACGAGCGCTACGCGTTCTCGACCACTCGCGCCACGCGGCGGCGAGTTGCCCTATGCACCCTGAGTATCTCGCGTGGCAATCGCTCGCGCATGCGGCGGCCAACCAGGCCGACGACGCAAGAAGCCTCGCCGAACGAGCCCATTCCTCATCGCGGCGGTTAGAAGTGGCTGGCCTCCTCCCTTGGAGCAAGGCCATTGTGGCAGCACACAACCAGCGTTCAGCTCTGCCAGCGGCGGAGGATGCCTTCCGAATCGCGCTCGACACGGGGAACATCGATGCATTCGTGACCGCCTACCGTGCGTGCCCGGAGCTGCTGCGGCTGCTCGTGAGCAACGAGGCCAACCACGATCAGCTCAGGACGATCCTCGAGCGCGCGAGAGATCACGCCTTGGCCGAGTCGGTCGGGCTTCGGCTCCCATCGGCGCCCGAGCAGGACGGCCCGAGCATCCTTACCAGGCGCGAGCGCGAGGTCATGGAGCTGGTGACGCAGGGCCTCTCGAACAGGGAAATCGGGCGAGCGCTCTTCATCACCGAATCGACCGCCAAGGTGCACGTCAGGAAGATCTGCAGGAAGCTCGGCGTCCGCACGCGCATCGAGGCCGTGGGGCGAGTGAGCGATCTGAGCGCCTGACGCTCACGCCGAGGCTGCGCCCGTCTCATGCCGCAGCCGGGTCTCGAGCCGGCCGATGTCCGCCATCAGCCGCTCGGTGGCGACCCTCGCGGCCTGACGGCGATCGAGGGAGGCGAGATCCTCCACACCGACCGGAGAGCCGTATTCGACCCGGATCGGACCGAGCCGCGCGAGGCGGTCCGTCCCGGTGATCGCCGCCGGGACCAGCGGCACGCCGGCTCTGAGCGCGATGCGGGCCGCGCCCGTGTGCGGCTCGGCAACGCGCGTCTTGTGCAGGCCCTTCGCCCGCCGCGTCCCCTCGGGAAACATGACGACGACGTGGCCCTGCCTGCACAGCTCGACGGCCGTCACCATGGCGTCGCGGTCGGGCGCTTCACGGCGGATCGGAAAGCCGCCGAGCGCCGTCAACAGCGGCCCGAGCGGCGGCCTGAACAGCTCGGCCTTCGCCATGCACCGTATGTAGCGGGCGGGGAAGAGCCCGAGCGCCAGGGGCCAGGCGTCGAAGTTCGACGTGTGGTTCGCGGCCAGGACGAAGCCCCCGTCGACGGGAACGCGATCGACACCCTCCCAGCGAGTCCGGAACCCGAACCGGACGATCGGCCAGCTGGCCAGCGCCGTGAGCACGTAGGCCGGAGTCGGGCGAGGGGCGGCCAAGTCGCTACAAGACCATGCTGCCGCCGCGCCCGCAAGCCACGCCCCACGGGGCTCTCGTCACGGTTTCGGCTCCATCCCTCCCGCGGCAGGCGCATTTCCTCCTCGCCAGCGAGAGCGCGACGGCGCCGCCGACTTGGACTCGGTGCCGGCGCGCAGGCGGGAGATGTTCGGCCGGTGGAGCAGAACGACTCCGACGGAGGCGCCGAGCGCGAAGACCGTCGCCGGCCAGGGGTACCCCAGGAGGTAGGAGCTGAGCGGCACCGCGACGGCCACCGAGAGCGAGGCGACGGACGCGTACTTCGTGGCGAACTTGACGACGAACCACACGGCGAGACCGATCGCAGCCGCATACGGAGCGAGCGCGAACACGACGCCTCCCGCCGTTGCGACCATCTTGCCGCCCTTCTGGAAGCGCAGGAACACCGGGCGGTAGTGACCGGCGATCGCCCCGGCTCCCGCCAGCGCGCCGTACAGATGGCCGTAGGTGAGCGTGAACACGAGCGCCGGCACGAACCCTTTCGCGCCGTCCAGCAGCGCCACGAGCACGCTCGTACCGGCGACCGAGCACGCGCCCGACGTTCGAGGCACCGATGCTGCCGCTGCCGACCGTGCGGATGTCGATGCCGGCACGAACGCGGACGAGCCAGTAGCCGAACGGGAGGCTACCGGCCAGGTAGCCGCAGGCGATCGCCAGCGCGTAGGGCACCGAACGGCTACACCCGGATCCCGTAGCCCGAGATCCAGCCGTTGACGACGCCCCAGTCGAGGTTCCGGAAGAACGCCTCGATGTAGGACGCGCGATCCGTCTGGTAGTCGAGGAAGTAGGCGTGCTCGTACACGTCGAGCGCGACGAGCGGCGTCGCGTTCCAGATCGGGAACGTGTTCTGCGCGTCGCCGACGTAGTTGACGGCCCGGCCCTCGTCCCAGTCGTAGGCGGTCCAGGCCCAGCCGCGGCCGGCCATGCCCGTGGCCTTCAGGTCGGCCTTCCACGCGTCGAAGGATCCGAAGTCCCGCTCGATCAGAGCCGCGATCGCGCCCGTCGGAGGGCCGCCGTCGCCGCCCAGGTGCTCGAAGTAGATCTCGTGGTTCTTGACGCCGCCGACCGCGAAGCTCAGGTCGACCTTCAGCGCCCGCACCTCCGAGTAGACCTGGTTCGCGGCCGACAGGTCGACCTCGGCCAGCTTCCCCAGGATCTCGTTGCGCTTGTTCACGTAGCCCTGATAGAGCTTGTAGTGGGCCTCCACCGACTGCCGGGAGATGCCGTCGAGCTCGTACAGGCCCGGCTTCAGCTCGCGCGGGGCGATCTCTTCTGCGTTGAAGGCAAGGGTCGCCATTCGGTTCCTTTCCGTTCGGATTCGAAAGCCGACGGAGCATAACCGCCGCGCGGTGCGGGAAATCCGTCCGCCGCGTGCCGCCGTATGAGCTGCTGATGGCCATCGACTGCGCCCTGGACCCGCCGTTCAGCTTGCCGACAACGAGGAAAGCCGCAACGATCTCCGCGGTGAGCGACCTTCGGCCGTCGGACGAGGAGCTCCTCGAGCGCGTCGGGAATCGCGACCGCGATGCGTTCGAGCTGCTCTACAAACGATATTCGCGCTCCGTGCTCGGGATCGCCCTGCGCCGGCTCGGCGACCGCGGCCGCGCGGAGGACGCGCTGCAGGAGACGTTCACTGCGATCTGGCGCGCCGCCGGCACGTACCGGCCGGAACGCGGCCGGGCGGCCCCTTGGCTCTTCGCCGTCGCGCGGAACAGCATCGCGGACCGCGGGCGAGCGCGTCGGGAGCCGCCGGCGGAAGCCCCCGACGAGCCCTCTGCCGAGGCCGGCCCGGACGAGCAGGCCGAGCAGAGCTGGCTCTCCTGGCGGGTCCACAGCGCGCTCGACGCACTACCCGACCACGAGCGCCGGCTGATCGAGCTCGCATACTGGAGCGGCCTGTCCCAGAGCGAGATCGCCGATCTGGTGGGAATCCCGCTCGGTACGGTGAAGACGCGCACACGGAGCGCGCTCGCCCGGCTGGCGGACGAGCTGGAAGAGGAGTTGAAGTGACGAACGAACCCGATTTCCGCGATCTCGTCGGCGAGGAAGGCCGGCCCGAGGAGCTCGACCGCCTCCAGAGGGTGCACGAGCTGCTCGTCGCAGCGGGACCGCCGCCCGAGCTGTCGCCGGCAGTCGCGAATCCGCCCGACGTCCAGGAGTCGAACGTGCTCGAGTTCAGGCGCCGCCGGCGAGCGACGGTGTTCGTGCTGGCGGCCGCGCTGGCCACTGCAGCAGCGTTCGTGATCGGGTACGCGGTCGCCGACAAGCGGGCGGGCTTCTCGGCATCGCACATCGTTCCGATGCACGGCGTCGGACAGCTGATCGCCGCGAAGGCCGACATCAAGATCGGGAGTCACGACTCGGGCGGCAACTACCCGCTCGAGATGAGCGTGAAAGGCCTCCCCCAGCTACCCAGGGGAGGCTGGTACGAGCTGCTGCTGTCCAAGAACGGCCGGCCGACGCTTCCGTGCGGCGACTTCGCGGCCGACGGCGTCCCGACGACGGTCCGGCTCTCGGTGCCGTACGACCTCAGCGACCTGCGGAAGAGCAACCGCTTCGACGGCTGGGTCGTGGTCAGGCACGTGCCCGGAGCGCCCACGACTCCGGTCGTGATGACGACCTAGGGCGCTGTGCGGTCGTTCGCGACGAAGGCCGCGTGCGTCACCGGCATGCGCTCGGCGAAGAGCGCCTCGACGGCCTCCGCGTAGCGACGGATCTCGCGCTGTGCCGTCTCGTGCGCACGCAGCGAGACGAAGTTCATCAGCGCTCTGGCGTTGACCGTCCAGTAGAACTCGGTGTAGGCGCCGACCGGCATCACGCAACGGGCCAGCTCCCGGGCGACCCCGAGCTCGACGAGCCGCTCGTACGTGGCGTAGGCCTGCTCGTACACCGCCTGAAGCTCGTCGCGGGTCTGCTCGGCCAGCTCGGGCGACACCGGCTCGAAGGAGTAGGCCCCCGGCTTGCCGACCTGGGTGCGAACGTCGTCGGGCTCGGGCAGGTAGAAGTCGTCGGTGGCGCGCGCGTAGCGCATGCTGAACTCGTTGAACGAGCCGACGCGGTGCCGGAACCATTCGCGGGCGACGAAGATCGGCGCGCGGACGTGGAACCGGAACGAGTTGTGCTCGAAGGGCGTGCCGTGCCGGTCGCGCATCAGGAACCGGATCAGCCCCTCGTCGGACTCGTCCATCTCGGTCTTCCGCCGCCCGAACGAGACGCGCGCCGAGTTGACGACCGACAGGTCGGTCGCCATGGCGTCGTCGAGCCGGACGAAGCCATGGTCGAGAACCTGGATCGAACTCTCGGGGATCACGTCGGTCACGGTGGCCACCCGGGAGACTGTAGCGAGGCTGTCTGTCGGAGCCTCATGCCCGCCGCAACACGACGAGGTCACCCGACTCGCCTGTCAGATCGGTTGGAACGAACAAACGCCCGCGGCCGTAATCCATGCTGCTGATCTGGGGCAGGTTCAGCCGGAGCGGATCGTGCTCCGCGGGGTCGTTCGCGTGTTCGTCGTCCACGTCGGGACGGCCGGCGATGGTGGTGATGATGCCGCTGTCCCGATCGATCATCCGGACAACGTGGTTGAACCGATCGCCCACGTAGGCATTCCCCGCCTCGTCGAGGGAAAGCGAGATCGGGCCATCGAACCGGGCACTCGGATCGCCCCCGAAGGTCGCGGCTCGGGCGTCGTCGCCGTCGCCGGCGTACCCCGGAGCCCCGCTCCCGGCGAGCGTGCGGACGCAGCGGGCGGCGACGTCGATGACACGCAGGGCGAAATTCCCGCTGTCGAGGACGTAGATGCAGTCGTCGGGGCCCCGGCGGATGTCGTAGACCCAGTTGAACCTGACCGACTCGAAGCTCACGGCTCTCCGGCTCGAACCCGGGTGAGCCGTCGCCGAGCGTCAGCACCGGCCGGCCTGACGGATCGAATCTCCAGACGCGGCAGCCCTCGACCTCGTTCACCCAGATGGAGCCATCGTCGTCGACGACGCAATTCCCCATGTCCACGAGCCCGATCTCGTGCCCGTCGACGAGCAGCTCCGCCGTCATGCGCTCGGTGTCGATCCGGTAGAGACGGGCGTTGCCGAAGCTCGAGACGACGAGGGTCTCATCGGGGAGCGCGTCGACGTACATCGGATACTCCAGGCCCGCCGCGATGTTCGGGACGCCGGGGAACACCGGCTCGGGCGCGACGGTCCATTCGAGGTCGCCGCCCGCGCCGACGATGCCGAGAACATGCCGCTGGTGATCGACCGCGTAGTACCGACCCTTCCGATCGTGGAAGCCGAAGTGCGAATGACCGGCCTTGACGAACTCGCCGGGCTCGAAGTGCACGATGCGATCGATCAGGAACCGCACGGTCTGCTCCCTTACCCGGAGCGTCGCACGGCCGCGGCTCAGCCGGCATCGGTAGAGCCCACGCAATCCTGTCCGTGGCATCTACCGACGCTCGGGTATGACTTCCGAAGATGGCGACACTGCATGTCGGAGCGTCCGGCTTCTCGTACGCCTCCTGGAAGCCGGACTTCTACCCGGCCGGGACGAAGGCGAACGAGTTCCTGCGGACGTACGCGGAGCGGCTGAACAGCGTCGAGCTGAACGCGACCTTCTACCGGCTGCCGTCCGAGGAGCAGCTCCGCAC
Source organism: uncultured Actinomycetes bacterium (assembly GCA_963742925.1). Lineage (GTDB taxonomy): Bacteria > Actinomycetota > Thermoleophilia > Gaiellales > Gaiellaceae > PALSA-612. The sequence continues at coordinate 346,982 of CAVUNV010000005.1, read as the reverse complement.
CTGGGCGGGCTCGACGCCGGCGGGCTTCCGGTTCGCCGTCAAGATGAGCCGGCAGATCACGCACTTCGGACGTGTCGACGGGATCGGGACGTTCTGCGAGCGCGTGCTGGCGCTCGGCGACCGGCTCGGCCCGATCCTCGTCCAGCTCCCGCCGAGCCGACCCCGCGACGACGGTCTCCTGCGCCTCTTCCTCGACTCGCTCGACCCCTCGCTCCGCTACGCGTTCGAGTTCCGGCACGAGAGCTGGGCCGGCGTCGACCTGGAGGGGCACGCGCTGGTCGGCTCGCTGCAGGGAGACGCGCCGTTCCGGTACCTGCGGCTGCGACAGCCGCCCTACGACGAGGCGTCGCTCGCCGAGCTGGCGGGGCGGCTCCGGCCGGTGCTCGAGGCGGGGATCGACGTCTACGCCTACTTCAAGCACGAGGACGAGCCCACGGCGCCGGCCTATGCGGAGCGGCTGCGCGCCCTCTGCCAGACTTCCTGACCATGCACGACGAGCGCGAGCGCTTCCTGATCCGCTACTCGGGCGAGTTCGCGCCCTTCGTGGTCGCACGGGCCGAGGGCGCCTGGGTGGAGACGACCGACGGCCGACGGGTCCTCGACTTCACGTCCGGCCAGATCTGCTCGACGATCGGGCACGGCCATCCGCGTATCTCCGCGGCGATCCGGCAGTCCCTCGACGAGGTCGTCCACCTGAACTCCTGGATGCTGTCCGAGCCGGTGCTGGCGCTCGGCGAGCGGCTGGCCGGCCTCGTGCCCGCGCCGCTCGAGCGGTCGATCCTGCTGAACACGGGGTCGGAGGCGAACGAGGTGGCGCTCAAGCTCGCGAAGCTGCACACCGGGCGGTTCGAGGTCGTCGGGCTGACGCGGAGCTTCCACGGGCTGCTCACCGGCATCGCATCCGTGAACTTCTCGATGGCACATTCGGGTTACGGGCCGCTGCTGCCGGGGTCGTTCGCGCTGCCGGCTCCGTACGCGTACCGCTGCCCGATCCGCCATTGCGACGGAGCCTGCGACTGCACCTGCCTGGACGCGGGCTTCGAGCTCGTCGACCAGCAGTCGGTCGGCTCGCTGACCGCGGTGATCGCGGAGCCGGTGCTGTCGACGGGCGGCATCATCGTGCCGCCGGACGGCTACCTGGCCCGGCTGCAGGAGCACTGCGCCCGTCGCGGGATGCTGCTCGTCCTCGACGAGGCGCAGACGTGTCTCGGGCGGCTCGGCACGATGTTCGCGTTCGAGCGGGACGGGATCGTGCCCGACCTCCTGACGCTGTCCAAGACGCTGGGCGGCGGATTGCCGCTCGCCGCGACGATCACATCGGCCGCGATCGCCGAGGACTGCGAGCGCAAGGGATTTCTCCACGTCACCTCGCACGTCTCGGATCCACTGCCGGCGGCCGCGGGATTGGCCGTCCTCGACGTGATCGAGGAGGAGGGGCTCGTCCAGCGAGCCGCGACGGCGGGCGAGTACCTCCTGGCGCGCCTGCGGGAGCTGCAGGGCTCCCACGAGCAGATCGGCGACGTCCGCGGCCGCGGCCTGCTCGTCGGGCTCGAGCTGGTCACGGATCGCGAGTCGCGCTCGCCCGCGGACGCGCTCGGCCGCGCGGTGACGGACGAGTGCCTGGCACGCGGCCTGTCAATGAACATCGTCCGCTCGGGGAAGATCGCCAACTGCTTCCGCCTCGCTCCGCCGCTCACCGTGACCGAGGACGAGATCGACCTCGCCGTCGAGATCCTGGACGCGTCGATCGGAGCCGTGCTCTCCGCGGACGCGAGCCTCGTCTCCGGCTGAGGCATCGATGGACGAGCTGGCCCGCCTGACCGCGGAGCTCGTGGCCATCGACTCCGTCAACCCGTCGCTGATCGCGGACGCCGCGGGCGAAGCCGAGATCGCGCGCTTCACCGCGGCCTGGCTGGAGCAGGCGGGGCTCGAGGTCGAGGCGCTCGAGCCGGTCCGCGGCCGGCCGAGCGTCGTCGCAGTCGCACGCGGATCGGGCGGCGGCCGCTCGCTGCTCCTGAACGCGCACCTCGACACCGTGGGGACGGCGGGAATGAAAGCACCGCTCTCGCCCCGGATCGAGCAGGGCCGGCTCTACGGACGCGGCGCGCTCGACATGAAGGGGAGCCTGGCCGCGATCATGGTCGCGGGCCGCGAGGCGGCGCGGCTCGGGCTCCGCGGCGACGTGCTCGTGACAGCCGTCGCGGACGAGGAGGCGGGGAGCGTCGGGACACAGGCGGTGCTGGAGCGGTTCCGCGCCGACGCGGCGATCGTGGCGGAGCCGACGTGGCTGAGGCTGGCAGTCGCGCATCGCGGCTTCGTCGGCTTCGAGATCACGGTCGCGGGGCGCGCTGCGCACGGATCCCGGCCGGAGCGCGGCATCGACGCGATCGTCCGGATGGGACGAGTCCTCGTCGGCCTGGAGCACCTCGACGGCCGGCTGCAGTCGGAGCCCGCTCATCCACTGCTGGGCACCGGCTCCGTGCACGCGTCGGTGATCGAGGGCGGACAGGAGCTGTCCAGCTACCCGGAGCGCTGCACGCTGCTCGGCGAGCGCCGGACGCTCCCCGGCGAGAACCGGGCGACCGTGGAGGCAGAGCTCAGAGAGATCCTCGAGGCGGCAGGCAAGGGCGACCCCGACTTCCACGCGGACGTCCACGTTCCGTTCGCCCGCGACGCCTACGAGCTCGCCCCCGACGAGCCGTTCGCGGAGCTCGTCCGCCGGTGCGCCGGCGATCCCGAGGTGGTCGGGATGCCCTTCTGGGCGGATTCCGGGCTCTTCGCCGCCGCCGGGATCCCGACCGTCCTCTTCGGGCCGAGCGGCGAAGGCCTGCACGAGACCGAGGAGTGGGTCGAGCTCGCCGACCTCGAGCGCTGCCTCGGCGTCTATCTCGCGGTCGCGAAGGAGTTCTGCAGCTAGAGCGCGACGAGGACGAGCCGCGTGTTGCGCGACAGCGGGGCCTCGTCGAAGTCGCCGTAGCACGAGACCTGCTCGAAGCCGGCGTCGCGCGCGAAGCCGATCAGCTCCGTCGCCGTGTAGACGCGGAACTCGTACCGCGCGGAAAGCCGGCTGCCATCCCGCTCGACGATCTCGTGGCGAGCGAGGATCATGCCGCGCTCGTAGTCGAACGTCCGCTCCTCGATCATGAGCGCCCCGCCGGGAAGCTCCTCCCACGACTTGGGGCCGAAGACCGCCATCAGCACATCTCGGTGCATGGTCTCGATCACGAGGCTTCCGCCAGGGCGAAGCACGCGCCGGAACTCCGCCACGGCACGGCGGTCGCCCTCGTCGCCCCAGTAGCCGAGCGAGCTGAACAGGTTCGTGACGCAGTCGAAGCTCGCGTCCTCGAACGGCAGCTCTCGATAGTCGGCCTGGACGAACCGCGGCCATTCGCCCTCGCCCGCGCGACGCTTCGCCTCGGCGAGCAGCACCTCGGAGCGATCGGAACTCACGACATGGAGGCCGCGCCGGGCGAGCTCGATCGAGTGGCGCCCGTACCCGCAGGGGCAGTCGAGGACATCGGCGCCCGGCTCGAGACGGACGAGTCGTGCAACGCCCTCGACCTGGCGCCTGGCGGTTTCAGGGTCGGCGAGCTCCGCGTACGTCCGCAGGTACAGCTCGTCGAAGAGCGTGTCCCAGTCGGACACGGTCAGCTCAGGCGCTTCAGCAAGCCCAGAGCCTGCTGGTTCCACGGGACGCGGTGCGTCGTGCCGGCCTTCCCGAGCGTGTCGATGTGCGCCACGTACCAGTCGTACGTCTCGCACAGCGCCTGCGCGTTCGAGAGCCGGGCGTGCCAGCCGAGCATCCGCTCCGCCTTCGAGACGTCGACGAACGAGTCGCGGTGGGCCGTCTTGTAATGCCACTCGGCGAGCGGCGACAGGTGCGCCAGCTCCAGGGCCCGCAGGGCGATCTCCGCCGGGCGGGCAGGGATCGGCGTCAGCCGGCTGGTCGAGCCGACGTGGTCGATCAGCGCCTGGAGATCGGCACGGACGGTGCCGAACTCCTGCGCGCCGATGTTGATCGCCTCGCCCGCGACGCCCTCGGCCGACGCCGCCAGTACCACGGCCTCGACGAGGTCTTCCACCGCCAGCAGCTGGTAGCGGTTGCTCCCGTCGCCGAGCACGTAGATGCGCCGGTTGTCGTGGATCCAGTCGAACAGGATCTCGAAGACGCCGAGCCGCTCCGGGCCGATGAACGTCTTCGGGCGGATCACGACGACGTCGAGGCCGCGGCCCGCGAACTCGCGGCAGACCCGCTCGGCCTCGATCTTCGACTCGCCGTAGGGGCCGACGCCGACGAGCGGCGCGTCCTCGAAGATCGGATGCACCTTCGGCACGCCGTAGACCGCGGTCGACGAGATGAAGATCGCGCGTCCGACGCCGGCCTCGCGGGCCGCCGCCAGGAGCGTCGCCGTACCGCCGACGTTCACCGACGAGATCACGTCCCCCGACCCGCGGATCGGCAGCGCGGCGGCCGCGTGCACGAGCACGTCGGCTCCGTCGACGAGCTCCCGCGCCTTCCCCGGCTCGCGGACGTCGCCGCGCAGCTCCTGGACGGACCGCTCCAGCTCGGCGTCGTCGAGCGGCGCCAGGTCGAGCGTCCGTACCGCATGGCCGTCGGCGAGCAGCCGCCGCGCCAGGTGCAGGCCGAGGAATCCCGCGCCTCCCGAGATCGACCAGAGCATGCGCCCGGAACGTTAGCCGGCGTGGCATCTGTTCTTGCGGTTACTCCCTCGCACCGATGAGTCCCGACGGGCTGCGCCGATTGCCTGCGTCGGGCTCGGCGCCTGCCGGGCGGGCGGCTTCGAGTTGACGAGGAACGCGGCGACGAGCAGCACGGCCAGCCCGACCGTCATCTCGCCGGCGAGGCTCCCGCTGACGCGGCCCTGCACGCCGGGGCGGGCGAGCCGCGGCTCGACGACGAAGTGGTGGAAGCCGCCCCAGGCGAGCGCCAGCGCCACGAGCGAGAGCTTGACGAGCAGCACGTGGCCGTAGCCGGTCGTCCACAGGTCGTGCAGCGCCGGCAGCCGCAGCACGCTCAGGTAGATCCCCGCCGCGAGCAACAGGCCGATCAGGAGCGGAGCGAGGCGCGCGAACCGGACGAACGCCTCGCGCCGGATCGCCGGCGCCGTCAGGAAGGCGACGAGCAGCATGACGACGCCCCCCGCCCAGAGCGAGGCGGCCGAGAGGTGCACCCAGTCGGCGAGCTCCGACCACTTGGAGACCGGAGGATCGACCGCGGAGTGGCCCGAGAGCGACAGGCCGGCCGCGAGGCCGATCGACAGCGCGAGCGCGGGCCAGAGGAACGGCCGCGGACGGTCGGTCAGCCAGGCGAGAAAGACGAGGGCGGTCACGAGCGCGAGGCCGAGCGTCATCACGACGAAGGCGATCCCGAAACGGGTCCCGTAGGCGAACACCGACAGGTCTCCGTAGACGAAGCGGCCGAACGGAAGCTGCAGCGCATCCTGGGCACGAGCCAGGAAGGCGACGATGCCGAGCTGGATCGCGCCGACGGCGCCGCCCAGCGCGAGTGCGTAGAACACCCGCTCGAACGAGTGCGGCACGCTGCGGGGCAGCACCACGAGGCGGAAGGCGATGCCGCCGATCAGGAGCGCCAGGCAGACGAAGTAGAGCCAGCGGAGAACGTCCTCCGTCGTCGTCGGGCCGGAGGCTCCGTAGGCATCGGTCGGCTCGGGCGCCGCGACCCGCACGCCGAACGTGTAGACGCCGGAGACGACGTGCCCGTCGCCGGACAGCGCCTGCCAGCGCACCGTGTAGGCGCCCTTCGGCAGGCGGGAGAGGCCGGCCACGATCGCGTGGCCGCCGCTCTCGGAGTGGACACCACGCGCGAGCTGCACGGCCTCGCGCGTCGTAGACCTCGAGCCCGTTCGGGAACACCTTCACCGCCTGGTCGAAGTCGATCTCGACGCGCCGGGGCGACTGCTCGAGCCGCTGCCGCGGGCCTGGTTTCGAGGCGCGGATCGAGGCATGCGCGAAGGCCGAAGCCGGAGCGGCGAGCGCAACGAGGAGCGCGAGGAGGACGGCTCTCCTCATCGGTGCGGGTGCCCTGCTTCGGGCGAGAGGTGGCCGAAGATCGGTGCCGTGTCGCGATCGGCGTAGAGCACCGTCGAGACCGAGACGAGCAGCGCCGCGAAGCAGAGCCCGGTCACGAGCGAGCGCGGCCGGAACGTCAGCACGAGCGGGATCACGGCGCCGCCGATCGCGATCCAGCCGAGCAGGTGGTGCCCGAAGGCGGCGCGCGAGTAGAGCCAGGAGTTCTGCTCGTGCACGAGGATCGCGACGCCGCCGACGAAGAGCCCGAGCGGGATCGTCAGGTTCCAGAGCGGGCTCTTCAGCTTGCCGGCGGCGAGACCGAGCTGGGCACCGCCGGCGAGCATCATCGTCTCCGCCCACGAGCCGTGCGCGACCATGTGGATGGTCGAGTTCGTGAAGAAGACCATGACCGGGAACATGAGCAGGCCCATCGCGAACAACAGGCTGCCGAACAGGTAGCGACGCCAGGGCCGGCGGTCCCAGACCTCGGGCCCGACCACGGCGCGCGCCGCGAAGCAGAGCGCCAGGATCAGGAACCCCGTCGCGAACCACCAGTGCACGTGCTCGGAGGGCGGCATGAAGGCCGATCTGGCGAGCACGGCTACCCTCGCTCCCGCTCCGCGTCGCTCGAGATCCTCGATCAGGCCCGGCGCGACGAGCCAGTGGAACGCGAGGCCGACGAGGACGACGTAGATCGGCGGCTCGGCGAGCAGCCACCAGACGCCCTGGCCGTACGGGTGCAGGAGCGTGATCCGGTACGGCTGCAGGAGCGCCCAGACCACGCCGCCGAGGCAGCACAGCGGCCCGAGCGCGAGCACGAACATGGCACACCGCGAACGCCGGACGACGCTCTGTGCGAGTTCGGTCGAGACTTCCACGGACACCTCCTCTCCCCAGGGGACGACAAACGACGCCGCGAGCACGCGCGCAGGGTCAGGGCGCGGAGCGACGGCTACGCGGAGGCGGGAGGCGGCCGGCTGTCGAAGACGAGGCCGAAGAGACGGCGAGGTGGAACCGCGAGGACGATCCGCGGGAAGCGCACCGCCGGGGCGCGAGCGTGCCCGAGCGAGCGGGCGAGCCGGGCGGCGTCCTCGACGTACTGCTCGTAGTCGGCGAACCAGCGCTGAACCGCGCTCCAGAGCACCGCCATCAGCACGGCGAGCACGGCGAACACGGGGAGTGCCGACGTGTGCACCCACGGGAAGAACAGCGGCCAGCGGCCGTGCGCGACCCGGCCGGCGTCGGTCTGCACGAGGTAACCGGTCGCGCTGACGGTGAAGAACGCCAGCCAGAGGCGCGGCGTGAGCCTGATCCGAACGCGCGGCACGTCGCCGGCGACGACGCCGAGGACGTGCTTCGCAGTCCGCTCCGTCGCGTGGGCACGCGCGAGGCGCCAGACGAGCCGGGCGAGCAGGAGCGCCAGGCCGACCTTCACGGCCGCGACGAGTGCCGGGTAGTAGACCGCGTGGCTGTAGCTCGGCGAGCGGACGTGCCGGCCGAGGTCGATGCGATGCGTGAGACTCGCGCCGACGAGCTCGGCCGTGATCGCGAGCAACCCGAACGCGAGCGCCGAAAGGAGGCGCTGATGACGGCGCGCCCGATCCATGGGCGGATGATACGCAGTCTAGGCTAGGAGCCGGAGGATCGACGCCGATCGGCACGAAAGTGACCGAGCGGCCGGCGGCGTAGAAGACGCCGGCGGGCGTGATCTGAGCCTGGACGAGCCCCTTGACGGTGACGAGCTTCCGGTCGCGGCCGTCGGCCAGGCGGAGCACGCGCACCGTCGAGCCGGCGCGGTAGACGGCGAGGCCGCCGGCGACATCGTCGACCCGCGCCCCTCTCGGAAGCGCCCGCGAGGGCCCCGCTCCCGCCGGCGAGTAGAGACGGACGGAGCCGGTCTGCTGGACGGCGACAGCGTCGCCGGTGATCCAGCCGTTCCGGACGCCGGTCACGCCCTGCCGGCTCCAGAGCTTCGTGCCGTGGGAGTCGTAGACCGTGAGCGTCGCCTTCGGCTCGATGACGGCGACGCGCCAGTTACCCGCGTCGAGGAAGGTGCGGAAGTCGCGGGGAGCGAGCACCGTCGTCAACCTGTTACCCGCACCCAGCCGCCTCACCTCGACGGCGTAGTCGCCGTCCGGCAGCAGATTGCCGTTCGCGTCCGTACAGTCGGCCTCGCAGCGCGAGTAGTCGCCGATCGCGACGAGCGTCGAATCGCCGGCGAGCTCGTAGTACGTGTCGCCCTCGGTGCCGTCGCAGATGCCGAGAGCGTGTGTTTTCCCGCCTGCCGCCCGGTAGACGTCGTCGCAGTAGACGTGGTTGCCGCTCGACCAGTCCCACCAGATCTCGGTCCCGCCCGCCAGCGTGAGATCCTGGAGTACGGCGTCGCTCGAGCTGCAGTGCTCGACACGGGAGACCGCCCCGGTCGAGGGTGCCCAGATCGCGGCGTAGTCGCAGCCGCTCGCAGGGTGGACATGGGCGGCGACGAGGCCCCGTTCGGCCGAGATGGACTCGATCTGGCCGCGCACCGAGAGCGAGCGGGCGGACGGGCCGGCAGCAGTTGCCGAGCCGAGCGAGAGCGCGCCGGCGTCGCGATCGCGACGACGGCGAGCGCCGACGCCCGCATCGTCAACCGACGAGCGTCAGTGTGTAGCCGGCGCGCGGGTCGCCGTTGAAGCCGAACAGCAGGATGCGCTGCCACTGGCCGAGGGCGAGCCGGCCCTCCGTGAACGGGATCTGCTCGGTGCGCGCGCCGAGCAGGCCGAGGATCAGCCGCTCGCGCGTTTCGGCGGTGAGCGGCACGAGGCGGGAGAGCATCTCCTCGAAGTCGCAGAAGAACCCCGACTCGCGCTCGGTGACGCGAATGAGCGACGTCGCAGCGACGGGCGTCACGTAGGCGAGGCCGGAGGCGATGTCCGCCTTGCGGACGTCACGCGAGATCTCGTTCGTGATGTCGAACACCGCCAGGGTCGGCAGTGCTGCGGCGACAGAGCTCGGGATCTCGACGGACGTCATGCGTGCACCTCCCTGGGCAGTCGGAAATGTACGTCTTCGCGAGCGACCGTGATCTCCTCGACCTCGTCGTAGCCGCGGTCCGCCAGCGTGGTCAGGACAGCCTGCACGAGGCCCTCCGGCGTTGACGCCCCGGCGGTGAGCCCGACGATCTCGTGACCGTTCAGAAGGCCGGGGTCGAGCGGGCTCTCGCCGTCGATCAGCGTCGCCTCGGCACCCCGGGCCTGGGCCACCTCGACGAGGCGGTTCGCGTTGGAGCTGGTCGGCGAGCCGATCACGAGCAGCAGCGTCGCACCCTTGCTCACGATCTCCTTGACGGCATCCTGGCGATTCTGCGTGGCGTAGCAGATGTCCTCGGCGCCGGGTCGTCTCAGGTCGCCGAAGCGGCTCGCGAGCACGTCGACGGTGGCCGCCACGTCGTCGAGCGACAGCGTCGTCTGGGTGATCACGGCGAGCGGCTGCCCGTTCGTGTCGAGCTTGGCCGCGTCCTCGGGCGACTCGACGACGACGATCTTGTCCGGTCGCTCGCCCTTCGTCCCGATCACCTCGACGTGGTTGGCATGGCCGATCAGGGCGACGAGGTGGCCGCCGTCCGCGTAGCGCCGGGCCTCCGCGTGCACCTTGGAGACGAGCGGGCAGACGGCGTCGACGACGCGCAGGCCCTTGCGCTCGCAGTTCTCGCGCACGTCCGGCGCGACGCCGTGTGCGGAGAGGACGCAGATCTCGCCGGGCGGAATCTCGTCCTCGTGCTCGACGAAGACGGCGCCCAGCGCCTCCAGGCGTCGCACGACGTTGGCGTTGTGGACGATCTCGTGGCGGACGTAGACCGGCGGCCCGTTGCTCTCGAGCAGCTTCTCGACGATCTCGATCGCGCGGTCGACGCCGGCGCAGAAGGAGCGCGGAGCCGCGAGCAGCACCCGCCGTCCGTTGCCGTTCGAGCCGAGGTTGCCGTTCGAGCTCATGCAGCCACCGATTCGGTCCTTGCAACAGTCTGTTGCAAGGCGTCGAGGGCGCGGCGGACGTCGGCGAGCGCGCGGCCGGTGTGGCGAGGAGCCGCGAGCGCGCGGGCGACGCCGGACGGCCTCAGCCGCCCTTCCGCGTCGAGCACCTCCGCGAGCGGTCCGAGCGTCCGGGCGGGTGTGTCCGAGATCGCCCGCAGGCAGCCGGCGAGACGGCCGGACCGGGCGAGCGCTCCCGACTCCATGTCGGCGGCGTCGGCGCCCGTCCGCTCGTGCAGCCGGCGCCGCTCGCCGGGATCGTCGAGGATCGCGTCGACGGCCAGGATCGTCCCGAGCCTCGCGCCGGGAACGCCGAGGGGGCTTCCCTCCCACAGCACGGTTCCGTCGGCATCGACGACACGTGTCGCGTCGAGCACCTCGCCGCATGCGATCCCGTCGTGGAGCCCACCGGCGAGCCCGAACGACACGAGTGGCCCGTCGGGCAGCTCGCGTCGAGCTCCGATCCCGACCAGAGCGGTCCGGGCACCCAGGCGGCGCGCGGCCCGCTCCTCGGTCCTCGTAGCGCAGATCAGCGTCATCCGCTCAAGGTCCACGCCATGCTCCGGACGGTCTCCTTGATGCTCGACGTGGCCGCGAAGGCCGCGGCGGGCTCGAAGCCGCAGTGGATCGCGCAGTGCTCGCAGCGCGGGTCGTTGCCCGGGCCGTACATCTCCCACTCGATGCCCTCCATCAGGGCCTCGTAGGACGGGAACATGCCGTCCGTCAGCAGGTAGCACGGGCCTTTCCAGCCGTACGGGTTGCGCGTGATCGACCCCCACGGCGCGCACGGGAGCTCCCGGTCGCCGGTGAGGAAGTCCTGGTAGAGCGGGCTCGCCAGCCACCGGTAGTTGTGCTCCTTGGCGGCCGCGCGGATCTTGCGGAACTTCTCCCTGTGCTCGGCCCGCGTCATCGTCAGCGCCGGGTCGATCTGCGAGTACTGGTAGCCGGGGGCGATCAGCAGGCCGTCGATCCCGACCTCGTTCGTCATGTAGCCCATCATCTCGATCACGTCGTCGACGGAGGACTCCTTGAAGATCGTCGTGTTCGTCGAGACACGGAAGCCGGCCTTGCGCGCCTGGCGGATCGCGTCGACGGCGACGTCCCAGAGGCCCGGGTAGTCGCAGATGTAGTCGTGGATCTCGCGCATGCCGTCGAGGTGGACGACGAAGGTGAGACGCGGGTCGGGCTTGAAGACGTCGAGGAACTCGACCAGGCGCAGTGCGTTCGTGCACAGCTCGACCGTCTTCTTCATCTCGAGGAAGCCGGCGACGACGTCCTCGATGCCCTTGAAGATCAGCGGCTCGCCGCCGCAGACGGACACCACCGGTGCCGGGCACTGGACCGCGGAGTCGATGCACTCGTCGACGGTCAGGCGCGCCTTGTTGGACTCGTACTCGCGGATCTTCCCGCAGCCGATGCAGGCGATGTTGCACGCCAGCGTCGGCTCGAGCATCAGCACGAGCGGATAGAGCTCGCCCTTCTTCTTCTGGGCGGCGACGTAGCGGCCGATCTGAATCGTCGAGCGCAGCGGGAATTTCATGCGTTCAACCTTTCGCGTAGGCGTCCAAGGGCCATGAGGGGGAAATGCAGACGGTAGAGGTGATAGCGGATCATGAAGTCGGTCGGGAACCCCGTGCCGGTGAAGTGCTCCTCTCTCCAGTCTCCGTTGTCGAGCTGTGTAGCGCAGAGGTGCTCCGCCGCTCGTCGGGCGGAAGCTCTGCCGGCCTCGTCTGCCGCGACGTAGGCTAATACTCCCCAGGCCGTTTGTGAAGCCGTAGGTACTCCGCGGCCCCGCCACTGTGGCTCGTGGTACGAGCGGATGTCCTCGCCGAAGCCGCCGTTCGCGGCCTGGACGGAGTCGAGCCAGGCGACGGCGCGACGGAACGCGGGATGGCCGTGGTCGACTCCCGCGGCCTCGAGCGCCGGCAGCACGGCGGCGGTCCCGTAGACGTGGTTGACGCCCCAGCGTCCCCACCAGGAGCCGTCACGCTGCTGTTCGGCGAGCAGGTAGTCGAGCCCGCGCCTCGTGGCGTCGGCGTGCTCCGGGTGCGGCGCCAGCGCCTCGACCGCATGGCCGGCGACGTCCTCGCTCGGCGGGTCGATGACCGCCCCGAAGTCGAAGAAGGGGATCCGGTAGAGCCACTCGCTCGTGTTGTCGACGTCGAACGCGCCCCAGCCGCCGTTCGACGACTGCATGCCCTCCATCCACGCCAGGCCGCGGGCGACGGCGTCCTCGCCCATGCCGAGCTCGCGGAGCGCCAGGCAGATCACGGCGACATCGTCGATGTCCGGATAGAGGTCGTTCGCGAACTCGAACGCCCAGCCGCCGCCCGGCTCGAGGTCGGGCACGCGCACCGACCAGTCGCCACGGTTGCGGATCTCCTCGCCGAGCAACCACTCGCCCGCGCTGACGAGCTGCGGATGGTCGGCCGGAACGCCGCAGGCACGCAGGCCGAGCAGGGCGAGCGCCGTGTCCCAGGTGGGTGACTGGCACGCTTCGGGCCGCAGTCGATCGCCCTCGTCGATCAGGAATCCGCCCCAGCCCTCGACCGCGGCGCGGAGCTGCTCGTCCTCGAACCCGTGGCCGAGCGACGCCAGCATCAGGATCGACCACACCCACGGCGGCTGGATCCCGCCCCAGCCCCCGTCGGCCTCCTGGCGAGCGCGAACCCAGCGCTCGGCCTCGGCGATCGCGCGGCGACGGAGCGGGCCTGGACGTGGCACAGGCGTCGTCTCGCCGGGACGGGCACCGATCTCCCTCAGGTCGACGGTCGCCGGGCGTGTCGCGCGGAGCGCCATCACGACCGAGAGCGGCACGACGGTCTGCCGGGCCCAGCAGGCCAGGTTGTAGATCGAGAACGGCGACCACGGCGGCAGGAGGACGATCTCCGGCGGCACCGGCGAGACACGCTGCCAGGGCCACTGGCCGAGCAGGGCGAGGAAGCACTTCGTGAAGACGCGCGCCCTGGGGATGCCGCCGCGCTGCCGAATGTAGTCGCGGGTCGGGTCGCCTGCGTCGACGCCGACCATCTTCAGCGCCACGTACGACTCGATCGTCGTCGACAGGTCGGCCGGTCCCTCGAACCAGTTCGACCAGGTGCCGTCGTCGCGCTGCCGGGCGAGCAGTTCGTTCCCCAGCTTCCTGTCCGTGGCCGCGTCGCGCAGGCCCATGAAGTGGAGCCAGAACAGGTGCTCCGCGATCATGGTCGCGTTCGACTCCAGCTCCCCGACCCAGTAGCCGTCGGGATGCTGCAGGTCGAGCAGGCGTTGCGTCCCCGCGTCGATCGCGGCATCGAGCGCGTTCAATTCCTGCACGACGGTCACTGTGCTCCCGCCCGCATCTCTCTGATCGTACGCGCCGCGGCCAGGCCGCTGCGAACGGCTCCCTCCATCGTCGCCGGCCAGCCGGTGTCCGTCCACGCTCCCGCCCGGACGACATTCGGCCGGTCCGTTGCCGTTCCGCGCCGCTCCCTGGCCGTCCCGGGCCGGAGCGCGACGGTTGCGTACGGCTCGCGGCTCACGCGCGACCAGAGGAGCTCGGCGTGGCCGAGCCGCCCCGTGAGCTCGGCCGTCATCAGCTCGACGATGCCCTTGCCGCGGATCTCGAGCAGGTCGGGCACGCCGCTCGCGACGACGGTCAGGTACTGGCCCCGCTCGCGGCGGGTGGCCGGTCAGCGCGCCGCGGTCGAAGACCCAGTGCGCCGGCGAGCCGAGCAGGGCGGCGAGCGGCGGTCCGAGGAGCGGCCGGTCGAAGAGCAGGTGCACCGACACGATCGGCGAGGGCTCGAGCGCCGGCTCCGGCTCTCCGAGCAGCCGCGCCGACTCGGCGGCCGGAACGGCGACGACGATCGCATCGGCGTCGTCGAGCTCGTCGAGGCTCTCGACCCGCCGGCTCGTCTCCACCGCAGCTCCGGCCGCCTCGAGCGCCCGTCGAGCCGCCTCGCCGTGCATGGCCCCGAGCGGCCTCGCAGGGAGAATCACATCGGCCGCAGCCGCCTTGCCGAGCAGGGCCGTGCGAACGGTGAAGACGCCCATCGCAGCGCTCGCCTCGTCGGAGCGGAGGTTGAGCGCCGGCCGGACGAACACGTCCCAGAAGCGATCGACCTGAGCGTCCGAGGCCCCGTGCCGCCGCAGCAGCGCGCCGAACGTCTCCCCGTCGTCGGCCTCGGCCCCGCGTAGTGCGAGCAGGACCCGGACGACCGCCGGCCGATCGCGCCGCGGGAGGTGTCGGTAGCGCAGGATCGAGAGTGGCGAGCGGCTGATCGCGGCAACGCTGGCGTCCTCGCCGATCACCGGCAACGAGAGCCGCTGCCGCCGGTAGGAGCCGCCCTCGCCGATCCGGTCGAGGAAGCGCAGGTACTCCTCGAAGCAGCCGAGCGCGATGTGCTGGCCGTTGTCCGGCGGGGGCGGCGGATCGCCCTCGCGCTCGGGGAGCGTCTGGACGGCCCCGCCGAGCGTCGGCCGTGCTTCGAGGACGGTGACCTCGTGCCCGTTGTCGACGAGATCGAGCCCGGCCGCGAGCCCGGCGAGGCCCGCACCGACGACCGCCACCCTCACCTGCCGTCGCCCCGGTCGAGCGTCATGCCCGGTGCGAGACTTGTCACACCCGCGTCACCCACGTGTGACACCTTCGACGCTAGGCTCAATAGCGGGGGTAAAGGGGCCGAAGGCCCCGGGGGAAAGCAAGCTGCGGGGCCGCGCGCGGCGGCCTGTCATCTCAGGACGAGGCCGGCGCCGACGATGCGGAGCTTGGTCATCGCGGACAGCCGCGGTGTGCCGCCGAAGACGTCGAAGCCGGAGCGCTCGATCCGCTCGAGCGTTGCCTCGTACAGATTCGCGAAGGCGGCGACGCAGGCTGCGCTGCGGCGGTCGAGGTAGGGCAGCAACGTCCGCCCCTCCTGCAGGTAGGAGCGCGCGCGCGCGGCCTGGTAGGCCATCAGCGCCTGCCAGGCGGAGTTACAGCGGCCGGCGGCGATGTCCCCCTCGGACACGCCGAACGAGGCCAGCTCGTCCTGCGGGAGGTAGACGCGTCCGAGGCTCCAGTCCTCGTCGACGTCGCGCATGATGTTGATCAGCTGCAGCGCGATCCCGAGCGCCTCCGCGCGCTGCGGTTGATCGGCCCCGTACACCGCGATGCAGGCGACGCCCACGGCGCCCGCCACCCGGCGGCAGTAGCCGAGCAGCTCGTCGAAGTCGGCGTAGCGCGCCTGCTCGGTGTCCTGGATGCCGCCGTCGATCAGGGCCTGCAGCGGCTCGCCGCGGATCGGGTAGCGCGCCCGGGCGTCCGCGAGCGCGACGAGCATCGCCGAGTCTCCGGGCGGAGCGTCGAGCGAGGAGCGGAGCGCCTCGAGCCTGCTCCGCTTCTCGACGATCGGCAGCGCGGGATCGTCCGCGATGTCGTCGACCTCCCGGGCGAACGCGTAGATGGCGGCGATCGCGCGCCGCTTCGGCTTCGGCAAGAGGCGGATCCCGTAGGAGAAGTTCCTGGCCCGCTCGCGCGTCAGCCGCTCGACCTCGGCGTAAGCCTGCTCCGCGGTGATCATCGGACGATCGCCGCCACAGCCGCCCGGGCGAGCCGCGCGCGTGAGGGTCGCGGCCGCTGCGTGAAGATGTCCCAGCGCGCGTCCTCGAGCGCTTCGAGCGCGGCCAGGCCACCGCGGGCGAACAGGCCGACCCCTCGCCCGACCCGGCCGCCGATCGCCTCCCGGAGCCGGTCGCCCGACGCGAGCAGCCCTTTCGCGCGCTCCGCCTCGAACTCGAGCAGCCGCCGGAGCGAGTCGTTCGGCCTGTCGAGCTCGGTCGCTTCGAACCGGCGCCGATCCTCCGTCGGAATGTAGATCCGCCCGAGTGCCAGGTCGCGCGGCACGTCCTGCAGGAAGTTGACGAGCTGCAGGCCCGTGCACACGTCGTCCGACCACGAGACGAGCTGCGCGTCGTCCGCACGGCCGAGCACGCCGAGCACGAGCCGCCCGACCGGATCAGCCGAGAGCGTGCAGTAGCCCTTCAGATCGGCCCAGGTCGCGTACTCCGACACGCGCTGATCCTGCCGGTTGCACTCGATCAGGCGGAAGAAGGGCTCGCGCGGAAGCTCACATGCCCGGATCGTCGGCTGGAGCTCGCGCATCACCGGCCAGGTCGGCTCGCCCGAGTAACACAGGTCGAGCTCGCGCTCCAGCTCGTCGAGCGCCGCGAGCCGGTCGCCTTCCCAGTCGTCGCCGAGCAGGTCGACGAGCCGCGCATAGCCGTAGATCGCGCGCAGGTGCGGCCGGTATTCCCGCGGGAACAGGAGCGAGGCGATCGGGAAGTTCTCGGTCCGCGCGTGAGCCGCGACCTCGGCGACGTCCATCGGCATGAGACGATTATCGCTGGACATGCATGCCATGGTGCTCGACGCAGCCCGGCAGCCGCTCAGACCGGCCGACCTGCCCGATCCGGAGCCCGGCCCGGGCCAGGTGCTCGTCTCGGTCTCCGCCTGCGGCGTCTGCCGCACCGACCTGCACATCGTCGACGGCGAGCTCCCCCACCCGAAGCTGCCGCTCGTCCTCGGCCATCAGGTCGTCGGAGCCGTCGTCCGCGGCGGCGAGCGCTTCGCCCCCGGCGACCGCGTCGGCATCCCCTGGCTCGGCTGGACGGACGGCGACTGCCGCTACTGCCTGAGCGGCCGCGAGAACCTCTGCGACCGCGCCCGGTTCACGGGCTACGACCTGGACGGCGGCTACGCGGAGCTCGCCGTTGCCGACGAGCGCTACTGCGCCCCGATCCCCGAGGGCTACCCGGACGAGCAGGCGGCGCCGCTCCTCTGCGCCGGACTGATCGGTTACCGCGCCCTGCGCATGACCGGCGATGCCGAGCGCCTCGGTCTCTACGGCTTCGGCGCCTCCGCGCACATCGTCTGCCAGGTGGCGCGCCACGAGGGCCGCCGGGTGTTCGCCTTCACACGGGCTGCGGACGACGGAGGCCCGGTCGCTGGCACTCTCGCTCGGCGCCGAGTGGGCGGGCGACTCGGCCGGCCCCGCGCCGGAGGAGCTCGACGCGGCGATCGTCTTCGCGCCGGCGGGCGAGCTCGTCCCGGCAGCGCTGCGCGTGTCGGCGAAGGGCGCCGTCGTCGTCTGCGCCGGGATCCACATGAGCGATATCCCGTCGTTTGCGTACGAGCTGCTCTGGGGCGAGCGGGCCGTCCGCTCGGTCGCCAACCTGACCCGGCGGGACGCCGAGGAGTTCATGGCGCTCGCACCGCAGGTGCCGGTCCGGACGGAGGTCGAGGTCTACCCGCTCGCGGAGGCGAGCGAGGTGCTGGAGCGCCTGCGCCGGGGCGACGTACGCGGCGCGGCCGTGCTGGCGGTCAGAAGCGAGTTCTAACTCAGCGAATCACGAAGGGCGTGCTCACGAGCAGCGTGGTCCGGCTCGGGTTCATCGTCGCCCGGAGCAGCGCCGCGAACACGTAGCGGCCGGGTGCGAGCCTCCCGTGGAACTTGAAGCTGCGGCTGCTGTTCGCCTTCACGAGCCCGCCGAGCGGCGGCAGGGCTCCCACCGGCCCGCCGTCGAGCGACTGGCGCAGCTCCTGGGCCACCGGCGAGCCGCTGCCCGCGAGGAAGATGCCCGTCTCCGCCGTTGCCTCTTCCCCGGTCGCCACCCGCGACCAGAACACCCTCTGCACCGCCGGCTTGGGCTTGACGTTGAACTGCCCGCGTGCGCCGATCACTCCCGTCGCGTGGCGCCAGCTGTGAGGAGCCGCGCAGGTGCCGGCCGTCGCGATCGCCCTCTTCACGGCCGCGTAGGAGGGTCGGCGGCTGCCGTTGACGCGCAGGAGCCCGCTCTGGAAGCCGAGCAAGAGCGGCTCGTCGATCAGGTGGAACAGGTCCAGCGTTCCGACCGACGGATCGCACTTCACGAGATTGATCAGGTCGGTGTAGAAGCGCGCCTGGGTCGCCTCGTCGACGACCGGTACGTTCTCGCGACCGGAGTAGTAGCTGGGGTTGACCTTGGTCGGGTCGATCCCCACCTGCGTCCCGCTCTCGTCGATCCGGAACTTCACGTAGGTCGCGGCCTGCGTTCCCGGGTCGCCCGTCTCCTGGAACACGGGCTGCGCGGTGCCGTGGAAAGCGTCCCACCAGGCCTGCTTGAGGCGGTCGAGGTCGGCGGCGCCTGCCTGCGGCCACTGATACGGCTTCGTGAGCGGCGACGTGTTCACGTTGGCGTACGCGTGGACGTCGACGACGTCCGCGATCGGCTTCGCCCGGCCGCTCTTGCGGTAGGCGTCGCCGAGTGCCGCGATGAACCTGACCGGGGACACGGACTCGGCTCCGACGCCGGCGCCTCGGTCGTTCCCACGCGGCGAGATCGCGAGGCCGTCGACCTTGATCGCCGGATTGACCCCCTTGAGCGCGTCGTACGACGCCGCGAGCACCTGCTCGTAGACGCCCGCCGAGGCGATCGACCCGTCGGCGGCGTGCTGGGGCTGGAGGAAGCGGCGCACGTTCGGCTCGTTTCCGATCACGTACTCGGTCACCAGCGGGTACCGGAGCGCAACCTGCCGGACGAAGGCGGCGAACGCCGCCACCCGCGCCTGCGTGTTCGTCGCGAACGCGAGCGCGTGAATCGGCTGGATCGCGATGGACACGCGAATGCCGCCGGCCGGCACGGCCCGCATCATCCGGTCGACGAAGCCCTGCTCGAGGATCTTCGCGGGCGTGTTCTCGTCCCAGAAGACGTTGATCCGGTTCTCCTTCATGCCGAGATCGACCATCGTCGCGAAGTAGACGGCGCCGCCGTCGTCCGAGTACTTGGTGGCGTCGTCGGTGACGCCGAAGGTGATCGAGGTGGCGACCGCCCGGGCGTGGCCGCCCGAGCCGGCAGCGGCGAATACGCCCGCGAGCAGGCAGAAGAGAACGGGCACGAGAAGGAAGCGGCCGAGGCCCACGGCCAGGGAGGTTAGCCGCGCGGGCTCGGCAGCGGTGTGAGAAGCGGCTCGACCTGCGCCCGCAGGTGCTCGAAGTCGGGCGGCAGGGAAAGCCGCTCGCCGAGGTGCTCGAGAGGCTCGTCGGTCGCGAAACCGGGGCCCATCGTGGCGATCTCGAACAGGACGCCGCTCGGCTCCCGGAAGTAGATCGACCTGAAGTAGAAGCGGTCGATGACCGGCGTCGGGCGCGCCCCCGCGCGTGCGACGCGCTGGAGCCAGGCCTCGTGGTCGTCCGGCAGCGACGCCCAGGCGACGTGGTGCACCGTTCCGGCTCCGCCCACGCCCGGCTCGGTGGGAGGCGGGTCGTAGCGGTAGAAGGACCCCCGCCGCTCCCCTCTCGCCTCGTACCCCAGTGGTGCCTGCGGCTCGAAGGCGAGGGTCTCCTCGAGCAGCGGGCGGCTGCGTTCCGGATCGGCTGCGTAGGCGTGCACGCCGTCGAACCCCTGGAGGGCGAGCTCCGCCGGAATGTCCGGATGCTCCGCGACGAGCGGCTCGTCGGCCGTCTCGACGACCGCCAGCTCGAGGTCGAGGCCTTCGGGGTCGGTGAAGCCGAGGCTCCCGTCGCTGCGGCTCGTCTCGACACCTGCTTCGCCGAGCCGCCGCTCCCAGAAGTCGAGCGCCGACTCGGAGGCGACGCGCCAGACGATCCGGTGCACCATCCCCGCCCCGGCCCGGCCGCGGCGCGCGTGCGGGTACTCGAAGAAGGTGATGTCGGCGCCGGAGCTTCCCGCCTCGTCCGCGTAGAACAGGTGGTAGACGGTCGGGTCGTCCTGGTTGACCGTCTTCTTGACGAGCCGGAGCCCGAGCAGCCGTGCGTAGAAGTCGACGTTCCCGGGCGCGTCGCCGGTGATGCACGTGACGTGATGGATGCCCTCGAGCCTCATCGGCCCGGAACGCTACCTCCCGCCGGCGCTCCGGCCGGAGACCGGCCCTTGCATTTGGCGCGAGTGTTCGCTAAGAATCCGCCACCCAGAGCTCCGGTGCTGGACGGCCACGGGAGACGGTTGATGAGCAGGTCAGCCAAGCTGGCAGGCGTTTTCGGCGGCATCGCCGTTGCCGCTGCGCTGCTCGCCTACTACATCGTCGCCTACCTGATCGTCGTTCCGCCCAACGTGCAGGCAGCCGGGCAGACGCCGCAGGCGAACGTGACCCTCCAGACGGTCGCCTCGATGGGCACCGGCCCGCATCCGGACTGGGTCTCGTACTTCATCAAGAACCCTCAGGGCCAGTGGGTGCACTCGACCGTGCTGACCGTGCCGGCCAACTCGCTCGTCACGGTGACCGTCCTCCAGTACGACACCGCGACCGGGCTCCGCAACCCGTACTGGGGCGGGCCGCGCGGGATCGTCGGCGAGATGACGATCGACGGGAAGCCGACGCCGACCCTCGACCCGGATCTCGCCTCGCACACCTTCGCGATCCCCGATCTCGACCTCAGCGTGCCGCTGGCCGGGGTCGCCGACGACGCGAAGGACCAGTGCGGCGTCGCGCCCTGCACGCTCGCGGAGGCGCACAAGACGATCACGTTCACGTTCCGGACGGGCAAGTCCGGCACGTACCGCTGGCAGTGCTTCGTGCCCTGCGCGGCCGGCTTCATCCTGGGCTTCGGCGGACCGATGCAGAGCATCGGCTACATGGACGGGCTCCTACACGTCGTCTAGATGACGGACGCTCCCGCACAGCCCTCGCGGCCGCCCGCGCACGTGGGGCGAATCGCCGCGATCTGGCTCGTCTCGTGTGCGATCGCCGTCCCGTTGATCGTGCTCGTGCTCGGGCCGCACCTGCCACCCGGGGACATGACCCCGGAGGCGTCCGACCAGACCAGCGCCAACATCGTCCTGACGG
Source organism: uncultured Actinomycetes bacterium (assembly GCA_963742925.1). Taxonomy (GTDB): domain Bacteria; phylum Actinomycetota; class Thermoleophilia; order Gaiellales; family Gaiellaceae; genus PALSA-612. The sequence continues at coordinate 326,120 of CAVUNV010000005.1, read as the reverse complement.
CTGTGTCCGCGCCGGTCGTGCTCCTGATCGCGATCTGCTTCGGCTACGCGATGGTCGCCTTCAGGGCCCGCGGCGCGGAGATCGAGGACGGCACGCCCATCCGCGGCAACTCGCTGCTGCAGACGACGTGGCTGGTGGTGACCTCCGTGACGGTGCTCGCGCTCGCGGTCTGGGGGAGCCTCGTGCTCGTCGTCAGCGCCCACGGCGCGGGAGGGGGCCAGGGCCCGAACCCGGTCGCCCTGCCCGCCCACTCGAAGCAGGCGCTGCAGGTGCAGGTGATCGGCCAGCAGTGGAACTGGACGTACCGCTTCCCGAGCTACGGCGCGATCGAGACGCAGCAGCTCGAGCTTCCGGCCGAACCGGCTGGTCGAGTTCCACGTCACCTCGCTCGACGTCACGCACTCGTTCTGGGCGTACGAGCTCGGCGTCAAGGCCGACGCGGTGCCGGGGGTCGACAACGTCGCGTTCGTCCACACCGGCAGGCCCGGCAGCTTCTCGATCCGCTGCGCCGAGCTCTGCGGGCTCTGGCACGGGCACATGTACCAGACTGGAAAGGTCGTCGGCGCGCCCGCGTTCGGGGCCTGGATGGCGGCCGAGCAGAAGGCCGAGGCGCTGAACAACAAGTACCTGCCGCCCTACAGCCTCTACTACTTCCCCGAGCCACAGCGGAGGGCCGGCTAGATGCGCCGCTTCCTCCGGCTCAACATGCTGACGGCGGTCGCGCTCGGCATCGGCGGGTTCTTCCTCGGCGCCTACGTCGGCAAGGTGATCGCGGATTCGAAGGACTACCTGATCGGCACCGACCAGAACGACGTCGCCATCTTCATGGGCTTCCTGTTCGCGACGATCGGCTGGCTGGCCGGCCTCGGCTTCTTCAACTACCCCGTCTCACGCCTGCTCGGCCGCCCCGCCCGCTACCCGGTCGAGGAGAGCGCCGGAGCGGGCCGCTACTTCCGCCTGTCGACCGACCACAAGGTGATCGGCATCCAGTACTTCTTCGGCGTCGGCGCCTTCTTCCTGATCGGCGGGATCAACGCGATGCTGATCCGCACCGAGCTGCTGACGCCGAACGAGAAGGCGTTCCCGGCCGGCCAGTACATCTCGCTCGTCGGCCTGCACGGGACGATGATGATCATGATGACGTCGGCCTTCATCCTGGGGCCGTTCGGCAACTACTTCGTGCCCCTGATGATCGGCGCCAGGCGCATGGCGTTCCCGCGGATCGAGGCGATGACGTTCTGGCTCACCCCGCTCGCGGGCCTCGTGCTGATGTCGGCGATCGCCTGGAACGGCTTCCCGACCGGCTGGACGGGATACGCGCCGCTCTCCGACGAGGCGCGCGCCGGGATGGACGCCTACATCTTCGCCTTCATGCTGATCGGGATCTCGCTCTGCCTGAACGGCCTCAACCTGATGGCGACGATCCTGACCATGCGCGCGCCGGGGCTGACCTGGACGCGCCTGCCGATCTTCGTCTGGGGCGTGCTCTCGACGTCGATCCTGATGGTGCTCGCCTCCCCGGTGCTGCTCGCCGCGCTGCTCATGGGGATGCTCGACCGCACTGCGAACACGTCCTTCTACCTCGCGAGCGCCGGGGGTAGCGCCTACCTGTACGAGAACCTGTTCTGGTTCTTCGGCCACCCGGAGGTCTACATCCTGGCCCTGCCCGGCTTTGGGATCGTGCTCGAGATCCTGCCCGTGTTCGCGCGGAAGCCGCTCTGGGGCTACCGCCTCGCGGTCGCCGGCATGCTCGGCGTCGCCTTCCTCAGCTTCTTCGTCTGGCAGCACCATCTGTTCGTCAGCGGCATCAACTCGACGCTGCGGCCCTTCTACATGCTGACCACCGAGATGATCTCGGTGCCGACCGGGATCATCTTCCTGAACGGGATCGGCACGATCTGGCTCGCGAAGATGCGCTACACGGTGCCGATGCTGTTCTCGCTCGCCTTCTTCTTCAACTTCCTGATCGGCGGGCTCTCGGGCATCTTCCTCTCCGACGTGCCGAGCGACGTGACGACCCACGGCTCGTACTTCACGATGGCCCACTTCCACTACACGATCATGGGCGGGCTCGTCTTCGCGTTCTTCGCCGCCACGTACTACTGGCTTCCGAAGATGACCGGCGTCGTCCTGAACGAGAAGCTCGGGAAGATCCACTTCTGGACGATGTTCGTCTTCTTCAACCTGACCTTCTTCCCGCTGTTCGCGGCCGGCTTCCTCGACATGCCGCGCCGCGTCTCGACCTATCCGCAGCACCTGCAGGTGATCAACGACTTCGTCTCGGCCTCGGCGTTCTGCCTCGGGGCCTCGATGCTGGTCTTCATCGGGAACCTGATCTACTCGCTCGTCTTCGCGCGGATCCCCGCCGAGCAGAACCCGTGGCACTCGCGCGGCCTCGAGTGGCAGGTGCCGACCCCGGTGCCGCTCCACAACTTCGACGAGATCCCGGAGATCACCGGCGACCCCTACGACTACGGTGTGCCGGGCGCGCCGCCCGTCGCGCGCCTCCGACCGGCAGGCGCGCCCGCGAGGGCCCGTTGACGTGAGCGCCGAGCCCACCGCGGCCCTGATCCCGGCCGAGCGCCCGGAGCTCGAGGCGAGGATCGTCTCGATCGGCTCCTACCTGCTCTCGGCCGCGACCCTCTTCTTCTTCATCTCGTTCCTGTTCGCGTTCTTCTACCTCCGGGCGCTGAACTCGAACGGGCTCTGGGCCGGGCCGAAGCCGGGCAAGCACGTGCCGACCCCGCTCGGGTCCGGCATCGCGATCCTGGTCTGCGTGCTCGTCAGCGTCGTGCTCGTCCGTGTCGCGGTCCATGAGCTGCGCGGCGCGGGGCGCTCGTGGTGGTGGCCGGTCTGCGTCGCCGCGCTCGGGCTCGGGCTGGCCGCGGTGGCGATCCAGTGCTGGCAGTACACGGACCTGGGCTTCGGGACGGAGGACGGCGGGTTCGCGAGCGTGTTCCTCGGCTGGACGGGCTTCTTCGCGATCTTCGCCTTCGGCGCCATGCTCTGGCTGGAGACGATCGTCGCCACGGCGCGCCGCTCACCGGCCGAGGCGCCGGCGGTCGAGGCCTCGGTCGCGAGCTTCTGGGTCTTCTGGGCGACGCTCGGACTGGTTGAGATCGCAGCGTTCGTGCTGCTCTACGGGGTCAAATGAACGTCGACGCCGGGACCACCATGACGCTCGTGATCCCGCTGGCGCTGCTCTTCGTCGTGCTCGGCTGGTGGTGGTACCTCGTCGCGCGGGCGCGGCGCAAGAGCCCGCCGGGCAGGTAGATGGGCGATGTCACGGGATCGTGCTCCTCGGGGCGCGAGCTGGCTGCTCTGGGGCGCGGCGACGTGACGTCGGCGATACCCGTAGCGGTATCGGGGACGGCGCGGCGGCGTGAAGCGCACGCCTGGTGGAGGCCGGCTCCGCCGGCATCCGGCGGGCGGGAGCGGCCCAGACACGCCAGATCGCGCAGCCGAGCGCGCGAGATCGGGGCATCGACCATCTAGTGCGCTGGGTCCTCGACCCGAGCCTGCTCTCGGTCCTCGTCGTCGTGAGCGCGCTCCTGTACGCGGTCGGGCTGCGGCGGCGGCTCGCCACCGGCCGGCGGCGGCCCGAGCTGATCCGGCGGACGGCACTCTTCGCGGTCGCCCTCGTCTCGATCGACCTCGTGCTCAGCCCCGGATTCGACCGTCTTGCCGAGCAGTCGCTGACCATGCACATGGTGCAGCACGTCGTCCTGATGACGATCGTGCCGCCGCTGATCGTGCTGGCGGCGCCGTGGCTCACGATCTGGCGGGCCGTGCCGCTCGACGCGCGACGCTCGCTCGCCCACGGCGTGGTCGCGCTGCCCGCCGGCGTGCGCCGCGGGCTGCGGGGGCTCGTCGCGCCGCTCCCGGCCTTCCTGCTGATCAACATCGATCTGGCCGTCTGGCACGTCCCGTGGCTCTACGACCTGACCCTCAGCAACACGGTCGTCCACAGCGTCGAGCACGCCTCGTTCCTCGTCTTCGGGACGCTGTTCTGGATCCCGATCGTCGACTCACCGCCCCTGCGTGCGCGGCTCGGCTGGCTGCAGCGCGCCGGCTACGCGACGGCGGGCGCAGCGACGGGATGGGTGCTCGCGCTGGTGCTCGCCTTCGCCGCGACGCCGCTCTATCCCGCGTACGCGGCCCTCTCGCACCGCCTGGCCGGAATCTCGGCGCTCGCCGATCAGCAGCTGGCGGCCGGCGTCATGCTCGGGATCGGCTCGATCCCCTACACGGTTGCCGTGTTCGTGTTCATCTACCGCTGGCTCGACGAGGAAGGCCCGGCGGTGACGCGACGAACGGCACTGACCACGTCCGCGGAGCGGTAAGGAAAGACGAAGAGCGCCCGCTCGTAGCCGGCCGGGTCGATCACGTACGCGGCCTCGGTGTGGTCGACCTGGTGAACCGTGACGCCGGCCAGCGTCTTCGTCCGCACGCGAACGCCGATCGCGTAGCGCTGCCAGACCCGCGACAGCGTGGCGTAGCGGCCGAGCGCCCAGCGCCAGGCGGGGACGAGCCGCCACCTGACGGCGTCGACGCGCAGGTTCGAGGTCGCCTGACCCCAGGGATTCACGCTGACCGCGACGATCGCCGGGCGGGCCGAGGCCGGCAGCTGCGCCGGCACGTCGTTCAGCACCTTCGCCTCGAGCGGGCAGAGATTGCGGCAGACCGGGTCGATGAAGGCCAGGATCACGGGCCGGCCGCGCAGCGAGCGGAGGCTGATCGTCCGTCCGGCCTGGTCGCGCAGCGTGAAGTCGGGCGCGCGGCGGGCTCCCGCCGGCCAGGTGAGGCCGGGATCCGCGGGCGCGGTCGGCACGGCACTCGGAGTCCCGCCGGACTGGTTCGCGACCGCGACGCCGATCCCGACTCCGGCGCCGACCACGAGAGCGGCAGCGAAGAGCCCGACCTTCAGCCACGGAAACCGCTTCGGTGACGGTGCGACGCTCACGTGCCGGACACGGAGCGTATCCCCCGGAGCGCTATGCGGCGCGGCGCTCAGGTGTGGGCTGCTCGGCTGCAGCGCCGCGGTGCAGCTCGAACGGCCGTGTCGTGCGGTCGATCCGGCCGCCGGCCGTGAAATAGCCGAACCGCATGACGGCGGCCAGGCCGAGGACGACGAGGGCTGCTGTGATCGAGTTGGCGACGATGATCGTGGTCATGGCTTGCTCTCCTGTTCGCGTGGGCTTCTTGCTCTTCAGACAGGAAACACCGGCGGCCTGGGATCCTCCTGGGCGCTATCTGGGAAGACGCTGTGAGGGCTCAGCCCTCTTCCAATCGCCGCTGACTAGAATCCGCCTGTGGAGCGGGCGGTGCACGACAGGGGCGGCTGGCCGACGAGCGAGCCGATCGACCGCACCGAGCACTCGCTCGACGACTGGGAGCTGCTGACCGACGCCCTCGTCGGCGCCCTCGGCCGCGCCGGCGTCATGAACGTCGACGAGCTGCGCCGCGGGATCGAGAGCATGCCGCCGGACGAGTACGAGCGCGCGAGCTACTACGAGCGCTGGCTCTACTCGGCCGAGCTGAACCTGACCGAGAAGGGCATCCTCGCCCCCGGCGAGCTGGACGAGCGGCTTTGACGTTCGAGCCGGGCGAGCGGGTGCGGGTCGTCGGCGCGGTCGCACGTCGGCCACTGCCGCACGCCTGCCTATCTGAAGGGAAAGACGGGCAGCGTCGAGCGCGTCTACGGCTCGTTCACGAACCCTGAGACGCGGGCCTACGGCGGCGACGGGCTTCCGGAGCAGCCGCTCTACAACCTCGTCTTCGCGCAGCGCGACCTGTGGCCGGGCTACTCCGGCCCCGACACCGACCGGCTCTCCGTCGACGTCTTCGAGCACTGGCTGGAGGAGGCATGACCGCCGACGGGCACGACCACCCGCACGACCACGACCACCCGCACGAGCCGATCGGGCACGACGGCGAGCCGCCGGCCGCCGCCCGCGTGCGGGCGCTGGAGGAGCTGCTCGTCGAGAAGGGCGTCGTCACGCGCGAGTCGGTACGGCAGGGGATCGACTGGCTCGTGTCCCGCTCCCCGGCCGACGGAGCGCGGCTCGTCGCGCGCGCCTGGGTCGACCCGGAGTTCAAGCAGCGCCTGCTCGCGGACGCCCGCGAGGCTGCCGCCGAGCTCGGCCTCGACGCCGGCCCGTCGCCGAAGGTCGTGGCCGTCGAGAACACGGACGAGGTGCACTACATGGTCGTCTGCACGCTCTGCTCCTGCTATCCACGCGCGCTGCTCGGCCCGCCGCCGGCCTGGTACAAGAGCCTCCCCTATCGCTCCCGCGCCGTCTCGGAGCCGCGGGCGGTGCTGGCCGAGTTCGGCGTCGAGCTCGATCCCGGCGTCGAGCTGTGCGTGCTCGACTCGACGGCCGACGTCCGCTACCTCGTCGTCCCGCAACGGCCCGAGGGCACCGACGGCATGACCGAGGCGGAGCTCGCCGCGCTCGTCACGCGGGACAGCATGATCGGCGTGGCCCAGCCCACACCGGGCATCGCAGCAACTGCCGTGTGACCTTTCCTCGGCTCGAGCGAGATACCAGTGGTGACCGACGTTCTCGACCGGGCTTTCCGCGCCCACTACGGGCAGGTCTATCGCTTCCTGCGCCGCCGCACGGGTGACGACAGCCGGGCCGAGGACCTGGCCCAGCAGGTGTTCGCAGACGCCGCGGCGGCGCTGCCCGACTTCGGCCCTGATGCGCCGTCGCCGCTCGCCTGGCTCTACACGGTTGCCCGGCGGCGCTTCGTGGACGAGGCGCGGCGGCGCAGCCGCGAGGCAGCCGTGGCCACCTCGTACGACGGAGCCGTCCCGGCCGAGTACGGCGAGGAGCTGACCGGGCTCCTCGTCGCCGCGTTCGCACGCCTGCCGGAGGAGCAGCGGACGCTGCTCGAGATGAAGCTCCTGCGCGGGGCGCGGTTCAGCGAGATCGCGACCTCGCTCGGGATCACCGAGGGAGCAACCAAGATGCGGTTCACGCGCGCGCTGGCGGCGCTGCGTGCGGACCTCGAACGCGAGGGGGTGAGCCCGTGACGATCAAGGATCCCGAGGTCATGGAGGCGCTGCGAGCCGAGCCGGAGCTGCTGGCGCTCGCCGACGCGCTCCAGAGCACGCAGCCCCGGCTCGAGCCCTTGCCGCCCGCGCGGCGAGCCCGCTCGCGCCGGTTCCGGATCGCAGCAGTCGGACTCGCGGCCACGGCCGCGCTGATCCTCGTTCTCGTCTCCCCGTGGGACAGCGGCAGCGGCCCTTCTCTCGTAGACCGTGCCCTCGCGGCCGTCGGTGATCGGCCCGTCCTGCACACGGTGCTTCGCTTCACGCAGGGGGTGCGGATCGACCTGCAGACCGGTCGTAGCACGCCGATCTCCCGCTACGGGGAGCTCTGGTACGACGCCGAGCGACACGTCTATCGGAGCGTCGCACGAGTCGACGGCCGCGTCGTCTACCGCGCCGTCGGCACGACGGCCTCGCTCGGCATCGACGATCCCACGCTGCTCTCAACCCTCTACCGACAGGCGTTGAGACAGGGGAAGGTGCACAAGGCGGGAGAGGGTGTCGTTCGCGGCCATCACGTCATCTTCCTCGTGGGCAGTGGCCCGGGAGGCTCCATGCGCGCCGCCCTCGACGCGCGAACCTTCCAGCTCCTGCGCCTGCAGTTCTTCCAGGGCGGCCGCCTCCAGTCGCAGCTCGACGTTCTCGTCATGGAGACGCTCACGCGGGCACAGGCACACCTGCCACCGACCGCGCCGAAGGTGGATTCGAGCGTCTCGGGCTCCAGCTCCTCGAGCTCCGGCTCCGCGAGTCCGACGCCGCCGGGGCCCGGCGACCTGGCGAAGCAACTCCGTGACGCCGAGAGAGTCTTCGGGCGCCCACCCCTCTGGGCGGGACCCACGATCGACGGCCACGAGCTCGGTTCGGTCCAGCTGGAAAGGACGACCGCATCCAGCCACGGGCAAACGGCCCGCGGGCGCGTCCTCTCCCTCGACTACGGCGCCCCGTCGGGCCCTGGATCGCAACCGTTCCTCGAGATCGAGGAGGGGCCTGCAGCGTCGGCTGCTCGGCTGTGGAGCATCCAGGGCGACTACGCCCCTCCCGCCGGTTACCTCGACCTGCGCAGCGGGACTTCCAGCTCAGGCCCTCACACGGAACGGACACAGTGGACAGGGCTCATGCGCCAGAACGGCTTCTACCTGCGCCTCACCTCGTGGAGCCGGCAGACGCTGCTCGACGCGGCGCGGACACTGCGTCCCCTGCCGCCTCGCTGAGCCGCCCCTGCTCCCGCCCGCTGCCTGCCGACGAGGTCCGGGTCGGCGGGCAGCGGGAGGAGGCCGTTCAGATGTTCGAGGGTGCGTAGTTGGCGTTCGACGACGAGCCCATGTGCGGGCAGTTGTGGTGAGGCGTCGTCTGGCTCTTCGGTGTCGTCTGGCTCTTCGGCGTCGTGGTGCCGGGCTTCGAGGCGGCCATGGCAACCGCGCCCCAGGTCCCTGCAGCCGCGACGGCCACGACTGCCGGCACCACCAGCAGCGTCCGCTTTGACTTCGGCAAGCGCTCTCCTTTCTCGCGAGGTCGGAGACGTGCGAATCCAACCACGCCCGGATGAGGAAGCGCTGAGAGCTTCATAAGAATCGTCGACCATCTAGCGGCGGTCCCGATCCGCGCCGGGGAGGAACGGCCTCTCGGTGTGCGTGATGTTCACCCCGAAGAAGGACGCGATCCGGTTCGCCCGGATCAGGTAGATGCACCGGCCGAGCGCGGCCTCCGCTGCCTGCGTCGGGGGCCTGGCGACGTAGAGCATCACGACGTACCCCTCGCGGAGCACACGCCTGCCGATCTCCGCATCGGAGAGACCCTGCGTCCTCAGATCGGCGGCCAGCCTCGCCTCCTCCGCCCTCGCTCCGCGCGGCGACCGCGCGAACAGGGCAACCGCACGGAACCCGTCCCACCGGAGCCCGAGAGCACGCAGGCCGGGAGCGGTGACACGGGCGGCGTCCTTCCTGTCGCGGGCCAGTGACGGATCCGCCGCGGCGCAGTTGCTCGACTTCGTGAACGCGTCGGCATCGTTCCGCGATGGGCCGACGAGCTGGCTGAGAGCGAACCAGAAGCCCCCGACGACGAGGACGATCACCGCGATCGCACCGAGGAAGACGCGCACCGGTCAGCCATTGTGGCGACACGCTCTCCCAGCCGGCTCCCGACCCGCGCATGCGAACGGACGGCCACATCACCGGCTTCGTGGCCGTCCGTCGCGCGAGAGCTCGTTACGCGACCCTGCAGAACCTCGGCAGCGTCACCGCCATCGTGACTGGCGGATCGCCATGGGCGCTCCCCGTCCAGCCGAACAGGAAGGCGTCGCCGGCCGGAGGGCTCAGGAGCCCGAGGCCGATCGAGAACCACCGCAGGTGATTCGAACGCACCTGGCCGAGGGCAGCCAGGCCCGTGTCGTTCAGGGACAGCGTGTACGGCGACCCGGGTTCGGTCGTCGACAGGACAGAGCTACCGTAGGAAAAGCCCGATCCGAGATCGTTGTAGATCGCGGCGTTCGGGCTCACAACCCTCTGCGCGAGCGTCGCCGGAAGCGTCGAGACGTCGAAGAGGCCCAGGTTCAACGTCGACGGTGGCGGCGAGCCGAAGTGCCCGCGCGGCACCGTCAGCGATGCGGCGAGCGGTGGGCATACGTTCGTGCCCGCACTGACGTCGAACGTGAAATAGCCGCGGTAGACCTCCGCGCCGAGGAATCCGGTGAAGTAGTTGTCCTTCGAGGTCAGGTTGGAGTCGACCCCGCTCCACGCGCCCTGGTTGTAGCTCCCAGGCGTGAACTCGTTGACGGACGTGCTGAAGGTCACGGTCGTGGTCAACGCCGCCTTCGAGGCTCGAGCCTGGGCAAGGCCTGCCGTCGCCCCGGCGGCGACGACGGAGAGAATCAGCGCCGCGCCCACCAGGCTTTTCGTGCGATGTCTGAACCGCTCATTGGCGGTCACCTCCTACGTGGAATCCCAACGATCCTCTCCGCACCTCCGCTGCAGGCCATCGGGGAAAGCACCGACACGTGGCTCGGTGCAACCGCAGCCCGGGTCTCGCGAAAGGCGAGGCAAGTTCCCCCGGGTCAGGGATAGACAGACGGCGCCGACGAGCCCACAATGGCACGCAACAGACAGCCGGGTTGCGGCCGGCCGGGGAGCAAACGGAGAGCGGAGAAGACACATGGCCAAGCTCGCCGCACTGAACGCATGGCAACTCCTTGTTGTCCTTCTGGCGGTCGCGACCGCTGCAGCGCTCGCCGTCTGGGGACTCGTCTGGGTCATGTGGACGATCCGCCCTTTGCTGGCAGCAGCCGCGTCACTGGCAGCCGCAGGCGGGACGGTCTACGCCGTCCGACGGCACCGCACGGGCGCCGACTGGCGCCGCGAAGAGTGGCTCGGTTCCTGAACGTCTCACCCATGGCTTCTTGACCCGGCGCGCGGCGGAGTCGTAGAGTCGTCCGATGCGTCGAGGTCTGGCGGTTGTGCTGGTGATGGTTGCCGGTGCCGTCGTCGCGTTCGGGGCGAGGGGCGGTGATGTGCGCGGGACGGATCCGGCCGGCGACGTCAAGGCCCCGGGCCTCACGGCCGCCGATCGGGCAGCGCTCGACATCCGCGCGGTCAGGGTGATCGGTGAGGAGGGGATGGGCGTGCTGGTGGACGTCACGTTCGCCGGCAATGTCGAGACGGCGCTCGGTCATGGCCGCCTCGCGAAAGCTGTTGTGGGGATCGTGCTGCGGCCGAAGCCCGGCGCCGGTGCCCCGGCGGGCCTGATCACGACGGGCGCCGAGTTTCTCACGCGGACGGTCCGCGTCTCGAGCTCGAAGCGGGCTACCTATCTGGTGCCGGCGGAGAAGGATCGCCGGCATACCCGTTCGACCAGCGTCGGGGTTCTCCGGCTCGGGCGTCACGTCTTCTTCTGGGTCTTCGGGCCCGGACTGTCGAATGTCGCGTCGGTGGATGCCCGGTCGTTTGCGGCCCTGCCTCGCGGCGCGTCGCGTCTGTTGCAGCAGGTCCCGCCGACCGACGACAAGACGTGGTCGGAGTTCGCGGGCGCCCAGCCGGCCGACGACGACGTTGTCGTGGTCGACCCTTCGACGCTGTCGACCGCCGAGCTGAAGGCGATGGCCGCGAAGGAGCGGACGTTCGTCGACGACCTCCTGAAGCACGAGGGGACGGTGGCGGACGCGGCGGAGCACGTGGGGCGGCTGCTCCACGACCTGGGTCCGCGCAACCCGGCGGCTGGCGCGCTCACCGCGGCGAAGAGCGCGCTGGACAGCCTGAATGACCAGATCATCGAGGTGGTCAAGTTCTGGAACACCCAGATCACGCTGATCGAGCAGCTGATCAGGGATCGCACGCCGCCGGGGCCCCCGAGGAAGAGCCTGCAGGGCGGGTGCAGCTTCTTCGATCCAGCGGAAGTCACCTGTGAGGCGACGATCAACGGGGGATCGTTGCGGCTGCTGGCGGCCGCCGCCCCGTTCGACTCGATCAAGGTGGTGGTTCCGCCGAGCGGCACGACCCCGCGCACGATCGTCAACTTCCTCTGCCCGTCGCAGCTGCCCAGCGGAGCGAACCCGAATCCGTACGACACGCTCACCTGCTCGGGCGGGTCGCTGGCGCTCGGCACCACGTTCACGTTCAACCTGCGCACGTATCCGTACCCGACCGCCGGGATGGGGGTACAGCTCTACGCCGGCCGGAACGGGGTCTTCGAGGGCCCGTTCGCGCTCAGCGGGCCGTGATCACGACCGTTCATCGGCGCCTGGACCGGAGAACACGGAGCCGGACCGTCGCCGGCACGCTCCTGAGGCCCCGGCTGTCGGTGACCGTGTACGTGAACGAGTCGCGACCCGAGTAGCCCCGGTTAGGGGCATACAGCGCCGTGGCCTCGTGCCCCCGCTCGCTGATGATCGAGACCGCCCCGTGCGCCGGGAACCGGGCGAGCTGGAACCTGAGAGGCTCCTTCGCGGAAGTCGACAGGTAACAGGCCGAGGAGTACCTGCTCGGCTGACAGCCCGGGTTCCTCCGGGCCGGGATCTCGGGAGCGACGACGGCGCCGGAGAGGCGGATCCTGGAAGAGCCGCCGTGGACGGTCTCCGATACCGGCGTCGCAGTCGTGCCCGGAATCGTCCGCGTCTGCTCCACGACATTGTTGCCGGTGTTCGACTCGTCGATTGCGCCGACCGGGTTCGCGATCGCGCGCAGCGTGTACCGGCCGGGAGGCAGACCGGTGACGTCGATCCACTGGTCCCCGAGCTGCGCCCAGTAGTAGTCGCCGACATCGGGCGAGATCCCCATCCGCACGAACCTCGCTGACGGATCGTCCGGGGCGCAGAACGTGTTCGGGCCCTGCCCGACGTATCCGTACTGGAAGTACACGGGCGTCCCGTACGTGTCGGACATACAGAAGCTGATCTTCGCCGCCACCCGTGCCGCTCGGCCCGGCACGAGCAGCTCGTAGACGGCGGCGGGTGCGAAGTGCCAGTGCTGATGACCCGGGCGCGTGCTGTAGGCGAACGACGCACCGGCTGCGGCACGGTCCTCGATCATCACGGCCGGCCCGGAAGGAGCGACGTTGGGGTCCGGCTGCGAGCTCGGCGTGCCACCTGCCCAGATCGCCTGCAGAGCATGACCCGTCACCGGGTCGCGGAACAGGTCGAGCACGCCACCCCGGTTCTCGAGGACCGAGTCGAACCGATACAGGAGTCGGCCCGGCAGCTGAAACCCGTCGACGAATACCGGCGTCATCTGGCCGGACGACACCGCGGTCGGGAGCAACGGCACGAGATCGGGCTTGTCGCCCACCGACCCCGAGCCGACCGGCACAGCAGATGACAACAACAGCGCAATCACGATCCCGGCCGCCAACAGCCACCCCGCCACAGACGCGGCCCCACGGACCGTCCGCACCCCCCTCACCTCTGTCATTGGCGTGAAGCTACATCTTCGATTCATGCCGGCACGCTGCGATAAGGGTGATCTTCCGCGCAAGCGTCTGCCCGTTCCTGCCGATATGTCTCGGGATGGCTTCCCCGCCCACATCGGCTCGACGTGCCGGCCGGCCGGCACGCACGGGTGCGATCGGCACGATCGTCGCTGCCGTCGCGTTCTTCGACGGCATCGTTCTCGGCCTGCCGATCGCGTTGCTCGCCGCCTCGTTCAAACCGTTGATCGTGTTCATCGTGGCGACGATCGCCGTCATCGTCCTTGCCATCGCCTGCTGTCGCTGGGTTGACAGCCGATGGGAGGAGTGGTTCTCGAGCAACGCCAGTCGGATCGAGCCGAGGCTGGAGAGAATGCGGGCGAGCCGTTTGATGAGACATCCAGTGGCATGGGTCCAGCGCGGCCCGGACCGTTGGTACGCGCTCGCGTCGGCGCTGGCCAACCCGGTCCTCGTCGTCGCCCTCGCCAGGTCGATCGGCGGCAAGCCGGTTGGTGAGCGTCGGATCGTGCTTGGTTCGGTCGCCTACGCGATCCCCTACGTGGCACTGTGGTCGCTCGTCGGGCTCGCACTTGCCGACGCCATCCACGCCGCATAGATTCGGACGCCGGCCATCGAGGCGTGCGGATGCCGTTTCCGCGCGCGCGGAACCTGAACAAGTAAGAAGAGAGGGCTCTGCTCGCGCGCGGTTGCCCCGTCTGTTGCCCCTCGCCACATCGAACCGTTGCCGCAAAGCAAAACCCCGCCGAAAAGCGGGGCTTTGCAGGGACTCCCTGTGGAGCCGACGCGCGGATTCGAACCGCGGACCCCTTCATTACGAGTGAAAGGAGATGCCGTGGTCGAAGGCGAGCTGCCACGGCGCGATCTGCTGCGCCGCGCGCATAAGCCGCCAGCTGATGCGTGCGGGCGTGACCGGCATGCCGCGCCACCCGGACGGTTTCGCCTGGGTGACCTCGATCGGCGTGTTGTCGTGCGCCTCCACCGAGAGGTCGACGAGGCCGTGGAGCCCTCCCGGCGGACGTGACGTCACGATCGCGCTGATCACCGGCGGCCCGTAGTCGAAGAACGGGGTCAGCGCCCCCGCGCGGAGCGGGTTCCAGTAAGTGATCCCATTAGGCCCGTGACTGGACTCGGCGAAGTGCACGTGGCCCCAGTCCTCAGGCTGCACGGCGACGTGGCCGAGCAGGCCGTGGAGCGGCACGTTGACGCCAGGTTGTACGGCCGGCGCGACGTGCCAGTAGCCGAAGTTGCGGCCGACGGCCTCAACCACCACAATGCCCCCGTTTTGGGCCACCTCGGCTGGCGAGCCAAAGGAGACCTTTCCCGGCGCTACCTGGGTGATGTCACCGCCGAAGAAGACGAGCCCGGTTGCTCCCGCCACGATCGCCTGATAGGCCATGAAGCGCTCCTGGTGTGCGTTCGGGAAGATCGGGACATGCGCCGGTGGGAGCACACCGCTCCAGGCGATCTGCAATGTCGTCCAATGCTGCTTGCCAGGCGCGGCTTGAACGACGAGGTCGGTCACGTCGCCGACCACGCTGATGTCCTTGTTGGGCCGGCCGGCGTGGGCCCCCGGCGGATGCGAGATCGGGTAGATATCGACGCCGTGGATGTCGCCCGCTGCGGCGTAGGGCTTGAGCAGCGCCGTCGTCAACGGGCCCGTCCGCGCCCGTGGCGCCTGAATGATCACAACCGGATGGTTCGGGTCGCGTGAGCGCACGAAGTCGTAGGCAGCTGCCAAACCTTGCGGCGCCACGTTGCCGTGCAACGGTTCGTCGGCTCCTTTCCACGCGCCGAGGCCGGGAGAGTCCTTCAACCCGTCGACGATCTGCTCGAGCAGCGCCTGGTTGGACAGGTCGTTGGCCGCGTGGTAAAGCCCAACCCAGAGACGAAGCCCATGACTAAGCCGACGCGCGGATTCGAACCGCGGACCCCTTCATTACGAGTGAAGTGCTCTACCAGCTGAGCTACGTCGGCGCGGCTCCTCAGTCTACCGGGACGGGTCGCCGGCTCTAGGATGCCGCCGTGCGCACGGAGCCGCTCGGCGATTCAGGCCTGCTCGTCTCCCGGGTGGGTCTGGGGTGCAACAACTTCGGTGGGCGGCTCGATCTCGAACGGACGCGGGAGGTCGTCGACGCCTCGCTCGACGCGGGCATCACCTTCTTCGACACGGCCGACATCTACGGCAACAGCGGCGGCAGCGAGCGGTTCCTCGGGGAGCTCCTGCGCGGGCGGCGCGACCAGGTCGTGCTGGCGACGAAGTTCGGGATGGACATGGGCGAGGGGCCGAACGGCTCGGCGGAGTACGTGCGGCGCGCGATCCGCTCGTCGCTCGAGCGCCTGCAGACCGACCACGTCGATCTCTACTACTACCACCGCCCCGACGGTGCGACCCCGATCGGCGAGACGCTCTGCGGCGATGCAGGACCTCGTCGAGGAGGGGCTCGTCCGTGCGATCGGCTGCTCGAACTTCTCCGCCGCGCAGCTCGCCGAGGCGGACGAGCTCGCCCGGGCGAGCGGCAGGCCGCGCTTCGTCGCAGTCCAGAATCAGTACAGCCTGCTCGAGCGGGAGGCCGAGCAGGACGCGCTGCCGAAGGCCCGCGAGCTCGGCATCGCCTTCATCCCGTACTTCCCGCTCGCAAGCGGCCTGCTGACGGGCAAGTACCGGCGCGGTCAGCCGCGGCCGGAGGGGACGCGTCTCGAAGGGCGGGAGATCAGCGACGCCACCTTCGACCGGATCGAGGCGCTCGACGCGCTGGCGCGCGAGCAGGGGCTTTCGCTGCTCGAGCTGGCGATCGCGGCGCTCGCCTCGCAGCCGGGCATCCCGTCCGTGATCGCGGGCGCCACGAGCGCCGAGCAGGTGCGCGCGAACGCCGCGGCAGCCGGGCCGGAGCTCTCGCCGGACGACCTCGCCGCGCTCGCCCGCCTCGCCTGATCCCGGCCCTCAGCGGCGCCGGGCTGCCTCCAGCGCCGCTCTCGCCTGCTCGACCCGCTCGCCCGCCTGCTCGGCGTCACCGTGCGCCTGCTGCCAGCGCTTGTGCGCCTGGCGCTCCTCGGCGAGAGCCGCGCGATGCTCGTCCTCCGCCTCGCGCAGCCGGGCTCGGGCCTCCGCGAGCTCCCTGCGCGCCTTCACGGAATCGGCCTTCGGCCGGCGCTTCCCCGTCGCGGGCTTCGCGTGCGCGGCGAGCGTCCCGAACCCTGCCGGCTCGAGCTCCTTCACGAGCCGGCCACGGCGCACCTGCTCGGCCGCCTCGTCGTCGACCGCAGCGGCCTCGAGCGTCTGGCGGATCCGTCCTGCGACCGGGTCCGACACGTCGCCGCCCAGCTCCAGGCCGGCGGCGCGCACGAGTGTCTCGAGGGCGTCACGCTGCCGGCTGATCGCCTCACGTGCGTCGCTGCGACCGCCGAGCTGCGCGTCGCGTGCGTCGGCGGCGGCCTCGAGGAACTCGTCGAGATCCGCGTGCCGGCGCCGGGTCAGCTGGTTGACGGCCCAGGCGGCGACGGTGGGCTTGACGAGCGCCTTCACCTCGTCTGCCTCGGCCGGCAGACCGCGATCGCGAAGCTCCCTGGCCGCGGCGTTGCGCGCCGGGGTGAACTGGTCGAGCGGCAGCCCGTAGAGGCGGTCGGCGGCCTGGTCGACGGGATCCGCCACGGCGCGATCAGGCCGGAACGGTCGACGGAACGAGCTCGCGCCGCAGCTGGACGAGCAGAGCCTCGAGCGCGAGCTTCGGCTGCAGGTTCAGCTCCTCGAAGCCGCGCCAGGTCTCGCGAACGAGCTCGACCGCGCGCTCGGCGCCGGCCAGCCGCTCGGCCGACGCGTCCTCCGCGAGCTGGTGCAGATGGTCGTAGTGCGCGACGACGTTCCCCGCGCCGACCGAGACGCAGATCAGGTCCCGGTACCAGGCCGCGAGCTCCTCGAGCGCCTCCAGCACCCCTTCGCGCTGGCCGCCGAGCTCGGCCCGGCGTCGCCGGAGATCCGCTTCGCGCTCGGTCAGGTCGCTCCGCCATTCGAGGTCCTTCTCAACGCGTTCCCTCGCCTCCGTCGCCCCCTCGTTCACGAGCTCGAGCACGCGCCCCGCCGCGAGCTGAGCGGAGAAGCCGGGATCGGCATAGACCGAGCGGGCAATCGAGAGCAGCTCCTCACGGCGCGCCGCGGCGTCGACGTCGAGCAGCCGCTCCGCGCGGTCGAGACGCCCTCCCGCAACGCGGGCGACGGCGGTCGCACGATCTGGTGGAAGGCCGGGCGCCCACGCGTCGACCACCGCGCGCACGGCCCGCTCGGACAGCCGCGAGAACGGGATCGGCTGGCAGCGCGAGCGGATCGTGTCGGGCAGCGGGCCCACCTCGTCGGCGAGCAGCACGAAGATCGCGTACTGGGGCGGCTCCTCCAGGTCCTTGAGGAGCGCGTCCGCCGCCTCCGCATTCAGCAGATGCGCCGAGACGATCAGGTAGACGCGCCACGGCGCCTCGAATGGGCGCATGTGCAGGTCGCGGCGCAAGGTGCGGATCTCGTCGATCCGGATCTGGTCGCCGAGCGGCTCGAGGACGTAGAGATCGGGATGCGACTGCCGCTCGACGCGGCCACGGTCGCCGAGCAACTCGCCCGCGAACGCGAGCGCCGTCTTCCGCTTGCCGACCCCCGCCGGCCCGTGGAAGAGGTACGCATGCGCAGGCCCTTCGGCGAGCGCCGCCTGGAGCAGCCGCTTCGCCTCAGCCTGCTCAACCACCTCGTCAAACACGGGCAGCGAGCTCCTCCCGCACATCGGCCGCGATCTCCTCCGGGGGCCGACCGCCGTCGAGCAGCGCGATCCGCCCGGGGAAGCGCTCGGCGACGGCGCGGTATCCCTGCTGGACGGCAGCCCGGAAGGCAGCGCCCTCGCGCTCGATCCGATCCTGCCTGTGGCCCAGGCGGGCGGCGGCGGTCGACTCGTCGACGAGCAGGATGAAGGTGCGGTCCGGCATCAGGTCGGCGACGGCGAGGTTCAGCCCGAGCACCCGCTCGATCCCGAGCCCACGTGCGATGCCCTGGTAGGCGAGCGACGAATCGATGTAGCGGTCGCTGACGACGATCGCGCCGCCGGCGAGCGCCGGGCGGATCACCCGCTCGGCGAGCTCCGCGCGGGCGGCGGCGAACAGGCTGGCCTCGGCCCAGGCGGACATCTCCGTCCCATCGAGGAGCAGCTCCCGGATCCGCTCGCCGAGCGGCGTTCCGCCCGGCTCCCGCGTCGCAACGACCTCCCGGCCGCCCTCGGCGAGGAAGGCCACGGCCAGCTCGGCCTGCGTCGACTTGCCCGAGCCGTCGACTCCTTCGAACGTCACGAACATTCCGCGCCTACGATACGGCTCGATGCGGGCGATCGTGACCGGGGGGGCGGGATTCATCGGCTCGCACGTGGCTGAGGCGCTCGTGGCGCGCGGCGACGAGGTTCACGTCCTCGACGACCTCTCGTCCGGCAAGCGCGAGAACGTCCCGGCGGGCGCCGAGCTGCACGTGGGCGACATCCGCGACCCGGGCGTCGCGTTCGACGCGGTGAGGCCGGAGCTGGTGTTCCACCTGGCCGCGCAGGCGTCGGTGAGCGTGTCGGTCGCGCGCCCTGCGTTCGACGCCGAGGTGAACGTGCTCGGAACGGTCGCGGTGCTCGAGGCGGCGCGGGCGCACGGCGCGCAGGTCGTGTTCTCGTCGACCGGGGGCGCGATCTACGGCGAGTGCGAGCGCCCGGCAACGGAGGACTGGGAGCGGCGGCCGCTGTCCCCGTACGGCACGTCCAAGCTGGCCGGGGAGGAGTACCTCGCCGCCTGGAACCGGCTGCACGGGACACGCCACGTCGCGCTCCGCTACGGCAACGTCTACGGGCCGCGGCAGGATCCGCACGGCGAGGCGGGCGTGGTGGCGATCTTCCTCCGGGCCGTCGCAGACGGGCGGCGGCCGACGATCTTCGGCGACGGCTCCCAGGTGCGCGACTACGTGTACGTCGGAGACGTCGCCCGCGCGACCCTCGCCGCCACGGCCCTGGACGGCGGCGTCGTCAACGTGGCGACCGGGCAGCCGACCTCGGTGCTCGAGCTCGTCGACACGATGCGCCGCGCGACCGGGCACGAGATCGACCCCGAGCATGGCCCGGAGCGGCTCGGCGACCTGCAGCGCTCGGTGCTCGATCCCGGCCTGGCCGCCCGCGAGCTCGGCTGGCACCCCGAGGTCTCGCTGGAGGACGGCCTGCGCGCCGCCTGGGCGTTTTTCTCAGCCGCCCGGTAGCCCGGGCGGCTTTCTTTCACAGCCACCGGCTGATTCTCCACAGCGCCGGCCCACCTTTCCCCAGCTCTTTCCCCAGGAGCCATGTCCGAGGGACAGTCCCTCGGACTTGGCCGGAACGGACCCTGCCGGCAGGAATCGGGCCGCGGCGGCGCGAACTTCGAAGCGCCCGTGGACCACTACGCACCGACCCACGACCTCGCGCAGCCATGGCGGACCCGGACGCTGATCGTGACCGGCATCGCGACGCTCGAGCTCGTCGTGCTCGTCGCCGTCGGAGTCGCGCTGCTCGGCAAGGGCTGGTTCCAGCACGCCCACGCAGCCGCGGCGCAGAGCGCCACTCACCATGCCGCACCGGCCGCCGGGCCGAAGCCGAGCCCCCCGGCGAAGACGGCGCTCCGCATCAGCGCCCCCGCTCGCCCGATGATGCCCCGCGGGCACACGGGGCTCCTCGTCCTGAACGGAAACGGCCTGGGCGGAGCCGCCGGCGCGGAGGCACGAGCCCTCCGCGCGCACGGCTACCCGGTCGTGGGGGTGGCCAACGCCAAGCGAGCCGACTACGCCGCCAGCATCGTCATGTACCGGCCCGGCTACGAGCGAGAGGCCCGGCGCGCGGCGCACGACGTCGGAATTCCGATCGTCACGGCCCTCGACGGGGTGCTGCCCAGCCAGCTCCGAAGCGCCAAGCTCCTGATCATCGTCGGCAAGTAGGCCGGCCGCGCTTCTCGACGGCCGCGCGCGCCTGGTCGAGCAACCCGTTCTTGATCCCCGTCGGCCCGTAGGGGTCGAGCGTGTAGGCCTGGTTCAGCGCCGTGTAGGCGCCGCGATAGTCGCCATGGCAGAGCTCATACGCGCCGAGCGCCACCCACGTGTCCGGGTTCTCGGGCTGGAGCCGCGTCGCGCGCTCGTACTGGTTGACGGCTCCCGGCACGTCCCCGATCGACGAGTACGCGACGGCGAGCGCCCAGAGCGGCTGAACGGACAGCGGATCGAGCGAGGCGGCATCCCGCGCATCGCTCGCGGCCGCCCGCGGGCTCCGGGCGAAGATCGCCGAGTACGCGTCCTGCACGCGGTTCGACGCCAGCCACGGCGCGGCCAGCGAGTAGACACCCGCGAGCAGGCAGGCCGCGACCGCTGCGGCGAGCAACGTCCGGCCGCGGACACGCACCGCCCGCACCTCTCCGCCCATCCCGATCAGCAGCCCTCCGATGAAGAACACGGGTGCGCTGACGGCGACGAAGTCCCAGTCGATGTCGGCGAGCGCGTGCAGGAGGTAGACGGGGATCGCGATTGCGAGCGCGACGGCGGCGGCGCGCTCCTCGCCGCGTAGCCGGCCGACGGAGCGGCCGATCGCCACGAGCGCGGCGAGCACGGCCCCCACGCCCAGCAGGAAGCCGGCGATGCCCGTCTCTGACAGTGCCTGGAGCGCCAGGTTGTGCGGCCCCTCGTTCGTCACGACGCCGCCCTTCCGCACCCGGAGCCGCGAGACGGGGAAGGTCGCCGCTCCCTTCCCGCCGAGCGGCTTCTGCTCGAACACCTGCCACGCCTCCTTCCACCACTCCCAGCGGTTGTTCGAGCTCAGCGTGCCGATCCGCGCAGCCGAGCCGCCGACCTCGCCGCCGCCGCGGAACTCGCGGAGCCACGCGCCCGGCCCGCCGCTCGCCGCCGAGACCGCGATCACGCCGACGACCGCCACGGTGCCGATCGCGATCCCGATCCGCCGCGCCCACAGCCGCCGAGCCGCCGGATCCGCGAAGCGCCGGTCGGCCCCGTCGGCCCAGAGCGCGGCGGCTACCACCGCCACGCCGACCAGAACCACCGCGAGCCCGAACCAGGCCCCGTCCGAGCGCCGCGCGCCGAGCGGCTGGTTGTCGTCGACGAGCCCCGCGCGCGTCGAGGCCCAGCCGGCCACGGCCGCCGCGGGCACGACCGCGAGCAGCAGCGCGCCGAAGCTCTCGAGCCGCGCCGGGACGAAGGCGAGCCAGAGCAGGACCGCCACGGCCGCAACGAGGATCCCCGCGCGCGAGAGGGTGAGCACGAGCGCGATCGCCGCGAGGTAGAGGAGCAGGACACCGGCCGCCCTCAGCTCGCGCCGCCACGAGCGCCTCGTCGCGAGCCACAGCCCGAGCGGCAGCGCGAGCGCGCACGCGAGCGCCAGCGCGTTCCAGTAGCCGATCGGGTTCCGCAGCCGCGCCACCCGCGCGCCGTCCGGAAACAGCGAGGGGAACACCTTGCCGAGCAGCGCCCAGCCGACGACCCCGAACAGGAGCACCGCGAGACCGCCGGCGACGGCGCGCGCGGGCATCCGCACGTTCGCCGCCACGACCAGGCCGAGCAGGCAGAACGCGACATAGACGGCACCGCGGTTCAGGTACGCCCACGAACGATCGGGCGCGATCGACCAGATCATCGTCACGCCCTGCCAGCACACGAACGCCGTCAAGAGGCCGATCGCGGCGACACCGACCCGGCTCGGCACCGCCAGCGGCCACAGCCCGGCGAGCCCCCCGGCCACCGCGCCGAAGGCGAGCGCCTCCGCGAAGATCCCGATCCAGAACAGCCGCCCGTCGCCCAGGCTCCCCCCGAAGAAGAGCGAGACCGCGATCAGCGCGCCGGCGGCGGTGACGTAAAGGAGGCCGGCGGCCGCGCGCATCGAACTGGCACGGTAGCGCCACCACCCGGCTGGTTTGCCCCACGCAGGCCCTGGCTAACAAAACCCTGACCTCGGGATTACGGGCGGCACACGGCTTTGACAGAGACTGGGGCAACGGTTCGGAGAAGGGCCGACGGAGCCTTTGCGTAGACTCGACCATGAGAACACCGACCACTCCGAGACGCTCTTCTTGAAGCGCCCGACTCTCAGACTCGCCTTCCTTCTCATCATCGCCGCTGCCGCGCTCGCGGCCACAGCCGGCGCAGCCTCGGCCAAGACGTCCTGCGGCCAGAAGGTCGTCGACGACTGGTACGGCAGCAAATCGGGCCAGCTCCGCCACACGTACCCGCTCCACTGCTACCGGGACGCGCTGAAGATCGTCCAGGTCGAGTCCGACCTCGACATCTACTCGAACGCGCGCCAGGACATCACGCTCGCGATGCAGCTGGCGATCGCAGGCAACAGCGGAGGGCCGCAAGACCCGACCGCCAGCATCTTCACCGCCGACGCTCTGCCGAGCTTCCTGGGCGGCCCCTATGCGGAGAACGGCGGCCAGCCGCCCGCTTCCGTCGTGCCGCTCACGCTCGGCCGGAGGATCGGTCAGACCCGGGCCCCGACCGACGTCTTCCAGGGCTCGAGCGCCTCCTCCGTCCCGTTGCCCGCGATCGTGCTCGGCGCGATCGCCGTGCTGATGCTCTTGCTGGGCTCCGCCGCGTACGTGGCCCGCCGCCGCCAGCTTCGCCGCCAGACCTTGCGGCCGCAGGCCGAGTCCGGCCCGCGCAACCCCTAGGCCGACCCGGCGAGATACCGGTGCACCAGCTGCACCGCCATCGCGCCCTCGCCCACCGCAGCGGCGACGCGCTTGACCGATCCGAGCCGGGCGTCGCCCGCGAAGAAGAATCCTGGCTGGCTCGACTCGAGGAAGAACGGAGCGCGGTCGAGCTTCCAGTGGCGACCGAGGTCGGGGCCCGTTACGACGAACCCCAGTGGGTCGCGCCGTAGCCCGTAGGGACAGCTCGCCGTCGAGGGCGTGCCGCCGATGAGGATGAAGAGCGCGTCCGCCGGCAGCTCGAGCTCCTCGCCGCCCGACTCGATGACGATCCGCTCGAGCTTCCCGTCCCCGCAGGCCCGCACGACGCGGGTGTCGGTCCTCACGGTGATCGCCGGGTGGCCGCAGCAGCGGTCGACCAGATACTGCGACATGTGCTCCTCGAGCGTCTCGCCGCGTACGAGCACCGTCACCGAGCGGGCATGCGCAGCCAGTTGCAGGGCCGCCTGGCCCGCCGAGTTCGCTCCCCCGAGGACGAAGACGTCGTCACCACGGTGGTAGAGCACGTCGCTCGGCGATGCGCCGTAGTAGACGCCCACCCCGACGAAGTCGTCCACTCCCTCGGCATCGAGCCGCCGGTAGTCGAACCCGGTGGCGCCGATCGCGGCGCGCCCGCGGACGACCGACCCGTTGCTGAGCTGGAAGACGATCGCGTCGTCCTCCCGGATCTTGCCGTCTCCGATCTCCGAGCCGAGGACGATCTCGGCCCCGAAGCGAACCGCCTGCTCGTGGGCGGCCTCGGCGAGCTCCGGTCCGCTGAGACCGTTCGGAAAGCCCGGGTAGTTCTCGATGCGCGCGCTCGTCCCCGCCTGCCCGCCGGGCGCGTGCCGCTCGACGACGACCGTGCTCAGGCCCTCGGACGCGGCGTAGAGCGCGGCGGTCAGTCCCGCCGGGCCGGCGCCGACGACGGCGACGTCGTAGAGCTCGAGCGAAGGGCGCACGTGGAGCCCTGTGCGCGCGGCGAGCTCGGCGCGTGTGCGCGCAAACGCGCGCGTCTCGTCCTCGTCGTCGACGGGCTCGAGCCGGTTCCCGTCCGGGAACAGGAACACCGGCAGCCGCACTCCCTCGACGTCCGTGGGCGCCCCGAGGAAGCGCGCGAGCGGATCCTCCTCGACGTCGATCCACTGGTAGGGGACACCGTTCCGCTCCAGGAAGTCGCGGTAGTCCTGCGCGTGCGGCGACGTGCGGTAGCCGACGACGTACACCCGCTCGCCTGCGTTGCCGAGGCCGATCGAGCCGTGCTTCTCGGTGAGATCCAGCAGCATGCGGAGAGCCTGGCAGCCCCGCCGCGCGCCGTCAGTGAAGCCACCCGGCGTCCCCTGGTACGGCCAGCCGTACCTTCAGGCGAAACTCCAGCAAATCGCCCTTTTTCGAGGCTGAGTCGGGCAGATAGAATGTCGTCCGACCGCGCCTCTATGGTCCTGTTCCTTTTGTCGACCTGAAGACGCGCCCGGGAGGCTGGAATGGCGACTGTAGAGACCGAGATCACCGAGACAGAGCTGCAGAACACCGTCACCGACGAGGCGAGGAAGCTCGGCGTCAAGCGCTACTTCACGATTCCCGGCCGCGATCCGTTCGACGAGATCGAGTGGGAGATCCGCGACGCCTTCATCCCGGGCAAGGAAAAGGCCGCGTTCGACCAGAAGTCGGTCGAGTTCCCGAAGTTCTGGTCGCAGACGGCCACGAACATCGTCGCGCAGAAGTACTTCCGCGGGCAGCTGGGGACGCCCGAGCGCGAGACCAGCGTCCGCCAGATGATCGGCCGCGTCGTCGACACGATCGGCGGCTGGGGCCGGCAGGGCAGCTACTTCGCGACCGACGAGGAGGCCGACACCTTCGAGGCCGAGCTCAAGGCGATCCTCGTCAACCAGCTCGCCTCCTTCAACTCACCGGTCTGGTTCAACGTCGGCTTCGAGGAGAAGCCGCAGTGCAGCGCGTGCTTCATCCTCTCGATCGACGACTCGATGGACTCGATCCTCGACTGGATCCGCCGCGAGGGCGTCATCTTCCGCGGCGGCTCGGGCTCGGGCGCCAACCTCTCCAAGCTGCGCTCCTCGAAGGAGCAGCTCTCGAAGGGCGGCTACGCCTCCGGCCCGGTGTCGTTCATGCGCGGCGCCGACGCGTCGGCCGGCACGATCAAGTCGGGCGGCAAGACGCGGCGCGCGGCCAAGATGGTCATCCTCGACGTCGACCATCCGGACATCGAGGAGTTCGTCTGGTGCAAGGCGCGCGAGGAGCAGAAGGCGCGCGTGCTCGAGTCGGCCGGCTACGACATGTCGCTCGACTCGCCCGACTGGAGCTCGATCCAGTACCAGAACGCGAACAACTCGGTGCGCGTCACCGACACGTTCATGGAGGCCGCCGAGGCAGGCGCCGACTGGAACCTCACCGCCCGCACCGACGGCACCGTGGTCGACACGGTCAGCGCGCGCGGCCTGCTGCACGAGATCGCCGAGGCGGCCTGGCAGTGCGCCGACCCGGGCGTCCAGTACGACACGACGATCAACGCCTGGCACACGTGCCCGAACTCGGGGCGGATCAACGCGTCCAACCCGTGCTCGGAGTACATGCACCTCGACGACTCGGCCTGCAACCTCGCCTCGCTCAACCTGATGAAGTTCCGTCGCGAGGACGGCGAGCTCGACGTGGAGGCGTTCGAGCACGCGGTCGACGTCATGTTCCTCGCGCAGGAGATCGCCGTCGGCTACTCGTCCTACCCGACGCCCGAGATCGAGAAGAACGCGAAGGCCTACCGCGAGCTCGGCCTCGGCTACGCCAACCTCGGCGCGCTGCTGATGGCGCGCGGGCTGCCGTACGACTCCGACGAGGGCCGCGCCTACGCCGCCGCGATCACGGCGCTGATGACCGGCCGCGCCTACCGCAAGTCGGCCGAGATGGCCGGCCGCATGGGCCCGTACGCCGGCCATCCGGCAAACCGCGCCGCCCACTACGGCGTGATCTCCCAGCACCGCGCGGCGGTGGGCAACATCGAGCACACCGACTCGGTGCCGGCCGACCTGCTGAACGCGGCGCGCCGGGCCTGGGACGAGGCGCTCGACCTCGGCGAGGTCGCGGGCTACCGCAACTCACAGGCCACCGTGCTGGCTCCCACCGGGACGATCAGCTTCATGATGGACTGCGACACGACGGGGGTCGAGCCCGACTTCTCGCTCGTCAAGTCGAAGAAGCTGGTCGGCGGCGGCGAGCTGACGATCGTCAACCGCTCGGTGCCGATGGCCATGGAGAAGCTCGGCTACGCGCCCGAGGAGGTCGAGCAGATCGTCGCCTTCGTGGACGAGCGCAACACCGTCATCGGCGCGCCGTTCGTGAAGCCCGAGCACTACCCCGTCTTCGACTGCGCCGTCGGCGAGCGCGCGATCCACTACACGGGCCACGTGAAGATGATGGGCGCCGTCCAGCCGTTCATCTCGGGCGCGATCTCGAAGACCGTGAACATGCCCGAGACGGCCACGGTCGAAGAGGTCATGAAGCTGTACGTCGACGCCTGGAAGCTCGGCGTCAAGGCGATCGCGATCTACCGCGACAACTGCAAGGTCGCGCAGCCGCTGTCGGGCAAGTCGGGCGGCTCCGCCGCGGCCGGCCCGACGATCATGGGCGTCGTCTCGCCGCACCCGCAGCGCCGCCGGCTCCCGGACGACCGCGTCGAGGTCGGCCGCAAGTTCCGCGTCGGCGACTACGAGGGCTACATCCACGTCGGCCTGTTCGAGGACGGCACCCCCGGCGACATCTTCGTGGACATCGCCAAGGAGGGCACCGCCCTCGCCGGCCTGATGAACTCGTTCATGATCGCCGTCTCGATCGGCCTCCAGTACGGCGTGCCGCTCGAGGTCTGGGTCTCGAAGTTCTCGCACATGCGCTTCGAGCCGAGCGGCCTGACGAACGACGCCGACATCCGCGTCGCCAAGTCGATCGTCGACTACGTCTTCCGCTGGATGGGCAAGAAGTTCCTCACCGCCGACCAGCAGGAGGAGGCAGGGATCCTGTCCGCCGAGGTCAGGGCCCGGATGACCGAGCGCTACCAGAACGGCGACTCTTCACCGGCCAGCACGCTCGAGCCGGCCCCACCCCGCGGCCAGACCGCCCTGTTCAACTCGTGGGAGGACGCAGTCGAGTGCGCCAGGTGCGGCGGCCGGATGGTCAGGACGGGCAGCTGCTACACGTGCCGCGACTGCGGGACTAACACGGGCTGCTCGTAACTAGCAGCATCACTCGCTATCTCGCTGCGCATTGGCCGTAAGGACAGTGGGGTCTTCCCCTGAACAGTGATCGCCCCCGAGGCAGATCAGACTGTTCGCTGACAACTTAGAATCACGAGCAGATCAACGCTATGCTCGAAAGACTGGAGTTACAGAACTATCGCGGGTTTGATGACCACGTTATTCCCTTTCGGGAACTGACGGTACTCGTAGGTCGCAACAATGCCGGTAAGTCCACCGCGGTTGAGGCACTGCGACTCGTGGGCATCGTTGTAAGGCGTTTTAGGACAACCGGCACAAGGTTCGAGGAGATCCCTTATTGGCTCGACGACCTTCGGGCATACCGGGGTGTCGCTCCAGCAGTTACCGACCTTGACTTTCACGAGGACACGTTCTTCCATCGGTACGGGGGACCTCCCGCCGTTCTCACAGCCCACTTCGGGGATGGCGCAAGCGTGCATGTTTTTGTCGGGCCATTTGGATACGTTCACGGGGTCGCGCGGGGTAGTGATGGCCATGCCGTCGGCACACCACTTCAGGCACGTGCACTGGGTTTGCCAGACATTCGTGTGCAACCTCAACTAGGGCCATTGCTACGAGACGAACGCGTTCTCGCGTCGGCGACAGTGATGCGCAACCTGGCGGTCTCTCCGTCAGCGCACTTTCGCAATCAGATCAGTTTGTTTCCGGAGGACTTTGCCCCGTTCAAGGCGCTCGCCGAGGAGATGTGGCCGCAGCTCCAGATCATCGAACTCGGCCGCGCGCAGGATGAGCGGGGAGAGACGCTCAACCTGCTTGTCCGTGACCAGGACTTCGCGGCCGACGCTGGCTTGATGGGACATGGCCTCCAATTGTGGCTGCAGACGGTTTGGTTTCTGTCGAGGTGCCCATCGAACGCTTGCGTCGTGCTAGACGAACCGGACGTCTACATGCATCCCGATCTTCAACACCGTCTCGTTGCTCGCATCGAACGGACATATGAGCAGGTGATCGTCGCGACGCACTCTGTGGAGATCATCACCGCCGCGGATCCCCAGGCACTCATCGTTATCGATCGCGGCCGGTCGCAGTCGGAGGTCATCACCTCATTACCGGCAGCTCAGCGCGTCATTGAAACCCTGGGCACGGTGAACAACCTTCAGGTCATGAGGCTCTTCCGAACCGATCGCTTCCTGATGATCGAAGGAGACGACATTCGCCTCCTCGCAGAACTCCAAACTGCAGCACTTAGCGGTCAGGCGGTCGCCCCCATTCGGTCAATCCCAGCGTACGAGACGGGAGGTTGGGGAGGATGGCGGATCGTTCTTGCTTCTGATCTACCACGGAAGAACGGAGAAGGCGATCCGATCACGACGTACTGCATCTTCGACTCTGACTATCACACTCAGCGGGAGATCGAAGAGCGGTACGAGGAAGCAGCGCGAAAACGGGTCAACCTTCACGTGTGGAGACGAAAGGAGCTCGAGAACTACTTCTTAGTTTCCAACGCAATCGCACGAGCGATCTCGACGCGCCGTCGGAAGCGGAAGCGTGCCGAGGTCAGCGCACTACTCGTGGAGCAGAAGTTGCTTGAGATCGCCGATAGTCTTCGAACTACGACAATCGAGACGATCGCACATGAACTCGACCAAAGGGATCGCCGACTGGGCTTACGAGGTTCACTGGCCGCCGCTCGTCGATTCGTCGATGAGCGATGGGACGACTCAGATGGGCCCCTCGGGGTGGTGTCGGGCAAGACGGTCCTGCACGACCTCTCACGCTGGGCCCAGAGTGAGTACGGAGCCTCTCTCTCACCTGTGACCATCGCTCGCGCGATGGAACCAACAGAGGTTCCACTGGAGGCGTGCGCGGTGATTGATGCCATCGAGAAGCGCGAGCGTTTCCGCACGGACCTCCGGTAGTAGAGCAGCCAGGACTTCGTCAGGAGCTCTAGCCGCCCCCGCCTCCATCGCTCGCGGCATCCGCTTCGCGACGAGGCGCGGACAGCTTTCAGGCCCAGGGCAACGTGTCCCAGTAGTCCGGCCGGCCCGGCTGCGGGCGGTCGAACCTCGCGTACGCCTCGTTCGGGTTTGGCGTCTCCTCCTCGGCGCTCGCGTCGTACTTCGCCGCCAGCTCGGACTTCGGGTAACGCAGCGTCTCCGTCTCGTGACGCGCGCCCACTGCCAGCACGATCGCGGGGCCGTCGCCCGCGCCCACGATCACGTGCTCCGTGCCGGCCGGACAGTGGAAGAAGTCCCAGGCCCGTAGTGGCCGCTCCTCCTCGTTCACGAGCAGCACCGCCTCCCCGGCCATGACCAGGAAGTCCTCCTGCGCGCTCTCCTCGTGGTACAGGCAGAGCGGCTGCCCCGGCTGGAGGACGCTGATGTTGATCCCGAGCTCCGGGAAGTGCGCCGCCTCCCGGTTCTCGAAGACGCAGCCGGCGCCGAACGCGTGATGCGTTATCCACTTCGTGTCACGCACGTTCACGACGAACCAGCCCGCACCGTCCGGCCCGAGGCCGCCCGGGACTTCCTTGAGCACAGCTTCCTCGACCACTTCCTTCTCCTTTCGCGTTGATAATCAGTTCTCGCTAGCGTCGCGCGATGGACGATCTCGGCCTCTCGCGGGACGCGTTGAGGCGATGCTCCCGTCGGCTGCGCGGTCGCCTTCCGCATCCGCAGCGAGTCGTGCGTAAAGGCGGGCTCGTCTCGAAACGAGCGCCCCGACGGAGCTACTCCGGGAACGCCTCGACGAGGATCACCAGCGTCTCCGGCAGCACGCCGTCGTGCTCCATCGCCTCGGCGGCGCCCGGGGACTCCATGGCCGCCGTCAGGGCGTCCATGTCGGCCACGTCCATCAGCACACCTACCCGGGTCGCGTTCTGCGGGTCGACGAACGTCCTGATGTTGGTGACGCCGAGCGGGCCGAAGAACTCCTCGCGCTTCGGCGAGGCGAGCCAGTGCTGGGTGTCCTTCACGTCGTGATGGCCGATCACTGTGGGCATCGTGTCTCCTCGGTCTCGGGGGTGGAGCGTCGATCGTATTCCGCAGGCGCCTACGCGAGAGGCCCTCCGGCGCGAGGCCGAGCTGCTGCATCATCGCCATCACGTCGAAGACGCCCCAGTGCTCGTGTCCGAGCCCGTCGTCGGCGAAGCGCACGATGTCGACGCGCGTGCACCTCGATGCTCTTGCCGGTCGCCGGCATGCCCATGAACTCGCCCTAGTGCGTTCCCGTGACCCGCACGTACACGGCGACCTTGTCCCCGCTCGCGAAGTTCTCCTCCACCTCGCAGTGGATGTCCGGGAACCCAGCCCTGTACATCGTGAAGAACTGCTTCACGCCGTCCTTCGTCGGCTCGAGGCCGGGTGTCTGCTCGTGCTCCACGAAGTCGTCCGAGAGCAGATCTCCGAACCCGTTCACGTCGCCTGCGTTGAAGAGCTCGTAGGCGCGGCGCATCGTCGCAACGTGATCCATCTCTACCTCCTTGGGACAGTTGGCGGTCGCGATCATGACATGCTGGCCCGGCCATGGTGACCCCGGACGAGATCGAGTCGGTACCGCTGTTCTCGGCGCTGCCCGCCGTCGAGCGCGAGCGGTTGTCGCAGGTCTCGGCGGACATCCACCTCGTCGCCGGCGAGTACATCGTCAACGAGGGCGACGAGCGGGCGCTGTTCGCGGTGCTCGACGGGCACATCGAGGTCGTCAAGATCCTCGACGGCGTCGACCGGGTGCTCGGGCACCGACACACGGGTGACATCTTCGGCGAGGTTCCGATCACGCTCGGGACGCCGTTCCCTGCGGGGTACCGCTCGGTCACGCCTTCCCGCGTCATGCGGATCGAGGTCGAGGACTACTACGCGACGGCGGCGGTGGCCGGGGATCTCGCAGTCAAGGTGGGCGAGATCGCGCGCGGGCGTATCGGAGGCCTCCAGCACATCGTCGCCGAGCCGTCGCCGCCTCGCGCGGTCGTCGTCGGCGCGCAATACGACAAGTCGTGCTCCGAGCTGCGGCACTTCCTCGACCGCAACGAGGTCAGCTTCGAGTGGCAACGGACCGACGAGGGAGCCGCGACGGAGATCCGCTTCACCGACGGGACGACGATCGTCGAGCCGTCGCTACGGGAGGTCGCCGACGGGCTCGGGCTGCAGACGCAACCCTCGGACGAGGAGTACGACACGGTCGTGATCGGCGGCGGGCCGGCCGGCCTGGCAGCGGCCGTCTACGGCGCCTCGGAGGGGCTGCGAACGATCGTCATCGAGCGGCAGGCCCCCGGCGGCCAGGCCGGCACCTCCTCGAGGATCGAGAACTACCTCGGCTTCCCGTCCGGCGTCTCCGGCGACGAGCTCGGCCGCCGCGCCCACCAGCAGGCGAAGCGGCTCGGCGCCGAGATCCTGGTGACGCGCTCGATCTGCGGGATCGACGCGGCCACGCGGACCGTGAGCCTCGACGGCGGCGACGTCCTCCGCGCACACACGATCATCGTCGCGACCGGCGTCACGTGGCGGCACCTGCCGATCGAGGACTTCGAGCGCCTCGTCGGCAAGGGCCTCTACTACGGCGCCGTGCGCAGCGAGGCCCCGGCCACGCACGGCCTCGAGGTGCACATCGTCGGCGCGGGCAACTCGGCGGGACAGGCCGCGCTCTTCTTCGCCAACCATGCGAACAGCGTGACCGTCCTCTGCCGGGCGGACTCGCTCGGGAAGAGCATGTCCCACTACCTCGTCGACCAGCTGGCGACCAAGGACAACATCCACGTCGCACTGAACAGCGAGGTGACGGCGGTGCACGGCGACGCCTGTCTGGACGCGATCGACGTCCTCGATCGCTCAACCGACACGACGACCCGCCACGCGTCGGGCGGGCTCTTCATCTTCATCGGCGCCGACGCCGACACGGACTGGCTGTGCGACGAGATCGCGCTCGACGAGCGCGGCTACATCCTCACCGGCGCCGACGTCCGCGCGACCGGCCGCTGGACGATCGACCGCGACCCGTATCTGCTCGAGACGAGCGTCCCCGGCATCTTCGCCTGCGGGGACGTGCGGTCGAGCCCGATCAAGCGGGTCGCCGCGGCAGTGGGCGACGGCAGCATGGCCGTCGCCTTCGTCCACCAGTACCTCAAGGACCCCTGAGCGTCGAGACATCGAGCCGGTACGCGACGCAGAGCTAGGCTGTGCCGGCCGTCGATGGAGGTGAAGCGATCGTTCGTCTGCTGATGGTGCCGCTCGTGGTGATGGCGTTCCACGCGTCGATCGAGCCGCTGCCGGCGCCGGTGCGTGCCGAGCTGACAGGGCGGTTCTGGCACGCCGGCTGCCCGGTCGGGCTCTCGCACCTGCGCGTCCTCACCGTCTCCCACTGGGGCTTCGACGGCCGCGTGCACACGGGACAGCTCGTCGTCAACGAGGATGCCGCCGCCCCGCTCGCGCGCGTGTTCAAGCGGCTCTACGCGCTGCACTTCCCGATCCGCCACATGCGCCTCGCAGACGCCTACGGCCCGAAACGCTCGGTGCCGGCCGACGGCGACATCACCGACAGCTTCGAGTGCCGGCAGGCGGTGCCCTCCCCGTGCACGGGCGGAACGGGCACCGGCACGTGGTCGGAGCACGCCTACGGCGAGGCCGTCGACCTGAACCCGGTCGAGAACCCCTACGTCGGCTGCGGCCAGTCCCGCGACCCCTCGAGCCGGCCCTACTTCGACCGCTCGCGACTACGCCCCGGAATGGTCACACCCGACGTCATCGCGGCCTTCCGCTCGATCGGCTGGGGCTGGGGCGGCGCCTGGTCCGGCTCGACCAAGGACTACATGCACTTCTCCGCGACCGGCCACTAGCTGCCCCCCTCCGGCGGCTCCTTCCGCGAGACGAAAAGCCCCACGACCAACTGCTTCACCTGAGTGCGGATCGGCGGGCCGGGCGGGCCCGGCTCGCGCGACCAGGCGGCCGCGACCTCGGCCCCGAGCAGCAGCGCGGACGCGTAGAGGTAGATCGAGTACAGGAAGACGAGCGCCGCCGTGAGCGAGCCGTAGACGACACTGAGATTCGACGTCCGTTCGAAGATCAGGCCGGAGGCGAACGAGATGAGCTGCAGCAGCAGAGCCGTGACGATCGCGCCGGCGAGCCCGTCCCGGAAGTGCAGGCCTCGCGCCGGCACGAACCGGTAGATCAGCATGATCACGCCGATCGAGACCAGGAACGACGCAAGGCGCAGGAAGCCGCCGGCGATCGTGTCCTGCCCGAGGTCGAGCGCGTCGGAGAGGCTTCCGTCGGCCCGCTGGACGAGCTCCCCGAGCACGGTCAGCCCGACGGTGACCAGCACGAGCGCGGCAGCGCCGACGATCAGGATCAGGTCGACGAGCTTCCCGCGCGCCATCGGCCGCGAGACCGTGACGCCCATGGCGGTCTCGAGGCCGCCCCGGACGGCGCCCATCATGCCCGTCGCGGCCCAGGCGAACAGGAGCAGGGCGACGAGGCCGGCTGCGCTCGCGGGCGTGGCGATCGCCGTGATCGCGTCCTCGACGTCCTTCCTCCCGGCGACGGACACGGGCAGCGCGTCGACGATCGTGTTCACGACGTCGTTGCGGACGCTCTCGTTCTGGAGCACGAGCCCGAAGATCGAGACGAGCACGATCGCCAGCGGCGCGATCGAGAACAGCACGCGATACGCGATCGCCGCGGCATGCTGCGAGCAGCGGTCCGTGAAGTAGCGCTGGAGCGCCTCCGGGACGATCCGGGCCACCTTCCTCACGACTGCGCCCGCCGCCGCTTCAGGTGTTCCCTCAGGACATGCACGAGGTAGACGACGATGAGGACGTTGAGCACGATGCCGCCGGCCTTCCAGACGGTCGGGTGGCGGACGAGCTCGTAGATCTCGAGCGGGATCAGGAGCGACGTGGCGATCACCGTCAGGTACTCCGCCCAGAGCTGGTCGAGCCAGAGCCCGGTTCCCTCCACCAGCTCGAGCACGCCGTAGCCGACGGCGCCGATGCCGACGATGCGCACCTCGGAGGCGGGCAGCTTGTGGAGGTACGCGACGATCCGGTGCAGGAAGTGGCGCCTCGGGTCGAGCTCGACCGCCCGCATGATCCGGTCGGCCGTATGGCCCAGATCGCTGCCCACGTGCGAGAGCAGGTACACGCCGGCCGCGAGCAGGATCAACCCGCGCGCGATCCGCTCGAGCGCGATCAGCCGGAGCACCCGCCGGCTGCGCGGAGGGTCGGCGGCTCCGGTCATCGTGGAAGGAAGCCTAAGCGCGCTTGCGTCGGCTGCGAATACAGACACGCTGTAATTTCTGTGCTACGTTTATTCGATGGCACAGAAGGAACGCAAGACCGAGCCGTTCAGCATCCGGCTCAGCCCTGCGACCGACGCGATCGTCACCGACGAGGCGCGGCGGTCCGGGCGGTCGCGCGGGGCGATAGTCGAGGAGCTCGCGCTCGAGGCAGCGAAGATGCGGCTCTTCCCCGGGATCGGCTTTCGCGGCCGTCCGCGGCGGGCCTGGGTCATCGGCACCGGGCTCGACGTGTGGGAGGTCATCGACCTTCTCGACTCGTTCGAACGTGACACCGCGGAGATTCTCGACAACTACCCGCTCATGAGCGAACGGGCTCTCAGGCTGGCGCAGGCCTATGCCGAGCGGTTCCCGAACGAGATCGCCCACTTCCTCGACGGCAGTCGACGTCCCCTGGACGAGCTGAAGGCGCTCTACCCGTTCATCCGTTTCGGCAACTGACCGCGTGCGGATCCTGCTCGACGCCCACGTCTCGGCGCGTCGCGTCGGCCGTCCGCTCGTCCGGAAGAGACACGACGTTCTGGCTCTGAGCGAAGATGCCGCTCATGAAGCCCTCGACGACGAGGAGGTCCTCGTGCTCGCGGCCGAGGACCGGCGGATCCTCGTCACACACGACATCGAGGACTTCCCGCCGATCCTGCGTGAATGGGCGGCTGAGGGCCGATCCCACGCTGGGGTGATCCTCGTCTACGGGATCCGTCAGCATGAGTTCGGCCTCCTGATCGACGGCCTGCAGGAGCTCTTCGGCGAACGGCCGATGCAACAGGACTGGGCCGACGTCTCCGAAGTGCTTTCCCGGAGCCGGTTCGGCTGATCGACAGGAAACCCGACTCTCTCGAAAGGACGGAAATGCTCAACATCACCCCCTTCCTGTGGTTCGACACCGAAGGCGAGGAGGCGGCGGCGTTCTACACGTCCGTGTTCCCGAACTCGAGGATCGTGCACGTCGCCCGCTACGGCGAGGCCGGGCCGCGGGCCGCGGGGACGGTGATGACCGTGACCTTCGAGCTGGACGGGCAGAAGTTCGTCGCCCTGAACGGCGGGCCGCAGTTCACGTTCAGCGAGGCGATCTCGTTCCAGGTGAGCTGCGAGAGCCAGGAAGAGGTCGACGCGTACTGGAGCAAGCTCTCCGCCGGCGGCGAGGAAGGCCCCTGCGGCTGGCTGAAGGACAGGTACGGCCTCTCGTGGCAGATCACTCCGAAGGCCCTCGGCGACCTGCTCGGCGATCCGGACCCCGAAAGATCGCAGCGGGTCATGCAGGCGATGCTGAAGATGAAGAAGATCGAGATCGCCGAACTCGAGCGGGCCGCGGCACAGGCATAGGCATGGTCCCCTCCTCAGTCGAGGGATCCTGCATCGCCGCCGGCTGCAGCTAACCCTCTCCGCGACTCGTTCTGTGCTCGTTGCGTGAACAAATCCGGGTGCCCGCGTGCGTCCGTCGCCGCCAACTGCCGATGGAGTAGACATGTGGGGACAGAGAACACGTGTCGCCGAGCAGCGACCGATCGATGTCGACTGTGCGTTGGACGAGCTGGAAGCGCTCGACCTTCGCATTCTGCGAATCCTCGAAGAGGCCGGAGCGGGCCAGAGTCTGCCCCACGCACGACGCGCAACCGACGACCTCGCTGTCATGCTGATCGCGGGCGGGACGAGCACGTTCCTCGAGTTCGACCGGTCGCTCGAGCGTCTCGAGGCCCAGAGCATGGTCACACTCGACAAGGAGGGCTTCGCCAACCTCAGCGAACGTGGCCGCGACCGGATCTACCCACTCGGCCTCCCCGTCCAGAGGGCCGACGGCCCCAGTGCGGCAGTGCCGGCCGTGGCGTAGCGCCAGCAGGTAGCTCCCGGACGCCAGGCGCGCTAGGGTGCGCTGAACCGAAGGAGGGACGATGTCCGAGACCCCGCAGTGGACGCTGGCCGGCGATTGGTTCGACGTCTGCAATTGCAAGGTTCCATGCCCGTGCACGTTCGCGCAGGCGCCGAGTGAGGGCAACTGCGAGGGCATCCTCGCCTGGCATGTCCGCGAAGGACGCTACGGCGA
Organism: uncultured Actinomycetes bacterium; assembly: GCA_963742925.1. Taxonomy (GTDB): domain Bacteria; phylum Actinomycetota; class Thermoleophilia; order Gaiellales; family Gaiellaceae; genus PALSA-612. The sequence continues at coordinate 289,900 of CAVUNV010000005.1, read as the reverse complement.
CGTGGCCCTGGACGACCTGAACGTCGTCGCGCTCGGCACCTTCGACGGGAACCTCTGGACGGGCGAGACGAAGGCGGTCATGGGCATCTACATCGACGAGCGCGCCGACGACGGCCAGCGCGAGGCGCTGCAGATGATCTTCGGCGGCCAGGTCGGCGGCTGGCCCGGCGAGTTCGCCAACGTCATCGGCGAGATCCGCGGGATCGAGTACGTGCCGATCACGTTCGAGATCGCCGACGACCTCGCCTACTGGGCGGCCGAGGTTCCCGGCGTCGCCAGCGCGCGGGCCGAGGCGCTGACCGGGCCGACCATACTCCCCGGGCAGAGGGTCCAGGTTCACAACGCTCCCGGCGCCGAAGTCGGCCCCGGCCAGGTCGCGACCTGGGGCGTGGCGACGACGAACCACGCCGACGGGATGGGGTTCAAGTGGGAGTGGGACGGCCGCTCGAGCAAGCACTTCCCGTTCGACTGGTCAGGCCCGAGCTAGCCTCACCAGACGCCCGGCACGAGTCGGGCCCGGCCCCGCGCATAGCTCTCGTACGACTCGCCGAGCGCCCCGCGCAGGGCGGCCTCCTCGACGCGGATCCGCGGCACGTGGCCGGCGAACGCGATCGCGAGCGCGACCGCCGCTCCCACCCAGGTTCCCCACGCGAGGCCGAGGCCGAACGCGATCAGCAGATCGCCCGCGTAGGCCGGGTGGCGGACCCACCGGTACGGACCAGTCTGGACGACGGTCTGATCCGCGAAGATCGTGACCTCGCGCCGGAAGAACCGGCCGAGGCTCCACACCGCCCAGACACGCATTCCGATCCCGAGCCAGGCGATGCAGGCGCCGAGCGCGAGCGTGCGCCAGCTGTTCGCGCCGGCACGCAGGCCGGGCACGTCCTTGGCGATCACCGCGGCGGCGACGACGCCGACCAGCATCGACAGGATGAGCACCTGCTTCGTCCCCCGGTCGGCCGTGCGCTCCCCGTCGGCCTTCCTCATCGCGAACGCCTCGCGGACGTTGCCGCCGCTGCGACGGGTCGCGATCACCTCGGCGACAACCCCACCGACCAGCGTCAGGTAGATGACGGTGCGGGCACCGGTGTCCTGGTCGATGAGAAGCGTCACGACGCCTAACCTCCGCCGCCGCCGAGCCGGGCGTCCTCGAAGTCGAGCTCGCGCCGCACGCGCCGCTCGACGGCGTCGCTGATCCGGCCGGTTCGCCGCAGCTGGACGAGCGCCTCCCGCTCGGCGTCGAGCAGCTCGAGCCGCAGGCGCCGCGAGGCGAGCGAGCGCTTCTCGAGCTTGTGGTCTCCGTCGCCGTCCGCGCGCGCGGCGTAGCGGGCGCGGCGGAACGCGTAGACGTCACGCATCCGGTTCACGACCTCGTCGTGGGCCCAGTCCTCGCCCTGGAGCTCCTCGAGGCGCGCCAGCCCCGCCTCGGTCGCCTCGATCCAGGCCAGCGTCTCCTCGTCGTCCTCCGCCGTGTCCGTCGGCAACCGGACGGCGCGGACGAGCACCGGCAGCGTCAGTCCCTGGACGACGAGCGTGACCACGACCACCGCGAACGCGAGATAGACGACGAGGTTCCGGTCCGGAAAGGCGTCCCCGCTGTTCGTCGTCAGCGGCAGTGCGAGCGCGGCCGCGAGGGTGACGGCGCCCCTCATTCCCGACCAGGAGAGCACGGCCAGCACCCCGTTGCTCGGCAGCCGCCCGGGGTCGCGAATGACCGGTATGACCCGCCACTGCAGGGTCGCGGCCGTCCAGATCCACGCCACGCGCGTGGCGACGACCGCCCCGCAGACCACAGCGGTGTAGAGCGCGAGCGTCCCGACGGAGTGGTTCCCGATTCCCTCGACGACCGGCCGCAGCTCCAGCCCGACCAGCGCGAAGAGCACGGCGTTCAGCAGGAAGGTCAGGATCTCCCAGACCGCCTCTCCCTGCAGCCGCGTCCTCGCGGTCGTCAGCTCGGGCGTGTACCAGCCCATGTAGAGGCCGACGGTCACCGCGGCCAGGACGGCGGAGACGTCCAGCGCCTCGGCGGGCAGGTAGGCGAAGTAGCCGGAGAGGAGCGCGATCGCGATCTCCGTCGGCGAGTGGTCGAGGCGGCGTCGCACCTGACGGATCACGAAGCCGACGGCGAGGCCGACCGCGATCCCGCCCACGACCGAGACGACGAACTTCCAGGTCCCGTGGCTCAGCGAGAAGGCGCCGGTGACAACGGCGATCACCGCGAAGCGGTAGATGACGAGCGCGGTCGCGTCGTTCAGCAGCCCCTCGCCCTCGATCACCGAGACGAGCCCGCGCGGCAGACCGATCCGGTGGGCGATCGCGGTCGCGGCGAGCGGGTCGGTCGGCGCCACGATCGCGCCGAGGACGAACGCCGTCGACCACGGCATCCCTGTCACGACGGCATGCGCGACCGCCGCCACTACGACCGTGGTCGCGATCACGAGCCCGATCGAGAGTGACGCGATCGCGCGGATGTTCCTCCGCAGCTCCCGGACCGACGTGTAGAACGCCGTCGAGTAGAGGAGCGGCGGCAGGATCCCGACGAGCACGAGCTTCGGGTTGAGCGTGGGGTGCGGGAGCCCGGAGATGAAGGCGAGCAGAAGACCGCCGAGGACGAGCAGGATCGGATACGGGATGCGCAGGCGTTGCGCCGCCGCCAGGAGGCCGGCCGCGATCGCGAGCAACGCGAGCAGGAGCAGCGCGTCGGAGGCAGTGACCGTCATCTCGCCAGTGCTCGCGCCCCGACCTAGAGCTCGAACTCCACTTCCGCGATCGGGCTTCCGGCGACCCAGCTCTCGACGTCTCCCGACGCCGCGCCGCTCCGGAAGATGCCCTCGACGACCGCTCGCCGCTCGGCCGGATCCGTCACCAGGCGGGCGCGGGCGGGCAGGTCGGCCTGCACGCTCTGCTTGAGGTGGAAGAGGAGCGCCGGATTCGCCTGCAGGTTCGCGTACCAGTCGCGGCGCCCCGGCGTCCCGCTCAGGTAGATGCGCCCGTCGACGTTGTAGAACCAGGTCTCGATCCGCCGGGGCCGGCCGCTGCGGCGACCGGTCGTCGTGATGTCGATCGTCCGGTCCCGCCCGAGCGCGGCCCGAATCTCGCCGTCCATCCGGCAGACGCTACCCGCCGCAATAGTCTTTGCGCATGGACGCCGATGCCGTCGAGATCCGCGTGCTCGGATGCCTGATCGAGAAGCAGCGCACGACGCCCGACGTCTATCCACTCTCGCTGAACGCGCTCCGGCTGGCGTGCAACCAGTCGACCAACCGGGATCCCGTCGTCGACTACGACGAGCCGACGATCCGGCAGGCGATCGAGCGCCTCGACCGGAAGCGCTGGGCGCGGCTGGCGAGCGGCCCCGGAAGCCGGGCGGTCAAGTTCCGGCACCTGCTCGACGAGACGCTCGGGCTGGACGGCGCCGAGATCTCGCTGCTCGCCGTCCTGATGCTGCGCGGCGAGCAGACGCCGGGCGAGCTCAAGCAGCGGGCCGAGCGCCTGCACCGGTTCGACTCGACGCCCGGGCTCGAGGAGGTGCTGGAGCGGCTCGCAGGCCGCGATCTCGTCCGCCGGCTCGACCGCCGCCCCGGCCAGAAGGAGGAGCGCTGGGAGCACCTGCTCGGCGGCAACGGAGACGACTTCGGGGCGCCCACCCGGCCCGCCGCCTCGCTGGAAGAACGTGTCGCAGCCCTCGAGCGCGAAGTCGCGGCCCTGGCCCGGCGGCTCGATACGATGCCCGAGTGATCATCTACCTGATCCCCGTCTTCATCATCGCCGCGTTCGCACTCGTGCTCGGCATCTTCGCGTTGCTGAGCCGGTTCCGCGGCGGGCGCTACCTGCGGCCGATCGTGCAGTTCCTCATGAAGGTGCCGCTTCTCGGCCGCGGCCTCAGGAAGATGTCCGAAGCCGCGCTCGAGCGGTCCGATCCCGAGCTCGCCAGCGCGGTCAAGAAGCTCGAACGGCTGGGCGCCAACCGTGACCCCAAGCGCGCGCAGCAGGTCATGTCGCAGCTCTCGCCCGCTGAGCGGAAGGCGGTGATGGACGCCACGCTCCAGCACGAGCAGGCCCCGACGCCCGTGAACCGCGAGCAGCGCCGCAGGCTCGAGCGCCAGCGCAAGCGCAGCTGAAGAAGGACACCGGGTGGCCGACGCGGCGAGCGTGAACGACTGGAACCGCAAGGTCATCGAGGAGTTCAGGGCGAACGGCGGCAAGGTCGCCCAGTTCGAGGGCAGGCCCCTGCTGCTCCTGCATCACACGGGCGCGAAGACCGGCACCGAGCGCGTCAACCCGCTCGTCTACCAGCCGATCGGCGAGAACTTCGCCGTGTTCGGCTCCAAGGCGGGTGCCGACACCAATCCGGACTGGTACCACAACCTGCGCGCGAACCCTGACGCGAAGGTCGAGCTCGGCGACGGGGTCGTCCCGGTGAGGGCGCGCGTGGCCGAGGGCGAGGAGCGGGAGCGGATCTGGGACGCGCAGAAGCGCACGAACGCGGCCTTCGCCGAGTACGAGACGAAGACGTCGCGGCAGATCCCGGTCGTGATCCTCGAGCGCATCGCGTCCTGACCCGAGGCGGCCCGGTCCCGCCCCGATGCGAATCCACCGCGAGCCGAACGCCGTAGGACAGGGGAGCACACCGAAACCCGAGGGGGTTAGATGAACCCAACATCTCGTTTACCGGCGAGCCGCCTCGCGGCCGCCGCCGCCGTGATCGCCGCGCTGGCGGTGACCGCGACCGCGCTCGCCTCGACGATGGCGACGAGCCAGGTCAAGACGCGCAAGACGTCGAGCCTCGGCACGATCCTCGTCGACAGCAAGAGCCGCACGCTCTACCTGTTCGAGAAGGACACGAGCGGAAAGAGCACCTGCTACGGCCAGTGCGCGGCCAACTGGCCGCCGTATCTCACGACCGGCAAGCCCACGGCCGGAGCCGGCGTCACGAAGTCGAAGCTCGGCACGACCAAGCGGAAGGACGGCAAGCTGCAGGTGACATACAACCGCCACCCGCTCTACCGCTTCGGCTACGACACCAAGGCCGGCCAGACGAAGGGCGAGAACGTCAACGCGTTCGGCTCCGACTGGTACGTCGTCTCACCGAAGGGCACGAAGGTCGAGCCCGGGTCCGGCGGCTCGGGGCCGACGGGGCCGACCGGCTCCGGCGGCTACGGCGGTGGCGGCGACCCAGGGTACCCGCCGTAGGAATCAGGTCTTACGACGCCCGACGAAGGCCGCATCGGGCGGCCTTCGTCGTTCACAGGAACCTCACAGCCGGCGTTCACACCAGGCTTAGGCGGGCGCGTTTGACTTGAGCCATGAACGCAACCCGACAGCTCGTGGAGATCGTCGTGCCGGTTCACAACGAGGAGGCCGTGCTCGAGGCGAACGTCCGGCTCCTCCTCGACTACCTGCGGAGCGAGTACCCGTTCCGCTTCTCGATCGTGATCGCCGACAACGCGAGCACCGACGAGACCTCCGCCGTCGCGTCGCGGCTCGCCCTCGAGGAGCCGGAGGTGAAGGCACTCCGGCTGGAGCGGAAGGGCCGCGGCCTCGCACTCCGTACCGCCTGGCTCGCGAGCGACGCCGACGTCGTCTCCTACATGGATGTCGACCTCTCGACCAACCTGACCAGCTTCCTGCCGCTCGTCGCTCCTCTTCTCTCCGGTCACAGCGAGGTCGCGATCGGCACGCGCCTCGCTCACCAGGCCCACGTCCGCCGCCGCGTGAAGCGCGAGGTGCTGTCGCGCGGCTACAACATGCTCGTCCGGGCGGGCTTCCGGGCCGGTTTCTCCGACGCGCAGTGCGGCTTCAAGGCGCTGCGGGCCGACGCTGCCCGGCTGCTCCTGCCGCTGGTCGAGGACGAAGGCTGGTTCTTCGACACCGAGCTGCTGCTGCTCGCGGAGCGGAACGGCATGCGCATCCACGAGGTGCCGGTCGACTGGATCGAGGATCTCGACTCGCGCGTCGACCTCGTGCCGACGATCGGGGGCGACCTCGCCGGGCTCTGGCGCATGCGCCGTGCGTTCTGGCGCGGCCGCGGCCGCACGGCTCCGGCGACCGGAACCCCGGCGGTGGTCGTCGTGAGCGTCGCTCGCCTCGAGCTTGCAGCGCCGCGGCCGCGTGTCCGGCGCCTGGCGATGAAACCGCACTACGCCCCGCTGGCCGCGATCCTCGCGCTCGCCGCCTGCCTCGACTTCTGGAGCCTGAGCCAGAACGGCTACGCGAACACGTACTACGCCGGGGCCGTGCGGAGCATGCTCCGAAGCTGGCACAACTTCTTCTTCGTCTCGTTCGATCCCGGCGGCCTCGTCTCGGTCGACAAGCCGCCGCTCGCGCTCTGGTTGCAGGCCGCGAGCGCCAAGCTCTTCGGCTTCTCGTCGTTCTCGATCCTCCTCCCCGAGGCACTGGCAGGCGTCGGCGCGGTCTGGCTCCTCTACCTGCTCGCCGCGCGCTACTTCGGTCGCGTGGCCGGGCTCGCCGCCGCGCTGGCGCTCGCCGTGTCCCCCGTCTCCGTCTCGGTGAACCGTGACAACAACCCGGATGCCCTCCTCGCGCTGCTGCTGGTCGCATCCGTGTACTTCGGGGCACGGGCGGTCGAGTCCGGCCGGCTGCGCTGGCTCGTCGGCTCGGCGGTGCTCGTGGGGCTCGCCTTCAACACGAAGATGCTCGCCGCGATGGTCGTCGTGCCCGGCATCGCACTCGCCTACCTGCTGCTGCCCCGGCTGCGATGGCGCGTGCGGTTCCTGCATCTCGCGGTCGCCGCGGTTGTGCTCGTGGCCGTCTCCGGAGCCTGGATCGCGGCGGTCGACCTGACCCCGGCCGCCGACCGGCCCTACGTCGGCAGCACGACGAACAACAGCGCGCTCAGCCTCGCCTTCGACTACAACGGGCTCGGCCGCGTGACCGGCCAGACCGGCGGGACGTCGACCGGCGGCGGCCTGGGCGGCGCGTTCTCGGGGACACCCGGCGTGCTCCGGCTGCTGAACAACGCGCTCGGCGACCAGGCCGCCTGGCTGCTGCCGATCGCGATCGTGGGCGGCCTGTCGGCGCTGATCTACGCGCTGCGGCGCCGGAACCGGCGCGAGCTCGGGCTCCTGACCGTGGTCGGCGGCTGGTTCCTCGCCGCGGCGGTCGTCTTCAGCCTGTCGAGCGGGATCATCCACACGTACTACCTGTCCGCCCTGGCGCCGGCCACGGCCGTCCTCGTCGGCGTCGGGCTCGTCTCGCTCTGGCGCGACGCCCGGCGCGGCCGGCTCTGGCTCGCCCTGCCGCTGACCGCGATCGGCCTGACCGCCTGGCTCGAGGTCTCGCTGCTCCGCCGGACGGGCTACCTGCCCTGGCTGCAGCCGCTCGTGATCGCGGGCGCGGTCGTCGCGGCCGCCCTGCTGGTGGCGCTCGCGTTCCCGGCGCTGCGGTCGAAGCGGCTTCGGATCGTCCTGGCCGCCGCCGCGCTCGGACTCGCGGGCGGCACCTTCCTCGTCGCGCCGGCGGCGTGGTCCGAAACGACGCTCGAGGCGCCCGTGAACGGCGTCTTCCCCGGCGCCGGGCCTGACTTCGTCTCCGGCCTCACCTCGGGCGTGACCACCAGCTTCGCGATCGGCGGCGGCGGGGCTCCGCGGCGGCGGCCCCGCGGCCAGAGGCGCTGCTCAACGGCCCGGCTTCGGAGGTCTGCCCCCGGCCGGCGGCAACTTCAGGCCTCCCACGGGCGGCGGCAGCTTCGCTCCCCCGACCGGCGGCGGCTTCACTCCCCCGACCGGCGCAGGCGGGCTCGCGCCGCGCGCCGGCGGCGGGTTCGGCGGCGGCTCCTCGTCGGACATCTCCACCGCCCTGAAGTACGTGAAGAGCCACGGCGCCACGGAGCGGTTCGCCCTGATCGTGTCGAGCGAGCAAGAAGCCGCAAGCGCGGTGATCAAGGGCGAGGCGGTCGCGGCGATGGGCGGCTTCACCGGCCGCGAGACCGTGCTGACCAACTCCTTCCTCGCCGGGCTCGTCCGCTCAGGCCAGGCGCGCTACTTCCTGCTCGGCGGCAGCGGCGGCTTCGGCCCCGGCGGCGGATCGAACGCGGCCGCCTCGACGATCGAGTCGGCCTGCACCCGGGTCTCGTCGAGCGCCTGGAGCTCGTCGGGCACGAGCAGCGCCACGCTCTACGACTGCGCGGGCCGCGCCGAGGCGATCGCGAACGCCGGATGACGACGGCGATGCCCCTGCCGCTCGGTCAGTTGGCCAGGTTCGTCGTCGTCGGAGCGACCAACACGGTGATCAGCTTCGCGGCCTACACGCTGCTCGTCTCGGCGTCCATGCCGTACGTCCTCGCCGCTGCGGTCGCCTTCGCGCTCGGCGCGGTCAACGGCTACGTGCTGAACCGGCGCTGGACGTTCTCGGCCCGCGACTCGCGGCGCGCGCGACTCGTCTACGTGTTCGTGCAGGCGGCCGGCGCGCTCGCGACGAGCCTGCTCGTGTGGCTCCTCGTGCACGAGGCTGCGGCGGGACGGATCGGCGCCTATGTCGCCGCGATCCCGCCGGTGACACTGTGCATGTTCCTGGCGAACCGCCTCTGGACGTTCGCCGACCGGAGCTGACGATGCCGGGCGGCGGCCATCCTAGGCCCGCCGCGCCAGGTGCAGGAGGTACTCCCCGCGGTTGAGCGGGTTGGCGGTCGTCCGCCGCCGGGTCGGCGCCGTCACCGCCAACCGGGCGGTAGCCGCCGAAGTCGGACTCGAGCACGCCTTCGCCGCTCGTCAGCGCCGTCAGCTGCCGCTGGAGGTCCTGCAGCGCGGGCGGCGGGCACCACCGTCTCGAGCCTGGCGAGCTTCCCCTGCAGCGAGGGCGCCTCGGCGGCAGCACCGAGCCGCGCCAGTGCGGACATGACCGCCCCGATCGTGCCCGTCGGGATCTCGAGGCTGACCCGCAGGATCGGCTCGCACACCACCATCCTGGCCCGCTCGAGCGCCTGCATGACGACCAGCGGCGTCAGCTTTCGGAAGTCGGCGGCCGTGCTGAGCGGTCCCCGCGTTGCGGCGGGGCCGTCAGGAGAGCTGTAGTTGCATTCGATCATCGTCACGACGCAGTCGGTGACCTGCCACCCGAAGAGGCCCTCCCGCAGCGCCTCGCGAACGTACTCGCCCATGCTCTCCGCGAAGTTCTCGATCCGCTTGTAGACGTACAACGGGACCGCGCGAAAGTCGACCTGCAGTCGGAACTCGATCCCCGAGCCGGCAGGCGCGGACTCGATGCGCAGCCCGATCGTGGCGAGAAACGGATTCGCCTCCGCGTGGAGGATCTCGACGGCCTCACCGGTGCCGGTCGGACGCTCGATGCAGATCGTCGTCGTCTCGCTGAAGCCGACGTCGAGGCCGAAGTCGTTTGCCAGCGTCGCCTGGATGACCTCCTTCTGCACCTCGCCGTAGAGCGAGACGGAGATCTCCTGGCGCGTGTCGTCCTGGCGCACGTCGATCAGCGGGTCCTGCTCGGCAAGCTGCCCGAGCGCGACGCGAAGTCGGGCCTTGTCGTCGGGGATGGTCGGGAACGACCACCGTCTCCAGCGTCGGCGGAGCGAAGTGGTGCTCGGTCGCGGCGCCGCGCGGGCTTCCGATCGGTCGCCGATCCGGACCTTGCCGAGACCCCAGAGCTTTGCGATCTCCCCGGCCGAGACAGAGGCGCGCTGTACCGCTGACCCGCGCTCGAAGACGCCGATCGCGGTCACCTTGTCGTCGACATCCGGCCGAAGCGCAGCCGATCCCGCGTTCGCACCGTCCCCGAGAACATCCGGACGTAGGCGATCTTCTCGCCGGCTGCGCCTCGCTCGATCTTGAAGACGAGGCCCGAAACAGGACCGTCGGCGTCGCCCTCGGTCGCGGGCAGCAGCTCGGCGATCCCGGCCATCAGCGACCCGACGCCCGCTCCGGTGATCGCCGAGCCGAAGAAGACCGGATGCACGCCGCGCGCTGCCTGGTCTGCGCCGCGAGCGCCTCGCGGAGCTCGCCGGTACGAGACGCCCGCCTCGTCCTCGACGATACGCGGCCAGGATCCCGTCGTCGCGCTCGGCGAGCACCTCGGTCGAGCATGGCCCGGAAGCAGGCCGTCGTCTGCGCTCCGGAGCGTGAAGCCGGCGGCTCGGGTCCCGAGGTCGTGCGACGGAACCGACCGGGACGATCGCCGGCGTCAGCCGCTCCGAGATCGCTCGCAGCACGCGTTCGTCGTCGGCGCCGGGACGGTCGATCTTGTTCACGAACAAGAGCGTCGGAATGCGCAGCCGCTGCAAGCGCCCGCATCAGCAGGCGCGTCTGCGGCTGCACGCCCTCGACGGCGGAGATCACCAGCACCGCACCGTCGAGCACGCTCAGCACCCGCTCCACCTCGGCGATGAAGTCCGGGTGGCCGGGCGTGTCGATCAGGTTGACGGTGACGTCGTCGATCGCGAACGACACGACGGCGGACTTGATCGTGATGCCTCGCTGCCGCTCCAGCGCGAGCGAGTCGGTCTGCGTCGTGCCGTGGTCGACGCTGCCGATCTCGTCGATGACACCGGCGGCGTAGAGCAGCCGCTCCGTGAGTGTTGTCTTACCGGCGTCTACATGCGCCAGGATCCCCAAGTTCAGCGTTTTCTGCGACACGCGTCATACCCTCCGAATAGGTCGAGAAGCCCATTTCGATGGACATGAACGCCTGGCGCATCTCCGCTCCTTGGTCGATCTGCGACGCCGTGTTACCGGAAGTGAATCATAGGATCAGGCCGTGAGCCCGCTCGTCCACCGTGAGCGGCCCGCCGCCGGCGAGGCCACCGGGCTGCTCGTCCTCCACCACGGCCGGGGCTCGGACGAGAACGACCTCCTCACCCTCGCGGACGTGCTCGACCCGGAGCAGCGCCTCCACGTCGTCACGCCGCGGGCACCGCTCACCCTCGCCGGCTGGCCCGGCTACCACTGGTACGTCGTCCCGCGGGTCGGGTACCCCGATCCTGCGACCTTCCGCACCGCCTACCGGGAGCTCGCCGACCTCCACGACGAGCTGTGGCAACGCACGGGCATCGGCCCGGAGCGGACGGTGCTCGGCGGCTTCTCGATGGGCTCGGTGATGAGCTACTCGCTCGGCCTCGGCCCCGGCCGGCCCGCGCCCGCCGGCATCCTCGCCTACTCCGGATTCGTGCCGGTCGTCGAGGGCTGGGAGCCCGACCTCGAACGGCCGACGCGGGCATTCGTCGCCCACGGCCGGAACGACCCGATCATCGGCGTCGACTTCGGCCGCCGGGCGGTCGAGCTGCTCCGCTCCGGCGGCCTCGACGTCTCCTACCACGAGTCGGACGCCGCACACAACATCGACCCCGCGGACGTTCCGGCCGCGATCGACTGGCTCGCGGCGACCCTCCCCGGCTAGCCCTGATCGGCCGCCGCCGTGTACCGGGCGAGCAGCCCCGTCCAGCCTCCCGGACTGTCGATCGCGTCGTGGACCGCCTGGGCCCGCTCACCGTGCACCTCGAGCCCGCGATGGACGAGCTCGACGCGTGTCGACGTGGGGCTCTCGGCGATGAACTGCACCTCGAGCTGCGTCGACCTGGCCGGATCGGGGTCGTACTTCCAGTCGGCGTCCAGATGCCAGGCGAGCACCACCCTCGCCGGGGGCTCCCACTCCACCACCCGTCCCCATTCGGTTTCCGTGCCGTCCGGAGCCCGCTCGAACCAGCGCCCACCCGCGCGTGGCTCGACGACGACCGTCTCGGGGGAGACCTCTCCGATGTAGTGGCTGTCGCGGAGCCACCAGTCGGTCATGCCGATGGTGAAGACATCGAAGGCGCGCTGCTGCGGGGCCGCCACGGTGATCGTCTTGCGGACGGCGAGATCGGTTGCTCCCTGAATCACTGCTCCTCCTTCGGGTCGTGCTCGGCCGCGGCCTTGAAGGCGGCCAGAGCCTGGTTCCAGAACTGGTCGACGTAGGCGCGGAGCGCACCGACGCCGTCCGGATCGAGCTGGTAGAGCCGCCGCGTCCCGTCCGGGCGGTCGAAGACGAGGCCTGCGTCCTTCAGCACCCGCAGGTGCTGGGACACCGCGGGCCGCGTGACGGGAAGCCCCTCGGCGAGCTCGCCCACGGAGCACGGCCCTGTTGCGAGCCGCTCGAAGATCGCGCGCCGGGTGGAGTCACCGAGCACGCCGATCCCGTTCTCTCCGTAAGCATTCACTAACCGTAAGTTTAAACTTACCTATAGCTCGAAGTCAAGCACGGAATCGAATCCCGGCTGAACGCCGGCTCTAGGCGGGCTCGAGATAGGCGCAGCGCCGGTCGTCCCCCGGCAGCGGCGAGCGCCCGACCTTCGCAACGACGTGCTCGGTGATCTCGAGCGTGATGCGGCCCCCGGGCGCGGGGACGTCGCCGCAGGCCTCGTGCAGGCCGTAGCCGCTCGGCGTGCACACGAAGACGAGATAGGTACCGGCCGGCTCAGGCTCCGGCTCGGGCGCCGGCTCGGGCTCGGGCGCTTCGTCGCCGGCGACCTGCTTCACGGCGCGCTCGAGCCGCTCGAGTTGCGCTGCCTTGACGGCCGCGGCCTCGCCGATCTGCCTGACCGCCGCCTGAGCCTGCTCGAGCGCCGCCTCTTGGGCAGGGTCGCGGCCGGAGCCGTTGCCCCCGTCCGGCCGGTGAGCCCCCTCGGTCTCGTGCTGTCGTTCGACGTCCATGGCGTGGGCGGCGCGAATCGGGCTCGCGCCTCCTGTCACGTTCGCGACGGAGGCCCCTACCCCTGCCGGAGGCGAGCCTCGATGGGTGATGCCATGAGATCGCGCTCCTCGGGGCGCGAGCTGGCGTGTCTGGGCTTCACGCCGTCGCGCCCCAGAGCAGCCAGCTCGCGCAGCCGAGCGCGCGAGATCGTGGCATCAACCATCTAGGCCGCGTGTGAATCGACGAAGGCGAGCACGCGCGCCCAGGCGTCCGCGGACGCGTCGGCGAAGTCCTCGTAGCGCCGGTCGAAGAAGCTGTGCGGGGCGCCGTCGTAGGTGACGACCTCGTGCTCGACACCGGCCGCCTCGAGCGCGCGCTCGAACCCGGCGTTGTCGTCGGCCGTGATGTGCTGGTCGTCGCCCGCCTGGAGCGCCAGGATCGGGCACTCCATCTGCTCGACGCGCTGGGCAGGCCCGGGCGTGCCGTCCTGCCCGGCGCCGGGACGGCCGTAGAAGCCGATCGAGCCCGCGAGCCCGTGCCCGCCGGCAGCCGCGAGCCAGGAGTTGCGTCCGCCGAAGCAGAACCCGACCGTGAAGACCGCGTCGACGCCCGCACGCATGCGCAGCCACTCGACCGCGGCGGCGACGTCGGCCTGGACTCCGTCAGCGGTCGTCGCCTGGACGTGCGGCATGTATTCGAAGTCGTCGTCGCGCTTGCCGACGCCGGCCGTGCGCCCGAAGTAGTCGAACGCGATCGCCGCGTACCCCCGCTCGGCGAAGCGCAGCGCCAGCTCCTCGTAGAAGCGGTAGAGGCCGCGGACGTCCGGCAGGATCACGATCCCGACCGACGCCGGCTCGTCCGGAACGGCCGCGAAGGCCGCGAGGCGGTTGCCGTCGCCTGCCTCGAGCACCAGCGCGTCGTGCGAGAGCGCGGCTCCCGAGATGACGGGGATCGGCGGCAGGGAGTCGAGCTCGAAGCACACGGCGCGTAGACGATAGCGGCCGCTACCAGCGGTCCCAGTGCACCATCGTGTCGAGCGGCTTGCGGCGGGCGGGCCTGAAGTCGGTGCCGATCGTGTAGGCGACGGGGACGAGCGCCACCTGCATGATCTCGTCGTACGGGAGGCCGAGGATCTCCGCCGCCTCGCGCTCGTGCATCAGGTGGAAGCTCGTCCAGCAGGAGCCGAGGCCTCGCGAGCGCGCCGCGAGCATGAAGCTCCAGGTGGCGGGGGCGATCGTGCTCCAGCGCCCCGCCTGCGCGGCTCCCGGCTTTCCGTCCGTCCGCCCCTCGATGCAGGGGATCACGTGCACCGGCACCTCGTGGATGTGGTCGACGAGATGGAGGACGGATTCGAGCAGGCGGCGCCGCGACGGCTCGAGGCTCTCGACGGCCGCCGGCTCGAGCGGGCCGAGGTAGCGCCGCGCGCCCTCGCGCCACAGCTCGCCGAGCGCCGCCCGCTGCTCGGCGTCGGTGACGACGACGAAGTGCCAGTCCTCGCGGTAGCTCGCGGTCGGCGCCTGCTGCGCGAGCCGCAGGCACTCCTCCAGCACGTCGCGCTCCACGGGCCGGGTCAGGTCGAGCCGCTTGCGCACGCAGCGCGTCGTCGAGAGCAGCTCGTCGGGCGTCAGTTCGAGGATCATCTAGTCTCCTTTCGCATTCGGAGCACAATAGGGAAAGGGGAGAGACATGGCCGTAGTGAAGATCATCGAGCTGGTTGGAAGCTCGCCCACGAGCTCGGACGACGCCGTTCAGCAGGCGCTCGCCGAGGCACGGAGGACGCTCCGCAACATCAAGGCGGTCGACGTCGTCTCGACAGGCCTGCGCGGCGACTCGCTCGACGAGTGGCGGGCCCACGTGCGGATCGCCTTCCTCGTCGAGAGCGTCGACTAGCGCCGGCCGTCGCTAGGCAGCCAGCCCGCCGACGTCGGCGGCAGCGTAGGACCACGGCCAGTCCTCGGCCCGCACGCACAGACCTGCGCGGACGGGGTTGTCGAGGACGTAGCGAGTGGCGGCCCTGAGATGGGTCTCGTCACGGATGACCCGAGCGTCATACCGGGCTCCGAACAGGTGGCCGCGGCGTTCGTGCCGCTTGTTGAAGCCCTGTGCGTACACCCCGTTGAGCCATCGCATGCCCGTGGGCAGGCGCGCCGCCGTGGCCTCGATGACCAAGTGATAGTGCGTTCCCATCAGGCAATAGACGAGGAGATGCCAGTCGAACCGGTCGAGAACGATGCCGAGCGCGTGGAGAAACTCGAGGCGGTCGAGGTCGGCGACGAAGACGTGACTGCCGGTTGCGCCGCCGGCCGTCAGGTGGAAGTGACCATCGGGAAGTGCGCTTCGACTCAACCGTGCCATGTCGCAGATCACCGTAGCGCGCACGCCCGGCCGCCGAAACAGCCGCGCAGCAATCGTCACACCCTTTTCACAGGTCAGCGCCTGTCACCCTGCCGTAGCAGGGTCTGACCCTGCTCTGACGCTGCTCCGGCACCGCTCTGACGCTGCTACGGAACAGCGTCTGGCCCATCTGCGTAGAAGCGCCAGACCCTGATCGGGCCGCATGGTCGCAAAGCCAGTCAGGGTCAGGGGAGCGTGGCGAGCTCCTCGTCGCGCGACACGAGCGCGGCATAGCGGCCGCCGAGCTCGAGCAGCTCCTCGTGCGTTCCCTGCTCGACGAGCCGGCCGCCGTCGAGGACGACGATCTGGTCGGCGTGGCGGACGGTGGACAGGCGGTGCGCGATGGCGATCGTCGTCCGCCCTTCCGCGAGCCGGTCGAGCGCCTCCTGTACGGCCCGCTCGGTCTGCGTGTCGAGCGAGCTCGTCGCCTCGTCGAGGACGAGCACCGGCGGGTTGCGCAGGATCGTCCGGGCGATCGCGATCCGCTGCTTCTCTCCGCCCGAGAAGCGGTAGCCGCGCTCGCCGACGACGGTGTCGTAGCCCTCGGGAAGCGAGGCGATCAGGCCGTGGATCCGGGCGGCGCGCGCCGCCTCCTCGATCTCCTCGTCGCTCGCGTCCGGGCGCGCGAAGCGCAGGTTCTCGCGCACCGTGTCGTGGAAGAGGTACGTCTCCTGCGAGACCACGCCGACGGTGCTTGCGAGCGACGCGAACGTGACGTCCCGGACGTCGTGTCCGTCGATGGTCACGCGCCCCCGCTCGACGTCGTAGAGCCGCGCGACCAGGTAGCCCATCGTGGTCTTTCCGGCCCCCGTCTCGCCGACGATCGCGAGCGTGGCGCCGGGCGGCACCGTGACGGACACGTCCTCGAGCGTCCACGTCCCGTCGGGCGCGTAGCGGAACCACGCGTGGTCGAAGGCGACATCGCCCCGGCACTCGCCGAGCTCGAACGCGTCCGGCTTCTCGTCGAGATCGACGGTCAGGTCGAGGTACTCGAAGACACGGTCGAACAGGGCGAGCGACGTCTGGACGTCGACGCCGACCGAGAGCAGCTGGCCGATCGGAAAGAAGAGCCTGGTCTGCAGCGTCGTGAACGCGACGAGCGTGCCGATCGTGACCGCACTGCTCCCGTTCGCGAGGCTCCAGCCGCCGAACCAGTACACGGCCGCCGGCATGACGGCGAACGTCGTCTGGATCAGCGCCATGACCCAGCGGCCGGCCATCCGCGACTGGACCTCGAGCCGCGCCAGGTCGGCGGACTGCGCGGTGAAGCGGTCGCTGAGCTCGCCCGAGCGGCCCATCGTCCTGCCGAGCAGGATCCCCGAAACCGACAGCGACTCCTCGACGAGCGTCGAGAGATCCGCGAGGCGCCGCTGCTGCGTCGTCGTGATCCGCCGCCGCTCGCGCCCGACCCGCCGGGTCAGGTAGACGAAGACCGGCAACAGGCCGAGCGAGAAGAGGGCGAGGCGCCAGTCCATCAGGAACATCGCCACGACGGTCGCGATCACGGTCGTCACGTTCGAGACGATCGAGGTCGCGGTCGAGGTGACGACGGTGTCGACGCCCCCGATGTCGTTCGAGATGCGCGACTGGATCTCCCCGGTGCGCGTGCGCGTGAAGAAGGCGAGCGAGAGCCGCTGCAGGTGCCGGTACACGGCCGAGCGCAGGTCGTGCATCACCTGCTGGCCGACGACGTTCGACATGTACGTCTGCAGGACCCCGAGCGCCCCGGTCGCAACCGAGATCGCGATCATGCCGGCGACCAGGAACGAGAGCAGAGCGACGTCGTGCTCCGGGATCGCGGTGTCCAGGACCGCGCGCAGCAGGAACGGGGAGACGATGCCGAGCAGGGACGAGAGGCAGATCAGCGCGAGAACGGTCGCGAGCCGGGCCCGGTAGGGCCGGAAGAGGCCGGCGACCCGCCGCAGGTTGGCCCGGCGGACCACGGGATCCTCGGGCCGGACGGGAGCTTCGTCCGGCTGGAACGCCCGCCTTCCCCCTCTTCCCCCGCGTCCGTCCATCCAGGCCATGCTCTTATCGAAGCATGCGCGACGCAGGCGGCAGTTCAGCGGCGGCGCGCGACGGACACGATTTTGTTCTTTGCATCCTTCCCTTTAGAGTCCACACATGGCGATCGATCAGCTGCGGATGACCTGGGACGAGCTTGGCGTCGGCACGCGGGCGATCGCGGACCAGGTGGCATCCGACGGCTTCGAGCCGGACTTCATCCTCGGCATCTCCCGCGGCGGCCTGCTCGTTGCCGGCGCGCTCGCGTACGCACTCGGAGTCAAGAACACGTTCACGATGAGCGTCGAGTTCTACACCGGCGTGGACGAGCGGCTCGACATGCCGATGATCCTCCCGCCGATCCCGCATCTCGTCGACCTGCACGAGTCGCGTGTGCTGATCGCCGACGACGTGGCCGACACCGGCCAGACGCTCGTCCTCGTCAAGGAGTTCCTCGAGGGCAAGGTGGCCGAGGTGAAGATCGCCGTCCTCTACGAGAAGCCACGCTCGGTCGTGCAGTGCGAATACGTGTGGAGCCGCACCGATCGCTGGATCGTGTTCCCGTGGAGCGCGCAGGACCCCACGGAGGCGCCGGTTCCCCAGGCGGCGCTGACGATTGATGCCACGATCTCGCGCGCTCGGATGCGCGGTCTGGCGTGTCTGGGCCGCTCCCGCCCGACAGAGCCCGGCGCAGCCGGCCTCCGCCAGACGTGAGCTTCACGCCGCCGCGTCGCCACCGATACGCCCGCGTATCGGCGACACCACACCGCCGCGCCCCAGAGCAACCAGCCCACGCCCCGAGGAGCACGACCTCGTGGCACAACCATCTAGCCGCTGTACTCGAACGTCGACGCGTAGCCGCAGTTGCCGTGGTACTCGAAGGCGAGCGGCGGCTGCTCGTCGACGCGGAGCACCTCGACGACGACCTCTTCGCCCTCGCGCTCGTGGCCGGGGATGACGCAGGTGACGACCGGCTGCTCCGCCACCGGCGCGGACACGCGCACCTCGACATGGTCGCGCACGCGGAACCACCGGCGCGGCGACGTGTGGTCGATCTCGATCGCCGCCGCACCGACCCCGAGCAGACGGCTCTCCTTCCAGATCCAGGGCGCGTGCTTCTCGATGTCGCCGCCACGCCGGCCGAGGAAGATCTCTTCGAGCGCCGTGCGCTGGGCCGGACCGGCGCGCTCGTCCAGGTAGAGGAACACGCTCCACGGCGAGCCTGGCTCGTCGTCGTCGTACCGGAGCGCCAGGACCACGCCGAAACCGTCGAGCACGGTCGAGCCGGCCCGGCCCTCCTCGATCTGCCAGGACAGCGCTCCGAGGCAGACGCCGTACGTCGAGCGGCCGCCGGCGACGCCGCCGATCCGCCGGCATGGGCAGATGGCGTCGCAGTTGCAGGATTCGAGATACGTGCCGCGGATGTGCCAGCCGCTCGAGCCCATCTGCGCAGGCTACGCTGAAACATGCTGCAACGGCGGCTGCTTTCCATCTGCGTGGTCACGAGCGCGATCAGCCTCGCCTTTCTCGCCGCATACCGCCTCGCCTCGGGCAGCGGCGACCTCGACTTCCTGCTCTGGAACCTTGCGCTCGCCTGGGTGCCGCTCGTGGCCGCACTCGCGCTCGACGACGTCCGCTCGACGCCGCTCCGGCTGCAGCTGCCGTTGCTGGCGCTGTGGTTCGTCTTCTTCCCGAACGCGCTCTACCTCGTCACCGACCTGATCCACATCCAACCGGGGGACCACACCGCGATCGGGATCCTCGGCGCCGCCGCGCTCGTCTCCGTCGCCCCGGCAGGCCTGGCGCTCGGCTTCTCGTCGCTCGCTCTCGTCGAGCGGGTCATGCGGGAGCGCTTCGGCGGCCGGGTCGCGCTGACGGTCAGCGTGCTGTCGCTCGCCGCGGCGAGCCTCGGCATCTACCTCGGGCGCGTCGTGAGGCTGAACAGCTGGGACCTGCTCACCCGGCCGAGGCTGGTCGGCGGTGTGCTCCACCGGCTCGCCTCCGACCCGTTCGCCCACCCGCTCGCGCTCACCGCCACGATCGCCCTGGCGGCGGCGCTGTCCGTCCTCTATCTCCGCTTCCGCCAGACGGCGCTCTAGCCGGACGGCCACGCCGGAGCAGGGTCTGACCCTGCTCCGGCACTTCGACTGGCACCGGTCTGACCCTGGCACGGAGCAGCGCCAGGCGAGTGCCTGTCCCTGCCGGCCGGGCGGCTAGGTGAGGAGCGGCCGCAGGTGGTCGCGCGCGAGCTCGAAGCCGCGCTCGACGAGCTCGTCCGAGCCGTCGAGCTCCTCGTCCTCGTGCTCGACCGAGATCACGCCGTCGTAGCCGACCTCGCGGAGCGCGCCCACAAAGCGACCCCAGTCGATGTCGCCGCGCCCCGGCATCCGCGCCACCTGCCAGCCCACGCCGAGCGAAAGGATGGAGCTCCGGTAGAGGCCGTCGCTGCGCACGACGGTGTCCTTGGCGTGCACGTGCAGGATGCGCTCCCCGTAGTCGCGGACGGCCCGCTCGTAGTCGACCTGCAGCCAGACGAGGTGCGACGGATCGAGGTTGAGCCCGAGCGCGGCACTCGGGATCGCCTCGAACATCGCATCCCAGGCCGCCGGGCAGTAGGCGAGGTTCGTACCGCCCGGCCACCGGTCAGGGCTGAAGACCATCGGGCAGTTCTCGATCGCGATCCGCACATCACGCTCCTCCGCGTAGCCGACGAGCGGAGGCCAGACGCGGCGGAAGCGCTCCAGATTGTCCGCCAGCGGCGCCCGGTGGTCGGCGCCGGCGAAGGTGCACACGACACCCACGTCGAGCCGGGCCGCGGCATCGATCACCCGCCGCAGGTGCCCGTGCGCGGCCTCGCGGGCCGCGTCGTCCGGGTCGAGGTTGTTCGGGTAGTAGGCGAGCGCGGAGATCTCGAGCCCGTGCCCGGCGAGGAGAGCTCGCACCGCGCCGGGGTCGAACGACTCGACGTCGAGGTGACCGCCCGGCCCGCAGTGCACCTCGAGTGCCTCGAATCCCGCTCCCGCCGACCAGACGGCGATCTCCTCGAGCGTCCGGCGCGGGAACGCGGCCGTCAACAGCCCGAGCTTCACGCAGCCGGGTCGTCGTCGCAGTCGACGTTGACGTAGCCGGAGCGGAACGGCTGTCGCGCGCCCGACTCCGGGTCGAACGTGTGCCGCCAGACGCAGCCGGTGTCGTTCGTCAGCAGGTGGATCGAGACCGACGCCTCCGGCGAGGTCGTGCGAACGCGATGGATGTCGTCGCGAGGCGGGATGAGCGCGTAGAAGTCGCCCGGCCGGAGCTCACGCCGCTCGGCCAGCTCGAGCCCACCGTCACGCTCGGCATAGACCTCCTCGTCCTGGGTGCCTCGGTAGAGCCCGACCATGCCCCACGCGAGGTGGTCGTGCACCGGCGTCGCCGACCCGGACGGGACGACGAGCGAGAACAGCGACAGGGAGCCGTCGCCCGCCCGGTAGAGAAGCCATTGGCCGATGCCTCCTCCCATGCCGCTTTCCGGCACGGGCGCCTGGTATTCCTGCGGAAGCCAGCCGTCGTCCGCGAGCAGCTCGGCGAAGCGCGGCCGGATCGCGTCGCACGCCGCCTCCGGCGACTCGGACGCCGCGATTGCAGCCTCGACGGCGGCGACGAAGCCACGAACGACCGGCGTGTCGAGGAGCAGCTCGTCGTGCATCACACCGCGTAGTCTGCCCCGTCGCCATAATCCATGTCCTGAAGACCGAACCCCGGAGGTATCAATGGCTGAGCAAGACGACGTGGTGGTAGAGGCAACGATCGTCGACCCGACCGTCGACCAGACCGACGAGAAGATCGTGACGGTCATTACGGCCGATTCGGGCTGGCGCGCGATCTACGGTGGCCAGAGCGCGGAGGAAAGCGGCCTGAGCCGCGTCGTCGCCTGGGCGCTCGTCGAGGACGACGCGGGCGAACGGCGCCTGGTCGGCCTGGTCGTGGACCCGCAGGACCGGACGAGCATCGTCCCCGCGACCGGAACCGAGTCGGCGCAGGCCGGGACGCTCACGGGGTACGGCTACAAAGAGCGCTGAGCCGACGTCTAATCGAGGGTGAAGGCTCCTCGCCTGGCCCTCTTCCTCTTCCTCGCCCTCCTGACCGTCGTCGCAGCGCTCGCGCCGGGCTCGCAGGCCTACGTCCGGACCCCCGGAGAGCCTGCGTTCGCGCCGGCTCCTCCGCCTGCGGCGGCGGTCCATCGCACCTACCAGCTCGCCACGCCGTCCCGGTGCGATCAGGGCGACGCGTCGACGGGCTACCCGTGGCCGATTGCGCCGTTCCACGAGCAGCATCCGATCCGCGGCTTCTTCGGCGACCCACGCACCGTCTTCCGCGACTCGACCGACCCCCAGCTCGGAGCCTTCTCGTTCCACAACGGGGTCGACATCGTCGCCGCGGCGGGCACGCCCGTCTACCCGGTGGTGACCGGCGTGGTGACCAAGGTCAGGGTCGACGAGGTGGTCGTCATGTCGGACCGCGGAGGCCGCATCTTCCAGTACTGGCACATCTTCCCGTTCGTCCGCGTCAACGACACCGTCGTCGCCGAACGAACGATGCTCGGGGTCGTCACCGCGCCGTTCGACCATGTCCACCTCACGGAGATCGATCACAGCGTGGTTCAGAACCCGCTCCAGCCCGATCACCTCACGCCCTACCAGGACAGCACGCCCCCGTTCGTCGACGGGCTATACCTCCGCACGGAGGACGGAACCGAGCTGACGCCGAACGCGGTGACGGGTTCGATCGAGCTCGTCGCACAGGCGTCCGACACGCCGCCGCTCCCCGCCCCTGAGCCGTGGACGGGGCTGCCGGTCAGCCCGGCCCGGATCGGCTTCGAGCTGACGACGCCCGGCGGACGGCAGGTGCTGCCCGAGCAGGTGCCGGTCGACTTCGAGCACACCGAGCCGTCGAACCGCGCGTTCTGGGACGTCTACGTCCCCGGGACGTTCCAGAACTCCCCCGCGGTCGGGAAGCACCTGCTCCGGGGCGTCCCCGGCGACTATCTCTACGACCTCTCGCCGAGCCTGATCGACACGACCCGTTTGCGGCCGGGACGGTACGTCGTGACCGTCTCGACATCCGACACGTGCGGGAACACGGGGACGCTCAGCGAGCCGATTCGCATCCTGCCGCAGAAGCTCGACCCCGATCGCCGCGCCGCGTCCGGCTCGTTCGACGCATGGCCCGGCCGGTGCTCTCCGGGCGTGGACGGTGGTGATCGCATCGATCCCGGTGCGCGAGGGCCTTGACGCGGCACGTGAGGTGGCGCGCCAGGCCTCGGACGCGGGCATCGCCGACGTGGGCGTGCTGAACACCGCGCGGACCGCGAACCTCCGGCGCGGCTCGTTCATCGTGCTCGCGGGTTCGTATCGCACGAGCGACGGAGCCCTGGACGCGCTCGCCCATCTGACCGGCCTCTACCCACGCGCCTACGTGCACGGGCTCGTGCGCCGGATCAGCCGGCCTGGCCGGCGTCCGGTCGGGCCGCCTGGTGCCAGGCACGTGCCCGGCACCGCAGGATAAGGCGTGAGGGACAGGCTGAAGCCTGTCCCTCACGCTGCTTCCGGTCAGCTGCCGCGGGCCTCCGAGAAGCGTCGGGCGACCTCGGGCCAGTTGACGACGTTCCACCACGCGGCCAGATAGTCGGGCCGCCGGTTCTGGTAGTTCAGGTAGTAGGCGTGCTCCCACACGTCGATGCCGAGCAGCGGCGTCTTGCCGTCCATGATCGGGCTGTCCTGGTTCGGCGTCGACAGGACAGCGAGGCCGGTGCCGTCCCAGACGAGCCAGCTCCAGCCGCTGCCGAAGCGCTTCACGCCGGCGTCGTTGACGGCTGCCTTCAGCGCATCCAGACCGCCGAACGTGTCGCCGATCGCCGCGGCCAGGTCGCCGTCGGGCTCGCCGCCGCCGCCCGGGCCCATGACCTGCCAGAACAGCGAGTGGTTCGCGTGCCCGCCGGCGTTGTTGCGGACGGCCGTGCGGATGCCCTCGGGCAGCAGGTCGACGTTCGCGATCACGGCCTCGACGGGCCGGCCGGCCCACTCGTTGCCTTCGAGAGCCTTGTTCGCGTTGTCCACGTAGGCCTGGTGATGCTTGTCGTGGTGGATCTCCATCGTCCGCGCGTCGATGTGCGGCTCGAGGGCGTTGAAGTCGTACGGAAGCGGAGGTAGCTCGAATGCCATTCGGGGCTCCTTTCGGTGTCCTCCCGATCATATGATCCCGGCCTTGTCCTCCCGCGCTCAGGTCCCGCCGGTCGTGCTCGGCTGCGGCAACTTCGGCGGCATCGGCTCGGCGCCCGCCTTCTTCGGCCAGGGGGAGACGAAGGAGCAGGCGTTCGCGCTGATGGACGCCGCCTGGGAGCTCGGGCTCGAGTGGTTCGACACCGCCGACGCGTACGGCGGCGGCCGCAGCGAGGCCTGGATCGGCGAGTGGATCGCCGCCACGGGGAATCGGCCGCGGATCACGACCAAGACGTTCAACCCGATGGACGTGGGGCGTGACTACGGCCTCTCACGCGAGCGGGTGCTGCGGCAGCTCGACGCGAGCCTCGAGCGGCTGGGCATCGACGCGGTCGACCTCTACCTCGCGCACGAGCCCGACCCGGACACGCCGCTCGACGAGACGATCGCCGTCTTCCAGCAGCTCGTCCAGTCCGGGCTCGCGCGCGACTGGGGTCTGAGCAACTACGGCGAGGCGGACCTCCGCGAGGCGCTCGCCGCCGGACAGCCCGCGCTGCTCCAGAACTCGTTCTCACTGCTCGACCGCGCCGACGAGGCTGCCGTCCTGCCGCTGTGCGCCGAGCACGGCGTCGCCTACCAGGCGTTCGGCCCGCTCGCCGGAGGCTGGCTGACGGGCAAGTACCGGCGCGGCGCGGCGCTGCCGGAAGGATCGCGCATGACGCTGCGCCCCGAGCCCTACCTCCGGTTCGACGACGAGGCGGTGTACGCCGGCCTGGACGGGCTCGAAGCCGCCGCGGAGCGCCGCGGCGTCGGCATGGCCGGGCTCGCGCTGGCCTGGCTCCTATCGCATCCCGGCGTGACGTCGATCGTCGTCGGCCCGCGCCGGCCCGAGCACCTCGAGCCGGTACGCGAGGCGCTCACGCTCGATCTCTCCCCGGCCGAGCACGAAGAAGTAGGCTCGCTGTTTCCCTGATGGCGATCCTCGTCCTGAACCAGAGCGAGGTCGAGCGCCTGCTCGACATGGAAGGCTGCATCGACGCCATGGCCGGCGTGCTCGAAGCGCTCGCGCGCGGGGAGCTCTACCAGCCGCTCCGCACGATCGCCTTCCCGCCCGGCGAGACGAGCGGCATCGGCCTGATGCCGGCGCATCGCTCCGGCGCCTCGGCCGCCTACTCGCTGAAGACGATCTGCCTCTTCCCGGACAACCCGACGCGCGGGCTCGACGCCCATCAGGGCACCGTCACCCTGTTCTCCGGCGAGACCGGCCAGGTGCGGGCACTGATGAACGCCTCCGCGATCACGGCGATCCGCACCGCGGCCGTCTCGGCCGTCGCGACCCGGCTGCTCGCCCGCGAGGACGCGAGCGAGCTCGCGATCGTCGGCTCGGGCGTTCAGGGCCGCTCGCACATCGAGGCTATGCGGGCCGTGAAGCCGTGGGAGCGCATTCGCATCGCGAGCCGCACCCTGGCCCATGCGCAGGCGCTGGCGGAGGAGACGGGCGCCGAGGCGGTCGAGAGCGTCGAGGAAGCGGTGCGCGGCGCCGACGTCGTCGTGACGGCGACGAGCTCGAGCGAGCCGGTGCTGCGTCACGAGTGGCTGAAGCCCGGGGCGCACGTGAACGCGGTCGGCTCGAGCATCCCGACGGCGCGCGAGCTGGATACGGCGACGATCGTGGCCGGCTCGCTGTTCGTCGACCGGCGCGAGTCGACGGTCAACGAGGCGGGCGACTACCTCTTCCCGGCCGGGGAGGGCGCGATCGGCCCCGACCACATCCGCGCCGAGATCGGCGAGATCCTGATCGGCAAGCACCCCGGACGCACCGCCCCGGACGAGCTGACCGTGTTCAAGTCGCTCGGCCTGGCGGTCGAGGATCTCGCCGCCGCCGAGTACATCGTGCGGCGGGCGCAGGAGACGGGTACCGGCACGACCGTCGAGTTTTGATCCCGCTCGACGAGATCCGCCGTGCGCGGGAGCGGATAGCGGACGCAGCCATCCGCACCCCCCTCCTCCGGCTCAACGCCGACGCGCCGGCGGAGATCTGGCTGAAGCTCGAGAACCTGCAGCCGATCTGCTCGTTCAAGATCCGCGGCGCCGTCAACGCCGTGCGGCGGGCAACGCCGGCCGAGCTTGCGAACGGCGTGCTCACGGCGAGCGCGGGAAACATGGCCCAGGGCGTTGCGTGGGCGGCGCGCGAGGCCGGCGTTCCGGCGACGATCGTCGTCCCCGAGCAGGCGCCGCAGACGAAGCTCGACGCGATCGAGCGGCTCGGAGGCCGCGTGATCAAGGTGCCGCACGAGCGCTGGTGGCAGACGATGGTCGAGAGCCGCTTCGAGGGAGTCGAGGGCCTGTTCGTCCACCCGGTCGAGAACGAGCTGGTCATGGCCGGCAACGGCACGATCGGGCTGGAGATCCTCGAGGACCTGCCCGACGTGGACGCGGTCGTGATCCCGTTCGGGGGCGGCGGGCTGACGGCCGGGATCGCGAGCGCCGTCAAGGCGCTCCGGCCCGAGGCGAAGGTGCTCACCGTCGAGCCCGAGACGGGCGCGCCGTTCGCCGCCTCGTTCGCCGCCGGCTCGCCGCAGCCCGTCGAGTACGTGCCGTCCTTCGTGGACGGCGCCGGAGCGCCGGTCGTGCTGCCGAAGATGTGGGCGATCGACTCGCAGCTCGTGGACGCCGCGCTCCGGGCCTCGCTCGACGAGACCGCCGCGGCCGTCCGGCTGCTCGCCGAGCGGGTGCGTGTCGTCGCCGAAGGCGCGGGCGCGCTCGCCCTCGCGGCCGCGCTGGCCGGCCGTGCCGGCGCCGGCAAGATCGTGTGCGTCGTGTCCGGCGGCAACATCGACTCGTCGCGCTTGGCGGCGATCCTTGCGGGCCAAACGCCGTCGTGACTGCCCGCGGGGGGTCTGACACTTCTCTGGCACTGCTCTGGCACCGCTCTGGCACCGCTCGGTAGCAGGGTCTGGCACTGCTCCGTAGCAGGGTCTGACCCGGCGGTGGCAGAATCGCAGCGTGACTCGGTACGTCGTAGCGCCCGCACCCGTCCTGGACGAGAGGCTGGTCTTCTCGCAGGCGGACGGCTGCGAGCGGCTCGAGACGCGGATCTTGCGCTTTCGCTCCGGTCGCTCGGGCCCGCGCAGCCCCGGCGGGCGCCAGGAGATCCTCTACGTCACGGCCGGCACGGGGAAGCTCGTCCTCGACGGCGACGAGCACCAGCTCGAGCCCGACTGCGGCGTGCTCGTCCTCCCCGGCGAGACGTACGAGATCGAGAGCGGCGGCGAGCTCGAGGTCGTGTCGATCGTCGCGCCCGCCGAGGGCGAGATCGAGCGGGAGCGCGTCGTCTCGCGATTCGCCGACCGCGAGGAGGGCCGCGCCGACGAGAAGCGCACCTTCCGCATCCTCCACCAGGGCGAGCTCACACAGTTCATCGGGGTCGTCGAGCCCTGCCGCGCGCCGGATCACAGCCACCCCTACGACGAGGTCGGCTACATCGTCGAGGGACAGGGCCTCGCTCACGTGGGCGGCGAGTCGACCCCGATCGGCCCCGGCTCGTGCTTCCACCTGCCGCCGCAGGAGGTGCACTGCATCGAGAACACCGGCCCCGGCATCATGCGGATCATGGGTGTCTTCTTCCCGGCCGGAAGTCCGAAGCAACGCAGCTACGACGCGGCAGGAGGCTGATGGAGCGCCTCGCCGACTCGGTGCTTCGCACTCCGGGTGACGCCGACCCCGAGCTGAGAGCCGCCGTCGAGGCGTATGCCGCGTCGCTCGGCGGCCGCAGCGGTGCCGTCCCCGACCTGCCGGACGAGCTGCGTCCGTACGTGGAGAAGGTGGCAAGACACGCCTACAAGGTCGTCGACGCCGACGTCGACCGGCTGCGCGACGCCGGCTACAGCGAGGACGCGATCTTCGAGCTGACGCTGGCGGCGGCGCTCGGCGCGGCGCAGGCGCGGCTCGAGGCCGGCCTGGCAACGATGGGCTGAGCCATGCCGGAAAATGTCGACATCGCACGCAGCTCGTACGACGCGTTCGGCCGCGGCGACCTCGACGGGGCGCTCGCGATGATGGACGAGGACATCGAGTGGCACCAGGCGCAGGGACTACCGCACGGCGGCGTCTACCGCGGGCTCGCCAACGTCCGCGCCGCGATCTTCGACCCGCTCGCCGAGCAGTGGTGGGAGGACTTCGACGCCACGCCGGCAGAGTTCCTCGCAGGGGGCGACCACGTCGTGGTGCTGGGCCGCTACACCGGACGGGGCAAGCGGACGGGCGCGCCACTCGACATTCCCTTCGCCCACGTCTGGCGCTTTCGCGACGGCCGCGCCGTGCGCTTCCACCAGTTCACGGACACGCGCGGCTGGGTCAAGGCACTCGGCATCACCTGAGAGCCGGAGCCCGTCCGGACGGTACGGGATTGACGCCGCCCCGCCAGGGGGTGACAATTCCCGGCTTGAACCGGTCCGTCGTCTTTCGGGCTAGGGACATGCAGCGTCACGACGGGCCGGTGGCAACTTCCACAGAGCTGCCGTCGTCTCACGGATGAAGCAAGCGGCAACAAGCAAGGAGGAGGGCATGAAGAAACTTCAAGCGATTGTGGGCGTGGTCATCGTCCTCGGGGTCGCAGCGGCTGCGACCTCGGTCGCGGTTGCGAACACGGGTAAGACCGCCCAGATCGCGGCCGGCCCGTCGTGCAAGGTCGCGACGATCGCCGTCACCGGCCCGTTCACCGGCCCCGCGGCATCTGCCGGTATCGACCAGCGCAACTGGGCCGATCTGTTCATCAGCTACTGGAACAGCGGCAAGGCGATCCCGGGCACCCCGGCGGCCCTGAAGCGGGTCAAGCTGGTGGCCATCCACGCGGACACGGCGCTCAACCCGCAACTCGCGGCGACGGTCGCCGTCCAGCTGCGCTCGAACCCCGCCGTCGTGCTCGTGAACGGATTCTCTGGAAGCCAGGAGAACATCGCCGGCGGCCCGATCCTGCGGCGCGGCGGTCTCGGCTTCGTCTCGGGCTCGGCCACGCGCGCGAGCCTCACGGACACGACGACACCTGACGGCAGCGTGCTGTCGAACGGCTACTTCCACCGCGTCGTGCCGAACGACAACTTCCAGGCCAACACCGACGTGACGTACATGCTGAGCAAGCTCGGGATCGGCTCCGGCGACCAGGTGATGACGGTCGACCAGGCGGAGGCCTACTCGGTACCGCTGGTCACGCTGGCGACGAAGCTCCTCCAGGCCAAGGGCGTCAAGGTCGACCGCGAGTCGCAGCCGGCGAGCCAGACCGACTTCACGTCGCTGGCGCAGAAGGCTGTGGCAGAGAAGGCGAAGGGGATCTTCTTCGCCGGCCAGGTCGCCTCGAATGCCCAGCTGTTCCTGCAGCAGCTGAAGGCCGACGGCTTCACGGGCAAGTTTGTCTCGACGGACGGCACCTTCGACCCGACGCACTTCTCGGTCCCGGGTGCCTACATCTCGTCGTTCTCGCTCAACGTCAGCTCGGTGAAGCAGGACGCGTCGATCGTGGCGGCGTTCACGAAGCGCTACGGCAAGACGATCAACTTCGGCGTCCCGACCTGGGCCGCCGTGCAGATGATGGCGCACGCGATCTCGAACGCCTGCGCCACGGGTCATGGTCACATCACGAGGACGACGGCGAGGCTCGCCCTGAACAAGGTCGCCCTCGGGAACTCGATCCTCGCACGGCCCGTTGCGTTCCAGAAGAACGGAGACGTGAAGGGCGGTATCGGGTTCACGATCTTCCAGATCGGCTCCAACGGCGCGTACAACGTCGTCCAGAACGGATAGATAGGGAGACCGGTACCTCGAGCCGTGCGGCCCATCGACTGGTGGGCCGCACGGCTTTCTGAGAACCTCACGCTCTGATGCACGCCCTCCAGCTAGTCGGCTACTTCCAGTCCTACCAGCTGACCTGGAGCTATTTCCTCAACCAGCTCGTCACCGGCATCACGCTCGGGAGCCTGTACGGCCTGATGGCGATCGGCTACTCGATGGTCTACGGGGTTCTCAAGCTCCTGAACTTCGCGCACGGCGAGGTGTTCATGATCGGCTCGTACATCGGCTACTTCGTGCTCGTCGCACTCGGCGGCGCCCTGAGCCCGGAGGTGCCGGTGGCGCTCCTGATCGTCCTCATGCTCGCCGCCGCGATGATCGGCTCGGGCCTCCTCGGCGTCGGGGTCGAGCGCTTCGCCTACAGACCGCTCCGTAAGGCGAAGGCGCCGCGGATCGCACCCCTGATCAGCGCCCTCGGTGCGTCGTTCTGCCTCCAGCAGCTGGCCACGATCTTCTTCGGAACGTCCTACAAGCAGTACAACCCGTTCGGCCTCAGCGGCGGGACGCTGACGACACCTTTCCACGTCGGCGCCTTCGAGATGAGCTGGATGCAGGTGATCGTGATACTCGTGACCGCCTTCCTGATGCTCGTGCTCTGGCAGCTCGTGACCCGGACGCAGATCGGACGGGCGATGCGGGCCGTGTCGTTCGACCTCGAGGCAGCGGAGATGATGGGGATCGACGTCGACCGCGTGGTCGTGTTCACGTTCTTCGTCGGCTCGGCGCTGGGCGGCGCGGGCGGGGTCATGAACGGGCTCTACCTCTCGAACGTGTTCCCGCTCGTCGGGTTCAACGTCGGCCTGATCGCGTTCACGGCGGCCGTCGTCGGGGGGATCGGGAGCATCCCCGGCGCAATGCTCGGCGGCCTTGCGATCGGCCTGCTGAAGGCGTTCTCGATCGGCTACTGGTCCTCCGCCTACCAGGACGTGATCGTGTTCGCCATCCTGATCATCGTCCTCCTGATCCGGCCCTCGGGAATGCTCGGCACGCCGGCGCCGCAGAAGGTCTGAGCTCGTGGCAGACGGTCCCACCACCCCTGCATCCCCCGATCCGGCCGGCGGCCCCAGGATCGGGGCGGACGAGTGGGTCTCGCGCTCCGGCGAGCGGATCCTCGGCCGCGGGGGGCTGCTCGGACGCGCCGAGAAGGAGTTCCTGCGCATCCCGGGCACGGCCCGCTTCTTCGTCTTCCTGGGCCTGGCGGCGCTGATCCCGATCATCACAGCGGACGCCTACCTGATCCGCGTCGCCACCGTCACCGCGGTCTTCGCACTGCTGGCGCTCGGGCTGAACGTCTCCGTCGGCTTCGCCGGTCTCCTCGACCTCGGCTACATCGCCTACTACGGCGTAGGGGCCTACGGCTACGCGATGCTGTCCTCGTCGAAGTTCGGGATCCACTGGCAGGCCTGGGAGTCGATCCCGGTCATCGTCTTCTTCGCGATCGTGCTCGGCTTCTTCCTCGCCCTGCCTTCGCGCCGCCTCTCCGGCGATTACCTCGCGATCGTGACGCTCTTCTTCGGGCAGATCTTCTACGTCCTGGTCGTCCAGGGCTACAAGATCTCCTTCCTCGGGCTGAACAAGGATCTCGGGTTCAAGAGCGCCAACTGGGATGTCACCGGCGGCCCGAACGGGATCGCCAACGTGGACAAGCTCCGGGCCTTCGGCGCCGTCGCGAGCTCCGAGCGCGCCTACTTCTACGTCGCGCTCGTGGCCGCCGCGCTCGTCTTCGCCACGCTCCACTTCGCCAAGCGCTCACGGACGGGCCGGGCCTGGCGGGCCCTCCACGACGACTCGCTCTCCGCGCAGGTGATGAGCATGCCGACCAACTGGCTGAAGCTGCTCGCGATCGGCGTCGGCGGCGGCGCAGCCGCGCTCGCCGGTGCCATCAACGCGGCGCTCCTCCAGGGGGCGTTCCCCGACGACTACAACACGATGGTGCTGATCATCATCTACGCAATGGTCATCCTCGGCGGGGCGGGAAGCCTGCCCGGCGCCGTCGTCGGCGCGATCGTCGTGACCGTCGGCCTCGAGGCGTTGCGGCCCGGCACCGAGTTCAGCGACTGGACGTCGAACGGCCGCGGGCTCTTCTACGTGACCATCCTGCTGGTCCTGATCCTGCGCATGCGGCCCTGGCGGCGGCTGTTTGCGGTGCTCGGCGGCGCGGTCGCGTTCGGCCTCGTCCTGCACGCGGTCGTCGGCGCCGCGTGGCCGCGCGGCGTCCACGGCGGGATCCTGAACGGGGCCGGCACGTTCTCCGGCGGCGGCGCAATCGGCTCGGCGCTCCGCCACTGGCTGGTGCTCCCGGCCGGGACGTACCAGACCGGCGCGTACACCGCGTTCAACCTCCTGCTCGGCCTGCTGATCGCGATGATCCTCGGCCTGACGCTCCTGAAGGGCTGGAAACGAGACGCGCTGCTGGTCCCCACCCTCTGGCTCGGCGGGCTCGTCTACGAGTCGAGGCTGATCGAGGAGGCGTCCGGAGCCACGCGGTTCCTGTTGCTCGGCGTAGCGCTGATCGTCGTGATGGCCGCGCGGCCACAGGGCCTGCTCGGAACGCCACGCGTGGAGATCGTCTGATGCGCCTGCTCGAACTCGTCGGCACGAACAAGTCGTTCGGCGGCCTGCGCGTGATCTCCGACCTCGACCTGCACGTCGACGAGGGCGAGATCCTGAGCGTGATCGGGCCGAACGGCGCCGGCAAGACGACGCTCTTCAACCTGATCACCGGCATCTACTCGCCCGACTCGGGCGACATCCTCTTCGACGGCACGAGCATCGTCGGCCTACCGCCGAACAAGATCACGAACCGCGGCATCGCGCGGACGTTCCAGACACTGCGCCTCTTTCTGAACATGACCGTGAAGGAGAACGTGATGGCCGCCGCGTACGGCCACACGCATGCGTCGCTGGTCGAATCGATCCTGCACCTGCCACGCGCCCGGCGCGAGGAGAGGGAGATCAACGCGCTCGCCGAGGAGAAGCTCGCGTTCTTCGGCCAGCGCTTGATGGGCTATCGCTGGGACCAGCCCGCGTACTCGCTCTCGTACGCGAACCGGCGGCGGCTCGAGATCGCGCGCGCCATGGCCGCGAAGCCCCGCCTGCTCCTGCTGGACGAGCCTGCGGCGGGAATGAACCCGGTCGAGACGCACGAGATCACCGAGCTGATCGGCCGGCTGCGCAAGGAGGGCGGCTACACGATCCTCGTCATCGAGCACGACATGCACGTGGTGGAGGGGATCTCGGACCGCGTGGTGGCGCTCGATCACGGCGTCAAGATCGCCGAGGGCTCCTACGAGTCGGTGGCCACCGACGAGAAGGTCGTCGAGGCGTATCTCGGGCTCCGGGCAGCGGAGACGGGGACGAAGTGAGGTCTCATGTTCCTGACGCGTCGCTGGCGGTGCGAGGCCGAGGCGCACAGTATTTGGGATACGGGCCCGTAGAGCATCGTGCCGCCAGCGATGCAGCCGTTCGCGGAGCCCGGCTCCGCCGGGCGGGAGCGATCGGCGGTCAGGGGCATGAGCGAGAACGGCGCACCGCTGCTCGAGCTGGACGCGGTCGACACCTTCTACGGGTCGATCCACATCCTGCAGGGCCTGTCCCTCGTCGTCCGCGCGGGCGAGCTCGTGTGCCTGCTGGGCGGCAATGCCTCGGGGAAGTCGACGACGCTGAAGACCGTGCTCGGGATCGTCAAGCCCCGGAACGGCGCGGTGCGCTTCGCCGGCGAGGACGTCACCGAGCGCGCGACCAGCTACCGGATCGCCAAGGGCATGGCGATCGTGCCCGAGAACCGGCGCCTGTTCGGACCGATGACAGTGATGGAGAACCTGCAGATGGGCGCGTATCTGACCGGCGGCGGCACGACGGAGGACTACGACCGCGTCTACACGCTGTTTCCGCTCCTGCACGACCGTCGCCACCAGCTCGCCGGCACGCTCTCGGGCGGCGAGCAGCAGATGGTCGCCATGGCGAGGGCTCTCATGTCCCGGCCGAAGCTGATGCTGATGGACGAGCCGTCGATGGGCCTGGCGCCGATCCTCGTCGAGCGCAGCTTCGAGATCATCCAGCAGGTGCACGAGGCCGGCGTCGCCGTCCTCGTCGTCGAGCAGAACGCGAACGTCTCGCTCTCGATCGCCGACCGCGGCTACGTCCTCTCGACAGGCAGACTTGTGCTCGAAGGAAAGGCGGCTGATCTACTTCAAGACGAGAACCTCCGAAAGGCATACCTTGGCCGTTGAGACGAGCCGCGTCGGCGCCGCGATCCGCGGCGAGTTCCCGATCTTCGAGCACACGACGTACCTCAACTCGTGCTCGCAGGGCGCGCTCTCGCTGCGAGTCCGTCGCGCCTACGAGGAGTACCTCGACGGCTGGGACGCGAACGGTGCCGAATGGGAGCACTGGGTCGAGCGGGCCGAGGCCGCGCGCGCCGCGTTCGCGCGGCTCCTCCACGCCCGGCCAGGCGAGGTCGCCGTCACGACGTCGGTGAGCCAGGGCGTCAGCGGCATCGTCAGCGCGCTCGACCTCGCCGCCAGACCGCGCATCGTCATCTCCGAGTACGAGTTCCCGACCGTCGGCCAGATCGCGCACGCGCAGGAGCTCCGGGGCGCGGAGGTCGTCCACGTACGACCTGACGCGGACGGCTCGATCCCGCCGGAGCGCTACGCCGCCGTCGTCGACGAGCGGACGGCGCTCGTCTGCTGCACGACCATCTCGTACCGCACCGGCCACCGCCACGACGTCGCCGAGATCGCCCGGATCGCACACGACGCGGGCGCGCTCTGCCTCGCCGATTCCTACCAGGCGATCGGTGCGATCGATCTCGACGCGCGGGCGCTCGGCGTCGACTTCGTCACCGGCGGCACGGTCAAGTACCTGCTCGCCTCGTCCGGCCTCGGGTTCCTGTATGTACGCGGCGAGCTGCTGCCCGCGCTCATGCCCACGCAGACCGGCTGGTTCGCCGACGAGGACATCTTCCAGATGGACATCTCGGACTACTCGCCGGCCGCCGACGCGCGGCGCTTCGACGCCGGCACGCCGCCTGTGCCGAACATCTACGGCGGCCTCGCCGGCGTCTCGATCGTCGAGGAGGCCGGCACGCTCGCGATCGAGGAGCACATCGCCGGGCTCGCCGACCGCCTGATCGCCGGTCTCGACGAGCTCGGCGCCGTCGTCGCGACGCCGCGCGACCCGGCGCGTCGCGGCCCGCTCGTCTGCGTCAGGTCGACCGACGTCCGGACGCTCGTCGACACGCTCGCCGCCGCCCGCATCGTCTGCTCGGAGCGCGACTCGAACCTGCGCATCGCGCTCCACCTCTACAACGTGGACGAGGACGTCGACACCGTGCTCGCGACGCTCGCGCGGCACCGGCACCTGCTGGCGTAACCCGGGCTAGACTCGTCCGATGCTGCTGCGTGAGGTCGAATACGTGCGTCCCGAGACGGTCGACGAGGCGGTGCGGCTGCTCTCCTCGCGCGAGGACGCGCGCGCGCTCGCGGGCGGGCAGAGCCTGGTCAACGTCATGAAGATCGCGCGTGGCCGCGCCCGAGCTGGTCGTCGACCTGAACCGGATCGAGGAGCTGCGCGGGATCAGCCGGAGCGCAGATGGTGCCTTGCAGCTCGGCGCCATGGTCACCTACGACGAGCTGATCCGCTCGGAGGCCGTGCGCGCCGCTCGACCGATCCTGGCCGAGGTGGCGCTCACGATCGCCGACGTCCAGGTGCGGAACCGCGGCACGGTCGGCGGCAACCTCTGCGTGAACGACCCGACCAACCACCTTCCGCCGCTGATGGCGACGACCGGCGCGACGATGACGATCCGGAGCCTCGAGGCCGAGCGCACGGTGAGCTCGGACGAGTTCTTCCTGGGCGTCTACCTGACCGCCGTCACGCCCGGCGAGATGCTCACACGCGTGACGGTGCCCGCGCTCGCGGCCGGCGAGGGCGACGGCTGGGCCTCGGTCACGCTCGGCAAGGAGGGCACCGGCATCGTCAACGTGGCCGCGACGGTCAAGGACGGCCAGGCGCGGATCGCGATCGGTTGCGTCTCTGCCGTCCCGGTGGTCATCGAGGCCGAGGCCGAGGAGGTCGCGGTGCGCAAGGCCGTGGCCGACGCGAACCTCGACCCCCCGAGCGACGTCCACGCCTCCGCCGAGTACCGGCGCCACCTCGCGCAGGTGCTCGCCTGGCGGGCCGTCGATCAGGCCCTCGAGAGGACAGGTCACTGATGCCCGAGCCGGTCTCCGAGCAGACGATCAGCGTCGAGATCAACGGCGAGACCTACGAGCAGGAGGTGGAGGCGCGCAAGCTGCTCGTCCACTTCATCCGCGACGTCGTCGACCTGACCGGGACGCACGTCGGCTGCGACACCGGCAACTGCGGCGCCTGCACGGTGCTGATGGACGGCAAGACGGTCAAGTCGTGCATGCTGCTCGCGATCCAGGCCGACGGCGCGAAGATCACCACCGTCGAGGGCCTGGCGGCCGACGGCGAGCTGACGCCGCTCCAGCGCGCCTTCTCGGCCTCGCACGCGCTCCAGTGCGGCTACTGCACCCCCGGCATGCTGCTGAGCGCGACCCACCTGCTCGAGCAGAACCCGAGCCCGACGGAGGAGGAGATCCGGCGCGGCATCCAGGGCAACATCTGCCGCTGCACGGGCTACGTGAACATCGTCGAGGCGATCAAGTCGGTCGCCGAAGGGAAGGTCACGTGAGCGACACGACGATCGTCACCGAGCCGCAGGTCGAACTGCAGATCGGCTACGCGGGCACGTCGATTCCGCGCAAGGAGGACAGGCGGCTCGTGCAGGGCGAGGGCGTGTTCGCGGACGACGTCAAGCGACACGGCATGGGCTACGTGCACTTCGTCCGCTCCCCGTACGCGCACGCGACGATCGTCTCGGTCGACGTCTCACAGGCGGAGGCGATGGACGGCGTCTACGGGACGCTGACGCCGGACGAGGTCGCCGGGCTCACCGACCCGTTCTTCGAGCTGACGACGCCGCCCGGAGACCAGATCAAGGATTACGCGCTCGCCGTCGGCAAGGTGCGCCACGTGGGCGAGCCGGTCGTCGCCGTCGTCGCCCGCACACGCGATGTCGCCCGCGACGCCGCCGACCTGGTCGAGGTCGAGTACGACCCGCTGCCGGTGCTCGTCGACGCGCGACGCGCGCGCGACGAGGACGCTGCCGTCCTGCACGAGGACGCGGCGACGAACGTCGTCTGGTCGGGCGTCTTCGACTGGGGCGACGTCGACGGCGCGCTCAAGGCGGCCGACCGGGTGATCAAGATCTCCGAGCTCCACTTCGACCGCTTCGCCTCGACGCCGCTCGAGTGCTCGGCGGCCCTCGTCGAGTACGACCGCGGCACCGAGCAGTTCACGATGCACTGCAACCACCAGATGCCCGGCGTCGCCGCGATCTGGATGGGCCCGGCGCTGCGCGTCCCGCTCGACAGGCTCCGCTTCGTCACCCAGGACATCGGCGGCGCCTTCGGCAACAAGATCACGACGCACACGTACCTGACCGCGTGCTGCCTGCTCGCCCGCAAGCTCAAGCGGCCGATCCAGTGGACGGAATGGCGCACCGACCAGCACTCGGCGAACGCGCACGGCAACGAGCGCTGGTTCCACGACATCGAGGTCGCCGTCCAGAACGACGGGACGATGCTCGGCTTCAAGGTCAAGGCGCTCGACGACTGCGGCGCCTTCCCGCGGTACGAGCCGCTCGGCTGCATCATCTGGGCGCAGGTCACGCCGGGGCTGTACCGGTGGCGGAACATCCGCGTCGACTTCACGCAGGTGGTGACGAACAAGTCGCCGGTGGCGCCGAACCGCGGCTACTCGCGCATGCAGCAGCTCTGGCTGACCGAGCGGATCTGCGACATCGTCGCCCACGAGCTCGGCCTCGATCCGGTCGAGGTGCGGAAGAAGAACTACGTCAAGACCGACGAGATGCCGTACGAGACGCCCAACGGCTGCGTCTACGACTCCGGCGACTACGCCCGCTGCCTCGACATCGCGCTGGAGCTGATCGACTACGACGCGGCGCGCGCCAGGCAGGCGCAGAAGAACGGCAAGCTGATCGGCATCGGGATCGGCTCGACGCTCGACTCGGGGACGAACAACTTCGGCCAGTCCACGCTCCTCAACCCCGAGCTGCAGTTCTCGGGGAACAACGAGGTGGCGACGATCAAGCTCGACATCTTCGGCGAGATCGTGCTCACGCTCGGCACCGTCCCCCAGGGGCAGGGCCACGAGACGGTCGCCTCGCAGGTCGCGGCCGACATCCTCGGCGTCTCGCCCGACCAGATCCACGTGCGCCCGGGCCACGACTCGTACTGGAACTCGCACGCCGGCTTCTCCGGGACGTACGCGAGCCAGTTCGCGGTCACCGGCCTCGAGGCGGTCAAGGGCGCGACCGAAAAGCTGTCGCTGGAGATCCGCCGCCTCGCCGGCGGTGTGCTCGGCGGCGCCGACCCGGATGACATCGTCCTCGAGGGCGGCTTCGCGAAGCGGAAGGACAACCCGGAGGCGGCGCTCCCGTTCATGGCCTGCGGCGCGATCATCAACGCAAACAACGCGGCGATCCCGCCCGAGCTGCGCGACATCACCCTGAACTGCCGGTATGTCTACGTGCCGCCGTTCGAGATACCCGACTTCGAGAAGAAGTTCGGCAACCTGACCCTCACCTACGCGACCCAGATCCACGCCTGCGTCGTCGAGATCGACCGCGACACCGGCGTGGTCGAGATCGTCGACTACGCGGCGGTCGACGACTGCGGCATCCGCATCCATCCGCAGATCGTCGAGGGCCAGGTGCACGGCGCCACCGCGCACGGTCTCGGAGCCGCGCTGCACGAGACGTTCGCCTACGACGAGGACGGCCAGCTCATGACCGCCAACTTCTACGACTACCACGTGCCGCACGCACTCGACATGCCGCCGATCCGGACCGGCTACATTGAGAGTCCGTCACCGTTCTCCTCGCTCGGCACGAAGGGGATGGGCGAGGGCGGCGGAGCGGCCATCCACGCGGTCTGCGCGGCAATTCAGGACGCGCTGCGCAGCGCTGGGATCCCCGGGGTCGTCTCCGACAGCCACAACCCGGCAGAGCGGGTGTGGCGATTGATCACGAATCCTGAGGAGAGCAGCGCTCTCGTGGAGGTGGTAAGCGAGTGAAGGTCGAAGGAATCAAGGAATTCGACGCCCCGGTGCAGGTCGTCTGGGACGTCCTGATGGACCCGTCCCGAATCTCGAAGCTGTTGCCCGGGGTCGAGGGGTTCGAGGTGCAGGACGATCGGCACTGGTCGGCGAACGTGAAGGTGCCGCTCGGCATGGGCGGCCTGAAGCTCAAGTTCAAGTTCGAGAAGGCCGAGGAGCGCCCGATCGAGTACGCGAAGCTGAACGCGAAGGGTCAGGGCGTCGGCGCCATCGTCGGGATGGACACCGAGTTCTACCTCACGCCGCATGCAGGCCCGGAAGGACGCGAGCAGACGAGCATGAAGTGGATCGCCGATATCCACGTCGCCGGGCCGATCGGGAGCATGGGCCAGCGCGTCTTCCAGCCGATCGTCAACCAGCAGGTCGGAAACGTCCTGGGCGCACTCGACGGCCAGATCCAGCAGGCGAAGGTGAGTGCCTGATGCGCCGCCTCCTGGTTCTTGCAGCCCTGACCGCCGCCTGCGCCGCCGTGTTCGCGGGCGGATCGTCGGCGAAGGTCATCCTGAAGTGCGTGCCCAACGTGCGCCCCGGCTCGGAAATCGTGAACGGAGTGAAGCTCCGGATCTTCTGCGGCTCGGCGAAGGCGACCGTTCATGCCGGCAACACCACCTACGTGCGCTCGAACGGCGCGTGC
This sequence comes from uncultured Actinomycetes bacterium, assembly GCA_963742925.1. Taxonomy (GTDB): domain Bacteria; phylum Actinomycetota; class Thermoleophilia; order Gaiellales; family Gaiellaceae; genus PALSA-612. The sequence continues at coordinate 250,978 of CAVUNV010000005.1, read as the reverse complement.
TTCACGGTGGTCGGCTCGCTGACGGTCGGCCTCGGGGCACTTCGCAACCCCCGGACAGAAGCCGCTCTACCCCGCCTTCTTCCTGGCGGTGGCCGCAACCGGGGACGGCACGTCCAGACTCGGCGTGCTCACGCTCCAGTCCAAGGGCAAGGAGCTGGACGCGGCGAAGGTCAAGGTCGTGATCAGCGGCCACCGCACGCGCGGGACCTTCAGCGGCAAGTTCCAGAAGGGCCCGAAGTTCACCGGCTCCTTCACCTGTAAGTAGGACAGCGCATGGCGCCGGCTGCTCCGTTCAGGGTCGGCGTCATGCAGCTGACCATGGAGCCGCTCGAGGAGATCCTCGAGCACGCCCGCGTCATGGACGAGGCCGGCTTCGACACGATCTGGCTGGCCGAGGCGTACCCGTGGTGGCGCAAGCACTCGATGGAGGCCCGCTCCTCGACGGCGCTCTCTCCGCTCGTCGCACGGGAGACGAGCCGGCTCGCGGTCGGCTGGGGCATCATCTCGCCGTACACGCGCCACCCGGTGCAGATCGCGATGGAGGCGCGGGTCACGCAGGAGGCGGCCGGGCCGGGCCGCTTCTACCTCGGGCTCGGCGTCTCGAAGATCTTCATGCGGCACGCGGGGATCGACGCGGGCGCGAAGCCGGTCGCCGCGATGCGCGAGGCGGCGCAGATCATCCGTGGGGTGCTCTCGGGCGAGGCGCTCGACGTCGAGGGCAAGGTGTTCTCGGCACACGTGCCCGCGCTCGAGGACGACGCGGACGCGCCGCGATGGGACGTGCCGCTCTACTTCGCGGGGACCGGCCCGATGATGCTCCGGACCGCCGCGCAGGCGGGCGACGGACTGCTCACCGCGTCGATCACCACCCCCGCCTTCGTCCGCTACGTGCGCGAGCAGATCGCCGAGGCCGGGCGCGATCCGGACACCCTCGACCTCGGCTGCACGATCGTCGCCTCGATCGACGAAGACCGCGACCGCGGCCGCGACGGGGCGCGGGAGATCGCCGGCATGTACCTCGCGAACAAGGTGCAGAACATCCAGGGAGCCGCCGACACACTGCTCGAGCTGGCCGGGCTCACACGGGAGGAGATCGTGCCGATCGCAGAGGCGATGGAGCGCGGTGGGCGGCTCGCGGCCAAGGCGGCTGTCACGGACGCGATCCTGGACAAGTGCAAGCCGATCGCCGGCACGCCGGAGGACTGCATCGCCGCGATCCGGGAGTACCGCGACGCCGGCTGCACGCACGTCATGCTCGAGCTGTGGGGAGCCGACCGCGCCGGACAGCTGCGGCTGTTCGGGGAGCGCGTGCTGCCGCACGTTCGCTGAGCGCGGAGCCGGTCGCCTCACCCCTGGGCAAGGCGACCGGCCAAAATCAGGTTCCTATGACTGCGGCTCAGGCTTGATGAGTCCGAGAACTGCACCGGTCGAGTCCAGGATCATGGCGATCCGGCCGACGGCGGGGACATCCATCGGCTCGAGCACCACCGAGCCGCCGAGCTCCTTGGCCTTCGTCAGCGTTGCGTCGACATCGTCAACGGCGATATACGGATGCCAGTGGGTCGGCATGGAGCTGTCCGGGTTCGCCATGAGCCCGGCAACGCCGGTCTCCTCGTCGGGGTCGCGGTGGAAGATCTTGTAGCCGCCGTAGTCGGCCCCCATGTCTTTCGTCGTCCAGCCGAACACATCACCGTAGAAGCGCTCTGCCCCGTCGACGTCGCTCGTGCCGAGCTCGTCCCAGACGAAGACGCCCTTACCCATCGGCGCATCCCCCGCGGGCTGGAAGGCTGCGACGACGCCGCCCTGCGGGTCTCGGATCACTGCGTAGCGGCCGACCTCGGGAATGTCCGCCGGCTCGAAGATGACGCCGCCGCCGGCCGCCTTCGCCTTTGCGACGGTGCCGTCCGCACTCTCGACTTGCACGTTGCCGACCCAGTGCGACGGCGTTCCCTCCGGAACGGTCGGGAAGCCACCGTGCCCCTGACCGCCGGAGGAGATCACGGTGTAGTCGAACTCGCCGGGCTTGAAGACCTCGTACTCCCAGCCGAACAGCTGCTTGTAGAACTCCTGCGCCCTCGCCGGCTCGGTCGAGACGTGCTCGTGCCAGACGAACGTGCCGACGGCGGTGGTGACCTGAGTGCTCATACTCGTGACCTCCTCGGTCGGTTGGGGAATCGACGATACCATAGTTACGCTTTCTAAAAGCAACTGCTAACTTCTTCTTACAAAGTGGAGACAACACGGAGCTACGGGCAGTACTGCGGGGTCGCGCACGCCCTCGATCTCGTGGGCGAACGGTGGGCGCTGCTCCTCGTCCGTGAGCTGGTCCTCGGGCCGAAGCGGTTCACGGATCTCCGTCACGGCCTCCCCGGTATCGCGAGCAACGTGCTCACGCAGCGGCTCAAGCAGCTCGAGCAGGGCGGTGTCATCTGCCGCCGCGACCTGCCGCCCCCGGCGGCGTCGACCGTCTACGAGCTGACCGGCTACGGCCGCGAGCTCGAGCCGATCATGCTCCAGCTCGGCGCCTGGGGGGCGAAGACGATGGGCGAGCGGGAGCCCGACCAGTCGCTTCGCCCCGAGTGGCTGATGGTCGCTCTCAAGGCCTTCTTCCGCGCCGAGGCGGCAGAGGGCGTCGAGGCGACGATCGGGCTCGTCTTCGACGACGGGGCGTTCACGGTCCGGATCGCCGGCGCGTCGCTCGAGATCACCCCCGGCCGGCCCGAGGACGCCGACCTGACGCTCCGGACCGACGCCGAGACGCTGCTCGGCTACCTCACCGGCGCGCCGGTTCCCGCCGCGGCGCTCTCACCGGAGGGCGACCTCGCGCTGCTCGAGCGTCTGCCTGCGATCTTCGCGTTCGGCGGCTGAGGCGCGGGCGATCAGACCTGGACGACGCCGTCCGGGAACGGGCTGAGCTTTTCGCAGCCGCCCGCGGTGACGAGGAAGTTGTCCTCCAGCCGGAGACCGCCCCCCTCCGGCCAGTAGATCCCCGGCTCGATCGCGAGCACCATGCCCTCGCGCATGACGCCGCCGCCGGCCTGGTGCGCGTACGGCGGCTCGTGCGCACGCGCGCCGACGCCGTGGCAGATCGGGTGCGACGGCTGGCCCGGGTAGCCCGCGGCGGCGATTCCGTCGCGGATCGTCCTGTCGAGCGTCGGCAGATCGGCGCCGTCGCGAAGGGAGGCGACCGCGTCGTCGTAGACCGCCGTCAGCGCCTCGAGCAGCTCGGCGTAGCGCGGCTCGAGCCGGCCGGAGCAGAGGTTCTTCGTGTGGTCGGCCCAGTAGCCGTCGCAGCAGACCCAGATCTCGAACAGCGTCGGCTGCCCCTCGACGACCGGTCGCGAGCCCGTGGCGGTAAACGTCCTGATTCCAGGCCCGGCCCAGACAAGGGTGAAACCGCGCGCAAGCTCGACCTGGCCGCGGTAGCCGGTGCCGACTCCGTGGACGTAGCCCTCCCAGATCGCCGCCGCCTCGCTCTCCGTCATTCCCGGCCGGATCAGGCCGCGCACGTGCTCCATCGCCTCGGCCGCGAGCTCGTTGGCGAGGCGGATCCGCTCGATCTCCTGCGCGGTCTTGATCGCCCGCGCCTCCGCGAGCACCGGCGTCGCGTCGTCGACGTTCGTGCCGAACGCGTGGAAGAAGTCGTGCGTGTAGGTCGTGGGCTCGCCGACCATGATGTCGGAGGCCTGCGTGCCGAGTGACAGCTCGAGCCCGATCCGCTCGTACCCGCGCTCGCGCACGACGGCCTGCGTCGCCTCCACCGCCCTCGTGAGCGGCGGCCGCGGGTCGCGCTCGTCGTAGCCGGCGAAGAGCTGGACGTCGCCCGCCCACGACCGCTCGGCGACTTCGGCCTGCGGCTCGAGCACGACCAACGACGGCTCGCCATCCCGCGGGAAGACCGCGAGGTCGTACCCCTTCATTGGCCAGTAGTCGGTGAGGTAGAGGACGTTGTCGGGTGCGCGGACGACGAGCGCGTCGAGCTCGCGCTCGGCCATCAGCGCCCGAACCCGCGCCAGCTTCGCGTCGTCACGTGGCCAGCTCACGAGGCCTGCGCGGCTCGGATCGCGTGCCAGACGTTCTCGCCGTTCGCGGGCATGTCCACGTGCCGCACGCCGAGCGGCGCCAGCGCGTCGACGACCGCGTTGTGCACGGCCGGCGTGGCGCCGATCGTCCCGGACTCGCCGATCCCCTTCGCGCCGAGCTCGTTCATCGGCGTGGGCGTCTCCATCGCCACGAGCTCGAACGACGGCAGCTCGGCGGCACTCGGGAAGGCGTAGCCGAGGAAGCTCCCGGTCAGCGGATTGCCCTCCTCGTCGTACACGAACTCCTCGAAGAGCGCTTGCCCGATGCCGCTCCCGATACCGCCGTGACGCTGGCCCTCGGCGATCACCGGGCTGATGATCCGGCCCGCGTCGTCGACCGCGACGAGGCGCTCGAGGTCGACGCCGCCCGTCTCGGTGTCGACCCGGACGACGGCGACGTGCGCCCCGAACGGAAACGTCCCGGCTTCCGGCTTGAAGTCGCGCTCGACCTGGAGCTCCACGAGCCGGTCCTGGTCGACGAGACGGGCCGCCAGCTCGGCCCACGACAGCGACGGCTCGGGAGTACCGGTGACGTGGAAGCGTCCGCCGTTCAGGTCGAGCACGACGTCGGCCGGGTTCGCCTCCAGCTCGTCGGCGACGAGTCGCTTCGCCTGCTCGACAACCTCGGTCGCCGCCTGGGCCGCGACCGTGCCGCCGATCTGCAGCGACTTCGAGCCGTAGGTGCCGCCGCCGCGCGCGACGACGTCGGTGTCGCCCGCGACGACGGTGACCGAATCGAGGTCGAGGCCGAGCCGGTCGGCGACGATCTGCGCGTAGGAGGTCTCGTGCCCCTGCCCGTGCGCGAACGAGCCGGTGCGCAGGATCGCGCCGCCCTCGGGCGTGATCTCCACCGCGCCGAACTCCGGCTCCGCCCCGCCGTTCGTCACCTCGACGTACACACTTAGACCGATCCCGAGCTGCCGCGCCCCGCCCGCCTCGCGCAGCCGAGCCTGCTCGGCGCGGAGCTCGTCGTACCCGGCCGCGTCGAGAGCGAGCTCGAGCGCCCGGCCGTAGTCGCCGGAGTCGTACGTGACGCCGGATGCCGTGGTGTACGGGAACGCATCGGCGGCGACGAGGTTGCGGCGCCGGACCTCGGCCGGATCGAGCCCGAGCTCGGCGGCGAAAGCGTCGATCGTCCGCTCGATCGCCTGCGCAGCCTCCGGCCGGCCGGCCCCGCGAAAGGCCGTCGTCGGGGCAGTGTTGGTGACGACGGAGTGCGACTCGTACGCGACGGTCGGGATCGCGTACACGCCGCACTGCATCCACTGCGTCAGCGCCGGCAGGAACGCCCCGACGCCCGGGTAGGCACCGGCGTCGTGGAGGACGTCGAGCCTGTACGCGGCGATCGTCCCGTCGCGGGCTCCGCCGATCGTGAAGTCCATGATCTGGGCGCGCGCGTGTCCGATCGCGAGCATGCTCTCGCTGCGCGACTCGGTCCAGCGCACCGGCGAGCCCGTCTCGCGTGCCAGCCAGCCGACGAGGATGTCCTCGGTGGAGAGCGTCTTGGCGCCGAAGCCGCCGCCGACGTCCTGCGCGAGAACGCGGACCTGCGAGGGATCGAGACCGAGCGCCTGCGCGAGCCCGTCGCGATCCGAGTGCGGCGTCTGCGTCGAGATCCTGACCTGCAGGCGCCCCGCCTCGTCGACGACCGCCGACGAGGAACGCGGCTCGAGCGGCGAGGGCGCCATCCGCTGGCTGACGACACGACCGGTGACAACGACCTCGCAGCCTTCGAAGATGTCCTCGTCCGCCTTGACCGCGATGTGCGCGCACACGTTCGTGCCGAGCTCCGGGAACAGGTACGGCTCCCCGCCGAGCGAGCCGGCCGGATCGACGACCGCCGGCAGCGGCTCGTAGTCGACGAGGACGAGCTCGGCGGCGTCGATGCCTGCGGCCTGGCTGTCGGTGAGGACGATCGCGACGATCTCGCCGGCGAAGCGGGCGACGTCGCGGGCGACCGGCGGCCGGGCCATACGGCTCTCGATGCCGGGGAAGTGCGGAGCGATCGGCTCGAGGTCGACGTCGGCTCCGGTCAGGACTCGTGCCCCTCCCGATGCGCCTCCACCATGCTCACGTCGATGCCGTTGATGCGCGCGTGCGGAAACGGCGAGCGGACGAAGGTCACGTGCAGCGCGCCCTCGAGCTCGAGGTTGTCGACGTAGCGGCCGTGACCGGTGAGGAAGCGCGGATCCTCCTTCCGCAGCACCCTCTGCCCGACGAAACCGCTCATGGTCTGACTTCTACCAGCGAAGCCCTACCAGTGAACCCGTGGTGGAGCGGGCGTGCCGTGACCCTCTTCCCAGGAGATGACCGGATTCCTGAGCACGCCGATCCGCTCGATCTCCGCCTCCATCACGTCCCCGGGCTTGAGGTAGAGCGAGGCCGCGTCCGGCGAGAACCCGGCGACGCCCGACACGGTGCCCGTGGACACGACGTCGCCGGCCGAGTACCCGAGCGCCGAGTAGTGCGAGAGGATCTCCGGAATCGTCACCGACATGCGACCGGTGTGCGACACCTGGCGCGGCTCGCCGTTCACCCGCAGCTCCATGGCCAGCGCGTGCGGGTCGCCGACCTCGTCCGGCGTGACGATCCACGGGCCGAGCGGGCAGAACGTGTCGATCGCCTTGCAGAACGAGAACACGCCCGAGCGCATCTCCCGCCGCTGGATGTCACGCGCGGTGATGTCGTTGAAGATCACGTAGCCGGCGATGTAGTCGGCGGCCTCCTCGGGCCCGAACCACTTGCCGGACTTGCCGATCACGACCGCGAGCTCGAGCTCGTAGTCGAGCTCCTCGGTCAGGTGCTCGGGGTAGATCACGGGATCGTCTTGGCCGATCAGCGCGTCGACGTTCTGGAAGAACACGATCCACGGCGCGATCTCGTGTGCCCAGCCGACCTGCTTCGACTCCTCCTCGTGCTCGCGGAAGTTGCCCGCCGTGTGGAAGAACTTCTTCGGGACGATCGGCGGCCGCAGCCGGGCGCCTTCGAGCGGGACCGCCTCGCCCGTCTCGTCGGCGCCGCCACGCTCGAAGTAGGTGCGCATGTCGGGCACGTCGAGCACGCGGATCCCGTCGCCGTCGACCCTGCCGACGCGGAAGTCCTCGCCGAAGGTCACGAGCCGAGCCATGCCAGCACCTCCTCCGCATTCCGGTCGGACGGAAAGACGGGGTAGAAGACCTTCGCGATCCGGCCGGCCTCGAGCACCAGCGTCACGCGCTTGTAGAGCGTCATGCCGTCGAAGTCGAAGGTCGGAAGGTCGATCGCCGCGCCGAGCCGCCGCTCGGGGTCGGCGATCACGGGGAACGGCATGTGCAGCCGCTCAGCGAGCTCGACCTGCTCGTCGAGCGGCTGCGAGGAGAGCCCGGCCACGCGCGCGCCGTGGGCTTCCAGCTCGGCCGCGTGGTCGCGGAAGGCGCAGGACTGGGGCGTGCAGCCGCGGGCACCCGGGATCGCGTCCCAGCCCGCGGGCACCTCGCGGTCGGGACGGCCCGTCCGCGGGTAGATGTAGACGACCGCGCGCCCCGCCGCGAGCGCGGCGAGATCGACCGGCCCCAGCGAGGAATCGAGCGTCAGCTCCGGGACCTCGAGCCCGGCGAGATGGTCGCAGGCACCGTCGTCGACGGGTGCTGGGAGGTCCGGCGGCAGCGAGTACACGCTCACGCGGCCACCCCGCAGACCTCGGCCGCGGCCAGTGCGTAGACCTGCGCCGTCTTGACCAGCCCGTCGATCGACAGGTTCTCGCCCTTCTCCGTGTCGAGCAGCCCGGTCGAGGTGCCGTAGTTGACGGTCGGAACGCCGTAGCGGGTCAGCGCCGAGGCGTCCGAGAACCAGCGGGTGACGTCGCGTTCCGGCCGCTCGCCGAACACGGCCTCGTGCCCCGCGTCGATCGCCGCCACGAGCGGGTGACCCTCGTCGATCTCGGCACCCGGCGCGGTGACGTAGACCTCGCCCTCGACGCCGTACTCGGGGAAGCGCGCCGCGAGCCCGCGAACCATCTCGAGCACCTGCCGGCGGGCGACCGCCATCTCCTTCGTCGGCGGCACGCGCACGTCCAGGAACAGGTCGGTGCGGTGCGGCGTCCGCGAGACGCGCCAGCCGAAGCCGCCCTGGAGCGCACCGACGTTGACGATCGCCTTCATCCCCCGGTAGGCGTTCTCGGGGTCGCCCTCCCAGGTCGGGATCCACTCGAGCACCGCGTCCAGCACCTCGCGCATGCGCAGGATCGAGTTCTGGTCGCGCTTGCCCTCGGTGAACGCCGTGTGGATGAAGTTGCCGTGCGTGGAGACGCGCAGCCAGAGCGAGCCGAAATGGCCGAGCACGACCTTGCCCTCCGTTGGCTCGCCCAGGATGCACATGTCGGCGACGCCTCCGTGCGAGACGAGGTAGCGCGAGCCGGCCGCGTAGCCGCGGTACTGCGCGCCCTGGGCCTCGCCCTGCTGCGTCTTCTCGATCTCGCCGCAGACGGCCGCGATCAGCACGTCGCCGGCGAGCCGGACACCCGAGTCCTGCAGCGCGCGCACCGCCTCGACGTAGCACGCGAGCGCGCCCTTCATGTTCGACACGCCGAGCCCGTAGAGCCGTCCGTCCTCCACAAACCCGTGAGGCTGGAAGCCGGGCACGTGCCGTAGCCACGGCTCACGGCCGCTGTACGACGTGTCCATGTGCCCGTTGAACATCAGCGTCTGACCCCCGCCCGACCCCGCGAGCGTGCCGAGGACGTTGGCCCGGCCGTCCTCGACCTGCTGCCACTGGACGGCGAGCCCCATCTCGGTGAGCGTCTCCGCCATCAGCTCCGCCATCGCCTGCTCGTCGCCCGTGAAACTCGGCACCGAGATCGCCGCCTCGGCGAAGTCGACGAGGCGCCGCTCGCTGACGGAGCTCGTGATCAGGTCGGTGACGCGGGCGTTGGGCACGGCAGGCGAGATAATCCCACGCATGGAGGGAATCTGGACCGGCGACCTGAACGAGCGCGCCCTCGAAGGCGCTCCCGCACCGCGCCGCTTGCGCTTCTACGACACGACACTGCGCGACGGCGAGCAGACAGTCGGCGTCGTCTTCCCGCCCGAGCAGAAGCTCGTCATCGCCCAGGCGCTGGACGAGCTGGGCGTCGAGCGGATCGAGGCCGGCTTCCCGCGCGTCTCCGAGGACGACCGGCGCGCCGTCGAGCTGATTCGCGACGCCGGCCTGCGCGCCGAGGTCTGGGGGTTCTCGCGCGCCGTCCAGGCCGACGTCGACGCGATCGTCGAGCTCGGGCTCGAGGCGACCGTCATCGAGTCGCCGCTCTCCGACCTGAAGCTCGACGCCCTCGGTGTGTCGCGCGAGAAGATGCTCGGCCGGATCACGGACGCGGTCTCGTATGCCGCCGGCAAGGGGATCCTGGTCGCGTTCTTCGGCGTCGACGGCAGCCGCGCCGACCTCGGCTTCCTCGAGCAGGCCTATCGGGCCGCCGTCGAGGCGGGCGCGCGCGAGGTCGTCGTCGTCGACACGCTCGGCATCGCCGCCCCGGAGACCGCCGCCTTCCTCGTCTCCAGCATGCGCGGCTGGCTCGGCGACGGAGTCCCGATTCACTTCCACGGCCACAACGACTTCGGGCTCGCGACCGCAGCGGCCATCGCCGCCTTCCAGGCCGGAGCCGAGTGGATCCAGGGGACGATCAACGGGATGGGTGAGCGCGCCGGCAACGCCTCGATCGGCGAGGTGGCGATGGCCGCGACAGCACTCTACGGCGCCGAGACCGGTATCGACCTCGGGAAGATCCGCGAGGTCTCCGAGCTCGTGCGCGCACTCGGGGGCTACGAGCTCGAGCCGTGGAAGGCCGTCGTCGGCGAGAACCTGTTCGTGCGCGAGAGCGGCGCCGTCGCCGCGCAGTTCCACGACCCGCCGTCGATCGAGCCGTTCTCGTCCGTGCTGGTCGGCGCCGAGCGCAGGATCGTGCTCGGCAAGAAGAGCGGCCTCGACTCGGTGCGGATCAAGGCCGACGAGCTGGGCCTCGACGTGCCGGAGGAACGGCGCGCCGCGCTGCTCGAGGCGGTCAAGCAGCTCGGCACGGAGAAGCGCGGCCTCGTCACGGACGAGGAGTTCCGCGACCTGGCGGGCTCGCTCGACCCGGCTTGACCAGCCCAGCTTGACCGCACCATCGAGCCGCGCTATGAATCGACGTGCCGCTGTCCCGAGGAAGCCGGGGCAAGCCGCGTGACGGAGCGCGTTTTCTACGCCGAGCCACTCGAAACTACCCGGCTCCCTGAGGACCAGCGGTGGCAGGCAGGCTTACACGCAAGGCGTTCCTCGCTCGGGCGGGCTCGCTGATCGCGGTCGTTGCGCTCCCGGTTGCGTGCGGCGGGAAGAAGACGGCGGCGTCCACCGCCCTCAGCACAGGCGAATCGAGCCCGATCCCGGTGTACCTGCTGTCGACGTCCGACCCCAAGTGCACCGGGCCGGCGTGTGCGTGCGGCGCGTGCCAGAAACACGCGGCCAACAAGCTGTTCGCGACGCCCGAGGCGGCGGACTCCGGCCGTGCTCACGTCCACTGCAACTGCTCCGTCGTCGAGGGCACGCTCTCGCCCGATCGGTGGCGAGCGCTGTTCGGCGACCGCGCTCGACCGGATCGGCTCGCGGTCGACCGACGTGACCAGAACGTCGCACGGGCCCTCGCCTAGCCCGCTGAGATTTGACACATGATCAAAGGCGCGAGACGATCGCGCCGTGACGTTGCAGGCAAGCCCGGCGCTCGAACGGACGCGACACCCGACGATGGCCGAGGCAGCGCTCGCCGAGCTCCAGGACTCGATCCTGTCCGGCGAGCTGGCGCCGGGATCGCCGCTCCGCCTCGAGGAGCTCGCCGCCCGGCTCGGGATGAGCATCTCGCCGGTCCGCGAAGCCGTGCGGCGGCTCGAGACTTTGGGCCTGGCCGTGCATGTGCCGCACCGCGGCGCGCGCGTCAGCGAGCTGGCGCTCGACGACCTGCGGGACACGTACGAGGTCAGGCTCGTGCTGGAGCCGCTGGCCGTCCGCCGGGGGGCCGGACGCTTCACCGACCGCGACGCCGATGCGGCGCGCACGCATCTCGTCGAGTACGCGCAGGCTCGTGAGCGGGGCGAGCTGCGTCCGGCTCGCGCCGCCCACACCGCCTTCCACTTCACGCTCTACGCCGCCTCGGGCTCCGAGTGGCTGCTGCGCCTGATCCGGCCGGCGTGGGAGAACTGCGAGCGCTACCGCTCGATGTCACTCCAGAGCAGCAGCATCCGCGAGGTCGAGCGCGAGCACGAGCGGATCCTCGATGCGTGCGTGCAGCACGACCCCGAGCGCGCGGCAGCGGAGCTGACGCGTCATCTTGCGGCCACCGCCAACCTGGTCGCGCGCCGGATGGGATCGGAGGACCTGTTCGGCGATGTCTGACTTCGGTGACATCTCGGGTGATCTGACACGGTTCCTGCGCCGCGGCCGGATCGAGGCGGACAGCGCCTTCGAGGCGGCGCCCGAGCCGCCGGCCGCGGTCGATGCCGAGGCGTTCAAGGCGGCGATGCGCGTGCTCGCGGGCGGAGTCGTCATGGTCACGGCGAGGCGCGGCGAGCAGCTGTACGGACTGACGATCAGCGCCTGCTGCTCGATCTCGGCGAGCCCGCCCCGCGTACTGATCTCACTGGCCGAGACGGCGAGCTGCCTGCCCGCCGTGCTCGAGACGGGACGGTTCGGCCTGTCGATCCTCCGCGTCGGCCAGAAGCCGCTCGCCGAGCTGGGCGCCGTGCCCGGCGGCCCCAAGGAGGTCGACGCGTTCTCCGAGAGCCGCGACGGGACCGTGACGATGATCGCCGGCGCGCTCGCGCACCTCGACTGCTCGGTCGACCACACCTTCCCCATCGCCGACCACGTGCTCGTGATCGGCGACGTCGAGCACGCGGTGAGCGTCCCTCCCGACGAGCTCGAGGAGCCCGGCCCGCTGCTCTACTTCAACCGCACCTTCCACGCGCTCGGCGAGGCGGTCGAGTGAGCCTCGCTTCCCTGACCGGCGGCGGCTCCAGCCCGGCAAAGCCGGGCTACGCCCCCGCCTGCCGCTGCTGGTCGCACGGTGCTCTCCGGCCCCGTGTTTCTTACATTGTGACCTCCGGCCCCGCACAACCAGCAGCGGCTCAGGAAACCGAGCCATGAGCGAGCGCTGGGACGCGGTCTTCATCGGCAGCGGCATCAACTCGCTGGCCGGCGCTGCGCTGCTCGCGCGCGGCGGCAGGCGCGTGCTCGTGCTGGAGCGGAACGACTGGCTGGGCGGCGCCGTGCGGACGGCGGAGATCACCGAGCCGGGCTTCGTGCACGAGGTGTTCGCCTCGTGGCATCCGCTGTTCGTCGGCTCGGCCGCGTACGCGGAGCTCGCCGACGACCTCCATGCGCGCGGCCTCGAGTACCTGAACACCGAGCTACCGACCGCGTCGCTCACCCCGGACGGCGAGGCCGCGTTCCTGACCACGTCGCACGAGCGCAACGCCGAGGAGCTCGAGAGGCTCGCGCCCGGAGACGGGGAGGCGTGGAGCCGGGTCGTGCAGGGCTTCATGCCGAACGCCGACCTCTCCTTCGGGGTGCTGACGACCGAGCTCTGGTCATCGCGGGGCGCACGACTCGCGTTCAAGGCATATCGGCGGCTCGGGCGCCGCGGGCTCGTCGACTTCACGGGCAACGTGCTCGTGAGCGCGCGCGACTGGCTGACGGAGACGTTCGCGTCGCCGCGGACGCACGGCCTGCTGGCGCCGTGGGTGCTGCACACGGGGCTCGGGCCGGATGCCGCCGTGTCGGGGTTCATGACCCAGGTGATCGCCGTCGCAGTCGAGCTGGGTGGGATGCCCGTGCCGAAGGGCGGCGGCGTCAAGCTCGTCGAGGCGCTGGCCGGAATCGTCCGCGCGGCCGGCGGCGAGCTGGAGACCGGGCAGGAGGTCGAGCGCGTCCTGGTCGAGGACGGCCGCGCGACGGGCGTGCGCCTCGCGGACGGTGCGACCGTCACCGCAGCGCAGGTCGTGGCCAACGTCACTCCCACGCAGCTCTACGGCCGCCTGCTCTCCGAGTCGGAGGCGCCACGCTCTGCAGCCGCGGCTCGGCGCTTCCGGTACGGCCGCGGCGAGATGCAGATCCACTTCGCGCTCGACGAGCCGCCGCGCTGGGAGGGCGACGAACGGCTCGCCGGCACCGCCATCGTGCACCTGACACCCGGCCTCGACGGCGTCTCGCGCGCGGTCAACGAGGCCGAGCGTGGCCTGCTCCCGGCAGAGGCGACCGTCGTCGTCGGCCAGCCGCTCGCCGTCGACCCGTCACGCGCGCCCGAGGGCAAGTCGATCCTCTGGATCCAGCTGCAGGAGCTGCCCTCGCGGCCGAAGGGCGACGCGGCCGGTGAGATCGACGTAGGCGACGGCACCTGGACCGCCGAGCTCAGAGAGCGCTACGCAGACCGCATCCAGGCCCGGATCGCAAAGCACGTGCCGAACCTCGAGTCGGCGCTGCTCCGGCGCGTCGCGCTGTCGCCGGCCGACATCGCCGACGCGAACGTCAACATGCCCGGCGGGGACATCTACTCCGGCTCCTGCGCGCTCGACCAGAACCTGATCTGGCGGCCGCGGCCGTCGCTCCCCGGCCACCGCACTCCGGTCGCCGGTCTCTACCACATCGGCGCGAGCACACATCCGGGCCCGGGCCTCGGCGCAGGCTCAGGCACCATGGTCGCGCACGACCTGCTGCGGCAGAATCCGGCCCGGCGCGCGCTGGCCGGCATCGGCCGGCACCTCGGAAGCGACGCGGAAGGTTTTTGACACATGATCAAGATCCGGTCAGAGTCGGGTGACGGAAGGAGCGTGTGATGAAGTTCTCGATCTACTCGGAGATCCAGTACTGGGGCGACAAGCCCGTGAAGCGGGCCTACGACGAGGTGATCGAGCAGGTCGTGCACGCCGACCGGCTCGGCTACGACGCCTACGCCGTGATCGAGCACTTCTTCTTCCCGAAGTTCTCGATCTCCGCCAACCCGTTCGCATTCTGGGGCGAGTGTGCCGCCCGGACGAAGCAGATCACGTTCCGCACGCTCGGGCACGTGCTGCCGTACCACAACCCGACCGTCCTGGCCTCGCAGATCGCGATGGCGGGCATCCTCTTCGACGGCCGCTACGAGTTCGGCGCGCTCCGCGGGCACGGCTGGGTCCCGGCCAAGGCCGGCGTCCCGATCCGGGAGACGCGCGACCGCTACGAGGAGTCGCTCGAGATCCTGTTCGAGGCGCTGCGGAACGAGCGCTTCGACTACGACGGCACGTACTACAAGATCGACGACTCGCACATCTGGCCGCGTCCCGAGCACGCGTTCCGCGTCTTCCTCGGCGGCACGAGCGACCGCACCTACGAGCTGGCGGCCGAGAACGGCTGGGCCGTCGTGGTGCCGCCGCTCCTCCCGTATGCCGCGCTGAAGGACCAGCTCGACCTCTACCGCGCCAAGTGCGCCGAGCACGGCACCGAGCCTGACATCGTCTGGATCCACGCCTGCTACATCGACGAGGACCGCGACACCGCGAGACGCGAGGCCGAGCGCGGCATGAAGGGCTTCCTGGCCGGCAACGCGTCGCCGCTGACGAGCGGCGACAGGCTGCCGCCGCTCGAGGACCTCGAGGCGGCCGGGTACGGCTTCTACGCCTCGGGCATCCTCGAGCAGCTCGCGGAGACGCCCTTCGAGGAGATGATCGACGGCGACATCGTCTGGGTCGGCACGCCGAGTGACGTGATCGAGCGGATCGAGGCCGTGCGCGACGTCTGCGAGGGGCTGACCGAGGTCTCGATCACGGTCAACCCGGGCGGCTTCGCCCACTGGCAGGCGATCAAGGCGCAGGAGCTGTTCGCGGACAGCGTCATGCCGCACTTCAGGTCGGCAGACCGGGAGGCGGCGGTTGCGTAGGTTCGCGATCTGCGCGTTCTCGACGCTCGAGGCGAGCTTCGAGGACGACCTGGCCGCCTACCGCGCCGCGGAGGTGGAGGGCATCTCGATCTGCGAGCTGAAGCTCGTCGAGGGACGCGAGGCCGAGCAGCTCGAGGCGTTCCGGGCCAGCGGACTGGAGGCGAGTGCAGCGGTTCCGGCCGTGCCCTCGATCCTGCCGCTTCCGAAGTTCCCCGGGCCCGAGCGCCCGGAGGAGCGACTCGAGGCCATGATCGCCGGCATGCGCCGGCTGGCTGCCTTCGAGCCGAGCGCGTTCGTCTGTCCGACCGGACCGGCCGGCGAGCTCGGCGAGGCAGAGGCCCGGGCGATCGTGATCGACGGCCTGCGGGCGCTCGCCGACGAGTCGGACCGGCTCGGTATTCCCGTCGGGCTCGAGCCGATGTCGAGCTACGAGCAGGAGGACTGGACGCTCGTGACCACGCTCGGCGACGCGGCGGCGCTCGTCGACGAGGCGGGTGCGAACGTCGGCTTCGTCTTCGACACCTGGCACCTCTGGGACACGCCGGACCTGGCGAGTGAGATCGAGCGGTACGGCGACCGCTTCGTCGCCGTCCAGGTCAACGACTGGCGCAGCCCGACGCGAAGCTGGTGCGATCGCGCCCTACCCGGAGACGGCGTCATCGACCTCGCGCCGGTGCTGGACGCCGTCGAGAGCACGGGCTGGGCGGCTGTTACGACCTCGAGGTCTTCTCCGACGACGGGACGTTCGGAGACGACTTCGAGGACTCGCTGTGGAAGTTGCCGGCCGGGGAGCTCGCCCGGCTCGGCCGCACGTCGTTCGTGGAGTTGGAAATGTCCAGCAACAGGAAAGGGAGGGCAGCATGAGAGGTACGAAGAGGTGGGGGCTCGGCGGTGTGCTCGTACTCGTCGCACTCGCGGCAATCGGCGTCACGACTGCGTCCGGGGCGAAATCCGCAGTCACCGATCATCGTTGGCTTCGCCGCCGACCTGAGCGGCCAGATGGCACCGTTCGACAACCCGGCGCTGACCGCGGCACGGCTGGAGGCCAAGAAGATCAATGCGCACGGCGGAGTGCTCGGCCGCAAGCTCGAGGTCATCTCGTGCGATACGCAGAACTCGAAGCCGGACGTGTCGAAGTCCTGCGTCGACAACGTCGTCTCGAAGGGCGCCGTGGTCGGCATGGTCACCTGCGACGTCGACTTCGCCACGGCGGCGATCCAGGAGTTCCTGAGCAAGGGGATGCTCACGATCGCGCCGTGCATCGGCACCGACCAGATGGGCCCGAAGCGCTTCGGCGCCGCCGGCAAGCTCGCGTTCAGCTACGGGAACGTGGCGCAGGACGAGGGTGCGGCGATGGCCGAGTACGCCTACAACGTCAAGCACTGGAAGACGGCAATCACGGTCACCAACAACCTGCTCGTCTACTTCAGGAACGTCATCCAGGCGTTCACGTCGCGTTTCAAGCAGCTCGGCGGCTCGATCGTCGACACGGAGAGCTACACGTCCTTCCAGAACCAGGTTCAGGGCGTCGTCAGCCGCGTGAACGCGCACAAGGCCGCGATGATCGCGATCAGCGACGGGTTCCCGCCGGACTGGCCCGCGTTCGTGGCCGGACTCCGCAGCCTGAACAACAACACGCCGATCATGAACTCGTGGGCCGGCGACGGGACGTTCTGGTACCCGAAGAGCCCGGCCGTCTCGAACTACTGGTACGTCACGTACGCCTCCGCGTTCGGCGACGACCCGAACCCGGCGGTGAAGACGCTGATCAAGCAAATGACGGCGATCCACCAGCCGCCTGCGACAGGCGGTTTCGTCACGGGCGCCGCCGCGATCGACGGCGTCGCCGCCGCGATCAAGCTGGCGAAGGGCTCGACCAAGGGCAGCGTGCTGGCCGCGATCATGGAACGGTTCAAGAACCTGCCCACGATCTCGGGCAAGGTGAGCTTCTCGCCGAAGCTGCACAGCGTCTTCGGCCGTGCCTATCGTGTGATGCAGGTGCAGAACTCGAAGCCGAAGTTCGTCCAGCTGTACACGGCGAAGAAGCTGGGCACTCTCTGAGCGACGTTGACGGACGACGTCTCGCGTGAGGCGAGCCGGTGGCCCGGAGGCAGTCTCCGGGCCACCGGCGTTTCGCGCGCCTTCGAGGGCATCCACGCGCTGCGCGGCGTCGACCTCGAGCTCCACCGTCACGAGGTCGTCGGGCTGATCGGCCCGAACGGCGCCGGCAAGACGACGCTCGTCAACCTGATCACCGGCTTCGACTTCCCAACCTCGGGCTCGGTCGCACTCGCCGACGAGCTGATCACCTCGTGGAGCCCGCACCGCCGCGGACGGGCGGGGCTCGCCCGCACATTCCAGCACAGCCGCTCGTTCGGCTCGCTGTCCGTGCGGGAGAACGTCGAGGTGGCGGCGCTCGGGCTCGGGAGCGAGCAGTCGCGTCGCACGGCGGCGGGCAGCGAGCCTGCTTGAGCTCCTCGGGCTCGACTACTTACGCTCGCAGGCCGGCCGCCACTCTTGCTCACGGCGACGAGCGCAAGCTCGGTGTGGCACGGGCGCTCGCGACGGCGCCAAGGTTCGTGCTCATGGACGAGCCCGCGGCCGGACTGCCGGAGGCCGAGGTGCCGGACTTCGCCGCCGTCGTGCGCTCGGTCCGCGACGACTACGAGGCCGGCGTCCTGCTGATCGACCACAACATGGCGCTGATCATGGAGGTCTGCGACCGAATCCACGTGCTCGACCAGGGCCGCACGCTCGCCGAGGGGACGCCGCAGGAGATCCGTGGGAACCTCGACGTCACGGCCGCATACCTCGGCGAGAGCGCCATCCACGAGGCGGCCGGATGAGCACGCCCCGCCGCGCTCGAACTCGTCGATCTCTCGGTTAACTACGGATCGGTGCCGGCCGTGCGGAAGCTCGACCTCACCGTCGGCGAAGGGGAGATCGTCGGCCTGATCGGCCCGAACGGGGCAGGCAAGTCGACGACGCTGCACGCGATCACGGGACTCGATCCGGCCCGGTCCGGCGACATTCGCCTCGCCGGCACGTCGATCGTCGGCAGGAAGCCGGAGACGATCGCCCGGGCAGGCATCGCGCTCGTGCCGGAGGGCCGCAGGATCTTCGCCGAGCTGACGGTCGAGGAAAACCTGCGCCTCGGGCTCGTCGGCCGCGACGGCCGCGACGGCGTCGAGGAGGACCGCCGGTGGGTCGAGGAGCTGTTCCCGGTCGTGCGCGAGTTCCGGGCGCGACACGCCGGGGTGCTCTCGGGGGGGCAGCAGCAGCAGCTGGCGATCGCGCGGGCGCTCGTGGCAGGCCCGTCGGTGCTGCTTCTCGACGAGCCGTCGCTGGGGCTTGCCCCGACGATCGTCGACGTCGTCTTCGGCGCGCTCCTCAAGATCCGCGAGCGCGGAGTGACGGTGCTGCTTGTCGAGCAGCGCGCACAGCGCACAGTGGCTCTCGCCGACCGCACCTACGTGATAACGAACGGCGAGATGCGCATGACCCTGACCCCGGCCGACGCCAACGACACGGAGCGCATCGTCGCCGCGTACCTGGCCTCGTGATCCACGTCCAGAACCTCATCGACGCAGTCGGCCTCGGCGCCGTCTTCGCGCTGATCGCCGTCGGGATCGGGCTCGTGTTCGGCGTGCTCCGCCTCATCAACTTCGCCTACGGCCAGCTGATCATGGTCGCCGCCTACACGCTCGCGTTCACCGACTCCTGGCCCGACGCCGCCAGCGTCCTAGCTGCCGTCGCCGTCGCCGTCGCGCGTCGCTCCTGATGGAGCGGATCGCGTTCCGACCGCTGCGGACGGCGGACCCGTCGACGATGCTCGTCGCCACCTTCGCGCTCGCCTTCCTGCTCGAGAACGCCGCACTGGTCCAGTACGCGTACCGCCAGCAGGGAGTCGATCGCGGATCCGATCGGAACGCTGACGCAGCTCAACCAGGCGGTCACGATCGGGTCGCTGCACGTCCGCTGGTGTGTCGTTCGTCGCCATCGGCGCCGGGATCGTGTCGCTCGGCGGCCTGGCGCTGCTCCTCAACCGGACGACGATCGGGCTCCAGATGCGGGCGGCGTCCATGGACTTCACGCACCGCCAGGCTGCTCGGCGTCCGGGCCGATACCGTGATCATGGCCGCCGTCGCCGTGTCCGGGAGTGCTGGCGGCCATCGCGGCGGTCGATCCTCAGCATCGGCACGCCCTCGGTCACCCCAGCGACCGGCCTCGTACGAGACGATCTTCGTGCTCGTCGGCGTCGTCGCCGGCGGGATCGACCGGCTCGCTCTCCGCGACGCTCGGCGGCTTCGCGATCGGCTTCGCCATCTCGCTCGTCGGCGCCGAGCTTCCTTCCTCCGGCGGCACGCCGTTCACCTCGAACGTCTACATGCCGTCGGTGATCTACCTCGCCGTCATCGTCGCCCTGCTCCTGCGCCCGGCGGGCCTGTTCGCACGCGCCGGCCGGGGATCGGTGGAGCGCGTATGAGCCGTAGGCACGGGGTCGAGGAACTGCTCGGGCCGGTGGCGCTCGTGGCGCTGCTCGCGCTCTGCTCGTGGCTCTGGGTCTCCCCGGCCGACCAGGTCCAGTACCTGACCGCGATCGTGTACGTGGCGATCGTCGCCGCCCTGTACGTGTTCGTCGGCAACTCGGGCGTGATCTCGTTCGGTCAGGTCAGCTTCGTCGCCGTCGGCGCCTTCTCCGCCGGCGTGATGACGATCCCGATCGGCACGAAACCGGGCGTGATGACAACGCTCTTCCCGCTGCTCCGGGATCACTCGATCTCGAGCGCCTGGTCACTCGCTGCTCGCCGCCGGGCTCGGCGGCGTCTACGCATTCGCCGTCGGGATCCCGCTGATGCGCCTGTCCGGGATCGCGGCCGGTATCGCCACGCTCGCGGTGCTCGGCATCACCTACAACCTCCTCTACAACTGGAACAGCATCGGCCCCGGCGCCACGGTGGAGTCGCTGATCCCCGCCACGACCGACTACTGGCAGGCGACGATCGGCGCGGTCGCGGTCATCGTCATCGCGTTCACCTACCAGCGGAGCCGTTTCGGTCGCCAGCTGCGGGCGGCGCGCGAGGATCCAGCAGCCGCGCGTGCGGCGGGGATCGACATCCACCGGCAGCGGCTGCTCGCGTTCACGCTCTCGGGCGCCCTGTCCGGCTTCGCGGGCGGCCTGTACGTGCACCTGCTCGGCAGCATCGGCGCGAATCAGGTGTACCTCGACCTCACCTTCCTCACCCTGGCGATGCTCGTCGTCGGCGGGATCTCGAGCCTGTTCGGCGCGGTCGTCGGCGCGATCACGATCAGCCTCTTCAACATCCTGCTCGTCAACTCGCAGATCGGCATCCACGTGCTCGGCCTGAAGATCACCGCGCCGAGCGGGACGAGCCTGGTCGGCATCGCGATCGTCATGCTCGTCATCCTGCTGCTTCGCCCCTCCGGGATCACCGGCGGGAAGGAGTTCTCGATCCCCTCCTGGTGGCCGCGCGAGAATCCGGGCCGAAGTGGGATATCGTGAGGTCGATGCGCAGCGTTGCCGTCCTCGTCGCGGCCGCCGCCCTGGCCGCTCCCGCGCTCGGCGCCTCCGGCCGCACGACTACGTACATCTCGTTCCGCACGCCGAGCAAGAACATCTACTGCGCGTACACCTCGGCCGACCCGCCCTCGCCCGCGTACCTGCGCTGCGACATCCGCAGCCACCTGCACCCTGCTCCGGCGCCGCGCAAGTGCGTCGAGGGCGTGTACGGCGAGTCGGTCGGGATGACGAAGACCGGCGCCGCCCGCGTGCTCTGCATCAGCGACACGACGTACAACCCGAAGGCGCGCGTGCTGGCCTACGGCACGAGCTGGGCGCGAGACGGCTTCCGCTGCACGTCACGCGCCGCCGGGCTCACGTGCACGAACCAGCGTGGCCACGGCTTCTTCCTGAGCCGCGAGAGCTGGAAGGTCTACTAAGCCACTTCGCCCGGGCTCCGGCCCCGCCGAACGTGTGTGTTCAGACACTTCTCTGACGCTACTCCGTAGCAGGGTCTGGCACTGCTCTGACACCTGTCTGACACTCTCCGGAGCAGTGTCAGACTCTGCAGTTGGCCGGAAGCGCGAGCCAGTCAGGGCTGGTCGCGTACGAGCTCGAGCGTGGCGCAGTGCAGGCCTGCGATCGCGAACTTCTGGCTCTCGGAGAAGTCGACCTGGATCACCTCGACGCCCGCGGCCTCGAGCCCGGCGACGACGGTGGGCGAGCCCCTGTTGATCACGATCTTGCCGGGCTCGAGGGTGACGCCGTTCACGGCCAGGTCCCAGTACTCCTCGACCGGCACCTCCACGATGCGGAAGTCGCGCCGGACGAGCTCGCGGACGAAGCCGTAGTTGACGAGGTGCGGCGAGAGAACCGCGACCCGCTCGGCTGGAACCATCAACACCATGTCCATGTGCGACGTGCCGATGTTGCCGCCGCCGATGGAGTCGAACCAGCCCGGGCTGTGCGCGAGGATGAACTCGATCCCGAGCCCCTCGAGCACGAACTGCAGCTGGCGTAGGCCCTCCTCGTTCGCGACGACGCTCTCGTTGAAGACGAACGTCTTCGAGTCGAGCCAGCGGCCGGCGCCCGGCTCGCAGATCCCGCGCCCGTGGATCGTGAGGTAGACCGGGAGCTGGAGCGCCGCGAACGCCTTCGCCCAGATCACCTCCCGGCCTCGCTGCCACGAGCCGAGCCCGTAGCGGTGCATGATCACACCGCCGCGCACGACGAGGCCGGCACCGGCGAGCGTGACCAGATTCTTGATGAAGCCGTACGTGCCGATCGCCGGCACAGGCGCCTCGACCGAGTTGACGCGGACACCGTTCGCGCGCAGCACGTCGTAGTACTCGTCGAACTGAGCCTGCAGCCTGCCGAGGTCGGCATTCCCAGCCGCGGAGGAGTAGTAGTACTGCCACTCCTGCGCGTACTCGGGCCGGACCTCGTTCTCGGTGGGACGCGAGACGAGCACCTCGCGGAGCCTGCCGATCCCTTCCGCTCCCCAGCGCCGACCCCAGATCTGCTCGACCTCGTCGTAGAAGTCGGTCTCGTGGAGCATGTAGTTGCGGAGCGGCTTGCCGGCCTCGAACCACGGCGTCTGCTCGAGCAGCGCCCACTCGTCGTGCTCCGCGGCCGGGCGCGGGGACGAGTAGGAGAGCTCGATCGCCTCGCCGTCGGCGGTGACGACGCGGAACGGGACAGGCTCGCGCCCCGTCAAGTTGCGGCGAGCTCCAGCGTCGCGTCGATCACGCCCAGGTAGGCGGGGAACGAGAACTCCGGGATCCGGGCGAGCGCCGCGTCCGGGAAGTGGCCCTGGTAGAGCGGGAACCAGACGTCCGGGGGCGAGGGGTTGAGCGCGATCGTGGTCAGGCCCGCGTCGCGGTACTCCGCGATGCGGCGGCGCACGTTGTCGGGCGAGCCGGCGATCGTCAACGCGTCCGCCATCTCGTCGCTGACGAGCCCGAGCGCGCCGTCGACGTCGCCCGCGTCGACACGCTCCTGGATCGGCGCGACGTCGTAGCCGGCCGCGGCGAAGCTCGACGCGTACTCCGGTGAGGAGCTCTTCGCGGTCGCGAACATCATCACCTGGCCCTTGATCTGCTCGAGCCCCGAGTCGTCGGGCGTCACGATCGTCGGGAACCCGCAGGCGACGTCGAACCCGTCCAGCGAGCGGCCGCCGCGCTCCGCGCCCGCACGCAAGTTCGGCAGCACCGTGTCCCGAACGTACTCGGCCGAGTAGCAGTAGCCGATGATCCCGTCTGCGAGCTCGCCCGCGAGCCGCGTCATCTGCGGGCCGATCGCGGCCATGTAGATGCGCGCGGGCCGCTCGGGCGGCTGCATCTGGAGCTGGAAGCCCTCGACGGAGAAGATCTCGCCCTCGAAGGTCACGGCCTCGCCGGACAGGATGCGTCGCAGGATCGTCACGAACTCGCGCATCGCGCGCACGGGCCGCTCGTAGCGCTGCCCGTGCCACTGTTCCACGTAGCCTCGCGCCTGCAGACCGACGCCGAGCAGGAGGCGCCCGTCCGAGAGCTCGTTCAGCGTCGCCGCCTGCAGCGCCATGGTGACCGGCGAGCGGCTCCAGATGCCGACCACGCCCGTGCCGAGCTCGATGCGCGACGTCTTCGTCGCCACCGCCGTCGCCGGGCCGAACGCGTCGCCGAAGGTGATCTCGGGGAACCAGGCGGCCCGGAAGCCGCGATCCTCGGCTCGCACCCCGTAGTCGATCTGGAGACGGGGTGGTAACGCTTCCACGAAGATGTCGAGGTTCGGCTCGGTCACGGCTGCGAGCCTAGTGGCTTTCGGTCATGATTGCCCCCGTTCACCGACCGAAGGAGGAGCGATGGCAGTCGGAATGCACCTGGACGCACCGGGTATGACCGCGGACATGTACGACCAGGTCATGGCCAACCTCGACTGGGACAACACTCCCCTGCCGCCGGGCTTCATCGCGCACTACGCGGGCCCGAAGGACGGAGGCTGGTTCGTCTTCGACGTGTGGGAGTCCCAGGAAGCGTTCGAGAGCTTCCTCCACGATCGGCTGGGGGCGGCGATCGGCGCCGTGACCGGCGGCGACCCCGGGTACAAGCCCGAGTTCATCCCGATCCATCGCGAGGCGCACGCAAGCTAGACGAGGGCGGCCTCCGAGCCGTCGTAGATCCGGAGCGGCACATCCGAGAAGGGCACGCCGCCGTCGGCCGTGACGAGCCACGTGTCCTGCATGTACAGGCAGGCGCGCTCGTCCTGTGTGATCGCGTGCGGGTGCATCGACACGACCATGTTCTCGCGGAGCTCGGTCTCGTTGCCCTCGCCGATCCGCGGGTGCTCGATCATCGTCATGCCGATCGAGTGGCCGGTGACGTGGCCGAGCAGGAAGCCGCGCTCGAGGAAGCCCTTCGAGACGGCCCGGTGGACGTCGTGCGCGGTGGCGCCGGCCTTCATCGTCTTCCGCGCGGCGTCGGCGTACTCGTGATAGGCGTCCATGGCGGCCAGCGTCTCCGGGGACGGCTGCCCCGCGCAGATCGGCCGTGAGAACTCGACCCAGTGGCCGCCCGGGCCCGGCGATCTCGAGACCGTAGAGCAGCAAGTCGTCGCGCTCCAGCCGGCGCGCCGCCGAGGGGAACCTGAACTCGGGGTAGGCGGCGCCGCCGGGCCCGCCGAGGATCATGTCCATCGTCGTCCGGTAGCAGCCCGCGGCGGTGAACACCTTCTCGGCCTCGCCCATGAGCTCGGCCTCGGTCTTGCCCAGCTCGTAGGCGCGCAGCACAGCCTCCACACCTGCCTCGTTGATGCGCATGCCCTCGCGCACCGACTCCAGCTCGTCCGCAGACTTGACCGCGCGAGCCAGGTCGAACTGCTCGTCGAACGGCACGAGCTCCGCCGGCCCGTCCGCGAGCGCCCGGAAGTCGCGCACCGCCATCACGTAGTCGAGCCCGTAGACACCGATCCGGCGCCAGCCCTGTTCGCGAGCCTGGTCGGCGATCCACCGGCCGGGGTGCTCGGCGAATACCTGTTCCGGGGTCCAGGCCTCCTCGTGCTCGCCGACCCAGCGCGCCTCGCGCGGGAAGACGATCGCCGGGTCGCCCTCGACCGGCAACACGACGTAGGCGTAGCGGTGCAGGATGCGGAAGCCGGACAGGTAGCGGACGGCGCCCTCGAAGCCCGTGTACTCCGAGCCCGAGACGACGACCGCGTCGACGCCCGCGGCCTGCGCCGCCTCGCGGACGGCCGCGTAGCGCCGGTCGATGTCGGCCTGCGAGGTGTGCGTCATCGGTGGCTACTCCTCTCGAGTCCCTTGACGAGCGCGGTCAGCGCCCGGTTGAGCGGTGCGTCGACACCGTGGCGCTCCCCGAAGGAGACGACGGCGCCGTTCAGGAAGTCGATCTCGGTCGGCCGGCCGGCCTCGACGTCCTGGAGCATCGACGGCTTGTGGTCGTAGGCGATCTCCTTGCGGGCGGCGAAGTCGAAGAGCTCCTCCGGGCTGCGATCCAGGACGATGCCCTGCGCGTCGGCGACGGCGCGACCCTCGGCCATGACCGCCCAGGCCAGGTCGCGCGTGGGCGGCTCGGCGATGCGGCCGTGCGTGAGCCCGGTGAGGGCGCCGATCGCATTCGAGGCGGCGTTGAAGATCAGCTTGCGCCACTGCGCGCCGCGCGCGTCCTCGAGCGCGTGCGTGGGCATGCCGCCGCGCGTGCACGCGTCGGCGAGCGCACGCACCTTGTCCATCGGCGCGGGGCTCGGCTCGAACGGCCCGATGTGCGTGTCGCCCTTCGTGTCCCAGCCGACGTGTCCCGGACCGACGATGTGGCCGGCCGGGAAGGTCGTGCCGCGGATCACCTCGACGACGTGACCGGCGATCAGCTCCTCGTTGCCCGCGCCGTTCTGCACCGAGCAGACCGCGCCGCCGTCCCGGAAGGCATGCGCCGTGTCCGCCATGGCCCGGTCGGTGTACATGCTCTTGACCGCGACGATCCCGAAGTCGCAGGAGCGGGAGCTCCCGCGCGTCCGCCGTCGCCCGCACCTGCCCGACGAGCTCGCCGGCACCCGTGACGCGCAGAGCCGCCCTCGTTGATCGCCCGGACATGCGCCTCGTCCAGGTCGTAGGCCCACACCTCGACGTCGTCGACCTGCGCGAGCGCGGCCGCGAACAACGACCCGACCGCCCCGCAGCCGACGACGCAGACCCTCACCGCCGCGTCCTCTCCAGGCCGTGTCCGAGGAGAGTTGCCGCGGGCGAAGTTGACCCCTCCGCGGCAACGTCTCCAAAGCGGCGGCACCCCCGGTGTCGCCGCGAGGAGAACAGTCCCTGGAACAAAAGCGTCGCAGTTCGTCCACAGCCGGCTCATCAGTACGCGGCCTCCCGGGCCTTGACGAGGCGGTACATGGCGGTGTGCAGCGGCGTCGCCACGCCCGCCCGCTCGGCCTCGCGGACGAGCGAGCCGGTGATGAAGTCGACCTCGGTCGGCCGGTGCGAGCGGACGTCGTCGAGCATCGACGGCACGTGGGCGTACACGCCGGCGGCGGCCTCTGTCTCGCCCCGATGAACCGCGTGGACGTTCATCTCCCAGGGATCCTCGTGCAGATCCACTCCGGCCGCGGCCGCAACGCGCTTGCCCTCGTCCATCAGGTCGCGGACGAGCAGGCCGAGATCGGTCGGCGCCTCGACGCGCGCGAACGCGCCGACGTGCGGCAGGTCCGTGAGAGCGGCGACCGTGTTGACCGTCGCGTTGAAGATCAGCTTCGACCACTGCGCGGGCCGCAGGTCCGGGAAGGCGCGTGCGCGCAGCCCCGACTCGACCAGGAGCCGCTCGATCTCCTGGGCGCGCTCGAACGTGGTCGTGCCGGCGTAGGGCCCGAGCCAGGTCTCCGTGTCGAGCTCGTACTCGACGTGCGCGTCGGAGTGGCGGACGCCCGACATGAACGTCACCGCCGAGACGAGCGGCCGCTCGCCGTGCGCCCGGACGATCTCCTCGGCGCCGAGCCCGTTCTGGATCGTCATCACCGTCGCCGACGGGAGCCGTCCGGCGAGCCGGGCAGCCGCCTCGTCGACGTCGGTCGCCTTCGTCGCGAGGATGACCAGATCGGCGTCGGGAAGCACCGACTCGTCGGTGGTCGCGCGGAGCTCGGCGGTGAAGTCGCTCTTCCCCGTCACCCGCAAGCCGCCGGACATGAGCGCCTCGGCGTGCGCAGCGCGCCTGGTCAGCACCCACGTGTCGGCACAACGTGCGAGGTGCCCGGCATACAGGCTCCCGATCACGCCGCCCCCGACGACGCAGACACGTTCGATGGTCACCCCTCAAACCTAACGCGGTAGCTTCCGGCCGTGGCGGCAGTCGTCCTCGCACTCTGCTCGGCGGTGTGCCTTCGGCTCGCTGGCGGTGACGCTGACCCGGGCACTCGGCCGCTACCCGGACGCGGAGCTGGGCGCGTTCGCGACCATCCTCGCCGCGCTGATCCCCGTCGGGATCGGCGCGCTGGCGCGCTTTGAGTGGAGTGGCCACATCTGGCCCTACCTGCTCGCGGGCCTGCTCGCACCGGGCGCGTCGCAGATTCTCTACGTGACCGCCGTCCGCGACGCTGGGCCGTCGCGGACGGCGCTCGTCGTCGGCGCGGCACCGCTCGTCTCGGTGACGATCGCGCTCCTGGCGCTCGGCGAGCCGGTGCGGACGCCGCTGATCGTTGGCGCCATCCTGATCGTGCTCGGCGGGGTCGCGCTGACGCGCGAGCCCGTGCGGCCCGACTCGTTCCGCTCGATCGGCCTCGCGCTCGCGTTCGGCTCGGCCGCGTTCTTCGCGACGCGCGACAACATCGTGCGCCACCTGGCGACGCACGAGCACGTCTCGCCCGAGCTTGCCGCGGCGGCCACGATCGTCGCAGGCGGCTCGCTGGTCGCGCTCTTCCTCATTGTGCGCCGCGGGCCATCCGGCCCCGTACGCGGCCTGGCCCCGGCGTTCCGGGCCTTTGCGTTCTCGGGCCTCCTCTGGGGGCTCTCGTACGTGTTCCTGTTCGAGGCGTTCTCACGCGGGCGCGTCTCGATCGTCAGCCCGCTCGTCGCCATCGAGTCGCTCGTCGGCGTCGTGCTCGCAGCGCTCTTCCTCGGCCGGAGCGAGCTTGTCGGCCGGCACCTGTGGCTCGGCGCGGCGCTGATCGTGGGCGGCGGGGCGCTGATCGGCGCCTTCCGCTAGCGCCGGGCCGGTTCATATGCTTGGTGCGTGATCGTCGCGCATCTCGATCTGGACGCCTTCTTCGCCGCGGTCGAGGAGCTCGAGGAGCCGTCGCTCCGCTCGAAGCCGCTCATCGTCGGAGGCGATCCGCGGGGACGGGGAGTCGTCGCGACCGCGAACTACGCGGCGCGGAAGTTCGGCATCCACTCGGCGATGAGCTGCGCCGAAGCGCTGCGCCGCTGTCCGCATGCGGTCTTCGTCCGCCCGCGTCACGCCCTGTACCGCCAGTACTCGCAGGCCGTCTGGAACGCGGTGCGCGAGGTGGTTCCGACCGTGGAGCGCACCGGCCTCGACGAGGGCTACCTCGACGTGGGCGAGGTCGCGCGGGATTTTGTCTTCGCCGAGCCGCGATCGCAGCGCGGCGAGAGCCACATCCCCGTGAGACACGCCAGATCGGCTCACGACGATTTTGGCACCGCCGAGCCGCGGTCGCGGCGCGACGAGAGCCACATCGCCGTGAGACAAGCCAGATCGGCTCACGACGATTTTCTCGCGGCGCGGCGGGTCGCCGGGGCGGTGCAGGCCGCCGTCCGCGGCTCGACCAGCCTCACCTGCTCGCTCGGCGTCGCGTCGTGCAAGGTCGTCGCCAAGGTGGCAAGCGACGCGCGCAAGCCGGGTGGGATCACGGTCGTGCCGGCCGGCAAGGAGGCTGCGTACCTCGCGCCGCTCGCGGTTCGCAAGCTGCCCGGAGTCGGGCCGAAGGCGGAGCTCCGGCTCGCCGCGGCCGGGATCGAGACCGCCGGCCAGCTCGCGGCGCTGGACGATGCGACGCTCGCTCGGCTCCTGCCCGGCAAGGTCGGAGGGATGTTGCGCGACCGTGCCCGCGGGATCGACCCGCGCCCGCTCGAGCTCGCGGTCGAGCGCGTCTCGATCGGCACCGAGGAGACGTTCGAGCAGGACGTGGCCGAGCGCGCCGTCCTCCACGCCGAGCTGCGCCGCATGGCGGAGAGCGTCGCCGGCCACCTGGCCGGCCGCGGCGAGGCTGCACGGACGGTGACGACCAAGGTGCGGTATCCCGACTTCTCGATCCGCAGCCGCTCGACGACGCTCACGGCCGGCATCGACGACGCCGAGACGATCGGCGACCTGGCCTGCTCGCTCCTCGACCGCGCGCTCAGAGACAGACCGGGCCCGCTCCGCCTCGTCGGCGTCTCGGTCTCGAACATCGAGGCGTTCCGCCAGCTCGCGCTCGCCTAGCAGTGCCTGACACTGCTACACGGCGGTGCCAGGCACGTGTCTGGCACCGGGACGCGGCCCGATCCGCCGCGGCCGGTTGGACGAAGTAGCATCGGGCCGTGGCTACCGAGACCGTCAACGCGCTGCTCGTGATCGCCGACATCGGCGGCTACACGCGCTTCATGAACATGCACCGGACGAGCCTGGCGCACGCGCAGGAGAACACGGAGCGACTGCTCGACGCGATCATCGACGCCGCTCCCGACCTCGAGCTGTCCGGGCTGGAGGGAGACGCCGCCTTCCTGTACGTCACCGACCCGTCGGCACAGGAGATCACCCGCTCGCTGGTCGCGCTCGCCACCTCCATGCACCGCGCGTTCCACGAGGAGCAGGCACGCCTGGAGACACTCCGGGTCTGCTGGTGCGACGGGTGCGTTCAGACCGGCCGCCTGACGGTGAAGGTCGTGGCCCACTACGGCGAGACCGTGCTTTCCACGACGCGCGGGCGAACGACGCTGGCGGGCGTGGACGTGATCCGTGTCCACCGGATGCTGAAGAACTCCGTGCCACGCCCCGAGTACGTACTGATGACCGACGCGGTGCGCCGGCGCTGCGAGCCCGAGATCGCCGAGGCGGCGAGCCCGATCGACGAGGAGCTCGAAGGGCTCGGCGCCGAGCGCCTCTGGTACGTGGACATGGCCGCGCTCGCCGAGCCGGCGGAGGCGCCCGAGCCCGTCACGCGTCTCCGGAAGACTGCCTTCCACGCCGCCCTGGCAGCCAAGACCCTTCCGTACTACGTCGGGCTCAAGCGCTCGCAGGTCGAAGTCGAGACAGAGACCGAGACGCTAGCGGGTTCCCACGCGCATGCCGAAGCGGCGCGGAAGCGACGCAACGGCCCGTGCGAAGGGCGGAGGGCGGCGACCGGCGTCCTCTGCCTCCTCCACTCCCAGGATCCCCCAGCGGACGAGCCCGCCGCCGAGTCGCCGCAGGGGCTCGGGCGGGAACCCCGGCACCTGCCTCGTCGCGAGCGGCGAGCGCGACCACTCGTCGTCCGCGCCGCAGACGAGCGACGCGAGGATGCGGCCGCCGAGCCAGGACGGGCCTGCGCCGTTCCCCGAGTACCCGGCGCCGAAGTGGATCCGTTTGCCCGGGACGGTTCCGAAGAACGGGAGGTGGTCGGAGGACACGTCGATCGGCCCTCCCCACGCGCGCTCGATCCTCGCCCCGTCGAGCCCGGGGAGGAGGCGTCGCAGCGCCGCCTCGGCCCGGCGCACGGTCGGCACGTCGTGAGTGAAGCGGCGGTCGACGCGGCCGCCGAAGCCGATCGGCCCGGAGGCCGAGCCCATCAGCACCCGCCCGTCCGGGGTCGTGCGGAAGTAGTGGACGAACATGCGCCCGTCGACGATCGCCTCGCCTCCGGTCCAGCCGAGCTCGGCCAGCCGCTCCGGAACCGGCTCGGTCAGGACCACGTAGCTACCGAAGTTCGTCAGCCGCCGGCCCAGCGGCCGCCATCCGGTCATCCACGCGTTGGTGGCGACGACGATCTCACCGGCGTGTACGCGGCCCGCCGGCGTCTCGACCAGCCCGGCCGCGACACGGGTCGCCCGCGTCCCCTCGTACAGCCGCACGCCGCGCGCGAGCGCCGCGCGCCGGAGCGCCCGGACGAGCCGGGCCGGCTGAACCGTCGCCGCCGACCGGAAGAAGACGCCGCTCCTGAACAGGGGCGAGCGGCACCGACCGGCGAGCTCCTCCCCGGACAACCGCTGCGCCTCGTCCGGCGCACCGAGCGCGCGCGCCGTGTCCACCGCCGCGTCGACCGCCGCGTCCTGGCTCGGCGAGGCCGAGACTTCGAGCATCCCACCCCGGCGGAGCCACACGTCCTCCCCGAGCGCCTCGACGGCGGCGAAGACCCCGGTGGACGCCCGAGCCACCTCGAGTGCGCCCGCATCGCCGAGCCGGGCCTGCAGCCGGCCGAGCGCGGGCCAGAAGCTCTCCAGGAAGCCGCCGTTGCGGCCGCTCGGGCCGAAGCCGCAGAACTCGGCCTCGAGCACCGCCACGTCGAGGGCGGGCTCCCGCTCCTTCAGCGCCAGCGCCGTCCAGAGCCCCGTGTAGCCGCCGCCGACGATCGCGACGTCCACATCGAGGTCGCCGTCCAACGGCGGTGCCGCAGGGTCCGGAGGCGCCTCCTCGAGCCACCAGGCAGGCCGGTCGCCCGGCCGCACGCTCACCGTCCGTGGAGCTTGGCCCACGCCTCGGTGAGGACGTCGCCGAGGATGCCGACGATCTCGTCGAACTCGCCCTGCCTCGCGATCAGCGGCGGCGCGAGCTGGATCACCGGATCGCCGCGGTCGTCCGCGCGGCAGATCAGCCCGCGTTCGAGCAGCCGCGGGGAGAGGAAGCCGCGGAGCAGCCATTCGCACTCGTCCGCGTCGAACGTCGCGCGCGTCTCCCGGTCCTTGACGAGCTCGACGGCGTAGAAGAACCCGGCACCGCGCACGTCGCCGACGATCGGAAGGTCGAGAAGCTGCCCGACCGTGCTCCGGAACGCATCCTCGTGCTCGCGCACACCCTCGACCATGCGCTCGCGTTTCATGATCTCGATGTTCTTGAGGGCGATCGCGCACATCACGGGGTGACCGCCGAAGGTGATCCCGTGCGAGAACATGGTCGAGGCCGAGAGAAACGGCTCGAAGACACGATCCGTGGCGATCACGGCGCCGATCGCCGCGTACGACGACGACAGGCCCTTCGCGCAGGTGACCAGGTCGGGGCGGATGTCGTAGCGCTCCGATCCGAACCAGTGACCGAGACGGCCGAAGCCGGTGATCACCTCGTCTGCCGAGAGCAGGATGTCGTACCGGTCGCAGATTGCCCGCACGCCCTGGAAGTAGCCGGCAGGAGGCGTGAGGCAGCCGCCCGTCGACTGCACCGGCTCCATGTGGACGAGACAGATCGTCTCCGGGCCCATGGCCTGGATCGTGTGCTCGAGCTCGTCGAGCAGGAAGGCGGTGAACTCCTCCTCGGTCTCCTCTGCGGGACGGTGGTAGCGGTTCGTGTTGTGGACGTGCCCGACCTCCGGCACGAGTGGCTCGAACGGCTGCCGGATGGCCGGAATGCCGTTCAGCGAAAGCGCCCCCATCGTCGTCCCGTGGTAGGCGAGCCGCCGGGCGATCGCCTTGTAGCGGCGCGCCGGGACCGACGACGCGGCCACGAGCGCCTCGTGCCTGGCCTCGGCGTCGGCGTGCGGCGGCATCACCCGCACCGCGTGCGCCCGCTGCTCGTGCCGGGCCTGGTAGTACTGGCGTGCGAGCTTCCAGGCCGATTCGACCGCCTCGGAGCCGCCCGAGACGAAGAAGACGCGGTTCAGGTCGCCGGGAGCGAGCGAGGCGAGCTCGGCGGCGAGCTCGACAGCGCGGGGGTGCGCGTAGGACCACGTCGTGTAGAAGGGCAGCTCGCTCATCTGCTCGAGCGCCGCCTCGCCGATCTCCCGGCCGAACCCGTAGCCGGCGTTCACCGAGAACAGACCCGCGAGGGCATCCAGGTAGCGCTTGCCGTTCGTGTCCTCGAGGTAGCAGCCGTCGCCGCGGACGATGATCGGCACGTCCGCGCTCGCGTACCCGCTCATACGCGTGAAGTGGAGCCAGAGGTGGTCGCGCGCGGCCTGGTGGAGGTCCAGTGGAGACAGGGCGGCTGCGTTCGCCGTCACTCGGGCTCCGGGACGACCAGAACGGGGATCGGCGAGATGTGCAGCAGCTTGTGCGGGACCGATCCGAGAATCGCCCCGGTGATCGGATGCTCGCCGTGGGTGCCGACGACGATCATCGAGGCTCCGAGACGCTGGGCGACGTGGACGAGCCCTTCCGCCGGCCGCTCCGGCACGAGCTCGACCTCGAAGTCGACACCGGACTCCCGGAGGCGCTCCACGGCGTGCTGCGCCGTCTGCTCGCCGAGCTCCTTGACGGCACGCCGGTAGTCGCCCGTCTCGCCGCCGTAGGCAGCCGGGATCTCGTATGCGAACACGATCACGAGCTTCGAGCCGGCGACCTTCACCAGCTCGACCGCCTTGTCGAGCGCGGCGCGGGCGTTGTCCGACCCGTCGTAGCCGAGAACGATCGGGTCAGGCACGCGACACCTCCGGCCCAGCCTCCAGAACGCCTGGAGCGGCAGCCTCGGTCTTGCGCCGGAAGAACGGATCCGGTGCAAAGACCCGCTGCAGGATCATCAGGACGACACCGACCGCGAGGCCGATCATGGCGATCGCCACCGGCGGCCCGACACCGAGCCAGGCGTGACCGACGTTGGTGAAGGACGGATCGGTCTGCTGGTAGATGTCGTAGCCGAGCAGCGTGAACAGGATCAGCCCGCCGGCGAGCGGAAGGATGCCGACGTAGACGAGATTGCGTGCGCTCTTCCGAAGCTCGTGCCGGAAGTACCACGTGCACGCAAGACCGGTCAGGCCGTAATAGAACGCGATGCCGAAGCCGGTCGCCGTCACGGAGTCGCCGAGGATATTGCTCGAGACCGAGTTCAGGTACACGAAGCAGGCGATCGAGACGACGCACATCCAGATCGTCGAGACGCCGGGCGTCAGGTACCGGGGATGGATCCGGGCGAAGTGCTTCGGAATCGCGCCGTGCGCGGCCATCGACAGGGTGGCACGGGTTGTCGGCAGGATCGTCGTCTGTGTCGAGGCCGAGGCCGAGGTGAGCACCGCGATGATCAGCAGCTTGTCGAGGTGGTACGGCAGCACGTTCTTGCCGAGCGCGCTGAGGATGTCGTCCTGGTGGGCGTTGAGAAAGCCGATCCCGCGGTAGGCCTGGGCGGCGATCGAGACGATCAGGTAGATCCCGAGCAGGATGAAGGTGCTGACGACTGCCGCCCGGCCGGGCGTCTGTGTCGCGTCCTTCGTCTCCTCGTTCACCGAGACAGCCGTGTCCCATCCCCAGTAGATGAAGATCGCGAGCAGGAGCCCGTCCGTGAGCGCGCCGACGCCGCCGATGTCGAACGGATTGAGCCAGCTCCAGCTCGGGTCGACGCTCCCCGGCGCATGGCCGCTCCACACCTTGGCGAGCGCGACGACCGCGAACAGGCCGAGGATGATCACCTCGGCCCCGAGCAGGTACCACTGCGTCCTCGCCGAGACCTCGATCCCGATGTAGCAGATGAGGCTCATCAGGATGATCCAGATCACACCCGCGACGCCAACCCAGAGCTTGCTCGCGGCGGCGTGGTCGGCGCCGAAGAGCAGGAACGTGTACGAGCCGGCGATCTGCGACAGGCTCGCCATCACGAGCACGTCGGCGTAGAGGATCCCCCAACCGCCCAGCCAGCCGGTGTACGGGCCGAAGGCCCGCGTCGCCCACGTGAACGTCGTTCCGCAGTCCGGATCGGCCTGGTTCAGATACTTGAACGCGAGGGCGATCAGCAGCATCGGAACGAAGGCGAGCAGCATGATGACCGGCGCCCGGTAGCCGATCCCGGCGATCACCGTGACGAAGCCGAGCGTCGCCGCGAGGCTGTAGGCCGGCGCCGTCGAGGCGACGCCGATGACGACGCTCGACATGAAGCCGAGCGCGTTCGCCTTGAGGCCCTTGTCCTCGACCTCGACCCCGGGGTGTGCGATCTCGACCGTCGCCATGACTCTAGACCGCCGGTTGCGGCGCCGGCTCCAGTTCGACGTCGAGCTCGACGTCGGCCTGGCGGCTGCGCACCGGCGCGCCGAGGACGTAGCCGACGATCGCGAAGAGCCGTACGAACGCGAGCGTGCCGAGAGCGAGCGCCTCGAACTTGCCGCGCGTCACCGTGCCCCAGTTGTCCGCGAAGTCGTACGAGACGTCGAGCACTTCTCGATCGTGCCCGGGAAGACCGCCGTCCACGAACCGAGCGCGACCAAGAACGTGATCAGCACGGTACTGCGACCCAGATGCCCGGCTTGCCGCCCGGCACGCGGTACGGGCGGTGGACGTCCGGGTCCGTGCGCTGAGCGCAGCTTGAGCACCGCCGGGAAGATCCAGAGGTACGACATGAGCGTCGTCGTGATCGCGATGTCCAGCACGACGTAGAACGCGTCGGCGTCTCGCCGCGCTCGTTGAAGATCGAGAGCGCGCGACCATGAAGAGCGACGCGACGATCCCCGACATCACGTTGACGCGCACCGGCGTGCCGAGCTTCGTGTTGAAGACGCCGAAGCAGCCGAGAAACGCGCCGTCGTAGGCCGCCACCGCCTGGATCCGGTCGGAGCCGATCATCCAGACGGCACCCGAGGTCATCAGCGCGAAGATGAAGCCGAGCGTCATCAGCGACGAACAGCGTGTCGGCCGGCGCTGCCGTAGACGCCGAACATCTCCGTCATCGCGTCGATGAAGCCGCCGATGTTCGTGATCTTGGTCGAGGCCGGCAGCACGAGCAGGATGCCGAGGATCGGGAGGACGTACATGAGCACCCGAGCAGACCGCTGCGCGACGACCGTGATCGGGACGTCGCGGTGCGGGTTGACCATCTCCTCGGCCGCGCCGTTCTGCAGCTCGAAGCCGACGTAGTTGAAGAGGAGGTACGGACACGAGCCCGAGGAAGACGGCGGTCGTCGGCGACAGCTCGCCCGCGTGATCCCGTGGACTCCGTGCTCCGCCGCGTAGACGATCGTCGTGATCGTGAAGAAGCCGAGCACGAAGATGCGCGTGAAGCCGCCGGCTGTCGGGATCCACTTGCCCTTGTCTGATCGCCGCGATCGCGACCCCGATCGAGAACCAGATGAAGAGCAGCTTGAAGACGTAGTCGCCCACGAGCCGTGTCCGATGTCGGCGAGACGCTCGCTCGCCAGGCGTCGGTCGCGATGAACGCGAGCGATCCGCCGACCCAGAGTGGGTTCGTCACCCAGTAGAAGACGGCCGCGATTCCGGCGTGAAGCGACCGAACGCCATCTTCGTCCACTCGTACGGCCCGCCCTCCTGCGTGAACGTGCTGCCGACCTCGCCATCACGAGCGCGTACGGCAGGACGAACAGCGACCGCGAGCACGATCAGCCACGTGAACCCCTCGCCGCCCTTCGATGCGACGTGGCCGAGCGTGTCGAGCCCGACGAAGGCGCAGAGCGTGAAGAAGAGCATGTCGAAGCGCCGCAGCGCCTTCTTGAGCTTCTTCTTCTCCTCGAGCGCGAGGGTGGTCGTGTGCTCGACGAGATGCGGATGGGCGGCTACAGCCATTCGCCTGCCTTTCCGGTCGGAGCCGGCGCATCCTCGTCGGACCCGCCGGTACGGGCGCCCCAGTCGTAGAGCTGCTTGCGGAGCTCGAGGTAGACGAAGGTCTCGGTCGTGGCGACGCCCTCGAGCGCCCTGATCCGGTTCGTCACGTCCAGCAGGTGGCGCCGGTCGACACAGACGAGCTCGACGAGGACGTCGAACTGGCCGGCTGCGACGACGACGTAGTCGGCCTCGTCGAGCCGCGCGATCCGTTCGGCGACCTGCTCGGGCGGCCCCGCCGTACGGACGCCCACCAGGGCCATGGCGTCGAAACCCAGGCCGAGCGGGTTCGTCACCGCGGTCACCTGGATGATGCCGTCCTCGCACAGGTGCTGGTACCGCGAGCGGATCGTCGCCTCCGAGACGCCGACCTCGGCGGCGATCCGCCGGAACGAGTCGCGTCCGTTCTGCTGCAGGGCCTCGATCAGCGCCCGGTCGACGTCGTCGAGCCGGCGGGCATGGCCGACCGGGCCGCGTGACGCAGACTGCGTTTTGCTATAGGGTGCGGGCCGCGTGACGCGCAATGCGGGGGACTCGTACCACATTTCGACGCATTGCGTCAATCGACAGGCGACCTGGATAGACCGATGAACATCCTCGTGATCGGATCCGGCGGCGTCGGGAGGGCGTTCGCCAAGATCGCCCAGCGGCGCGAATTCTTCGACCGGATCATCCTCGGCGACCTCGACATCGACCGCGCGACCGCCGCCGCCGACTCGCTCGGCGAGCCGGACCGGTTCGCCGCCGCCCGTGTCGACGCGACAGACGTCGCTTCGCTGGCCGCCCTGATCCGGGCGTTGCGCGCCGACGCCGTGCTGAACGCGGTCGATCCGCGCTTCGTCGTCCCCGTCCTCGACGCCTCGCTCCAGGCCGGCGCGACGTACCTCGACATGGCCTGCACGCTGTCGGAGCCGCACCCGGACAACCCGTACGAGGAGTGCGGCGTGAAGCTCGCGGACCGGCAGTTCGAGCGTGACGAGGCGTGGCGGAAGGCGGGGCAGCTCGCCATCGCGGGCATGGGCGTCGAGCCGGGCTTCTCCGACGTGGCCGCGCGCTACGCCTCCGACCATCTGTTCTCCGAGCTCGACGAGGTGTCCGTGCGCGACGGCGCCGACCTCGTCGTCGAGGGCTACGAGTTCGCGCCGACCTTCTCGATCTGGACGACGATCGAGGAGTGCCTGAACCCGGCGCTCGTCTGGGAGAAGGACCGCGGCTGGTTCACGACCGAACCGCTGTCCGAGCCCGAGATGTTCGAGTTCCCCGAGGGCATCGGCGAGATGGAGTGCGTCAACGTCGAGCACGAGGAGGTCGCGCTGATCCCGCGCGTGATCGACTGCCGCCGCGTCACGTTCAAGTACGGGCTGAGCCTCGAGTTCGTCGCCGTGCTCAAGTGGCTCCGCGAGCTCGGCCTCGCCTCCAAGGAGAAGATTCGCGTCGGCGGCGTCGAGGTGGCACCGCGAGACGTCGTCGCCGCGTGCCTCCCCGACCCCGGCGGCCTCGGCGAGCGGATGACGGGCAAGACCTGCGCCGGCACGTACGTGACCGGCAAGGGCAAGGACGGCGCACCGCGCGCCACCTACGTCTACCACGTCGTGGACAACGAGTGGACGATGCGGGAGTACGGCTCGCAGGCGGTCGTCTGGCAAACGGCGATCAACCCGGTCGATCGCGCTCGAGCTGCTCGCCCGCGGCGACTGGAAGGGCACCGGCGTCGTCGGCCCCGAGTCGTTCGATCCGGTGCCGTTCCTCGACCTGCTCGCCGAGTACGGCTCTCCGCACGGCATCTCGGAACGGACGGCCTTAGCTCCAGGAGTCGGTACCGCGCGGACGGAGGCGAAAAGAGACTAGCTTCCTCGTGCGGCATGTGACAGGCTTCGGCCGTCATCCCCGGTCAGATCGATCGGCTGGCGCAAGGTATTCGCTGCGGTTGGGCTCAATCCGGGGCTACGGCGCGTCCAGCTCGCCCTGTTCGGCTTCAACTCGTCGGAGTGGGCCGTCTGGATCGCGATGCTCGTCTACGCCTACAACCGCGGCGGCGCCACCGCGGCCGGCGTCGTCGCCGTCATCCAGCTCGTGCCGGCTGCCATCTTCGGTCCTCTGCCGGCCGTCCTCGCGGACCGCGGATCACCGGCCAAGATCCTCACGCTCGGCTACGTGGCCCAGGCGGCTGGGATGGCCGCCACGGCGATCGCGATGATCAGTGGCGCGCCCTGGTATCTCGTCTACACGCTCGCCGCATTCGCGGCGACCGCGGTCACGATCACGCGGCCGGCGCAGTCGGTGCTCGTTCCCGTTCCTCGCGCGCCGGCCGGAGGAGCTCACCGCGACGAACGTCGTCTCGGGCTGGAACGAGAGCGTCAGCGCGCTGGTGGCGCCGGCGCTCGCAGGCGTCATTCTCGCCGCCGCCGGCCCGGGCTGGGTGTTCGCGACCATGGCTGCCGTCACCTTCGTCTCGGCCGTGCTCGTCGCACCGCTGGGCGAGCGGAAGAAGGACGAGCAATACCTCGAGGACATTCCCGAGGACGAGGGCGATACGGCCAGCTCGCTGCGCGACGAGATCTTCGGCGGCTTCAAGGCACTGAAGAGCCACCCCCGCGTGCGACTCCTCGTCCTGGTGCTCTCGGCGCAGTTCGTGGCGATGGGAGCGCTCGACGTGGTCATTGTCGTGATCGCCCTGTCGCTGCTCCACATCGGCCAGGGAGGCGCCGGATATCTGAACTCTGCGTTCGGGCTCGGCGGGGTGGTGTCGGTCGTCTTCATGGCGGGACTCGTCGGCCGCAAGCGGCTGGTCCCGTCGCTGATGGCCGCCGCGGCCACGTGGGGCGTGGCGTTCCTGGTGCTCGGGTTCGTGCCGAGCGTGATCGCCTCGATGGTCCTGCTCGCGTGCGCCGGCGCGGGCCGGACGCTGTTCGACGTCGCCGGCAACACGCTGCTCCAGCGCTCCGTGCCGCCGGACCTCGTCTCGCGCGTGTTCGGCGTCCTCGAGGGCCTGTCGATGGTGGGCATGGCGATCGGCTCGTTGGTCGTTCCCCTGCTCGTCTCCCTGATCGGTGCGAAGGCGGCTGTGATCGGAACGGGCGCGGTGCTTCCCGTCGCGCTCCTGCTGTGCGGTCGGGGGCTGCTTCACATCGACGCGGGCGCAACGGTGCCGGTGGTTCAGATCGCGCTGCTCCGTTCGCAACAGCTGTTCGCCGCCTTGCCCGCGCCTCAGCTCGAAGGTCTCGCGCACAGCCTGGTCGAGATCGACCTCGAGCCCGGTCAGGTGCTGATCCGGGAAGGCGACGAGGGCGACCGGTTCTACGTGATCGGAGAGGGCGAGGTCGATGTCTCGAAAGACGGCAAGCACGTGGCAACGCTCGGGCGCGGCGACGGGTTCGGCGAGATCGCCCTGCTCCAGGACGTCCCTCGAACGGCCACCTGCACCGCCTCGACGACGGCACGCGTCTATGCCCTCGAGCGGGAGCCGTTCATCGCCGCCGTGACGGGGCACCGGCGAAGCTCACACACGGCCGACCGGATGATGAGCCGTAGGCTCGACGAGCTCGAGGGACTCGCGACGAGCGAGACGTAGACCCCCGTTGCCAGGCCGGGCTAGCTCACCCTGAAGTTCTCGAACTGCCACGGATCGGAGGTGTCGACCTCCTCCGCGAACAGGACACCCCGGTCCTGCAGCGGGGTCCAGTCGGTCCACGCCGACACCATGTTGCCGAGATACGGCCTGCACGTGTCGATGATCACGTCGTGCGGCAACTCGTCGGCCTCGAGTATTCCCCTGTCGGGATTGTCGATCGCCCACAGCATTCCGGCTATCACCGGTGCGACGACCTGGAGACTCGTCGCGTTGTTGTGAGGAGCCGCCTTCCTCGCCTGGTCGATCGACAGATTCGATCCATACCAGAGGCTTCCGTGCTCGTTGCCCATGAGCAGCACACCTAGCTCGTCGACCCCGTCCACGACATCGTCGGTGATGATCCTCTGTCGCTCCTGGGGAACGAAGTTCTTGCCGGTGATCTCGTGCATGCTGCTGACGGCGGCATCGCAAGGGTGGTAGGCGTAGTGAACGGTCGGGCGATAGAGCTCTCCCGCAACGACGCCGCTGAAGTAGTCGGCGATGGAGATGGTCTCGTTGTGGGTGATGATCCACCCGTGCATCGGCCCTTCGTCAGGGGTCCAGGACCTGACGCGGGTCATCAGTCCCGGCTGGTTGAGATAGATGGCTGCGCCGGAGCCCGCCGGATTCGTGTTGCCGTCGACGGGAAACGATCTCTCGTGACTTCCCCAGCCGAGCTCGGACGGCTGGCACCCCTCGGAGATGAAGCCGTCGACCGACCAGGTGTTGACGAACTCGCCGCGATCCTTCGGGACTGAGCTTCGTTGCGTGTCACGCTCGGCGATGTGAATGACCTTGATCCCGAGCGAGTGAGCCAACACGACCCATTCCTGTCTGGTCTCGGGCTCGACGTCCACGCCGCCGGCGTCGGCTATCTGGAGAAGGGCGTCCTTGACGAAGTGGTTGACCAGTCCGGGATTGGCTCCGTGGGCGATGATCGCGGTCGGGCCGGGGCCGGACCCTGCCCTGTGATCCAGCACCCTCTGCCTGAGGAAGTAGTTCGACCGCTCGTGGACGGGGAGGCTCTCGTCCGTGTAATAACCGGCCCACGGCTCGACGACCGTGTCGATGTAGAGCACATCCTGATCGGCGCACCACTTGATCAGGTCGAGCGAATCGACGTCCACCGTCAGGTTGACCAGGAAGTCTGCCTGCAGCCAGATTGTCCCGCAGGATCTGGGTGTAGTTCGCCTCCGTGATCGGCCGGACCTCGTGCTCGACCCCGTACTCCCGGGCGATGTCGCTGTTCCTGTCGTCTGCCGTCACGATGCGGACGCGAGGGTCGTCGAAATGGTCGAACAGCAAAGGCATCAGACCCGAGCCGATGCTGCCGAAGCCCAGGACGACGATCCTTCCGGCGAATGTCTTCTTGTCCATCGTGGAGACGGCCGAGCTAGCTCAGCTTCACGACCACGTGCTTGACGCGCGTGTACTCCTCCATGGAGTAGGCCGACATGTCCTTGCCGTAGCCCGACTCCTTGAAGCCGCCGTGGGGCATCTCCGGGGTGAGCGGGAACAGATGCTCGTTGATCCAGACCGTGCCGAACGCGAGCTTGCGGGCGGCGGCGAGCGCGCGGCCGACGTTCTGCGAGAAGACCGAGGCGGCGAGCGCGTAGCGGACGCCGTTCGCCAGCTCGAGCGCCTCCTCGTCGGAGGCGAAGCGCTGCACGGTCACGACCGGCCCGAACACCTCGCGCTGCACGATCTCGGCGTCCTGGGTCACGTCGGCGACGATCGTCGGGGCGACGAAGAAGCCCCGGTCGCCGACCGTGCCGCCGCCCGTCACGACGGTGGCCTTGGCCGCGACGGCGCGCTCGAGGAACCCCATCACGCGCTCCTGCTGCGCCGCCGAGATGACCGGGCCCATCTCGACGTCGTCGACCTCCGACGGATCGCCGACCTTCAGCGACTCGACCGCGCCGACCGTCTCGGCCATCACGTCGTCGTAGATCCCCTCCGCGACGAGGATGCGCGACGAGGCCGTGCAGTCCTGGCCCGAGTTGAAG
This sequence comes from uncultured Actinomycetes bacterium, assembly GCA_963742925.1. GTDB lineage: Bacteria > Actinomycetota > Thermoleophilia > Gaiellales > Gaiellaceae > PALSA-612. The sequence goes on along the minus strand of CAVUNV010000005.1, from coordinate 209,210 downwards.
TAGCCGCCGATCTTCACGGCCGCGGCGACGGCCTGCGGGTCGGCGTCGTCGAGAACGACCATCGGCGCCTTGCCGCCGAGCTCGAGGTGGACGCGCTTGAGCGTGTCGGAGGCGTTCCGGGCGATGGCCTTGCCGGTCTCGACGTCGCCGGTCAGGGAGACGAGCGCGACGTCCGGATGGCGGACGAGCCCGTCGCCGACCGGCACCCCGTCGCCCGTGATCACGTTCACGACACCCGGCGGGAGCACCTCCTGCGCCAGCTCGAGGAAGCGCAGCGTCGTCAGCGGCGTCTGCTCGGCCGGCTTCAGGATCTGCACGTTGCCCGCCGCGAGCGCCGGCCCGAGCTTCCAGATCGCCATCATCAGCGGGTAGTTCCAGGGCGTGATCCCGGCGACGATGCCGAGCGGCTCGCGGCGCAGGAACGACGTGTAGCCGGCGACGTATTCGCCGGCCGCCTTGCCCTCCAGATTCCGGGCCGCGCCGGCGAAGAAGCGCAGGTTGTCGGCGGAGAAGGGGATCTCGTCGCGAGCGATCCACATCGGCTTGCCGACGTTCAGCGACTCGAGGCGCGCCAGCTCCTCGCCGTGCTCCTCCATCACGTCGGCGAGCCCGAGGAGGACCTCCATGCGATCCTTCGGCGTCTTCTCGAGCCAGTCCGGAAGCGCCTTCGCGGCGGCTCCGACCGCGCGCTCGACGTCACCTTCGCCGCCGCGCGGCACCTCGGCGATCACGTCGCCCGTCGAAGGATTGAGCACCTCCATGGTCTGACCCTCGAGGGCGTCGACCCAGTCGCCGCCGACGAGGTTCTTGTAGCTCGTCACCGTCGTTGACATCTCGAACCTCCTAGCCCGTGAGTCGACTCCAGGCCTGCTGCCAAGCCGTGTAGTCCGTGCAGTTCTTCGCGCCGCCGCGCCCGCAGTCGGCCAGCGGCGTCTTCCAGAACCGGATCGAGTTGAGATACGCCGCCGTCGGATTCCCGTGCAACGCCTCGCACGAGCCCGTCCACATTCGATCCATCACGCCGCAGGCCTCGGCATTGACCGGCGCGGCACCGTACGCCTTCGCCATCATCGCCTGGACCGGACGGCGTCGAGGCGTACTGCAGCCAGCGGTAGGCGCAGTTCGGATGCTTGTCCTTCGCCGCGACCATCCAGGAGTCGATCCAGCCGGTGACGCCCTCCCTGGGAACGAGCCCGCTCACGGGCACCTTCGCGGCCTTCAGCGTCGCGGCCTGCCACGGCCAGCCGGCCCCGATCACCGCATGTCCGTTCTGAAACGCCTGGACTTCGTCGGCCGGATAGTTCCAGTACCCGCTGAGCAGCGGCCTCTGGCGCTGAAGCAACGCAACCGCGGCAGCCAGTTGCCGCGTCGTGAGCTCGTACGGGTCCCGGATGCCGAGAGACGGCTTTGCCGTCATGAGATAGAGCGCCGCGTCGGCGATCTGCATCGGGTCGTTCGGAATCGTGATCTGGCCGCGGTGCTTCGAAGCGTAGATCGCCCCCCAGCTGGTCGGCGCAGGCTTCACCTTCGACGTGTTGTAGAGCAGCTCGTCGGGCGCCCAGTGGATCGCGACCCCGAAGTGCGCAGCGCCGACAGTCGTCGCGACCGGTGATCTGAAGGGCGGCAGAAAGCTCTTCACGGCGGGTACCAGGGTCAGATTCAGCGGCGCGACCGCCTTGATGCCGATCAGCGTTCGCCCGACGTCGGCCGAGACCGCCCCGAGGTCGTACTTCCCCTGCCGCATGTACGCAACGAGCTCGTTCGACGATCCCGCGTTCTTGCTCTGCACCTTGCATCCGGTCTGCGCCTCGAACGGCTTCACCCACTGGTGCTCGAGCAAGCCGGGCCAGGCGACGATCGACAGCTTGCCCTCGCCCGGGCCGATCGTCGTCGGCAGGTTGCCGTGCGTCGGCGCCGACGCCTGCCGCGGGAACTGCAAGCGCTGTCAGGAGAGCTGCCGTGAGAACGGCGTGCCGTGTACGGATGCCTCGGATGGTGCTCGTGCTCCTCGGATGCTGGACGCCGGACTGCGATCAATCCTAACCGCGGCGCAGCATTCCCGTCTCACGGGTCAGGCGCACCGACGCCCAGACCGGGATCACCGTCAGCAGGATGACCACGAACGCGACCACGTTGATGACGGGGAGCTGCGACCCGCGGTTGATGTTGTTGAGGATGAAGATCGGGAGCGTCGTCTGCGCCCCGGCGGTGAACGTCGTCACGATCACCTCGTCGAAGGAGAGCGCGAACGCGAGCAGCGCGCCGCCGACGATAGCCGTCGACAGCGTCGGCCAGGTGACGTAGCGGAACGTCTGCCACCCGTCGGCCCCGAGGTCCATCGAGGCTTCGACGAGCGACCCGCTGGTGCGCCGCAGGCGCGCGAGCACGTTGTTGTAGACGATGACCACGCAAAACGTGGCGTGCCCGATCACGATCGTCAGCATCGAGAACGGCAGCCCGGGAAGCCACGACGCCTGCTGGTTCGCGAACGTGAAGAACTGCTGGAGCGAGAGGCCCGTGATGATGCCCGGCAAGCGCGATCGGGAGCAACAGCAGGAGCGAGACCGACTCGCGCCCGAAGAAGCGGAAGCGGTGGACGCCGAACGCGGCCATCGAGCCGAGCACGAGGGCGACGGCAGTCGCGATCAGCCCCACCTTCACCGACAGCCAGAGTAGCGTTCCGCACGTCCTGGTTGTCCCACGCGACCCGGAACCAGTGCACCGTCCAACTCGAGATCGGCCAGCTCTGGATCTGCGAGCTGTTGAACGCGTAGGCCGCGATCACCGCGAGCGGGAAGCAGCAGGAAGGCGACGACGAGCACCGTCCAGACCCCGAGCCCGATCCGAGTGGCGCGCGTTTCCATCAGAGCGCCTCGAACGCGCCGAGCCGCCTCGCGGCCCACAGGTAGAGGGCCATGATCGCTGACCGGCACCGCGGTCAGCGCAGCCGCGAACGGAACGTTGAGGCCCGACGTTCTGCTCGACCGTGCTGCCGATCATCGACGTGCCCGGCCCGCCGCCGACGAGCAGCGGCGTGATGAAGTCGCCGAGCGTCAGCGAAAACGTGAAGATCGAGCCGGCGATGATGCCGGGCAGCGCGAGCGGGAGCATGACGCTCCGGAACGTCCGCGCCCCTCGCGCGCCGAGATCGCCCGACGCCTCCAGGTAGCTGTCCGGGACGCGCTCGATCGCGGCGAAGACCGGCAGCACCATGAACGGCAGCCAGATGTAGGTGAAGACGAGCCACATTGCCCCGACGGTCCCGATCGAGATCCTGTCGGTCGGAAACCCGGTGCCGCCGAGCGCCCAGTTGAGAGCCCCGTGCGACGACAGGATCGTGCGCCAGGAGTAGATGCGAACGAGGTAGCTCGACCAGAGCGGAAGCAGCACCGCCACGAAGAGCAGTTGGCGCTGCCGCGGCGTCGCGATCCGGGCCATGAAGTACGCGAGCGGGAACGCGAGGACCGCGTCGGCAACGGTGACCGCGGCGGCGATCGCCGACCGTGCGGCCGATGATCCGCCAGTACGTGAGATCGCTCGTCGAGAAGATCGTCTGGAAGTTTCCGAGGTTCCAGTGGTGCACCGTCTCGCTCGTGAACGCGTCCACGGCCCAGAAGCCGGACACGAGCAGGACGGCGAGCGAGCCGAGGTAGACGACCCCGTAGCAGGCCGACGGGCGGCCCGACCAGCGCCGAGCCCTTCAGCCAGGGTCGCCGCCAGAAGCTCGCCGAGACGCGGAGGCGGACCCCCCGCGAGGGGCCCGCCTCCCGTGCAGCGTCGGAAGCCAACGTGCGGCTAGCCGGTGATCTGCGTCCAGGCCTGCTGCCAGGCCGTGAAGTCCACGCAGTCCTTCCGCCCGCCCCAGCCGCAGGTGGCCACCGGGGTCTTCCAGAAGTGGATCGAGGCCCGGTATGCCGCCGGCGCGTTCAGGTGGTACTGCGCACACGAGCCCGCCTGCAGCTTGTTCATGTACGGACAGGCGAGCGGCGTGACCGGCGTCTCGCCGAAGACGATTGCCTGCTTCGCCTCGACCTTCGGCGTGGTCACGTAGGCCATCCACTTGTAGGCGCAGTTCGGATGCGGCGCCTTCGCGGCCACCATCCACGTGTCCGCCCAGCCCGTCGTCCCCTCCTTCGGGATCAGATCCGTCACGGGCGTCTTGCCCGCCTGAAGGGCCAGCGTCTGATACGGCCAGGTGGAGCCGACGACGACGTCCTGGTTCTTGAAGTCGGTGATCTGGTCGGCCGCGTAGTTCCAGTACCGCTTGACGAGCGGCTTCTGCTGCTTCAGGAGCGCCACGGCCGCGTCGAACTGCGCCTTGGTCAGCTCGTACGGGTCGCGGATGCCGAGCGACGGCTTCGTCTTCATCAGGTACAGCGCCGCGTCGGCGATCTGGATCGGGTTGTTCGGGATGCTGATCTTGCCCGCGTACTTCTTGCCGTAGACCACGCTCCAGCTCGCCGGGACCGGCTTCACCTGCTTCGTGTTGTAGATGAGCGTGTTCGGGCCCCACTGCAGCGAGACGCCGTAGTGAACGCCGTCCACGGTGTTGTGTGCCGGCGACTTGAAGTACGGGAAGAAGTTCTTCCAGCCGGGGATCAGGTTGATGTTGACCGGGACGACGTCGTGCCCGAACACGAGCCGCAGGCTCGCGTCACCCGAGGCCGAGACGAGGTCGTACTGGCCGCCGCCGCCACCGCCGCCTGCCCGCATCAGCGCGACCATCTGGTTCGACGAGCCGGCGTCCTTGCGATGGATCTTGCACCCGGTCGACTTCTCGAACGCCTTGGCGAAGCTCGGGTCCGTGTAGGCCGGCCACTCGATCACGTTCAGCGCCCCTTCGCCTGCGCCGATCTTCGTCGGCGGCGCGAAGGCCTTCGTGCCGGAGCCGATGCTGGTCGCGGGGACGACGAGAGCGGCGAGAAGCCCGCCGGCCGCGAGAGCATCGGCTACCGCGCTCGCCTGGAGAGCGATCTCATTCCGCTACCTCCTTGTCCGACAGCATCGATCGTAAACGTGTTCTCGGGGCGCCACGCGAGGAGCACGCGCCGTCCCTGCTCGTCGACCGGGCGGCCCGGACCTCGATGTTCTGACTGACGACCGTCAGCGTCCCGCCCTCGTCGAGGTCGACGACGTACCGCGTCACCGAGCCGACGTAGACGACCTCGCGGACGACGCCGGGCTCCGTCTCGATCCCCGGGGCGGACGGCGCATCGTCGGGCTCGAGGATGCGGATCTTCTCCGGCCTGCACCGTGAACCGGCGCCCGCCGCGCTCGAGCACGTTGGAGACGCCGACGAAGCCCGCCACGAACTCGCTGACCGGGTGCTCGTAGACCTCCACCGGCGTTCCGACCTGCTCGACGCGGCCGTGGTTGAAGACGGCGATCCGGTCGCTCATCGTCAGCGCCTCTTCCTGGTCGTGGGTCACGTAGACGAACGTGATCCCGACCTCCTGCTGGATGCGCTTCAGCTCGATCTGCATCTCCTGGCGGAGCTTCAGGTCGAGGGCGCCGAGCGGCTCGTCGAGGAGCAGCACGCGCGGGTGGTTGACGATCGCGCGCGCGAGCGCCACGCGCTGGCGCTGGCCGCCCGAGAGCTGCGCGGGCTTGCGCGCGTCGTAGCCCGAGAGCCGGACCGTCTCGAGCGCCTCCGCGACTCGCAACGTCCGCTCGGCCTTCCGGACACGCCTTCACCTTCAGCCCGTAGGCGACGTTCTCGCCGACGGTCATGTGCGGGAACAGCGCGTAGTCCTGGAAGACGGTGTTGACGTCGCGCTCGTAGGGAGCCGCCCCGCGACGTCCTCGCCCCCGAGCATGATCCGACCCGCGTCGGGCCGCTCGAACCCCGCGATCAGTCGGAGCGTCGTCGTCTTGCCCGACCCGGACGGGCCGAGCATCGTGAAGAACTCGCCCCGGAGCACCTCCAGGTCGACGCCGTCGACCGCAACGACGTCACCGTAGCTCTTGCGGATCGAGACGAGGGCGATGTCCGCAGCGGGCTCGGTGACCACCTCCACGGGCTCGCGCGTCTGAATCGCCACCCGGCGATTCTACGGCCCGAGCGTCCAGGTCTCGCCCCCGTCGTGCGATCGCCAGGTGAGCACGGGATCCGGGTTCGGGCCGGGCGACGTGTAGTCGCGGCCCGTGACGACGACGGTCGAGCCCACCGCCGCGATCGAGCGGACGACCCCGGCTGGCGGCCCGGCCGGAAGCGTGACGATCTGCGCCGCGCCGCCTCGCGCGAGGATCACCTCGGGGGCTTTCGAGCGCCTGTCGACGAGCGCCGCAACGCCGCCGGCGACGTTCGCAGCCGAGACGATCTCGCCGTCGACCGTCGTAACGCGCGTCGAGGAGGCGAAGCCTCGCCCGGCGAGGAAGAGCGAGCCGCCGGCCCACCAGTAGAGCAGGGAGCCCCGGCCTTCGAACGTCTCCCCGATCGCACGCGCGGCCCGCCAGGTCCGGCCGCCGTCCGCCGTCCACAGGCGCTTCGTCGAGCAACCGCACGCAGGCGCCGGCGCACCGACGCTGATCACCCCTGCCGTGGGCGACGTGCGGACGACCCGCGTGGCGTAGCCGGGATAGATGCGCCGCCAGTGCCGTCCACCGTCGTCCGTCGAGTACACGCCGTCCTCCCTGCTCTGCCAGACGTGCCGAGCGTCGAGCCGGCTCGTGTCCCCGGGGAGCGTCGACGCGGGGCGGCCGTGCTCGACGGGGAACCGGATGGCGCCCAGGCCGTGCATCGTGGCCACGAACAGCATCCCGGGCACGGCTGCCGGCGGGCGCGAACGACACGCCGTCGATCGGCCGCCGCACCAGGACGCGCCCCGTCCGTGCGTCGATCCCGAGCAGCGCCTCCGGCACGCCGGACAGATCCTTGACGGGGAGCCCCACCCAGGCGGTGGTTCCCGCGATCGTCGGAGAGGGGTAGAGCGTCGCGTCGCCGAGCCGGGTCTGCCAGGCGATGTGCGGCTTGCAGTCGGTGCCGAGCGCGATCCGGACGAGCTTCGAGGCGGTCACGACGTAGAAGGACCGCAAGCGCGCCGACCACGTGGGCTGCGTCAGGAGCGGCGTGCCCGGATCGGCCTTCTGCAGCTTCAGGGCCCACGCGGGACCGTTCGTGACGGCATCGGCGTTCCAGCCGAAGAACATGCCGTTCTTCGCCTGGGCGGCGACCAGCTCCCCGCAGTCCGACGTGTCGGCGACGACGGGCGAGCCGACGAAGTCGAGATCGGTGAACCCGGTGAGGCCGGGCGCGTCGGACGAGAGCACGTCGAGGCCGGGCGAGAGCTCGACGAGGTGCTCGCCGTACCCCGCGGACTCGCTGAAGCCGGGTCCCTTGTTCGAGCCGCCCTCGAATGCGTTGCCCGTGACGACGAAGATCGAGTCCCGCTTGGCGCTGTAGGCGGGACCGCCCCAGCCCCAGATGCCGCCGCCGCCGCCGAGCGACGCCGGCACCGCCGTCCAGCTCGAGACCTGGCGCGAGGCGAGCGCGACGCGGACGAGCTTTCCCTCCATCGGCTGGTCGCAGTAGGAGCCGGTGCCCGCGTAGACCGACCCGTCCGCGAGCAGCAGCGCGCCCCAGACGAGCTCGCGCCGCTCGTCGCGGTAGAGCACCACCGGCCAGCCTCGCCGCTCGGCGCCCGTGACGAGATCGAGCGCGTGCAGGCGGCCGAACGCGTCGGCGACGTAGAGGGCGCGCGTCGCCGGGTCGACCACCGGCGTCCCCGTCACCCCGAAGCCGTCCGGAATCTGCGGGCAGGCCGCGTTCGTCAGCCGCCCCAGATCCGCCCGCCAGCGCACGTAGCCGTTCGCGGCGAGCGCGTAGACGAACCCCGATGCCGTCCCGACGTAGACGGTCAGATCGCCGGCCCTCGGCACGTTGCGGACGACGAGCGGTTGCGTCGTCACCGTTCCCGGCAGCGGAGCGAACCAGGCCGAGCGAAGGGCACCGACCGACGCCGCGGTCGCCCCGGGCCGGGCGCTCGTACCGCCGAACGTCAGCCATCCCGTCACCGGCGGCGGCGCGGCGGCTCTCGGCCGCAGCGGAACGGCGCCGGCCGCCGACCCGGCGAGCACTGCGACCAGCAGGAGGAGCTCTAGACGGCGCGGGCCGCGAATCGCGGGATGATCTCCTCGCCGTACGCCGAGAGCGTCTCCTCCTGGCCGTGGGTCATCAGGTAGATGTTCCACTGGTCGACCCCGGCCGCCTCGAGGCGCCGCAGCTTCGTCGACATGCTGCTCGGGGGTGCCGAGGACGCAGAAGCGCTCGCACGTCTCGTCCGTCACCTGCTCGCCGTGGTGCGCGCCCATGCGGCTGTGCTCCGAGTAGTCGTAGTCCTCGCGGTGCATCCGCTCGACGTAGTCCGTCAGGGACGCCGGCAGTGTGGACTTGTCGTACTTCGAGAGCAGGTCGAAGACATGGTTCGAGACCATCGCCGGAAACCAGCGCACCTGCTCGCAGGCGTCGGCGATGTCATCGGACACGTGCGCCGGCGCGCACGCCATCACCTTCAGCTCGGCCGGGTCGCGGCCGGCCTCCTCGGCCGCTCTCCGCACCTGGCCGACGATCCATTCGACGATCTCGGGGTCGGCGAGCTGGATGATCACGCCGTCCGCGCAGCGGCCCGCGATCGCCAGCACCTTCGGCCCGTAGCCGGCGACGTACACGGGCACCGGCGGCAACTCCTCCGGCAGTCCCTTCGCCCAGGTGAGCTCGATGTCAGTGTCGTTCCACTGCACCTGCCGGCCGTTCAGCAGGTCGCGGATCACCGTCACCGAGCGCTCGAACTCGCCCACCTTGACCGGCTGCAGCCCGATCGTCCGCCGGGCCGAGTCGCCCCGGCCGATGCCCATGATCATCCGTCCGCCCGAGATGTCCTGCAGCGTGGCGAACGCGCTCGCGGTCACGGTCGGCTCGCGCGTGCCGGGATTGGTCACGTTCAGCCCCAGGTGGATCGTCGAGGTGCCGAGTGCGGCCATCGTCAACAGCGGGTACGCCTCCTGCCAGAGGACATGCGAGTCGTACGTCCAGCCGTAGTCGAACCCGCTCCGCTCGGCGAGCTGGAACAGCTCGACGAGCCGGCTCGCGGGCGGATCGGGCAGGACGGTGACGCCGAAGCTGAGCACGGAAGCGCCGAGCATAGACTCAGCCGACGACGCGCGCCTCACCTGCGACGAACACGCTCTCGATCTCGAGGTCGTCGCTCAGGACGACCAGATCCGCCGGCAGGCCGGGCTCGAGGCGGCCGACCGCCGGGAGGCCGAGCACCGCGGCCGGGACGGAGGTGGCTGCGCCGACAGCGTCGGCGAGTCCTACTCCGAGCGCATGGAGGTTCCGGACGGCGTCGATCATGGTCAGCACGCTCCCGGCCAGGACACCGTCGGGCCTGCGCACCGCGCCGTCCCGCACGACGACCTCCAGGGTGCCGAGGCTGTAGGCCCCGTCGGGCATGCCTGCGCCGGCCGTCGCGTCGGTGACCAGCGCGACCCGCCCGGCCGCCGCCTGCCACACGAGGCCGACCGTGTCCGGCGCCAGGTGGATGCCGTCGTCGATGATCTGGACGATCACGTCGTCCCGCGCCAGCGCGGCGCCGGCGATGCCCGGGTCGCGATGCTCGAACGGACGCATCGCGTTGAAGAGGTGCGTGACCGTGCGGACGCCGCGGTCGAAGGCCGCGTTCGCCTCCTCGGCCGTGGCGTCGGAGTGTCCACAGGAGACCGTGACGCCGCGGCGATGGAGCGCGTCGATCAGCGCCCCGGCTCCGGGCAGCTCGGGCGCGAGCGTCATGATCCGCACCGGGCCGGCCGCGAGCAGCCGCTCGAGCAGCGCCGGATCCGGGTCGCGGCGCGCCGCGGGAGGGTGCGTCCCCAGCCGGCGGTGCGAGAGAAACGGTCCCTCGAGGTGGATGCCGAGGATCCGCGCGCCCTCGCCGCCGGTCGGAATCTCCCGCATCGCGGCGACGAGCTCGTCCTCGGGCGTCGTGATCAGCGTGGGCAGGTAGCCGGTCACGCCCGTTTCGAGCAGCCCCTCGCCGGCCCGCCGGTAGCCCTCCGCGTCGGTCCGGAGGAAGTCGACGCCGCCGAAGCCGTTCACCTGCAGGTCGATGAACCCCGGCACGGCGATCCCGCGGCCTTTCGGCGACGCGACGCCGACCCGGGCGATAAGCCCGTCGGCGATCTCGACGTCACCCGGCACGATGTTCCCGGCGACGAGCGCGGCTTCGACACCGAGCCTCACTACGCGAGCGGTCACGGTCCCGACGTTAGCGATCCTCAACCCGGGACGGTGCTCGGCCGATGAGTGATCGGATGGAGGCCGGCAGCCGTGATCTGGCCACTGCGCGCGCGGGCGCGGCGGTCGGCGCTGCCCGCAGCTGGACGCTCTGGCTCTACGGGACGGCGATCTTCACCGGCGCTTCGCTGGTCTTCGTCATCGAGCCGATGGTGGCGAAGATGCTGCTCCCGTCCTTCGGCGGCACGCCGGCCGTCTGGGCGATCTCACTCGTCTTCTTCCAGGCCGTCCTGCTCGCCGGCTACTCGTTCGCGCACATCTCGATCAGGCTCTTCGGCGTCCGGCGGCAGCCGTTCGTCCAGCTCGCACTCCTGCTCCTGCCGCTGATCGCGCTGCCGATCGGCCTGCCGTCGAACGCGGCCCCCGGCGCGGAGCACGATCCGAACCTGTGGCTGCTCTGGGTGCTCGCCGTCGCGGCCGGGCTGCCGTTCTTCGTGATCACGACGGCGGGCCCGGTCCTGCAGCGCTGGTTCTCGGCGAGCGGCCACTCGGCCTCCCGTGACCCGTACTTCCTGTACGCGGCCGGAAACGTCGGCAGTCTGCTCGGCCTGCTCGCATACCCGACGCTGATCGAGCCCCGGCTGACGCTCTCCGAGCAGGCCCAGATGTGGACGATCGCCTACGCCGTGTTCGTCGTCCTGGCCGCGCTCTGCGCGACGCGCGTGCTGGCGACGACGGCGACTCTCCCCCCGGAGGCGGCCACCCCGGTACAGGCGGCGCCGATCGCGTGGCGGGTTCGCCTGCGCTGGATCGGCATGGCCGCGATCCCGTCCGCTCTGATGATCGGGACGAGCACGTACCTGTCGACGGACGTGGCCGCCGTGCCGCTCCTCTGGGTGATCCCGCTGGCGCTCTATCTGCTCAGCTTCGTGGTCGCGTTCGGGCGCCGCTCACATCTGACGCTCGACACGATCAGCCGCTCGACAGTCGCGACGTCGCTCGCGGTCGCCTGCTCGCTGCTTCTGATCGTGCTGGCGCCGCAGTGGGGGCTGCCGATCTGGCTCTCGGTCCTCGTCAACGGGGCGAACCTCTTCTTCATGGCACTGCTCGTGCACCGCCGCCTCGCCAACGAGCGCCCGCCTCCCGAACGGCTGACCGAGTTCTACTTGCTGCTGTCCGTCGGAGGAGTGATCGGCGGCGCGTTCAGCGCGCTGCTGGCGCCGCAGATCTTCTCCACCGTCGCCGAGTACCCGCTGGCGATCGTGCTGGCGCTCCTGCTCCGGCCGGGGCCGTTCCGTGCCCGGCCCGGCATCCTGCGCCGCTATGCGGACGTCCTGCTGCCGTTCGCGGTGCTGGTCGGCATCCTGGCCGCGGCGAAGGCGCTGCCGGAAGGCGGGAACGGCCGTCTCGCCCTCCTCGCGGCGGTCGGCGCGGTGGCGCTGTTCCAGCGCCGGCCGTTGCGGTTTGCGCTCGGCATCGCGGCGCTGCTGCTGCTCACGGCGGTCCCGAAGGCCTCGCTCGTCTCCGAGCGCAGCTTCTTCGGCACGCTGCTCGTGATCAAGGACGGCCCCCGCCACGTGCTCTTCCACGGCACGACGGTGCACGGGGTCGAGAGCTTCGCGCCGGGTCACCTCGACGTGCCCCTCGCCTACTACACACGACCGGGGCCGCTGGGCCAGGTCTTCGCCGCCTACGGCTCGGGCTTCCGCCGGGTCGCCGCGGTCGGGCTCGGGTCGGGCGCGGTCGCAGCCTACGGCCGGCCGCATCAGGAGTTCACGTTCTACGAGATCGACCCGGCCATGGCCAGGATCGCCTCCGACCCGCGCTACTTCACCTTCCTGCACGACTCGAAGGCCCGCGTGCGGATCGCGATCGGCGACGGACGGCTGGAGCTGGCCAAGGCGCCGGCCCGCTCCTACGACCTGATCGTGCTCGACGCGTTCAGCTCGGACTCCGTGCCGGTGCATCTGCTGACGCGGGAGGCGGCCGGCCTGTACCTGTCGAAGCTGCGACCCGGCGGCCTGATCGCCTTCCACATCTCGAACCGCTACTTCGACCTCGAGCCCGTGATCGGCGGGGTCGCCCGCTCGCTGCATCTGACCGGCCTCTACCAGGCCCACACGCCGTCCGCCGCAGCCCGCAGCGCGGGAGCCGCGTTCTCACAGTGGGTGGTCGTGACACGCGACCGGCGCCGGCTCGCCCCGCTCGTGCGCACCGGCAAGTGGCGGCCGCTCGACGAGGGCTCCGGCGAGCCCGTCTGGACCGATCAGTACTCGAACATCCTCAGCGTCATCCGCTGGCAGTAACGCTGCCTGTGGTGATGCACGAGATCGTGCTCCTCGGGGCGCGAACTGGCTGCTCTGGGGCGCGGCGACGTACTCGCCGATACCCGTAGGTGTATCGGTGGCGGCGCGGCGGCGTGAAGCTCATGCCTGGTGGAGGACGGCTCCGCCGGCATCCGACAGGCGTCGCGCAGCCGAGCGCGCGAGATCGTGGCATCAACCATCTGATCTACGGCGCGTACTGCTGATCGATCTCGCGGACGGTGTCGATCCGGACGCGGATCCAGATACCCGACGCGAGAGGCTCGAACAGCTTGAGGTGCTTCGGATTCTTGCCGTTGACGATCTGCGCCAGCTCCGAGACCGGGATCGCAGTCGACGTAATTCCCTTCGTCCCGTTGTTGGTGAGGACGGTCACACGCGCCGAGGGCGAGACCAGGTAGGTCAGCAGGCGGTGGCTCTCGTCGCGGACGTAGTTGTCGTTCGGAACGTCGGCCGACCCGGTGTCCTCGAGCTTGGCGCGACTCGCCGTCACGCCGCTGAGGAAGAGCGCGGGATCGAACCGCAGCGTGAACTTGCCGCCCTTCGAGCTCAGCGACTTGATGTGGCCGTACAAGACCTGCTGTCCCGCCGGGGCCGCCGGCGGCAGCAGCACAAAGCCGGACTTCTGCTTGGCGGCCGCGCTCGCGGACGTCGCCCCGGTAAGGAGCCGAGACGAGGCGGTGGCGGCTGCGACGAGCATCGCCGTCACGGCCAGGATTACGAGTGAGACCTTCATGATTGCCCTTGTTGGACGCCGAGACGCGGTCGCTTGTTAGTTACGGCACCCAGCGATCGAGCCGCGGGGTGATCTGCAGCTCGTGCGTCCAGCCGCGCGGAGACTGGGCCTCGAGGTACGCGACGGCGCGCACGACGTCCTGCTCCGACGTCGAGGCCTCGGGCGCGCCCTGCAGGCGATCGCGAGTCTTCTCGCTCTCGATCGTCGCGTCGACGATCAGCAACGCGACGTGGACGCCCTGCTCGCGCGCCTCGAGTGCAGCCGCCTGCACCAGCGCGCGGGTCGCGAATGCGGCAGCCGCCCAGGCGCCGCGACCGGCCATGCCCCGTCGTGCCGAGCCGCCGGTGACCTGGACGATCGTCCCGCGTCGCTGCTCGCCCAGCACGCGACAGCCGACGCGGAGCACGTTGAAGATCGCCGGCAGCAGCTCGTCCACGTAGGGCTCCAGGGCGTCAGGTGCTGCCTCGGCCATCGTCCCGCCGCCGAAGGAGCCGCGAGGGCGGGCCGTGATCGCGTTGACGACGAGGTCGACCGAGCCGAACCGCTCACGCGCCTCGGCGAACGCGCGCTCGACGTCGTCGGCGCTGCCCGGCGTCGCCGACGATCCCGAGCGCCCCCGGCAGAGCCTCCCGCAGGGAGGCGATCGTGTCCTCGCTGCGGGCGACCGCGACCGCGTTCCAGCCTTCGCCGGTGAGGTCGTGGGCGATCGTGCGCCCGAGATGGCGCGCCCCGAAGACGAGCAGCGTCTTGCCGGCCATTACGTCCGCGAGGCGACCCAGGCGATCGCCTCGGTCGTCAGGTGGTCGAGCGCCTCGACCGCGAGCTCGATGTGCTCCGGCTTCGTGTCCTCGAGCTTCGTGTGCGAGAGGCCGCGCAGGCTCTGGACGAACATCATCACGGTCGGGATCCCCGCCCGCGATACCTCGGCCGCATCGTGCAGAGGCCCGCTCGGGAGGCGGTGGGAGGCACCGGCCACGTCCTCGATCGACGCGTCGCACATGTCCACGAGCTCCGGGTCGAAGAGGATCGGCTCGATCGACCAGATCCTCTCCCAGACGACCTCGACGTTCTCCTCTGCGGCGAAGCGCTCGGAGGCCTCCTTCGCCTCGGCCAGCATCGACGCGAGCTTGCCGGCGTCCAGGTGGCGCTGGTCGAGGAGCTGCTCGGCCGTCTCGACCACCGAGGTGACGATGCCCGGCCGGCAAACGACTCCGCCGGAGGTGCAGACCGCACCGTCGCCCGTCCGCTCGGCGATGCCGCGGATCTCGAGCGCCAGCTTCGCCGCACCCGCCAGCGCATCGCGGCGGCGGTCCATCGGCGTCGAGCCCGCGTGCGCGGCCTGGCCCGTCCACGTGATCCGGTGCCGCTCGACCCCGAAGGTTCCGAGCACGGCCCCGAGCGGAAGCTCCAGAGCCTCGAGGACGGGGCCCTGCTCGATGTGCAATTCGAGATAGGCCGCTGCGGTGGCGAGCTGGCCCCTCGCGTCGGCGGCGTGGTCGAGGTCGACGTCGTGCTCCGCCAGCGCGTGCGGCAGTGAGACGCCGTCGCGGTCGGTGAGCAGCCGGAGCTCGTCCTGATCCCGCATCGAGCCTGCGGCCGCGCTCGACCCGAACAGGCTGCGTCCGAAGCGCGCGCCCTCCTCGTCGGCCCAGTTGACGAGCCGGACGGTGACGGCAGGCGTGCCCTGGCCGGCCAGGCGGCGCAGCACCTCGACGCCGGCCATCAGGTTCAGGCAGCCGTCGAGCCAGCCGCCGTTCGGAACCGAGTCGATGTGCCCGCCGATCAGAAGTGCGCGCTCCGTGGCGCCTCGCAGCGTGAACCACTGGTTCCCGGCCTGGTCGATCTCCTCCTCGACCGGCAGCCCGGCCAGCTTGCCGCGCAGCCACTCGCGGGCTCGCTCCCAGGTGTCCGTCCAGGCCACCCGCTGCGCGCCGTTCTCGTCCCCGGTCAGCTCCTGGAGCTCACGCAGCTCTGCGACGGTGCGATCAGGTTGCAGCGGCACAGCCGAAGACTAATAGTGGACTGATGAAGTCCGAGGTGGTGGTCGTCGGCGGCGGCGCGATCGGGGTCTGCTGCGCGCTCGAGCTCGCGCGGCGCGGCGTCGAGGTGACGCTGCTCGAGCGCGGCGAGGAGCTCGCCTCCGGAGCCTCGTCGGGAAACGCCGGCCTGCTCTGTCCGAGCCATTCGGCGCCGATCGCGAACCCGGCCTCGGTGCGGAACGGCCTGCGCTGGATGCTGAAGCCGGACAGCCCCTTCTACCTCCGGCCGCGACCCGGGCTCGCACCGTGGCTCGCACGCTTCGTCAAGGCCTCGACGTCCGCGCGCGCCGTCGAGGGCACTCGGATCATCCGCGAGCTGTCGGTCGCGGGCCTGGAGCTCCACGCGAAGCTCGCCGACGAGGGCCTGAGCACGGGCTTCGAGCGCCGCGGGATCCTGAACGTGTACGAGACCGAGGCCGGCTTCGCCCTGGCCCGTGCACACGCCGACGCGACCGGCGTCCCGACAGAGGTGCTCGGACCGGACGAGACCCGCAGGCTGGAGCCTGCCGTGGGCGAGCGGATCGCGGGCGGCGTCTACTTTCCCGACGAGGCGCACTGCGACCCGCTGAGCTTCGTCTATGCGGTCGGGCGGGCGGCGCGAGAAGCCGGCGCGACGATCGAGACCGACGTCGAGGTGACCGGGCTGCGGCGCTCGAACGGCGGGCTCGCGGTCGACACGAAGCGCGGGGTGTTCCAGGCGAGGACGGTGGTGCTCGCCGCCGGCACCTGGACATCGCGCCTCGCGGCCCCGCTCGGCGTCTTCCTCCCGCAGGAGGGCGGCAAGGGCTACCACCTCGACCTGGAGCCGACGCCGGGCGACCCCAGGATCCCCCTCTCGCTGGACGAGGCGCATGTGATCGCGACGCCGCTCCCCGGCCGCCTGCGCCTGTCGGGGACGCTCGAGCTGGCCGGGCTCGACACGTCGATCAACCGCGTGCGGGTCGACGCGATCCGTCGCGCCGCCGCGCGCGTGCTGGCGATCGACGAGGAGCGGGCCGAGCTCGACGTCTGGGCCGGACTGCGGCCGTGCACGCCCGACGGCGTGCCCGTGATCGGACGGCCCTACGGCGTCGAGCCGCTCGTGCTCGCCACCGGCCATGCCCGCAAGGGGCTCTCGCTCTCGCCGATCACGGGCCGGCTCGTCGCCGAGCTCTACGCCGGCGAGTCGCCGAGCATCGACCTCGCGCCGCTCAGCCCCGACCGGTTTCGGCCGTTGCTCCCGTCGCTTCGACGCTGAACGGCTCGATCCCGTCGAGGTACTCGAGCACGGTCTCGAGCGACTCGACGTCGCCGAACTTGGCGTCGATGTCGAACAGGTTCCACTCGACGACCCCGGCGACCCGGTCGCCGACGCACTCGCGCACGACGATCGGCCGAAAGCCGTAGCCGATCGCGTCCTCGACCGTGTGACGGACACAGCCGGCCATCGTCACGCCGGTGACGATCACGGTGTCGACGCCGGCCGCGCGGAGCATGTTGGCGAGGTTGGTGCCGAAGAAGGCGCTCGCGTGCTTCTTGACGATCACGTGCTCGCCCGGCTCCGGCGCGATTCGCTCGTCGATCGCGACCGCGTCGGTTCCGAGCTTCAGGACCTCGACCGGGATCTTGTGGTGCCAGAGACCCATGTCGGGGCTGGGCCCGTCCGTGACGGCGTACGCGGTCGTCGTGAACACGATCGGGACGTCCTTGGCGCGCCCGGCGGCGAGGAGCCGCTGAACGCCCGGGATGATCGTGTCCATCCCGTCGCATGTGAAGGGGTTTCCGGGGCGCGTCCAGGCGTTGGCGAGGTCGATGTGGATCTGCGCGGGCCGGTCGCCGAAGCCGACACGCCGCTGGAAGCCCCGCTGCCGGTAGACGTCGGAGTCGGCCGAGAAGATCTTCTCCAACGCCTCGCGGATCTCGTCGCTCATCGCGTTCTCCTTGTCCTCGATCTGCTCACCGCCGATCATCCCAGGTGTGACGGGTGGACGCGAGGATCGGTACGACGCGATCGTCGTCGGGGTCGGAGGTATCGGCTCGGCGGCGCTCTGCCACCTGGCCCGGCGAGGGCGGCGCGTCCTCGGGCTCGAGCGCTTCGACGTGCCGCACGAGCTGGGCTCCTCGCACGGCGGGACGAGGCTCATCCGGCTCGCCTACTGGGAGCACCCGTCGTACGTGCCGCTGCTCCTACGCGCCTACGAGCTGTGGCGGGAGCTGGAGCGGGAGGCCGGCGAGCAACTGCTCAGAGTGACCGGGTCGATCGACGCGGCGGCTGCCGGGGGCCGCGTCTTCTCGGGCTCGCTCGCCTCCTGCCTCGAGCACGGCCTGCCGCACGAGGTGCTGGCCGCCGACGAGCTCGGCCGGCGGTTCCCGGCCTACCGGCTCCCCGAGGAGACGATGGCCCTGCTGCAGCCGGACGGCGGGTTCCTCAGCCCGGAGCGCTGCATCGTCTCGCACCTATCGCTGGCTCGGGCCGCGGGCGCGGAGGTGCGCACGGGAGAGCGCGTGCTCGGCTGGGAGCCGGTGGGTGAACACGTGCGCGTACGGACGGAGCGCGGGGAGTACTCGGCCGAGAGGCTCGTCCTCGCGGGCGGCGCGTGGATGGGCGGGCTGATGGGGCTCTCGCCGAGCCTGGTCGTCGCGCAACGGCAGGTCGTCGGGTGGTTCCAGCCCCTCCGGGCCGAACTGTTCGCGCCCGAACGCTTCCCGGTCTTCAACCTCGAGGTGCCGGAGGGGCACTTCTCGGGGTTTCCGGCCGCCGACGTCCAGGGCGTCAAGCTGGCTCTCTCCGACCGGCTCGGCGAGACCGGCGACGCGGACACGATCGACCGCACGCCGCGCGCGGACGACGAGGCGCTGCTGCGGTCGTTCGCAGATCGCTACTTCCCGGACGCTGCCGGCCCCGTGACGGCGCTGAAGGCGTGCCTGTTCGAGAACACGCCGGACGGGCACTTCATCGTCGACCTGCATCCCGACGCCTCCGCAGTCGTGTGCGTCGGAGGCGGCTCCGGGCACGGATTCAAGTTCTGCAGCGTCCTCGGCGAGATCGCCGCGGACCTCGCCCTGGACGGCGAGACGCGGCACGACATCGACCTGCTCCGCCTGACCCGCTTCTCCTAGCCAGAGCCGGTCTCGGTGCCCTTCTCTCCATCGGTCACCACGGCGGCATCCTTGCCCACCGTGATGTTGACCGTGGGCGGCGCCGCGGGCGTGGCTTGTGCACCACCGGCTGTGGGCGGGCCTGCGCCGCGGAGTTGCGCGACCTTACCCAGCAGGTCGAACCAGAACGGAGCTCCGAGCATGATGGCGAAGGCCGTGAGGAGCAGGCCGAGGATCTTTCCCGGAATCGACCACCCCGTCGGTGAGGGCTGGGTTGTCCAGCCGAGGGGGATTCCCAGTTGCTTGACCTGATCGATGCACTTGGCCGCAGCTTCCGTAGACGTAGTGGCCTGGCACGTTGGGTTCGTTCTTCACGGCCGCACTCGCTTGCGCCACGACTGCCGATCGCAGCGCGTCGTTCTTCCAGAGTCGCTGCCCGACGTTGAAGCTGTCGGCATTCATCGCCCCGACGACCGCAAGTGCGATGACGATGAGGATCAGCTGGACACGGCGTTTGTACCAGCCGCTGACCCGATCCATTGTCTCGTCGAACGATCGCTCGAATGCCGCGCGGAACTTGACCTCGTCGCCCTTCGCCTCGTCCAGCGCATCCTGAATCAGCCGGCCCACCGTCGGATTCGAAACCTTGAGACCTTCCACGATCCCCTCTGCACGCTTGACGAGATCGCGAGCGCCGCCGGCCGGCGGAGGATCTGACTCGGGGTCTGGCGGCGCAAGGATGTCGAGGGCCGTTAGCGCGAATGCACGCGAGGAGATGTACGAAGGACGCTTGTTGCCGAACGGCTTCTTGCTGAGCCGGGGGAATCTTTGCGGCTTGAGGAAGGGGATTCCCAGCGATTCGAGGAAGCGTTTCGGCTTGTGCAGCGCCTGGATTCGCGCGTCGGCGTAGAAGGCGTCTGCCTGCTCCCCGAGCAGGTTGCGGATGCCCTTCTCCAGATCCTTCGCGCGCAGGTTGAACGCGGTCGCGATTCCCTCGTTGATCGCCGAGCAGAAGATGCTGAGCAGAAAGTAGAAGAACGCCAGGCCGATGAAGACGTCGATCGCCGCGTTGCCCGTGATGTTCAGCACGTTGCGGACGCTACTGGCCGGTCTCCTCGTTTTCAACTGAAGCGTAGGACAGGTAAACCGCGGAATAGTCCAGTCGGCCGAGGCCGCGTTCCTGGGTCGCGCGGTAGACGTCGAGCGCAGCCCGGGCGACCGACGGGTCGACGCCGTGCTCCTCGGCGAGCTCGCAGGCGAGCGACAGGTCCTTGGCGATCAGGTCGAGCATGAACATGGGCTCGAAGCCTCGGTTGGACGGATGCGAGTCGTCGGCGTCGGGGAGTGGGAAGCGTGTCCGCAGCACCCGCGAGTCGCCGGTCGAGCACGTGACCAGCCGGTAGAGAGTCGCCGCGTCGATCCCGGCACGCCCGGCAACCGCACAGGCCTCGGCGACCGCGACCATGTTCACGCCGGCCATCAGGTTGTTGCAGAGCTTGACGACCTGGCCCGCTCCCGGCCCACCGACCAGCTCGACGACCGTGCCGAGCGTGCGGAGCACGGGCTCGACACGGTCGAACGCCTCGCGAGAGCCGCCGACGAAGATGCTCAGCGTCGCGGCCTCGGCGCCTCGCGGTCCTCCGCTGACCGGCGCGTCGAGCGAGGTGATCCCGGCCGCCCCGAGCTCGTCGGCGAGCCGCCGCGCGAGCGCGGGTGGGCCGGTCGACATGTCCACGAAGATCTCGATGCCCGTGCCCGGCAAGCTGCGCGCGACCTCCTCGACCGCCGCCGCTGAGGGCAGCGACGCGATCGCCACCTCGGCGGGCTCCCCGGGCCCGGCGCCTCCGAGCGCCTCGACCCTGGCCGGATCGAGATCGTGGCCGACCACCTCGTGCCCCGCCGCGACCAGGTTCCGCGCCATCGGCATCCCCATCGTCCCGAGCCCGATGAACGCGATCCGCGTCACTCGTCGAGAGGCTCCTTGCCGAAGAACGTATTCGAGATCGCGAAGAAGACGGCGATGGCCGCATACATGCACACGCTCGCGACCGGGCTCGCGAACGCGATCAGCGTCGCGCCCAGGTAGAGCGGCAGGCCGGGCAGGTAGCTCCTCGTGATGCCGCTCACCTCCTTTCCGTCCGCGTCGGGCCTCAGCACGTGCAGACGTCCGTAGTGCCAGAAGACGCTGAAGAGGATCGCGATGTAGACCCCGGTGCAGCCGTAGGCGAGCGCGGCCGACTTCGCACCGCTGTCTCGGATGTGCTCGCCGATCAGCGCCGTGGGGAAGGGGATGAACACGATCCCCATCAGCAGCAGCAGGTTGAGGAACAGCAGCACGCGGTCGGCCCGATCGAGCTGGTGCATCAGATGGTGGTGGTTGACCCACATCACGCCGATCGTCAGGAAGCTGAACGCGAACGCGGCGTACTCCGGCCAGTGGTGGGCGAGCCGGTCGTGGATCGTGAGCAGGTTGATGACGAGCAGCGTGATCGCGATCGCGAACACGCCGTCGCTGAACGCATCCATACGCGCCTTCGCCATCCCGACGATAATCCACACCGAATCGGATGGCCGAGATCGACGCGATCCTCGAGCAGCTGCTGACGGCGACCGGCGCCAGCCGGGTCACGCTCCGCGAGGACGTGCCGGGCGACGTGTTCCCGGTGACGCACGAGGTGCTCGCCGACGACACGCCACCCATCACGGGCATCGCCACGCCGGACATGCACCGGCAGCCGGTGGTGCTCGAGATCCAGCAGGGCCGCCAGGTCGTGCAGGACGACTGCCTGGCGTCGTCCTCCGAGCCGCACTTCCGCGCGATGCTCGAGCTCTACGGCGGCCTGCGAGCCCAGATCGTCACGCCGGTCGTCCGCGACGACCGGGTGGTAGCGATCGTCTCGCTGCACCAGCTCGGCCGGACACGACGGTGGAGCGACGGCGAGATCGCGGCGGCGCGGGGCGCCGCGGAGCAGGTGGGTGAGCTGCTGTGAGGCTGCTCGCGACGAGCATCCACAACCGCTGGCATCCGGCGCTGGAGCCGGTGGCCAGCGTGGCGCCGGGCGTGGAGATCACCTTCGAGACGCGCGACGGCCTCGACGGCCAGCTGACGCGCGACAGCACGCATGCCGATGCGGGACGGCTGAACCTCGGCCTCGGCCATCCGCTCACAGGGCCCGTTCACGTCGAGGGTGCCGAGCCGGGCGGCATGCTCGAGGTCGAGTTCGTCTCGTACGAACCGGACGACTTCGGCACGACGGCGATCATCCCGGGCTTCGGCTTCCTCGCCGACCTGTTCCCCGACCCGTATCTGGTCAAGTGGGAGATCGCGGGCGGACGGGCGCGCTCGGAGGAGTTGCCGGGCGTCGCGGTGCCGGAAGACATGTTCGCGGGTGTCGTCGGCGTCGCGCCGTCCCACGCGCGCCTCGAGCGGTACCGGGCGCGCGAGGATGAGCTGCATGCCCGCGGGCAGCCCGTTGCCGATCCGCTCCCCGAGGAGGCGATCCCGGCGGCCGCAGCGGACGGCGTGCGGACGATCCCGCCCCGCGAGACGGGCGGCAACATGGACGTGCGCCAGCTCGTGGCCGGGTCGAAGCTCTGGTTGCCGGTGGACGTGCCGGGTGCGCTGTTCTCGATCGGCGACCTCCACTTCGCGCAGGGCGACGGCGAGGTGTGCGGGACAGCGATCGAGGTGGCCGGGTCGGTCACGGTGCGGTTCGCCGTGCACGACGGGCCGGCACCGGCGTTCCCCGCCTACGAGACGCCGGGCAGCCCCGGCCGGCGCTCGTTCGCGACCGTCGGGATCCCCGTGGACGCCGGGATGGACCTGAACGCCGCGGCACGGGCGGCGCTGCTCGAGATGATCGGCCACCTCGAGCGCCGCTACGGCCTCCAGCGTCCCGCCGCCTACGCGCTCTGCTCGGCCTGCGTCGATCTCCGCATCTCGGAGGTCGTGGACGTGCCCTATCCACTCGTCTCGGCCCTGCTCCCGCTGGACGTGTTCGAGTAGCCGCGGCGACAGATCGGTGCGACACCTTTCGGCCCTGTCCACAGCAGCCGTCTCAGGCGCTCCGGCCCGCCGTTCACGCCGTCTCGCGCCCATCCCGCCGTGCCCCGAACAGCCGCGTCCTAGTGACTGTCCCATGGGACAGTCACTAGGACATGGCCAGGAGGGACGAGGCGGCTAGTCGCGGAGCGGCACGGCGTACGAGGGCATCGGCGCCCCCGTCGCACCCCGCAGCTTGAGCGGGAAGCCGAGGAACGCGAACTCGTACTGCTTCTCGGCCGCGATCTCCTCCATGTTCACGACCTCGATGATCTGCGCGCCGGCGGTCGAGAACATGTACGCATGGACGGGCAGGAAGGCGTCCGGCTCGTCCCACGGCATCACCTCGAGGCCGATCGAGTCGCCGGCGATGCACATCGCGCCGGCCTCCTCGCACAACCACTTCGCCGACGGGAGCGTGATCCCCGGCGGCTTCTGGAGATAGCCGTCGAAGTCGGGCCACGCCCGCATCCGCCCGGTCCGGACGAGCACCACGTCCTTCTTCCGAAGCTCGACGCCCTGCTTGGCGATCGTGTCCTGCAGGTCCTTGGGCGTGATCCCGTAGCCCGCGTCGAGCTCGTCGACGCCGTGCATCCCGGCCACGTCCAGCAGGACGCCGCGCGCGATGATCGGCGGGTACTTGTCGAGGCCGCCCTTGTTCCAGATCCGGCTGCCGAGCTCCTTGTCCGCCGTCCAGCCGTTCCAGAACGTGCCGTGGTGGCCGAGATGGTTGAGCGTGTCCACGTGCGTGCCGCAGTGGGTGTACATGTGGATCGAGTCGCCGCAGTACGAGTACCTCTCGTGTACCTCCGCACCGACACCCGAGAGGTTGTCGAGCACCGAGCCCTGCGGCGTGTGTGTCATCCAGATCCCGTACGGCGGATCGCCGGCCGCGACCCAGGACGGCATGCCGATGAAGTACTCGACGTTGAGGTCGAAGACGTGGCCGCCGCTCAGGTGCTCGAGGATGGCCCGGTTCGTCTCCGGCGTGATCCAGTTGAGGCGGCCGATCTCGTCGTCCGGGCCCCAGGGGCTCTTCGAGACCTTCAGCCCGTCCTTGTCGACGAGCGCCTCCGGGACGAGCTCGTGGTCCTTCACGGTCATGCTCACGCGAACCTCCTTCTAGGTCGTGACGCTCTGGGTTTCCTCGACGAGGGCGCCGTAGAGCTCCGGTCGCCGGTGGCCGAACAGGTAGAGCTCGTACTCGCCCGGAATCACGTAGTCCTTGTCGCGCGCCTTCTCCACCTCGATGTCCGCGACGAGCAGGGCCTCGCCTGCCACACCCGTCTCGGCCAGGCGCACGCCGTACGGGTCGACGATCTGGCTGCGACCGCAGAACTCGGCCCAGCGCTCCTGTCCGCACCGGTTCGCCGTCAGCAGGAAGATGCGGTTCTCTGCGGCACGCGCAACCGTGATCAGCTCGGTCTGGATGCGCGCCGCCGTCGGGAAGTTGGTCGGATGACAGACGAGGTCGGCACCCTTGAGAGCCAGCGTCCGCGTCATCTCCGGGAAGCGGAGGTCGTAGCAGATCTCGATCCCGATCCGCCCGAGCGGGGTCTCCCACACGGGCATCTCGTCGCCCGGCGTGACGAAGCGGTCGACCCCGAGGAACGGCAGGTGCGTCTTGCGGTAGCTGCCGAGGAGCCCGTCCGGGCCGACCAGGACGGCCGCGTTGTGGAGTCGGTCGCCGTCGCGCTCGAGCAGGCCGCAGACGACGTGTGCGCCGAGCCGGCGGCAGGCTCCCTCGAGGGCCTCGCTGGACGGCCCCGGGATCTCCTCGGCGTACGGCAGCGCCTCCTCGGCGCTCTCGAACATGTAGCCGGGGATCGCGCACTCCGGAAGGACGAGCAGCTCGGCGCCGGCCGCGACCGCCTCCTCGAGGCGCGCGAGGCAGACGTCGAGATTCCGCTCCTTCTCGGCGATCTTCGGGTCGATCTGAGCGACCGCGACGCGCATCGGAAGCCCGAGTCTAATGTCTGACATACGGATGCGGAAGATCCGCTTCTACTACGACATCGTCTGCCCGTACTCGTACATGGAGTCGCGTGCAGTGGAGGCCGCCGAAGACGGAGGGCAGGTCGCGGTCGAATGGCTTCCCTTCGAGCTGCGACCGGCGCCGAGGCCGCTGCTCGAGCCGCGCGGCGACCACCTGCGCGTCGACTGGTCGCAGCACGTCTACCGGCGCGCGCTCTCGCTGGGCATCGAGATTCATCTGCCCCGTTACCAGCCGCGCTCGACGCTGATCCTCGCCGCCTGCCTGTGGGCGGGCGACGAGGCACGGTTGCGCCCGTTCAAGCATGCGCTCTACGAAGCGTTCTTCTGCGAGGGCGAGGACATCGCAACGGATGCCGAGATCCGCCGCGCGGCCGGGCGCGCGGAACTCGACCCGGACGGAGCGATCGCGGCCGCGTATTCCTCGGAGCGGATCTCGCAGATCGGCGAGATCAGGCGCGAGGCGGAGGAGCACGGCGTCCGGGGCGTGCCGTCGCTCCTGACCGAGGACGGCGAGTCGCACTGGGGCATGGGCGGCCTCGACCGCCTGCTGGCCGGCGAGCCCCTCGTCCCACGCCGGTAGGCGGCCATGTCCGTTCTGGCACCCACACCCTCGGGTGGGGAGAGTCATCCACCCGCCACCCACTGCGATCATCGCCGAAAAGTGCGCACAGGTGTGAAACGCGTCTGTGCCGATTCCGTGACGATTCGTCCCACAGCCGTCCGGCGGGGACCGGCCCGAGCGCTAGCTCGTCCGCCGCTCTTCGCGGGCCCGCGCGCGCAGCTCGTACTTCTTCACCTTGCCCGTCGAGGTCTTCGGCAGCTCGCCGAACTCGATCTCGCTCGGCGCCTTGAAACCGGGCAGTGTCTCGCGCGAGAAGGCGATCAGCTCCTCTGCCGTGAGCGTCGAGCCCGGGCGGAGCGCCACGTACGCCTTGGGCCGCTCGCCCCACTTCTCGTCCGGGATCGCGACGACGGCAGCCTCGAGCACGTCCGGGTGTCGCACGAGCGCGCGCTCCACCTCGATCGTGGAGATGTTCTCGCCGCCCGAGATGATGATGTCCTTGGCGCGGTCGCGGATCTCGATGTAGCCGTCCGGGTGCATGACGGCCAGGTCGCCCGAGTGGAACCAGCCGCCGCGAAACGCCTCGGCCGTCGCCGGCTCGTCCGCGAAGTAGCCCTTCATCACGTTGTTGCCGCGCATCACGACCTCGCCCATCGTCTCGCCGTCGGCGGGCACGTCGCGCATCTCCGGGTCGACGACGCGCACGGGATCGGAGGTGACGACGGCGACGCCCTGCCGGGCCCTGAGCCGCGCCCGCTCCTCGCCGTCGGCCTCGTCCCACTCGGCGTGCCACTCGCAGACGGTGATCGGGCCGTAGGTCTCGGTCAGGCCGTACACGTGGTTGATGCGGAAGCCGAGCGCCTCCGTCCGCGAGATCACGGCCGGCGGAGGAGGCGCGCCCGCGGTCGTCACCTGCACCGGCCGTTCGAGCGGATGCGCCGCGTCGTCCGCGCCGAGCATGACCAGCACGGTCGGCGCCCCGTTCAGGTGCGTGACCTGCTCGTCGGCGATCAGCCTCCACACCAGCGGCGGGTCGACCTTGCGCAGGCAGACGTGCCGCGCGCCCATGGCCGTGACCGCCCACGTGAAGCACCAGCCGTTGCAGTGGAACATCGGCAGCGTCCACAGGAAGACCGAGCGCGAATCGAGGCGGGCGTGGTGAGCCTCGGCGAGCGCGTTCAGATAGGCGCCGCGGTGGGTGTACATGACGCCCTTCGGACGGCCGGTCGTCCCGCTCGTGTAGTTGATCGAGATCGTGTCGTCCTCGCTCACGAGCCTGTCCTCCGGCTCGCCGTCTCCGGCGCCTGCGAGGAACGCCTCGTAGCCCTCGCCGAGCACGATCACCCGCTCGATCGCGACACCCTCCAGGAGGTGCGCGAGCGAAGGGTCGACCACGAGAATGCGGGCGCCCGAGTGGCCGACGATGTACTCGACCTCGTCGGCGAGCAGCCGGGTGTTGATCGCAACCAGGACAGCGCCGGAGGCGGGAACACCGAAGTGAGCCTCGAGCAGCTCGGTCGTGTTGAGCGCGAGATAGGCGACCCGGTCGCCGGCCCTGATGCCCGCCTGCTGGAGCGCCACCGCCAGCCGCCGCGCCCGCTCGCGTAGCTCCGCCCAGGTCAGCCGCCGATCCTCGTCGACGACACCGATCGCGTCCGGGAACACCGCGGCCGTCCGCTGGAGGAAGGCGAGCGGCGTCAGCGGCGACAGATGCACTTGCTCTCCGATGCCGTACCCTAGGGTGATCGTGGCCCTGGCGGCAAGCGACACGGAGTTCCGGAACCTGCTCGTCAGGCGCGACGGCGTCGCCGCGACGATCACGCTGAACCGGCCCGAGAAGCGAAATGCGCTGTCGCTCGAGCTGATGGAGGAGCTGATCGTCGCCTTCGAGCGGCTGGGCGCCGAGCCCGACGTGCGAGCGATCGTCGTCGAGGGCGCCGGCCCGGCCTTCTCGGCCGGACACGACCTGGGCGAGATGGTCGCCCGCGACGCCGCGTTCTACGAGCGCCTGTTCGACGTCTGCACCGTGATGATGGAGACGATCCACCGCGTGCCGCAGCCGGTGATCGCGAAGGTGCACGCGACGGCAACGGCGGCCGGGTGCCAGCTCGTCGCCTCGTGCGACCTCGTCGTCGCCGCCGAGGAGGCGAGGTTCGCGACTCCCGGGGTCAAGATCGGGCTCTTCTGCTCGACGCCGATGGTGCCGCTCTCACGCGCAGTCGGCCGCAAGCGAGCGCTGCAGATGCTCCTGACCGGCGACCCGATCGACGCGCGCACCGCCGCGGACTGGGGGCTCGTCAACCTCGTCGTCCCGGCCGCCGAGCTGGACGCAACGGTCGCCGGGCTGGTCGAGAAGATCGCGCGCTCGAGCCCGCTCACGGTAGGGATCGGCAAGGAGGCTTTCTACCGGCAGGTCGACCTCGACGAGCACGGCGCGTACGAGCTGACCCGGCGCGTCATGTCGGCGAACGCCGAGGCAGGCGACGCCCAGGAGGGCATGAGTGCGTTCCTGGAGAAGCGCCCGCCGGAGTGGACCGGGAGCTAGCCGAGCTCGAGGACGTCGACGATGCGGAAGATGGGTTCGACACCGACCTTCCGCATCAGCTCCGTGCCCCGCGGAACCGGCGCTTCAGCGAGGTAGCGGTCGAGCGTCTCGCGGTCCTGCCAGTACGCCGTCAGGCGTCCGACCCCGTCCTCGAACGTCAGCGCGGCCGTGAGCACCCCGTCGGGCCGGGTCGCACGGCCGTCCTGCATCAGCCTGGCGAGCTGCTCGGCCTGCTCGCGGCTCATCGCGGCTTCGAAGATCGCTGCGACCATGGATGCATCATCGCCGGTCGCGCGCATCGCCGCAATCCGAACGGGTGCCCGTGACGAAGAACACGTGCGGGGACGGCGATCCGTCGAGGAACCCTCGCCGTCCAGGATCGCCGTCCTTCGCATGCCTTCGCCCTGGACGTCTAGGTGCTGATCATCTTCTTCTCGATGCCGACGCCCGGCGGCGACCGCGCGCTCGTACTCGAGCGGAACGGTGGCCGAATCCTGGAGCGCGATGCCGGTCGAGTCGAAGACGGTGATCTGATCGTCGGACTGCCGACCTTCGAGCTCACCGCAGATCACCTTGCCGATCTCGCCGGCGACGTCGTCCTCGGTGATCAGCCCCTCCCGCAAGCGCGACGTTGATCTCGCCGTCCTCACGGCACTGGCGGATGTCGTCCACGAAGACCCGGGCGCGCTTCAGCGTCCGCGGGTCGAGCTCCTGCTCGCCGGCGAGATCGGCCCCGAGCGCGGCGATGTGCGTCCCGGGCGCGACCCAGTCGTCATCGACGAGGTACTGCCGCGCGTGCGTGCCCGTGACGATCACGTCCGCGCCCGCGCACGGCCTGCTCCACGTCGGTCGTCGGCTTCAGCTCGAGGTGCGGGTAGGACGGCTGCTCGGCGGCGACGAAGCGGTCGAGCGACTCCTGCGTACGGCTCCAGATCCGAACCTCGTCCCAGTCGAAGACGGCGTCGCAGGTCGCCAGCGTGCCCTTCCCCACGCTGCCCGAGCCGAGGATCGCGAGCACCTTCGAGTCCTTGCGCGCCAGCCACTTCGCGGACACCGCCGCCGACGCGCCGGTTCGCATCAGCGTGTGGTGCGAGCCGTCGCAGATCGCGAGCGGGAAGCCGGTCTCCGGGTGCGTGTAGACGAGGATCGAGAACACCGCCGGGAGCTCGTACTTCGAGTTGTCCTCACGGATCGAGACCCACTTGCACGCCGCCGCCTCCGGCTCCTCGATGTACGACGGCATCACCTCCCACTCGCCCCGGTAGCGGTCGAGGACGATGTGCCCCTTCGGCTCCATGTAGACCCGGCCGAGGCCGTGCATGCGGAACGCGTGCTCGACGCAGTCGTTGTACTCGCCGGGGGCGAGGAGACCGATCATGTCGGTCCGGCCCAGGATCAGCGTCTTCTTGTGCCGCCAGCTCTCGGCCACGCCGCGACTGTACTACGCCTAGCGCAGCTTGCTCTTGGTCCGGTCGGGCCGGCCCTTCTTGTCGAAGGCGATCGAGAGCCTGATCGGCGACAGCCTCCTTGCCTGACACGTCCGCCGGATCACGACGGGGATCCGGTGGCCGGCGACCTCTGTCCGATCGGCCTCGGTTGCCAGCGTGACCTTGAAGGCCCCGTCCTGCAGCCCTCCGCAGCCCCCCTTGCACTTGAAGCTCCTGTCTCCATCGATGAAGACCCCGAATTGATCGCCGTTCGACTCGATCGCCGGAGGCTTGTCGACGGTGAGGCTGCCCCGGCACGCAGCCACTGCGCCGTTGAGGCAGGTCATCACCCAGTGGACCGTGAAGGTGATCTCGAGCTCCTCCTTCGAAGCCGTCAAGACGTGGACGGCGACGAGATTCGCCGTGAGCGAGTCGGGCACGATCCGCGCTGTGAGCTGGATGCATTTGCACGGCTTGGGAGGCGGCTTCTTGGGAGTCGGCGGCGGAGGAGGAGGCGGAGTGCTCGGTCCGTTGCAGACCGGCTCGCTCGCGACGTCGAGGCCTGCTACTGCCGCCGCGCCGCTTGACAACGTGCCCTTGTACGTAGCGTCGCACCGCCAGCCGGCACTGTCGGTCACGGTGACGCTGATCAGGCCCTGGTGCCCGTACTTCCCCTGCAGGTCGTGATTGCAGTCGTCGTCGTGAAACGGATCGCCCTTGTTGCCGTGATGCCACACGAACGTCGGGTCGGTTCCGCTCAGCATTCCGTGGTTGTCGCAGTTGGCGTCGATGGTGAGCCCGTCGACGTCGACAGCCGGGTCAACGGCCGTCAGCGTCAATGTCCACACGTAGCTCAGCGTCGCCGAGGCGCTTTCGTGAACCGGCACGCTGTAGGTCGTCGCACGGTCCGGATCGGAGAAGACGGCCTGGATCTTGTCGATCGACAGGTTCGACGCACGGCTCGTGCTCGCGGAGCCGGTTCCCGGGAGCCAGGCGAGCGCCAGAACGACGAGGCCGAGAGCTCCGCACGCTGAGACGAGTCCGGTTAGCCGGCGTCGAGACATGCTTCCCAACATTGCCGCACACGCAACGATTGCTGTCAAGCCTGGTGACCGTTACGAGCGATCTCCGCCACGACGCCGGCGATCAGCACTCGATCGGCCACGATGATCGGGGCAAGGGAGACTAAAGTGCCGGGACATGGCCGAGGTCGACCGCGTGCGGAGCGCAGCCCGGATCGAGCAGGACATCGAGACGCTCGCCGGCCCCGGCTACACGCTCTCGGACGAGGCGATCCGCCGCTACGCGTACACGACGGTCTACCGCGCGACGCTCGACTACTTCACCGCGGCGCTCAGTGGGCTCGGCTTCGACGTCTCCGAGGACCCGGTCGGCACGCTCGTCGCACGCAACCGCCCACCGGGTGAGCCGGTCTTCGGGATCGGCTCGCACTGCGACTCGAACCGGAACGGCGGCAAGTACGACGGGACGATGGGCGTCGTCACGGCGCTCGAGGTCTGCCGGCTGAACGAGGAGCTCGGCTACGGCCTCCCGCTCCAGCTCATCTCCTTCCTCGAGGAGGAGGGCTCGGGCTTCGGCCAGATGCTGCTCGGGAGCCGGATCATGCTCCAGCGCGTCACCGAGGACGAGCTCCGCGACTCGTTTCGCGCCGTCGACGACGGCCGCCCGTTCTGGGAGCACGCCAGCGAGGCGGGCTACGAGCCGGAGCGCTGGCGCGAGTCGATCCACGTGCTCGACGACCTGTCCGGCTGGATCGAGATGCACATCGAGCAGGCCCGGGTGCTCCAGGACACGGGCAACAGGATCGGCGTCGTCACGGCGATCGCCGGCTACGTGCACGCGGACATCACCGTGGAGGGCCGGGCCGACCATGCCGGCGCGACGCCGATGGACTTCCGGCTCGACCCGGGCCTCGTCGCCGCCGAGTGCATCCTCGAGCTCGAGCGGCTCGCCCGCGCGGCCGGCAAGGGCACCGTCGGCACCGTCGGCGAGATCGCGGTCGAGCCCAGCCTGATCAACGTCGTCCCGGCGCAGCGCCCGCTTCTCGCTCGACATCCGCGGCGTCGACGAGGACGCGTTCCGCGGCGTCGCCCGCGACATCGCCGCGTTCGCGTCGGAGGCTGCCGAGCGGCGCGGCATGACCGCCCGGTTCGAGCAGCGTCAGACGCTGGCTGCGACGCCGCTCGACCAGCGCATCGTCTCGGCGCTCGAGGCGGCCGCCGCGGGAGACCGGCGAGCCGTTCATGCTCATGCCGTCGGGCGCGGCGCACGACACGATGTGCGTGGCCGAGCGCGTTCCGAGCGCGATGGTCTTCGTCCCCTGCGAGGACGGCATCAGCCACTCTCCGCTCGAGGCCGCGAGCCCTGCGGACGCCGCCCTCGCGGCCGAGATCATCCTGAACGCGATTCGCTCGCTGCAGTAGCGCCCCGTGCCCCGAGCCGGGTCGCGCTCGGCAGCAGCAGGAGCGCGACGACCCAGCCGGCGGCCAGGATCGCGAAGCCGAATCGCCCGTCCCCCGGCCCCGAGAAGGTGAGCCCGATCAGCGGCGTGCCGACCAGGGTCACGAGCGCCGCGGCACCGTTGACGAAGCCGACCGCGGCCGCCGGCGCATCGGGACGGGCCAGCGCCGCTCCGGTGAACGACGGCGCAAACGGGATTCCGGCGGCGATTCCGATCAGCGCCGCTCCGAGAACGGCCAGCGCGACCGGCTGCGCCACGGCGAGCGCCGCAGTCCCCACCGCGCCGGCGACGAGGCTCGCTGCCACGGCCGTCCTGATCCGCTCCGGCCGCTCGCGGAGGATCCAGCCCCCGAGCGGCCGGGTGGCGATGCCGAGCGTGAGCGTGAGTGCACCCACCAGGCCGGCCGAGCTCTTCGAGAGCCCACCGTGGCGGTGGAGCAGCGTCACGACCCAGTTGCCGACCACGATGCTGAGGCCGAGCGATGCCGCATAGAGGACCGCGAGCCGGTAGAGCCGCGAGTCCCGGAAGACCCCGGCCGGAACGTGCCCGGCCGGAGTGACCCTGGTTCTCTCCACGTCTCGCGGCCCGAAGGCGAGCACGACGATCCCGCCCACGCCGACCACGACCGCCGTCGCGAACGGCGCGCGCCAGCCGATCGCATCCTCGACCGGCGGCACGATCGCGAGTGCGAGCCCACCGCCGGCGAGCGCCACCCCGCCGAACAGCCCCTGGGCGAACGGCGAGCCGCCCTGCACGCGCACGTAGGCGCTCCCGGACACGAACGCGAGCCCGGTGCCGACGCCGATCAGCGTCCGGGCGGCGAGTGCGAGACCGGTGACCGGCGCCGCCATCGCCAGCGCGTTGAAGCAGACGATCAGCACGAGCCCCGCCAGCGAGACCCGGCGCTCGCCGAACCGGTCGCTCGCCCTCCCGGCCGGGACCTGCAGCAGCAGGTGCGTGACGAAGAGCGCCGTCGTGAACAGACCGATCGTGGCCAGCCCGACGCCGTACGCGTTCGCGAGCTGCTGCGCGACGGCGCCGGTGTTCGAGATGTTCCAGCCCGAGGCGAGCCCGGCCGCGCAACCGCCCGCGACGGCGAGCCGAACGTTCACGCCGCTGGACGTCCGGACATCGTGAGAGCCTAGTGCCTCGTCCAGCGATACAGCCGAGGTTCTGGGTCGTGAGCACCAAGCGATGCAAGGACGCAGGGAGC
This sequence comes from uncultured Actinomycetes bacterium, assembly GCA_963742925.1. GTDB lineage: Bacteria > Actinomycetota > Thermoleophilia > Gaiellales > Gaiellaceae > PALSA-612. Next base: position 176,536 of record CAVUNV010000005.1, on the reverse strand, counting down.
GACTAGAGACAGGATGGGGGACAGACTTGAAGTCTGTCCCCCATGCCCTAGTCAATACGGGCGCGACTGAGGACGCCGCCGGCGGAGGCTCGACGGAGCCGGCCAAGGAGCGGAGGCGCTGGCGTTGCCAGCGCCGGAGCGGGAAGGCAGCGCGCCGCGTGATCGCGGGCCAGAAACCGGCATGTATCGCTGGGTGAGGCACTAAACGTGCTCGCTGTCTCCTTCGCAGCCCTGGCCGGTCTGGGTTTCGGCCTGCTCGCGGTCACGATCCGCGGGGCGCTCCACCGAGGCGGCGACCCCGAGGTGGGCGCGATCGTGGTCGCGTCGATCGCGTTTGCGGTCGCTTTCGTCGCCGCCGCCGTCCACGGCGACCTCTCGCAGGCCACGCTCTCTGATCTCTGGCCGTTCCTGGTGATCGGGCTGCTCGTCCCCGGCGGGTCGCAGATCATCTTCATCCAGTCGATCCGGCTGGCCGGGCCGTCGCGTGCGGCGATCCTCATCGGCGTCGCGCCGCTGGTCTCGGCGATGCTGGCGATCGCGTTCTTCAGCGAGCCCGCGCGCGCGGGACTGCTGATCGGAACGGTGATCATCGTGGCCGGCGGCATCTCGCTCGCCGCCGAGCGGACGCGGCCGACCCAGTTCCGGGCGATCGGTGCCGCCGCTGCGCTCCTGTGCGCGCTCCTGTTCGGCATTCGCGACAACCTCGTCCGCGATGCCTCGCGGCACACGCACCCGCCTCCCCTGCTGGCAACCGCCGCCTCGCTCGCCGGTGCGATCACGATCCTGCTCGCCTACCTCCTGATCGTGCGCCGCCGCGAGCTGCGCGAGCGATTCCGGCCCGCGCTCGGACCGTTCGCCCTCTCGGGCCTGACGCTCGGGGCCTCGTACATCTTCCTCGTCGAGGCGCTCGCCCACGGCCGCGTCACGGTGGTCGCCCCGCTGAGCGCCACCCAGTCGCTCTGGGGCGTCGTCTTCGCTGCGCTGATCGTCGGCCGGAGCGAGATGATCGGCCGGCGGACGGTGATCGCCGGCCTGCTCGTCGTCGCCGGCGGCGCGCTGATCAGCGCGACTCGCTGACGGTACGCTCGGGCGGCGACTCGACGAGGGAGGGAAGTGACATGGCTTTCATCGAGCTGATTCGTGCGAGCGAGGACGCTCCGAACTACGGGGCGGCATTCGCTCACCGTCCTGGGATCTACGCGGCGTGGCAGCAGCTGAACGGCGCGATCAAGGAATCGATGGACCTGCGCCGCTACGAGCTGGCCACGCTCGCCGCAGCGCGACGGTTGCAGTCGAGCTACTGCATGCTCGCGCACGGCAGCGTCGTGGCCGACCAGCTTTTCGAGCCCGACCGCGTGCGCGACATCGTGCTCGACCACCGCTCGGCCGGCCTGGAGCCGGTGGACGTGGCGGTCATGGACCTCGCCGAGAAGGTCGTCGACGACGCCACGAGCGTCACCCGGGAGGACATCGACCGCCTGCGGGCACTCGGCCTGTCCGACGCAGACGTCGTGAGCGTCGTGGCTGCGGCAGCGGCACGGTGCTTCTTCTCGAAGACCCTGGATGCGCTCGGTGTCCAGGCGGACCCGGCGTACGAGTCGATGGAGCCCGAGCTCCGGGACGTGCTCGTCGTCGGACGCCCGATCGAGACGGACTAGCCCGCGGCGACCTGCGCGGCCACGGCGTCGCCGACTTCGCGCGTCGTCGCGCTTCCGCCCACGTCGCGTGTGCGCGGGCCGTCGCGGCACACGTCCTCGAGCGCGCGCAGCAGCCGTGCCGCCGCGTCGGCCTCGCCGAGGTGCTCGAGCATCAGCACGGCGCTCCAGATCGCGCCCGCCGGGTTGGCGATTCCCTGTCCGGCGATGTCCGGCGCCGAGCCGTGCACGGGCTCGAAGACGCCGAGCTCGCTCGTCCCCGGCGCGATGTTCGCCGACGCGGCCATGCCCATCCCGCCCTGGATCGCCGCGGCCAGGTCGGTGAGGATGTCCGCGAACAGGTTCGAGGCGACGACAACGTCGAGCGAGTCGGGCGACCGCACCATTCGCGCCGCCAGCGCGTCGACGAGGACGCGCTCCACGCGCACGCCCGGGAAGTCCCCCGCGATCTCCTCCACGATCTCGTCCCAGAGCACGTAGCCGAAGCGCGACGCGTTCGACTTCGTGGCGCTGGTCAGCAGGCCGCGGCGCTGCGCCGCGCACTCGAACGCCAGCCGCACCACCCGCGCCACGCCGGCGCGCGTGAACACCGACGTCTCGATCGCCACCTCGGACGCTAGCCCGCGATGCGCCCGCCCCCCGACCCCCGCGTACTCGCCCTCGGTGTTCTCGCGGACGAACAGGATGTCGAAGTCATCCGGCCCGCGCCCCGCGAGCGGCCCGGGAATCCCCGGCAGGAGGCGACAGGGCCGCAGGTTGGCCCACAGGTCGAGCCGCTGCCTGAGCTCGAGGATGGAGCCCCACAGCGAGACGTGGTCCGGAACGGACGGATCGCCGATCGCCCCGAGCAGCATCGCGTGAAAGCCGTCGAGCTCGCCCTCCCAGTCCTCCGGCATCATCCGCCCGTGCTCGTGGAACCAGGCCGAGCCCCACGGCAGCTCGGTCCAGTCGACCGGGAGACCCAGCGCGTCGACGGCCTTCCGGGCCTCCGCAACCACCTCCGGCCCGACCCCGTCGCCCGCCAGGACGGCGACGCGGTAGGTCAAGCCGCCGCGCCCACGCGCCCGGGAACGCTCTCGACGTAGGCGAGCGCCTCGTCGAGCGGCACCACGTCGGCGTACTTCGCCTGGATGTCGAACAGGTTGGCGTCGTGCGGCGCCTGCGCGCGATCGCCGACGCACTCGCGCGGGACGAGCGTCGGCCAGCCGTACTGCAGCAGGTCGATCGCGGTCGCCCGGACGCAGCCGCTCGTCGTGGCACCGCAGAGGATCACGGTGTCGACGCCCTGCGAGACGAGGATCGAGGCGAGGTTCGTGCCGAAGAAGCCCGACGCGCCCTTCTTGACCACGACCGGCTCGTCGTCGCGCCGGTCGAGTCGCGGGTCGATGTCCACCCAGCGGCCGCCGAGCTCGAGGTCGCCGAGCGCAGGCACCTTCTGCAGCCAGAGCCCGCCGTCCTTCCCGGACGGCTCGAAGCCGATCGTCGTGAAGACGACCGGCAAGCCTTTCTCACGCGCCGCATCGAGCAAGCGGCGCGTCGCCTCGACCTCCGCGGTCATGTCCGCGCCCAGCGCACAGGCCGGATCCGTGAAGCCGCACGAGAAGTCGATCACGAGCACGGCAGGGCTCCGGCCGCGCGTCACCGCCCGGCCGAGCCCCGCCTTTTCGTAGACCTGCTTGGCCTGCTCGTCGCTCACGCGGTCACCTTCGCCGCCGGCAGCAGCTCCTCGCCGACGTGGGCACGCTTGACGAACTGACCCGCACCCGGCTGCGCCACCAGCTCGTCGTTCTCGACGATCACCTGGCCGCGGACGAGCACGACCTCGGGCGCTCCGGTCACCTTCGTGCCCTCGAACAGGTTGTAGTTGACGTTCGAGTGGTGCGTGGACGCCGAGATCGTCAGCTCCTTCTCGGGATCCCAGACGACGATGTCCGCGTCCGAGCCGGGCGCGATCGTGCCCTTGCGCGGATAGAGGCCGAACGTCTTCGCGTTCGCGGTCGAGACGAGCTCGACGAACCGGTTCGGCGAAAGCCGGCCCTCACGGACGCCGTACGTCCACAGCATGTGCAGCCGGTTCTCGATCCCGGGCCCGCCGTTCGGCACCATCTGGAACTCCTGGCCGTTGATGCCCTTCTGCTCGGGCCACTTGAACGGGCAGTGGTCGGTCGAGACCGAGGAGAGGATGTCGCGCTGGAGCGCGTGCCAGAGGTGCTCCTGGTTCTCCTTCGGCCGCGGCGGCGGCGTGTAGATGTACTTCGCGCCCTCGAAGCCGGGCTGATCGAGCGCCGAATCGTCGATGAACAGGTACTGGGTGCACGTCTCGCCCCACACGTCCCAGCCCTTCTCGCGCGCGAGCGCGATCGGCTCGATCGACTCGTGGCAGGAGACGTGGACGACGAAGAGCGGACAGCCGGCGACGTGCGCGAGCTGGATCGCGCGGTTCGTCGCCTCGCCCTCGGTCTCGGGCGGACGCGTGCGCGCATGCCACTTCGGCTCGGTATGGCCGGCCGCGACGGCCTCCTTGACGATGATGTCGATCGCGTCGCCGTTCTCGGCGTGCACCATCACGATCGCGCCGGTGTCGCGGGCCACCTGCATCGTCCTGAACAGCGTCTCGTCGTCGACCATGACGGCGCCCTTGTAGGCCATGAACAGCTTGTACGAGGTGATCCCCTGGTCGGGCAGCGTCGCCAGCTCCTCGAGCGAGCCGCCCTCGCGCAGGTCGGTGACGCCGATGTGGAAGCCGACGTCGATGACGGGCTTGCAGCGGTCGATCTTCTCGTGGTAGTTCTCGAGCGCCTGGGCGAACGACGTGCCCGGCGCCTGCATGCAGAAGTCGACGAGCGTCGTCGTGCCGCCGAACGCGGCCGAGATCGTGCCCGAGGTGAAGTCGTCGCACGTGACGGTGCCGCCGAAGAACATCTCCAGATGCGTGTGCGGGTCGATCGCGCCGGGGAAGACGTACTTCCCGGCGGCGTCGATCACCTTGTCCGCCGACACGTCGAGCGACTCGCCGATCAGCGACACGGTGCCGTTCTCGACGAAGACGTCGCCGACGTAGTCGTCGGCGGCGGTGACGATGCGACCGCCCTTGATGAGCACGGACATGCTCGATCCCCTTTCAGCCGATTGTGTGTTGTATACGACGCGGGCGCGGCGGCGTCAAACGGTGCGGGGGTTCTAGGAATCGACCAAACCCGGACACGCCGATTATCAGAAGCGCGATGTTCGGGGCTGACGGGACAGCTGCGATGGTGCCGATATTCGGTCGATCCTCTAACCTTCATGCCCCGCATCGAGTCCGCCTACAAGGCCGGGTGTTGGGGCCCTTGACGCCGGCCGCGCGATGACGGACATTCCACACCTCGTCGACCAGGAGGTGGTCATCCTGAAGGTTTGGCACGGCAAGGCATTGCGAGATTCGCTCGACCGATCGCGCCTCGAGGTCGATGAGTTGCGCGCTTCTCGTAAGCGGCTCGTGCTGGCCGCCGATGCCGATCGCCGCAGGATCGAGCGTGAGCTGCACGACGGCCCGCAGCAGCACCTGGTCGCCCTCGCGGCCAACCTCCAGCTCGCCCGACAGCTCGATGGACAGTCGATCCGGCCGCGGCAGCGGACGCTCCTCGACGAGTTGCGGGCCGACGTGAAGGAGGCGCGTCGACGGAGACCCGGGAGCTCGCGCAACTGGATCTTTCCACCCCTGCTCGAGGCGGGCGGCCTCGGCGTCGCGTCTGCGCTCCGCGGCAGCGAGCGTCGGCGTCCCTACCGACGATCCAGGTCGCCGCGGACGCGTCCTTCCCGCCCGAGATCGCCGGGACAGTGTACTTCTGCTGCGTCGAGGCGCTCGAGCGCATTGCGGCCGGGACGCGCGCGACGGTCACCGTCCGCGACGAGCACGGCAAGCGTTCGTGTTCGAGATCGTCGCAGACGGCGGCAGGCCCTACTCGGTCGCGGATCTCGCCGCGGTGCAGGACCGCGTCGAGGCGCTCGGCGGCCGGCTGGCGATCGCCGTCGGAGCCGGGCTACGGCACCCGCGTCTCCGGATCGCTCCCGTCGTCGCGATGAGCGCTAGCCGCTCTCCGCCAGGTAGAGGATCACCGCCTTGACGCGCCGGTGCACCGCCGTCTCCCAGGTCGAGACCGAGCTTGAGGAAGATCGAGTGGATCACCTTCTCGACCGATCGCTCGGTCAGGAAGAGCGCCTCGGCGATCGCCGCGTTGTTCTTGCCCTCAGCCATCTCGCGCAGCACGTCGCGCTCGCGCGGCGTCAGCTGGTTGATCGGCGAGTCCTCGCCGCGGCCTGTTCTCCGCCACCAGCGCCTCCACGACCTTCGGGGTCGATCACCGAGCCGCCCTCTGCGACTGCTCGGATCGCCGCGACTGAGCTGGTCGACGATCCTCGACGCGCTCCTTCAGGAGGTAGGCGCGGCCCGCGCTGCCGCGCTCGAGGAGCGCGAGAGCGTAGCTCGGCGCTCGCGTACTGGCTCAGCACGACGACGCCGATCGTCGGGTGCGTCTCGCGCAACCGTCTCGGCCGCCTGGATCCCCTCGTCGGTGCTTGCCGGGCGGCATGCGGATGTCGGTGACGACGACGTCCGGACGTTGCTGCGTCGACCGCGTCGAGCAGCGACTCGAGGTCGCTGCACACTGCGACGACGTCGATGTCGGGCTCCGTCTCGAGCAGTCGCCTGCACGCCCTCGCGAACGAGGTAGTGGTCGTCGGCGAGCACGAGCCGGATCGGCACGGGTCGAAGGATACGACGGTGCCAGGCTTCGCCTCCAGAAGCGCCCGCTCGTCCTGATCGTCGACGACAACGCGCGGAACCTGAAGCTCGCCCGGGACGTGCTGCTCGCCGCCGGGTTCCGGACGCTCGAAGCCGGCGAGCGGCGCCGAGGGAATCGCGCTCGCCGCAGGAGCAGCTTCCGGACTGTGATCCTGATGGACATCCGGCTGCCGGACATGGACGGCACGGACGCGGCCCGGAGACTCGCGGACGGGTGCGCGGACATCGGCGATCCCGGTCGTCGCGTTCAGCTCACTGGCGCTTGATGGAGACGCGCCCTGGCTCCTGGCACGCCGGTTTCGCCGGTTCTGCTCGAGAAGCCGATCGACGTTCAGGATTTCCCGGACCAGGTGCGCCGCTACTGTCGCTGACCGAAACCGCCGTGCTGGCACCCGGGTCCGATCGGGATGGTAGCACCCTGTCCATCGGCGCCCCTGACCGCGACCATCGGAATGAAGCGAGGCAACCATAAGGAGGTCAGAAGATGCGGAAGCCGCTCATCGGGAAGAGGCTGAGCCAGCGCTTTCTGGAGGCGCTGCTTTGTTCTTCAGTGGAGGGCCATGTTCCAGGTGTGGCCCGGGAAAGAGGCAGGCAAATGAAGAGATTGATCTTGGGGTTCGCCGTGGTTGTCGCCGTCGCTGCTGCCGTCGCGCCGTTGGCATCCGCTACCCCGCGAAGCGGAACTCTCAAGGTGGACAAGAATTGTGACAACTACACCGGCGGGCCGGGTTCGTACTGCACGTTCTATTCCTCGAACGTCGACTGGGCCCCGGCAGGTACGAACATCTTCTATCTCCAGCCAGACACGAATTCCAATGATGTCATCCTTGACCCGCCGGGGCCCGGTAACAACAAGGCGTTCGGCCATTGCGATCTCCCTGACGGGTTCAACGGAAAGTGCGTGTTCGCCGGTGGAACAGGGAAGTTCACTCACTTCCATGCCACGCTCACCGTCACCTGGCTGGGGCCCAACGTGGGGGACGGTTACAACTGGCACTGGGAAGGGCCGTACAGCTTCAGTCCCTAATTGACTGAACCCCCACGGCTAAGGGTGGCGGCCCTTTCGCCGTGGCCCGTAGTTGAGGAAGGCCCGCCTCAGGCGGGCCTTCCCATTTCTGTGGACCCGAGCACCCCGCCGGTCGCGTCGAACGAACCCGGCGGCTCATAGAGAACGAGTTGTCAGACCGCCTCTGGAACGCGGCCATGGGCGGGACTTTGCCCACACTCACGGCAAGGCGAGAGCGGCGACGGTCGGGGCCGTGATCCCCGCCGGAGATCTCGCTCTCGATGGCGACGCAGAGCTTCCGCTCTTTGTGCCGGATGCAGCGCTGGACGGGTGCCTCGCCGAACACGTCCCGGACCGCCTTCCGCAGCGCTTTCGAGCCGTCGATCACGAACAGCATCCCCTGCTCAGGATCAAGGCCACGCTCGACCAGATCAGACAGCAGCGCGGTCGCCACGGTCGCGTTCTCCGCGCTTCCTTCCCACAAGCCGAGCGGCACCTTCACCCCCTCCGTGCTGATCCCGAGCGCGACGATAGGTGCCGCGCTATTGTCGCTGACCGACACCGCCGTGCTGGCACCCGGGTCCGATCGGGATGGTAGCACCCTGTCCATCGGCGCCCCTGACCGCGACCATCGGAATGTAGCGAGGCAACCAAAGGAGGTCAGAAGATGTTGAGGCCGTTCATCACAAAGAGATCAGGCTCGTCGGCGAACAAGCTACGCGCCGCACAAATGCTTGGTACGCTCGTTCCCCGAGCAAAGGAGCCCTCGATGGCAGGCCGCAAGCGTTCGCCAACGCGGTTTCTCGTGCTGACGGCTGGCGCTCTTTCGCTCGCCGCTCTCGTGTTCTCCGTATCCGCTGCCTCCTCCCAGACTCGAGCGCCACGAGCCACGAAGGCGTTGCACGTGACGAAGGACTGCTCAGGGTACAAGGGCGTCGCCGGCAACTTCTGCACGATCAGGTCATCGAACGTCAAGGCCCTCAAGGTTGGCTCGAAGATCTTCTATCTGCAGGCGTGCTGCAAGAATGCGCTGAACAGCGATACGGCCATCTACGCAGGGCCCGGCAATATCGCGGCCGGCCATTGTTTCCTTGATTACAAGACCGGGACCGGACTGTGCACGATCTCGGACGGCACGGGAACGCTCGCCGGGCTCCATGCCCGCATCCGCGTCACGACCGATTCGTCGATTCCGGACCTGTATCACTGGGACGGGACGTACAGCTTCAGCAACGGCTAGAACCGGTGGTGAATCGGCCGGTGAGTGAACGGGTCGTCCGGTGGCTTTCGTCGCTCTCGGCCAAGTACATCGCCGTATTCGCGCTGCTGGTCGCCGTTCCGGTGATCTGTACGAGCGTGTACCTGCTCAACTCGTCCTACCAGGACAACAAGCGCGCGTTGATCCGGCTGCAGCAGGAGAAGGCGAAGTCGGTCGCGGTCACGATCGACCAGTACTTCGAGGATGTCCTCGCGAAGATGAGGTCCGTGCGGGGTCAGTACCTGTCCTTATCGGCGCTGGGCGCGACGCTTGCACCGCTGCTGGAGACAGACGCCACGGCTGCGTTCTACATCGACGACGAAGGACGCAAGACGCTCGCGACGGGGGGCGGCGGGCTCCGCCCCCCACCCCGGGGAAATTTCTCCCATCGGCCGAACGTGGAGCAGGCGAGGGCGACCGGGGTCTACTACGGCCCGGCGTACGCTCCGCAGGCCTCGTCCAACCCTGTGGCACGAGTGATGGAGGTCGTCGTTCGAGAGTCCCCACCCGGGGGGGGAACTGACTACCGGGCAGGCAGTGGATTCGTCGGCGAGACGCTGGATCTGAGTGCTATTCAGGATCTCGTCCGGCGGACGCGTCTCGGCACGTTCGGGTACGTCTACGCGGTCGACGCCCACGGCGCGCCGATCGCCTACCCGAACCCCTCCGCCTTTGCACATCGTTCGTTGCGTCTTCCTCAGGTGACGAAGGCCCTGGCTTCGTCCAGCACGGGCTCGACGGTCGGCCGCAACTTCCGCGGGCAGAAGGTGTTGAGCACCTGGGCGACCGTCACGCCGGTCGGCTGGAAGGTGTTCGTCGAGCAGCCCGAGAGCGCAGTGTTCGCGCCGGTGCGCGGGAAGATCTGGCGGACGGGGTTCCTGCTCGCGGCGTTCCTCGCCGCCGGGATCGGGCTGAGCGTGTTGCTCGCCCGCCGTCTCGTCCGCCCTGTGAAGCAGATGCGGACGGCGGCAGCCCGCATCGGGGCGGGCGCCTACGACGAGCGGATCGAGCTCCGCCGCCGCGACGAGCTCGGCGGCCTCGCCGACGAGCTGAACGGGATGGCGGCGAGCCTGCAGGCGTCGGTCCAGAGCCTGGAGCAGAAGGTCGAGGAGCGAACCCGGGATCTGGCGACCGCGCTTGCGGAGCGCGACGAGAAGAGCCACCTGCTCGAGGTCGCGAGCCGCCACAAGTCGGAGTTCCTGGCGAACATGTCGCACGAGCTGCGGACGCCGCTGAACGCGATCATCGGCTTCTCGCAGGTGCTGCGCCAGCGGCTGTTCGGTGAGATCAACCCGAAGCAGGAGGAGTACCTCGACGACATCCTCTCCTCCGGTAACCACCTGCTCTCGCTGATCAACGACGTGCTCGACCTGTCCAAGGTCGAGGCCGGCCAGGTCGAGCTCGAGGTCGCCACCTTCTCGCTGCGCGAGGCGCTCGAGCGTGGCGTCGTGATGGTGCGCGAGCCGGCCATGAAGCGGGGTGTCCAGCTCTCGTTCGAGCCCGCACCGGACGTCGATCTGGTCGACGGCGACGAGCGGCGCCTGCGCCAGGTGATCTACAACCTGCTCTCGAACGCGGTCAAGTTCACCCCGCAGGACGGCAGCATCGTCGTCGCGACTGCCCGGGTCAACGGAGAAATCCAGGTGTCGGTCACCGATACCGGCCCGGGCATCGCGCCGGACGATCACGAACGGATCTTCGAGGAGTTCCAGCAGACCGACGTCGGCGTGCAGCAGCGCGACGGAACCGGGCTCGGGCTCGCGCTCTCGAAGCGTCTCGTCGAGCTCCACGGCGGCCGCATCTGGGTCGAGAGCCAGCCCGGACACGGCAGCCGCTTCGTCTTCACGCTCCCGAGCGAAGGGAGTCGCAATGGCCGGTGAGCGGGTACTCGTCGTCGAGGACAATGAGAAGAACATGAAGCTCTTCCGCGACGTGCTGCAGGCAACGGGATACAGCACGCTCGAGGCGGCGTCTGGCGAAGACGCGGTCGAACTCGCCCTGTTGCACGATCCGGCACTCGTGCTGATGGACGTGCAGTTGCCCGGCATCGACGGCGTCGAGACGCTCGCGCGACTGCGGCGAGACGAGCGAACCGCCTCGATCCCCGTGCTGGCGCTCACGGCGCAGGCGATGCACGGCGACCGCGAGCGGTTCCTGAAGGCCGGCTTCGACGGCTACCTCTCCAAGCCGGTCGACGTCGCCGAGCTGATCCAGGCCGTTCGGGAGCACTGCGACCGTGGCTGAGCGGCCCGCCAAGATCCTCGTCGTCGACGACGTGCCGGAGAACGTGCGCCTGCTCGAGGCGGTGCTCGTGCCCCGCGGCTACGAGGTCGTGACTGCCAGCGACGGTCTGGAGGCGCTCGCCCTCGTCGAGGCGGAGGAACCCGACCTGATCCTCCTCGACGTGATGATGCCCGGCCTCGACGGCTACGGCGTCTGCGCCCATCTCCGTGCGAACGACGACACCGCCGTGCTGCCGGTGATCATGGTCACGTCGAGCATCGGGCAGGAGAAGACGAGGGCGATCGAGGCCGGCGCGGACGACTTCATCCCGAAGCCGTTCAACCACGACGAGCTGCTCACCCGGGTGCGCTCGCTGCTCCGGATCAAGCGTTACCACGACACGATCAAGGCGCAGGCGGCAGAGCTCGCCGAGCTCAACCACACGCTCGAGGAGCGCGTGCAGGCGCAGGTCGACGAGCTCGAGCGGCTGCGGCGGCTGCGACGCTTCCTCTCGCCGCAGCTCGTCGACGCCGTCGTCTCCTCGGGAGACGAGACGATCCTGAGCAGCCACCGTCGGCAGGTCGCGATGTTCTTCGCCGACCTTCGTGGCTGGTCGAGCTTCGTCGACGCCGTCGAGCCCGAGGAACTGATGGGCGTCCTAGGCGAGTTCCACGACGTGATCGGCCTCCTTGTAAAGCGCTTCGAGGCGACCGTCGGCTTCCTCGAGGGCGACGGCGTCCAGCTCTTCTTCAACGACCCGATCGAGATCCCAGACGCGCCGCTCCGCGCCGTCCGGCTGGGCTGCGCGCTCCGCGAGGAGATGGCCGAGCTGACGCCCCGCTGGTCGAAGCGCGGGCACGACCTCGACTTCGGCGCCGGCATCGCGCTGGGCTACGCGACCTGCGGCGAGGTCGGGTTCGAGGGCCGCTCGGACTACGCGGCGATCGGCGCGGTGACGAACCTCGCCTCGCGGCTCGCCGACGAGGCGTCAGGCGGGCAGATCCTGATCGCGCAACGGCTCTACGCCGAGGTCGAGCAAGACGTCGACGTGGAGCCGGCCGGCGAGTTCACGCTCAAGGGCTTCCAGCGGCCGGTCACCGCGTTCAACGTCGTCGCCGTCCGAGAGACGGCAGCAGAGCTGTCCCAGGTGTAAACACCGATCGCACGGCCAGAGTAGTGCTTCCGTCTAGACGCTCGAAAGCGCTTTCCAGTGTCGTGGGTGCGGCACTCGCTCGCCCCGCCGGATCTGCGAGACGTAGCTGAGCGAGAGCCCGGTTGTCTTAACCAGGTGGCTGAGCGGCACGCTTTGGATGAGCGGCAGGATCTCGCGCTGGAAAGTGCTGAGGTCGACGGGTTCGGTCTCCTGTTGTTTCCATTCGGCTGCTTCACGTTGTCGCTGCTTCATGGTTTCGGAGCGTCGTCCGGCGGCGTCGCCGCCGTGCGCCGGGTCTCGACCAGCTTGACGTAGGCGAGCGAGTTCGGCTGGGCCGGAGGCGGCGAAGCCCGCCATCTGCTCCGCTCGCGCGGCGGGTAAGCACTCGTCGCAGTGGACGCGTTCGCTGCTAGGAGGGTCTAGCGAAACGCTGAAACCACCGGTTCATCCTGCTTTCTGCGCCCCGCTCCAAGTCGCTTACCCCAACGTCGGACACGTTCTACCCCATCTGAATACGCACGCTCAGCGCGGCCCGGCGAACACGCCGGTTGAGCTTGAACCGCGGGGGAACGGCGCGGACTCCAGATAGTTGAGCTCTGGGCGGGGCGGGCGCGTCGGCCGGCCTATCACCTACGACTCGTACTCACTCGGTACTCGCTGCCTGAAAGCCGCTGGAAATCGGTAACAACGACTTAGCCCAGCGGACTATCTATCCCACTCGAAGGGCGGCGGTTCGAGTCCGCTTTGGTCCACCCAGCCGGCGGGCTATGTCGGTGGTGGGCTGGGCTTGCCTTGCGCGCCGGGTTGCACCGTTGGGATGCCTCGCGTGAACAGGAGAGCGAGGAGCGCGAAGAGTGCGAGGATCGACACGGCGAGGCGAAGTCCGTCGATCCGGCTCTTCTCGTTTGTCTGCACGATCGCGTCGGCCGTCCGCGGGGGAACGTGCGCGTCCTAGAGTGCGGCCTTGAGGTCGGTGTCGGAGATGAACGGGACGCCGCCGGCAAGGTTCGTCTGTGCCTTGGCGGCGACACGATCGGGAACTTTCGGATTGTTCTCGATGCCGGTGAGGAACGACGCCGTCAGCGCGGAGATGAGCACGGCCCCAGCCAGCGCGGTTCCGATCGACGCGCCGAGCTGTGACCCGGTGTTCTGGATTCCGCCCACCTCGCCGCTCTCCTCGTCGGGCACCGCCGACACGGTCACGCTCCCGAGCTGGGAGGCGATCGAGCCGATCCCCGCACCCGCGAGCAGCAACGGCCAGGTGACGATCTCCGCTCCGGCGCCGTAGTCGAGCAACGCGACCAGGAGCACGAGCCCGGCAAACATGGCCATGAAGCCAAGGCGGATCACCCGCCGCGGGTTCGCGTTCGGGAACAGCTTCGGCACTCCGGCGGCGAAGAGCAGCAACATCAGCGAGAGCGGCAGCAGATGCATGCCCGTCGCGACCGCCGACAGACCCAGCGCAACCGACAGGAACAGCGGAACGACGAAGAAGATCCCGGCCTGCACCAGGAACAGGAACAGGAAGGAGATGACGCCGTCGCGCAGTTGGAGGTTCCGCAGCATCTTCGGGTCGATCAGGGCAGCCTGACCGTGTGCGATACGCCGGTTCTCCCACGCCAGGAACAAGCCCAGCACCACACAGCCCGCGAGCACCAGCCAGATCACCGGCGAGAGCCCGAGCCACTCGGGAGCACCCGGCTTCGGCTGCACGAACCCCCACGCACCCGACTTCAGGATGCCGATCACGACCATCCCGAGACCGGCCGCCGACAGCCCGGTGCCGACCAGGTCGAGCCTGGCGCCTTTCTCGGGCGGTGTGTCGTTCACCCGCCGCGCCAGACCGAGGATCACGATCACGATCAGCACCTCGCTGACGAACACCCACCGCCACGAGGCATAGGTCGTGAACAAGCCGCCGATCACCGGCCCGACTGCCGCCGCCATCGCGCCGGCAGCCGCCACCAACCCGTACGCGCGCGGCCGGTCCGGCTTTCCGAAGTTCGAGGCGACGAGCGCCACGATCGCCGGCATGATCAACACCGCGCCGAAACCCTCCAGGAACGACCAGCCGATGATCAACACCGTCAGGCTGTGAGACAGCGCCGTCGTCAGCGACCCGCACGCATAGACGACGCACCCGATCGTGAACGCACGCTTCCGGCCGATGATCTCCCCGACCCTCCCGCCGGTGATCATCAAAGACGCCATCACCAGCGTGTAGAGGGTGATCGCCGTCTGGATCCCGGTCACATCGGTCCCGACGTCCCTGGCGACGGTCGCGATCGCCGTGTTCATCACCGTCATGTCCAGCGCCATGACGAACTGCGCCGCCGCCAACGTCAGCAGGACAAGACCCGAAGCCTTGGCGGCAACAGACGACGCGGTCGGCGCCGTCGTCACAACAAAGACCCTATTAGCGCTATCACCACGACTCCACCATCCACGATGCCTGGGCCAATGACAGATGGGGTTGAGCCGGAGCCACCTCTCTCGCCATCGCTGGGAGAAAGGCGGCTCCGACTGGATCTAGGCTTGCTCCTCGGACTCGGCTTCGAGCTCGGCCACCTCGAGGTCGATCTCGAGCCCCTCGACGATCTTGGCCGACGCCGAGACAACGCGCGCCGTCCCGACGATCGGGGCCACTGCCGCGAGGACACCCTGAATCTGCTCAGGCTCGACCTCCAACTCGGCCGCGAGGCCGAGGTTGAGGGCGTACGAGACCGCTGGTGCATCGACGGCCACGAGGGCGGCGATGCGTACGAGCGTGAGCGTCTCAGCGTCAAGGCTCGAAACCTCGATCGCGTCCGCGTGCATGCGCGCAAGCAGATCGAGTACTGGCGTCTCGGTTGCCTCTGCCATACGAACTCCTTTCCGACGGTAACGACAAGCCCGCACCCACCGATAGCGGCGGGTCGAGCGTGACAGATCAGCGGTAATCGTCCCCCTTGCTTGAAGGCAACGCCTCACCCGCTGGGGATGAAATGCGCAACGGCTCCCCCTCGATGATCGAGGGGGAGTGTGACTGGCCGTCGCAGACCGGATCCGCGACGAGTTGCAAAGCGGGCTCGCGGCATCGAAAAGCCGTACCGACGGCGGCCGACGCGCTCACTTACCAGCCTTACTGGTCAGGGAGTTGCAGGCGCTCGAGCTCGCGAACGCGTTCTTCAGCTCGCCCTTCGCGTCGAGCCCCTGGAGGTCCGTGAACGTCGTCTTGACCTGCGTCCTCATCGTCGCGAGTGTGGTCTTCACCGTTGAGACGGCACCGAGCACGCCGCTCACGCCGGAGACCCCTTTGACTGCGTTCTCGATCGTGGTCGCATCCTGCTGCAAGCTCGTCGAGAGCTTGTCGAGCGAGTCCTTCGCCTGCTGCCCGGCCTGGGTGTCGGGCTTGCCCAGCCCCTTCAGGTCGGAAGCGAGCGTCTCCGTCGCCGACTTCGCATCTCCGGCCGCCGTCTGCAGCCCGCTCTTCGTCGGATCGCTCTTCACCGAGCCGGCGGCCGACTTGATCGCCGCCTGCCAGGTCGTGATCGACGAGCAGACGCCGCTCGCCCAGGTCTCGGTCGCGGAGGCACTCGTGGTCGTCGTCGTCGGAGCCGCCCCCGCTCGAGCCGCAGCCTGCCGCGACGAACGCCAACGACGCTGCGACAGCGATCAAGCTCTGTTTGCGAATGGATTTCATCGTCATGCCCTTTCGGCGGATCGGGAGGGCCGGCGAGTGTGCCGGCCCTCCTCCCGCGATCTACGAGCTGATTGCGCCCGACACCTCGTCCTGGGACTTCGCGATCGCCTTCTGCAACTCCTCGTAGTCGCCCGAGTCGATCGCCTGGTTGATCCGCTTGTCCGAGTTGACGAGAGCGGCCTCGACCTTGTCCGCATACTGGTCGTCGACGACCGCCACCACCGCCGAGGATCCCGGCGGCAGGTACTGCTCGACATCGACGCCCATCTTCTTCTCCTCGTGCCGCTTGCGCAGTGCGCCGATGCCGGCGCCGATCCCGGCGCCGATCGCGGTCGCGGCAAGCAGCGGCGGTGCGAACAGCCCGACCACCAGCCCGGCGGTCCCGCCGAGAACCGCACCAACACCGACGTGCTCGTCACCGTGCTCCTTCACGTCCACGTTGCCGCTCGCGTCGCGATTCATCACGACCGCCCCGACGACCTTGTACTCGCCCTTGTCCTGCCCGGCCTTCAGCGCCTTGAAGTCCTCGGCGGCCGCACCAGCCTCCGAGTATGTTCCGACCACGAGCGCGAGATTGTCACCGACCATGACTCCTCCTCTCTAGGGTCTTTCGCCAAGCCTCGCACGCACCGCCGCCCTCTAGGACCGTACGAGCGCCGTTCACCCAGGTGAACCGAGGCGCCTCGAACCACCGCGCTGCGGGTTGCTGCTGGGCCAAGCAGAACGCGAAGCACGAGGCGCGACGCGAGGCCCGCATCCGCGCGCACGCCGTCCTCGCCGACGCTGCTGGCCTACGGGTTGCGTGGCTGGCGCCGCCAGCGGTTCCAGGGCCACATGCCGTCTATCTCGACCTCGAGTGCGAAGCTCAGCAGAATCCGGACGACGACGATCACGCCCAGTATCACAACGCTTTGGTAGGTCTGGTCGACGATGATCGTCCGCACGATGTCAGCGACGATCAGCACTTCCAGGCCGAGCAGGATCGAGCGACCGAGGTTGCGGCGCAGCTCCTCGTAGGAGCCGGGCCGACGCTCGGGGTGGGACACCCGGACGAGGAAGATCAGAAACGCCCCGAATCCGCCGACGAGCATGATCCCCGCCCCAACTGCCTCCACGACGCGAACGATGTCGGAAACCGTGCTCTTGTAGCCCATCGCGACGCAACCCTACGCAACAGGCGACCGACCGCGCACGGAACCGCGCCAGGTCGAACCGGTGCCGCTGCCTCGACTTCGAATCGGCGAAGCTCGACGGAGTCGGCCGTCTCGGCGAGACGCTCAGCGCCGCGACGAGGCTGGCGCGGAAGACCCCGCCGCATCGCACCGGCGTCCAGCCCGGCGGGCTTTCCGGGCCTGCCAGACGGCTTCCCGAGCTGGCCCTGCCGGTGGCGTCATGCGACCATGTGTCGCAGATGGCACTCGGATCGGGGCAGGGGGAAGCGGGGACGGCGGAGAGGATGGGCTCGGCTGCGCTTCCCCCGCTGATCGAGGCCAAGCTGGCGGCTCCGGGTGTGCGTGGAGGCATGGTCGACCGTCCGCGTCTCTGGACGGGGCCGGCTGCCGGTGTCGATGGGGTGGTGACGCTCGTGGCGGCACCGGCCGGGTACGGGAAGACGACTGCTGTGCGGGCTTGGTGTGCGAGCCAGGACGCGGCGTTGGCCTGGGTCACCCTCGATGCCGATGACAACGATCCGACTCGGTTGTGGCAGTACGTCGCGACGGCGGTCGATCGCGTGCGGCCGGGGCTGGGGCGAGGTGCGCTGCAGAGGCTCGGTATACCGGGCGGCTCGATCGAGGATGCGGTCGATGAGCTGATGAACGGCATCGCTGCGTTCGGGGAGCGGCTGCTCCTGGTGCTCGACGATTTACACGCGGTGACCGGCGAGGGCTGTATCGAGTCGATCGGCCGTGCTCTCTCGCATCTCCCTCTCAACGCACGCGTGATTCTCGTCACGCGGGTTGATCCTGCGCTGAGCCTCGCGCGATACCGCGCCGCCGGGCTGCTCGCCGAGCTGCGGGCGAGGGAGCTCGCGTTCACCCGCGCCGAGACGCACGAGCTGCTGGTCACCCGCGGGAAGATCGAGCTCGGGACGGACGAGATCGAGCTGCTGTATGAGCAGACCGAGGGCTGGCCTGCGACGCTCGTCCTGGCCGGCCTCTGGCTGCGGACGGTCGACGACCCGGCTGCGGCCGTGCGGGCGTTCGGAGGCGATCACCGCTTCGTGGCCGAGTACCTGAGCAGTGAGGTCCTCGCGGCGCTCGACGAGGACCAGCGGTCGTTTCTCTACGGCGTCGCGGTCCTGGGTGAGTTCACCGCCGAGCTTTGCGACGCCGTGCTCGAACGCACCGGCTCCTCGGCCGTGTTGGCCGAGCTCGAGCGCTCCAACCTGCTTGTCTCGCGGCTCGAACGGGGAGGCTGGTTCCGCATCCACTCGCTGTTCGCCGCGTACGCCCGGAACCGAGCTCGCATCATCCGAGCCGGCCGCCGCGACGACGATCCAGCGCCGAGCCGCCGAGTGGCTCAGATCGCGCGGATTGCCCATGGAAGCGCTCCGGCATGCGGCGGCTGCCGGCGACCACGGGTTCGTCGCCGAGGTGCTCGTCGATTACCACCTGGCACTGATGAGGAGCGGCGCCGGCGGGACGTTTCTTCGCTGGGTTCGCACGCTGCCGGACAACCTCTTTCCTCGAACACCCGGAGCTGGCGGCGACCGCCGCGGTGGCCGCGGTGCTCGCCGGAGAGGGCGCGATCGAGCAGCGCCGGTTCATGCAGCTCGCCGATCGGGCGCAGAGTCAGCAACACGCTCAGTCCGACGGATATGTCGAAATCTGGGTGAGGATGGTTCGTGCGGGCACGGTCGACGGTGGCGTCGGCCGGGCGGTGCTCGACGGCCGCCGCGCGGTCGAGCTCGCGCGGGCCGGCTCCCACGAGATCCTCACGGGCGCTCTGGCTGCGTACGCGCGCGCCCTCTTCTTCGCGGGCGATCTGCAGGAGGCGTCGGCTGCCGCCTCGCAGGTGCTGGAGCATCCGGATATCGGGGATCGCGCGTCGACCCTGATCATCGCACGCTCGACGCTCGCCCTCGTCGCCGCCGAGCGCGGACAGCTCGTCGCGGCCCGACGCCATGCCGAGGCGGCGAAGGCCATCGTTGGCCGGATCGGGAGCAGCCGGAGCTGGCTCGGCGCGAACGCGGCCGCCGCTCTGGGAACGGTGCTGGCCGCCGAAGGGAAGTTCGTCGAGGCAGAGCACGAGCTCGTTACCGCCGAGCGCTTCTTCGCGGACGAGGTGGCGACGGTGCACCACACCTGGCTGCTCGTGCTCCTCGCCCGTTGCCGTCTGCGCCGCGGCCGCCTCGACGAGGCGCAGCCGCTGCTGCGCTCGGCCCGGGAGGCCCTCGACGAGCTCACAGACAGCGGGATCGTGCGGCCGCTCTGCGACGAGGTGGAACGAGAGCTCCGGACGGCAAGAGACCGAGCAGCCGGCGGAGAGCTGCTCGAGGCGCCAACCGCGGCCGAGCTCGCCGTACTCCGAGCTCCTGGCCTCCGACCTGTCGGCACGGGAGATCGGCGAGCAGCTCTTCCTCTCGCCCAACACGATCCGGTCGCACATCCGCACGATCTACCGGAAGCTCGGCGTCCACTCCCGACCGGACGCCGTCGCACGCGCGATCGTGCTCGGCCTCCTCGAGCAAGCGCGTTCACCCAAGTGAACGGCGCACCTCACCACGTAAACACCGGAGACGGCGTGCCAGGCTGTGTGAATGGGCAGTCGCGAGTACCGGCTCGTGGTCGAAGGCGAGCTGAGCGACCGCATGCAGCTCGCCTTCGAGAGCATGAACCTCACGCGCGGCGACGGCACCACGACCCTGACCGGAACCATCCGCGACCAGGCCGAGCTCCAGGGCGTCCTCCAGCGCATCACCGATCTCGGACTCACACTGCTCGATCTGACCGCAATCGACAACGCCGCCCGACGCTGAAACGCGGCGAGACACTGTGTGTGCGATCCCGGCGAAACGTTGACGGCGCATCGGAACAAACGCGAAGGAGTAGTGCCGGGGAGATGATCGGGTGACGGCTCCGCGGCGCCAACGGGTCGCCGATGCCGGCCGGAAGGTTCGTGCCGTGCCGCGCCCGAACCTGATCGAGCGGCGCCTGTCGAGATTCCTGCGCGAGCCGCCCTCGGTTCGCCTCGCCGCGAGCGTGATCGTCGTGGCCACGACGATCGTCGTCGTCGGCGGCGGGATCCTGATCAGGGTGCTCGACCACCACGAGTACTCGAACGTCTGGGTCGGAATGTGGTGGTCGCTGCAGACGGTGACGACGGTCGGCTACGGCGACGTGACGCCGAAAGACGTCGCCGGTCGGCTCGTGGGCGCGTTCGTGATGCTCGAGGGAATCGCCTTCCTGGCGATCGTCACCGCCGCGATCACCTCGACCTTTGTCGCCCGCGCCCAGAGCGAGCGTGCCGCCGCCGAGCAAGCAGACGAGGAGACGGAGGAGGCACGGGTCGACGCCCGCTTCGACGATCTCGTCCAGCGCCTCGACCGCCTCGAGTCGATGGTCCGCGGGCTCGGCAAGAGCTGAGCCGAGCAATCCGGACTTGGCGACTCTTGCGCGTACCTCTGGCTTCAGCAGGCCGCGGTCGCGTGCGATCTCGCCTCCGGGGCGCCGAGCACAAGCTGGATAACGAGCAGCGAGGCTCCGTAGACGTTCGAACCCTCAAGTCGGGTTGAGCTCGCCTGCCTCGCGGAGCTCCGCGATCGGCTGGTGGCAAAGGCGGCGGCGAATCCGGATACTTCCTCGCTCAGCCTGTGCAAACTGAGTTCTCTGCTCGAGACGGTTACGCAAGTGCTGGAGGAGGCAAACGGCCGATGCGTGCGCGCGAGATTCATGCGGCGGCCGTGCGTCTCGCCGGTCGGCCGCTGCCGTGGTCGTCGGTCAAGGGAACACTCGCCGCGTACTCCGGCGGGATGCACCTCGCTTTCGGCGGATCAGCCGAGGCGTCTACCAGTTAACGGTCAAGGATCGGCTTGATCGTGTGCTTTCGGTGCTCGCTGTGGTACATCCAGGCAAGAGGAACGCGAGCAAAGGCGGCGTCCCCATTAGCGGTGTGGGAAGTCCGCAGCCCCCTCCGGGCATTTCCCGACGCATCGTCAAAGGCGACCGTCGGATACTTGTCGCCTTGCCATCGCTCCGAGGGTGCGGGGCGGCGATCAGGAGGTTGAACGATGACTGAGATATTGGCCGAACAACTCGAGACTGAGGAGTCGATGTTCGTGCAGACCGCGCAGGGCATCGACAGCGAAGGCGGTACCCTTACGTTGCGCGGGATCACGCCCTCGACGCTCTACTTCTCAGACCGGCCCCAGCGGGTCGTCGGGCACATGAAGACCGCCGATTTCGTCGATCTGTGGGCGATCGGCGACAACAGCTTCGAGACCGACCCGCCGAACGCGGTGCTCTCGTTCCTCGAGCCCGGCGCCAATGTCCCCGATGATGCGGTGGTCGTGCTCACGGCGCCGAACCTCAGCGGCGACGGCGATCTCTCCTACTCCATCAACGTGCTCGAGGGAACGGTCCCGGCACACACGGGACCGGTCACGCTGTTCATCGACCCGTTCGGGCGGCCGCTCTCGCCCGTCTCGGTGTGCGGCATGCGCAGGCGCGAGCGGCGACGCGCGCGGTAGCGCATCTGAAGACGTGTCGCGGGCCACTACGGAAGGTGACCTGACCACCGCAACTGGTCCAAGAGCCGGTCCGGACCGCCCGCGCGAAATCGACCTCGAAGCTGAAGCCGAGTCTGAGGAACAAGCCTAGACCCAGGTGGAGCCGCCTTTTCCCCAGCAGCGGCGAGAGTGGCGGCTCCAAAGGTCCGTCGACACTCACCTCATGCGGGAACTCGGTGTCCCGTCGGTAGTTCTCAGCACCGGGATCCGGGGGCGCCCTGATGGAACGTCGAGCCGGGGCTACAAAGATGCGCCGTGGCAAACACGATGGGAGGTAACCATGTGGTGGGGAATCGGAATCGGCATCTTGTTCTACCTGATTCTCGCGTTCACCCTCGGTTTCATGACGCTCAGGAACGGTCACGGGTGGATGTTCTTCTTCGGGATCTTCTTCCCGATTCTCTGGATCTTCGGCGCGTTCATGAGGCCACCGGGGACGGTGGCGCCAGCCTAGGTCTCACGAAGAGCCCTAAAGCACTCGAGTGAGGGCCGAGCATCAGCTCGGCCTTCTCGCTCGAAAACATGGAGGCAGATCGTCGCACAGACGCCCCGACCGATTCTTGCCGCAGTGGTGTCCGGCCGTATCGAAGCCGAGATAGGCCCTGAGCTATCCGGACTGGGCGACCCGTGCAGTGTTACGCAGACGATGTCGTGGGTGGTGGTGTCTGGTCGCCACGGGCTCGCACGAGGGCGACGATAGCGATCAGCAGGTAGCCGAACGCGGCCACCTTCGGGCGCGAAGATCGCGAGCACGATCACGCCGATGTAGAAGCCGAGGTTCGGCGTCGTCGCGATCAGGATCGCGTTGACCTCCTTCTCGCTCACCTCCGGCTTGAGCAGGTCGCGGTCGCGTGCGATCGAGCCCCAGAGAGCGCCGAGCAGAAGCTGGATAACGAGCAGCCACACGCCGTAGAAGATGGCTGCGGCGCGCTCGGCGCTGTTGTCGTGGATCGCCTCGGCCACGAGCCTGGTCGGGAAGGGCAGGAACGCGACCGCCATCAGCAGCAGCAGGTTGATCGACCATGACCTGCTGGTTCGCGTATTGCAGGCGCCGGAAGATGGCGTGGTGGGCCATCCAGATCCCGCCGATCGTGAGGAAGCTCGTCGCATACGCCAGATAGGAGGGCCACTGATGAGCGATGCCGCGCCACAGGTTGTCGAACGCTGCCTCGGGGACAGCTACTTCGAGAATGAGCAGCGTGATCGCGATCGCGAACACGCCGTCACTGAACGCCTCGGTCCGGCCGGTGCTCCAGCGGTCACCCACAGCGAACCTTTTCCGATGCCGACCAAGCCAAGCCCACCACCTACATAGCCTGCCGGATGGGTGGAGGTGTCCGCTGGGTGGAGCGGGAGTGGCGTTCGTAGAGGGTGGCGTTGAGGACGGCGGCTCCCACGATCACGCGTCCGAACAGGAAGAAGGCAAGTAGGAGGGTTGCTGCGGTCCCGAGCGCGCCGTAGGTGCTGGTCTTCTCCTGGATCAGGCGGCCGAGGATGAGGATGTTGAAGAGCAGCACGCCGATGAGGCCGACCGCGTAGAGCAGCGATCCGGGGATCAGGTCGGTCCAGTGGGCGTGGGAGTGGGGCAGCTGGAGTGAGACGATCAGCCAGAGTCCTGCAAGGACGAAGACCAAGAGGGCGAGTGTGACGATTCCGCCGAACACGGTCTGGTGGTTGGCGGCGCCGACGCCGGCGACGAGGAAGAGTTGGCCGGCGAGCGCTGCGCCGAAGACCGCGAGTGAGCGGCGATGCACCTTGACCGAGGCCGCTTCGCGCTCCCAGGCCAGAGAGTGGGCGATCGCGACCGCCCGGAGCAGGACTCTCGTCACGTAGACGAGCAGGAAGAACGATCCGAGCGCGACCCACCAGCTCGAGTGGCCCTTGGCGGTGCTCGCGACCTGTTTGGTGACGACCCCGGCCAGGCCGACCGAGTTCGTGATCAGCTTCGGCTCGAACCCGATCGCGCTTGCCAGCAGCCCGAGGCCGGAGACGACGAAGAGCGCGAGCGGCAAGGCGAACAGGAACAACCGGTAGGCGAGCGCGCCGGCGAGCATGCCGCCGCCGATGTGGGAGTCCCGCTCGATCGTCTCGAAGGTGGCGTCGAGCGCCGCCGAGCGACCACGGGCCTCCTTGACCCAGCCTTTGAGTGCGTGCGCGTGCTGAACCCAGAGCGCCAGGCGCTGGAGCAGCGTCCGCCTGGGAGGCGGCAGCTCGATCGGCTCGGGCTCGTTATCTCGGCCCGGAGTGGACATCGCCGCGGTTCGGATCCGGAGAGGGCTCTTCGTGGCGCTGTGTCTCGGTCTGCCGCCAGTCCGCCCAGGCCGGGGAGAAGACGGCGCAGGCGACCGAGATCGTGATCAGGACGAAGCCCCAGCCGAGCAGGGCGATCGTGACGCCGAAGGAGCCGAAGTACTTCCCGTCGCTGTTCAGCCAGCCGCCGAGGAACAGCGGCGCACAAGCGCATGCCCCGCCGACCACGACCGAGGCGAGCAGCGCACCGGGCAGGAGCGCGCGGAGCCCGATCTGACGGTGCAGCAGGAAGCGGGGCGTCCAGAGCCAGAACACCGTCGAGGCGACGAGCCAGACAGGCACGAGCACGTACCAACCCGTATCGCGGAGTTGCGCCACGGAGACGACCGCAACGGCGACGGCCCCGCTGAAGACGAAGAAGAAGATGGCGAACAGCCCCTGGTCGGCTGCCGATGCACTTCTCTTGATCCCCCAGGCGCGGGCGTACACGTCCTGGTAGATCTGCCCCAGGCCAAGGCCCCAGATCAGGAAGCCGACAACGCCGGCGAGCGTTGCGGCCAGGGCGTTCGAGGACGCGGCCCCGAACGTCTGCCTGACGAGACCGGCGGTCGGGTCGGTGAGCTTCAGATGGTCGATCAGCCGCTCGGCGAAGCTGTTGGTGTCGCCGCCCGCCGCGTGCGTGAGGCCGATCAGGGCGAGGACGAACGGCACCACCGAGAGGAACGAGTACAGCGTCGCCGCCGACCCGGAGTTGCGACTCGCCTCGAAATAGCGGCGAAACCACAACATCGCCAGCCGGCCAACACGCGTGTCACCCCGGCCACTGAGCCAGCCCTGTACCGCCCCGACCCGGCCACGAGACGCCGCTGTCCCGGCCCCACTCATGCGGCAACGATAGACCCTCGGAACACGTGGGCGATGCCCCCGATCGTGTTCACCCAAGTGAAATCCGACGCGAGCCCTCGTTGAGCAGGCTCCGGGTCGTAGGTTTGTGATGTTGGAGACACGGGCGGCCGGGCCCATCCCGGTGCCGAGCGAAGGGAGCGCAGGTGCTCGCTTACACGAACAACCCGAGTTTCTGGGACGTGGTCTGGTGGATGATCATCTTCTTCGCCTGGGTGATCTGGATCTTCGTCGTCATCAACGTGTTCATCGACAACTTCCGCCGGCAGGATCACAGCGGCTGGGCGAAGGCGATGTGGACGGTCTTGATCATCTTCTTGCCGGTGCTCGGCGTGCTCTTCTACCTGATCGCACGCCCGAAGGAAATCGCGGTCACGACCTTGTAGCCGATGTTCGACATTGACCTGGCTGCGCGCCGGACGCCCCGCGACGCAGCCCGGTAAGGGCGCCACGCGGTGGCGCGGGAAAGGAGCACAGATGATGGACGACGGTGAGAGCAACGAGTGGCGCGATCCGGGGTCTCCCGGTTCTGAGTCTCCGGCTGAGTATGAGCAGCTCAGCGAAGGTCGTCCCGACGCGGAACCGGCCGAGGCGCCGGTCGCTGCCGGCGCTGTCGAGTCCGGCCCCGTTGTAGAGGAGTCTCCGCCAACTGACGGTAAGCCGCCATCGAAGCCGAAGGTGGTGCCGCACTTGACGCCGGGCGAGCGGGCCGCGAGGGGTAAGGCGGCGAGGGCGGAGATCCCGCGCTCGACGCAGGGTGACATCGCGTTTCCCAAGCGCCGCGACCCGATCGCGTTGCTGGAGGAGCAAGCCGTGTCGCGGGTTCCGGAGCTGGTGCCGATCCGCTACGGCCGGATGCTGGTGTCGCCGTTTGCGTTCTACCGTGGCGGGGCGCTGATCATGGCTGCGGATCTGGCGAACACACCGAACTCAGGGCTCCGGGTCCAGCTGTGCGGGGACGCGCATCTGTCGAACTTCGGGATGTTCGGCTCCCCGGAGCGAGATTTGGTCTTCGACATCAACGACTTCGACGAGACGGCGCCAGGCCCGTGGGAGTGGGACGTGAAGCGGCTGGCAGCGAGCTTCGCAATCGGCGGCCGCGAGAACGGCTTCTCCGCCAAGGAACGGCGTACGATCGCGCTCGACACGGTGCGCGCCTACCGGGAGGCGATGGCCGCGTTCGCGGGCATGCGCAACCTCGAGGTCTGGTACACGGCTCTGCCGGTCGAGCGAGCGCTTCGGGAGTTCACTGCCGGCATCGACCCGAAGCGGTTGAAGAAGCAGAAAGCCGACCTGGCGAAGGTTCGCACGAAGGACAGCATGGACGCCTTCGAAAAGCTGACCCACGTCGTCGACGGCGAGCCCCGGATCATCAGCGACCCGCCCCTGATCGTCCCGATCGATGAGCTCATCCCCACCGAGGCGGAGCGGGACGCGTTCGAGACCGAGATCCGCGGGCTGATCCGCGGCTACCGACGGACGCTCGAGACCGACCGTCGTCACCTGATCGAAGAGTTCCGGTACGCCGACATGGCCCGCAAAGTGGTCGGGGTCGGGAGCGTCGGCACCCGCGCCTGGATCCTGCTGTTCCTTGGCACGGACGATCAGGACCCGCTCTTCCTGCAGGTCAAGGAAGCCCAGCCGTCGGTGCTGGAGCAGTTCGTCGGCAAGAGCGCGTACAACAACTGCGGCCAGCGGGTCGTCGCCGGCCAGCGGCTGATGCAGGCGACCAGCGACATCTTCCTCGGCTGGCAGCACGTCGCCGCCGGCCTGGACGGGCAACCGCGGGACTTCTACGTGCGCCAACTCAAAGACTGGAAAGGCTCGTTCGCCTTCGAAGCAGCCATCCCACCGGGCGCAGCCGCGTACGGAAGAGCGTGCGGCTGGACGCTCGCGCGTGCCCACGCCCGCTCAGGCGACCGCGTCGCGATCTCCAGCTACCTCGGCAAATCCGATGTCTTCGACCAGGCAATCGCCACCTTCGCCGAAACCTACGCCGACCAGAACGAACGCGACTACAAGGCACTCCAGGACGCCGTCGCCTCAGGCCGCATCAAAGCCCAAACAGGCCTCTAACAGATCCTGCTCGAGTCACCACTCGCCGGTCGGACACAACACCCCGCTTAACGTCGCCAGGTGTTCGGATCGAACGCGGGGTCATAACTCAACCGCAGCCCGTCCCAATGTCGGGGCCGCGTCCTTACGCTCTCCTACCCGTCAAACGGGGCGGGGGATAGATGGGCGGCTGGCCCAGGCCGTGACATTCGCGGACCCGCCTCCCGAGTCCGTCAAAGGAGGCTGCTCAAGGAGCAGACTCTCTCACCCAGGCGTCTCAGGCCGGAGTCGCTGACAAGCCTGCCGCAGCCAACTCGGCGCGCTCGGCAGGTGTGACCTCGTACGGAGCGCCAGGCTCGGCGCCGATCACGAGCACGACGGTGTTGGCCGACAGCGCGACGGCAGACCGGATCGTTTTCACGTCGAGGGCGCTCACAAAGGTGCCTGCCGGTGCGTCAACGTCCTGACCGTCCACCCGAAAACGCGCGTGTCCTGTGTGGACGAAGTACAACTCCTGGTGCTGCTCGTCGGTGGGATCCGCGTGGTCGTGCTCGCCGATGAGGCGATCGCCGGTATTCCGAGCCGTGTAGGCGTTGACACCGAACGCGGTGATCCCGAAGTGATTGCGGACCGGCGTCCACTTCGCATCGGTGTGAGCGACGTCGGCGACTGGGATGTCGGTCAGCGAGGCGTGAGAAGCGGACATGGAGGCGATCTTAGTGGCCACACTGCGCCAGCACTGCCCCGACTGCCGCGACCTGGTCGGGGTAATCCTTCGCGAATGCTGTGTCGTCGTCGGCGCTCTCGAGCAGGCATGATCCTGCCGTGGATCCGGCGGCGAGGTAGCGGTTTGGCGCGGCGAGCAGCCGCGCGTTTCCGGCGCAGTGTTGCCGAGGCCCCTACTGCGGGGGCTCGGGTGGCTGCGCGCCCACCGCTACGACTCGGAGGTACCACGAATGAATCGTCAGAACCTCTTCTCCGACGCATGGGACGGAGAGAACGAAGAAGCCGGGAGCCGGCATCGAATTTTCTGGCGGCCCGACGACGCCAGGATGGGAGCAACGCTGTACGAACTGCCCCCCGGCGCGCCTGAGATGCGGATGCACATGCACTTCGGAGCCGAAGAGATGTTCTTCGTCCTGAGCGGTCGTCCCGTCTTCCGGAACCAACACGGCGCAGAGGAGTTGGCTCCGGGAGACTTCGTCTTCTGCCCCGAGGGACGTGCCGGACTCCACACGTTCAGCAACCCCACCGAAGACCCCGCTCAGATCCTTGCGATCAGTGCCGGGAGCTTCCCGGACGTCGTCGCCTACCCCGAACACGGATATGCATGGGTGGCGACTCGCGATCCCGATCCCGAGCTGCTCGCGAGAGGCGGCGACCCCGGCATCATCGCTCGCTTCGAGATCCCGATCGAGTAATCGCTCGGCCATATCGACCATCGCCAGTAGCGGCTCCGGGTGCATTCGAATATTGCCACCAGAACAACTCGCCGCAGAAGACTTGGCAAATCGAGTTCGACCACTCTCATCCCGGGCACGGCCGAAGCCGGGTGGAATGTGGCGTCTGGTACGGGCATGGCCACCGGCATCGCGGCGGCGGCCGCGGTGATGACGCTTTCCCAGCCACACCCGTTCATCTACTTTCAGTTCTGAGGTGAGACCCATGAATCGTGCGCGATCTGTCGTAGCTGCCTTGGCCGTTGCAGTCGGACTGCTCGGCGCTGCTGCAGGCGCGAGTGCCCCGCCCGCGCCAACCGATCGTTCGGTCAAGCTCGACCTGATCGCGAAACTCGGGCACGGGCCGGAGATCCTGATCCTCGGCGACTCGCGCGGCCGACAGGCCGAGCCGTCTCTCCTCCAACGGCTGACCGGGCACACCGGCTTCAACGCGGCCGTCACCGGCGGCTCTGCCCCCGACGCCTGGGTGTTCACCCGCTACACGGCCGACCGGTTCCGCGGCCAGAAGCGCCGCTACCTCTGGTTCGTCAGCGCCGGACTGACCACCAACATCGCCGACCCCCGGATGGAGGCCGACCCGCGCGGGCGGCGTTACCTCCAGGAGGTCGCGCCCTACCTCAGCACCCAGACCGTCAACCCCCCGTGGGCCACCGACACGCGCTACCGGTCGGACGGATCCCTGCCCGGCGAACAGGCCCCACCCTCCCCCGCACGGGTGAAGCGGGTCAAGGCCGAAGCAGCCCAGATCGTCGCGCAGTTGCGCCGACGCCCACCCGCAGTGCAGCCGTTCGACCCCACGCGCGTCCAACTGTTCGAGCACCTCCTCGCCTACATGAACGGGCGCGGCGAGCGGCCGGTGATCGTCTTCAACCCCGTTTACCCAACCGTGCTGGCCGAACTCGAGAAGTACGGCGATCCACTCGCCACCAGCTCGCTCGCCTACCTACACGATCTCCGGCCACGCTACGACTTCGTCGTCGTCAACTGCCAGGACATCCACGCATGGGGCGGCACCGATTACGACTGGACGAACGCCACCCATGTCGACCGCGCCAACATGCGCCGCATGCTCCGATACATCGTCACCCACTCAGACGGCGCCCTGAAATAGCGCCACCTCCACTAGAGATGTGGCCGGAGAGGTTCGCCCGCGAAGAACTATTCCCGGAGGTGGCACATTTCCGGGGGCCCCTAACTCTCTTCCCAGCTCTCGTTTGAGGACTCTCCCGGCGTCAGCCGGCCGGCTCGATTCGCAGGACCGCCCGACTCTCGAGAGCCCAGATCAATCCGTTGCTGATCGCGAGGTCGCCGAAGACTGCAATGGCGTCGAAGGGAGCGGCGCCGTTGGGGATGCCGAGGCGACCGACCACCTTGTTGGTGGCGGGATCGATGCGATCGAGCGTGAGCCTCGTTTCGACCCAGACCGAGCCGAGCCCGACCAGGACGCTCCGCGCCGAGTCCCCGACCGTGAGCGTCGTGACCGCTTTGTTCGTGGCGGGGTCCATCCGGACCACGTTGCCGCAGCCCGCCCAGACCTGGTCGGGTGTCGCCGAGACGTTCCCGCAGGCGTCGCCGCCGGGCACCGTTGCGACGACCTGGTTCGTCGCGGGGTCGACGCGGACGACGGCGCTGAGATTCGGGACGGCCGTCCAGACACCGTTCGTGGTGACGTCGATCGCCGCCGGTCCCTCTCTCCCCAGCACCGGCCCTACCGGGATCGTCGCCACGACAGTGTTCGTCGTCGGGTCGATCCTCGACACCGACTCGGTGTGATTGTTCGCCACCCAGATCGCTCCAGGGCCTGCCGCGATACCTTCGGGCCCATCGCCGACGGGAATCGTTGCCAGCAACCGGTAGTCGTGGGCATCGATCCGGCTTACCGTGCTGTCCGTGTAGTTGGTCAGCCAGACGCTGCCCTCTGCCACGACGAGAGCCTGCGAGTAGCCCTGCGGGGGGCCGGTGTCGATGTGAGCGATGATCGCGTTCGTCGCCGGATCGATTCGCAACAGCCCACCACCCTGCAGCGTGACCCAGATCGAGCCTTCGCCGGCGGCGATGTTGGACGGCTGGCCGGGGAGTGCGATCGTCGCTGCGATCGTTCCCGCCGTCGCCGGCGGTGGCGGCGGGGCCGGATGCGCCTTCGCGCACACGCGGCGCTTGCGGAGCTTGCCGTGCACCTTCTTGACGACGGTCTTGCACCGCGCGCCCCCGGCGCTCGGCGTGGCGGATGCGGCGAACGCCGTCGGACGCGTACGAGCCTGCTGTCCCCGCGAAGACAATCGCGGCCGCGGCAAGCACCGCTAGGGTTGCCGACCCGGCGAGGACGAGCCTCGGCTTACGGACCGTTGTTCCGTTCCGCTCTCGATGGTCGCGGCGACAGCTCGGTAGACGCCCGATCGGAAGCTGACGCACGGAGCCCTCCTTGATGTGTGATTGGCGAGCCGGCAGGAGTGGGTGACCGAGGCGAACGGGCTCACCATAGACGACAGGCGCCAGCTCCGTCTGGGCCCGGCCCCCGGCTCCTCGGAACCGAGGCGAATCCCGACCTCGGGCGCCGCGACGCGAGCCGGCTTCTTGCCCGCGCCTCACTTCTCGTGCAGCAGGTCGTTGGGATCGTCACCGAGCCCGTTCTCGTCCGCACGGGTGAAGCAGGGGTCCTCGAAGCATCTCGCGACGCCCGCCTGCTCGTCGTCGGCCTCTCCGATCGCTGGCGAATCGAAGGCATCGGCCACACGAGATTGGCCGTCGCTCTGGGCGCCGAGGTGCCGACGCTCTTCGTGCGGCGTGGCCTCCGCCCCAGCGGCGTCGCCCCGAACGAGACGCTGACACGCTTCACCTGGACGCTCGGGTCCGAGCAGATCCTGCCGGCCCAGGTAGAAGACAACCGCGGCCTGCAGCGAGCCTAGACTCCCGGACGATGGCCGACGGCATCCCCCTCACGAGCGACCCCAAGGCGCTGATCCGTAGCCGGCCGTACCGCGTGCTGCTCGTGCTTGCGGCGCTGGTCGGGCTGCTCGTCTCGACGGCGTCGTGGCTCTTCCTCGAGGGGGTGCACAAGATCGAGGTCGGGGTCTACGAGGACCTGCCGAGCGACCTCGGCTACCAGCACGTGCCGCTCTGGTGGCCGCTGCCGTGGCTGGCGCTGGCGGGCCTGCTGACGGCGTTCGCGATCGTGCACCTGCCGGGGCGCGGCGGGCACGTGCCGGCGGACGGGCTCAAGGCGGGCGGCACGCCGCTCGGGCCCCGCGATCTGCCCGGTGTCGTGCTCGCCGGGGTCGCGACGCTGGGCCTCGGGCTCGTACTCGGGCCGGAAGGGCCGCTGATCGCGGTGGGAACGGGTCTCGGGATCCTCACGGTGTCGCTCTTGCGGCGGGACGCGCCGCCGCAGGTGCTGACGTTGATGGCCGCGGCGGGGAGCTTTGCAGCCGTTTCGTCGATCTTCGGCTCGCCGGTGATCGGCGCCGTGCTCATCATCGAGGCCGCCGGCCTCGGAGGCCCGACCATGGCGCTCGTGCTCCTCCCCGGCCTCGTCGCCGCCGGGATCGGCTCGCTCGTCTTCGTCGGGCTCGGATCGTGGTCAGGGCTCAGCACGGCCGCCTGGGCGCTGAGCCCGTTCCCGCTGCCCGCCTACGGCGGCCCCAGCGCGGGCGACTTCGGCTGGACGATCCTGGTTGCGATCGCCGCGGCGATCGCCACCTTCGGAGTGATGGAGCTCGCCCGCCTCGTGCTCCGCTTCGTGCGGACACGGAGGTTCGTGCTGACGATCGTCGCGGGTCTCGCCGTGGGCGGCCTTGCGATCGCCTACGCGCACACGAGCGGCTACTCGCCGAACGCGGTGCTCTTCTCCGGCGAGAGCGCCTTCTCCTCGCTCTTCAGCTCCGCTGCCACGATCTCGCTCACGGCCCTGGCGCTCCTGCTCGTCTTCAAGGGACTCGCCTGGAGCATCTCCATGAGCAGCTTCCGCGGCGGCCCGACCTTCCCCGCCATCTTCCTCGGTGTCGTGGCCGGCCTGCTCGCGGGGCACCTGCCCGGCTACTCGGAGACGCCCGCGGTCGCCGTCCTCGTCGGGGCGTGCTGCGTCTCCGTGCTACGCCTGCCGCTCGCCTCCGTGATGATCGCGAGCCTCCTTTCGGCCAAGGCCGGGCTCGCGGTGACGCCGCTCGTGATCATCGGCGTCGTCGCCGCCTACCTCGCGAGCGAAGCGCTGACCGCCTATGTCGACGCACGCATCGGCGAACCGCCCGCACCGGCGGCGGCAGCCGCCGCGACGGGGGCTACATAGCCGACTCGGTCGGCGGAGGATCAGAACCCGGGGGAACCTTCCTCGAGCCGGCGTCCGAGCGTCTCCATCAGGAACTCGATGTGATCCATCTCGGCCGTGCTCGGCTGCGCAGCTGCGTCGGCTGCTTGCTCGGGTACGGCGGGTGGTTCGCTCGTGTGCGTGCCGATTCGATTGCCGAGCGAATAGTGCGAATCCTCTGACATCCACAGGTTGTAGTCCATTCCGGTGTCTCCTTCGTTCGCGGCCTTCCTCTCGTCGTAGGACGAATCGGGCGCGTTGTCATCACCCATCCGGGTATTCCCTACAATCGACTCGATGGGCGGTCTCACGGTTTCCCGGGCTGCACGCCGGAGTCGTCACTTCCTGGCGCTCCTCTCGACGCTCTGTCTCTTCGCCGTCGGCTGAACGGTCGATCGCGCCCCCGTGCGGGGCGGCTCAGGAGCTGTGACCCGCCGGGCTGGACGGCGCGGTGCCGCCGGGCCCCTTCGAAGCTGAACGCCTCGACGCGGGCCGACCGGCCGGGAACTCGAGCACGACGGCAGGCGGTTGCCAGGGCGGCTCGCCGAGCGGCGGCGGACGCCGCGGGAGCGAGATCACCACGCCGGCGGCCTCGCCTGCTGCATCGAGGTCGTCGGGCAACCGTTGGCTGCTGTGTTCCAAGATGTCCTCCCTTCCCGCTCCCTCGCCCTACCTGATCAGACGCTGAAATACACGGAAATACGGCTCGATGCCAGGAGAATCACCCGTTCGAGGGACGGGGCGGCGCCGCGGTTCCGACCGGCGGCCGGCGCTCGTGCCAGTCGGTCGCGCACTGGAAGGTGTGTGCCGCCTGGAGAACCGTCTCCTCGTCCCGTGGGCGGCCGACGAGCGCCAGGCCGAGGGGCAACCCGTCGACGAAACCCGCCGGGACGCTGGCGACCGGGAGCCCGGCGAGGCTCCACGGCGAGTTGAACGGGATCAGCGAGAGGCGGTAGGGCATCCGCTCGCCGTGCAACTCGACGTCCACGTCGCCGATCGGCGGGGCGACGACGGGCATCTCGGGCGCGACGAGGAGGTCGACCCGCTCGAACACGCCGCGCAGCTCGTCGCAGAACCAGCGGCGGGCCCGCAGGCCGGTGACATGGGCGGTCGCCGGCAGCAGCAGGCCCGCGAGCAGGCGCGCCCTGACGTCGTCCCCGTAGTCGGCGAGCCGCGTCCGAAGCCACGGCAGGTGCACCTCGGCCGCCTCCGGGAGCATGAGCAGCTGGTTGATCGTTCCCGACTCCTCGATCAGCGGCACGTCGACCGACTCGATCGTGGCTCCGAGGCCGCGCAGCTCCTCGACGGCGGCCAGTGCCTGCGCGGCGACGGCTGAGTCGGCGCCCTCGAAGAGCTCGTCGACCACGCCGATCCGGAGATCGCGGACGCTCTCGACGAGCTCGAGGGGCTCCCCGGTGAGCGCGGCGAGCAGCAGCGCGCAGTCCTCGGCCGAGCGCGAGATCGGACCGACCGTGTCGAGCGACCAGGACACGGGGACGACACCGCCCGTCGGCACGAGCCCGGTCGTCGGCCGGAGGCCGGTGACGCCGCAGAGGCAGGCCGGAATGCGGATCGAGCCGGCGGTGTCCGTTCCCAGGGTTCCCGCGGCGAGATCGGCCGCGGCGGCGGCGCCACTCCCACCGCTCGAGCCGCCGCAGATGCGGTCGGGCGCCCACGGATTGTGAGCGGCGCCGAAGTGCGGGCTCGTCGTCATCGCACCGAAGGCGAACTCGTGCGTGTTCAGCTTCCCGAGCACGATCGCGCCGGCCCGGCGGAGCCGCTCGACGCACGTCGCGTCCCGCTCGGCCACGTTGCCCGCGAGGATCTTCGAGGCCGCCGTGGTGGGCACGCCGGCGACGTCGATCACGTCCTTGACCGCCAGGGGCACACCCCTCAGCGGCCCGTCCGGAACGCCGTCGGCCTCGACGAGCGCCTCCTCGGCGCGAACGCTGATGTAGGCGTTCAGCGCCGGGTCGAGCTGCTCGATCCGCTCGAGGTAGGACTCGACCGCCTCGCGCGGGCTCAGCTCGCCCGCGCGAATCTGTGCAGCGACCTCGGCGACGCTCACGCCGGGGTCTCCGGCGGGATGCGTTCCTCGAGCTCCGTGAGGCGAGGCAGCACGACCTCGAGGAACCCGAGCACACCGGCGAGGTCCTCGTCCTCCGCGGAAACTCCCTGCTGAGCGGCGGCTTCGCGAAGGAAGTCGATGGACGGCAACGCCGGACTGGGACTAGACTCAGACACGATGCCGATCTACGAGTACCGCTGCGACGCCTGCTCGGAGCGTTTCGAGGAGTATCTGTCCACTTCGGACAAGCCCACGCCGCCGTGCCCGAAGTGCGGATCGGGTGACATCACGCGCCTGTGGTCGACGATCAACACGGAATGGCTTCCGAGCGATGTCGCCTGGGATCGCGTCGGCCGGTCGTGGGACTGAGCACGCAAGAGACGTAAGCATGCCGTACACGCGGCTCGAAGACGAGACGAGGATCTACTACGAGCTGACCGGGCCGGAGGACGGGCCGGTCGTGATCCAGTTCGGCGGCGGCCTGTTCGGGCGCCACAACTTCGGCGCGGTCAACGACGGCTTCCGCGACGCGGGCTTCCGGCTGCTCGCCTTCGACGCGCGCGGCTACGGCGCCTCCGACCATCCGCACGAGGAGTTCACGATCGAGGGCTGGGCTCGGGACGGCGTCTCGCTGCTCGACGCGATCGGGCTCGATCGCGTGCTCGTCCACGGCACGTCGATGGGCGGGATGATCGCGATCGCGTTCACCGCGCTCTATCCGGAGCGCACGATCGCCGCCTGCGCCGACGTCGCCTTCGCGAAGCCGGACGTCTACCGCCGCACGCTGTTCCGCGTCTGGCGACGGATGGCCGAGTCGATGCCCTGGGACGACTTCTCCGACCACGTGACGACGCAGGCGGTCGGCGCGAAGTTCCTCGAGAGCGAGGAGGGGTCAGGGACGTTCGACCTCGTCCGCGCCGTGATCGGCTGGAACGATCCGTACACCGTGCGCCAGGCCTGCCTCGCCATGGAGAACATGGACCTGACCGAGCTGGTTCCGAAGATCGAGCGGCCGCTGCTGATGACGAACGGGACCTACGACATCCTCTGCCCGCCGGAGCTGGCACCGTCCGGTCTCGGCGCCCGGCAGATGGCGGCCATGAACCCGAAGATCAGCACGCACGAGTTTCCCGACATCGGCCACGCCGACCTGCTCGAATGCCCGGCCGACGCCGTCCGGATCGTGACCGGGTTCTTCCGGGAGGCGCTGGATTAGCTAGGCCGACGGCGGTGGGTGGTGCTCCCGCCAGTGCCTCGCGATCTCGGCCCGCGTCGTCACCCACACGTCCTCGCGCTCGCGGACGTGGGCGAGGAAGGCGTCGAGCGCCCGCGCGCGACCGGGCCTGCCGACGATCCGGCAGTGCAGGCCGACCGACATCATCCGGCCGCCCTCCTCGTAGAGCTGGTCGAACGAGTCGACCAGGTACTCGTAGAACTGGTCGCCGGTCACGAACCCGTTGACGAGCAGGAACTTGAAGTCGTTCGCGTCGAGCGTGTACGGGATCACGAGATGCGGCTGCTCCCCGACCTCGACCCAGTACGGGAGCTCGTCCGCGTACGAGTCCGAGTCGTAGAGGAAGCCGCCCTCCTCGACCACGAGCCGGCGGGTGTTGTCGGAGATCCGGCCCGTGTACCAGCCGACCGGACGCTGCCCCGTGGCGCGCTCGATCGCTCCGATCGCGTGCCTGATGTGAGCACGCTCCTCCTCCTCGGACATCCCCAGGTAGTCGATCCAGCGCCAGCCGTGACTCGCCACCTCCCAGCCCGCGCCGACCATCGCGCGGGCCGCCGCCGGGTTGCGCTCGAGCGCCTGGCCGACCGCGTACACGGTCAGCGGCAGCTCGTGCTTCACGAAGATCCGGTGCACGCGCCAGAAGCCGGCGCGGCTGCCGTACTCGAACATCGACTCCGTGTTCAGGTTCCGCCGGCCGATCGTCGCCGGCGCGCCCACCACCTCGTGCAGGAACGCCTCGGACGCCGGGTCGCCCTCGAGCGGCGTCACCTCGCCGCCCTCCTCGTAGTTCAGGACGAAGTTCAGCGCGAGCCGCGCCCCATCCGGCCAGACGGGGTCGGGCGGCTGCTCGCCGTAGCCGGTGAAGTCCCGGACGCTCACGCCGGGACCCCGGCCTCGCCGAACACGCCCGCGCCGGCCAGCTCCCGGATCCGCTCCGCCGAGTAGCCGCACAACCCGGCGAGCACGTCCTCCGTGTGCTCGCCGCGGAACGGGCCCCGGGCGGACGGACGCTCGAGCACCTCGCCTTCTGCCTCGAGCCGGAGCGGCGTGCGGATCGAGCGCACGGTGCCGAGCACGGGATGCTCGTGCTCGACGATGTCTCCGCGCTCGACGGTCTGCGGCTCGGCGAGCGCCTCGAGCACCGTGTTCACCTTCGCCGCCGGGACGCCCGCGGGGACGAGCAGGTCGAGCCACTCCTGCACCGACCGCCGTGCGAACAGATCGTCGAGCACGGGCACGAGGGCGTCGCGGTTCTGGTCACGCGCCGCCATCGTCGCAAACCGCGGATCGGCCGCCAGCTCCGGCTCACCGAGCACCTCGCAGAGCCGCTCCCAGAACTTCTGCTTCGCCGCCGCAACGACCAGCCAGCCGTCCGCGGCCCGGAAGTTCTGGAACGGGACGATCGAGGCGTGAGCCGAGTTGCGGCGCCGCGGGGGCACGTAGCCGTGCGTGGCCGCCCAGGGGCCGATGTACATGAGCTCGTGGAGCGCCGTCTCGAACAGGGAGACGTCGCAGTCGCAGCCGACGCCGTCGCGGCGCGCCCGCCACAGGCCGGCGAGGAGCGCGACCGCCGACGCGTAGCCGCCGGACAGGTCGACGAGCGAGATACCGCTCTTCGTCGGTGGGCCGTCCGGCTCTCCGGTCAGCATCTGCCAGCCCGCGAGCCCCTGCATCATGTAGTCGTAGCCGCCTTCGGCCGCACGCGGGCCAGTCATGCCGAAGCCGGACAGCGAGCAGCAGACGATCCGCGGATTGACGTGCCGGAGCTGCTCGTAGGTGAGGCCGAGGCGGTGCGGCTGGTCTCCGCGCAGGTTCGAGTAGACGGCATCGACGGCTCGCACGAGATCCTCGAGCACCGGCCGCGCCTCGGCGTGGCGCAGGTCGAGAGAGACCGACTTCTTGCTCCGGTTGAACGTCTCGAAGAACAGCGAGTGCTCGCCCTCCTGGAACGGCGGCACGTAGCGGCCGACATCGCCGCGCGAGCCGGGATCCTCGATCTTGATCACCTCGGCGCCGAGGTCGGCGAGCTGCAGGGTCGCCCACGGCCCGGCCCCGAACTGCTCGACCGCGATCACCCGAACGTCAGCGAGCGGCAGCGTCATCCGCGCCCGGCGGCGCGTTCGCTCGCCTCGGCCGCCTCCATCATCGCCGCGAGCATCTCGGGCTTCGGCACGGTGGGGAACGGATGCGCCTTCCTCGACTGCGTGAGCCCGAGCCCGAGGAGGAGCTCGGCCAGCTTGTAGCTGAGCGGCCCCGGATTGACGATTGGCACGGGGAGCTCCGCCTGCAGGTACGGAACCGCCTGGTGCATCGTGGTCGAGCCCATGCAGATCACCTGGGCGCCGTCCTCGATGCAGGCGAGGCCCGCGTCCCGAAGCATCGGGAACACGACGTCCTCCTTGCCCCCCAACAGGTTGTCGACGTCGGGAAGCATGTTGATCGAGCGGATCGAGGCGAGGTGGCCCTCCAGCCCCAGGTCGCGCACGCCCTTCTTGTAGATCGGGATCCAGCCGTCCCACTGCGTCAACACCGAGAAGGTGTCGCCGAGCATCAGCGCGGTCAGATACGAGACACGGCCGGGACCGATCACGGGGATGTCGAGGAACGAACGGAGGATGTTCACGCCCGAGTCGCTCATCGTGTCGATGCAGACGGCGTCGTAGCCCTCGTCCTGCGCGCGGATGCCGACCTCGGCGAGAGCGACCTCCGCCAGGCCGGCGTCGTGCCCGCTGTCGAGCAGCGCCGGGCCGGCGCGGACGCCGCGGAAGTCGAAATCGATGTCGGGGCCGAGCGCGACCTTCTCGAGCTGCGCGGCACGGTTGGCCATGCCCGACTCGCCGAGCGGAAACGGGACGATCACGAGCACGCGGGCCATCAGAGCACCTCCACCTTGAGCAGGGACGGGAGCAGCTCGGCTTGCTCGAGGAACTCGTCCCCCGCGGCACAGCCGAGGTTGAGGATCACGTGCTCGGCGCCGGCCTCCACGTAGTCGCGTACGCGGGCGGCGCACTCGTCCGGCGAGCCGGCGATGCAGTAGCGGTCGACCAGGTGCGGCTCGACGCGCATGCCGTAGCGCTGCTCGAGATGCGCCGCCAGGCGAGGACGGGCATCCTCGCCGGTCAGCGCCGGGCACATGACCGCGCCGGCGATCCCGTTCGGGTCGCGGCCGGCCTCCTCCGCGTGGCGCCGTACCTCCGCGAGCCCGGCCGTGAGCCGCTCGGCCGAGACCCAGATCGGCATCCAGCCGTCGCCCAGACGCCCGGCGCGGCGCTGCGCTGCCGGCGAGCGGCCGCCGACCCAGAGCGGCGGACCTCCCGGCTGCACCGGCGAGGGCTCGATCGTGATGCCCTCGAACGAGAAGAAGCGGCCCTGGAAGCTCGCCTCGGGGCCCGAGAACAGCTCGCGGAGCGCCCGCATCGCCTCGTCGGTTCGCGCACCGCGCTCCCGCGGATCCACGCCCACCGCCTCGAAGTCCTTGCCGCCCTCCCCTCCCACTCCGACTCCGAGCACGACGCGGCCGCCGGAGAGGTAGTCGAGCGATGCCAGCTCGCGCGCCACCAGGCTCGGATGGCGGAGCGGCAGCAGCACGACCCCGGCGCCGAGCGTGATCCGCTCGGTCCGCGCCGCAAAGCAGCCGAGCGCCACCGTGACGTCGAGGATCGGGTTGTGGAAGGAGACGTGATCGCCGGCCCACAGCGAGTCGTAGCCGGTGGACTCGGCCAGCTCCGCCACGGCCCGGAAGAACCCCGGGTCGGGCGGCCCGTCACGAGCTGCCCCGATCCCTGCAGACCCAGCGCGAACCCCTCGCCGGCATCGGCTCCCGCCGGGCGAAGCCCGGCTCCGCCGGCGCCTGACGCCGCTGGCGGCACGGTGCTCTCCGGCCCCGTATTGCTCATACTGTGACCTCCGGCCCCGCACCGCCAGCGGCGCCCGAGGGATCCGCGAGCGCGGAGGCCGACCTGTTCACGCCTGCTCGGCGGCGTGGAGCGCATACCGCCACGTGCGCTCGTAGTGCGGCCGCAGGAACTCGAGGTGCGAGCGCATCTCCCGCTCGGCGAGCCTGGGGTCGGCGGCCTCGATCGCAGCGACGATCGCGCGGTGCTGCTCGTTGATCCCCCTGTGGAAGCGGGCACCGAGCGACGAGCGGGCGAGGCTCGTCTGCAGGATCGTGAACAGCGGCTGCGCGGCCATCATCAGGAACGCGTTCCCGGAGGCGGCGATCACGGACGTGTGGAAGTCGGCGTTGTAGACGAACTGCTCGGTGGGAGCAAGGTCGCTCGGGTCGGGCGGGATGGTGGCGTGGAGCTGGGCGACGGCGTGATCGGAGCGGCGCTGCGCAGCGAGCCGCGTCGCCGGGACCTCGAGCGCCTCGCGCGCCTCGAGCAGCTCGTCGAGCGACACGTGCTCGGCCGCGGCGAGCAGGTTGAGCGCCGAGTTGAGGAACTGGGAGACGTGGTCGACGCTCGGCAGCGTCACGTACGTCCCGCCGCCCGCTCCCTTCGCCGTGCGGATCAGGCTCTGCGCGGTGAGGAGCCGCAGCGCCTCCCGAACGGTCGCCCTGCTGACGCCGAACTCACGCGCCAGCACCGTCTCGTTCGGGAGCCGCTCACCCCGCTTCAGCTCCCCGCTCACGATCAGCTCGCGGAGTTGGTCGGCCACCTGCTCGTACGCCTTCCGAACGCGACGCACGGCCATCGCGTCCGAGGCGCGCTCGACCGGACGCATCCGCGACCGCGCCGTCACTTCGACTCGATCCCGAACTCCCGATTGCTTGCGATCGACACCGGCGCGTTGTAGGGCACGAGTCCGTCGCGGAAGTACTCGGTCAGCGAGCGTCCGTCGCGGCCCGCCCGCAGCTCCGCGCGCTTCGCGTCTGTCGCCGCGGCGTCGATCTCGAGCGTCCGCTCGTCGGCGAAGACGACGCCGTAGGCGTCGAGAGCCAGCTCGATCGTCGTGAAGTCGTCGAGGACGTCCTCGCGCACCTGCGCGGGGTCGCGCTCGAGCGGATCGCCGTAGCCGGCCGCGTTCGGCTCGCGGAACTCGATGAACTCGCCGGCCGCGAACGGGATGCCGGTCACCTTCGCCGGCAGGTACTCCTCCAGCGCCGTGTCCGGGTTCTTGCGGCACGAGGCGACGAGCCCGTCCCAGCCCCCGAAGATCGCCTTCGGCGGATCGGTCTGCCGGTCGCCCTCGCACGAGTAGGTGCCGTCGACGAGGAAGCGGTTGCGCCGGATGATGCCGATGCCGCCGCGCCACTTGCCGGGCGCCGCCGGCTCGGGCCGCAGCTCGTACTGGTCGCAGCGCATCGGGAAGCGCTGGTCGAGCTCCTCGATCGGGTTGTTGCGCGTGTTCGCCATCAGGTTGTCGACCGAGTCCATCGCGTCCTTGCCGTACCGGCCGCCGTACGAGCCCTCGTTGACCTCGAGGTAGAGCCAGTACTGGCCGATCGACTCGTCGAAGCCCGCGTAGGCGCAGAAGTGGATCCCGGCGGCGTTCCCGGCCGTCACCTTGTCGGGGAGCGCCTCGGCCAGCGCGAGGATGGTGTTGTCGACGACGCGTTGCGTCTGGCAGAAGCGCGAGAAGCAGGCGCGCGGGAAGGTCGGGTTGAAGATCGTCCCCTTCGGCGCGATCACCTTCACCGGGCGGAAGACGCCGTCGTTCTGCGGCACGTGCTCGGGGAAGGTGGTCTCGTCGAGCAGGATCGTGCGGATGGCGTAGTAGCACGACACGAGCAGCGACCCCTCGAAAGGCACGTTGTAGCCGGTCGGCACCTCCGGGTTCGAGCCGGTCAGGTCGATCGTGACCTCGTCGCCCTCGACGATCACCCTCGTCTCGACCCGCAGCTGGACGCCGCGGTTGCGTGCGTCGTCGTCGAGCCAGCCGACCACGGGGCCGTACGTCCCGTCGGGGATCTTCGCGATCTCGGCCCTGAGCATCCGCTCGGAGTAGTCCATCCAGTCGTAGGCGGCGCTCATCACGACCTCGACGCCGTAGCGCTCGACGAGCCGCAGGAAGCGCTCGCACCCGAGCTGGCAGGCGGCGAGCATCGCGTTCATGTCGCCGCGGTTCATCGTCTCGGTGCGGACGTTGTCGAAGATCATCCGGTCGACGTCGACGTTCAGCTCGCCGCGGCGGTACCAGCGCAGGCCGTTGTAGAGCTTGGCCTCCGCGTAGACGTCGAAGGCGTCCGCGTTGATGCCCGGGAACGAGCCGCCGACGTCGAGCACGTGCGCGGTCACGGCGGCGAAGCCGAGCAGCTCGCCGTCGTGGAAGATCGGTACGGCCACGGCCACGTCCGGCGAGTGCGAGGCACCGAGGTACGGGTGGTTGTGGACGATCACGTCGCCCGGCTCGATCTCGTCGCCGAGACGGTGCAGAAAGCCCCTGATGTACCAGGGCAGCGAGCCGATGTGCATCGGAGTCGAGTCGGACTCGCACAGCTCGCGGCCCTCGGCGTCGAAGATGCCGGCGCCGAGATCCTCCGACTCGCGGATGATCGACGAGTAGCTCATCCGGAAGAGCACGCCCGCCATCTCCTTGGCGATCGCGTGGAAGGCGCCGCCGAGCACACGCAGCGTGATCGGGTCGACCTCGACGCGCTTGCGCTGGGGCGGGCCGGGTTGTCTCCCGACCTCGTACTCTGCGACGCTCATGCCGCCACCTCCATCTCGGTCGAATCGGTCTGCGACTCCGCCGAGGCGCCGATCTCGATCACGATGTTCCCGAACCGGTCGACGTGAGCGGAGATCCCCGGCGGGATCACCGTCGTCGAGTCGTACTGCGTCACGATCGCAGGGCCGGCGAGACGGTTGCCGGCCTTGAGAGCTGCCCGCTCGTAGTAGCGCGTCGGCACCTCCTGGAGCGCGCCGCCGACACGGAACCACGCCCCGCCCTCGTGCCGGAGCGCGGCGTCCGGTGATTCGTCGCCGTGCTCGATCTCGGGCGTCCGGAGCGCCGGCGTGACGCCGATGCCGCGGACGCGGACGTTCGGGATCTCGATGTCCGAGTCCTCGAAGCGCCGCGAGTACTCGCGCTCGTGGATGTCGTGGAAGTCGGCGCGCACCTTCTCCGTCCAGTCATGGCCGATCTGACCGGAGGGAGCGTCGACGCGGAGCTCGTAGCCCTGGCCCAGGTAGCGGCAGTCGGCGATCCGCTGGACGACGACGTTCTCGGGGGCGATGCCGTCGTCGGCGAGCTGGCGCACCGCGAGCTCCTCCAGCTCCTCGAACCGCTGCTGCAGCGCGGGCGCGTCGAGCCGCGACAGCCGCTGGTGGGTCGTGGCGACGTACTCGTAGACCATGTCCGTGGCCAGCAGCCCCATCGCGGCCGCGATGCCGGGGTAGGGCGGGACGACCACGACCGGAGTCCCGACCTCGAGCGCGATCTGGGCGGCGAACAGGGGCCCGGCGCCGCCCTCGGCGACGAGCGCGAAGTCCCGCGGGTCGTAGCCCTTGCGGACGGAGTTCTCCTCGATCGACTGCACCATCGAGTGGGTGAGGATCTGGACGGCGCCCATGGACGCCTCCTCGACGCTCATGCCGAGCGCGTCGGCCGGCCCTTCCTCGAACGCCTTCCGGGCCAGCCCGGCGTCGAGCTCCATCCCGCCGCCGAGGAACGCCTCGGGCGAGAGCCAGCCGAGGTTCACGAGCGCGTCGGTCGCGGTCGCCTCCGTGCCCCCGCGGTTGTAGGCGGCGGGCCCGGGCACGGCACCGGCCGAGCGGGGCCCGACGCGGAAGATGCCGCCCTGGTCGACGTACGCGATCGAGCCGCCGCCCGCACCGATCGTGTCGACGTCGACCATGGGGATCATCGCCTGGTACGGCCCCACCTTCGTGTCGAGCAGGTGCTTCATCCGCAGGCGGCCTTCCTGGGCGAGCCCGATGTCGGCCGACGTGCCGCCCACGTCGAGCGTGATCACGTTCCCGTAGCCGGCCTGCTTGCCGGCCCAGATGCCGCCGACGACTCCCGCCACGGGGCCGGACATGAGCAGGTTGACCGGCCGCTCGACCGCGGCCTGCGCCGTCGCGACCCCCGACGCCGACGTCATCAGGTGCACGCCCGTGCGCACGCCGAGCCGGGTCAGCTCGTCCTGGAGCCGGCTGACGTAGGTCGCCACCTTCGGCCCGATGTAGGCGTTCAGGCAGACGGTCGAGAAGCGCTCGTACTCACGGTACTGGGGCAGCACCTCGGACGAGACCGAGAGGAACGCCTCCGGGAACTCCTCGCGGACGATCTCGGCCACCCGGGCTTCGTGCGCGTCGTTGACGAACGAGAACAGGAAGCAGACCGCGACCGCGTCGACGCCCGCCTCCTTCAGCTTGCGCACCTGCTCGCG
This sequence comes from uncultured Actinomycetes bacterium, assembly GCA_963742925.1. Classification (GTDB taxonomy): domain Bacteria; phylum Actinomycetota; class Thermoleophilia; order Gaiellales; family Gaiellaceae; genus PALSA-612. The sequence goes on along the minus strand of CAVUNV010000005.1, from coordinate 132,443 downwards.
CGCCCTGTCCTCGTCGAGCGGCACGAGCACCGAGCCGTCCTTCGTGACCCGCTCCGGCACGGTCAGCCGGTAGCGGCGCCGCACGACGGGATAGCGCTGCCAGGGCAGGTCCTGGTAGTTCGAGAAGTTGAGCGGTTTCTTGTGCCGGGCGATGTGGAGGATGTCCCGGTAGCCCTCGGTGGTGATCATCCCGACGGTGGCGCCCGAGTGCTCGATCACGATGTTGGTGGCGATCGTCGTGCCGTGGAAGACGGAGTCGAGCGCCGAGGGGCTCTGGCCGGCCCCGCTCGTCACCTCCTCGATCCCCTGGATCGTCCCCTGGGACGGGTCGCCGGGTGTCGTCGGCAGCTTGTGCACGCGGATGACACCGGCCTCGTCGTCGACATAGATCAGGTCGGTGAAGGTTCCGCCGACGTCGACTCCTACTCGCTTCATGCGTCTCCTTTACGGGACGAGGACGATTTTGCCGAAGTGCTCGCGCCGCTCCATCGTGGCCATGGCCTCGCCGGCGTCGTCGAGCGGGAAGGTCTTGTGCACGAGCGGCTTGATCAGGCCGCGGGCGGCGAGGGCGAAGCAGCTGGCGATCTCCTCGCGCGTGTACGTGAACGAGCCGATCACGGTCTTCTGGCCGCGGAAGAAGGGGATGATGTCGAAGGGGACGACCTCGCCCGAGTGGCCGCCGCAGATCACCAGGCGGCCGTCCTTGGTCAGCGAGTCGAGGCCCTTCTGGAACAGCTCGCCGCCGACGTGCTCGTAGACGAGATCGACGCCACGGCCGCCCGTCAGCTCCTCCACACGCGCGACGACGTCCTCGGTCGCGTGGTTGATCCCGGCGTCCATGCCGAGCTCCCGGGCGCGGTCGAGCTTCTCGTCGCTCGACGCGTTGCCGATCACGTAGGCGCCCGCCATCCTGGCGAGCTGCACCGCCGCCGAGCCGATCCCGCTCCCGACCGCGTTGATCATCACCGTCTCGCCGGCCCGCAGGTTGCCCCGCGTGAACAGCATGTGCCAGGAGGTGGCGAAGGCGACCTGGAGCGCGGCTGCGTCCTCGTAGGAGACGCCCTCCGGGACCCGGATCAGGTTCCGCGCCTTGACCACGACGCGCTCCGCGTAGCCGCCGCCGGTCGAGAAGCTGATGAAGCCGGGCGTCAGACAGAGGTTCTCGCGGCCGGTGGCGCAGTACCGGCACTCGCCGCAGGTCTCCATGATGTACGGGTTGACGCGGTCGCCCGGGGACCAGCCCTCGACGCCCTCGCCGAGCTCTTCGATCTCGCCCGCGAGCTCGACGCCCAGCGTGTGCGGCAGGTTGACGGGGAAGCGAGACACTCCTTCGCGAACGTCGACGTCCAGATGGTTGAGCGCGCTCGCCCGGATGCCGACCAGCACCTCGCCGGGACCGGGGCTCGGATCGTCGACCTGCTCGACCCGGAGCACGTCGACGCCTCCGAACTCGTGGAACCGCACTGCCTTCATTCGCTGCGCTCCTTTGGTCGACAAGAACGTCCCCTGCGTTTATGTCTGACTTTCGGGAGCCTGTCAAGCGCCGGAGCGCACGGCTCGGCGCCTCGGTTTGACACTCCGCCGGATGTCTGACATAACCGCTGGCAACGCCGATGGAGCTCCCGCACCTGCGCTCACTCCTCTTCGCGCCGGGCAGCGACGGGCGCAAGCTCGCCAAGGCGCTCGCGTCGGCCGCGGACGCCGTCGTCTGCGACCTCGAGGACGCCGTCGCACCGGCGGACAAGGAGACCGCACGCGGAGTGGTCGCCGAGGCGCTCGGAGCCCTGCCCGGGCCGGCCGGGGCCGAAACGGTCCCCACCCAGGGCGGGGCGTCGTCCCGCCGCCCACGCCGCCGAGCGTAACGGGAAAAGGCGCACCGGACCGTGACGATTCCGTGCCGATTCCTGCGCAGGCCGCGGCGGCTGCCGCCCGGCCGGCGCGGCTCGTCCGGATCAACGCGGCCGGCACGCCCTGGTTCTCCGACGACCTGGCATTCGCCGCCACGCTCGATCTCGACGGGCTCGTGATGCCGAAGGCGAGCCCGGAGGGGATCGAAGCGCTCGGCCCGGACGGCCCGCCGGTGATCGCGATCGTCGAGACGGCGATGGGCCTGCGCACCGCGTTCGAGATCGCCTCGCAGCCGCGCGTCGCCGCTCTCCTCCTCGGCTCCGTCGATCTCGGCGCCGAGGTGGGCCTCGAGACGCGCCCGGACGGCCAGGAGATCCTCTACGCGCGCTCGAAGGTGGCGATCGACTCGACCGCCGCCGGCCTCCGTGGCCCCTTCGACGTCGTCCATCTCGACTTCGAGGACGAGGCCGGGCTCGAGGAGCAGTGCCGCCTCGCCCGCGCGCTCGGGTTCCGCGGCAAGGCCTGCATCCACCCGCCCAGATCGAGACGATCAACCGCATCTTCGCGCCGAGCGAGCAGGAGATCGAGTGGGCCCGCACAGTCGTCGACGCGTTCGACGGTCAGAGCGAGGGCGTCCTGGCGGTGAACGGCACCATGGTCGACCGGCCCGTCGTCGAGCGGGCGCGCCGCGTCCTCCGGGAGGCGGGCCGATGACCGCACCCAAGGAATGGCGGGGGCGCTACTACGAGGACTTCACGGTCGGCGACGTCTACCGCAGCCGGTTCGGCCGCACGATCACGGACACGGACAACATCTGGTTCACGTGCCTGACCATGAACACGAATCCCATGCACTTCGACGTGCCGTTCACCGAGCGGACGCGCTTCGGGCAGCCGCTCGTCAACAGCGCCTTCACGCTCGCGCTCGTCACCGGCCTGACCGTTCCGGACACGTCCGAGAACGCCGCGGCCAACCTCGCCTGGACGGACATCAAGCTGCCGAAGCCGGTCTACGTCGGCGACACGCTCTACGCCGAGAGCGAGATCCTGGAGCTGCGCGAGTCGCAATCGAACCCGAGCGTCGGGATCGTCTCGATGCGGTCGCGTGGGATCAACCAGCGGCACGAGGTCGTGATCGAGTTCCTGCGGACGTTCATGGTCTACAAGCGCGGCGCACCCGAGGTGCAGGACACGTTCCCCGGTCACCGACGACGACTGGACGGTGTGAGATGACGGCAGCACAGAGGCTGGCCGAGTTCACGACGACGCTGACGCTGGACGACGTCCCCGACGACGTCGCCGAGCACGCGAAGCTCCATCTGCTCGACACGCTCGGCTGCGGGCTCGCGGCTCACGCGACCGGCGTTGCGGGAGAGGGCCGGCAGGCGATGGCCGAGCTCGGCGGCGAGCCGCAGGCGACGGTGATCGGCCACGACGCGCGGCTCCCGGCGCCGAACGCCGCCTTCGCGAACGCCATGCTCTGCCACGGCCTCGACTTCGACGACACCCACTCCGACTCGGTCAGCCACGTCTCAACGGTCTCGTGCCCGGCGGCGCTCGCGGTCGGCGAGGCACATGGGCTGCCGGGCAGCGAGGTGCTCGCCGCGATCGTCGGGGGGAACGAGACGATCACGAGGCTCGGCGCCGCGGCCTCGGGGCTCTTCCACGCGCGCGGGTTCCACCCGACCGCGATCTGCGGGATCTTCGGCGCCACGTCAGCCGCCGCGCGGCTCACCGGGAGCGACGCGCGGACGGCCGCGAGCGCGCTCGGCATCGCCGGCTCGATGGCGTCGGGCCTGTTCGCGTACCTCGAGGACGGGACGGCGACGAAGCCGATTCATCCGGCCTGGGCGGCTCACGGCGGCATCCTCGCCGCACGCCTCGCGGCGCTCGGCGCCGAGGGGCCCCCGTCGGTGATCGAGGGCAAGTTCGGGCTCTACCACGCGTTCCTCGGCGCCGAGCGGGGCGGGATCGACATCGACGCCCAGCTCGACGGACCTCGGCACGCGCTGGGAGACGCCGCGGATCGCGTACAAGCCGTTCCCGGTCTGCCACTTCATGCACGGCTCGCTCGGTGCCGCCGCCGAGGCGGCCGCCGGCCGGACGTTCGCGCCGGAGGAGATCGCCGACGTCGTCGTGACCGTGCCGGAGGCGGGCGTCTCCCTCGTGCTCGAGCCTGCGGACAAGAAGAAGCTGCCGCGCTCGGACTACGAGGGGAAGTTCTCGCTCCAGTACTCGGTCGCCTCGATGCTCGTGCGCGGGCACGTCGGCGTCTCGGACTTCACGGATGACGCGATCGCCGACCCGGCCGTCCTGGCCGTCGCGGCGAAGGTCAGGTACGAGACACCTGACTATCCGACGTATCCGCAGGCGTTCCCCGGCGGCGTGCGCGTCACGCTCGCCGACGGCACGACGCTCGAACGGGACTTCCCGCACCAGAAGGGCGGTCCGGAGAACCCGATGTCGGAGGACGAGGTGCGGGAGAAGTTCCGTGCCAACGCCCTGCTGGCGCTGACGGCCGATCGGGTCGACGCGCTCGAGCAGGCGATCCTCTCCTTCGAGGAGCAGGACGATCTGACGGCCGTGCTTGCGCCCCTCACGGCCGCGAAGGAGCCGGTCCCGGCGTGAGCGTCGCCGAGTCGACGGCCGAGCAGCAGGAGATCGTCGCAGCCGTCCGCGAGTTCGTCGACCGAGACGTGATCCCGGTCGCGTCCGACCTCGACCATCGCGACGAGTTCCCGACGGCGCTCGTCGAGACGATGAAGGCGCTCGGCCTGTTCGGGACGACGATCCCCGAGGAGTACGGCGGCCTCGGGCTCGGCCTCGACACGTTCGCGCTGATCCTGATCGAGCTGTCGCGCGGCTGGGTGACGCTTCCCGGGATCATGAACGGCAGCTTCATCGCCTCCTGGATGCTGAGGATGCACGGCACCGAGGAGCAGCGGCAGGCCTGGCTCCCGAAGCTGGCCACCGGCGAGATCCGCGCCGCGTTCTCGATGACCGAGCCGCACGCGGGCTCCGACGTGCAGTCGATCCGCACGACTGCCGTCCGCGACGGGGACGAGTACGTGATCTCGGGCCAGAAGATGTGGGTGACGAACGGCTGGCGCTCGGGGATCATCATGCTGCTCGCGAAGACCGATCCCGCCGCGGTGCCGGCCCACACGGGCATGACCGGCTTCATCGTCGAGAAGGAGCCGGAGACCGAGCCTCCCGGCCTGCAGATCCCGATGCCGGGACTGAAGAAGCTCGGCTACAAGGGTGTCGAGTCGACCGAGCTCGTCTTCGACGGGTTCCGCATGCCGGCCGCGGACGTGCTGGGCGGCGAGGCGGGAGTCGGCCAGGGGTTCAAGTACTTCATGAGCGGCATCGAGGCCGGCCGCGTCAACGTCGCGGCGCGCGGGGCGGGCATCGCACGGGCGGCGCTCGACGACGCGCTGCACTACGCCAAGGAGCGCGAGGCGTTCGGCAAGACGATCGGAAGCCACCAGGCCGTCCAGCTGATGCTCGCCAAGATGGCGACGCGGGCCGAGGCGGCGCGCCTGCTCGTCGTGCAGGCGGCGCAGGCGAAGGCACGCGGGGAGCGGGCCGACCTCGAGGCGGGGATGGCCAAGTACTTCGCCACCGAGGCCGCGCAGGAGAACGCGCTCGACTGCATGCGCATCCACGGCGGCTACGGCTACTCGCTCGAGTTCCGGCCCGAGCGCTACTACCGCGACGCGCCGCTGCTCCTGATCGGCGAGGGCTCGAACGAGATCCAGCAGCTGATCATCGCCCGCCGCCTGCTCGAGCGGGTCTGAGCTCGCGCCCTACCCGGGCGGGATGTTGAAGTTCGACCGGAACAGGTTGTCCGGGTCGTACTTCGACTTCAGCTCGACGAGCCGGTCGTAGTTCGGCCCGTAGGCGGCCCGCACCGGATCCTCGGCGGCATCGTCCTCGGAGAGGTAGTTGACATAGCGGTTCTCGGCGAGGAACGGGCCCATCGCGGCGAACGTCTCCCGCGTCCACGCGACGTTCTCGTCGGTCGTGGCCGGGTCGGTCCAGACCGACGTGACCAGGTAGTTGAAGCCCGGCCGCCGGTGCGGAACCGCCGTCGCTCCCACGGGAACGCGGGACACGGCGCCGTGGAAGTGTTCGAAGATGCTCCCCGACATCGGCGACGGGCAGCCTGCAAACCGCTCGACGGCCGTATCGATGGCCTCGTCCGAGAGCTCCGTCATGAAGCTCGACTTCCAGTAGTTGAGCGCGCCGGCGGGATACCCGGCGTCGAGCACGGTGTTCAGAACGCTGTACGGGATCGGCCCCACCTGGACGTCGATCGGGGATCCGTAGGACACGAACGGCTCGAGCTCGCGCTCGGCCTGCTCGGGCGGCCCGATGTGGGCGACGATCATCCCGGCCGCCTTGTGGCCGGAGCCGTCGGGCGCGTGCACGAGCCCCGCGATCGTCATGAGATCGTCCGAGAGGTCCGCGGTCGCCCCTCGGAAGAAGCGCAGCAACTCGCCCGCCGCGGGGAACGGATGCAGGATCAGCCCGCCCGTGATCACGGGCCCGACCTGGTGCAGCTGGTAGGTGAAGGACGAGACGACTCCGAAGTTGCCGCCGCCGCCGCGCAGCCCCCAGAACAGGTCCGCGTTCTCATGCTCGCTCGCGGTCAGCGTGCGCCCGTCGGCCGTGACGACCTCGGCGCTCAGCAGGTTGTCGGTGGCGAGACCGTACTTCGGCATCAGCCAGCCGATGCCGCCGCCGAGCGTCAGCCCCGAGATACCGGTCGTCGAGACGACGCCGCCGGTGACGGCGAGTCCCTGCGCCTGGGTCGCCTCGTTCAGCTCGCCCCAGGTGAGGCCGGGGCCGGCGCGCACCGTTCGCCCCTCGGCGTCCACGTCGATCTCCTTCATCGGCGACAGATCGGCGACGACCCCGCCCTCGACGAGGCAGATGCCGGCGACGTTGTGCCCGCCGCCGCGCACGGCGAGGTCGAAGCCGTTGTCACGCGCGAACTCGACCGCGACGGCGATGTCGGCGGCGCTCCGGCAGCGGGCGATCAGCGCCGGGCGCTTGTCGATGAGCCCGTTGTGGATGCGTCGGGCCTCGTCGTAGCCGGCGTCGGCCGGCCGGAGCAGCTCGCCGGAGAACCCGGCCAACCCTTCCAGATGGTCATCGGTGACGGTCGCCATTTGCGCTCTCCTTTCGTGGACGCGCCCGAGTCTAGGACACTCGTAGACTCTGCACGTGGACTTTTCCATCCCGCCGGAGCTCGACGAGATCCGCGCAGCCGTGCGTGAGCTCTGCGAGGGCTTTCCCGGCGAGTACTGGCGCGGCCTCGAGCCCGACCGCTATCCGGAGGAGTTCGTCGCGGCGCTGACCGAGCACGGCTGGCTGGCCGTGCTGATCCCGGAGCAATACGGCGGCGCCGGGCTCGGGATCACTGCGGCGAGCGTGATCCTCGAGGAGATCAACGCGTCGGGCGGCAACTCCGGCGCCTGCCACGCGCAGATGTACACGATGGGCACGATCCTGCGCCACGGCTCGGAAGAGCAGAAGCAGCGCTTCCTGCCCGGGATCGCGGCGGGCGACCTCCGCCTCCAGGCCTTCGGCGTCACCGAGCCGACCGTCGGCTCCGACACGACACGGATCCAGACGACGGCCGAGCGGGTGGACGGTCACTACGTCGTCCGCGGCCAGAAGATCTGGACGTCGCGGGCGCTCCACTCCGACCTGATGCTGCTGCTCGCGCGCACGACGCCGCTCGAGCAGGTCGAGAAGCGCACCGAGGGGCTGTCCACGTTCATCGTGGACATGAAGCAGGCGCTCGCGGACGGGACGATGACGATCCGCCCGATCAAGACGCTGATGAACCACGCGACCACCGAGATCTTCCTGGACGGCGTCGAGGTACCGGCCGACGCGCTGGTCGGCGAGGAGGGCAAGGGCTTCCGATACATCCTCGACGGCATGAACGCGGAGCGGATCCTGATCGCGGCCGAGTGCATCGGCGACGGGCGCTGGTTCACGGACAAGGCCACGGCGTACGCGTCGGAGCGGGTCGTGTTCGGGCAGCCGATCGGCTCCAACCAGGGCGTGCAGTTCCCGATCGCCCGCGCTTACGCCGCCATCCAGGCCGCCGATCTGATGCGCTACAAGGCCGCCTGGCTGTTCGAGCAGGGGCTTCCCTGCGGCGCCGAGGCCAACCTGGCCAAGCTGCTCGGCTCGGAGGCGTCCTGGGCTGCCGCGAATGCATGCCTCGACACGCACGGCGGCTTCGGCTTCGCGGAGGAGTACGACGTAGAGCGCAAGTTCCGCGAGACGCGCCTCTACTCGATCGCGCCGGTCTCGAACAATCTCGTGCTCGCGTACGTCGGCCAGCACGTGCTCGGCATGCCGCGCAGCTACTAGGGCCTCAGCACTTGCCGACGCGTCTTGGTCCTGACCCTCGTGATGCCGCATCGGGCTTCGCGTTCGACGGCCTGCCATACTCCGTCAGCCGGAGGAGGCGCGCAGGTGAGGTCGTCGTTTCGAATTGGGTTGCTGATGGTGGTCGCAGCCGCGATTGCGGTTCCGAGTGCGTTTGGTGTGGTGGCGGGTGACACGATCACGACGATCGCGGGGCTCGGTACGGCGGGCTTCTCGGGTGACGGTGGCCAGGCAACCTCGGCGCAGCTGAACGCCCCGACAGGCGTGGCCGTTGACGGGCAGGGGAACGCTGTACATCGCCGACACGACAAACAATCGGATCCGGAAGGTCAGTGGCGGGATCATCTCGACGGTGGCCGGCACCGGCACGGCCGGCTATTCGGGTGATGGCGGCCAGGCGACCTCGGCGCAGCTCAACAACCCGATCGGGGTAGCGGTGGATGGGGAGGGGAACCTGTACATCGCCGACCTGGTGAACGCTCGTGTCCGCAAGGTGAGTGGGGGGGTCATCACGACGGTGGCCGGCACCGGCACGGCCGGGTATTCGGGTGATGGTGGCCAGGCGACCTCGGCGCAGCTCAACACCCCGTACGGCGTCGCGGTCGATGGGCAGGGGAACGTGTACATCTCCGATCTGAACAACCAGCGAATCCGCAAGGTGAGTGGTGGGATCATCACCACGGTCGCCGGCACCGGCACGGCCGGTTTCTCGGGTGACGGTGGCCAGGCCACCTCGGCGCAGCTCAACAACCCGGTTGGCGTGGCGGTTGACGCACAGGGCAACCTGTACATCGCCGACATTGTAAATCAGCGGATCCGGAAGGTCAGTGGCGGGGTCATCACGACGGTCGCCGGCACCGGCACGGCCGGGTATTCGGGTGACGACGGTCAGGCGACCTCGGCGCAGCTCAACTATCCGATTGGTGTGGCGGTCGACGCAGCGGGCAGCCTGTACGTCGCCGATCAAGCCAACTATCGGGTCCGCAAGGTGAGCGGTGGGATCATCAGGACTGTGGTCGGCACCGGCACGCAAGGTTTCTCGGGTGATGGCGGCCAGGCGGCCTCGGCGCAACTCGCCGACCCGTTTGGCCTGGTGGTTGACAGGCAGGGGAGCGTGTACGTCTCTGACCCGGTCAACCAGCGCGTGCGGAAGATCGAGAACCGACTGCCGACCGCGTCGTTCACGCGCCAGCCCATCGAGCGGGCAGGCGCCGCTGACGGTCAGCTTCGACGGGTCCGCGTCCGATGACTACGAGGCAGATGTCACCGCCTACGCGTGGAAGTTCGGCGACGGCGGAACAGCGACCGGCAAGACGACCAGCCATCAGTACACGACAGCCGGGACATACACCGCCACGCTGACCGTCACCGACGACTCCGGCGCCACCGTCTCCACGACCCAGACGATCACCGTCACCGCCCCACCGCCGCCGCCGCCGACGGCTCCGAAGCTGAAAGCGAGCAAACTGACCGCCGGCAAAGCGGTCGCCGGGAAGGCGTTCATCATCTCCACTACCGTCAAAGACGCCAAGACCGGCAAAGGCGTCAAAGGGCAAGTCTCCTGCACCGGCAAGCTCGACGGAAAAACGCTCCCAGCCACACACCACTCGAGCAGCACAAACGGCCGGGCCAGCTGCAGCTGGCAGCTACCCAAGACAGCACACGGCAAGCGCTTCACCGGCACACTCACCGATACCTACAAACGAGTGAAGATCAGCCGCTCCTTCTCGGTAACCGTCACCTAGACGAGCTGGTCCCAGCGCAGCGCGGGCGCGTCCGGCACCGCCAGCGCGACCGCCTGCGAGGCGAACATCGTCACCCAGGTGTTCAGGTGGACGTCCGGCGAGCCGGGCTGGTAGGGCATCGCCAGCATCCCGTCCCGCTCGCGGGCCACCTCGAGCAGCCGCTCGATCGCCCGGTCGACGGCCGGCGAGCGGACCCCGAGGAGGAGCGCCATGCGGACGGCCTGCGAGGTGACGTCGAGCTGCTCGATCGGCTCGGGCCGGCCGACCGCTCTCGGCAGCCCGCCGCTGTGGAGCTGGTGCGTCCACACCCACTGGACGGCGGCGCGCGAGCGGTCGATCGCGTCCTGGTCGCCGGTCGCCGAGCCCCACATCCACAGGCCCTCGGCGCCGTACATGTGCGGGTGCAGCATCGTCACGTCGCTCTCGGGATCGGTCGGCATGTGGCCGTCCGGCCGCTGGACGGCCCTGACGGCCTCGATGAGCCTGCCGGCCTGCTCCTCGCGCCCTGCGAGCAGGAAGGCCTGGACGAGCTTGGCCAGGTGCACGACTCCGCGCGTCGACCAGTTCGTGCGCTCCGACCGCGCCCCGTGCGACGAGACGGCCCCGGGGTCGGTGGACAGCTCCTCGTCGAGCAGGTCGACGAGCTCGACCCCGGTGGCGACGTACTCCTCGTCCTCGACACGGCGGCCGAAGGACTGGAGGCCGGCGGAGATCATCCCCAGGTCGAAGAGGTAGACGGCGTCACCGTCCCAGCCGTCCCTCGCCGCGAGGTTGCCACGCTTCACCCGCCCCACGAGCCAGTCGGCCGCGCGCCGCCCGACCGCCACCTCCTGGAGCGCGAGCGACTCGCGGGCCGCGATGTGCGTCAGCGCATAGCCGGTGATCTCGGCGTAGTCGTAGGCCTTCTCGCCGCTCGCGAGCTCGACCCAGGCCGCGAACGCCCCGCTCGCGCTCTGACAGGCGCCGGACGAGATCCAGCGCGCCAGGCCGTCGGCGCCCCAGCGGATCACCTCGGGATCGATCCGGGCCGGGCCGGCGACCCCGGAGCCCGACGGCCCGTCGGGGCCGAGCGAGCGCTCGGCGAGGATGTCGACGATCTTCCGGGCCGCGTCACCGCTCCCGTACGGGTTGCTCGAGCGCGCCATCGCCTCGTAAGTGTGCTCGTCGGCGAGCAGCGACGTCGCCCAGCTCTCGATCGCCTTGCCGTCCGTGCCGACCAGCACGGCGTTGCCGGCCTCGACGCTCTCGGGGCGCTCGGTCGTTCCGCGGATGACGATCACCGGCTTGCCGAGCGCCGTGACCTCCTCCTGGAGACCGCCGGAGTCGGTGATCACGAAGTGGCTGCGCCGGAGCAGCCAGACCATCGGCTGGTAGTCGAGCGGATCGAGCAGGCTGATGTTGGACACGTCGCCGAGAGCGTCGCGAACCGGCCCGCGAACCTTCGGGTTGCGGTGCACCGGGATCACGATCTGCACCTCCGGATGGCCCTCGGCGACGGCCCGGAGGCCGTGGCAGACGTCCTCGAGCGCCTCCGGCGTCATCTCGCGGCGGTGCATGGTCGCCACGATCACGCGCTTGCCGTTCAGGCCGAGGTCGGCGAGCAGCGTCTCGCCGGCGTCGAACGGCATCTCCGCCACGGCGTTGAGCGCGTCGATGACCGTGTTGCCCGTCACGTAGACCCTGTCCTTCGAGACGCCCTCCCGGTAGAGGTTCTGCGCGCTCGACGGCGTCGGCGCGAAATGGACGTCCGCGAGCACGCCTGCGACGCGCCGGTTCATCTCCTCGGGCCAGGGATCGTGCTTGTTGAAGGTGCGCAGCCCCGCCTCCACGTGACCGATCTTCCAGCCCTGCTGGAAGGCGCCGAGCGCGCCGGCCATGGTCGTCGTCGTGTCGCCCTGCACGAGCACCCAGTCGGGCCGCTCCTCCTCGAGGATGGGGCGGAGCCCGTCGATCACGGCGACGGTGACGTGGTTCAGCGACTGCGCGTGCTGCATCACGTTCAGGTCGTGATCCGGCTCGATGCCGAACAGGTCGAGCATCTGGTCGAGCATCTCGCGGTGCTGTCCGGTCACGCAGATCCGCGACACGAAGGTGTCGGAGCGCCGCTCGAGCTCCCGGATGACGGGCGCGAGCTTGATCGCCTCCGGGCGCGTGCCGAAGACAGTCAGGACCTTGATCATGTGCCGGGATTCAGGAGGATTCGACAGATCGGGCAGGACAGGCGCCCTGCGAGACGATTCTAACGCGCCGATCAGGCAGCCCGGGCCACCACACCCTCGTAGATCACAGCCAGGCGCTCGGCGAGCTTCGCCCAGCCGTAGCGTTCGAGCGCCCGCTCGCGGGCACCCTCGCCCAGACGCTGGCGGCGCGGCTCGTCGCCGAGGAGCTCGACCAGCGCCTCCCCGAGGCGCTTCGAGTCTCCCGGCGGGACGGTCAGGCCCACCTCGGGCGCCATCACCTGGTCGTAGCCAGGGATGTCGGAGGCGACGACCGGCGTGGCGCATCCGAATGCCCTGGTCAGCACCATCCCGAACGACTCGCCGCCGAGCGACGGCGCGCAGAGGAGCTTCGCCCGCGAGAGCTCCGACGTGAGCGGATCGCCCACGATCACGCCGAGCAGCTCCACCCCGTCGTCGGTCAGCCGCTGGCGGGACATCAGCAGCCTGACGGCACGCGGGTCGGCACCGATCACGCGGAGCGTGGCGCCCGTCCGGCGCCGCACCTCGGGCCAGGCGCGAAGCAGCACCTCGAGGCCCTTCCGCGGATCGTGCCGGCCGATGTAGACGACGATGTTCTCGCGTCCGGCCGGATCGGCGTGCGGGGGCAGGGTGATCCCGTTCGGGATGATCTCGAAGGCGCCGGGGAGCCAGCGGGCGGCGGAGACACGCGCCACCTCGGAGACGGCGATCCGGTAGTCGATCCGGTCCATCAGCATGCCCCAGACCGGCAGCCCCAACTTCATCCAGTTCAGCTCACCGGTGGCGTGCCACGTGCCGACGACCGGTGAGCGGGTGTGCGCCAGCGCGGAGACGCAGAGCGCCGGCGTCATCGGCTCGTGGATGTGCAGCAGGTCGAACTTCTCGCGCCGCAGCAACCGGGCGAGCCGGATCTCGGCGGCCTGGCTGAGCACGATGTGCGTCCGCGAGTTGTTCGCGGGCACCGTGACCGTCGAGCCGATCGACATCACCTTGGCGGGTCGCCGGTCGAGACGGCCCGCGTCAGGATGGAAGAACCGCGAGATCGTGCCGGGCGGATCGTCGCCCATGATCAGCCGCGTCTCGATCCCGAGCCGCTCGAGCGCCTCTGCCTGAGCCTCGGCGTGCTCGCTGACGCCGCCGATGTACGACCACGAGAACGGGACGACGATGCCGACCTTCACGGCCGGGACCCTAATCTCTCCTCGGGGGAGGTCAGGCCGAGAGGAAGTCGCCGAAGCGCTTGGTCTGGTAGGAGGCGGCCGGGAAGTACGTGCTCCAGGCGGTGACGCGGCGCATGCGGTCGGCAAGCGAGCCGCCCTCGCGTCGCGAGCCCTTGCGGATCGTCAGCGTGCCCTTGACGTCGGGCAACGCGCGCGTGGCCCGCCTCCCCTCGTACCAGTAGCGGTACTCCTCCGGGCTGAACGGGATCGATCCAGAGGTGGCGCCGAAGGTGCCGATCCACCCCGGCAGCTGGCCCCCGTTGGCCACGTAGTAGCCCTGCCGCATCATCTCGGCCCCGAAGAAGCCCGCGTGGAGCCAGTTCAGGTACGCATAGCAGGCGTCGAGCCGCGCGCCCCGCGTCACGTGCCACGAGATCCCGACCGCGCTGCAGGACCCGCGGTAGCCCTCGGGCGGCACGGCGTAGCCGATCCGGACGCCCTCGGCGGCGATCCTGGCCGCGGCGGACGGCCAGAGCGGCGCGATCGCGACGTCCTTGGACGCCATCAGGTTCACGGAGTCGTTGAACCCCGACCAGGCGGCACGGAACTGCTTGAGCTTCTGGTAGCGCGTCAGGATCTTCACGAGCCGGTCGATCTCGGGGACCGTCATCTGGCCCAGGTTTCCGAACTGCATGATCCCGAGAGACTCGACCGCCCGGCCGAGGTCGACGAGCGCGACGGCGGGCTCGTCCTGGAACGCCACACGTCCCTTCCAGCTGCGGTTCAGGAGCTCGGCCCACGAAACCCTGCGGGGCAGCTTCGGAATCGCGCTGACGAGGTAGCCGATCGACTCCGCGGAGAAGTGCGCCGGAACCCCGGTGACGTACCGGGGCATCGGCTGCCCGTCGTGGGGCTCCCCGGTCGGCTCGTCGATCCACTGGACGATCTCATCCGTGCGAGGGGGATGCGCACTGGAGACGGGGAGCCCGCTCGTCCCGGTGCGGAGGAAGAGCGAGCGGAACGGGGCGTCGCCGACGCCGTAAGGGGAATCGGAGCCCGGCACCAGCTTGCCCCAGGCGAAGAGCTTGTAGAGGTCGGGCCAGGCCGCGATCCGCCGCGTGTCGATCGGGCGGAGGTGGCGCGAGTGCCAGACGCGCATCGCCTGGTAGCTGTAGCCGCCGAAGACGTCGAAGCTCTCGGGCGCGGCCAGCGCCCTCTGGATCTGCTGGAGCGACGTCAGCGTCTGGAGCCTGATCGGGAAGCCGAGATCGAGCTGGGCCTGCTGGTGCACACCGTCCGGCCACTCGATCCCGATCGTGGCGATGCGGAGCGGCTTGGTGATCGTCGAGGCGTCGGGTCGGGGCGGCTCGGCCGCCGGCCGGGCGCCGGCGAGCGGGACGGCGGCACCGGCGAGCCCCCCGCGCACGAGCAGCTCTTTCCTCGTCAGGCGCCCGTTCCACTCCACAGCGCGCTGGACCCTAGTGCGATGCGGCGTTGAAGGCGAGTAATGACCGCTCGACGGCCGCGCTCCCGAGGTCGCGGCCGATGAACACGACGCGAGTGCGGTGGTCGTCGTCGGGCCAGGCGGGCAGGTGCTCGGGCGGATGAACGACGTGCTGGACGCCGTTCAGGAGCAGCGGCCCGGTGCTGTCTCCCCCTGGGCTGTCTCCCCCTGGCCCGCCGACGTTGAGCAGGCCCTTGACGCGGAGCACGTCCCGGCCGCGCGCCTGCAGCAGCATCGTCAGCCAGATCCCGAACGCGGTCCAGTCGAGCTGGTCGTCGAGGAACAGACAGAACGGCCGGATCTCCTCGGCGTGACCGTGCTCCGCGAGCCGGAAATCGCGCGGGTCGCGCTGCGGCCGGTCGAACAGAAGGCCGGGCTCGACCTCGCCGAAGGACGCCGTGACGACCTCGGCAGCCGGGTTGAGGCGTCGCACGCGTGCCTCGACCTCGGCCGGATCGGCCATGTCGCCCTTCGTCACCACGATCACGTCGGCGACGGCGGCCTGCTTCACCGATTCTTCCTCGACGAGGCCGTGGCACGCGTCCACCGTGGCCACGACTGCGTCGAGCACGTAGTGATGGCGCACGACGGGCTCGGCCGCGAGCGTGTAGACGATCGGCGCAGGGTCGGCAAGGCCGGTCGTCTCGACGACGACCCGCTTGAACGCCGGAATCTCGCCCCGGGCCCGGCGGCTGTCGAGATCGCGCAGCTCGTCGGCGAGGTCGCCGCGCAGCGTGCAGCAGACGCAGCCCGAGGCGAGCAGAACGGTGCGCTCGTCGACGCGGCGCAGCAGGTGGTGATCGATCCCGACCTCGCCGAGCTCGTTGACGATCACGGCCGTCTCACCCATGTCCGGATGAGCCAGGAGCCGCGAGATCAGCGTCGTCTTCCCCGAGCCGAGGAAGCCGGTGACGAGCGTGACCGGCGTCTTAGGCAAGCGCGGCCAGCAGATCGGGGTCGAGAGGGTCGAGCGGGCGGCCGGCGAGCTTCTCCGCCTCGCTCCACAGCGAACCGACGTCGGTGACGACCGCCGTGCGCCCCTTTGCGTCACGCAGCGTGTAGACGCTCCCGGCCCAGTCCGACAGCGCGAGCCCGTAGTGGGAGAGCACGCGATTCAGCAGCACGACGCGGAACGCGCGAGCCCGACGGCCCGAGCCCTCCTCCGCCCAGTGCTCATTGAGCAAGACACCGCAAAGTCCACACATTAGAGTCGTTGTACCAGCGAATTGGAGGTCAACGATGGCGAAGGAGATCCTCTGCGCGTACGGCGTCGACGTCGACGCGGTGGCGGGTTGGCTCGGTTCCTACGGCGGCGAGAACTCCCCGGACGACATCTCGCGGGGCCTGTTCGCCGGCGAGGTCGGCACACCGCGCCTGCTGAAGCTGTTCGAGCGCTACGGCCTGCGAACGACATGGTTCATCCCCGGGCACTCGATCGAGACCTTCCCGGAGCAGACGAAGATGGTCGTCGACGCGGGTCACGAGGTCGGCATGCACGGCTACTCGCACGAGAACCCGATCTCGATGACGCCGGAGCAGGAAGAGGCGGTGATGCTCAGGTGCATCGACCTGATCGAGAAGGTCGCCGGCCGCCGGCCGACGGGCTACGTGGCGCCGTGGTGGGAGTTCTCCGCGGTGTCCAACGAGCTGCTGCTCAAGCACGGCATCAAGTACGACCACAGCCTGATGCACAACGACTTCACGCCCTACTACGTCCGGGTCGGGGACACCTGGACGAAGATCGACTATTCGAAGGCGGCCGAGGAGTGGATGGTGCCGCTCCAGCGCGGCCAGGAGACCGACCTGATCGAGATCCCGGCCAGCTGGTACATCGACGACCTCCCCCCGATGATGTTCATCAAGGCCGCCCCGAACAGCCACGGCTTCGTCAACCCGCGCGACCTCGAGCAGATCTGGATGGACCAGTTCGACTGGGTCTACCGCGAGATGGACTATGCCGTCTTCACGCTGACGATCCACCCCGACGTGAGCGGCCACCCGCAGGTGCTGCTCATGCACGAGCGGATCATCGAGCACATCAACTCACACGACGGCATCCGGTGGCTGACCTTCGACGAGATCGCGGACGACTTCAGGAACCGCTTCCCTCGCTAGCGCTGACCCTTCGAGCCGTGTCCCGAGTGACTGTCCCATGGGACAGTCACTCGGACTTCGCGCGCGGCTGCGTGAGCCGGTTGCGCTTCGCGACGTCGGCCTCGACTGTCGCGACCAGCGCCGCCAGGTCGACTTCCTCGGCCTCCGGGAGAAACGGGGCGAGGCGCCGCCGTGCGTGCGCCAGCTGGCGCCGCGCCCGGTCGTCGTGTCCCTCCTGAGCCTTGTAGCCGGCTGCGGCAAGGTGATGCAAAGCTCGGACGAGCTCCCCTCCGACGTCGAGCACGCGCTCGAGCGCACGCGCGGCCGCAACGTACTCGCGGCGTTCGAGGTGCCCTTCCGCCTCCCAGAGCGCCGCGCGCACACGCGCCTCCGGCGGCCGCCAGTCCTCCTCGAGCTCGCCGCCCGACCCGTCTTCGGCCCGCAAGGCGCTACTTGCTCGGGTCGACCGGCTTGCCTGCGCCGAGGCTGCCCGCCCGCCCGAGGCCGGTCGTCTCGCCGAATTCCTCGGCTGTGCGGTGGACCGGGGCGCGGCGGACGCGCATGCTGAGCGTGATGCCGATGAGCACGATGAGGATCAGGGTCAGCGAGACCGCGGTCGTCCCTGCTCCGAGCGCGTAGAGGTTGGGCAGAATCGGCCGGCTCGAGGGCCACGTGCCGATCAGGATCGGCAGCGGCTGCGCCTGGTAGCCGTTCTGCAGCAGGATCGTCCGGTCGAAGTCGTTCCAGGTCAGCGTGAACCCGAACAGGAAGCTGCCGAAGATGCCCGTCCAGACGAGCGGCAGCGTCACCTCTCGGAACGTCGTGACCGAGTTTGCGCCGAGATCGCGCGCCGCCTCCTCGATGTGCCGGTCGTAGCGATTCCAGACCGCGAGCATGACCAGGAACGAGAAGGGAATCCCCCAGATGACGTTGGCACCCAGCGCCGTCTTCCAGAGGTCCGGCGTCTGGCCGATGAACTTCCACAGCAGCTGGTTGCCGAGACTGACCAGGAAGGCCGGCGCCATCAGCGCCAGCATGATCAGGTAGAAGGCGACGGTGTCGGTCTTGTAGCGCCAGCGGCGCCGAAAGGCCATCGACAGCGTGAACCCGAGCACGGCGGTGATGCCGCCGGCGACGAGGCTGAGCCAGAGCGACTGCTCGCCGGAGGCCCTCACGTCGTCGGCGACGGTGTTGATGGCGTTCGAGTCGAACAGCGTCTTCCACCAGCCGAGCGACACCGGTCCACGGAACGGGAACGTCAGCTGCCCCGTGTCTCCCTGGAAGGACAGGATCGCCATGAGGATGATCGGGATGTAGAGGAAGAGCAGGAAGAGCACGAAGTAGACGGCCAAGCTGTACTTCGCCCAGTCGCGCCGCTCCTTCACCTTGCGGGTGACGACCACGTCCTGGGTCCGCTCCAGTGCCGGCGCGGAGGCGGTCACAGCTCCTCCCTGAGGTTCGAAAAGCGCGTGATCACCCAGACGCCGATCATCAGAACGATCACGAGCAGCACGGCCGACGCGGCACCGCCCGGGTAGTCGGGGATGTCGATCTTGGACTTGACGAGCGTGCCTACGGACGTGATGTTCCCGCCGCCGACGGTGTTGACGGTGCCGTAGTCGCCCATCGTGAGCACGAAGATGAAGATCGAGCCGATCACGATGCCGGGCATCGTCTGCGGCAGGATCACCTCCTTGAACGTCCGCCACCAGTTCCCGCCGAGGTCGCGCGCCGCCTCGAGCGCCGAGCGGTCGACCTGCGACAGCGAGAAGAAGAGCGGCGTGATCATGAACAGGATGTAGAGCTGGATCATCGCCAGGCGCACGGAGAGGAGCGAGAACCCGAAGCCGCTGTACGGCTGCGAGAGGATCCCGATCTTCTGGAGGATCTGGTTGAGCGCCCCCTGGTCGCCCATCAGCGGGAAGGTCCACGCGATCGCGCGCGTCAGGAAGCTCGTCCAGAACGGCGCCAGGGCGACGATGAACAGCGCCACCTGGATCCGCAGGCTCTGCACCTTCAGCGCGAGGAAGTACGCGACCGGGAACCCGAGCACGAGACAGGCTGCGACCGCGATCAGCGACGTCTCGAACGTCGTCAGCATGTTGTTCCAGTAGGTGGAGTCGTGGAACAGCGCGCTGTAGTTCGCCGTCGTCCAGACCTTGTCGAAGCCGCCGGCTGCGTCGCTCCGCGTCCAGAAGCTGACGAGGACGATCACCACGAGCGGCGCCAGCAGATAGAAGCCGAGCCACACGAAGCCGGGGGCGGCCAGCGCGGTAGTGATCCATCCTCCCGCTCCGATTGCCGCCGCCCGTGGACTCGCCGAGCGCCCCCTCGATCTTCGGCGGGTGCTGGTCGAGAATCGCCTCGGCTTCCTCGACCTCCTCGATGGCGAGCCGCGTCGCCTCCTCGCCCGGAGGCTCAGGCGCCGAGGAGCTGGGCATCCTCCTCCTTCCAGGAGATCCGGATCTGGTCACCCTCCCGTCCGCGAAGCGCTGGATACTGCTCGGCCGACACCTTCGCGAGCATGCGCTCGCTCGCCCGCGAGCAGATGGAGCTTGACGAGATCGCCGAGGAACTCGACGAACACGATCTCGCACTGCACCGAGTTGCCGGCCTTCGGCGTCGCGGGCCGTTTCCGCCGACTTCGACGGCGGCGGCGCGGACGGCGACCATCGCCTGCGTCGCCGACCGCTGATGCGCCGCCTCCGGGGCCCGCACGCTGACGCGCACGTGTTGATCGTCCTCGACGACGAGCCGGTCGCCCTGCCGCTCGGCGACCTTCCCGCGGATGATGTTGTTGTCGCCCATGAACCGCGCGACGAGCTCGGTCGCCGGCCTGGTCGCGATCGTGAGCGGGTCGGCGATCTGCTGGATGCGCGCCTCGTTCATGACCACGATGCGGTCGGCCATCGACAGCGCTTCCTCCTGGTTGTGGGTGACGTGGATGAACATCAGCCCGAGCTGCCGCTGGAGGTTGCGGAGCTCGACGCGCATGCGCAGCTGCAGCAGCCGGTCGAGGTCGCCGAGCGGCTCGTCCAGGAGCAGCGCCTTCGGCTTCGTGACGAGCACGCGCGCGAGCGCGACGCGCTGCTGCTGACCGCCGGAGAGCGCGCGCGGCTTGCGGTCGGCGAGCGGCGTGAGCCCGACCATGTCGAGCGCCTCGAAGGCCCGCTGCGCGGCGCTCGGCCTTGCGAGACGCCGTGCATCTTGAGCCCGAACTCGACGTTGGACGAGCACGCGACCGGTGCGGGAACAGCGCGAAGTGCTGGAAGACGGTGGTGGTCGGGCGGCTGGTGCGGCGGCAGGTCGACGAGCGACTGTCCGTCGAGGACGATCTGTCCCTGGGTGGGGTACTCGTGGCCCCCGATCATCCGCAGCGTCGTCGTCTTGCCGCAGCCCGACGGGCCGAGCAGGACGACGTACTCGCCGTGGTCGACGTGCAGGTTGACGTCGTCGACGGCGACGGTGCCGCCGGGAAAGACCTTGGTCAGGCCGATGAGATCGAGCCCTGAGCCGCGTTCGATGGAGAGGGGGCGGCGGTTGCCGCCCCCTCCTGTTTGCGAGACCCCCTCAGTCGACATGCGGCCTACGCCGACAGGAAGTCGTTCACCCTCTTGGTGAGGTACACGTTCTCCTTGCCGAACGAGTTCCACGAGTAGTACTTGCAGATGCGCTTCTGGAACGATCCGCCCTCGCGGGACGTGCCCTTCTTGATGTCACCGACCTTGCCGGTGATGCCCGGCAGGTCGCGCGGCGCCGCCTTGCCGCCGCACCAGTAGTCGTACTCGGCGGGCGTGAACGTCCGGCCTTCTTGCCCGCGGCGGACTTGATCCAGGGCAGCAGCGTCTGCCCGTTGGCGATGTAGTAGCCCTGGCGCATGATCACGGCGCCGAGGTAGCCGTTGTAGTTCCAGTTGATGTAGTCGTAGCAGGCCTGGAGCTTCGCCGGGTCGCTTGCACGCTCGACGAGATGCCCTCGGCGCTGCACCAGCCGCGGAAGCCCTCCGGCGGGGCCGCGTAGAGCACGTTCACGCCCGCGGCCTTGACCAGCGCGACGGCCGGCGACCACATCGACTCGATCACGACCTCCTTCGAGACCATGAAGTTGACCGAGTCCGTGAAGGCGGACCAGAACGCGCGGAACTGGCCGGCCTTCTTGTAGGTGGTGAGGATCTTGAAGAGCTTGTCGATCTCGGCCTTCGTCGGGTTCCCGTAGTCCGTGATCTTCATGAGTCCGAGCGCCACGACTGCTCTACCCGCGTCCTGGGTCATGATGCCCGGGTCGCGGAGGAGCGAGACGCGGCCCTTCCAACTCTTGTTCAGGAGCTCGGCCCACGAGACCTTGTTCGGCGGCCTTCTTGATGACGTCGGCGTTGTAGCCCATCGAGTCGGCGTTGAAATGCGCCGCCGGTCCGACGATCCACCGGGGCTGCGGCTTGCCGCCGATCGGCTTTCCGTCCTCCCCGATCCAGCGGATGATCTGCTTGTTGCTGGCCGGCCCGTTGCTGTATGCAGGCAGGCCGGTGGAGCCGTTCGGGTCGACGAACGTCGTCCGGAACGGGGCATTCCCCTGTCCGAACGTGCACGTCGACGACGCCGGGTTGAGCTTGCCGTGCGTGAACAGCTTGTAGAAGCCGGCCCAGCTCGCGATCCGGCGGGTGTCTACCGGCTGCAGTCCGCCGGACGGCCAGACCAGGAGCGACTGGTAGTTGTAGCCGCCGAAGACGTCGAACGTGTCCGGCGACGTGATCGCGATCTGCGGCTGGGTCTGCGACGGGGGCCAGGATCGGCTTGACCGTGAAGCCGAGATCCTTCGAGGCCTGCTTCGCGATGTCCGGGATCGGGAACTCGACGCCCAGCGAGAGGACGCGGAGCGTGCCCGTGAACTTCCCGTTCTTGTCGACGGAGTCGTCCCCTGCCGCAGCGGAGCCAGCGAGCGCACCCGCTGCACCGACCGCAGCTGCGCCGGCCGCTCCCTTGACGAGGAGGTCGCGACGGGACAGCCGATAGTTCTCGTCCAGGTCGCTCCGGCCGAGATCCTCACCCTCCTCGAGAGCCTTCGCGTACTCGAAGGGGTCGTACTCGTGCTCCCCACTCATGTGCCGAACTCCTTTCTCCCCGCCGCCCTCTCGAGGATGTGGTCTTTCCCTGCCGGGCGCTCACCGAAGTCGTCGCGGACATCACCGATGTCGCAACCGCAGATTCCCCGAGTGACGCGCAACCGTGGAATGGGAGTTGTATACAGCGGTTCTCGTCCGGAGTCAAATGTCAGACAACCGGGCGGGAGCGGCGGCCCGGCGCCGTCAGCAGGGCGGGCTCGGAATGCCGATCTCGCCTCCGAGCTGCGCGGCCTTCGGAGCCTTGAGGATGAAATCGACGTAGGCGACGCTCATCGTCCGGAGATCGAGCTTCCCGGCGGCACGAAGAGCCTCCTCGAGCTTCTCGATGCGGCGGTCGTGGAGATCGAGCCACTCCCCGATCTTCGCCCGAAGCGCGGTGGGCGGCGTCAGCGCCCGCACGGCGCCGGTCTCGCCTTTGATCAGCGGCAGGGCCCGTTTCATGGTCTCGATCACGTTGGCGGGCTCGGCGACGTCGGCGGGCGCGATCCGGTCGAGCTTCGGGCCGTACGCTCGGCAGATCGCGGCGACCCGCGCGAAGTACTGCGCCTTGGTCGGCGCCGCAGCGGAGGTGCCGCTGAACGTGAGGACGATCACCGTCGCCACCGACGCCGCGACGACCGCGCAGGCGACGCCGAGCACGGCGTAGAGACGGCGTCCGGTGAAGCGCATCACTCCCTACTTCGTCCGGCGCGCGCTTTCGGATCGCCGACCAGGCCGAGAAAACGGACGACGACGTCGAGCGCGACGGCGACATCGTCGTCCCGCACCGACTCGTCGGGATGATGGCTGATCCCGTCCTCGACAGCGAACGAAGAGCATGGCCGCCTCGGAGGTCAGATGCGCGGCCGTGACGGCGTCGTGGCCGGCGCCGCTGCCGAGCTCGACGCGCCGGGACGCCCGCCTGCTCGCTTGCCTCGGCGAGCAGCGCGCGCAGCCGCGGCGACATCGGCACCGCGACGAAGTCGTCCCGCCGCTGCCACTCGAGCGCCAGGCTGCGGCGCTCGGCGATCAGCGCGCGCCGATGCCTCGAGCTCGTCGCGCGCGCGGTCGCGAACGCCGACGTCCTGGTGGCGGATGTCGTAGGACGCGATCACGCGGCCCGGGATGACGTTGCCGACGTTCGGCTCGTTCTCGATCCGGCCGACCGTGCCGGTCAGCCCATCTGTCGCCCGGGCGAGCCGCTCGACCTCCAGCACGAACTCGGCCGCCCCGGTCGAGCGCGTCGCGGCGCAGGCGCATCGGCGTGTTGCCCGCGTGGCCGGCCCTGCCCCGAAGACCGCCTCCCCCCGGCTCTGGGCCGCGATCGCGGTCACGACGCCGACCGGCAAGTCCTCGTCCTGGAGCACCTGACCCTGCTCGATGTGCACCTCGAGGTAGCCGAGCAGGTCGTCCGGGGCCGACCGTGTTCCGAGCGCCGCCGGATCGCCGCCCATGGCCCGCACCGCCTCGGCCAGGGTCGTTCCCTCGGAATCGGTCACCGCACCGTCACCCGCGTCGAGCAGCCCCGCCCAGCCGCGGCTGCCGAGGAACGAGAGCGGGAAGCGACCTCCTTCCTCGTCGGCGAACGCGACCACCTCGAGCGCGAACGGGAGCTCGCCGGCCGCTTCGGCAGCCTCGATCGCCAGCAGGACGCCGAGCGGCCCGTCGTAACGCCCGGCGTCGCGAACCGTGTCGACGTGCGAGCCGAGCACGAACGTTCCCGGCCCGTCGCCGATCCGGCCGATCACGTTGCCGACCGCGTCGCGCCGCACCGTGAGGCCCGCCTCCTCCATCCAGCCCGCGACCGCGTCCAGCGCCCGCACGAGCGCGCGAGAGCCGTACCAGCGCGTGATCCGGCCTTCCTCCTCGGTGAAGCGCGCGAGCTCGTCGCAACGCTCGAGGGCTCGCCCGGCGCTCACGGTAGGGGCGGCGCCTCGGGAGCCGGCTGGGGCGCGACCACACGCGCGAGCGCGACGAGGCCGAGGTAGATCGCCGCGCCGGCTCCCATGCCCCAGACCACCTTCAGCCACGAGTCGGGCAGCGCGTAGTAGACCGCCACGGCGCCGGCGACGCCCAGGACCGCCTCGACGTTGACTCCGTTCAGGTAGCGATAGCGCCCATCGGGGTTGAACAGCGCCTCCACGTCGATGCGCTGGCGCTTGCGGACGAGGTAGTCGGCGAGCACGACGCCGGTCAGAGGCGCGGCGATGTTGCCGAGATGCGTGACCCAGTTCTGGGCGTGGTGCACGAAGTCGGGGAAGCCGGACAGCGTCACCGCGGCGATCCCGACGATCACGGTCGCGCGCACCCGCCCGAGCGGCGGCACGGAGTTGACGAGCGAGAGGCCGGCCGTGTAGACGTTGGTGATGTTCGCGGCGATGCCCTGGACGACGATCGCGGCCGCGAGCACGACGAGCAGCACGGTGCTCGACGTCAGCAGCGACACGGCGACGAACGGATTCGTCTCACCGGTGGCCGCCGCCGCGTAGCCGCCGACGAACGTCGTCATCAGGGCGGCGGTCAGCGCCGAGGCGACGAGCCCGATCCGCATCTCGCGGCGCGTCGGCGTGTAGCGGCAGAAGTCGGCGATGTTCCCGACCAGGGTCAGCGAGGCCCCGCACATCACGGTCACGTACTCGGCGAAGCCGACCCAGGTCAGGTGCTGATGCGGCGAGGCGAAGACGCGGCCGACCGCGAAGCTCGGATTGCCGGTCGAGACGAAGAGGGCGATCAGGATCGCCGTGAAGCCGAGCGAGACCGGCAGCACGACGCGGAGCAGCCAGCGCATCACGTCGAAGCCGAGCACGGCCAGCGTGGCGTGGAAGACGGCCAGGCAGAGCGCCGTCGGGACGAGCGGCAGGTGGTGGTGGCCGGGCATGGCCGCGACCAGCGCCTGGATGCCGAGCGCGCCCGTCAGCGCCTGCGCGGCGAACCAGTACGTGGCGGCGATGACGCGGTAGGGCGAGCTGAGCAGGCGCGCGCCCCAGAACCCGAGCGTCGCCCGCATCGCCACCTGGCCGGGCAGGCCGTAGTCCACACCCGGCTGGGCGACGATCACGAGCACCGCGTAGGCGAGCGCCTGGCCGAACACCATCGCCGCCACGGCCCACCAGAGCGGCAGGCCGCCGTCCACGACCGCGAACGCGCCCAGCAGGTACATGACCGGGTTCAGGAAGAAGGTGAAGTTGATCGCGAAGAGCTCGCGCCAGCCGACCGTCTGCAGCTCGGCCGGGATCGGCTCGACGCCGAACTCCTCGACTGCCGGCATCTACGCCTCGACGGTCTGCTCGATGCCGGCTCGGCGGCGCGGCTGTTCCGCTGGAAGAAGTCGAGGACGACGCGGTTGTGCTCCTCCGTCGAGTCGAAGATCGTCGAGTGTCCGCCGCCTCTGATCACGTGCTTCTCGGCGCCGTTGATGCCCTGGTAGATGCCCTCCTGGCCCACGCCCTCGGGGCCCTGGTCCCACGGCGTCATGATGTCCTCGTCGCCCCCGAGCACGAGCGCCGGCGACGAGATCTTCCCGAGCCACGGGGTGATGTCCATGTCGCACATGGCCTGGCAGGCGGCCGTGAACACCTCGATGCGGTTCGAGTCACGGAGGATCTGCTGGCAGTGGTCGACGATCCCCTGGCCGTCCTCGGACTCGAGCCACGTCTTCGAGACGGCCTGCCAGGAGATCAGCTCGGCGAGGATGCGGCTGCCGGGCCCGTCCGGATCCAGCTCCGCGATGTCGATCCAGTTCTTGAAGATCAGCCGCCCGGCACGGCCGAGCTTGGCGGCGGCGCAGTTGATCACCACCGACGTCGTCCGCTCCGGGTACTTGCCCGCGAACGTGATCGCGATCATCCCGCCCATCGACGTGCCGTGGATGTGCGACTCGGAGATGCCGAGCACGTCCTGCAGCGCGGCGATGTCGTCGGCCCAGACCTCCATGTCGTAGTGCTGGAGCGGCTTGTCGGAGGCGCCGTAGCCGCGCATGTCGAAGTCGACCACCTGGAAGTGCTGCGACAGGACCGGCGTCGCCGGGTCGAGGTTGAAGTGCCCGAACCCCGCGCCGTGGATCTGGATCACCGGCTCGCCCTCCCCGGTGACCCGGTGCCACAGGTTGACGCCGTTGACCTCGATCATCCCTTCCACGGAAGCCTCCTCTGTCGCTTCGTCGAGTTTGAAGTCTGACATTCGACACGTCAAACTCCCGGCAGGATGACGGAGCACTTCATCGAGCGCATGACGTGGCCCGAGGTCGACGCGCGCATCTCCGCGGGTGTCGACGCGGTGCTGATCCCGATCGGCACGACCGAGCAGCACGGCCCGCACATGCCGCTCGACACCGACTGCTTCATCGCGCGGTCGCTGGCCGAGCGCGCGGCCGCGCTCGGGGAGGCAGAAGGGGTCTCGATCCTCGTCGCGCCGACGCTGAACATGACGCTGTCCTGGTACCACATGCAGTTCCCGGGCGCGATCCGCCTGTCCACGACGACGTTCTTCCAGGTGTTCCGGGAGGTCTGCGACTCGCTCGCCCACCACGGCTTCGAGAACCTGGTCGCGGTCAACGGTCACGGCGGCAACATCGCCGCGCTGACGGTGGCCGTGAACCACTACTTCGAGCAGACGGGCCGCCGCGTCTTCCTCGTCCAGTGGTGGGACCTCGCCGCCGACACGCTCGGCGAGGTCGAGGGGCCGATGATCCACGCCGAGGAGGCCGAGACGTCGCTCGCGATCGCGCTCGGCCAGCGGGTCGAGATGGACCGCGCGACGCGCGACGCGTGGGACCGCGGCGCCGCGGTCAGGGACGCCGGCTTCCAGTGGACGTCGTTCGGCCAGTACGGCATGCGCCACGCGGGCCCGAAGGTGGTCGTGCCGATGGACATGCTCCGCGACATCACCGAGTCGGGCGTCGTCGGCGACGCCACGCGCGCCACCGCCGAGACCGGCGAGCGCATCGTCTCCGTGCTCATCCCCCGCATCGTCCAGGTCTGTCGAGAGATGGCCGGAAAGGAGTAGTCGTGGCACGTGTAATCGACCTGTCGCAGCCGCTCTCCCGCGAGTCGCAGCTGCATCCCTTCTTCGCTCCGACGCAGATCCTCCGGCACATCGTCCACGCGGACGCGCCGGAGGGCCGGCCGTCGTTCAACGCCGAGGTGATCGTCACCTCGAACCACGCGGCCACGCACGTCGACGCGTTCGGCCACTACTCGAAGGGCGGCGACACGATCGCCGACATGCCGCTCGACACGTTCTGCGGCGAGGCGATCTGCGTCGACATCCGGCAGTACGAGCGCGGGTACGACGTGTCGGCCGCGGAGGTGGAGCGCGCCGTGACCGAGTCGGGCCAGGAGCTGCGCGACGGCGACATCCTGCTCTTCTGCTCCGACCACTACAACCGCACCGCCGGCACGCCCGCGTTCCTGGACGGCTTCTGCGGCATCTCGGCCGAGGCGGTGCACTGGATGGCCGACCGCGGCGTGAAGATCTTCGGCGTCGAGACGATCTCGCCGGATCTCGTCTACCAGACCGACGAGTACCCGACGCACCGCGCCTGCGCCGAGCGGCGCCTGACGCACTACGAGAACCTGAACAACCTCAAGGAGGTCGTCGGGAAGCGGTTCCTGTTCGTCGGTCTGCCGTTGCGTCTCGTGCCGGCTTACGGCTCACCGGTGCGGGCGGCGGCGATTCTCGACGACTAGCCTCACTCGGCAACCTCGCGGAACCGCCTGTAAATCGGCACAGAATCGACACAGGCCCGTGCGGATGCCAGGGGTACCCTTCCGGCGGGTGGCGGGTCGAGGGGAGGTCTCCCCTCCCTACTAGGGTGGGGGGCCGGTTTGGACTAGGCCTCGATGGTCAGTTCCATGCGCTGCGGCTCCGCCGCGGCCAGCTCGCGGCGGAATTCCTCCGGTGTCCGGTCGCGCTTCGGGAAGCACGTATCGGAGGAGCGAGAAGCGCGCCGGGCTCTCGACGAAGGGGAACGGCGCCAGACGGACGCGCCACGGGCCGAGCGGCTCGAACCTGTAGCCCTGCAGCTCGGCCTCTTCTCCGCTCTCGACGTCGCGCATGCAGAAGTAGAGCGAGAAGCGGTCGTAGAGCTGCAGCAGCTCGTAGTCGGCCTGTCTGTCGCCGGGGTCGCCGCCGAACTTCGCCTCCTGCTCGGCGACGAACGCATCGACCTCCTCCTGCACGTCGGCGGCGCGGGAGAGCCCCAGGCCGGGGTCGAGCCCGTAGCGCTGCCGGTAGATACCGGCGCCGTGCATCGACACGAGGAGACCGGCGTCGGCGTCCTGCTCGGTGATCGCGGCGATGCCGGCGCGGTAGAAGGCGAGGTGGGCGCGCACGTCAACCTCGAGGAAGTTCACCGGCTTGCCGGAGCTGTCGACCTGCGGCGCCTGCTCCCAGACCGCCCAGCCGTCGTCGTGACGCTCCGCGGCGACGATCAGCGAGTCGCGCCGGGGGCCCGGGTCGGCCCAGGCGCGGGCGAACGCCGCCGAGAGGTCGGCGTGGTCGGTCTGGTAGACGATCTGCCAGCTCGAGCCGGCGTCGCGAACGATCATGCGCGCACCGCCGCGAGCTCGCCCACGTAGCCGAGCACGTCCTCGACCGAGACGACGTCGCCGTACTTCGTGTCGATGTCGGACAGGTTCGCCTCGTGCGCGGCGGGATCCCGGTCGCCGACCGCCTCGCGCGGGACGACGACCCGGTAGCCGTGCTGGAGCGCGTCCACCGCCGTCGCACGGACGCAACCGGACGTGGACGCGCCCACGACGACGACCGTGTCGCAACCGGCAGACGCGAAGAGCGAGGCGAGCGTGGTGCCGAAGAAGGCCGATGCGAAGTACTTCGACAGCACCGGCTCGCCCTCGGCCGGCGCGATGCGCGGGTCGATCTCGACCCACTCGCTCCCCGGCTCGAGCACGAGCAGCGCGGGCACCTTCTCGATGAACACCGCGGCTGCTTTCCGCCCAAAGGCGTCGTAGCAGACCGTCGTGTAGACGACCGGCAGCCCGGCCCGCCGGAACGCGCCGAGCAGCCGCGCGATCGCGGCCACGCACTCGTCGAGGTCGCAGACGAGCGGCGAGGACGGGTCGGTGAAGCCCCGGTTGACGTCGACCACCACGAGCGCGGGCCTCTCGCCGAAGCCCGCGCGACCGTGGAAGCCCTCGAATCTCACGCCTTGGCCGGCTCCGGCAGACCGTCCGCCTCGCGGACCTGCGCGAGCGCCTCGTCCCCCGACTGCAGTGGCGACCAGCGCAGCGGCACGGCCGGCTTCGGCGGCGCCAGGCCCGTCTCCGACTCGCAGTTCGCGAGCAGCTCGTCGAGCGGCGGCCCGAAGTCGAACGCGAGCGCGTCGCCGCGCTCTTCCCGCTGGCGCGCACGCTCGGCCTCCGTCGCGTCGGGATCGCCGACGATCACCCCGTAGCCCTCCTTCGCGGCCTCAGGCGAGACGAGCCCGAAGGAGACGTCCCGCTCGACGGCTTCCACCGGCCGGTCGAGACGATCCTTCCAGCCGCCGCCTCCGGCCGTCCTGTACACGAGCATGTCGCCCGGCTGCACCTCGACGCGGTCGCACTTCGAGGGCAGCACCTCCTCGGTCCCGTCGGCGCGCTGGAGCAGCTTCGACGAGCGGGCGCCCGGCCGGCCGCCGAGCACGCCCCACGGACGGGTCAGCCAGCGGTCGTCGTGGATCGAGACCTCGCCGGGCTCGAGGTAGACGTACCGCTTCTCGACACCGTTGCCGCCGCGATGGAGGCCGGGGCCGCCCGAGTCGGTCACCGTCGTGTAGCCGTCGATCCGCATCGGGTAGTACGCCTCGAGGTACTCGGTCGGGATGTTCTCGAACAGCGGCCACCACGAGTGGCCGTCCATGCCGTCGCCGATCGGCCGGCCCGGGATGCCGCCGTAGAGGATCTCCATCGAATAGAAGAAGTCACCCTTCGAGTCCCAGCCCGAATAGAGCATGTACGGGCTCGTTCCGTAGCCCGAGGCCGTATTCAGCTCAGGGGCGTTCTTGCAGAGGGCACCGCCGAGCACGTCGAAGAGCCGCGCCAGGGCGTGCGTGCGGCAACCGAGCGCCGAGGGGAAGCGCGGCCGCAGGAGGCACCCTTCGGGCAGCACGATGTGGAGCAGCGGGTAGAAGCCGTCGTTGAAGAGGATCTGGGGGTCGTTGACCATGATCAGGTAGACCCCGATGAACATCTTGAACATGCCCTCGGAGAGGTAGAAGTTGACCGGCCCGAGGGCCTGGGGATCGGTTCCCGTCCAGTCGAAGAAGGCGTGGTCGCCCTCCCGCCAGATCGTCAGCTTCATCTTGAACGGCCCGTTCCCGAGCCCGTCGTCGTCCACGTAGTCCTCGAACGACTGCGGATCCTCCGGGATCGCGAGCTGGATCAGCGTCCGCATCGCCTCGTAGGTGCGATCGAGCAGCGCCTGGCAGGCGGCGAGATACGTCTGCTTCCCGAACCGCTCGCAGAGCTGCTGGACACGCTTCTCGCCGGCACGGCAGCCGGCGACGATCGCGAACAGGTCGGCCCGGTTCATCTCGGGCAGCCGCATGTTGTTGAAGATCAGCTTGAGGACGTCCTCGCGGTGCTCGCCCCGCTCGATGATCTTGAGCGGCGGGATGATCAGGCCCTCCTCGAAGATCGTCCGGGCGCCGGTCGGCAGCGAGCCCGGCAGCGGGCCGCCGCAGTCCATCTGGTGGCCGAACTGGCTCGACCAGCCCACGAGCTCGTCCTCGAAGAAGATCGGGACGAGCACGAGCCAGTCGTTCGTGTGCGAGATCGAGGCCGAGCACTTGAACGGGTCGGACGTGAGGATCACGTCGCCCGGGTAGATGCCGCCCTCCCAGCTCTCCATCATCTCGTTGATGTAGGCGCCGAACTGCCCGACGATCATGCGGCCGTTCGGGTCGGTGATCATCGGGAACTCGTCGTGCTGCTCCCGGATCACCGGGCTCATCGCCGAGCGGAACAGCACGGCGTCCATCTCGAAGCGGGCGCTCTTGAGCGCGCCCTCGATGATGTCGAGGGTGACGGGATCGACCTCGACGTCGGTCGGGATCTGCGCGATCCGCGGCTTGTCAGCCGACACGGCCATTGCTCTGCCCCTCTCCACTCGGCGTGATCACGATGTTGTAGTAGCGGTCGACCTCGGCCTGGAAGCCGGGCAGGACGACGGTGGTCGAATCGAACTCGGTCACGATCGCCGGGCCTGCGAAGCCGCTTCCGGGCTGGAGCTTCGTGCGGTCGTAGATCGGCGTGGGCAACCGTTTGCCCTCGAAGACGATCTCGTGCGTGTCGACCACCGCCCCGGCGGCGGCGTCACTCCCCAGCTCACCCTGAGGCAGCTCCGGTTTTGGCGCCGCTCCGAACCCGACGGCGCGGAGGTTGACGATCTCGCTACGCGTGGCGTGCATCCGGAATCCGTACAGCTGCTCGTGCAAGGCGTTGAACCGCTCGTCCAGATCGGCCAGGCCTCCGGCCCGCACCTCGCCCGGGTCGAGCGAGACCGGGATCTCGTAGCCCTGGCCCCGGTAGCGCATGTCGGCGACGAACGAGATGCTGCGCGCGTCCGGGTCGATCCCCTCGTCCTCGAGCCACTGCTGGGCGCGGCCGCCGAGCTCGTCGAGGATCGACGAGACGTCCTCCGGAGCCGCGTCGTCCAGCACCCTGATGTAGGTGCGCGCGAACTCGTCCCGGAAGTCCGCCACGATGTCCCCGAGCGCGCAGAGCAGGCCCGGGGCGGGCGGCACGATGACCGGGAACGAGCCCATGATCTTCGCCACCGCGTTCGCGTGCATCGGCCCCGCTCCGCCGTAGGCGACGAGCGCGAAGTCGCGGGGGTCGTGACCTCGCTGCACCGAGACGACGCGGAGTGCTCCGGCCATGTTCTCGTTGACGATCGCGAGGATCCCCTCGGCCGCCTCCTCGGCTGAGCCGAGTCCCATCGCGTCGGCGATCGTCTGCACCGCCGAGCTCGCAGCCTCGACGTCGAGCTCCATCTCGCCGCCCAGGAGGCGCGGCGGGAGGTGGCCGACGACGACGTTGGCGTCCGTCACGGTCGGGTCGGTACCGCCCTTCCCGTAGGCCGACGGCCCGGGCTCGGCGCCCGCCGACTGCGGGCCGACCCGGAGTGCCTTCGTCAGCTCAGGCACGTGTGCGATCGAGCCGCCGCCGGCGCCGACCGTGTGCACGTCGACCGACGGGACCCGGAGCCTGAAGTGGGAGATCGAGGTCTCGCGGCCGATCGTCGGCCGGCCGTCGAGGCAGAGCGACACGTCGGTCGACGTCCCGCCCATGTCGAAGGTGAGGATGTTGTCGTAGCCCGCCTGCCGGGCCACGTACAGGGCTCCCGCGACGCCTCCGGACGGCCCGGACAGGACACCGTAGATCGGGTTCCGCCCTGCCTCGCGCGTCGTCATCAACCCGGCGTCCGAACGCAGGATGTTGACGTCCGCGGTGGCACCGATCCCCTTCAGGTCGCCGGACAGCTTCTCGACGTAGTCGGCCACCCGAGGGCGCACGTAGGAGTTCATGCACGCGGTCAGCGCCCGCTCGTACTCCCGGAACTCGGGGAGCACCTGCGCCGACAGCGTCACGGGGAAGCCCGGGTAGAGCCGCTCCACGATCGCCCCGACCTGCTCCTCGTGCGCCGCCGAGATGTACGAGTTGATGAACGCGATCGTCAGCGTCTCGACG
The DNA here is from genome assembly GCA_963742925.1 of uncultured Actinomycetes bacterium. GTDB lineage: Bacteria > Actinomycetota > Thermoleophilia > Gaiellales > Gaiellaceae > PALSA-612. The sequence continues at coordinate 99,692 of CAVUNV010000005.1, read as the reverse complement.
CCGGACTCGACGAGCTCGCGGATCACGCTCTCGGCCTGCGCGTCGTCCACCGGCACGACCGTGGCGCCCTGCGCATCCATCCGTTCGGCGATCTCGCGGGTGTCGGCGAGCGATGCCGGGGGATCAGGCTTGATCATGATGATCCAGCCCGCCAGCGGCCCCGGCGTCTGGGAGCGCGCCAGGTGCAGGATCTGCTTGAACCCTCGCGTCGTCAGCAGGCCGACGCGCGCCCCTTTCGACTCGAGCACCGCGTTCGTCGCCACCGTCGTGCCGTGCAGGATGTTGCGGATGTCGCCGACCTGCATGTCGGCCTCCTCGGCGATCCGTTTGACCCCCGTGAGGACCCCCTCGGACGGGTCCGCGGGCGTCGAAGGCGTCTTCACACGGTGCATCGAGCCGCTTTCGTCGTGGACGAGCAGCAGGTCGGTGAACGTGCCCCCGACGTCGACTCCCAGCCTGTAAGCCATTCGCTTCCTTTCGATTCCGGACTAGAGCACGCCTTCGGCCCTGAGCTCGTCCAGATCCGACTGGGACAGGCCGAGCAGGCCGCCGTAGACGTCCGCGTTGTGACTTCCGTCCTCCCACGTCGCCGACCAGCGCACGGCCGACGGCGTCTCGGAGAACTTGGGAACCAGGCCGGGCCCGATGTACGGCCCGAACTCCGGGTCCTCGTGCTCGAGCAGCATGTCGCGAGCCTTGAACTGCTCGTCCTCGAAGATGTCGGCGATCGTGTAGATCGGCCCGCAGATGACGCCGGCCTCGTTCAGAACCCGGTCGATCTCGGCGGCGTCACGCGCGCCCGCCCAGTCGGAGACGATGCCCTCGATCTCCTCCTGATGCTCGCCGCGCGCCAGATGCGTCGAGAAGCGCGGATCGTCTGCGAGCTCGGCCTGGCCCATCGCCTCGCACAGGCGCCCGAAGACCTTGTCCGCATTGGCCGCGATCACGACCCACTTGCCGTCGCTCGACTTGAAGATGTTCGACGGCGCGACGCCCTCGAGCCCCGTCCCGCCCGGCCCGCGGACGATGCCGAGCCGGTCGTACTCGGTCACGGTGCTCTCGAGCAGCGAGAAGCAGGCTTCCATCAGCGAGACGTCGACCACCTGGCCGCGGTCGAAGCCGAGCGCATCGCGCTTGTAGAGCGCGGCGAGGATGCCTTGCGCCGCGTACATGCCGGAGAGCGAGTCGCCGAGCGAGATGTGGATGCGCGGCGGAGGCTCGCCGGGAAAGCCGTTGATGTAGCGAATCCCGCCCATCGCCTCCGCGACCGACGCGAAGCCGGCACGCGGCGCGTACGGCCCCGTCTGGCCGTAGCCGGAGATCCGCGCGATCACGAGCTTCGGGTTCGATTCCCAGAGCTCCGCCGGGGCGAGGTTCCAGCGTTCGAGCGTGCCCGGGCGGAAGTTCTCGACGAGGACGTCGGAGTGCTTGACGAGCTCGAGCAGCAGCTTCTGTCCCTGCTCGGTGCGCAGGTTGAGCGTGACGCACTTCTTGTTGCGCGACTGGACCGGCCACCACAGCGAGCGGCCCTCGTATCGGGCCTTGCCCCACTCCCGCATCGGGTCCGGCTGCCCCGGCGGCTCCACCTTGATCACCTCGGCGCCCATGTCACCGAGCAGGCGGCCCGTGAACGGACCCGCGAGCAGCATGCCGAGCTCGACGACCCGGACGCCCGCCAGCGGCCCCGGGCCGCTCGTGTCGCGCTCGTGACTCGGCGTCGCCGCGGCCGTGTCGCTCATGCACGCGCCTCGAGCTCGCGCACCTGCGCGACGAGGACGTCACGTGCCTCGAACACGTGCTCCTTCATCACCAGCTCGGCCCGCTCGCCGTCGCGCGACGCGAGCGCGCGCACGATCTGCCGGTGGTAGTGCGCCGAGATCCGCCGCTGGTCGACCGAGTACCAGATGTAGGAGCGGTAGACGAGCGGCAGCTCGATCACCTTCCTGACGAGCTCCGCCACCCGCCGGCTCTGAGCCGCGTCCAGGATCACGTTGTGGAAGAGCAGGTTTTCCCTGACGAGCTCCTGCACGTCGCCCTCGATCAGGCTCTCGAAGCGCTCGCAGCTCGCCTGCAGGCCGGCCACGGCGGTCTCGGAGATCGTCGCCGCTGCGCGCCGGGCGGCATACCCCTCGAGCAGGGCGCGCAGCTGGTAGAGGTCCTCGAGGTCGTCCGCGTCGTGGCTGCGGACGACGGCGCCGCGGTTGGGGGCGGCGTCGACGAGCCCCTCGGCCTGCAGGATCAGCAGCGCCTCGCGCACCGGCGTCCGGCTGATGCCGAGCTCGCCGGCGAGCTCCTCTTCCTTGAGGCGCTGGCCGGGCGTCAGTCGGCCCTCGACGATCGCCTCGCGGATCAACTCCGTGGCAGCCGCGCTCGCGTTCCTGACGAGCGGCGCGCTCTCCTGGAGGATCCTCGCCACGGCGCCTGACCATACAGTATGCAATCCGATCGTGGGGGAAACGGCCGGTTTCCCCCACGTGGCCCCTTCCCCCTTCGTTGCGCGTCTCCGGCGGCCCGAGCTACGTCGCGGCAGAGCCGCGACTCCGCCCAGAAGGGGTACGTCGGCCGATCGTCCTTACGGCGCGACGTTTTCGGGCTTGAGGCCGCTCGCGGCCAGCGCCCCGAGTGCTGCCAGCACCGCCGTCGTCACCCAGAACACGTTCCACCCCGCGTGGTCGGCGAGCGCCCCGAGCGGCGGCGTGCAGATCGCGGAGATCAGGAAGACGACGGTCGCCGCCGTCGCGACGGAGCGGCCGGCGAGGTCCGGCACCGTCCGCTCCCCGGCGCTGACGTAGACGAGCGCGTTCCAGCCGAGGGCGCCGAAGCCGAACAGGACGGCCGCCGGGATGACGAGCCCGGGGCCGACGTGCAGGGCCAGCGTGTACACGAGCCCTCCGACCGCGGCGACGATGCCCGTCTCGACCAGTGTCCTCACGCGCCGCGATCCACCCTGCCGGTCGGCCACCCGGCCCCAGACCAGGCGGGCCACCATCGCCGTCACGTTGACGGCGAAGTAGGTGAACCCGGCCCAGAAGACGGACAGCCCGGCCGCCCGCGCCGAGGGGACGGTGTACGAGAGGATGGCCTGCAGCACGACGATGTAGAGCGCGGCCACGAGCAGCAGCCGCAGCATCCCGGGAGCCCGGAGGATGCTGCGGAACGGGCGCTCGATGCGGGTGCGCACAGGCCCGGCACCCGGCTCCGGGATCAGTGCGAACACCGTGCCCGTCACGGCGACCGCCCCGGCGGCGACGGCGAAGGCGAGCTCGACGCCGCCGATCCTGACCAGACCGGGCATCGCGACCGCCGCGATGGTGCCGCCGAGCGGGACCGCCGTCTGTCGCACGCCGAGTGCCCAGCCGCGCCGCGACGCCGGGTAGACGCGGAACAGCGCCCCGGCGCCCGCGACCGGGATCACCGACGAGCCGATCCCGGACAGGACCAGGGCGACATACAGCACCGCCTTCGACTCCGCGCTCGCAGCAGCCGTAAGCCCCGCGACGGCGACGATCGTGCCCACGAACGTGGCGCGACGGGCTCCGAAGCGGTCGACCGCGATCCCCGCGCCGATCAGTGCCAGGCCGGAGCCGAGCAGGCTCGCGGTGAGGACGCCGCCGAGCTCGGGAAGCGTGAGCCCGTAGTGGCGCCGCAGGTCGGGGCCGATCGACGGGAGGCCGAAGTTGACGAACGAGACGGCGGCCTGCGCGGCCGACGCGCTCATCAGGACGACCCTCTGCCGAGCGCAGTACCGGCACGGGCTGATTATCTTTGCCCTGTGGACCGGGATGCGATCGCACGCGCCGTGCGCAGGCGCCAGGCGCAGGAGACGCTCGACTTCGAGCGTGAGCGCGAGCGGAATCTCGAGGAGTCGGTCGAGCTCGTGATCGGCGAAGCCGAGGGCGCACGCATCGATGCCGCGGCCTTCGCCCGGATGAAGCCCGAGGACGCCGAGATCGTCAGGGAGGAGTTCAGTCCCGTCGACCACGACGCCGACGACCCCGGGAGCTTCTTCGACCGTGACGACGTCTTCAACTTCGCGGAGGTCGAGGAGACCGATCCGCGCGCCGAGGAGCTCGCCCGGCTGAACGGGGAGCTGGAGGAGTGCCGCCGCCGCCAGCAGGCGTTCTCGGCCTATATCGAAGCGCTCGGCGAGTAGCACGGATCAGCTCCTCGACGACCTTTTCAAGACCCTTACCTGCGGGCCAAGCATCGGTAACAGCTCCGGGCCTACGTTGATTGTGTACGTAGAAGGGAGGGGTTTCGATGTCGAAGCTACGTCGTCCCAGCCCTGCGATCGGAGTTGCGATGTTCGCGCTCTTCATCGCACTCGGCGGTGTGAGCGTTGCCGCGACCAACGACTTCCTGCCCAGGAACAGCGTTGGCACGCAGCAGATCCAGAACAACTCCGTGACCCGGGCGAAGATCGCGCACCAGTCGATCACGAGCATCCTGGTCAAGCCCGGCTCGCTGATGGCGTCCGACTTCGCCGCCGGCCAGATTCCGGCCGGCCCGAAGGGTGACACCGGTGCCACCGGCTCACAGGGTCCCAAGGGAGATACCGGCGCAACCGGCCCGCGGGGTCCTGCAGGCGTGCTCGGAACGATGGGCGTGGCGCAGGGAGGCGTCTGGGTCGGTGCCCACACGTACGGAACCGTCTACGTGGGGGTCCCCGACGGCAAGCAGGCAACCGGCGCCACGGCGAGCTGGTCCACCCCGTGGGTCCCGGACCTCGGCTACATCTCGGTGCGGCCGAGCATTACCCCGGCCGGCCATGCTGACGGGTACTCGGCCACGGGCTACAACCACGACGTGAACGCCCACTACTTCACGCTCTATGTCCCCTACGGCTAGAGCGGATCGGGGCTGGAAGACCTGAGGGGAGCCTCGCGGCTCCCCTCGGCGTCTAGCGCGTCTCCGGGAAGCCCAGGTTGACCCGGCTCGTGGCCGGATCGGGCCAGCGGCTGGTGACGACCTTGCCGCGCGTGTAGAAGTTGACGCTCTCGGGCCCGTATGCGTGCGTGTCGCCGAAGAGCGACGCCTTCCAGCCGCCGAACGAGAACCAGGCGACGGGCACGGGAATCGGAACGTTGATCCCGACCATTCCCGCCTGCGCGTCGAACTGGAACTGGCGGGCGGCGCCCCCGTCGCGCGTGAAGATCGCCGTCCCGTTCCCCCACGGGTTCTCGTTGACGAGCTGCATGGCCTCGTCGTAGGTGTCCACGCGGACGACCGACAGCACCGGTCCGAAGATCTCGTCGCGGTAGCAGTCCATGTCCGGCGTCACGTCGTCGAGGAGCGACACGCCCAGGAAGAACCCGTCGCCGTCCGGCGCGGTCTCGCGGCCGTCCAGCACCAGCTTCGCGCCCTGCTCCGTGCCCGAGTCGAGGTAGGAGGCGACCTTGTCGCGATGCTGGCCCGTGATCAGCGGCCCCATCTCCGAGTCGGGCTTCGAGCCGTCCCCGACCGTGATCTTCACGGCGCGCTCCCTGATCGCGTCGACGAGCGGATCGGCGACATCGCCGACGGCGACGACGACCGAGACCGCCATGCAGCGCTCGCCCGCCGAGCCGTAGCCGGCCGAGACCGCCGCGTCGGCGGCCATGTCCACGTCGGCGTCCGGCAGGACGATCATGTGGTTCTTCGCGCCGGCGAGCGCCTGCACCCGCTTGCCCGCCTTCGTCCCGCTCTCGTAGACGTACCTGGCGATCGGCGTCGAGCCCACGAAGCTGACCGCGGACACGTCGGGGTGCTCGAGCAGCCGGTCGACCGCGACCTTGTCGCCCTGGACGACGGTGAAGACGCCGTCGGGGATGCCGGCTTCCTTCAGCAGCTCCGCGACGAGGAGCGACGCGGACGGGTCCTTCTCGGACGGCTTGAGCACGAAGGTGTTGCCGCAGGCGAGCGCCGGCCCCCACATCCACATGGGCACCATGGCCGGGAAGTTGAACGGCGTGATGCCGGCGACGACGCCGAGCGGCTGCCGGATCGAGTAGACGTCGATCCCGGTCGAGGCCTGCTCGGAGAACTCGCCCTTGATCAGCGACGGGATGCCGCACGAGTACTCGATCACCTCGAGCCCGCGGGCGACCTCGCCGAGCGCGTCCGAGTGCACCTTGCCGTGCTCGCGCGTGAGGAGGCGGGCGATGTCGTCGCGGTGCGCGTCGAGGAGCGCGCGGACGCGGAAGAAGAGCTCGGCGCGGCGGGAGACGGACATCGCGCGCCAGTCCGGGAACGCCGCCCTGGCGGAGGCAACTGCGGCGTCGACCTCCTCGACCGAGGCGAAGTCGACCTCGGCCGCGACCGCTCCGGTCGCCGGGTTGTAGACAGGACCGGCGCGGCCGGAGCGGCCGGGCACCACGCGGCCGTCGATCCAGTGGCTGATCCTCGAAAGCTCCTGCGCATCGCCCTGCCTGGGCGCGGTCGCGACCTCGGTCATCTTCGCCTCCTCGGGGTTTCGCAAGGAGCGTAGCGCGAGTACGATCCAAGAAGTGGCCATCGCCGAGAACAGGAGCGCCGAAGGCGAAAAGGTCGTCGCCGACGACCGCGACTACCTGATCCACTCCTGGTCGGTCCAGTCGGCGCTCTCGCCGCTTCCCATCGCCGGGGCGGAAGGCCGGTACTTCTGGGACTACGACGGCAAGCGCTACCTCGACTTCGCCTCGCAGCTCGTCAACGTCTCGATCGGCCACCAGCACCCGAAGGTGGTCGCCGCGATCAAGGAGCAGGCCGACGTGCTCTGCACGATCGGCCCGCCGATGGCGAACGACAAACGCTCGGAGGCGGCGCGCCTGATCGCCGAGGTGATGCCGGGCGACCTCGAGCGCACGTTCTTCACGAACGGCGGCGCCGAGGCGAACGAGAACGCCGTCAAGCTCGCGCGCTGGGTGACCGGCCGGCACAAGGTGATCGCCCGCTACCGCTCCTACCACGGTGCGACCGCCGGCGCGGTGACGCTGACCGGCGACCCGCGGCGCTGGTTCGCCGAGCCCGGGATGCCGGGCGTCGTGCGCATGTTCGACCCGTACACCTACCGCTGCCCCGCAGGCCATCCCGACCCCTGCCCCGTCTGCTCGGGCGGCCCGCACCTCGAGGAGATCCTGCAGTACGAGGGCGCGCACACGGTCGCCGCCGTGATCCTCGAGACGGTCACGGGCACGAACGGGCTGATCGTCCCGCCCGACGGCTACCTGCAGTCGATCCGCGAGACCTGCGACCGGCACGGCATCCTGCTGATCTGCGACGAGGTGATGGCCGGCTGGGGCCGCACCGGACGCTGGTTCGCCTGCGAGCACTGGGACGTCGTTCCCGACCTGATCACGACCGCCAAGGGGATCAACTCCGGCTACGTGCCGCTCGGTGCGCTGACGGTGCGGCGGCACGTGTACGAGGCGATCAAGGACAAGTTCTTCGCGGGCGGCCTCACGTACTCGGGCCATCCGCTCGCCTGCGCCGCCGCGGTCGCGTCGATCGAGGCGTTCAAGGAGGAGGGCGTCGTCGAGAACTCGGCCGCGATGGGCCAGGTGCTCGCCGGAGAGCTGCCGAAGCTCGCCGAGCGGCATCCGTCGATCGGCGACGTGCGGGGGCTGGGTCTGTTCTGGGGGCTCGAGCTCGTCCGCAACCGTGGCACGCGGGAGCCGCTCGTCCCGTTCAACGCGGGCGGAGAGGCGGCGGCACCGGTCACCCGGCTGGCGAAGGCGGCGATGGAGCGCGGCCTCTACCTGTTCGTGCACTGGAACGTGATCATGATCGCGCCGCCGCTGACGATCACCCGCGAGGAGCTCGACGAGGGCCTGGCCGTCCTCGACGACGTCCTGAGCATCGCGGACGAGTACTACTCGGACTGACCCGCGGTACTGGCCTCCGGCCGCGACGAGAAGCAGACTCTCGCGCATAATCGAGCCGTGAGTATCTACCACGAGGGCAACCGCCGCTATCAGGATCGCTTCGACACGCGCCGTCTCGCCGACCGGATCGAGGAGCGATTCCTGTCCCGTCCGACGATCGACGAATCCGATCGCGCCTTCATCGAACGCTGCGACATGTTCTTCATCGCCACGGCCGATGCGGACGGGAAGCCGCAGTGCTCGTACAAGGGCGGCGAGCCGGGGTTCGTGCGGGTGCTCGACGAGCGGACGATCGCGTTCCCGAACTACGACGGGAACGGCATGTACCTCACGGCCGGAAACGCCTCCGTGAATCCGCACGTGGGGCTGCTGTTCGTGGACTTCGAGGCGCGCAAGCGGATGCGGCTGAACGGCATCGCCTCACACACGGACGACGATCCGCTCCTCGCCGAGTACCCGGAGGCGCAGTTCCTGTGGCGGATCGAGGCCACGGAGGTGTTCCCGAACTGCCCGCGCTACATCCACCACTACCAGCTCGTCGAGCGGTCCCGCTTCGTCCCCAAGTCGGAGTGCAAGACCCCGGTGCCGGCCTGGAAGACGCGCGAGTGGGCGAGCGACGTGCTGGCCGACGCCGATCCGGCGCACGCCCCGGACGCCGAGATCGTCGAGAGCTGACCCTGTCTTGTCCGGACACGCCCCGGTGTCTGGCACTGCTCTGGCGCTGCTCTGGCACCGCTCTGGCACCGCTCTGGCACTGCTCAGGCAGGGTGCCTGGTCAGTGTCTGGCGCTGCTCGTAGCAGTGACTGACCCCTCTCAGTGCGGTGTCTGACACCGCCGTTCGGCCACGGGTGTTCGCGACACGGCGGTTTCCGGCGCGTGTCCGCGCGGAGCTCGAGCGGTCGTTCGAGCTCGACGTGCACGACTCCGAGTGGCCGCCGTCGCGGGAGGAGCTGCTCGCGCGCGCGGCGGGCTGCGACGGGTTGATGACGATGCTCACCGACCGAATCGACGACGAGCTCCTCGACGCGGCCGGGCCGCAGCTGCGGGTCGCCGCCAACTTCGCCGTCGGCTTCGACAACGTCGACGTGCCCGCCTGCACGCGCCGCGGCGTGCTCGTCTCGAACACGCCCGACGTGCTCACGCATACGACGGCCGAGCTGACGATGACCCTCCTGCTCACGCTCGTCCGCCGCGTCGCCGAGGGCGACCGGCTCGTCCGCCGTCGCGAGGACTGGATCTGGGCGCCGAACATGATGCTCGGCACCGGCCTGACCGGAAAGACGCTCGGACTGGTCGGCCACGGCCGAATCGGACAGGAGGTCGAGCGCCTGGCCCGGGCCTTCGGCATGGAGGTCGTCCACTCGACGCGCACCGGCGGGCTCCCGCTCGCCGAGCTGCTCGCGACCGCCGACGTCGTGAGCCTCCATCTGCCGCTCTCGGCCGAGACACACCATCTGATCGACGAACGGGCGCTCGCGCAGATGAAGCCGACTGCCGTGCTCGTCAACACGAGCCGTGGCCCGATCGTCGACGAGGCTGCGCTGGCACGGGCAGTCGCCGAGAGGCGGATCGCCGGCGCCGCTCTCGACGTGTTCGAGCGCGAGCCGGAGGTGACCGGGGAGCTGCTCGCACTCGAGAACGTCGTCCTGGCCCCGCATCTCGGCTCGGCGACCCTCGAGACGCGTGAGGCGATGGGGATGCTGTGCGTCGGGGCGCTGCGGGCGGTCCTGCTCGAGAACCGCCCGCCTTCGAATGCCCTGAATCCGGAAGCGCTCCGCTAGCCCCTACGCCGCGAAGCGGTTGTGCACCGGTACGACACGCGGCTCGATCGGCCCCATCTCCTCCGCGGCGTCCCCGAGCTGACTCTCGGCGAACTCCTCGAACGCCTCGGTCGACGGCCAGATGTCCACGAAGATCATCCCGTCGTCCGTGACCGCGGCGGTGTGGGAGACGGCCGGATGGTTCGAGCCGTCGCCCGCGTGTGCGTCCATGCCGTCGATGACACGGTCGTACGCATCCGCGTGGAAGCCCGGAGACTCGATGACGATGATCACGCCCGGGTCCTTGCCGGCTCCCTGCGGGATGTCGTTGTGGACCGGGAAGACGCGCGGCTCGGCGCCGGCCCCGATTCCCACCTCCTGCATTCCGGGCCCGACTCGCTCCTGGAAGAACCGGTCGAGCGCCTCCTGCGACTCCCACGTGTCGACGATGAGCAGCCCGTCGTCGACCGGGCCTACGGCGTGCGAGAGCAACCCGTCGGGCAGGTGATCAGGGTCGATCCCCAGAGTCCGGTTCAGCTCGTCGTAGTCGTCCGTGGTCGCCCCGTGCAGGTCGAGCACCATCAGAATCGCCATCGTTCTCCTCCCTTTCCTCGGCTGAGCCCGGATTCTCCCTCATTTCGAGGCCTGACAGGACGTCCGTGACTCGACCGCGGCGAGGTCCGCGACGCGGGCCGCTCGGGGTCGGCTACCACGGCTCGGTCTCGTCGACGCGCTCGAACAGGCGCTTGGCCTTGCCCGTCTCCGTCCGCGGCAGGGAGCCGGGCGCGCACGTCACGACCCGGACGCGAAGACGAAGGCGCGCTTCGAGGCGCTCCTCCAACTGCTCCAGCGGCCCGTCGGCCTCGACGTGCACCTCCAGCTCCGGGAGCGCCTTCCGGCGGTCGATCACGATCGCGTACTGGCCGTTGAGCGCATGGTCGTCCAGGACCACGGCCTCGATCTCGCTCGGGAAGACGTTGATGCCCCGGACTACCAGCATGTCGTCGACGCGGCCGGTGAAACGGGCGATCCGGGGATGCGTGCGCCCGCATGGGCACGGCTCGGCGACGATGCTCGTCAGGTCGCCGGTGCGGTACCGAAGCACGGGAAACGCCTCCTTCGTCAGCGTCGTCAGCACGAGCTCGCCACGCTCTCCCGGCGGCAGGGTCTCATGCGACGCGGGATCGACGATCTCCGCGAAGAAGTGGTCGTCGAAGACGTGCAGCGCGCCCTTGCCTTCCCGGCACTCGGCGGCGACGCCGGGGCCGATCACCTCCGACAGCCCGTAGACGTCGCACGCGTCGATCCCCCAGGCGCTCTCGAGCTTCGCCCGCATCCCCTCCGACCACGGCTCGGCGCCGAAGACCCCGTAGCGGAGGTGGATGCGGTCGGCGAGACCGTCTGCGGCCGCACGCTCCGCGAGCAGGAGTGCGAACGACGGCGTGCAGGCGAGCCCGTCGGCCCCGAGGTCGGCGAGCAGCTCGATCTGCAGGCCCGGGTTCCCGCCCGAGGCGGGCACGACGGTGGCGCCGAGGCGCTCGCCGCCGTAGTGGAGGCCGAGCCCGCCCGTGAACAGGCCGTAGCCGTAGGCGACGTGCAGCACGTCGCTCGCGCGGCCGCCCGCACAGACGATCGCCCGCGCGTTCACCTCGGCGAACAGCTCGATGTCCGCCGGGGTATAGGCGACGATCAGCGGCTTGCCGCGGGTGCCGGAGGAGGCGTGGACGCGAACCGTCCTGTCGAGTGGGACGGCGAGCGTCCCGAACGGGTAGGCGTCGCGAAGCTCCGACTTGGACGTGAACGGCAGCGCCGCGATCTCGCCGACGCCGCGGGCCTCGACGCCGTGCAGCTTCTCCCGCCAGTATTCGGACTTCGCTCCCTTCAGCCGGGCGAGGAGGTCGTCGAAGCGCCTGTCCTGGAGCGCTCTCCGCTCCTCGACAGGCATCGCCTCCTGCTCGGGCTGGAACACGGCCCGCTCAGGCGACGGCGAGACCCGGCCGGATCAGCTTCGCCGGTCGGCGGAGGCCGCCCGTCTCCACCGGAGGGTTGAGCGGCTCTGCGAGCGGCGGCGCACCGAACGACGCCGCCACGCGCTCGCGATCCGGCTCGCCGTACAGCGTCGTGCGCTGGCGTGGAACCCGGCCGGCGGCGCGGATCATCGCCTCCATCTTCTCGGGCGGCATCTCCTGGCCGTAGCCGGCGCCCGCCGCGCGTGAGATCGACTCGTTCATCAGCGTGCCGCCGACGTCGTTCGCACCCGCGTTGAGCGCCGCCTTGACACCCTCCGGCCCGGCCTTGACCCACGAGATCTGCACGTTCTCGATCCAGGGATGGAGCGCCAGGCGGCCGACGGCGTGCATCAGCAGCATCTCGCCGAACGTGGGGCCCCGCCGGGCGAGGCCGCGCAGGTACATCGGCGCCTCCATGTGGACGAACGGGAGCGGGACGAACTCCGTGAAGCCTCCGGTCAGCTGCTGCTGCTCCCGGACGCGCAGCAGGTGCCGCGCCCAGTTCCGCGGCGTGTCCACGTGCCCGAACATGATCGTGTTGTTCGAGCGCAGGCCGACGCGGTGGGCCGTGTCGTGCACCTCGAGCCACTGGTCGGTCGTCACCTTGTCCGGACAGATGACGGCGCGCACCTCGTCGTCGAGCACCTCGGCGGCCGTGCCCGGCAGCGACGCGAGCCCGGCATCGCGCAGCCTTTCGAGGTAGTCGCGGAGCGGCAGCCCGAGGGTGGCAGCTCCCTGCCAGATCTCGAGCGCCGAGAACGCGTGCACGTGGATGTCCGGCACTTCGTCCTTGATCGCCCGGACGACCGACTCGTAGTAGTCGCCGTCGAACGACGGGTGGATGCCGCCCTGGAGGCAGACCTCCGTCGCGCCGCGCTCCCAGGCCTCCTGCACGCGCCGCACGATCTCCTCGTGCGGCGTGAGATAGGCGGGACCGCGCAGGTTCTCGGCCAGCTTGCCCTTCGAGAAGGCGCAGAAGCCGCACTTGAAGTAGCACACGTTCGTGTACTGGATGTTCCGCGTCACGATGTAGGTGGCGACGTCGCCGTTCACCTCGCGGCGGAGCCGGTCGGCCGCGGCGAACACGCGCTGCCGCTCCTCGCCCCTGGCGTGGAACAGCCGGACGATCTCGTCCTCGCCGAGCTCGTCCGGCGTGTCGACCGGGAGCGCGTCTCGCGGGACGAACGGGACCGGCCGCTCGTCACCCGGGCTCCACCCGTCCTCCCGGGCCAGGCCGAGGGAGTCCGACGCCCGCAGCACCTGCGGGAGCACGCCCGGGTCGAGCCACGCGGAGTCGAGGTACTCGGGGTAGACGGGCAGGCGCGGCGCCAGCTCGAGCCCCGCGGCGAGTGTCGCGGCGGCGAGTCGCTCGATCTGCGGCCACGGCGCCTCCGGGTTCACGTGGTCGATCGTCACGGGCGAGACGCCGCCCCAGTCGTTGATCCCGGCGTCGAGCAGACGCGGAAAGTCGTCGTAGCTCAGGTTCGGCGGGCACTGGACGTTCATGTCCGCTCCGAGCACGAGCCGCGCCGCGGCGGCGGTCCAGAGCAGCTCGTCGAGCGGCGGCTCGTCCCGATCGGCCATCAGCGTCCCGGGCTTGGCCCGGAAGTTCTGGACGATCACCTCCTGGATGTGCCCGTAGCGCTCGTGAAGCTCACGGATCGCGAGCAGCGCCTCGATCCGCTCCCGCCGCGTCTCGCCGATCCCGATCAGGATCCCGCTCGTGAACGGGATCCGCAGCTCTCCGGCGAGGCGCAGCGTCTCGAGGCGCGCAGCCGGCAGCTTGTCGGGCGAGCCGAAGTGCGGACCGCCGCGCTCGGACAGCCGATCGGAGGCGGTCTCCAACATGATCCCCTGCGAGGCCGTGACCTCCCGGAGCGCCGCGAGCTCCTCACGCGTCATCACGCCCGGGTTGGCGTGCGGGAGCAGGCCCGTCTCGTCCAGCACCAGCCTGCACATCCGGACGAGGTACTCGATCGTCGTCTCGCAGCCGAGCCCGGCCAGCTCGTCGCGCGCCACCCGGTAGCGCCGCTCCGGCTTGTCGCCGAGCGTGAACAGCGCCTCCTTGCAGCCGGCCTCGGCGCCCGCGCGGGCGATCGCGAGCACCTCGTCGGCGGTCAGGTAGGCACGCTCGCCGCGCTTCGGCGGGGCCGCGAAGGTGCAGTAGTGGCAGACGTCGCGGCAGAGCTTCGTCAGCGGGATGAAGACCTTCGGCGAGTAGGTGACGAGGCTGCCCTTGCCGCGGGCGCGCAGGCGCTGTGCAGGCCCGAGCAGATCGGCCGCGTCGGCCTCCACGAGCGCGAATGCATCGTGCGGGGGGAGCACGCGCTGAGGATACGCGCCGCGGCTAAGGTGCCGCGGTGGCCGCCGCGCACGTCCTCGTCCCGCTCAAGCGCCTCGACGACGCGAAGTCCCGCCTCGCCGCGGTGCTCTCGGCAGACGAGCGAGCGTCGCTGATGCTCGAGCTGCTCCAGGGCGTGCTGGCGGCGGCGAAGGAGGCGGACGTCGGCCCGATCACGATCGTCTCCTCCGAGCTGCTCGGCGCCGAACGGCGTGCCACGCTTCGACGACCGCGGACTGGCCTGGAACGACGCGCTGGCCGCGGCCATGCGCGAGGTCGTCACGGAGCCGATCGCAGCCGTCGTCTCGGCCGATCTCCCGCGGATCACGGCCGCCGACGTGCGCGCCCTCGTCGCAGCCACGCCCGAGCGCGGAATGGCGATCGCTCGCGCACTCGACGGCGGTACGAACGCCGTCTCGATGCGGCCCGCGGGTGCGGTGATGACTCACTTCGGCGAGCCGTCGAGCGCTTCCGTCCACGCCTCCGTAGCCGCCGACGCCGGGCTCGTCGCCCGCATCCTCGACCTCCCCGGCCTCGCGTTCGACATCGACACTCCGGCGGACCTCGCCGAGCTGCGGAACGCGGCCGAATGACGCTCGTCCTCGGCTACAAAGCCTCGGCTGAGCAGTTCGGCCCGCGCGAGCTGCTCGACTGCTCCGTCCTCGCGGAGCGGCTCGGCCTCGACTCGATCGCCGTCTCGGACCACTTCCAGCCCTGGCGCCACCACGGCGGTCACAGCCCGGCGGCGCTCACCTGGCTCGGCGCTTTGGGGGAGCGCACGGAGCGGGCAGTGCTCGGGACGAGCGTGCTGACGCCGACGATGCGCTACCAGCCCGCGATCGTCGCCCAGGCGTTCGCCACCCTCGCTTGCCTCAACCCGGGCCGCGTCTTCCTAGGCGTCGGCACCGGCGAGTCGCTGAACGAGACACCGGCGACGGGCGCCGAGTGGCCCGGGGCCAAGGAACGGCGGCTCCGCCTCGCCGAGGCGATCGAGGTGATGCGCCGCCTGTGGACCGAGGAGCGCGTCACGTTCGAGGGCGAGTACTACCGCACCGACCGCGCCACGATCTACGACCGGCCCGACGAGCCCGTGCCGATCTATGTCGCCGCCTCCGGGCCGCTCGCGGCCAGGCTGGCGGGCCGGGTCGGCGACGGATTCATCGCGACGAGCGGCAAGAAGCAGGCGTTGTACGAGGAGCTGCTCTCCAACCTCGCCGAGGGCGCAGCGCAGGCCGGGCGCGACCCGGCGGCGCTACCGAAGTTCATCGAGATCAAGGTCTCGTACGACCACGACCCGGAGTTCGCACACGACGCCTGCCGCTGGTGGGCCGCGCTCGCGCTGACACCCGAGATGAAGAGCGGCGTCGATGACCCGCTCGAGATGGAGCGCATGGCCGACGCCGCCGCCGAACTGGCCCACACACGCTTCATCGTCTCGAACGACGCGGAAGAGGTCGTCGAGAAGATCGGCTGGTACGTCGGTCTCGGCTTCGACCACCTCGTCTTCCACGCGCCGGGTGAAGACCAGGCCCGCTTCCTCGAGCAGTTCTGCGCCGACGTCGTGCCGAAGCTGCGCGAGCGGTTCTGACCGGGTACGGGCCTGCTCAGTCGGAGAGCGCGACTCTGAAGGCGGCGGCCGCCTCGCCGCCGAAGACCGCGAAGACGACCCGCCTGAGCGTCACCGGCTCGTAGGCGCGCGCCGCGGCGACCATGATCCGCGCACACTCGTCCAGTCCGAAGCCACCGACGCCGGTGCCGAACGCGGGGAGCGCCAATGACTCGCAGCCCAGGCCGTCGGCGACCTCGAGACAGCTCCGCGTCGTCAGCCCGATCAGCTCGGCGCTCGTCCGCAGGTCCTGGCCCATGACCGCGCCGTGGACGACGTAGCGCGCGGACAGCCGACCGGCTCCGGTCGCGACGGCGCTACCGACGGGGATCGGCCCCTTCGCGACCGCCTCGCGCTCGATCTCCTCTCCACCGGCGCGCTTGATCGCACCTGCGACTCCGGCGCCCATCCACAGGCGGTCGTTCGCCGCGTTTGCGATCGCGTCGACGGCGAGCGCGGTGATGTCACCCTCGACGACCTGGAGCTCGAGCGCCGCGGCCGTGTCGGACCCGGGACTCAGCGCGTCCAGTAACGCTGCAGCCGCTCGGCTGCGGAGGGGAATACCTCGTCGCTGCTCCTGAGCCGATACAGGTAGTAGACGATCGGCACGAGCCAGGGGGCACTGAACAGGAGCACCGGGAACACCAGGGGCACGGATGTCGAAGCCATGGCCGACAAGGTAGCGAATCGACCACGGGCGACGCGGCGTTCGGCCTACCGTGCGATCAAGAGAGCAGCCTGGTGGGCCATTCCGGCGAGGAGGCGCAGGTCGAGCTCGTCGAACTCGTGCTCCGCATCCTTGGCGGCGGCGAGCAGGCAGCCGAGCCGGTCGCCCGAGAGGGCAAGCGGAGCGACCGCGAGCGGCGCGGCCGGGCGGGTGATCGGGATCCCTGCCTCCGTCAACGCGGCGACGACCTCCCCGTTCGACAGGACGAACGACTCCTCGCCACCGACCGAGGATCCTGCGCATCAGGTCGGCCGGGAAGCTCAGGTCACGCGCGGACTCGTCCGCCCCGTAGGAGGCGCCGATTCGCACGGCGCCCGACGGGTCGTCGTCGAGAAGGACGTACACACGCGGCGCCCGAAGCGTCCGCGCCACGACCTCGCAGGCCTTGCCGAGCGCGTCCGCCTCGCTGGCGGCCGGCGCGATCTCGCGGCCGAACTCGAGCAGTGCGTTCGCCACGTGCGCGTTCTCCTGCTGCTCCTGGTAGAGCAGCGCCTTCTGGATCGCCATCGAGGCACGGTAGGCGAGGCCGTCGAGGAGGCGCAGCCGCTCCTCGGTGAAGTGCTCCAGCCCGGCAGCCGGGGCGCGGACGGTGATCCAGCCCTTGACGCCGTGCCCCACGGGGAGCGGCGCCGTCGCCACCGGCCTCAGCGACGATGTCTCGATGGTGGAGAAGAACCAGTCGTGGAGCTCCTGCGCCGTCATCGTGAACGGCGTCTTGCGGCTGCGGATGAACTCGTCGGCGGCCTGCCTGGGGATCCGGGTGTGCGCGATCTCGTTACCCGCGGCCTCGGCGAGATAGCCGTGCGACGCGGCGCAGACGAAGTCTCCGACCGCGTCGTCCTCGAGCCAGAGCGAGCACTGGTCCGCCTCGAGCAGCCGGGCGACCGTGACCGCGACCGTGCCCGTCATCGCCTCGACCGAGCCCGCCGAGGACATCTCGTCCGAGAACTCGAGCCACGCCTTCGTGTGCTCGGCCTCACGGCGCAGGCTCTCGTACAGACGGGCGTTCTCGAGCGCGACGGCCGCATAGCCGGCCAGGACCTCGAGCAGCCTCACATCGTTGTCGTCGAACCGGTCGATGCCGAGCTGGGAGAGGAACACGACCCCGTTGACGCGCGAGCCGTAGCGAAGCGGAACGGCGACAACGGACTCGTCGACCGGCTCCGTGCCCGGTACGAGCTCGCCGAAGTCGCAGTCGTGCGCGTTCGAGATCAGGACCGAGCGTCCCGTCTCGGCGACCTGTCCGGTGATGCCGAGGCCGAACGGGATGCGGAGCTCCGTGAGCGTGGCCGCCTCCATCTTCTCCTCGCCCCTGACCGCGATCGGCACGAGCTCGTTCCCGTCGGCCAGGTAGACGCGGCAGCTGTGGTAGTCGACCAGCATCCTGAGCTCGGTGACGATCGCCTCGCCGATGTCGTGAACCGAGTTGAGGCGGTTGAGGCGTGCGGCGACCGACTGCAGCATCTTGAGATGGGCGATCGAGCGCGCGTCGCGACCGGGCTCGTCTCCGACCGGCCGCTCGCCGACGTCCTCGCTGAACACGACGACGCGGTTCTTGCCGCGGACCTTGCCGGTCATCATCGCCGCCTCGGCACACGCGACCAGCTCGCGCGGATTGGTGGCGTGCATCGGCCCTTCGGCGACTCCCATCGACAGCGTCACCTCGCCGGCGGCGTCGATCGGCTGCCGCTGGATCCGCTCGGTCAGCCGCCGCGCCAGCCCGAGCGCGTCACCGGCGCCACAGGAAGGCAGGATCACGGCGAACTCCTCCCCGCCGATCCGGCAGGCGACGTCGCTCCCGCGGACGAGCGACGTGAGCGCGCCGGCGATCGCCACCAGGATCTGATCGCCGACGCCGTGCCCGCAGATGTCGTTGACGCGCTTGAAGTCGTCGATGTCGAGCATCAGCAGCCCGACCGAGTCGTGGGCGCGTGTCGCGCGCGTCAGCTCGGCCCGCAGGCGCTCGTGGAAGAAGCGGTGGTTGTACAGGCCGGTCAGCGAGTCGGTCTGAGCCTGATGCTCGAGCGTGGCGCGCACCTGCACGTTGTCGAGCGCGAGCGCGGCCGCATCGCCGAACCACGTGGCGAGCGCGAACTCCTCCTCGTCGAACGACGCCCCCTCGCCGACACGGTAGATGGTCAAGCGCGCCCGTCAGCGCCCCGCGGGCAACGAGGGGGATCGAGATCAGCGCCTCCGGGTCGGCCGGGGTGCCGGGGATGATCACCGCGCGCGGATCGAGGTGGGCCTCGTTCGTCAGCACGGGCTTCCGGTTGGCCACCGCCCAGCCCGTGATGCCCTGGCCGAAGCCGGGTCGCGTGCGCATGACCTCGTCCTTCCACTCCGTTCTGGCGAGCCTGGGGACGAGCTCACGGCTCGTGTTGTCGGCTTCGTAGACGTGGAGCGCGTCGTACGGGACGAGCTCGGCGAGCGTGTCGGCGATACGGTCGAGCAGGTTGTCGAGGTCCTGTTCGGAGAGGACGTCGTGGAAGATCTCCGCGAGGCGCCGGTACGACTCGACGAGCGGCGGCGGCCCGCCGATCGGGCTCCGGTCCGCATCGGCGAAGACGGCAGCGGGAACGGCTCGCCGTGCGCTCACAACACTTTGCTATCGGCACCCCCGAGACCCGCTCCAAGCCTCGCGCACCCGATCGAGGGATCCCCGGCCCTGCCGGCTCGTTGCGACTAGATCCTCCTGATCCCAGTAGTCGAGCTTCTCGACCCGCGTGATGACGCCGACGCCGCCGAAGTAGATCTTGTTGGAGCGCGGGTAGTAGCAGATGTCGTTCGGCTCCTGCGCGCCGTAGGCGAGGAAGGTGAGGCCGTGCTCCCCGGCCGATGAAGGCGTGCGCGACGCCGGTTCCGGCCGGC
Source organism: uncultured Actinomycetes bacterium (assembly GCA_963742925.1). Lineage (GTDB taxonomy): Bacteria > Actinomycetota > Thermoleophilia > Gaiellales > Gaiellaceae > PALSA-612. The sequence goes on along the minus strand of CAVUNV010000005.1, from coordinate 80,539 downwards.
CGGGCGACGACGTCGCGGGCACTGACGGGATGCTCGTCCTCGCCGAGCAGGAGGGTGCCGTCGCCCTCGAGGACGACGAACAGCTCCTCCTCGGCCGAATGGCAGTGGGGCGGCGCGGCCATCTGCCCCGGCTCGAGCGCGATCAGGTTGAGGCCGGTTCGCTTGGCGCCGGCACTCTTGCCCAGGCGCCGCCAGGAGCCGCGGTGGTTCTCACGCTCGGAGGTCTGCTGCTCGGCCTCGTCGACGTTGACGATCGAGCCGGGGCGCTCGGCCGGCTCCGGCGTCTCGGGCGGACCGAGCTCGGCCTCGCGCTCGAACGGCGACTTCCCGGCGCCCGTCTCGAACCACGAGCGCCCGGACCAGGTCATCCCGACCCGTGGCAGCCGCGCGCCCGAGGTTCGCTGGCGGGAGACGCCGAAGGCGAGCACGTCGAGGCCGTCGTCTCCGGCCCGGAGCGTGTGGGCCTCCTTGCCTTCTGCGTGCACGATGCAATCGCCGGAGCGGATCGCGTACGTCCTGTCGTCCTGGACGGACACGCCCGAGCCGGCGAGAACGAAGAAGGTCTCCTCGTCGTCTGCGTGTACGTGGAGCGGCGTCGAGAACCAGCCGGGCTGGATCTGGATGCGTCGCACGCCGATGTCGACGCTGCCGGCAGCAGGCCCGACGAAGGTCCAGTCAGCGCGCAGGTGCCCGACCTCGACACGGCGAGGCTCGATCTCGTCGAGACGGACGACGGGCGTCTCCATCAGCGGAACATATCTCGTTCGGGCGGCATGATCAGCTCACGGCCCGAGCCCTCTCCCGAAACGTCGAGGCCCCGGACGATCGCCACCGGGACGCCGTCCGTCTTGGCCCGGACGAGCTCGGCGGCGGCCGCGATCTCGTCGGCGACAGCGACCACCGTGGCGCGGAGCTCGTAGCCGTTCGCGTCGCGGCGGCCGCGCCAGTCCTCGAGCGGCCGGAGGCCGGCGACGCCGATCGCGACGTCCACGATCCCGGTTCGCCAGGGCCGGCCGAACGAGTCGCTGACGATCACGCCCACGCTCCTGCCGGTCCGCTCGAGCAACGTGCCGCGGATCGCCTCGGCCGAAGCGTCGGGATCGACGGGCAGCAGCACGAGCGTGTCGGGCTCGGGCGCGTTCGAGGCGTCGACGCCGGCCGAGGCGCAGACGAACCCGTGCGGGGTCTCGGCGATCACGAGCGGCGCGCGCGTCCTCACGACGCGGGAGGCCTCACGCAGGATGACCTCGAGCTGCCGCGGGTCGTGGTCGGCGGCGAGCTCCCGTGCCTTCTCGGACGCTTCGACGTCCGCGAGCCGGACCACCCGGCCCTCGGCCTTCGAGACGACCTTCTGCGACACGACGACGACGTCGCCTGCCTCGAGTGCGGCACGCTCCGCGATCAGCGCCCCGAGATCGTCGCCCTCGGCGATCTCGGGCAAGCCCTCGACCGGGAAGATCCGCAGCTCAGCCAACTGAAAGGACGGTCTCGGCGAGCGCGGCCGCTGCGGTGACGTCGTGCATCAGCGTCGGTGCAGCGACGGGGCGGACGCCCTGGAGCTCGACGCCTGGAGCCGCGTCCGCCTCGGACTCGTCGAAGACGAGCACGTCGACGACACCCGGGTAGCAGGTGGCCACCCGGCCGGGGTCGGTGCCTCCGGCCAGGCGCTGCAGCATCCGGTCGGCCGGCCCCTTGATCGCGCGGCCGCCGACGAGCGGGCTGACGGCGACGCAGGGCGCGCGCCGCCGCTCGAGGGCTTCGCGGATCCCGTCGACCGCGAGGATCGGCCAGATGCTGATGAACGGGTTGCTCGGGCAGACGACGATCAGGTCGGCCTGCTCGATCGCCTCGACGACGCCCGGTGCCGGCGTGGCCTCGTCGTCTCCCTCGAAACGGACGAGGTCGACGTCGTCGCGGTGGCGGCGGGCGACGAACCACTCCTGGAACGGGAACGGGTCGGCCGGAGTCTCGACCCAGGTGCGGAGCCGGTCGTCGGTCGCGGGCAGCAAGGTCGCCTCGATCCCGAACGCACCCGCAAGGCGCGCCGTGACCGCCGAGAGCGGCTCGCCACGCGCCAGTGCCTGCGTGCGCACGAGATGGAGCCCGAGGTCGCGGTCGCCGAGTGAGAACCAGCTCTCGCCGCCGAGCCGCCCGGCCTCCTCGAACGCGACCCAGGTCTCGTCGGCTCGTCCCCAGCCGCGCTCCTCGTCCGCGACCCCGGCCAGCGCGTAGAGGATGCTGTCCAGGTCCGGCGAGACGTGCACGCCGAGCACCTCGACGTCGTCTCCGACGTTCCCGATCACCGTCACGCCGGCGGGATCGGTCACGCGCACGAGCCCACGCAGGAACCGCGCGCCGCCCACGCCTCCCGAGAGCGCCACGATCCGTCTCATGGAACTAGCCTACTGCCGTGGACCCGGCTCGATTCGCAGCCCAGCTTCCGGGGCTCTTCGACGAGTTCCCGCACTCCGAGCATCCCTGCGGCGGTCCGCTTCGACGACCTGATCGCCGAGCTGCCGAACCTGGCGATGGAGAACAATCTGGCGCTCGTCAACCTGGCGGTCTCGCTGCTCGGCCCGGGCGAGAGCTACGTGGAGGCGGGCACGTACATGGGCGCCAGCCTGATCGCCGCCGCGCGCGGGAACGACCACGCCGACCTGGTGGCGATCGACAACTTCCGGTTCGGGCCGATGTCGTACGAGGGACGTTCGCTGCCGGCCGCGAGCCGCCCGGCGCTGGAGGCGAACCTGGAGCGCTTCGGCGTGCGAGGCGCGACGATCCTGGAAGGTGACGCTCTCGATGTCCTGCGCGGGGACGCGCTCGCGGGCCGGTCGGTCGGTGTCTTCTACTACGACGCCTGCCACGACTACGAGCCGCAGCTCGAGGCGCTCCGCCTCGTCGAGCCGTACCTCGCCGAGCCGGCGCTCGTGATCGTCGACGACAGCGACTGGCCGAAGGTCCGGGACGCGATCCGCGACTACCTGGCCGGGCAGCCGCGCGCCAGTCGGCTGGTCGAGGTCGCCGGCGCGGACCATGGCCAACCGCAGTGGTGGTCGGGCATGGTCGCGCTCGCCTGGGGCGGGAGCTCCTCCTAGGAGGGTTTGACGACACGGCGGCAGTTGGGGACGCGCGCCCGTTGCAAGGGTGCAAACTCCATCCATGCGTTCTACAACTAGAAGAACGTTCGCCGAAGCCGCATTCACCCGTGGCGAGCGAGGACTCCGCATGGCCTTCACCCTGTACTTCGGGGAACCTCCAACATGAAGCTCTATGCGGCACGCAGCGTGGCGGCCTGCGTTCGCAAAACCGCTTGCGAGAGCCGCGCGAGCATGGTGAGGTCGGCGTGAAGCTGCACCTTCGCCAGCCCTCGCACTCGGAGCGGGGTGAGCCCATAGTTCGTCTTGAGGTCTGCGAACAGCCGCCCGTTCGTTTCGTCAAAGTCTCCTAGAAAGGTCTAGCGAAACGCGGTAGCCGCCTGGTCATGCGGCTTTGCAAGCTACCCGGACGGGGGTTACCCATCTTCTGCCCCTGTTCTGCCCACGCGCCGCGCCCGTAAGGCGTCGAGAAGCTGAGGAGCCGCTTCCTCATATGAGCGGCCGGACTTGATGGAGTTGCAGAGAAGGCAGGCTGTCGCGAGATTATCGGGGTCGTCTGTTCCACCAAGCGACACAGGGACGATGTGGTCGAGCGTCGCAGTCTTGGACGTTACGTCACCCTCGCAATATCGACAGCGCTAGTACGTCTTCGAGCCGCCCGGCCCGGAGGTTCGCCATTCCTCGAGGCCGAACCAGTGTGAAGCGGCGAGCGCGTCCACGACGCGCGGATCCGTGTGCGGCTCGTAGTAGACGTGCTTCTCGGCGTCGGCGCAGACGCTCACCTCGTCCTGCGGCACCTCTCCGATCTCGACCAGCACCTCGGAGGGAAGCTCGAGCTCGCGGACGGCGTAGTGCTTGAACTGGAGCTCCGGCGCGAGCTCCATCAGCTCGGGCCAGTCTGGACACGTCCTGGAGCTCATAGATCCATTGAAGCAGCCCGCTGCTACTCGACCACTGACCAGCGGGCGTCGAGCCGGACGAGGCCCGTCGTGCCGTTCGCCGGGTAGACGACGAACCGAGCCGCGTCGTCGAGCCAGTGGTAGAGGTGCGAGCCCGATGCGTCGGCGAGCTCGAAGCGGAAGCGGAAGCGGCCGTCGGCGAGCGGGAGTCCGTCGACGTCGAGCCGGAGCTCGTGCTCGGCCTGCTCGTCGTTCCAGCCGAGCTCGGCGGTGTCCTGGACGCCTCCCGCCAGCTGCCGGCCCGCCTCGTCGTGGAGCTCGTAGGAGAGCCGCGGTGCCGCCACCGGCCTCGCCGAGACGATGCGCAGCGCCACCGCGAGCGCCTCGCCCGGCGCGAACTGGTTTCGCTCCTCGCCGTCCGGGCCGAGCAGCCTCGCCTCGGCGATCCGCAGCTCGCCGCTTCCGTACTCGCTCAAACCGGCTCCGCGCTCCTCCGGGTTCCGCTCGTCGGCCAGCATGGCGTGGTAGCGGGTGATCGCCTCGCGAACGGGCCCGTCGTATTCGACCCGTCCCTGGCGGAGCAGCACGGCCCGGCTGCACAGCCGCTCGACTGCGGCGGCGTCGTGCGAGACGAAGACGATCGTGCCGCCGCGCTGCTTGAACTCGTGGATCTTGCCGAAGCACTTGCGCTGGAACTCCTCGTCGCCGACCGCGAACACCTCGTCGAGGAGGAGCACGTCGACCTCGAGGTGCGCCGCGACCGCGAAGCCGAGCCGCATGACCATTCCGGACGAGTAGGTGCGGACGGGCAGCTCCATGAACCGCTCCAGCTCGGAGAAGCTCTCGATCTCGGCCATGTGAGCGCGGATCGTCTCGCGCTTGAGACCGAGGATCGAGCCGTTCAGGTAGACGTTCTCGCGGCCGGTGAACTCGGGGTGGAAACCCGCGCCGAGCTCGAGCAGGCTGCCGATTCGCCCGCCGACGGCGATCCGGCCCTCGGTCGGCTTGATGATCCCCGCGACGATCTTGAGCAGGGTCGTCTTCCCCGACCCGTTGCGCCCGATCAGCCCCACCGCCTCGCCCGGCTCGACCGCGAACGACACGTCGGTGAGCGCCTCGATGTCGCGTCCCTTCATCCGGCCGCGGGCGACCAACATCTCCTTGAGCGTGCGCACCGGCTGCGGGTAGACGCGGAAGCGTCGGCCGACGTGGTCGACCAGGATCGCGCCCGAAACCGTCTCGCTCATGGTGCCGAGGGTAGCGAGGAGACCCGGCGGACGAGGTCGACCAGCCGGGTGAGCACGTCCGGATCGGTGTCGGGGAGCACGCCGTGGCCGAGGTTGAAGACGTGTCCCGGACGGCCGCCTGCCTGGGAGAGGATCCGCTCGGCCTCGAACTCGATCCACGGCCACGGCGCGAGCAGCGCGGCCGGGTCGAGGTTCCCCTGGACGCCCTTCTCCGGCCCCACGCGTGACCAGCCGTCGGCGAGCTCGATCCGCCAGTCGAGGCCGATCACGTCGCCGCCCGCGCCGGCCATCAGCGGCAGCAGCCCGGCGGTCGAGGTCCCGAAGTGGATCGTCGGCACGTCGACGGAGTGCAGGATCTCCGCCGAGTACGGGAGCACGAAGGTCTCGTAGTCGGAGGGCGAGAGCACGCCGGCCCACGAGTCGAAGAGCTGGATCACGTCGGCTCCGGCGCGCACCTTCGCCTGCACGTAGGCGGCGAACGTGCCCGCGAGCTTCTCCATCAGAGCCCGCCATGTCTCCGGCTGCTCGTGCATGAGCCGCTTGACGGTCAGGTGATCGCGGCTCGGCCGGCCTTCCACGAGATAGCCGGCGACGGTGAACGGCCCGCCGCAGAAGCCGACTACGGCCTTCTCGGCAGGAAGCTCGTTCCGCACGATCCGGACCGCCTCGAGCACCGGCGCGAACGCCTCCTCGGCGTCGGGGATGCGCAACCGCTCGACGTCCGCGGCTGTCCGGATCGGTTCCGCGATCACCGGCCCGACGCCCTCGACGAGCTCGACGCCGACCCCCATGCCGACGACCGGGGTCATGATGTCCGCGAACATGACCGCCGCATCGACGTCGTGGCGGCGGACGGGCTGCAGCGTCACCTCGGCGCAGAGCTCGGGCTCGTTCGCGACCTCGAAGAACGAGTGCCGCTCCCGCAGGGCGCGGTACTCCGGCAGCGACCTGCCCGCCTGGCGCATGAACCACACCGGCGTGCGCTCGACCGGCTCGCGCCGGCAGGCACGGACGAGCAGCGGAGCGCGCGCGGACATCGGCCTAGACTAGACCGGTGCCGGGACCGCTCGTCGCACGCTGGCTGCACTGGATGCTCGACGAGCCGCGTGCCGGCGCGCTCGGCGGCGCGCGCGTGGAGATCGAGAACGCCGGGACAGCCGGCTGGGGCGGCGACGTGACCTGCTCGTACCACTGGCTGGACGCCCTCGGCAACCCGATCGTCTGGGACGGGATCCGCACGCCGCTGCCGGGAGTCCTCGAGCCCGGCGAGAGGGTCACGTTCCGCGTCGCCGTCCGGGCGCCGATGCCGCCCGGCCGCTACCGCTTCGCCCTCGACCTGGTCGCCGAGCACCGCGCCTGGTTCGCCGAGCTGGGCGCCGGCGGCCCGGAGGAGGAGCTCGAGGTGCGCCCGCGGGTCGAGGTGACGAGCCTGGACGAGGCAGCCGAGGTGCACGTCCCCGCCGGCTGGGAGCTGGCGCCGGGGTCGGAAGAGCTCGCGCTCGCGGCCCACGCGGAGGGCTATGCCGTCGTGGCCGGGTCGATCGAAGCGCCGCGCCGCCTGCGCCGCGCGCTCGCGCCGTGGTCGGACGACGCCGGCCGCAATCCCGGCTTCGCGCACCCGCTCCTCTGCCCATCGGTGCTGCACGGGATCGACGTCGAACGACTCGCGGACGTGGAGGGCCTGCCGGCGTTCGCACCCCCGGCCGGCGAGCCGTGGATCTACGACGGCCGCATCGTCGTCAGGCCGAGTCGCTGAACGGCCGCCGCGCTGTTACAGCTCGACCGCGATGCGGTCGTCCACCCGGCTGAAGACCCAGGCGCCGAGGGCGAGGGCCGCCGCGGTCACGCCGATCAGGTAGAGCACGTCCGTCCAGTGCGGCAGCGTGCCCGCGTAGAGCGGGGCGCGCAGGGCCTCGAGCGGCGGGGTGACCGGATTGCCCCAGCGCAGCACCTCCTTGACGGTGGGGTGGCTGTCGAAGCCGGGCAGCTTGTCGATCGAGTACAGCACCGGCGTCAGGAAGAACCAGGGCAGGAGCACGGCGGCGATGAGGTGCTCGACGTCCCGGAAGACCACGTTCGCCGAGGCGACGGCGAGCGCCAGGCCCGCGACGAAGCCGACGAAGAGCACGGCGAGCGGAATCGCGACCCAGATCACCTCCCGGACTCGCGGAAGCACGATCAGGTCGATCACGAAGACGACGGCCAGCATCGCGACGAACGCGACGAGCTGCGTCGCCACGGTCGAGAACGCGACCAGCTGGCGGGGGAAGCGGACCTTCCTGATCAGCTGCGAGTAGTCGACCATCGACCGGGACGCCGATTGCAGCGAGGTCGAGAAGAAGACCCAGACCGTGATCCCCGAGAGCAGGTAGAGCGGATAGTGGTCGATGGGTGCGGCCGCCTTCCACAGCACCGAGAAGACGAGCAGGTAGATGCCCATCAGCACGAGCGGGTTGACGAGCGACCACGCCACCCCGAGGGCCGAGCCCTTGTAGCGGACGCGCAGATCGCGGCGGAACAGGCTCCCGAAGAGCTCCCGGTACCTGACCAGATCCGCGTACACATTCATGGCCAGCAGTGTAGGAGCCAGGTCCGAAAGAGCCTCTAGACAGGCGCCGCCCGAGCGGCAACCCTGGAGAGATGCGCCTGTTGCTCGCGCTCGTCGCCGCCCTGTTCCTCGCGGGACCGGCCGGCAGCCGGGCGACGGCTGATCCGCCGGCCGAGCTGTTCGTCTTCCCGTTCGACACGACACCCGGCCTTGCGGCGGAGACCGACGTCGACCTCTCCCTGCCCGGCTCGAGCAACCTGGCGATCGCGTCCGTCACGGAGTACGTGCCGACGGGCTACACGGTCGCGCTCGACCGCCCGCCGGGCACCTCGGTCGGCAGCGCCACCGTCTTCGTCGCCGGCCGGCGCGAGCCCGTCTCGGCCGGCCTGTTCACCGCCGATCCGGCCCAGTTCACGGACGATTCCTGCGCACCCGGGCTCCATGCGGGCGTCTGGACGGCAACGCTCGACTCCGCTCCGCTGACGATCTTCGTCGATCCGACCTCCGGCGACGAGACCGCCCGCGGCGCCTACAGGCTCGTGTACTGCCTGCCGGCTCCCGGGGCGAGCCGCGTCGTCGACGTCGATCTCGACCTCCACGGCGTCCTGACGAACCCGGCTGCGGGCGGCCTGCTCACCTGGCGGGCCATCGTCACTCCCACCGAGGGGATTCCCTTCGAAATCCGCAGCATCGTCGGGCTCCCGCAGATCCTCGGCTTCAGACCGAGCTTCGCGGCGCGGACGAACACGCTCACGCTGAGAGGACGGCTCGTCTCGGCCGGTGCGCCGCGCCCGGGTGTCAACGTGCACTTCGCGGTCGCGACCAGGGCCGACCTGAGCGACGCCAGAGATCTCGGAGCCGCCCGGACGCGCGCCGACGGCACCTATTCCCTCGCGAGCACGGTCGCGCGGACGACGACGAAGCAGCAGCTGATCCTGGTCGCCTACGTCAACTTCTACGTCGGCGCCTGCTCGGACCCACCGCTGCTGGCGGGCGGCTGCGCCGAGCAGTCGATCGCGCCGCCCCCGGCCCGGTTCGCGTCGCTGACGGTCCCGAGGCGGCGCTAGCCCGAACCGTCCCGCTCCTGGCCTACCCTTGGAGGTGCAACGGGCCTAAACATTCACCTAACAGGGCAGCAGTAGCGTTCATGCTCGTGCCGCTGTCGATCGAGCAGGAGGCGGCGCGGTGAGCGCGATCGTCTGTCTCGTCGCTTCGCCGATCGCCGCGATCACGATCTGGGCGCTCCTGCGCTCACCGTCGCTCGTCGCGCGCTTCGCCGCGGCGCCGAGAGGCGACCGCTGGCACGAGCGTGCGACGCCGACCTTCGGAGGGGTCGGGATCTTCGCCGGCTTCGCCGCAGCGGTGCTGCTCGCCGTAGCCGCCCGCGCCGTCGGCGGCAGCTCGCTGCTCTTCGGCATTCTCGGCGGGGCGGCGATCGTGTTCGCGGCCGGCCTCCTCGACGACCTCCGCTCGCTACCGCCGTTCGTCAAGCTGGCCGCGCAGATCGGCGCTGCGGCCCTGGCGCTCTCCGCCGGCCTCCACGTGGAGATCGTCTCCAACAACGTGCTCGCGGCCGGCCTCGGCGTCCTCTGGCTGGTCGGGATCACCAACGCCTTCAACCTGCTCGACAACATGGACGGGCTGGCCGGGTCGCTCGCGGTCGTCGCCGCGACCTTCTTCGCCATCGACGCCGTCTACCTGCACAAGGAGAACATCCTCCTCGTCCTGTCGCTCTCGATCGGGCTCGCGGCGCTCGGGTTCCTGCCGTTCAACCTGCGGCCGCACAGGCCGGCGGCGGTGTTCATGGGCGATTCGGGCAGCCAGGTGCTCGGCTTCGTTCTGGCGGCCCTCGGGCTGGCAACGAGCTGGAAGGTCGCCGAGTCGACGGTTGCGACGCTGCTGCTGCCGCTGCTCGTGCTGGCCGTGCCGATCCTCGACACCGCGCTCGTCACCGCGGGGCGCGTCGTCGAGGGGCGGCCGATCACGCAGGGCGGCCGCGACCACACCTCGCACCGGCTCGTCCGGGGTGGGCTCGGCGAGAGGAGCACGGTCATCCTGCTCGTCGCCGTCGCCGCCGGTCTCGGCGCCTCCAGCCTGGCCTACTCGGCGATCGGCAATCCGCGCATCACGCTCGTCGGCGTGCTCGTCACCTTCGTGCTCCTCGTGCAGTTCGCGGGCTTCCTCACCGATCTCGACCGCAGCGACACCGGGGCGACCGACCGCCCCGTCCTGCTCCGCAAGGTGCTGCTCTCGCCGCGGCGCCTGGTCGAGGTGCTGGTCGACTTCGTCCTGATCAGCGTGGCGTTCGGCGTCGCCTACCTGCTGTTCACGACGGCCAACGGAACGACGAACCAGAAGCACATCTTCCTCGTCTCGCTGCCGGTGATCCTGGCGTGCAGCTACATCGCCTTCATCGCCTTCGGGCTCTACAGCGGCGTCTGGCGCTTCGCCGGCGCGCGCGAGGCGGGGGCGATCATCGCCGCGGTCGCCATCTCGGACGCCGATCGCCGTCGGCATCATCTGGCTCAGCTTCGGGCCGTTCGGCGACTTCCCGGCCAGCATCTACGTCGTCGACGCGCTCCTCTGCGCCACGCTTATCGGGGCCTCACGCTTCGGAGAACGGGCACTCTTCCATGCGATGGGAACGCTGAGGGACCGGGACGAGCGACGGCGGACGCTGATCATCGGCGCCGGCCGGAGCGGCCGCAGCCTGCTCCGCGAGCTGCGCGAGACGCCGGGCGAGCAGGTGGTCGGCTTCGTCGACGACGATCCGCGCCTGCGCCGGCGACGGATGCAGGGCGTACCGGTGCTGGGCTCACTCGGCGAGATCGAACGCGTGCTCGGCCAGACGCGCCCGGACATCGTCCTCGTCACGATCCCGGGCGCGCAGCGCGAGCAGCTCGACCTCGTCGTCGCGTGCTGCGAGCAGGCCGGCGTGCCGTGCCGCTTCGTCCGTCGCGAGCTCGACCTCGACCCGGTCGCCGTCATGGGAGCGGGCGTCGAGTGACAGACGCCGCCTCCGGCGCCGAGGCGGCCGAGCTTCCCCCGCGAACCTGGTTCGACCGGGTCTACGCGGCGATCCCGCTCGCCACGGTGTTCGTGGCGCTGCTGGCGCTGTACGCCTGGGAGGCCGCACGGCACTCCTCGCCCTGGCTGTTCACGGACGAGCTCGAGCTGTCGCAGATCTCCCGTGCGATCGAGGCGACCGGGCACGGTGCCCGCCGCGGCGATCCGTACTTCTGGCAGACGCTCTACGCATGGCTGATCGCGCCGGCGTGGGCGATCAAGTCGACCACGCTCGCCTACGCGGTCGTGAAGTACATCGGCGTCATCACGATGACGCTCGCGATCGTGCCCACGTACCTGCTGGCGCGCACGATCGCCTCTCCGCGCGCGGCGCTGTTCGCCGCCGCGGCGACCGGCTCGGTGCCCGCGCTCGTCTACGCGCCGATGATCCTGGAGGAGCCGCTCAGCTATCCGTACGCGGCCCTCGCCTTCTTCCTGATCGCGGTGGCGCTCGTCCGCCGCACCGTCTGGTGGATCGCATCCGCCGTCGTGGTGGTGCTGCTGGGCGGCTTCGTGCGCGGCGAGCTCGGCGTGCTCCCGGTCGTGTTCATCCTCGCCGCCGGGCTGTACGCGCTCTCGAGCGAGGCCGGGCGGCAGTGGCGCTCGCGCTGGTCGGCATGGGACTGGGTCGGCGCGGTCGTGCTCGGCTGCGGGCTCGTGATCGTGTTCAGCGGCCTGGTCGGCAAGTACTCGACGAGCTGGGCGATCGCCACCGGCTTCTACCAGGGCCGGATGATCGACTTCGGGCTCCAGGCGGTGGGATCGCTCGCGATCGGCCTCGGCCTGCTGCCCGTCGTCGCGGCGCTCGCCGCGCTGGCGCGCCCCCGAGACGAGGAGCGGACGCCGGAGCTGCGGGCGTTCACGAGCCTGTTCATCGCAGCCGCCGTGGCCTTCGGCGTCTACACGGCCGTCAAGGCCGCGTATCTCTCGACCGTCTTCGGGACGACCGTCCAGGAGCGGAACCTCATCTACCTGGTACCGCTCGTGTTCGTCGGCACGGCCCTGTGGCTCGACCGCCCGAAGCTGCGCTGGATCCCGCTCGCGGCCGCGGTCGGCTTCGTGGCTTACCTGATCGTCGCGACCCCGTACCAGCTCAACAACGTCCCGGCCGTGGACTCGCTCGGCGTCGCGATCGCCCAGATGGCGAACCGTGAGCTCTCCTTCGCGCACGGCGGCATCGAGTGGGCGCTGATCGGCGCGCTCGTGGTCTCGGTCGCGCTGCTCGTCGCGCCCCGGCTGCTCGGGCGCCATCGGCGCGCGAGGCTCGGCGTGATCGCCGTTGCGGCGCTCCTCGTCCTCGCGTGGGGTCTCGCGGGCCAGATCTCGGCGGCGAACTACTCGAACGACGCGTCGCAGACGCTGATCCAGAACTACCCGCGGCCGCTGACCTGGCTGGACAGCATCACGCACGGCAAGCCGACGCTCTATCTCGGCCAGCACCTCGATTCCGGCACTGACATCGGCCTGTGGTTGACCGAGTTCTGGAACCGCTCGCTGAAGTACGTCTGGTCGGTGGACGGCTCCGCGCCGGGGCCGGGTCCGACGAAGACGCCGAACACGACCAAGGACGGGCGCCTTTACCCCGCGCCGAACGTCGACTACGTGCTGGCCGAAAAGGGCGTTGCTCTCGACGGAACGATCGTCAGCCGGCCAACGCCGACGAACCGCTGGTTCGTCTACCGGGTCAGGAAGCCGCTGCGGTACGCATACAACAAGACCGGCGTCTTCGACGACGGTCAGACGGGCTGCAGCCTGGCTCCCTGCCCGGCGGCGGAGAGCGCGTACAACAGATTCTCGACGCCCGGCGGGAACGCCGGCTACGCGGTCGTCGACGTCTCGCGTCTCTCCGCCTGTGGCGCGCCCGTCGGCCCGGCGGGGGTGCGCGTCACGATCGGCCCGCTCGTCGAGGGCGCGGACAAGGAGCCGCACATCGGCCACGTCACCGGCATCCGGCGCTGGACGCTGCGCATCGGGACGGCGAAGCGCTTCGTCCTGCCGACTCCGAAGCCGCCGTTCCGGGTTCAGGTACGGATCGCGCCCACGTATGCGCCGTTGCACTTCGGCGGCTCCGACCAGCGCCAGCTCGGCGGCCAGGTCGGGTTCCGGTTCTCGCTCACCCCCGTCCGGCCGACCTACACGCCGCCACCATGTAGCTGAAGCGGAAGCGGAGCGCGAGCCGGGCGAGTGGGCCGGAGCGCTCGGCGGCCTGCAGCGCCGCCGCGAAAGGCCCGGGCAACGCGACCCGTTGCGGACTGAAGAACGGACGCAGCTCGAACCGATCGAGCCCGGCGGCCTCGAGGTCGGCCAGGACGTCCGCGACCCGGTACTGCCGCGGGTTGAGGTCGAAGACGAGCTTCTTCTCCGTGTACGAGGCGACCTGCCGGAAGAACGCACGGCGATCACGGGCGTAGTAGACGGCGCGGAAGCAGGTCGTCGCCTGAACCGGCTCCGGAGGCGCGAACTCGTTCAGGTCGCCTTCGTGGATCTCGGCGCGGTCGCCGACCCGCCGGTGCGCCGCCTCGACCATCGGCCCCGAGAGGTCGACGCCGACGTAGCGGAGCCCGGCCGCGAGCAGCGGCTCGGCGAGGCCGGCATCGCCGCAGGCGAGATCGAGGACGGTGTCGCCGGGCTCGAGCTTCGGGCCGAGTGCCACGACGAGCTCGGCCCGGTGCCGGAGATAGCCGGCCGAGTCGGCGTACTGCTCGTCGCTCCAGCCCTCGGCCGCGGCGTCGTACTTGTCCGTCCCGGTCACGTGCCCGCCGGACGGTTCGACCCACCCCCGCCCTTGGGTGGGGCGTCGTCCCTCCGCCCTCGCCGAGGACGATACCGGGCGAAGTGGTGCCGTGTCCGTGCCGATTCTGTGCCGATTCTCGGGCGTGATCGCGAGGCGCGGAGACATCGTGGTCACCGGAGGACGCGCAGGCGCTCGGGATGCTTGCAGACGAAGCGCAGGATGCCGCCCCAGTGCCAGAGCGTTCGCCGGGTGAGCAGCCTGTGGTCGGTGACCGCGTCCCACCGGTGCCTGACCACGGCCGCCGGCACGTACCAGCGCTCCCAGCCGGCCTTGGCCAGCCGGTAGCAGAAGTCGATCTCCTCGCCGTACATGCGGAAGCCCTCGTCGAAGCCGCCCACCTCGTCGAAGGCGGCGCGCCGGATCAACAGGAAGCCGCCGAGCATCCAGTCGGCCTGCACAGGCTCGGACGGCCGCTCGTCGAGCAGGTAATGGGAGCGCTGCCGCTCGAGCGGCGGGAACGCGCGGCGGAGCGGCGTCCGCCGGACGAGCGTGCCGCCGACGGTCGGAAAGCGCCGGCGCGAGGGTTGCCAGGTTCCACCCGGGTCGAGCATCTGGGGGCCTGCGACGCCGCAGCGCGGATGTGCGGCCGCGAAGTCGCGCAAGACCGCGACCGCGCCGGGCTCGGCCACGGTGTCGGGGTTCGCGACGAGCACCAGCTCGCCGGTGGTCGCGGCGGCGCCGGCATTGATGTTGGCCGCGAAGCTGCGCGGCCGCTCCTGCTCGACGACCCGTGCCCCGAGCGGATCGGCCGGCGCGCTCCCGGGGACGTTGGCGATCACGACGACCTCGTCCACCTGCGGCAGCAGCGCCGGCAGCGAGCGTGCGAGCTCGTCGCGGTGGCCGTGCGAGATGACGACGGCGGAGACCTTCACTCGAGCCCCAGCACCTCCCGGTAGACGGCGATCGTCCGGCGCGCGGTCTCGTCCCAGGAGAAGAGCGCCGCCCGGCGGAGACCGGCCGCTACGAGCACGTCCCGCTCGGCCAGCGCGCGGCGGATGCCGTCGGCGAGATCGTCCGTCTCGACGAACACGGCCGCGTCGCCCGCGATCTCCCGCAGCGCGGCGTCCGGAGCCGCCACGACCGGGGTCCCGCTCGCCATCGCCTCGATCACCGGCAACCCGAAGCCCTCGTACCGCGAGGGGAGAACGAGCGCGGCCGCACCCCGGTACAGCTCGACCAGCTCGTCCTGCGGCACGTAGCCACGGACGTCGGCGCCGTGCCGCTCGAGCGCGTGGACGAGAGACGGATCGCGGCCCGGCCCGACCACGACGAGCTTCATGCCGAGCTCCGAAGCAGCCTTCGCCGCGGCCAGCGGGTTCTTCCGTCGCTGGACCGCGCCGACGAACAGCAGGTACGAGTCACCGCGACCCGCGCCGGGGCTGAAGGCGGGATCGACGCCGTGCGGAGTGACAGCGATCCGGGACGGATCGACCCCGTAGAGGTCGACGAGGTCGTGCTTCGTCCGCTCCGAGACCGCGAGCACGCGCGCGGCGTGTCCCACCGCGTGCGGGACGACGAGGCGGAAGGTCAGCCGGTGCCGGAGACCCATGAGGGAGGAGTCGCGCTCGAAGGAGAGGTCGTGCACGGTGACGACCGCCGGGCAGGGACAGCGGAGCGGAAGCGCGTGCTGGAAGTGGGCGAGGGCCGCGCCGAGCCGGGAGAGCGCGCGCGACACCGTCCTGAGCATGCGCACCTCCTGGAACCGGGCCGGCACGTGGACAGGCTCGACGCCGGGCGGCACGAGGTCGGGCCGGCGTGTCAGGGCGGCGAAGCGGAGCCCACCCTCGGCGTGCTCGGGCAGGCGGCGCAGCAGGTTCTCGACGTAGGTCTCGTCACCGGTTCGCTGACGGCCGAGCACATCCGCGTCGACCACGACCAGCGGGGGGCTCACGCAGCCGCCTCCCTGTACACGTCGGCGGTGCGACGCGCGGTCTCGGCCCAGCTGAAGTCGCGGGAGCGCGCGAGCCCCGCGGAAACGAGCTCCTGGCGCCGCGCCGCCGCTTCCTCGATCCCCGTCGCGATCGCCGCCGGGTCGAGCGGGTCGACGAGGACCGCGGCACCGCCGGCAACCTCCTCGGTCGCGCCGCCGCGCGAGGTGACGACGGGCGTGCCGCATGCCATCGCCTCGACGATCGGGATCCCGAACCCTTCGTAGAGCGAGGGATAGGCGAGGCAGCGCGCGCCGCGATAGAGCCGTGCAAGCTCCTCGTCGGACACGCGGCCGAGCAGCCGGACGCCGGCTGTTCCCGGCTCGACGTGCCCCCAGCCGGTCGCTCCGGCGACCCGCAGCTCGACACCCAGCCGCCGCGTCGCGTCCGCGAGCCGCTCGAGGTTCTTGCGCGGTTCGACCGTGCCGACGGCGAGCACGTAGTCGCCGGTCTCCGCCGGACCGTCCGGGCTGAACGCCTCGGCGACGCCGTTGGGGACGACACGGATCTTCTCGCCGGGCGTACCGAGCAGCTCGACGAGATCGCGCTTCGTGTGCTCGGACACCGCGATCACGAGCCTTGCCGACCGCGCCACCCGAGGGACACACAGGCGGCTGTAGTGCCGCGTCCACTGATTGAACGTCTCCGGGTGGCGCAGGACGGCAAGGTCGTGAACGGTAACGACGAGCGGACAGACGGGCGGTGAAAGCGGCGCGCGGAAGGTCGGACAGTGGAGAACGTCGAGCCGCGACCGAGCCGCCAGGCGCGGGAGCGCGAGCGGGTACCAGACGGCATCGCGGTAGAGCGTGGCGGCCCGCCCGTGCCCGCGATGGGCCAGCGGGACGAGCTCGACGCCGTCGATCTCCTCGAGCTGCGTCAGGTAGCGAGCGGTGCCGGCGGCGGTCTGGTCGAGCGGCGAGACGTCGAGGCCGACGCGCATCAGCCGACGGCCTCGTAGCCACGGAGAAAGGCGCGTCCGGTGCCGAGCCACGTGAAGCGGGCGGCGTGGGCGAGACCGCGCTCGACGAGCGGCCCAGGTTCCTCGACGGCGCGCGTGATCGCGGCGGCGAACGCGTCCGGGCTCTCGGGATCGGCCCTCAGGGCCGCGTCGCCGGAGGCCTCGTCCATCGACTCGTGCGACGAGGCGACAACCGGGACGCCGCTCGCCATCGCCTCGACGATCGGGATTCCGAAGCCCTCGAACCGCGACGGGTAGGCGAAGACCGCCGCCCCGCGGTAGAGGCGGGCGAGCTCCTCGTCGTCGACGAAGCCGAGCCTGACGATGCGCGGGTCGGCGAGGCTCGGCTGCTCGCCCCACCCGGCCGCGCCGACGACGGCGAGCCGCAGGTCGTCGCTCCCGAGCAGGCGGAACGCCTCGACGAGGACGCCGAGGTTCTTGCGGGGCTCGAGCGTCGCCACGCACAGCACGTACGGCCCGCCGAGATCGGACCGGGCCCCGTCCGGCCGGAAGTGCGGATCGACGCCCGGATGTGCGACGTGGACGCGATCGGCGGGCACCTCGAGCAGCTCAACCACCTCGCGCGCCGTGAAGGCCGAGTTCGCGAACACGGCGTCGCAGCGTCGCGCGTCGCGGTACTTCGCGGTGTGCATGCTCCGGGTCCGCCCCTGCACCCACTCGGGGAAGCGAATCGGCACCAGGTCGTGCACCGTCGTCGCGCGCAGGCCGCTCCGCTGCGGCGGGTACATCCAGTCGGAGTAGTGCAGCACGTCGAAGGATCCGAGGAAGCGCTCCGCCGGCGGCCACCCCGACCGGCTCCACGCCTGGCGCCACGCGTGCGCGAAGGGCAGGAACCTGAGCCTCGGCTCGACCGGGATCCCCTGAAGCGCCACGGGGATCGCCTTCAGCCCCTGCGGGCTGGTCGGAGCGAACGGGACGATCTCGTGCTCGCCGGCCGCGGCCTCCACGAGCCCGGCGATCGACCCCCGCAGGTACCTGCCGATGCCCGATCGCGGATGCGAGAGCGGCGAGACGTCGAAGACGATCCTCACGCCGCCGGCCGCCTCACGAGGGCCGGTACGTGAAGCGGTTGAAGTGCGTGCCGAGCACGCGCGTGTCGGTGTTCGACCCTCCGAGCACGACGGCCGGCACCGCGGTGCTCTTGACGTGGAACCGGACGGTGCAACGCCCCGCGACCGGGTGCAGCGGCACGCGTAGGAGGGCCGTCCCGCTCGCGGGTACGAGGGCGCGGACAGTGCTGCCGGCGCTGGTGGCGATGACCGAGTTCGGCCGCTTGAACAGGTTCGGGTCACTCTGGAGCTGAGCCGTGAGCGTCCCACCCTTGCAGTCGAAGCGCGTGTACGTGACGTCCTTTCCCGACCACGTGTCACCGTAGACCCCGGTGATGCGTGCAGCCTGCCGCAGCGGACCGTTCACGCGGTACAGCAGCATCCCCTTGTTCGGGTCCTCCGCGACGACCTTGCCCTGGAGTGCAAGCGACCTGTCCGTGAGCACGTAGCGGGCGACGACCGGTCGGCCTTCCGGGTCGGTCAACTTCCCCGACGCGCGGTTGATCGTCACGGGTGTCTCGGCAAGGTCGCCGGGGAGCGGCGGCCCGGTCGTATACACCGTGCCGAGGCTGCGGTTGAAGATCTCGTTCTCCCAGATCGTGAACTTGTCGGTGTTCCCCGTCCAGACCACCGCCACCTTCGCGCCGGAGCCGACCTTGCGATCGATCCAGTCGAGGTGGAGCGGCGGCGAGGAGATGCCCCCGAACAGCGACTCGAGGGACTGGTGCTGGTGCTTCGCCTGGATCGACGCCTGGGAGACTGCGAAGTAGACGAGCACGAGCACGGGCAGCACCATCGCGTAGCGCCGTGGAATCAGCAGGAACAGCAGCCCGGCTCCGGCGCACACGAAGACGACCACCAGCCCTACGTCGTCGAGGCGGAGGCCCTGCTCCACGAGCCAGCCGAGCGGGATCAGGGCGATCGTGTCCGAGATCGCGTTCAGCCCGATGAAGCTCGCGTACGGCAGCGCGCCCGGGAGCGCTGCCGCGACGATGATCGCCGCGGTCGCCGGGACCGTCCCACGCGGCAGCCCGCGCTCGATCCAGACGAGGAGCGCGATCAGGAACAGCGGCGCGACGTAGAACATGTTCCGCTCCTCGACCCGGAACGACTGCTCCGAGGCGAAGGCCGCCACCTCGAGCACGAGCCAGAAGCTGATCGTCACCGTGGCCGCGACGAAGACCTTCTCGGGCCTCGGCAGCGTCCGCATGCCGAGCGCGAGCACGAGCAGGGCCGCGAAGGGCAGGACGCCGAGCGACAGGTCGAGCTCCGCCACGTGGTAGAGGAACCAGCGGGTGACCTCGCCGACCGAGTAGTGCGACGTGCTCGCCACCTGGTAGGCGCCGAAGATGCCGAACACCGAGCGGCCGCGCACCACCTGCTCGGCCACGACGACGATGACGCCGCCGGCCACGAGCCCGTACATCAGCCGGTAGCGGCGGAAGGCCTCGCGCCCGGAGAGCAGGAGCGGTGCCGTCAGGATCGCGGGCAGCAGCGCCACCGCCTGCGCGCGGGTCAGGTACGCGACCAGGCAGAGGCCGACCAGCACGGCGGTGTTCACGAGCGTCGGCCGGTCGAGCCAGACGACGAAGACGAGGACGGCGGTGAGGAAGATCGGGTAGAAGGCGTTCTCGGTCATCAGCGTCGCCGTGTAGACGAGCGAGGGGATCGCCACCGCGAACGCGGCGGCCGCGAGCGAGAGCCACTGGCCGAGCATGCGCCGCGCGATGAAGTACGCGGGCACGGCGGCGAGCGACATGACGAGCGAGTTGATCCCCTTCGCCGCCGCGTAGGCATCCGGAACCGCGTTGAAGACGGCCCAGGCCGGCGAGATCAGGATCGGGTAGACGTAGCCGTACGAGCCGGTCGCATGGTCACGGACGAGGAAGTGGCCCGTGGCGGCGAAGCTCTTGGCGAGCTCGGAGTAGATGAGCTCGTCGACCATGATCCACGGCGCCACCGCCTGGCGGGTGAAGGCGTAGCGGATCGCCGTCGAGAGCGCGACCAGCCCGACGAGCCAGGCCCAGACGGGAACCGCGCGGGCGAGAGTCCAGGCGCGCTCCCGGGCGCCGCCTCGGACTGCGGCTTCAACCGCCAAGCCCGACCTCGTCGAGGCGCGCCGAGAGCTCGGCCGCTCCCGGGTCACCGGCCCCGATCCCGACCTCTCCGGCCGCCCCGGCCACGTCGCGCAGCACCCCGTCGCGCACGGCGTCGCCGCCGGCCGCCTCCTCGAGCGCCGCCGCGTACAGGTCGGCCACGTGCGCAAGCGAATGGTCGCGCTCCGCGAGCGACCGCGCCGCGGCGCCCATCCTCGTGCGCTCCTGCTCGTCGGATGCGAGCCGTTCGAGCGCCGCCGTCAGCGTCTCGATCTCGCGCTCGTCGACCGCGACGCGGATCGCCGCCGCGTCCGGAAGCTCCGAGAACCAGCCGACGTCGGAGACGACGAGCGGCCTCCCCAGCGTCAGCGCGCGGATCGCCGTTCCGGACGTCTCGCCCATGGTCGGCGAGCGCAGGGAGACGATCACGTCGCAGGCGGCCATCAGCGACCAGAGGCGCTCCTCGCTCACGTAGTCCTCGCGGACGACGCCCTCCGGCACCTCGAGACCGGCCAGCCGGGACGCCAGCGCGCCGACGAGCAGCAGCCGGGCCTCCGGACGCGAGGCGCGCAGCCGCGCGAACGCGGCAAGGAGCTGCGGGATGCGCTTGCTCTCGTTGAGGTGCCCGAAGCAGCCGATCACGGGGCTGCCGTCCACGGCGGCCGTCGTGATCTCGGGCAACGGCCAGGCCGGATGCGGGATCCGCCAGACGGGGCCGCCGTAGCCGGCCGCCCGGGCGCGGTCCTCGACGAAGGCCGAGTGGACGATCAGGCCGGTCGCGTCGGCGAGCACGTCGCCCGCGAGCGGGAAGGCCTCGGGCCGTGTCTCCCAGAGCGGCGGGATGCGGCCGTCGATCACCCCGTACGCGAGCAGGCGCCCGGCCAGGCCGTGCCCGCGCTCCATGGCGTCGAGGTAGCCGCGCGCATCCCCGCGTGCCAGCGTGAGCCCGGCGACGAGATGGTGCAGGACGAACTCGTGAAGGACGACGACGCCGGGCCGGGCCGCGAGAGCGCGCGCGATCCAGCCGTGCGCGTCCGGGTCGTTGCCGATGTGGTAGAGCGAGACGTCCGCCCGCGGCGCGCGGCGGAAGCGGCCCGGACGCGCCGTCTCGACCTCGACCCTCCTCGCGAGCTCGGGAAGGAGCAGTGCGCTGTAGTCCGCGACCCCCGAACGGGACGGGGGCAGCGGGCTGTAGTAGGCGACCTTCACGCCAGCAGCCTGTCGATCGCGCGATCCCACGTGACCTGCTCGGCAAGCGCCTTGCCGGCGCGCCCCCAGGCGCGGGCGTCCTCCTCGCCGATCGCAAGCGCGGCGGCGACCGCCTCCACGGTCGGCTCGACGACGCGGCCTGTCTCCCGGTCGTGGACGACGTCGAGCGGGCCGCCCGCGTCGGTCGTCGTCACGACCGGCTTCTCGGCGAGGAACGCCTCGAACGGAACCATCCCGAAGTCCTCGTCGACCGGCGCGTAGAAGACGGCCCGGCAGCGCGCGTACAGATCGGCCAGCTCCTCCTCGGACACGCGCCCCGTGAAGCGGACGCGTCCGTTGGCGAGCGACTCGAGCCGCTCGCGATCGGGGCCTTCACCCGCGATCACGACGTCGACGTCCTGGCGGGCGGCGGCCTCGATCAGCAGGTCGATCCGCTTGGCCCGGTCGAGGCGGCCGACCGAGAACACGAACGGCTCGTACGCGTCGGTGCGGTAGGCGAGCTCTTGCGGCGGGTGCGGCAGCACCTCGGCCTCGAGCCCGGTCGAGCGCTGCAGCCGCTCCGAGACGTTGCGCGAGGTGGCGAAGAGCTTGCGCGCCTCGCCGAGCGCGACCCGGTCGAGCCGCTGGACGCGCCGGCGCGTCGCCCGGTCCTCGGCGCTCTCGGAGAACTGGCCGAGCTCGGTGCGGTCGAGCTCGTAGGCCTGGCGGAACTGGTGCAGGAGCCAGACGACCTTGTTCGGATGGCGGACGCAGTAGGAGGGGAACTTCGTCGCGACGACGAGGTCGATCCGCCTTCCGTCCGATTCGGTCAGGTCGAGCAGTCGCCAGAGGAACGCCTGCGTGAGGACGCGCTGCCCCGGATACCACTTGAACGGCACGCTGACGACGTCCGCCTCGTGCCCGCGGGCGCGGAGCTGACGGGCGAGCTCGTCCGTGAAGATCTCGGCGCCGCCGCGGGCAAACGCCACCTGCGGGCGCAGCACGGCGATGTTCATCGCCGTGCTGCACGGGGGAAACAGCCGGTTTCCCCCGTGGGCCCCCTTCCCCTTGTGGTCGCGTCTCCAGCGGCCAGAGCTGCGCCCGGGCAAAGCCCGGGCTCCGCCGCGGATGGAAGCGTCGAGTTCTCGTCGCTCACGTTCGAGCGAGGATCGCGTAGTCGAGCGGGGCGAACAGGATGTCGTTCAGCTTCCGCACGTTGGCTGCGATCACGGGGTCGTCGGGGATCGCGAGCCGCTCGGCGGGCTCGTTCAGGAACCTCGTCTCGACCTCGCGGAAGCCGGCCTGGCGCGCCAGCAGCGCCAGCGTCTCGGGCACGAGCGGCTGCGCGTGCGTGAGGTCGGCGAAGTAGCTCCGCAGCGCGAGCGGCGAGAGCGGGTTGATCGTCTCGGCGACGAGCAGGCCGCCGGGCCGGAGCTTGAGGGCGGCAAGCTCGAGCAGCCGTACGAGGGTGGGCGGCGGCAGGTGCTCGACGACCTGGCCCGCGAAGATGGCCCCGAGCGAGCCGTCCGCGAGCGACTCCAGGTACGCGAGCGCGTCGGCCTGCTCGACCTCGAGGCCTTCGCCGCGCGCGTAGGCGACCATGTCGGCATCGGCGTCGACGCCACGCGCCTCGACGCCCTCCTCCCGCAGGAGCGCGAGCAGCTCGCCGCGCCCGCAGCCGACGTCGAGCACCGGCGCGTGTTCGCGGAGGTCATCCACGTAGACACGCTGGCGCTCACGGACAGCGCCGGTGGAGCCGCGCATGCGCGCCTCGAACGCGAAGTAGTCCGGGAAGGCGGCGGCCGCAGGCTGGGCGGCGACGGTCTGGGCCGGGGCGGGCGTCCCGTCGGCGCGCGGCCGGCGCTCGAGCCGTGCGAGCCGCTCCTCCAGCTCGGTGAGAGACCGCCGGGCGGCCTCCTCCCCGGCGGAGGCGCGGTCGGCGCGCTCGGACAGATCGTCGACGAGCTTCAGCAGAGCGTCGTTGTAGCCACGCTGCTCGGCGGCGAGCGGCTCGACGTACCAGCGCAGGAACGGCCGGAGCGTCCGCTTGACGCCGTACGCGACAAGGCCGCGGACGCCGGGACGGCGTTTGATCGGCCGCTCGGCCGAGACCGGCCACATCCGCTCGGCCTGCCCTCGCCACGCGATGCGGGCGCTGCGATCGCGGCCGCCGTTCCCCGCCGCGGCCCCGCCCCAGCGCACCTCCTCCTGCAGCTGGGCGAAGAGCGCCTCGACGTCGACCTCTTCCGACGGCAAAATCCCTGCAGAAGCAGGGGTTTCTTCGGACCCGCCGGGCATGTGCGAATCATAGCCGGGCCCTGTTACGGCAAGGTAAGCGGCCGACGGTACGCTCACGGCATGGCGATCACGGTTTCCGCGCCCGAGTCGGCCAGAGACCTCCTCGTCCGGCGGGCGCGGCTGCTTGCCTGGTCGGGGAACGCGTGGCACGTCGCCGAGTTCGGGATCGCGCTCGGTGCGGGCATCGCCGCCTCGTCGATCGCGCTGGTCGGCTTCGGGCTCGACGCGCTCGTGGAGATGTTCGCCGGCCTCGTCGTCGTCTGGCGCTTCACGGCGCGACGGGACGGGACTGCCGCCGCCGAGCGACAGGCTCAGCAGCTGATCGCGATCAGCTTCTTCTGTCTCGCCGCGTACATCATGGCCGAGTCGATCGACACCCTCGTCGGCGGGCATCATCCGGCGGTGAGCTGGGTCGGGATCGGGCTGGCCGCCTTCACCGCGCCGACCATGCCGATGCTCGCGACCGCCAAGCGCCGGGTCGGGCGGCAGCTCTCGTCTGCCGCCACCGTGAGCGAAGCCTCGCAGAACATGCTCTGCGCCTATCTCTCGGTCGCGCTGCTCGTGGGGCTGCTGGCGAACGCGCTCGCGGGCTGGTGGTGGGCCGACCCGGCGGCGGCGCTCGTGATCTCGGCCTTCGCCCTCCGGGAAGGTCGCGCGTCCTGGCGCGGCGAGGCCTGCTGCGACTCGTGCTGAAGCACGCCGACCACGCGTAGGCTCAGCGAGTGCCCATCGGGATCAGTCTCCTGACGCTGGTGCCGGGCGTGGTCGGCGGCTCCGAGACGTATGCGCGCGAGCTGACCCGCGCGCTCGCCCGGGTGGGCGAGCTCGACTACGAGGCGTTCGTGCCGTCGGTTGCCCCGGACGCGGCCGACGGGCTTCCGTCGCGCGTGGTCTCCGAGTACCGCGCGAGCCCGTCGACGGCGGGTCGGGTCGCAGCGATGTCACGTGCCTGGCTCGCGCCGGGCCGGCTGCACCGCGCTCTCCGGCTCGACACCCTCGACGCGATCCACTTCCCGCTCAGCGTGATGATCCCGCCGGTGCGCGACCGGCCGCCCGCCGCGACGACGGTGCACGACCTCCAGCACGAGCTCTACCCGCAGTTCTTCTCGCGCACGGAGCTCTCCTACCGGCGGCTCGTCTACGGCCGGACGATCAAGGGGAGCCGGATCGTGATCGCGATCTCCGAGCACGCGCGTCAGACGTTGCTGGAGAAGTACGGCCTCGACCCGGAGCGCGTCGTCGCGATCCCGCTCGGCATCGACCACGAACGGCTCACGCCGGGGAGCGCGCCGAGAGAGCCGTTCCTGCTCTACCCCGCCAACCCGTGGCCGCACAAGAACCACGCGCGGCTCTACGAGGCGTTCGCGCTCGCGCGGCGGGAGCGGCCGGAGCTCCGGCTCGTCCTCACGGGCACCGGCCACGACGCGGCCTCGCTGCCGGAGGGGGTCGAGAGCCGCGGGCGCGTCTCCTTCGACGAGCTGATCGCGCTCTACCGCTCGGCCTCGGCGCTCGTCTTCCCGAGCCTCTACGAGGGCTTCGGCCTGCCGCCGCTCGAGGCGATGGCCTGCGGCTGCCCGGCCGCCGTCTCGGATGCGACGTCGCTGCCGGAGGTGTGCGGCGACGCGGCCGAGCTGTTCGATCCGCTGTCTCCCGAGGACATCGCCCGCGCGATCACGGCCGTCCTCGACGATCCCGCGCCGTACGTCGAGCGCGGCCTCGCCCGGGCGCGGCAGTTCAGCTGGGAGGCGTGTGCCCGCGCCCACGAGGACGTGTACCGCCGGCTCGCCGGATGAGCCGGTACGTCGGCCGGGCCAACGCGGCGAAACGGCTGGCGCCGCTCGAAGGGTCTCCCGGGCGATCCGTGTACGAGGACGGCAGCGCACGCTTCGAGACGGCGACGGAGACGCTCGTCGTCCGGCCGCCGTTTCCGCTCCGGCACAAGGGCGAGTACGACGTCGTCCACGTCCGGCCGCTGCTCGACGAGATCGCCGAGGACCACCGCATCGGTGCCGTCCTCGTCAGGCTGGGCGGCTACGCCGTCGGCGTCTTCGAGGGCGAGAGGCTGGTCGCGTCCAAGGTCGGCCAGCGGCTCGTCCACGGCCGCCACCGCGCCGGCGGCTCGTCGGCGAACCGCTTCCGGCGCCGCCGCGAGGAGCAGGCCCGGGTGCTGCTGCAGGAAGCCGGCGAGGTCGCCGACACGAGTGCTCGACCCGGAGCGCAAGCGGCTGGACGCCATCGCCCTCGGCGGCGACCGGACGGCGATCAGAGGAATGATCGAGCTGCGCCCCGAGCTCGCCTGGCTCGAAGAGATGGCACTCGAGCGCTTCTTCACCGTGCCCGACCCGCGCCACGCCGTGCTCGAGCGGCTCCCGTACGACCTCTACGCGGTGGAGATCACCGAGCTCTAGGCCAGCACGGCCGTCGTCGCCCCGTCGGCCGACCCCGATTCCTGGCGCTCGACGAGCGGGTGCTCTGCCAGCTCGGCGCGCACCGCGGCGCGGAGGGCACCGGTGCCGCGGCCGTGCACGACGTGCACCTCGCCCAGCCCGGCGAGCGCGGCGTCGTCGACGAACGAGCGGACCGCCTCGCGGGCCTCGTCGGCGCGCATACCGCGGACGTCGAGCTGATCCGATGCGTCCCCGCGCGCGCTCGCGACGACCCTCACCGCGGGCTCGTCCGTCTCAGCGGGGTGCGCGTCCGGCCGGAGCTGCGCCAGCGGCATGCGGACTCTCAGACCGCCCGCGACGGCGACCTCGGCCTCCTCGCCCTCGATCGACACGATCGTGCCGCGGACGCCGAGCTCGCGGGCCTCGACGGGATCGCCCTCCGCCAGCGGGGCGAGCAGAGGCAGCGGCTCGTCGAGCGCTCGGAGCGCACGATCGGCGCGGCGCGAGTGCTCGGCGGCGGCACCGAGACGGCGGTCGCGTCCTTGCTCCGCCGCCCGCGCGCTCATGGGCTTCGCCCGCCGTCGCTCCTGCTCAGCCTTGCGCGCCGCCCGGACTTCGTCACGAAGAGCCTTCAGCTCGGCGCGCGCCGCCTCGA
Organism: uncultured Actinomycetes bacterium; assembly: GCA_963742925.1. Lineage (GTDB taxonomy): Bacteria > Actinomycetota > Thermoleophilia > Gaiellales > Gaiellaceae > PALSA-612. The sequence goes on along the minus strand of CAVUNV010000005.1, from coordinate 54,310 downwards.
GCTCCTGCTCGGCCCGCGCCCGCGCGGCGTCACGCTCGGCTTCCGCCGAGGCTCGCACGCGGTCGATCTCTGCGTCGAGCGTCGCCTGCCGCTCGTGCCCATGCTCGACCAGACGCGCCGCCTCCTCCCGTTCGCGCTCGGCCGCCGCGTGCGCGTCGAGCGCCCTCCGCTCGGCGTTCTCGGCCTCCGCCAGCAGCTCCTCCGCGCGCAGCAGCGCCGGCACGACCCGCGCGCGAGCGTCCGCGACGACCGCAGGATCGAGGCCGAGATGCTCGGCGACTCGCAGCGCATGCGACGTGCCGGCGCGACCGAGGGCGACGCGGTAGAGCGGCGTATCGGTCTCGACGTCGTAGGCGGTGGCCGCGTTCGCCGCGCCGTCGGTCGAGCTCGCCCACTCCTTCAACTCGCCGTAGTGCGTCGTGACGACCGTCAGCCGCGCCTGCGCTGCGAGCCGGTCGAGCAGGGCCTGCGCCAGCGCCGAGCCCTCGGCCGGGTCGGTTCCTGCGGCCAGCTCGTCCAGCAGGACGAGCGACCGGCCGGTCGCGGCAGCGAGGACGCGGACGATGTTCCCGAGATGGCCCGAGAACGTCGACAGGCTCATCTGGATCGACTGCTGGTCGCCGATATCCGCGAGCACGGTGTCGAACACGGGCAGCACGGCGCGATCCGCCGGCGGCCGCAAGCCCAACCTGATGGAGAACCGCGGCCAGGCCGATCGTCTTCAGCGCCACGGTCTTGCCGCCCGTGTTCGGGCCGCTGACGACGAGCGCCCGCAGGTCGCCGAGGTCGAGGTCGATTGGAACGACCGTCTCGCTCGGAAGCAGCGGATGACGGACGCCGAGCAGCCTGACCTCGTCGGCCACCTCGACGGCGCAGCCGCGCCAGCGCCGCGAAAGCGTTCCGCATGCGAGTGCGAGATCGACCGCGGCGGTCGCGTCGACGAGCACCTGGAGCGCGTCCGCCCTGGCCCCGACGAGCGCCGAGAGCTCGGCCAGGATGCGCTCGACCTCCTCGCGCTCGGCGCTCGCGGCCTCGGCGAGCTTGTTGTTCAGCTCGACGACCGCGAGCGGCTCGACGAACAGCGTCTGCCCGGAGCTCGACGCGTCGTGGACGATCCCGCGGACCTGGTTCCGCGCGCTCAGCTTGACCGCCAGCACGGGCCGGCCGCCACGGTCGGTCACGAACGTCTCCTGAAGGTGCTCGCGAAGCTCGGGAGACCGCGCCAGCCGTGCCAGCTCGTCGGTCACGCGCTGCCGCCCGGCCCGGAGCTCGTTGCGCAGCCGGCGCAGGAGCGGCGACGCGGAGTCGCGCAGCCCCGAGCCGTCCTCCTCGACGCGCCGGTCGATGTCGCCGCCGACCGCGGCCAGGGACGGATCGACCGGAGCCAGCAGGTCGGCGAGCAACGGTGCCGACTCGCGCTGCTCCGCGAGCGTGCTCCGTGCGGCCAGCGCGACGGCGATCGTCGCGGCGATCGCACGGAGCTCGCCGGCCTCCAGCGAGCCGCCGCGCTCGGCCCGGCTCGCCTCCGAACGCACGTCGGCCGCGCCCTGAAGCGACGGGGCGACTCCGCCCGCGAGCAGCGCGACCGCCTCGGCGGTCAAGGCCTGCCGTCGGGCGACCTCGGCCGGATCCGGCGACGGCATGAGGTCACGCGCCAGCGCGGCGCCGTGGGCCGTCACCGCGGCGTCGGCGAGTCGCTCGACGATCAGCGGGTATTCGAGCACGGCAAGTGCCTGCCGTTCCATGGCGGCCCAGTCTAGGTGCGGGTCAGGCGCCGGACGGCGGTGCTCAGGGGCTGACGTGCGGCTTCAGGAACTTGAACCACGCCTTGCGCAGGCTCCGGTACTCGGCCGGGCAGCGCACGAGCCGCTCCCGAGGGATCACGTTCGCGAGACCTCCGTACTTCTTCGGGTTCGAGCCGTAGACCCAGCAGGCGATCGAGTACGCGCGCTGGGGGTCGAGCGAGTGTTCGTCCGCGAAGTCGCTGCGCCCGAAGCGCCCCTCGTGCCGGCCGAGATAGTCGAAGAAGTCGGCACCCCACAGCGCGATCTGGCCACCGTCCGGCACGAACGCGGTCATGAAGATGGTCGAGAAGCCGTCGACGGCGTCCTCCTCGCGACCGAGCACCGGAATGTTCCAGAGATCGACGAGCGCGTGACCGATCTCGTGGAAGAGCACGAAGTACTCGAGTGACGCGAGCGCCGTCCCGAGGTCGGTGTCCGACATCTTCGGATACTCGGCCGTGTACACCTTGATCCCCAGCTCGAGGAACGGATGATTGAGGACGATGATGTGCGTGTCCGGGTTGTAGTAGGGCCCCGCCTGCCCGCCCTTGACGGCGATCGTCACATTCCGGGGGATGATGATCGCCTTGCTCAGGGTGGCCATCACGCTGGACAGCTCGCTCGCCTTGACGAGGCTGACGATGAGACGCTCGTCCGCATTCCGCGGCTTCGCATACCAGACGAGGAACCGGCCCCGCTCGGCACGGCTCTGCTGCGCCTGCCCCGCGATTCCGGTCGCGGGAACGGCCACGGCGGCGGCGCACGCGAGCACGACGATGAGACGGAGCTTCACCCCCGTGACGGTACCAGCCGGGCCGCTCAGCGCCTCGTGAAGGTGAGCCGGATCACGTCACCGTCCGGCCCGTCGAGGCGGCGGGCGAGCAGGCCGAACAGCGGGCCGAGCGGGACGAGCAGCGGAAACGTCCGCGTGTAGAGGTCGTTCAGGTTCGGCTGCAGCCGGCTGACGCTCGACGAGACGAGCTCGAGCCCCGGCGCGGCGGCCGTCAGCTGCTCGACCCGCGCCGCGTCGTACCAGCGCTGGAAGAAGTGACGTTCCCCGGTACCGCCCTGATCGGCGTACACCGGCGCGTCACGCCAGTCCTCCCGGTATGTCAGCGCGTGCGGGAGCGTGACGACCACCCGCCCGCCGGGCTTCGTCACCCGCGCCAGCTCGGCGAGCGCCTGCTCGTCACCGGGCTCCGGAATGTGCTCGAGCACCGAGATGCTGTAGGCGTGGTCGAAGCTCGCGTCCTCGAACGGCAGCGCCCGCCCGTCCGCGACCTGGAACGTCAGCTTCGTCTCTCCCACGGTCAGCTTCCGCCACGCCTCTATCTCATCCGGAAGCTGGTCGACCGAGACGACCTCGGCCCCGGCGCGCGCGAGCGCGACGGCAGTGAGCTTGGGGCTGGCCAGGTCGAGCACGCGCTCGCCCGGCTGCGCATCGAGCTCGCGCATCGTCTCGGGCAGCTCGAGATACCGGCTCGGGTCGAGCGGCACGACGACCCGGATGACCGCCTCGCGCAGATAGCCGTGCCGCAGGAGATAGCCGGCCCCGAGCCCGACGCTCGTCCGGTACAGGTGACCCCAACCGCGCACGCCCGGACTCTAGGGAGAGTCGGCGGTATGGCGGAGACCGACCCGCCTGCTACTTGCGGGAGACCTTGAACGTGACGATGAGGACCTTCTTCCCGCCTCCGATCGGCACGGTCGCCGCCAACGGTTTCGTGCCCGTTTCCACCGCCAGCCGTACCGCCTGGAGCGACACCGCAGGCGACCCCTGGGACGAGGTTCCGGGCGTGCCGGGACTGCAGATGAGTGCCACGCCGGGCTTCGTCCTGGCGAGGTCACAGGCCCATCCGATCGCCGGCGCAGTCACGTGATCCCCGACCTTCAACGAGTACCGCGCGGTCTGGGCGGCGTCCGTGCTCGGTGCAAAGACGAAGTAGGCCGCACCCATGGAGACAACCGACGACACGACGATCGATAGAAGCCATCTCGAGCGATACATCCGGTTCCCCTTCCTGGTGAATGGCGAAGCAGCAGCACGCAGCGTAGGCGTGCCCGAGGCGGTGTCAGACACCGAACATGTCGATTGTGAACCGCTGCGCGGCGATTCCGAACATCCGCTCGTTACTCTTGTCGCCCATGGCCGTCGCTCGCCTTTGGCTCGCTCCCGTGGGGGAAACCATGTTTCCCCCACGGACCCCTTCTTCCAGAGGCCGATCTGGTCAGGGGAACCTCCCGGTTCCCCTCGGACCCCTCCACACGTTCATAGGCCAAGGATCGGCCTATGAGCGACTCGGTCTGGAACGACGCCGGGCTCGCCGAGCTCCGGCGGGACTTCGGCGACATCTACGGCGGGCGCACGGTGCTCGTCACCGGTGCCGACGGGTTCATGGGCTCGCACCTGACCGACGCGCTCGTCCACCTCGACGCGCGCGTCGTCGCCTTCGTCCGCGCCACGTCGAGTGGGGCGCTGAACAACATCGGCCACCTGCGCGACCGGCTGACGGTGAAGTTCGCCGACCTGACCGACCGCACGTCGATCGACTACCTGGTCAGGGAGCTCGCGCAGGCACCCGACCGGCCGTACGTCTTCCACCTCGGCGCGCAGGCGCACGTCGGCGAATCGTGGCACCGCCCGTACGAGACGACGATGACCAACATCGTCGGCACGCTGAACCTGCTTCAGTCGATTGTCGACCACGGGCTCGAGCTGGAGAAGTTCGACACTGCGGGCACCTCGGAGGAGTACGGCAACGTCCACGAGGACGTCTCCCATCACCATGATTTCGACGCGGAGGGCGGCGTCGTCTTCCACGAGCGCTCGCCGATCAACCCCAAGTCGGTCTACGCCACCTCGAAGGTCGCCGCCGACTTCCTGACCATGAACTACCACGACGCCTTCGGCGTGCCCGGTGTCGTCACCCGCATGTTCAACAACTACGGGCCGCGCCAGAACCCGCGCTTCGTGACCGGCACGATCATCACGCAGGCGCTCGTCCGCGAGCAGATCGAGCTCGGCCAGCTCGAGCCGATGCGCGACTTCTGCTTCTGCTCGGACGGTGTCCGCGGCCATCTGACCGTGGCCGCACACGGCATCCCCGGCGACGTCTACGTCTACGGACAGGGCGAGAACGTCTCGATGCGCGACTGGGCCCAGCTGATCCTCCGGGTCGGCGAGGAGCGCGGCTACTGGCCCGCCGGCCGCGAGCTCGCCAGCGTCCCCGGCCGCTACCGCCCCGGCGCCAGCGAGGTGATCGCCCTGCGCGTCGGCTACGAGAAGCTGCAGCGCGAGACGGGCTGGCAGCCGAAGGTGAGCTGGGAGGAGGGCGTCGCCCTCACGATCGCCTGGTACGCGGCCAACCGGTCGCGCTGGGAGGGACGCGTGGACTGGTCGGCCCCGGTCGAGAGTACGCTCCCGGCGACATGAACATCCTCGTAACCGGCGGCGGCGGGTTTCTCGGATCGCATCTCGTCGAACGATTGGTCGCAGACGGCGAGGAGGTGTTCGTCGCCCGGCGGGCCGACTACGACCTGACCCGCCAGAACGACTCCGAGCGGCTGTTCGCGGCGGCCGAGCCGGAGCTGGTCTTCCACCTCGCGGCCGAGGTCGGCGGCATCGGCGCCAACCGGGCGAACCCCGGCCGCTACTGGTACGCGAACCTGATGATGGGGGCGAACGTCCTCGAGCAGTCGCGCCTCCACGGCGTGTCGAAGCTCGTCGTGGCCGGGACGGTCTGCGCCTATCCGAAGCACACACCGGTTCCGTTCCGCGAGGAGGACCTCTGGTCGGGCTTCCCGGAGGAGACGAACGCGCCGTACGGCGTCGCCAAGAAGTCGATCCTGGTCGGCGCCCAGTCCTACCGCGAGCAGTACGGGCTGAACGCGATCTTCCTCCTGCCCGCGAACCTGTACGGGCCGCGCGACAACTTCGATCTGGACTCTTCGCACGTGATCCCCGCGCTGATCCGGAAGATGATCGAGTCGGAGGGCGAGGTCGTGCTCTGGGGCGACGGCTCGCCGACGCGGGAGTTCCTCTTCGTCGACGACTGCACCGACGGTCTGCTGCGCGCGGCCGACCTCTACGACGGGCCCGAGCCGGTGAACCTCGGCACCGGCGTCGAGACCTCGATCCGGGAGCTGGCGGAGACGATCGCCGAGCTGACCGGCTTCACGGGCGAGATCCGCTGGGACACGTCGATGCCGAACGGCCAGCCGCGGCGAACGCTCGACGCGTCGAAGGCGGAGCAGCTGTTCGGCTTCCGTGCGGAGACGCCGCTGCGCGAGGGGCTCGAGCGAACCATCGCCTGGTATCGCGACTCCCGCCCGTCGCCGGAACCGCTCGAGCAGGTTGAGCGCTAGCACCGCCGCCCTGACCGTGCGGCGCGTCGCGGCGAGAGGCCGGGAGCCGTGGCGCGTGCTCGTACCGCTGCTCGCCGTGCAATGGCTGGCCGCGATCGTGTTCGCGTTCAGCGTCCACCACAACGGCTGGATCTTCTACCAGGGCGGCGACCAGATCTGGTACTACACGACCGGCTGGCTGGCCGGGCACGGCCTGATCCCGAAGACGCTGATCTCGCCCGCCTGGGCGTTCGTGCTCGCGCCGTTCGCGCTCATCGCCGGGCCGGGCTACGTCGCGGCGCTGCCGGCGGCGGTCCTGATCCAGGCTCTCGTCCTGACACCGATCGCGCTCTTCTGCGTCTACGACATCGCGTCGAGGATCGCCGGACGGGTGATCGGCTACGTGGCGGCCGGACTGTGGGTCGTCGGCCCGTACGTCGCCATCCCCCTGTTCAGGTCGGACTACCACTCCAAGTACGTCGACCAGTTCCTGCCGCATCCGCTCGGTCTGACGATGATGGGCGACTTTCCGAGCATCGTCTGCCTGCTCGCCGCGGGCGCCCTGATCGTTCGCACCTACCAGACGCGCCGCCTGGAGTGGGCGATGGCTGCCGGGCTCGTCACCGGCCTCGCGGTGCTGACGAAGGCCTCGAATCTGATCTTCCTCGCGACGCCGGTCGTCCTGTTCCTGATCGGCCGGCGGTGGCGCGAGCTGGGGACGTTCGCCCTGGCGCTCGCACCGGCGCTCGGCGCGCTGGCGCTGTGGAAGTACCGCGGGTACGGCACCCTGCCCGCGTTCGGCAACGGCTACGTGGAGCAGCGCCTCGCGCTGGGCTCTCATGCGTTGAGCTCTCATGCGTTGGGCCCGGCGGGCTCGATCTTCACGCCGTTCCACAAGTACGCGAACATCGACTGGTCGCACCTCCAGAACAACCTGGACGGTCTCGCCGAGGTGTTCTTCAGCCTCCGGGTGCTGCAGTTCCTCCCGTTCGCCGGCGCGATCGCCGTGGCGCGGCGCTCGTGGCCCCTCGCCGTCGCCCTGTCGACCTGGTTCTGGCTCTACTTCGTGATCAAGGGCTCGGACTCGGTCTCGTCGGTGGACAGCGGCTCGTTCTTCCGCCTGCTCCTGCCCGCGATCCCGCCGCTCGTGCTGATGGTCGCCTGCCTTCCCGTGCTCGTCCCCCGCTACGGGCCGGCGCTTGCCGAGCGCTTCCCCGTGCCGGCACCGCGCCTGCCGGGGCGCCGGGTGCTGATCGCCGCCGCCGTCCTGTTCGGCCTCGTCCCGCTCGTCGCCGCGGCCGCCCTGCAGCCGATCGGCGGGCCCGGGCGGTCGATCATCGTCAACGAGCTGGCCGTCCCGGTCGATCCGGGGATCGGCCTGCACGCCACGTCCGCGGGCGGCACGGTCAGGCTGCGCTGGAACGACTCGGCGGAGGGCTCGTCACGCGTCTTCTACCGCGTCCTGCGGACGCGCGGCCCGACAGACGTGCTCTGCCGGAGCTCGGGCGGCGCGGCGAAGTGCTTCTTCGCCGGCCGGCCGCTCCTGACGACGCGCTCCACCACCGCCGTCGACCACCCGGGGCGGGGCACGTGGACCTACCGCGTCACGGTCGGATCGAACTGGCTCAACGACCCGCACATGGGCGACAGCTTCCTGGCCAGCACGCCGGTCACGGTGACCGTACGCTGATGGTTGCGTGACTCGCGTGACGGAAACAGCCACCGATATTGCGCAGGCGGACGCCGTGGGCCGTGCGATCCGGACGCCGCGCGCCGCCGCATTCGCAGGTATCGCGTTCTCGGTCCTGTTCGTGATCGTCCTCGTGCTCGTCCACCAGGCGGTTCCCTCCGATCCCAAGGATGCCGGGACGTGGCTTTCGGACAGCTCGCGGCGGCACTCGGTCCTGCTCGCGCTCAGCCTGGTGCCGTTCGCCGGGATCGCATTTCTCTGGTTCATCGGCGTCGTCCGCGATCGCATCGGCGATGCCGAGGACCGCTTCTTCGCGACCGTCTTCCTCGGAAGCGGCCTGCTCTTCGTCGCCATGATCTTCGTCGCGGCGGCGGTAGCGGCAGGCCTGGTGGCGAGCGCGGGCCAGAGGCACGGCAGCCTCGTCGCCTCGAGCGCCTGGCCGGTCGGCCGCCGCATGACCAGCGACCTCCTGAACGTCTACGCGATGCGAATGGCGGCCGTGTTCATGATCGCCACCTCGACGATCCTGTTGCGAACGAGGCTCGCACCACGCTGGCTGGTCGCCCTCGGATACACGATCGCGCTCGTCCTCCTCGTGGCGATCGACTTCTCGGCCTGGATCGAGCTCGCCTTCCCGGCCTGGGTGCTGGTGGTGAGCCTCCACATACTCGCGGCCACCTTCAGACGGGATCGAGCCGAGACGCTGAACTCGGTTTCTCCTTAGCGTTTCGCATATCGTCGGGGCCGTGACCGAGCCCCTGTCGACGGAGGACGTCGCGCACACGATCGGCCACCGGCATCGGTCGCACGAGCCGAGCCACCGGCGCGAAGAAGTGACCGAGATCCTCGAAGGCATCCTGCTCGCGATCGTCGCGGTGTCCACAGCGTGGAGCGGGTACCAGACGGCGCGCTGGGACGGCAAGTCGGCCCACCTGTACGAGCTCTCGTCGACGAAGCAGACCCTCGCGATCCAGGCGTCGACGCTCGCCGGCCAGCAGGAGCTCTACGACTCGACCACCTTCTCCTTCTGGCTGGCAGCGGAATCACGCGGGGACGCGTCGGCCCAGCGGACGTTCGAGCGCCGGTTCCGACCCGAGTTCCGGCCTGCCTTCGACGCCTGGCTGAAGACCGATCCGTTCCACAACCCGAAAGCTCCGCCCGGCCCGATCGTGATGCCCCAGTACCTGAACGCCGAGGCGGCGAAGGCCCAGACGCTCAACCGTCAGGCCTTGCAAGACTTCGAGCACGGTACGAAGGCACGCGAGGACGCCGAGGAGTACCTCCGCAACACCGTCCTGCTCGCCATGGTGCTGTTCCTGATCGCCGTGGCCCAGCGCTTCAAGACCGCCGGCGTCCGGCGCGCGCTGCTCGTGCTGGCGGGAGTGGCGCTCGCGGTCGCTCTCTACTTCATCTTCACCTATCCGACCACGTAACCGAAGGCGAGCTACCGGTCTTTCAGGCGTTCCTCGAGAAGTGCGAGCCGCTGCGCCAGGATCGTGTTCTGGTCGGCGAGCTTCGAGATCACCGTCGAGTAGTCGAGCAGGACGAGCAGGATGAACAGCGTCGCGACGGCGAACAGCACCGCCGGCGGGTAGCCGGTGACGCCGAGCCAGCCCGCGATCGTGTTCAGCCCGCTCCGCCACAGGGAGAGGACGAGCAGGACGACACCCGTCGCCAGCCAGAGGAGCGCGTAGCGCTCGCGGAGACGGCGCTTGCGGATCAGCTCCAGCACGACGAGCACGAGCAGCACGGACGCGACCGCGCCCGCGATCGCGACGGAGAGCGGCGTCACCCCGGCGGCGATCACTCGGGGATCTCCACCGGAGTCCGGAACACGGCCACGAACACCGCCAGCATCACCTTCACCATGTAGTAGACCGAGCGGACGGCGCCGATCGACGACCGGCCGGCCGAGCGCTCGCGCATCAGGACGGGAACCTCGGCCCGGCGCAGGCCCGCCTTCGCGGCCAGCACCGTCGCCTCGACCTCGGGATAGTCGTGCGGGTAGTAGGCGGCGAACAGGGCGATCGCGCGGCGGTTCGTCACCTGGAAGCCCGACGTGGGATCGGTCACGCGGCCGCCGACCAGCACCGTGACCGTCCACGCGAGGATGCGGATCGCATGCCGGCGCGAGCGGGAGGAGCGGAAGCCCTTGCCCGCGATGAAGCGCGAGCCCACCGCGATGTCGGCGTGCCCGGCGAGGACAGGTCCGGCGAGGACGGCGAACTGGGCAGGATCGTGCTGGCCGTCGCCGTCCACCCGCAGCGCGAGATCGAACCCGTGCTCGTAGGCGTAGCGGTAGCCGGTCTGCACGGCCCCGCCGATGCCGAGGTTGAAGGGAAGGCGCAGCACACGCGCGCCCTTTGCCGCTGCGGCGTCTGCCGTGCCGTCGCGCGAGCCGTCGTCCACGACCACGATCTCCATCTCCGGATCGACGGCACGAAGCTCGGCGATCACGTCGCCGATGCTCCCCTCCTCGTTGTAGGCGGGAACGACCGCGACGCGTTTGAGCGCAGCGAGCCTCGGGTCGATGCCGCTCGGCGCCACCTGCAGGGCTTCAGCCATCGACGCCCACCGCCGCCGGGCTACGCAGGCCGACCAGCTCGAGCAGCCGCCGCGCCCGATGGACGTAGGTGTGCTCGTCGAGGGCGCGCTCGCGGGCCGCCCGGCCGAGCTCGTCGGCGCGTCCCGGATCGTCGAGCAGCTCGCGATAGGCCTCGACCGCCTCGTCGGCGCTCGACACGACGAGAAGCTCGCGGCCCGGCTCGAACCAGCGCTCGATCCCCTCGTACGGATTGGAGACGACGGCGGCGCCGGCCATGGCCAGCTCGAACGGCCTGGCAGTGGAGGAGGCCGGAACCGTCGCATGGGCGCGACGCGTGATGTTCAGGTTGATCCGGGCCTCGGAGATGGCGCGGCCGAAGACGTTGAAGGGCACGTCGCCGATCTCGCGGGCGGCGCCCGTGTCGCCCCGGAAGTCGCGCCCGCCGAGCGCGAAGTCGGCGTGCGGCAGGCGCCTGCTCGGCTCGCCGACCATCGCCTCCATCCAGTCGCGGCGGAACTTGTCGCCGTAGCCGTAGAAGAACACGTCCATCTGCTTGTCGACGGCAAGTGGCTGGAACAGGTCCGGGTCGGCGCCCCAGAAGACGGCCTCCGCTCGGCGCGCGCCGAGCTCGCGCAGCCGGTCGAGACCGCCCTCCGAGTTCGAGACGACCAGGTCGTACTCCGCTGGATCGGCTCCGTGGTAGTAGTTGAACCCCGTGTCCATGCCGCCGAACTCGGGCAGGCTCATCGGCACGTCCCCGTCGTAGAAGACGACCGGCACGGAGAAGCGCTGCCGCAGCGCCTCCGGCACGCCGCGCAGGTGACTCATCGGGACGGTGAAGACGACGACCGCGTCGACGTCGCGCTCGCGCTCCAGGATGCGCTCGAGATGCCGCTGCCAGCGCGGCGTCACCCATTTCCAGATCGCCTGGCGCACGAGCCGGTCACCGGTCGTGTCCGGAGGATTGTCCTCGCGTCGCCGCAGGTGGCTGTCTCCCTTCGCCCGGGCGACGAGATCGCGTGCCCTGGCGAACGCCTCGCCCTCGCGGTAGCACGGGTTCGGCTCGGTGCGCCACCAGGGAGCCTCGACGGCGCGACCGCGGTAGGGGGTCACGATCAGGTCGCAGCCGGCCTCGTGCATTCCTTTCCAGAGCTGCCACCAGGCAGGAGTGCAGCCGTAGCGGAAGTCGAGGTCGACCGCGGATGCAACGGCGAGGATCTTCGGTGCGCGCCTGCTCATCGCGTTTCAGTATGGCGCAGGCCCCTGCGCGCGCCCGCACCGCTTACAGAATCCTGACCACCGGCGATCCGTGTGCGCGCCAGTGCCTGACACTTCTCCGAAGCAGTGTCTGGCACTGCTCTGGCGCTGCTCCGGCACCTGCTCTGGCACCTGTCCGGAGCAGTGTCTGGCACTGCTCCGGCACGTGCCAGGCACTGCGACGCTCAGTCGGCGCCGCGGTCTGCTGTCAATACGCGCCGCGCTGGGCCAGAACGGCAGGGATCGTCTTGGCCAGGATGGAGATGTCGAGCCAGATCGACCAGTTGTCCAGGTAGTAGAAGTCGTAGCGGACGAGATCGTCGAAGGACAGGTTCGAGCGACCGGAGATCTGCCACAGGCCCGTCACGCCGGGCAGGACGAGGTAGCGCTTGCGGTGCCATTCCTCGAGCAGTGAGTAGTCGCGCACGGGCAAGGGCCGCGGGCCGACCAGGCTCATCTCGCCGCGCAGGACGTTGACGGTGTTCGGGATCTCGTCGAGCGAGTAGCGGCGCAGGAAGCGACCGACGGCCGTCACGCGCGGGTCGTCGCGGATCTTGAACAGCGCGCCACCCGCCTCGTTCTGCGCCTCGAGCTCGGCCTGCCGCTCGGGCGCATCGACGTACATCGTCCGGAACTTGAGCATCCCGAACTCCTGCTCGTTCAGCCCGATCCGGCGGTCGGCATAGAAGACCGGCCCGCGCGAGTTGAGCTTGATCGCCGCGGCAATCCCGAGCCAGAGCAGCGATCCGATCACGATCACGGCCGCCGAGACCACGAGGTCGAACGTGCGCTTGATCAGCCAGTCGGCGCCGACCAGCACCGGCGGCCGCAGCTCGAAGAGCGGCGCGCCCTGCCCCGGCACGTACTCGGCCCGCTGGACGAGCAGGTCGGTCGTCTTCGGCGCGATCCGCACCTTGACGCCCGAGCGGTGCGCCAGCTCGACCATCTCGAGCAGCTGCCGGTCGGAGAAGTCCGAGTCGGTGACGATCAGCTCGTCGGTGGCGTTCTCGGCCAGGATCGTCCGGAGATCCTCGATTCCGCCCAGCACCGGCAGACCGATCTCCCCGGGCACGTCCGACACAGCCCCGACGAACTCGTAGTCGATGCCGCTCCGTCCCTGCCCCAATGCCCGGTACAAGTGCAGCAGATGCTCGCCCTCGCCGGCCAGAACCGCCCGGCGGCGGACACCGAGGGCGTGCAGCACCTCCCGCGTCACGACGTCGTAGCTCGCCCGGAACAGGCCGATCAGGATCGCGCTGATCACGAGCGTCGTCGGGATCAGCCCGAAGGTCGAGAACTTGTGCCCCGTGCCGAGGCCGAAGGCCAGCACGATCAGCGACACGATCACGAGCGACGAGACGATCCGCCCGAAGCCGGCCCGCTGCTCGCGACGCGCATAGAGGCCGGCCTGCCAGAAGACGAGCACCACCACGAGCAGCAGGAACGGAAGCCAGTCGGTCTCCTGGTCCCAGAGCAGGCCCCAGAAGATCGTGGTCGTGCCGTAGTAGAGCTCGCGCAGCACGAGCGCGGCATAGAGGGCCAGCCCGACGCCCGTCAGATCCAGCCCGATCAGCGCGACGAGGCTGGCAACGCGGATCGCGAGCTGCTTGAGCGGCGAGCGTGCGAGGAGAAACGGCCTGCCCTTGCGGATGTCGCCGAGCGGAGGCGGCGGCTCGCGTTCCGGCGGGCCCTCCGAGGGTAGAGGACTTGTGGCCACCGAAACATTGATGTTACTGCCCGGGATCCGCATTCCTGCCCTTCCAGGCGCGCTCGAAGGGGATTTCGGGCGCCGTGGAAGCGGCCTCTCGCGCCAGTTCGTCGAGGTCGATCGGCTCCCGGCGCGCGCCGAGCAGCCGCAGCGTCGCGCCGAGGGCGTGCCGCCGGCGCGCCGCGAGCAGGTCGGTGTCGTGGAAGTAGACGTGGATCACCTCGGCACCGAGCGATGGACGGACGACGGCCCGCGCCGCCCGCCCGAGCGAGTGCGTCGAGGGCAATTCGAGCAGGCGGGCGCCGCTCGCGAGCACGAGCCCCGCAGGCGCGAGCGCCGAGAGCCGCGGCGCGCCCTCGGCCAGATAGCCCGGCTGGAACGCGGTGGCGCTGCAGTCGGCGTAGCCGAGCTCGGCCACGGTCTCCGCGAGCGCCGCGTCCATGTACCAGCCGCCCGCGCAGAAGAGCGTCGGCGCCAGGCCGTGCGCGCGCAGCCACTCCGCTTCGCGCCGCACTCGTTCGGCGTGCTCGGGGCCGGGAAGCGATGGCCGGGCGTGAGCCGGGGAGACGAAGTGGGTGTGCAGGCCGAGCGGCCCTTGACGGGCGGCCTGACGCGCCCGCTCGAGCCAGCGCTCCTCGTCCTCGCCGGCCGCAGCGTCAGGCGGTCGCATCAGGGCCGCGACACGGAAGCCGCCCGGGCGCCGGGCCTGCAACGCGGCGAAGCGCGACCAGCACGCGTCGTCGAGGGGACGTTCGACGTGGCACGAGACGACCGCGTACCGTTTGCCCGGAATGTGCGGCATCTGTGGACTTCTAGCACCGTCAGGGCCCGCCGACGCCTCGCTCGTCTCCCGGATGAACGCCGCGCTCCGGCATCGCGGCCCGGACGAGGGCTCGGTGGACGCGTTCGGCCGCTGCGTGCTCGGCAACCGCCGGCTGCGGGTGATCGACCTCGAGACGGGGAGCCAGCCGGTCGCGAACGAGAGCGGAACGATCGTCTCGGTCTTCAACGGGGAGCTCTACAACTTCCGCGAGCTGCGGGCCGGGCTCTCCTCCCACGAGGTGCGCGGGACCGGCGACACGCCCGTCATCCCGCACCTGTACGAGGAGCACGATGTGGGGTTCGTGGAGCGGCTGTCCGGCATGTTCGCGCTCGCGCTCTGGGACGCCGGCAGCGAGCGGCTCGTGCTGGCGCGCGACCGGGTCGGAAAGAAGCCGCTCGTCTACGCCCGGCTCGCCGACGGCTCGCTCGCCTTCGCGTCCGAGGTGAAGGCGCTGCTGCAGATCCCGGGACTGCGCCGCGAGCCCGACCCGGGCCAGCTCGACGCCTATCTGGCGCTGCAGTACGTCCCCGGCGGCACCGGCCTCGCGGGGATCGAGAAGCTGCCGCCCGGGCACGTCCTGGTCGCCGAAGCGGGCGGCGTCCGCGTCGAGCCGTACGCCGAGCTTCGAGAGCTCGAGCCGCGGAGCGACGAGGAGTGGCTCGAGCTGGTTCGCGGGCGCGTCACCGGGGCGGTCGAGCGCCGGCTCGTCGCCGACGTGCCGCTCGGCGCGCTGCTCTCGGGCGGGATCGACTCGAGCGTAGTCGTCGCGTTGATGGCCCAGGCGTCGAGCCGGCCGGTGCGGACGTTCACCGTCGGCTTCGGCGAGCCGCGCTACGACGAGCGTCCCTATGCGCGCGCCGTCGCCGAGCGCTTCGCGACGGAACACACCGAGGTCGTGCTCGAGCCCGACGTCGCGGCGACGCTACCGCGCCTCGCCGAGGCGTACGACGAGCCGCACGGCGACGAGGCGGCGCTGCCGCTCTACCTGATCTGCGAGGCCGCGCGCCGGGAGGTCACGGTCGCGCTGACCGGGGACGGCGGCGACGAGTCCTTCGCGGGCTACGAGCGCTACCTCGCCCATCGGCTCGCCGGACGCCTGCCCCGGCCGGGTGCCGGTGCGGCCGCGAAGGCCCTCCGCGGCCTCTCGCGCGAGCCGCGCTCGACGGCGACACGCGCCGCACGCTTCCTGGAGACCGTCGCGGCGCCGGCGGCCGAGCGGTACGGCCGCCTGATGGAGGTCTTCCCGGCCGAGCTTCGCGCCGAGCTCTGGGAGCCCGGGTTCGTGTCGCGGCCCCGACCGGCCGCCGAGCTCCTGGGCGTGCCCGATCGCCCTGGCATCGCCGGTCTGCAGCGGCTGGACGTCCGTACCTACCTCCCCGGCGATCTGCTGCTCAAGGCCGACATCGCCTCGATGGCGCACTCGCTCGAGCTCCGCTCGCCGCTCCTCGACTGGGAGGTGCTCGAGCTCGGCACATCGCTTCCCGATCGGCTCGAGATCTCGGGGCGGCGCGGGAAGGCGGCGCTCCGCCGGGCGTTCGCGGCCGATCTCCCGCCCGAGGTCGCTTCCCGGGGCAAGACGGGCTTCGGCGTCCCCATCTCGGCGTGGTTCCGGGACGAGCTCCGCGACCTCGCCGCCGACCTGCTCCTGGACGCGCGTGCCGGGCAGCGCGGCCAGATCCGGCCCGCCGCTGTCAAGCGGCTGCTCGACGAGCACGTCTCCGGGCGCGCCGACCACGGCCACCGTCTCTGGTGCCTCGTGATGCTGGAGCTCTGGCAGCGGACCTGGGTCGAGTCCGCCCGGCCGGCCGAAGCGGCGGCAACCGTCTCGTGACGCGCCGCCAGGCGTACGCGGTCGTGCTCGCGGCCTCGATCCTGCCGCGCCTCGGCGTGCTGTTGCACGAGCGCGGCGCGATTCTGGCGAGCAACACCGAGAAGTCGGACAGCTTCGCGCTGACGTTCATCCACTCGGGCACGTACGGCTTCATCCCGGGCCAGCCGTCGGCGTGGACGCAGCCCGGCTACTCGTTCTTCCTGATCCCGGTCTACTGGATCTTCGGGCGCAACTGGCCGTCGGTCGGCCTCTGGCAGATCGCGGTCGCCGCGGCGACGGCGCTGATCGTCTACGAGACGGGCCGGCGCTTCCTCTCACCGCGGGCCGGGCTGATCGCGGCGGTGATCGCGACGCTCAACCCGTATCTCGTCTGGCACGACGTCCACGTCAACCGGGAGATCGTCGACCAGCTGCTCGCGGCGGCGATTGTCTTCCTGACGCTGCTCGTCTGCGAGCGCACGGTCGGCCGCGTGCGGGCGATTGCCGTCGGGCTCGGTGCCGTGCTCGCGCTCGCGATCCTCGCCGACACGCGTCTCCTGTTCCTGCCGGTGCTGATCGCCGGCTTCATCCTCTGGCAGCGGCGGGTCGTGCTCGCCCCGGCGCTCTGCCTCGGCGCCTGCGCGGTCGCGTTGCTGCCCTGGGCGGTACGGAACGACGTCTCCGTCGGCTGCTTCACGCTCTCCACGGACGCGAAGGCGCTCTGGAAGGCCAACAACGCGAACACGTACGCCACGCTGGCGAGCGGGAAGTGGATCGACGACGTGCCGAACCTCCCCGGAGCCCCGCCGACGCCCGAGATGACCGGCGCCATCTACCAGGTGCACCACGTGCTGATCCACGTGGACGAGTGCGCGCAGATGAGCTTCTACCAGCACAAGGCGGTCAGGTTCGTCGTCGATCATCCCGGCGAGAAGGCGAAGCTCGCCGGGCAGGCGGCGCGGATGCTCTGGGATCCGCGCGTCCAGAAGACCGAGGGGCGGCCGGGGGCGGGCGGGTTCATCGATCGCGTCCGCACCTGGGTGCAGCCCCTGTACGAGATCCCGCTCTACCTGCTGGCGCTCTTCGGACTGTTTCTCGTGCCGCGGCGCGTGGCGGTGCTGATCGTGATGCTGCTGGGCTACCAGACCGTGGTGGCGATGGGCTTCGCCGGCGACACGCGCTACCGAGTCCCGTGGGACTTCACGCTCGCGCTTGCGGCGAGCGTCGCCATCCTGCACCTGGCGGCGCGGCTCGCGGCGCGGCGGGCGCCACCGGACTCCGGGCCTGGAACGTGACCGATCCAGCCATGTCCCAGGGACAGTCCCTCGGACCTGTCCGAACGGGACGAGCCGCGGTGTCAAGAGCTCTCCGTGGGCGCGGTTCGAGACCCCCCCTGTCCCGTCAGGCCACGTCCGAGGGCCTGTCCCTCGGACATGTTCGGAGAAGACGGTGAGGGTCGTCCATGTCCACCGCATGCGGGGGATCGGCGGCTCCGAGCGGCACCTGCTGACGCTGCTTCCGGCGCTGCGCGATCGTGGCGTGGACGTGTCCTTCGTCGGACTCGACGATCCGGCGGGCGTCCTGGACCCGTTCTACTCCGAGCTCACGGTGCCGTTCGAGCGACTGCCGGCTCCGCGGGACCTCGATCCGGCGCTCGCAGGTCGACTGACGCGAACGCTGCGCTCGCTCCGGCCGGACGTCGTGCATACGCACCTCGTGCACGCGGACGTCTACGGCGCCGTGGCGGCCCGCGCGAAGCTCGTCTCGACGAAGCACAATCCTGATCCGTTCCGCGCCGGGCCGTTCCGGTTCGCCGAGCGGGTGCTGGCCCGGCGGGCGGCGCGGGTGATCGCGATCAGCGAAGCCGTACGCCGCTTCTCGGTCGAGCAGGTCGGCTTACCGGCCTGGAAGGTCGAGGTCGTCCACTACGGCCTCGACGAGCTGCCCGACGCGTGGGCCGACAACCCGCCCCTGCCCTTGCCCGACGGCGCTCGGCTCCTGCTCGCCGTCTGCCGGCTCGCCCCGCAGAAGGGCTTGAGACGGCCGTCCGCGCCTTGCCGGCGATTCCCGGCGCCGTGCTCCTCGTGCTCGGCGAGGGGCCCGACCGGGCGGAGCTCACCGGCCTGGCCGCCGAGCTCGGCGTCGGCGATCGCCTGCTCCTGCCGGGCCGGGTCGGCGACGTCGCCGCGCTGTACCGTCGCGCCGACCTGGTCGTCCATCCGGCGCGCTGGGAGGGGTTCGGGCTGGCGATGCTCGAGGCCATGCTCGCCGCGAAGCCGGTCGTCGCCGCCCGCGCCGGCTCGGCGCCGGAGCTCGTCGACCACGATCGCACCGGGTTACTCGTCCCGGTGGACGATTCCGACGCGCTCGCCGCAGCGGTCTCCTCGCTCCTGGCCGATCCCGCTCGTGCCGCCGCGATGGGCGAGGCCGGCCGCCGCCGGGCGCACGAGGAGTTCTCGGTCGCCAGGATGGCCGACCGGACGGCGGCGGTCTACGGAGAGTCGCTTCAGAACCCGAGCGCTCGCTCGTAGAGCCGTTCCGTGCGCTCGACGCAGCGGGACTCGAGGAACTCCGAGAGTGCCCGGCGGCGGCCCGCGCGGCCCATCTCCGCGGCCCGATCGAGATCGCCGGCAAGCTCGACGATCGCACGCGCGAGCGGCTCGGCGACGCCCGGCTCGACGAGGAGACCCGTCTCGCCGTGGTCGACGAGCTCGCCCAGCCCGCCGATCGCAGCGGCGATCACCGGCCGTGCGCGCTCCATCGCCTCGAGCGCCACCATCCCGAACCCCTCGCCCATCGACGGAACGACGATGATCGCCGATTCCTCGATCGCTCCCTGGATCGGCGAGACGTACCCGAGGAAGCGCACCGCCTCGGCGACTCCGAGCTCCCGCGCGAGCGCGCGGAGCGCCGGCTCGAGGGGGCCACGGCCGGCCATGTCGAGGCGCAGTCCGGGCACCTCCTTGCGCGCCTCGGCGAAGGCACGCAGGAGCACGATGTGGCCCTTGATCGGGATCAGCCGGCCGACGCAGAGCAGACGCGGCTCCGTCCCCGCGTACGGCTCGGCGTCGTCGCGCGGGGCGATGCCGTAGTGGACGATCTCGAAGCTCTCCTCCTCGAATCCCTCCGTCTCGGCCAGGTAGTGCGCGAGCCCCTGGGAGATGGCGATGTGCACGTGTGCGAGGCTCGCGACCGCGCGATCGGCAAGAGCGAAGACGCGCCCCTCGCGGAACTCGTTGAAGCCGTGCTTCGTCGACATCCGGATCGGCACGCGCGCGATCGTTCCGGCGATCTGGCCGTAGGTGTCGGCGTGGACGAGATGGGTGTGCAGGATCTGCGGCCGGTCCTCCGCCAGGTAGCGGACGAGCCCGAGAAAGGCGGACGGATCGACGTCGCGCGAGATCGGCACGGCGTCGAGCGGCACGTCGCGGGCGCCGAGCGCGCGGGCGAACTCCCAGGCCCCGGGCTCGTTCTCGTGCAGCATCAGGAGCCGGACGTCCCAGCCGCGCTCCCGGAGCCGGGGCAGGAGCGAGAGCAGATGAGCCTCCGAGCCGGAGATCCCGGCCACCTTCTGCACGTGCAGGACGCGGACACCGTTGGGCCTCATCGGCGTGCGACCTCGAGGACGGCGTCGGCCCAGTGCTCGACGGAGTGGTGCTCCGCCACGCGCCGGTGCAGCGCCCGGCCGATCTCGGCCCGGGCCTCGGGCGCCAGCGTGGCGAGCGCGCCGATCCGGTCGGCGAGCGCGGCGGGATCGTCGCGCGGGAACATCAGCTGCGCGCCGAGCCCGTCGGTGAGCTCGTCGAAGACGGGGTTGGAGACGACCACGGGCAGACAGCTCGCGGCCGCTTCGTAGACGACCTTGTCCGGGGCACCGGCCTCCATGTTGTTGACGAGCGCGCCCGCCCGGGCGAGGACGTCCGGAACCTCCGAGCGGAGCACGGCGTGCCCGAGCCGAACCCGCTTCGCGAGGTCGAGCTCGGCGACGAGCCGCTCGAGCTCGCTGCGGTGCTCCCGTTCGGCCGCGTTCAGCGCCGGGCCGTGGAGCTCCAGCCGGACGTCGACTCCGCCCTCCAGCGCGAGCTTCACGCCGCGCAGGATCGTCTCCAGCCCCTTCGCCTTCGAGTAGCGGCCGAGCGCGGCCAGCCGGAAGTCTCCGCTCCCGTTCGAGCGCTCCGCGCACGGGAACTCGGCGAGGTCGATGCCGTGCCCGATCGCCACCACCTTCCCCGACTCGATCGGGAACGAGCGCCGGTCGACCGAGACGATCGCCGTGGCGGCGCGTGCAGCGGCATCCAGCGTGCGGGTGCGAGCCCAGTGCGTGTACCAGAGCAGCACCGGCACGCGGAGCGGACGGGCGATCGGTGCGGCGAGCACGGCGTAGATCGGGCACATGTGGCAGACGACGGCGACCGGCCGGGGCAGGATCTCGCGAGCCAGCAGCGTCTGGAAGCGCGCGCCGCGACCCGACCGGGTCCGGGCGGCGAACGAGAGCGCGCGGCAGTTGCCCGGCAACGTGCCGGCGACCGTGCGGTCGGCGAGCACGACCACCTCGTCCACCCTCGCGGCGAGCGCCCGGATCTTCGGAACGGTCGCCGCCAGCGCCGGATGGCCCGGATCGACCTGCTGCGTGATGAAGACGAGCCGGCTCAAAAGAAGTCCGTGTCGCCGAGCGTGAGCCGCCATGCCGCGGGAACGGTGTTCAGCCTGCCCGCGAGCGCCTTGCCCATGAAACGGAGCGTGTACGGCGCCGGGACGAATCCGAGCGAGAGGAAGGCCGCACGCTGCTCGGGGGCCGGAAGCGCGATCATCGCCCGGCCGCTCGACACCGCGACGGCTCGCCGCAGCACGCTGCGGACGTCGCGCGCCGGCGCGACCAGATCGGCCAGGACGGCGACCTCCACGCGCTTCCGGGTACGCCCGACCACGGCGTGCCCCGCCTCGGTGCGCACGACGCGATAGCCCCGCGGGGAGTCGACGAAGCGCCAGTTGAGGTGAGCCGCGTCGCGGACGACATGGTTCGACCAGGCCGCGGCCGCGTCGCCCGCGTCGTCGAAGCGGGTCTCCGGAGCCGGAGCGAGAGCCTGCGCGAAGAGCGGCCTGACCCAGACGCGCAGCCGCCCGATCTCCGTCCACTCGAGCGGCCCGAGGAAGATCGGCGCGGTCAGCTCGTTCGCGAACACGAATGACACGGCAACGCCGCGATCGGCGGCCTCCCGCTCGTGCTTGCGCTCGAGCTCGGCGAAGATGCCCTGCCCTCGTGCGGAGACGTGCGTCGTCGCATGCACGGAGAAGCTCGCGACCCGCTCGTCCCCGTCCAGCACCATCCGGAAGAGCGAGTGCCCGGCGACCCCGACGACGCGCCCGCCCGCCCGCGCGACCGACATGAGGCTGCCGGCCGGGTTCCGTCCGTACCACCAGTCGAACTCGGCGCCCGACATCGCCCGATCGCCCCACGCCTCCCGGAGCAGGTCGAGGTAGGCCTCACGGTCGGCGGGCTCGTACGACGCGAGCTCGAACGCGGGCATTACTTCGTCGACGTGCCGAGCGCCGCGTTGAACAGCCGCCGGGCGTGTGTCCCGGCGACCGTGTCCTTCAGCGCGATCAGGTCGCAGGCGCCGGAGAGCACGAGCTCGAACGTCCGCGGCGGGTACGGCTCGACGTTGTACCGGTGGAGCTGCAGCGGGTCGCTCCCCGGCCCGTTGCCGCCGGAGATCGACGTGAAGGCGACGTCGTAGCCCGCCTGCCTGAGCAGGCTCAGGTGGACGGGACGGTAGTGCGCCTCGGATCCCTTCACGTAGGCGAACGCGTGCACGGGCCGGCCGAGCGCGTCCTCGAGCCGCAGCTTGGAGAGCGTGATCTCGCGGGCCGCCTCGTCCACCTCCAGGTCGGCGAGCGGCCGGTGCCCGATGCCGTGCGACTCGACGCGGACGCCGGCCCGCTCGAGCGCGTCCAGCTCGCTCCAGTCGAGCGTGCGGTTGACGATGCCGCGCGCCGCGAGATGCTCGTCGTGCGGGAGCGCCCGCCCGCCCCCCAGGTAGCCGATCGGGACGAACAGCACGGCCGGGTAGCCGTAGCGCTGGAGGATCGGGACCGCGTTCTCGAGGTTGTCGCGATAGCCGTCGTCGAACGTGATCAGCACGGCCTGAGGCGGTAGCGGCTTCCGCTCGAGGTAGTGGGCGCGCACGTCGTCGAGCGAGACGGCCGTATAGCCGAGCTCGCGGAGCTGCGCCATCTGCTCCTCGAACTGGGTGACCGGAACGGTCACCGTGTTGCCTTCCAGATCGTTGACCTTGTGGTACATGAGCACGCAGAGCGTCCGGTCATGGAGCCCGTTGACCGCGCCGACGCCGGTCGCGGTCTCGCCGATCGAGCGGTAGACGCTGTTCTTCAGAGCCTGCTTGAACTCGTCGGCGCGCACGGAATCAGTGTAAAGCCGCGTCCACCAGCGCCCGCAGCCGCTCGGCGAACTGCTCCGGCGTCTGGTTCCACTCCGGGAAGCGGGCGTGCGCGGCGGCGCCGAAGCGCTCGGCGAGGGTGCGATCGGACAGGACGCGAACGAGGGCTTCGGCGAGCCCATCGGTGTCCTCGGGATCGACGAGCAGGCCCTGCTTGCCGTCGTCGACGAGGTCGAGGATGCCGCCGGCGCGGCTCGCCACGACCCCTCGGCCGCGGGCGAACGCCTCGATCACGACCCGGCCGAGGCCCTCGAAGCGCGAGGGCAGTACGAGCACCGTTGCCTCGTCGAGCCGCTGAGCGACCTGCTCGGGGGGAAGCTCGGGAACATGCACGGCCAGGCCGTCGGCGACGAGACGGTCGATCGCCGAGCCCCTGGAGCCCTTGCCGACGACGACGAGCGTTGCACCGTCGAGCTGCGGCGCGGCCCGCCGCCACGCTTCGGCGAGACCGTCGATGTTCTTGTACGGCTCGAGCACGCCGACGAACAGCGCCGCCGGCTGTTCGGGCAGCGGCTGCACGGGTCGGGCGGTGAACGCCGACAGGTCGCTGTAGGTCGGGAACACGGCGTCGGGCGGCTTCCCGCGGGCCTGCTCGACGAGCCCGGCCGTGTAGCCGGACAGGGCGCGGACCGCGTCCGCGTGACGGACGCCGTAGGCGTCGAGCCCGTCGACGAGCGGTGACACGAGCCGGCGGGCCGGGGAGCCGTACAGCCGCGTCGAATGACGCCAGTTCCCGTGAACCTCGGCGATCACGGGCACCCTGACTCGGGCGGCCATGACGAGCGCCGCCGTCCGGAGATCCTCCGCCACGATCGCCTGCGGCCGGAAGTCGCGGATCGCCCGCCGGACCCGGAGCGGCAGCCGCGCGTAGAAGTCCGACGTCAGCTCGAACCGCGGGTCGGCGCCCGTCCCGCGCGCGAGGACCCGGTAGTCGATCACTTGCTCGACCGCGGCCCACTTCTTCTCGAGCCCGGGCGAGAGCGGGAGCGAGTATCGCGTCGGACCGACGAACAGGACACGCGGCCGGCTCACGCGATCACCTGCTCGACGAGCTCACGTGTGCGCACGGCGTAGTCCTCGGGCGTCGCGATCCACGGCTCGACGCTCGGTCGCGCCGCCGCCGCGAGCCGCCCGGCGAGCGTGCTGTCCGAGAGCACCCGCACGAGCGCGTCCGCGAGCGCCGCCGGATCGCCTGCCTCGACGAGCAGGCCGTTCTCGCCCTCCCGGACGAGGTCGGTGATCCCGCCGACGCGGCTGGCGACCACAGGGCGGCCGCGGCAAAGCGACTCGACGACGATCCGGCCGAGACCCTCGGAGCGGGAGGGCAGTACGAGCGCGGTCGCCGTGTCGATCACACCGGGAATCTGCTCATTCGGCAGCTCGGGTGTCCACTCCGTCTGCTCGGGGAGGTCGCCGACAAGCGCCTGGACGACGTGCTCCCGGCTGCCGTTCCCGACGATCCGCAGCTTCACGCCCGGCAGGCGCGGAGCCGCCAGGCGCCAGGCGGCGGCGAGCCCGTCGACGTCCTTGTAGCGCTCGAGCACGCCGACGAACAGCGCCGCCGGCCGGTCGGGCAGCGGCACGATCGGCCCGAGGAACCGCTCGAGGTCCATGAAGGCCGGGAACATGGCCGCGGGCTCGACGCCCACCGCGCGCACGAGCGCGGTCGTGTAGGTCGAGATCGTCCGCACCGCGTCGACGCGACGAATCGCCTCGAGCGCAAGCCGGTCGGCGAGCGGCGCCAGAGCCTGCCGGGCACCCGAGCCGTACAGCCGCGTCGCCGTGCGCCAGTCGCCGTGAATCTCCAGGATCACCGGCTGCACGCGCCGCGCGACGAGAACCGCCGCCGCCTCGTACGGGCTCTGGACGAGCACGGCGTCTGGCTCGAACAGCTCCAGCTCGCGCCAGACGCGGAACGGCAGCTCGGCCCAGAACCGCGGCCCGTCGAGCGACGCGCGCGGCGGCACGAGGCGGAACGTCCCGTCGCGCGTGGGCGAGCCCTCGCGCGCGCTCGCCAGCACCCGGACGTCGAGCTCGGCGGCGAGCGCGTCGAACTTCCGTTGCAGATTCGCATCGAGCGGGAGCCGGTAACGGCTCCGTCCGACGATCAGGACGCGCGGCTTCACGCTGCGGCGCGCGTCAGGATCTCTTCGAGCCGGCCGTAGATCCGCTCTGCCGAGAAGCGCTCCGCCGACGGAGCCGCCGCGGCAGTCAGGCGAGCGCGAAGCTCGTCGTCGCCCGTGAAGCGCCGGATCGCCGCGGCGAGCGCGTCGGGGTCGCCGGCGGGCACGAGCAGCCCGTTCTCGCCGTCGGTGACGATCTCGGGGACGCCGCCTACCGAGGTGGCGATCGCCGGCGTCCCGACCGCGAGGGCCTCGACCAGCGTGTGCGGGAAGTTCTCCCAGGCCGAGGAGAGCAGGGCCGCGTCGGCGCTGCGGAAAAGCGCCAGCACCTCGTCGCGCGGCAGCGAGCCGAGGAAGCGGACGCGTCCCTCGAGGCCGAGCTCGTGCGCACGCGCCTCGAGCGCGGCCCGCTCGTCGCCGTCGCCGGCGAGCACCAGGTCGACGTCTGGCACCTTCGCCACCGCTTCCAGCGCGACCCCGAGCGCCTTCGGTGCCGTCAGCCGGCCGGCGAAGGCGAGCAGCGGCCGCTCACCGCGCGAGCGCTCGGGAAGCTCGGGCAGCGGGGGCATCGGGTTCGGCAGCACGGAGATCCGCTCCTCGGGCACGCCCCAGCCGCGCACGAGCCCGGCGAGGAAGGCGCTCGGGCAGACGACGTGCGCGGCGCGGCGCAGCTCGTGGTCACGCGCAGCGCGCAGGACGCGTGCTGCGCTCGAGGTCTGGAACTCGACCGGGTCGCCGCTGAACTGGCCGCGCCGGAGCGCGCGCTCGAAGGCCGGGTCCTGCGTCAGCTTGGCCACGAACGGCGTGCGGGCGAGCGAGCAGCCGAGCGCCGTGCGGCCCAGCATCCCTGTGGAGTACACGACATCGCTTCGAGCAGCCCGCTCACGGATCCGCGATGCCGCGGCGAGGTGCCGAGCGCCGGCCGGCAGCCCGCGCGACACCCAGTGCACGGGGTAGGTCTCGGGCGGCGGTGGAGCCTCCGCCGTCGTCACGACCTCCACGGAATGTCCGCGTGCGAGCAGAAACTCCGCCACCTCCGGTGCGTGGCTGGCCGGGCCGCCGACGTCAGGCGGCCAGATCCCCGAGACGATCAGGATCCTCAAAGACCGGACGCCTCGACCTCGGCCTCGACCACCGTCGGCGGCGGCGGCGCGACAATCGTCCGCGGTTCGCGACGGATCCTCACGAGCAGCACCGTCCAGAGCGCGCAGAAGACCACCGTCGAGGCGAGCACGGCGCCGGCCGCGCCGGTCGCTCCCCAGGCCAGCCCGAAGACGACCACGAGCGGGATCAGGACGATCGACTCGATGCCGTGCGTGAGCACCCGCAACCCGGGGCGGCCGATCGAGACCGGGAACGACTTCGCCCAGCCCCAGATCACCTGCAGGGCGCCGGCGAACAGGATCAGCCGTGCGGCAGCTGCGGTCGCGTCGGCGTCGGCGGCGCCGTTCGCGCCGGGGTAGAAGACGATCCTCAGCAGGTCGGGCATGAGCAGGTAGAGCGGCGGGACGACGACCACCATCAGGGCCGTGGCACTGATCGTGTACCGGCGCAGGCTCGCGAAGACGGTGTCGAACGCGCCCCGCGACCAGTCCCGGGTC
This sequence comes from uncultured Actinomycetes bacterium, assembly GCA_963742925.1. Taxonomy (GTDB): domain Bacteria; phylum Actinomycetota; class Thermoleophilia; order Gaiellales; family Gaiellaceae; genus PALSA-612. The sequence continues at coordinate 28,167 of CAVUNV010000005.1, read as the reverse complement.
TGCTCGGTGAGCATGATCAGCCGCACCGGGGACGACAGAGACGCAAAGCCGCTCTGCGGTGACTGGGCGACCCGGAAGACGCCGAGCTGGGCGGGATTCGTGACGATGCCGAGCAGGATGGGCGACAGCGTCCCGCGCAGCGAGACGACTCCCGTGGCCAGGCTCGACTGGACGACGAAGCCGAGGATCCCCCGGCGGTGCGGGCCGAGCATCGTCCGGTCGGCGTGCGGGAAGCGGCGAAACGCCGCGACCCCGGCGACGCCGAGGATCGCCGTCGCCACGATCTGCGTGAGGACGAGGCCGATCACGGCCTGGGTGACGCCGTAGTGCGCCCCGATCGCCAGCCCGGCCAGTCGCAGCGCCATCGAGCACGCGAGCAGCCAGCCGCGGATGTCGTAGCGTCCGTGCAGGATCAGCGCCGAGCTCGACACTCCCTCCGGGCTCTGGAGGAGCGGCAGCAGGGCGACGATCAGAAACGGCGTCTCCAAGCCGTAGCCGTGGAAGATCTGGTCGGCATAGGGCGCGATCGCCGCCAGCACGACCGCCGCCAGCAGGCCGCCGGCCACCTTCACCGCCAGCGCGGCCCGGAACAGCCGCCGCAGGCGTCCCCAGTCGCCCGCGGTGGTGTAGTCGAAGCCGTACTTGATGAGCGCCTCCTCGGCGGTGAAGTCGAGCAGCGTCTGGAAGAAGCTCGCGCTCACGATCACGGCCGAGAGGAGACCGAAGTGGACCGTGTCGAGCTGGCGCTTCGTGAGCACGGTGGCGAGAAACCCGAAACCGATCGAGAGGTAGATGCCCGCCGCGGCAGCAGAGCGGCGCCAGACAAGCGGCAAGCGCGCCAAAGCGGCCAGTATAGTGGCCGCCGGTGGCCGTCCGACCGCACCAAGTCCGTGCTGCGACGGCTGGGCGGATCCTCCCGGTCTCCGTGCCCGCCTCGGCCGCGCTGGCGCTGGCACTGCCGATTCTCTTCCTCCACATCGACTACCAGCCGGGCTTCACCGTGCACACCGGCACGGCCAGCGAGCACGTCGTGCTCTCCGACCTGGCCCTGCTCGTCGTGGGCGTGACCGCCCTCGTCTCCGGCCTTCGCCACGGCTTCGGGCCGCTTCGTCCGGGCTGGCCGATCTGGATTGCGGGTGCGGTGTTCCTCGCCGACGTGGGAGCGGCCAGCGTCTACCCGAAGCTCTGGGCACCGGGGTACGCGGCCTCGACGCACGCCGTGACCGCGGCCAAGTTCGCCGAGTACGCCCTGCTGGCCCTGTCGGTGCCGTTGCTCGTCCGGGCCCGGCGCGACCTGGAGCTGATCGGCGTGGCGCTCGTCGCCTGGTCGGTGGTGGCCACCGTGGCCGGGCTCGCGCAGATCTTCGGCGCGGACATCCTCGAGGCGTGGACCGCGGGGCGGCGGCAGCCGTCCTTCCTCGGGCACCACGACTTCGCGTCGCTTTCAGGCGCCACGCTCGCCGTCTGCCTGGTCGGCCTGGCGATGCGCTCCGTGTGGCGGCCCCGGGCGGCGCTCCTCGTCGTGGCAGGCATCTCCGGCGGGCTCGGGCTGATCGTCTCCGGCTCCAGCGCCGGAGCGATCGGGCTCGGCATCGGCGCTGCGGCGCTCGGGCTCGCAGCGTGGATCCGCGGCTGGCTCGACCGGCGCCGCGCGCTCGCGATCGCCGCGATCACGGTTGTCGTGCTCGGAGGCGTCTTCGTCATGCGCGCCGGGGAGATCAACCAGTTCCTGCGCTTCGTGGGGATCGAGCGGGCGAAGGTCGAGCAGAACGGCGTCCAGAGCTACGTCCAGCGGACGCTGCTCGTCTACATCGGCTGGCGGATCTTCGAGGACAACCCGATCGGCGGCGCCGGCTGGGAGGCGAGCTCCGAATCGAGGGTCTACGGCCCGTACCTGCCCGCCGCGCACCGCGAGTTTCCGGGTACGCCGGACCTGGCGTTTCCCTCACCGCAGCATCCGTGGGGCGTCCAGAACGCCTACGTCCAGGCCATGTCCGACCTCGGCGTGATCGGGCTGATCGCGCTCCTCGGGCTGCTCGTGACCGGGCTCGTCGTCGCCGCCCGCGCGGCACTGCGCTCCCCGCCGGGCGTGGCCGTCACCGCGCTCGTGGCGCTCGCCTGGCTGATCCTGGCGATCGCCGTGCTGAGCGCCCTCGGGCTCGTGGCCGGGATCCCCACCGATGCACTGCTCTGGCTCTCGCTGGGATTCTGCGTCCTCGCGGCCGGAGGAAAGGAACTCCTCCGTGACTGAGCACCTGTCCCCCACGCTCGCCGACTGGCCCGGAGAGCTGCGCCGGCACCCGAGGCGGAGCTCGACGACCTATCCCACCCGTGTTCACCTGGCGGGGTGGCTCCAGGAGGAGGCGACGCGGGCGGCAGCCGACTTCGGCCGATACCGGGTGCTCGACGTCGGGTGCGGCAAGAAGCCGTACTACCCGTACTTCGCCGCCGATGCAGCCGAGTATGTGGGCGTGGACATCGACACCGAGAACCCGATGGCCGATCTGCACGGCAGCGTCGAGAACATCCCGGTCGACGACGCCTCGTTCGACGTCGTGCTCTGCAATCAGGTGCTGGAGCACGTCCGCGACCCCGACCAGGCCGTGAGCGAGCTGTACCGCGTGACGGCGCCCGGCGGGCGCGTGCTGGCCTCGACGCACGGCGTGCAGGTCTACCACCCGGCACCCGAAGACAACTGGCGCTGGACGCACACCGGGCTCGAGCTGCTCTTCGCGCGCAACGGCGCGTGGGACTCGGTCCGGGTGCAGCCCGCCGGCGGTACCGCCACCTGTCTCACCGCGATGACCGGTATCTACGTCAGCCTGCTCTTTCGGCGCGCGCACCTGGCTCCGGTGGGCGATGGGCTCGTCTGGCTCCTGAACACCACGGGCTCCGGACTCGACCGCCGCATCCCGTCCCTCCGGGCGACCAGGCCCGGCTCGATCATCCTCAACTACCACGTGGTCGCGGAGAAGTCGAGATGACGCGGGTGCTCGTCACCGGCGGCGCCGGCTTCATCGGCTCGAACCTCGTCCGGGCGTTGCTCGAGCGCGGCGACTCCGTGCGCGTGCTCGACAACTTCTCGACCGGGAACCGCGACAACCTCGTCGGTCTCGACGTCGAGGTGGTCGAGGGAGAGCTCCGCAGCTACGAGCGCGTGCACAACGCCGTTCGTGGGACGGAGCTCGTCTTCCACCTCGGCGCGCTCGGCTCGGTGCCGCGCTCGGTGCAGGATCCGCTCACGTCGGGCGCCGTCAACGTCGAGGGGACGCTGAACGTGCTGCTGGCGGCACGGGACGAGGGCGTTCGGCGCGTGGTCTACTCGTCGAGCTCCTCGGTCTACGGAACGCGGCGCGAGCTGCCGGTGCGGGAGGACATCCCGCTCGACCCGATCTCTCCCTACGGAGTGGCCAAGCTGGCCGCCGAGCGCTACTGCGTCTCCTTCTCCCGTGTGTACGAGAGCTTCGAGAGCGTCGTCGTGCGGTACTTCAACGTCTTCGGGCCACGCCAGAGCCCCCTCTCGCAGTACGCGGCCGTGATCCCGATCTTCCTCACGAAGATCGCGGCCGGCGAGCCGATCACGATCGACGGAGACGGCGAGCAGCGGCGCGACTTCACCTACGTCTCGAACGTCGTCGACGGCACGATCCGGGCCGCCGACGCCCCTGCGGCGAACGGACGCATCTTCAACGTCGCGGCCAGCGCTCCCGCCAGCGTCAACGAGGTTGCGGACACGATCGGGCGGATCCTCGGCAAGCCGGTCGAGCGGCACTTCGGGCCCTCACGCGCCGGGGACATCCGCGATTCGTGGGCCGACGTCTCCGCAGCCCGGGAGGCGTTCGGCTACGAGACGGCGGTCGGCCTCGAGGAAGGGCTGCGCCTGACCGCGGAAGCACTGCTTGGCTGAGCGGATCGAGGTTCTGCGGGTCATCGCGCGCCTGAACATGGGCGGGCCGGCGCTGCACGTGGCCTACCTGTCGGCGGGCCTGAAGGAGCGCGGCTACGACACGACCCTCGTCGCCGGCAGCCTTGCGCTCGGGGAGGAGTCGATGGCCGACATCGCGAACCGGCTGGGCGTCCCGATCGTCACGATTCCCGAGCTGCACCGCGAGATCTCACCTCTCCGCGACGTGCGGGCCGTCTACCACCTCGCCGACCTGATCCGGGAGCAGCGGCCGCACATCCTGCACACGCACACGGCGAAGGCGGGCGCGATCGGGCGACTGGCCGCCCTGCTCGCGGGGAGCGCCAGGCCGCCGATCGTCGTCCACACCTACCACGGACACGTCCTGCACGGCTACTTCGACCCCGTGCGCTCCACCTTCTTCCGGCTGCTCGAACGCTGGCTCGCACGCCGGACGACGGCACTCGTCGCCGTCAGCCCCGAGGTGCGGGACGATCTGGTCGCGCTGGGTGTGGCGCCACGCGAGAAGTTCACGGTCGTCCGGCTCGGGATCGAGCTCGACGAGCGGGTCGGCGCGAACGGCGACGGCGCCCAGGGAGCGGAGACACGGCGTCTGCTCGGCATCCCGCCCGATCGCTTCGTGGTCGGCTGGATCGGACGCATGACCGCCGTCAAGCGCACGGACGACGTGCTGCTCGCGGTGCAGCGTCTGCGTGAGCGGGGCGTCGACGCCGTCCTCTGCATGGTCGGCGACGGCCCCGACCGGGACGCGGCCGAGCGGCGGGCGCACGAGCTCGGCATCGTCCGGGACAGCCTGTTCCTCGGCTACCAGGACGAGGTGGCGCCGTTCTACGCCGCCTTCGACGCGCTGATCCTGCCGTCGGCGAACGAGGGAACGCCCGTCAGCGCGATCGAGGCGCTCGGAGGTGGCCGCCCGGTCGTCGCGACGCGGGTGGGCGGCGTCCCGGATGTCGTGCGCGAAGGCATCGACGGCTTCCTCGTCGACCCGGGCGACGTGGACGCGATGGCCGAGCGGCTCGCCCGCCTCGCGGCCGACCCTTCGCTCCGTCGCCGCATGGGCGAGGCCGGCCGCGCCTCCGTCCGCGAGCGCTACTCCGTCGAGCGCCTGCTGGACGACGTCGACCGGCTCTACCGCGAGCTGCTCGAGACCGCCACCGCCGCCGTCGATGTAGGCGTACCGGAGCCGGCTCGGACCCGGCTCGCGTGGACGTCAGGGCTTGCTACCCGTAGAGCTCTCGATCGTGCTCGTTCACCTGAATGAGAAGTCCGTTCGGGTCCTCGAGAACGAGCGAGCGTCCGAACTCATCGTCGGCGATGCCGCGCGCAAGGGACGCGAGCTCGGCTATGCGCTCGAGCGGTTGGTCGGCAACCATCGACAGCTCGACCCGGCCCGGCTCGCCCCCTTCAGCCGAGTGCAGGGCAAGCACCGCTCCGTCGCCGGCCTTCAGCTCCGTCCACATCTGACTGCGGCTCTGGATGTCGACCTCGAAACCGAGCCGCTCGTAGAAGGCGACAGACTCGTCCATGTCGCGCACGTAGACAATCGGCATCAAGATCACGTCTGTGCTCCTTTCTCGACGTAGGCAGCCAGGATCGCCTCGACCAATGCCGACAGCGACTTCCCCTCGTCGATAGCGGCATGCTTGACCGCCCGGATCAGCTTCGGCGGGAGGTACACGTTGAACTGCTGCTTCTCCTCACCTGCCATTGCTAATATACTAGCATACTAGGTACACGAGTCGCCTGGGCCCACCAGCCCAGACCCACGTCGTTCCCCCGGATGCTCAGTGGGGGAGGCGCTGAAAGGCGGCGTAGGCGGGCTTCTTCTGGCCCGTGACCGTCTCCAGGCCCGACTGCCAGCCGGCCAGGTTCGGCTCGTCCCTGAGCAGGAACCACAGCATCAGCTGGATGCGCGGGTTCTTGCGTGCGATCGCGAACGCCTGGGACAGGTAGCTCGACTGCTTCGACCACGAGACGCCGAAGAAGCGGTCGGGCGGGTTCGTCTGCCAGCCGTACTCGGTGATCCAGATCGGCTTGGCTCCGTAATAGCGGGTCACCAGGTCGATCAGCGTCTGGATGTTGCCGAGCGTGACCGTCTTCGGGGAGGTCGGCTTGCTGGACGGCGTCTCCGCCGGGCTGACCGCGTACGGGTGATGCGCCCAGGCGTCGAACTGCCGCAGCCCGGCTGCGTGGACGGCTTTCAGGAAGGTGAGGGGTGAGACGGACGCACGTGCCTGGCCCGGGTTGTCGTTTCCGCGCGGCGCCGTCAGCCCGCACCCGACGCGGTCGCCGCTCACGCCTGCGGCATGGACGCCGGAGTAGACCGCCGTGCAGATCTTCGTGTAGTCGATCGCGCTCTGGATCACCCACTTGCCCTTCACGTACGTGTACTGGGGCTGGAGGAAGACCGGGTTGTTCGGCTCGTTCCAGGCCGCCCACAGGTGCACGGCCGGGAGCCGGGCACCGCCGGTCGCCGTCCAGGTACCGCTGTACCGCGTGGCGGCGGTGAGGGCGAAGTTGCGCAGGTCGGCGATGTTGGTCGCGACATGGGTCCGCCCGGCTCCGCCGTTCGCCCAGCCGGGGGTGTCGACGATCGAGAACAACACCTGCATCCCGTTCTTCGTGGCGTTCAGCACCGCCTGGTCGTAGAGACCCCAGTGGTAGGCGGAGTCGTTCGGATCGTTCGGATTGATCGGCCGGCTCTGGGCGATCGTCGCCCAGTGGAGGTTGAGCCTGAGGACCTTCGCGTGAAGCGACTTGAAGGACGCGAAGGTCGACGCCGGTTGCCCGTAGAGCGTGATGCCCTCGTCGTAGATGCCGACCAGCATCTTCGTGGACGCCGTCGACGCCGACAGGGTCGACACCGACACGGCCAGGGCCACCAAACCCGCCGCCGCGACCGCGGCGAGCTTACGCACCGAGGATTTCCGCCCGAATCTGGATCGACTCGACCAGCCGCCGCAGGCCGTCCTCGAGCGAGACCTCCGGTTCCCAGCCGAGTACCTGGCGGGCGCGTGTGATGTCGGGCTGCCGCACCTTGGGGTCGTCCACGGGCAGGGCCTCGAAGACGATCTCGCTCGACGAGCCCGTCACGCGCAGGACGAGCTGCGCGAGCTCGAGAAGCGTGAACTCGCCCGGATTGCCGAGGTTGACGGGCAGATGCTCCTCGCTCGTGGCGAGCAGGTGAAGCCCGCGGACGAGGTCGTCGACGTAGCAGAAGCTCCTCGTCTGCGAGCCGTCGCCGAACACGGTCAGCGGGTCGCCGGCGAGCGCCTGCCGGACGAGGGTCGGGATCGCACGCCCGTCGTGGGGGCGCATGCGAGGGCCGTAGGTGTTGAAGATGCGGACGATCGCGGTGTCGACGCCCTGCTGGCCGTGGTAGGCCATCGTGAGCGCCTCCGCGTACCGCTTCGCCTCGTCGTAGACGCCGCGCGGCCCGATCGGGTTGACGTTGCCCCAGTAGCTCTCCGGCTGCGGGTGGACGAGCGGATCGCCGTAGACCTCGCTCGTCGAGGCGAGCAGGAACCGGGCCCGCTTGTACTTCGCGAGGCCGAGGGCGTTGTGCGTGCCGTAGGAACCGACCTTCAGGGAGTGGAGCGGCTGGCGAAGGTAGTCGATCGGGCTGGCCAGCGCTGCGAGGTGATAGACGACGTCGACCGGCTCGTCGATCTCGAGATGCTCGACCATGTCGTGGTAGACGAAGGTGAACTTCTCGTCCCGGATGTGCTCGATGTTCCGGAGCGAGCTCGTCAGCAGGTTGTCGACGCAGACGACCCGGTCGCCCTGGGCGAGCAGGTAGTCGCAGAGATTGGAGCCGAGAAACCCGGCTCCGCCGGTGACGAGGGCAGTGGCCACTGGCTGGTCATGCTAGCCCCGGGGTCCGGCCGATCGGCCGGAGAACGGCCGTATTTACGGACTTTTAACGCCGTGGGCACAATGCGGCCGTGCGCCGCTCCCTCGCCGCCCTGCTCGGAGTCGTCATCGTCGCGTCCGCTGCCGGCTGCGGGGGGTCGGGATTGCTCACGGCGAACGATCAGATCTATGTCGTGCCGGCGGGCGGCGGCGACGCGCGACGGCTGACGAACGGCGAACACGCATCGCTCGCCCCCTCCTGGTCGCCTGACGGGAAGCGGCTGGCGTTCGTCCAGGGGTCGGGCGTCACCGTCGTCGGGCCGAAGGGCCGTCCGCTGGTCAGGCTGACGTCCGGGCGAGCCGTGAGCGTCGACCCTCCCTCCTGGTCGCCCGACGGGCGCCGGCTCGCGTTCACGGGCCTCTCGTCCCCGGAGGGCAACGCGAGCATCGTCGTCGCCGGCCAGGACCGCTTTCCACCGAACGTCGTCGCCACGACCCGCTGGGGCACCGGCGACTCCGATCGCGGTCCCGTCTGGTCTCCGGACGGCCGGTTGCTCGCCTACTGCGTGCAGGGACCCGAGACGCCGGAGCAGGGAGGCGTCCGCGCGTCGGGCGAGCTCGACCTGGCCGTCGTCTCGCCGGGCGGAGCCGCCAGGCGCCTGACGAGCTCGCCCGGCAGCGAATCCGACCCTCGGTGGTCACCCGACGGGCGACGGCTCCTCTACTCCGATAGCTCACCGGCGCTGCGACTCGTGCCCGCCGCCGGTGGCCGCTCGCATCTCGTCGTCCGCCTGTCGGCCGTCTGGGGCGCGTCCTGGTCACCCGACGGGAAGCTGATCGCGTTCGTCGGCAATGCCCCGGGCGAGTCTCGAACGCACCTCTACGTCGTCCGGCCCGACGGAACCGGCCTCAGGCGGCTGACCGGCGAGATCACGCCGGATCGCCCCGTCTGGTCGCCCGACGGGAAGCTGATCGCGTTCGGCACCTACTCGCCGAGCATCGACGTGATCGCCCCCGACGGCACCGGCAGGAAGACCGTCGTCTCCATCTCCGGCGCCGACATCCGCGGCCTCGCCTGGTCGCCGGACGGCACGACGATCGCGTTCGCAGCCCGGAAGCAGCCTCGGGAGACGTAGGCGTGGAGGCGAGCCCGGACTTCGAGCCGGACTTCGTCGGCCCGCGGCACCGGCTGCGCGAGTCGCTGCTGCTCCGGCTGCTGCTCTCGGCCCGGCCGGGACCGGCACTGCTCAACGTGGGGGCGGGCCAGGGAACGTTCTCGCAGCTGCTCGAGGAGCGCGGTTTCGAGGTGACGAGCGTCGAGCCGTCGCCGGCCGCGGTCGAGCTTCTGCGCCGGCGCGTTCGCGGCCCCGTGCTGGCGACCTCGGCGGGCGAGCTGCCGTTCGACGACGTGTCGTTCGACGGGGCCGTGCTCGGTGAGGTGCTCGAGCACATCGCGGACGATCTCGCCGCCCTGCGCGAGGTCGTGCGGGTCGTGCGTCCGGGCGGCGTCGTGGCCGCGTCGGTGCCGGCGAACCCGGCGTACTTCGGGCCGAGCGACGAGTGGGCGGGTCACCACCGCCGCTACACGCGCGAGGCGCTGCTCGAGCTGTGCGACGGGGCGGGCCTCACCGTCGAGCGGCTCGACGCCTGGGGCTTTCCGGTCTCCAGCTTCTACCACCGCCGGATCTACGAGCCGCGCCTGTCCGCGCAGGGCCCGGCCCGCCCGCGGTGGTACCTCCGCCCCGCCGTCGCGACCCTCGGTGCCGCCCTCCAGCTCGACCGCCTGTTCGTCGGCGTCGAGCACGGCGCGCTCGGCTACCTGCTGCTCACACGGAAGACGGGCGCACGGAAGACGTCTTCCGCCGGGCCGACATAGGATCTGCCCGTGTCCGAAGCCGAGGTGCCTGTCCTCGTCGTCGGCGGCAGCCTCGTCGGCCTCTCGACCGCTCTCTTCCTGGCCGACTGCGGCGTCCCGTCGCTGGTCGTCGAGCGCCACCCCGGCACGGCGATCCATCCGCGGGCAGCGCTCTTCATGCAGCGAACGGTCGAGCTCTGGCGGAGCGTCGGGCTCGAGGACGAGATCGTGGAGGCGTCGGCGCTCGAGTTCGAGCAGAACGGGGCGGTCATGTCGGTCGAGAGCCTGGCCGGAGAGGAAGGCGAGTGGTTCTACCGGCACATCAACGAGGGCGTCGAGCACCTGAGCCCGTCCTCGCGTCTGTTCGTCACCCAGATCGGTCTCGAGCCGATCCTGAGACGGCGAGCCGAGGAGCTCGGCGCGACGCTGCAGTACTCGGCGGAGGCCGTCTCGGTCGAGCAGGACGGCGAGGGTGTGACGGCGCGGATCCTCGACCGCGACAGCGGCGCCGAGCGGACGGTGCGAGCCCAGTACCTCGTCGCCGCCGACGGAGCGCGCAGCCCGATCCGTGAGCACCTCGGGATCCCGATGCTCGGCCACGGCACCTTCTCGAACAGCATCACGATCTACTTCCGGGCCGACGTCAATGCGCTCATCCGCGGGCGCAACCTCAGCGTCATCTACGTCTTCGGCCCGCGGCTCCAGGGGTTCTTCCGCTTCTCCAAGGCCGGCGACGCCGGCTTCCTCGTCGTCAACAAGGCGATCGTCGGCGGCGAGCTCTCGGCAGACCTGTGGGACGACACCGGCGACGCGCGCTGTATCGACCTAGTCCGCGAAGCGCTCGGCGACCCCGAGATCGCGGTCGAGGTGGAGAACGTGCAGCGTTGGAACGCGTCGGCCGAATGGGCCGAGCATTTCGCGGCGGGCCGGATCTTCCTCGCCGGGGACTCGGCACACGTGATGCCGCCGACAGGCGGCTACGGCGGCAACACCGGCGTCCACGACGCGCACAACCTGGCCTGGAAGCTCGCACACGTGCTGAAGGGCAACGCGGAGCCGGAGCTGCTCTCGACCTACGATCCCGAGCGCCGACCGGTCGCGGAGCTGACCGTCGAGCAGGCCTACACCCGTTACGTCCTCCGCCTCGCGCCCGAGCTGGGCAAGGAGAACCTGCACCCCATCGTCGACGACGCCGCCATCGACCTCGGCTACCGCTACCGGTCGAACGCCGTGGTGCCAGGGCACCGGCGAGGACGGGCCGTACGTCGACCCGCGCGCGCCGTCGGCCGTGCCGGGGGTCCGAGCGCCGCACGTGGTGCTCGACGGAGGCTCGACGCTCGATCTGCTCGGCCGCGAGCCGGTGCTGCTCACGGCGGACGAGGGATGGCATCTGGCCGCACAGGAGATCGACCTCCGGGCCTGTCTCGTTCGCGAACCCGGGTTCGCCGACGTCTACGGGACAGGCGCCGTGCTCGTCCGGCCCGACGGCTTCGTCGCCTGGCGAACGGACGGGGAAGCGGCGGACGGAGTGCTGCCCGGCGTCGTTCGCCGGGTGCTCGCCGGCTGACGGCTCAGGTCTCGCCTACCCGACTCCCGCCACGAGCACGTACTTCACGTCCAGGTACTCGTCGACACCGACCGAGCCGCCTTCACGGCCGTAGCCCGACTCCTTGACGCCTCCGAACGGCACGTTCGCGGCGCTGATGATGCCGGCGTTCGCGCCGACGATCCCGTACTCGAGCTGCTCCGCCACGCGCAGCAACCGCGCGTAGTCCCGTGTGTGGAAGTACGCGCACAGGCCGTAGACGGAGTCGTTGGCGAGCCTGATCGCCTCTTCCTCGGTCTCGAAGCGAGAGACACCGGCGACCGGGCCGAAGGTCTCCTCGCTCGAGATCAGCATGTCCGGCGTGATGCCCTCCAGAACGGTCGGCGCATAGAACGAGCCGCGCGCGTACTCGCCGTCTTCCAGCCGCCCGCCGCCCGTGACGAGGTTGGCGCCCTGCCGGATCGCGTCCTGAACGTGCTGGTCGGCCTTGTCGACCCCGCGCTCGTCGATCAGCGGGCCGATCACGACACCGGGCCTATCCCCGGGGCCGACCGCCATCTGCGCCACCTTCTCGCCGAGCAGGCGGACGACATCGTCGTAGATGCCTCCCTGCACGTAGATGCGATTCGCGCAGACGCAGGTCTGGCCGGCGTTCCGGAACTTCGACGCGATCAACCCGTCCACCGCCTCGTCGAGGTCGGCGTCGTCGAAGATCAGGTACGGCGCGTGCCCGCCGAGCTCGAGCGAGAGTCGTTTCACCTGACCGGCGGACAGCCGGATCAGCTCCTTGCCGACCTCGGTCGAGCCGGTGAAGGAGATCTTGCGCACGCGGGGATCGGCGAAGATCGTGTCGGCGACCATCCCCGAGGAACGGGACGTGACGAGGTTGACGACACCCGCCGGAGCCCCGGCGTCCTCGATCGCGCGCAGCACCAGCGCTGCGGTGAGCGGGGTGGCGCTCGCGGGCTTGACGACGCTCGTGCAGCCGGCCGCCATCGCGGGGCCGAGCTTCCGCGTCATCATGGCCGCCGGGAAGTTCCAGGGCGTGATCGCGGCCACGACCCCGACCGGCTGGCGCAGCACCAGCACGCGGTTTGCCGGGTTGAGCGACGGAACGACCTGCCCGTAGACCCGCTCGGCCTCGCCGCCGAACCACTCGAGGAAGCTGGCCGCGTACTCGACCTCGCCGGCCGCCTCCGCTAGCGGCTTCCCCTGCTCGGCGGTCATGACCGCCGCAATCTCGTCCTTGCGCTCGCGGATCACGTCGGCGGAGCGCCGGAGCACGCGGGCGCGATCGATCGCCGGCCGCGCCTTCCAGTCGGCGAGAGCACCCGCGGCCGCGTCGATCGCCGCTTCGACGTCGTGAGCGTCCGCGTCGGGCATCGATCCGACCACCTCGCCCGTCGCGGGGTTCGTCACGTCGAACCGACCCTCCGACCTCGCTTCCACCCACTCGCCGCCGACGAGCAACCGCTCGTCCTTGCCCGTGATCACTGCCATCTCCCCCACCTCCTCCGCCCGCCGGCGCCCGGTCAGAACGACGGTTTCGCGGTCATGTCGAGCACGATCAGTATGAGCAACGCGGTGTCGAAGCGGAAGATCGTAAACAGGCGCTTGACGCGGCGCCCCACCTCCGCCGAGTCCGGCCCGAGCTGCTGCGCGGCGCGGTCGATCCGGCCGAGCTCGGGACCGACGAAGGCGACGCCCACCACGGCGGCGATCGTCCAGCCGACGAGCGCGAAGTCGACCCAGAACACGTCCCACGGCCAGTCGCCCTTCTGCATCAACGCGATGCCGAAGCCGAGCACGGCGAACAGCGCCGGCGTGTAGACGTGGACGCCGATCCAGGCGCCGAGCTTCCCCAGCTGGGCGAGCGCCTCGCCGTCGCGGCGCCGCTCGAAGACGATGCCGAGCGTCGTCAGCGTGATGTCGCCGCCGACCCAGACCACGATCGAGATCACGTGCAGCGCCTTGTAGACGTTGTACGAGTCGGGCGCGTACCAGAGCAGCACGACCGAGCCCGCAACCAGCACTGCGGCCGCGAGCAGCGCCGACGTGGCCGTCCGCGTGCGCGGAGCGGCCTCGCCCGCGCCAGCCACGTCCGCGTCCGTGCTCATCCGATCGGAATCCGGTCCTTGTTCGCCGCGAGCCAGCCGTCGAGACTCTGCATGTCGGGGTTGAGCGAGCGGGAGAAGCCCAGATCACGCGCGGCGCAGTAGTCGTCGTTCGCGTCTCGCTTGAACTGGAACATGTTCCCGACGTCGTCTGCCCCGGGGAAGCCGAAGCCGCGATAGACGTCCGGCGGGACGTCGTTGTACCGGACTTCCTCGCCGAGAGCCTTCGTGAACGCCGCGGCGATCTCCGCGCCGGTCGGATGCTCGGCGGCGACGCCGACCGTCTTGCCGATGTACGTGTCGCCAGCCTTGAAGATCCCGTAGGCGCACTTGCCGATGTCCTCCACAGCGATGCTGGGGAGCTTCTTGTCGCCCATCGGGTAGGTGACCGCGAGCACACCGTCCTCGCCACGCGCCGGTCCCCATCCGAAGTAGATGAAGTTCTCCCAGTAGGCCGACGTCAGCAGGAAGGTCGTCGGGACGCCGTTGTCGGTGAAGAAGTGGTCGGCCTCGGCCTTGCCGTCGAAGTGGGCCACCTTGAACCTGCCCTGCAACGTCGGCATGCGGTCGTCGTCGAGCGGGATCCACTTGCGCGTGTCCTCGAAGGTCGACCAGATCGCATGCTGGATGCCGGCTTGTCCGGCTGCTCTCGCCATGTTGGCGGCCTGCTCGATCTCCTTGTCGGCCGAGAAGTGCTCCCAGAAGTTCGTCAGGCAGTAGGCGCCGTGGGCGCCCTCGAACGCCCGGGCCACGCTCGCCTCGTCGTCGACGTCGGCCTGCACGACCTCGCCCCCTGCGGCGGCGAGCGCCTTCGCGCTGTCCGAGTCCGGATTCCTCGTCACCGCTCGCAGGGCGAAGCCCCCGCCCGGATCGGCCAGGATCGCGCGGGCGAGCCCGCCGCCCTGGGCGCCCGTCGCCCCGACGACCGCGATGACCTTCTTGTCGCTCATGCCACTCCCTTCGGTTCGGTCAGGACACCTCGCTGCGAACGATCTGCGCGCCCTCTGCGAGCGCCTTCAGCTTCATGCGCGCCACGGTCCGCGGCAGCGGCTTCATGCCGCAGTCGGTCGAGAGCGTGACGCGGTCGGCAGAGACGTGCTCGAGCACCATGCGGGCCCGCTCGGCCACCTGCTGGGGCGACTCGATCATCATCGAGCGGATGTCGAGGACGCCGACCGCAACTTCCTTGTCCGCGGGCAGGTTCTTCAGGAACTCGACGCCGGCCATGCCGCGGTTCGCGTAGTCGAGGACGAACTGATCGATCCCGGGGGTGTCGAAGAAGTGCGGCAGCACCGTCTGGTAGCCCTCCGGGAAGTTCGCGCTGAGGATGTCGTTGCCCCAGGCGTTGCCGAAGCAGAAGTGCCAGCCGATCTTGGCGTCGACGCCCTCGCAGCACTTCCCGATCACGTCCTTGATCCAGTCGAAGTCCTTCTCGTCGCCGGTGAACAGCGGCAGCCACGCGCCGAGGTCCTCGAGCTGCAGGTAGGTGGCGCCCGCGTCGACCAGGTCCTTCATCTCGGCGTTGAAGATCGGGGCGAGCGCGTAGCAGAGCTCCTGCGGATCCTTGTAGTGCTCGAAGTACACGTGCCAGGCGAGGTTGACCGGGCCGGCACCGACCGACACCTTGATCGGCTTGTCCGTGTACCGCTTCGCGATCTCGTAGAGGTCGCGGAGGCGGATCGGGCCGTGCGTGACCGGACCGCTGTTGATCACGCCGCCCCAGTCCGTCAGCAGGGCCGTGACGGCGTTCTGCTCCGTCTCGCTCGTGACGGACGGGTGCTCCTCGCGCGCGGGATCGAAGCCCCCGATCCGCTCGTACATGTACCAGCAGAACGAGCCGATCACGCCGACGTAGTCGTCGTAGGACATCTGGCCGTCGGTGACGATGTCGAGCCCGGCCTCCTCCTGGTCGCGGAGAACGGTCGCCGTCGCGTCGTGGTAGGCCTCCTCGTGGCGGACCTCCTTGAAGGCGACGCGGACGTCGCGGCCGAGCAGCTGCTGCGTGTACCAGTGCGGCCGCGGGTACGACCCCACCATCGTGGTCGGGAGGATCGTGTCGACGATCTTCTTGGGCATGGATGCCTCCTTCTCTCAGGACCTGGAGAGGACGTCGTCGGCGATTCTCTCCGGTCCGGGGAGAAACGCGTCCTCGAGCGGTGGACTGTAGGGGATCGGCGAATTGTCGGTGGCGATCCGCCAGGCGTCGTCGAGCTCGCCGAGCGCCTCCTCCGTGACGCTCGCCAGCACCTCGCCGGCCCAGCCGCCGGTACGCGGGCCTTCCTCGACGACGGCGAGCCGGTTCGTCTTGCCGACCGAGCGGACGATGGTCTCGATGTCGGGCGGCCGCACGGTGCGCAGGTCGACGACCTCGGCGGACACGCCCTGCTCGGCCAGCAGGTCGGCCGCTTCGAGGCAGTCGGGGACGCCCTTCATCGCGCTGACGAGCGTCACGTCCGTCCCCTCGCGCACGACCGCGGCCCGCCCGAGCGTGTAGTCGCCGCCTTCGCCGGCCGGGCCTTTCGTCGTGTAGAGCCGCTTGTGCTCGAAGAACAGCACGGGGTTGTCGTCGCGGATCGACGCCTTGAGCAGTCCCTTCGCGTCGGCCGGCGTCGAAGGAGCCACGATCTTCAGCCCGGTCACGCCCATGAGCCAGGAGATGGGCATCTGGGAGTGGATCGCGCCGAAGCGACCGCCCGCGCCGACGACCGAGCGGATCACGAGCGGGACGCTGTGCTGTCCCTGCGTGAGGAACCAGTACTTCGTCGCCTGGTTGATCAGGCTGTCCATCGACAGCGCCAGGAAGTCGCCGAACATGATCTCGAGCACGGGCCGCAGCCCCGTGATCGCTGCGCCGTAGGCGGCGCCCGTCATCGCGAGCTCGGAGATGGGCGTGTCGAAGACGCGGGCCGGGCCGTACTTCTCGTGCAGGCCGGGCGTCACCGCGAACACGCCGCCGGCGACGGCGACGTCCTCGCCGAACAGGATCACGCGCTCGTCGTGCGCGAGCTCCTCGTCGAGCGCGTCGTGGATCGCGTCGCGGAAGGTCAGCTCGGTGGCCCCGTTCGCCGCCATCAGCCGATCATCCCATCCGGAGCCGCGAGCAGCTCGCCGAGGCGTTGCAGGAACGCCGCAGCCTCGGCGCCGTAGGCGACACGGTGGTCGCAGGCGAGGGTCAGCTCGCAGGTGCGGCGCGCGACGAGGCCGCCGTCCCGCGTGACGACGGCGCGGCGCTCGACGGCGCCCGCAGCCAGGATCGCGGCCTGCGGCGGGTTGATCACCGCCTCGAAGCGGCGGATCCCGAACATGCCCAGATTGGACACGGTGAAGGTGCCGTCGCGCAGGTCGCCGGGCCCGACCTTTCGCGTCCGCGCTCTCTCGATCAGCTCGCGGGCAGCGGCGGCGATCTCGAAGATCGATTTCCTGTCGGCGTCGAAGATCGTCGGCACGAGCAACGCGTCGTCCGTGGCCACCGCGACGCCCACGTTCACGCGGCCGAAACGGACGACACGACCGTCGACGAAGCCGGCGTTCAGGGCCGGGAACTCGCGCAGCGCGAGGGCCGAGGCGCGCACGAGGAAGTCGTTCACCGACGGGAGCGGCGAGCGGCCGAGCTTGCGCAGCTCGCCGCGGAGCTCCACCGCGCGCTCCATGTCGACGGCGATCTGGAGCGTGAACTCCGGGATCTCCGAACGCGAGGCCGTCATCCGCTCGACGATCGTGCGCTGCGTCGGCGTCAGCTCGACGACCGTCTCCTCGCCGCGCCCTCCGGGCTCGGCCGCCGGGGCGGCGGCCTTCGGAGCCGGCGCGGACTCCACCGCTCCGCGGACATCCGACTCGGTGATACGGCCGCCCGGGCCCGTGCCCTGGAGGCGGTCGAGGTCGACGCCGAGCTCGCCGGCGAGCCGCCGCGCGACCGGCGTCGCCCGCGAACGCCTTCCTGCGGCGGGCGGCTCGTCCGGGCTGGACGCCGGCGTTGCGGCCTGCGTACCGCGCCGTCGACCGACAGGCGGGCGATCACCTCGCCGAGCTGTGCCGTCTCGCTCTCGCCCACGGATATCTCACTGCAGCACGCCGCTGAGCTCGGCCTCGTACACGACCGTTGCCTTGTCGGTCTCGACCTCGACGAGCGGCTCGCCCTTCGCGACGGCGTCGCCGGGTTGCTTCAGCCAGCGCAGCACGACGGCCTCCTCCATCGAGTCGGACAGCCGCGGCATGGTGATGTCGACGAGCTTCACGACGTGTCCGCCTCGACGCCCGTCACATGCAAGTCCAACCTCCGTCGACGACGAGGTTGATGCCGTTGATCGCCTCGTTTTCGAGCAGGAAGCGCGATGCGCTCACGATCTCCGCCATCGTCACGAGGCGCCCGATCGGCGTGCGCTGCACGAGTGCCTGCAGCCGCTCCGGAGGCATGCCGCTCCACTGCGGGCTGTCGCCGACGATGGCCGGATGCAGCGCGTTCACACGCGTGGGCGCGAGCTCGATCACGAGCGTCCGCACGAGGCTCGTCACTCCGCCGTTGACGGTCGTGACGGTGGTCGAGCCGGGATAGGGTCGATCACGCGCGAGGCCTCCGAAGATGAGGATTGCGGAGTCATCGCGAAGGCGCGAGGTCAGCGCGTGGATCACCTCGGTGTAGCCGACGAGCTTGAGCGTGACCAGCCGTAACGCGCCGGCGATGTCGTACTCACGCACGCTGTTGACGTCACGCTCGATCGCGGCGAGCACGAGGTAGTCGACTTCGCCTATGCCGGCGAGGTGATCGGCAATCGCGTGCGGCTCGGCGAGGTCGAATCCGATACCGCGGGTGCGACCGCCGATCTCGGTCGCGGCGGCCTCCGCGCGAGCCTGGTCCCTTCCGGTAACGACCACGTCACGGCCGCTGTCGGCGTACGACTGCGCGAGCTCGCGGCCGAGTCCCTGCGTGCCGCCGACGATCACGACATTCCCTGTGGCCATTCGCTCTCTCCTTTCGCGTGGAGCCGAGAGAGGGAAACCTAGACGGCTGCCATCGGCTCGGCTGCCCACTCCGGAAGCAATCCGCCTCGCGACAGGATGTGGTTCCTCGACTCGTCGAGCTTCTGGAAGATCCGGTCGAGGTCGACGTCGACGAGCTGTCCGTTGCGCTTCACGGCGCGCCCGGCGACGAACACGGAATCGACGTTCGACGTGTCGGCGAACACGACGATCGTTCCGACGGGATCGACCATCGGGGCCGTGTTGATCGCGTTGACCTTCAGGAGCACGATGTCCGCCTGCTTGCCCGGCGCCAGCGACCCGACCCTGTCCTCGAGCGCGCAGGTGCGCGCACCTTCGATCGTCGCGAACTCGAGCACGTCTCGGTGGGTCAGGGTCGGCGCGAACGCCTCGTCCGGCGTGTCGGTGAACGCGCCGATCCGCTCGTGGACGAGGGCCGTGCGCATCTGCGTGAACATCTCGCCCGGGACGCTGGAGACGACGTCGACGCTCAGTGACGGCCGGACGCCGCGCTCGAGGAGCCTGCCCGTCGGCGGCCGTCCGTGGCCCATGAGCATCTCGACATAGGGCGCGATGGAGGCCGTGCCTCCGGTCTCGGCGATCAGGTCGAGCTCCTCGTCCGTCGAGTCCGTGCAGTGGATGTACGTCGTGTCGGGGCCGAGCAAGCCGAGGTCGTGCATGTTCTTGACGTGGTTCACGTGGACCGTCGTCAACCGCATGCCGACGTGCACGCTGATCCGGATGGCGAGGTCGCGCGCGAGCTCCCAGTCGTGCTTCGCGACCTCGAAGTTCGAGTTTCCGGGCGCTCGAGCCGCGAGCGCGAGCGTCAGCAGCTGATCGTCGGAGGAGAAGTACGTCTCCCGGATGCGCCGGATGTCCTCCGGGTGGTTCAGCTCGCTGAACGACCACCATTCGCCGCCCGTCGGCACCCCGTGCGCATAGATCGCCCGGATGCCGGCGTCCTTCAACCCCTGGACCGCCGCATCGGAGTGATCGGGCGTGTTGTTGATGTGCGACCAGTCGAGCAACGTCGTCACGCCGCCGTTCAGAGCCTCCAACGCACCGGCGTAGTTGCCGATGTGGACATCCTCCGGGCGGTAATGGCCGCCGACACTGCCGAGCATCACCGCGAAGTAGTTGTCGAGCGTGCAGCATGGGAGGACACCGCGGACCGGCGTCTGCCAGGTGTGCCGGTGTGTGTCGATGAAACCCGGCATGACGATCATTCCCGTTGCGTCGATCTCCTCCGCCCCGGACACTCCGAGGCCACGTCCGACCTCGGCGATCGCGCCGTCCTCGACGAGGACATCGCCGTTCGGGATGTCGCCGACGTCCGGATCCATCGAGACGACGAAGCCGTTGCGGATCAGCAGACGGCTGTTCTCGGGCTGCCGCATGTACAGCGAGCATAAACGCCTCCGCGTCGACGCGTCAACGCCAGCAACCCGGGCAGGGCGACGTTCTGGCGCTCGGCCGCGGCGAGCGCGCCGGAATCTCTCGAGCGGGGGTGTTCGACCATAGTTGACACTTCTCATCGCACGTGCACAAAATGGTGGTCTGGTTTCGGCTAGCCCTCCACCCTCGCCCCGCACAGGACGGCCGTGACTGCCCCCGTTAGAACGTTCGCCGCGAGTGCCGTCGTAGCTGCGCGCTTCCTGCCGGTGTGGATTGCCTTCGCCGTGATGGCGGCCGTCGCCGCAATCATCGCGCCCGAGACGCTCCAGCACACGTCGTGGTCATACGTGCTTCCCGCCATGACGATTCTCGCCGTTGCGGCGCTCGGGCAGATGCTCGTGGTCATGCAGGCCGGCATCGACCTCTCGACCCCGGGCGTCATCTCCCTGGGCGGGAACTTGATCGTCGGCGTGAGTCTGGGCTCCAACCATCGCCTGGCGCTCGGAATTCTCGCCTGCATCGGCCTCGGAGCGCTCGTGGGCCTCGTCAACGGAGTCCTCGTCGGCATCGTGAGGCTGAACCCGCTGATCGTCACGCTGGCCGTCGGGCTGATCGTGTCCGCGTACACCCTGAGGTACTCGCTCGACGTCACGAATTCGTCTCAGGTGCCGGAAGCGCTCTCCTCGTGGGCGGCGGAGAAGCCCCTTGGCATCAGCGCCGTCTTCTGGACGGGGGCCGCGATCACGGTCGCCGTCGCGCTCGTGCTTCGCTACACGGCCGCCGGGCGGCGTTTTCAGGCGGTGGGCGCGAACCCGAGAGCCGCGTGGATGGCCGGGCTGCACGTTCGAACGAACGTCGTGTTCGCCTACACGGCGGCGGGCATCCTCTACGGGGTCGCTGCGGTCCTGCTCGCCGGCATCCGCATCAACGTCGACCCGGCCTTCGGCGCCGGCTACCTGCTCGCGCCGATCGCTGTAGTCGTCATCGCGGGGGCGTCGCTGTCCGGCGGGCTGGCAAGCGCAACGTCGACGTGGATGGCAGCGCTCGCGCTCACCTTCTTGACGCAGATGCTGTTGATCCTGGGCCTGTCGGCAGCGATGCAGTACATCGTCTACGGTGCCGCGATCATCGCGGGAATGCTCGTCTCCGGCGACCGGATCGCCTCGCTGCTCGGCCGGGTCCTGAGGCCGGTCGAGGCGACGGCGGGTAACCACCCTCAGGTGGACGTAACCACGAGCTGAGAGGCTCACGAAAGGAGGGCACGATGCACGTACGGAAAGAGCCCGCAGCGAGACGGCGGCGCCTGATGATGGCGGCGCTGGTGCTCACTCTGCTTGCAGTGGCTGCCGTCTTCGTCTCGAGCAGTCTCGGCAGCACCGCCAAGAAGCAAGGTGCAAGCGCGGGGCCGGTGTTGATCGGCAAGGGAGGCGGGTATGGCGAGGTGTACGTGGCAAAGGCCAGCACCCTCAAGAAGACGCTCTTCAAGGCCACCCTTCTCCCGAAGGACCCGACGGCGCGCAACATCACCCTGGCCGGCCTCGGCCGCGCGGACAGGAAGGTCAACTACGACCTGGCGCTCAAGTGCTGGAAGAACAACGGCTGCAGCACCGGAACGGGAGGCAAGCTCACCGTCGCCTACATCGAACAGTTCGGCGAGAACGTCTACCGCCAGATGTCGAGGATGGAGTTCATCCTCCAGGCGCTGACGTACCCCTCGGTCGGCAAGATCATCTACAAGAGCGCCCACTCGAATCTGACTCAGGGAATCGCCGACTTCAAGGCGGCGATCGCACAGCACGTCAGCCTGATCGTCAGCTATCCGGACTTCGGCGACGCCATGCTGCCGGTCATGAAGGAGGCAACCGACGCCGGAATTCCCGTGGCGACCTACGCCTGGGGCTACGTGACCGGGCCCGGCACGAACTACCTGACAGTCGTCGGCGAGGACACCTGCGCGCTCGGCAAGACGTACGCGTACGTCATGAACCAGCAGGTCAAGTCCGGCAACATCGCCTTCCTCGGCGGCTTCCCGGGGAATCCTCTCTCCGCCGGCTGGCAGAAGTGCGAGAAGCCGGCACTCAACCCCAACATCCACGTCGTCGCGACCGAGCCGACGAACTGGGACCCGTCGATGGTGCAGCAGGTCGTCGCCGGAATCCTCGCCAAGTATCCCGACATCAAGGGCTGGAGCTACGAGTACGGGCTCGGCATGGCGCAGGGCGCCGTAGCAGCGTACAAGGCCGCGGGGATTCCGTTCAACACCGTGCTGACGCTCAGGACTGACGACGTCGGCATGGGCTGTACGTTCGACGCCATGAAGAACCCGAACCTCAAGATGTTCTATTACACCTCCGGGAACTCGCAGATCCGCATCGCCTTCACGGCCGCGATGATGAAGCTCAAGGGGGCGAAGATCCCGTCTCAGATCGTCCTCCCGATCCAGCTGCAGAACCAGCGGGTGCGCGACTCGTGCACCAAGGGCTATCCACAGGAAGCCTCCGGGACGTCGCTCATCCCGCTGAGCCTGCTCCACAGGATGTACCCCTAGGAGGAATGACGGAACGCACTACTAGAACCTGAGCCAGAAACAAACGATGTCGAGTCCCGGGCCCCCGAGCGTCGCTCGCCTTCGGCTCGCTCCCGTGGGGGAAACCCTGTTTCCCCCACGGACCCCCTTCTCGCCGGCCAGGCCCGCTGCCTGGCCGGCGAAGCGGGAAACCTCCCGGTTTCCCGCGACCCTTCCCCCCGCTCATGGGCCGAGAGTCGGCCCATGAGCCCCCTCGTGCTGACCCTGCGCGGCGTGTCGAAGGCGTTCGGAGCAGTGCAGGCGCTTCGTGATGTCAGCGTCGACTGCCGCGCAGGGGAGATCCATGCGCTCGTCGGGGAGAACGGGTCCGGGAAATCGACATTGCTCGGGATCGCGAGCGGCTTCGTCCATCCGGACGAGGGGACCGTCGAGATCGGGGGGCAGCGCCGCCGGAGCGGCTCTCCTGCCGAGGCCCGGAGGATGGGCCTCGGCATCGCGTATCAGACCTACTCGCACGTGCTCGACCTTTCCGTCGCCGAGAACCTCTACCTCGCCGTGCCCGCGAACGAACGACCGAAGTACGGACGCATGGAGGAGTGGGCAGCGGCGAAGCTCACGGAGTTCAAGCTCGACGTCCCGGTGACCGCAGGCGTCGGTTCGCTGTCGCTCGCCGAGCGGCAGCTCCTCGAGGTCGTCAAGGTCGTGCTCGCCCAGCCGAAGGTGCTCCTGCTCGACGAGCCGACGACCGCCCTCGGCCCGGAGGAGGTCGCGCAGCTGCACTCGCTCGTGCTCGAGCGAAGCAGGTCCGGCGTCGGGATCGTCTACGTCAGCCACCGACTGCCGGAGGTACTCGGAATCGCCGACCGGATCACCGTGCTTCGCGACGGCGTCGGTCAGGGCACCCACGAAGCCGCCGACATGTCGGAGGAAGCGCTGGTCGCCCTCATGATCGGGCGGCCGCTCCAGCTCGCCTTCCCCGAGCGAGACGCCGACGAAAGCCGTGCCGAGGTGCTGCTCGACGTGTCAGGCCTCCGAGGTGAGCGCTTCGGTCCGATCGATCTCGAGGTCGGGAGGGGCGAGATCGTCGGGATCGCAGGCGCGGAGGGCAACGGCCAGACGCAGTTCCTTCGTGCTCTTGCGGGTGTCGAGCGCTCGACGGGGAGAGCCTCTTGCGGCGGCACCGAGCTCAACACGAAGTCGCCGCTCGAGTGCCCTCCGCGCCGGAGTCGTGCTGCTCAGCGGCGATCGAGCCCGGGAGTCGCTCTTCCCCGTCCTGAGCGTGCGCGCCAACACGACGATCCAGGTACTGCGGAGGCTGGGACGCCTGGGCCTCCTGCAGCGACGGCGTGAGCGCCGTATGGTCGATGAGCTCGCGCACCGCCTCAGCATCCGGATGGCGTCGATCGAGCAGCCGGTGCAGTCCCTTTCCGGCGGCAACCAGCAAAAGGTCTCGCTGACGCGCCCGTTCCTCCGCGGGGACGTCAAGGTCATCCTCGCCGAGGAGCCGACGCAGGGCGTCGACGTCGCCGCGCGCTTCGACATCTACGACGCGCTGCGCGCGAAGGCGAAGGAGGGGGTGGCCGTCATCGTCAAGTCGAGCGATCCGCTCGAGCTGGCCGGGCTCTGCGACCGCGTCGTCGTGATGTCTCGCGGGACGATCGTCGACGAGATCCGCGGCGACGAGCTCGGTGAGCGCAGGATCGTCGAGGCCATCGTGGGGCGCGCGTCGGCGCACGAGAGCCTGTGACCCCGGGAGAACGGCGGCCGGGATGAGCCTTCGAACGAGCGCGGGAGCATCGATCAGGCGGGTCAGATTTCGCGGCGCGTTGCCGCTCGTCCTGATGACGACCCTCATCGTCGCGGTCGGCGCGTATACGGCCGCGCACCAGTCGGCGTTTCTGACCAGCTACAACCTTCGGAACCTCCTGCTCGCGACGATGCCGCTCGCCCTCGTCTCGATCGGCCAGATGAGCGCGCTCCTCGTCGGCGGCTTCGACATCTCGGTCGGGGCGCTGATGACGATGTGCGTCGTCGTCGCCTCGTTCACGATGACCTTTGAGACGTCGAGGTTGGGATTGATCCCGGGCGCCCTTGCGCTCGTGGCCGTCGGGCTGGCGACCGGGTTGTTCAACGCGACGCTGATCTGCGTCCTCCGCCTCCCTTCGATCATCGCCACGCTCGGCACGTTCAGCATCCTCGAGGGTGCGTCGCTCCTGCTGCGCGACCACCCGGAAGGCCCGATCAGCAGCGACGCCATCGACGCGCTGACGACGAGTGTCGGCTTCGTGCCGCTCGCCTTCGTCGGGGTCGTCGTCCTCGCCGTGCTCGCGGACCTGTGGCTGTACCGCTCGCGCACGGGCCTGGCGGTGCGGGCAGTCGGTCTCGACGAGACGTCGTCGCGCCGGCTCGGGATGAGAACCGGCCACGTGATGATCCTTGCGTTCGTCGTCTGTTCCGTGATGGCGTCGATCGCCGGCTTCTACCTCGCCGCCGAAGTCCAGATCGGCTCACCGATCATCGGCGACTACGCCCTCGAGAGCATCGCCGCGGCCGTCCTCGGCGGCGCCAGCCTGGCCGGCGGAAGGGGATCCTTCGTGGGCACGATGCTGGCGGCCCTCTTCCTCACTCTGATCAACAACTCGCTGTCGTTCTTCCAGCAGCCGACGGAGTACGCGCAGATCACGATCGGCGTGCTGATCCTGCTGGCGCTCGTGCTCTACCAGGGCCCCGAGCTGTTGGCGCGCCTACGCAGCAGCTGGGGAGGCGTCGGCCGCCTGCGATCGCCACAAGGGGAAGCGCCGACGGACTGAACGGTTGGGCATGCCCTCACTGCTCAGTCTGCCCTCACTGCTCTGACGCGTGGTGGTGCCGCCCGAGCACCATCCAGATCGCGGTCGCGACCTCGTCACCGTCGTTGTGCAGGCGGTGCGGGATGCTCGAATCGAACGCGATCGAGTCGCCGGGGCCGAGCACGTGCTCCTCGAAGCCGACCGCGACGCCGAGCGTGCCGCTGAGGACGAGACCGAACTCGCGCCCCGAGTGCCGGACGAGCTTGCCGTCCGGGCTCGACGCGCCGCCGACCTCGTAGATCGCCTCCATGAACTCGACGTCCTCCTCGTTCCACGCCGTCAGCCGCTCCCAGCGGACGCCCGACTCGAGCTCGATCGCCCGCCGGTCGCCGGCCCGCTGGACGGACGCCCCGGCGCGTGCCGCCCGGCCGGGGGACGCGGGAGCCGGCGCGCCGCCCGCCCCGCCGAGCACGAAGATCTCGTCCAGCGACAGCCCGAGCTCGCTCACCATCGCGTACAGCGTCCGCACGGAGGGCTGGATCTTGCCCGTCTCGATCTGGGAGACCAGGCTCGGCGACACCTCGAGCCGGCGTGCGAGCTCGCGCAGGCTGAGCCCGAGCTCCTCGCGCCGCTCGCGCAGGCTGGCCCCCACGGACGCCGTCGAGTCCTTCGCCTCCGCCCGGGAGCTCATCGCGCCGAGGATGGGTGAACGCTCAGGACTTGAACTCCGGGAACGCCTCCGGCTCCGGGAAGGGAGCCTGGAGCGCCGCCTGCTCGACCGCGGCCAGCTCGCGCTCGACGTCGGCCGCGACCCCGTCCAGCTCGGCCTCGGCGACACCGAGCTCGGCGTGCAGGCGCTCGCGCGCGAGCACGAGCGGGTCGCGCGCCTGCCACTCCTCGAGCTCGCCCTCGGGCCGGTACTTGCCCGGGTCGCTGCGTGAGTGGCCGACGAAGCGGTAGGTGCGGGCCTCGACGAAGGTCGGGCCCTGCCCGGCGCGCACGGGCGGGATCACCTCGAGAGCGGCGGCCCGCGTCGCCCAGACGTCCATCCCGTCGACGACGGTGGTCGGGATCTCCATCGTCTTCGCCCGGTCGATGATCGTGCCCGCGGTCACGTCCGCCATCGGCGTGTACTCGCCGTAGCCGTTGTTCTCGCAGACGAAGACGAGCGGCAGCGTGAGTACCTTGGCGAAGTTCAGGCACTCGAAGAAGTAGGCCTGGTTGGCCGTGCCGTCCCCGAAATACGCAACGGCCACCGAGCCCGAGCCCTTGAGCGCGAGCGCCGCGCCGGTCGCCGCCGCGATGCTGCCGCCCACGATCCCGTAGCAGCCGAGCAGGCCGTGCTCGCGATCGACGATGTTCATCGACCCCGCGCGGCCGCCGTTCACGCCTGTCGTGCGGCCGCACAGCTCGGCGACGAGCGGCTCCGGCTCGAGCCCGAGCGCCATCGCGTGCCCGTGGCCCCGATACGTGCACGCGACCCGGTCGCCCTCCTCGAGCGCGCTCGCGAAGCCGACGGCGACGGCCTCCTGGCCCGAGTAGAGATGCGTCGTTCCGTACACCTCGCCGCGCAGGAACAGCGCCTGAACGAGATCCTCGACGCGCCGGATCAGGAGCATCCGCCGGTAGAGGCCCACGTAGAAGGCGACGTCCTCGCTGCCGGCCACGGGCCGGCGGACTCCGGAGACTGACGACACGCGCCTACGCCTCCACGGCTTCGTAGGCCTGGGAGATCCCGGTCCCGATCAGGGTGAGCGTGCTCACGTCCCGGTGGGGAGCGGTGGCGGCGCGGCTCCGGCGAAGATCGGAGCAGAGCCGTTCCCCTCGACGATCGTGCCTTCGACCATGTCGGCGCCGCGCACGTACGTCTTCCCGGCCACGAGCAGCTCCTGGGCGGGGAAGCGCGTCAGGATCTGCGGGCCGGTCGGCGTGACGACGACCTCCTCCTCGATCCGCGCCGCCGAGCGGCGGTCGGGAGTCGGGCAGTACGTCTCGAGCGCGAAGACCATGCCGACCTCGAGCTCGACCGGCGCGTTCGAGCGAGTGCAGCCGCGAGATCATGGGCGGCTCGTAGAGCCCGACGCCGATCCCGTGCCCGAACTGCAGGCCGAAGGCGGCGCGCTCGTCGTCGATCCCGAGGTCTTGCGCCGTGGGCCAGACCTCGGCGATCTTGTCCGTCGTCACGCCGGGCCGGACGAGCTCGATGGCCGCGTCCAGCCACTCGCGGCACTGCTTGTAGGCGTCGAGCTGCGGCGGCGTCGCGTAGCCGACGTTGAACGTCCGGTAGTAGCACGTCCGGTAGCCGTTGAAGGCATGGATGATGTCGAAGAACGCCTGGTCCCCCGGCCGGAGCAGCCGGTCGGCGAACGTGTGCGGGTGCGGGTAGCAGCGGTCGCCGGAGATGGCGTTGATCGCCTCGACGTGCTCCGACCCGAGCTCGAACAGGATCTTCATCGCCTGCGCGACGACCTGGTTCTCGGTCACGCCCGGCCGGAGCATGCGGTAGATCTCCTCGTAGACCGCGTCCACGATTGCGGCGGCGTGGTCGAGCAGCGCGAGCTCGTCCTCGCTCTTCAGGCGACGCGCCTCCATCATCACGGGCTGCGAGTCGGCCGCGTGGATGCCCTTCCGTTGCAGCGCGAGCAGCGTCGTCATGTCCGGCACGTCGATGCCGAGCGGCTCCTGCTCGAGCCCGCGCTCGCGCAGCTCCTCGAAGACGAGGTCGGCGAGGCTGTCGGGGACTCCGGTCGAGTCCGGCATGGCTCCACGGATCGGGGGCACCCAGGATCGCCAGCTCGTCTCCGGGAGCCAGGGGCAGTAGAGCTGGTGGTGCTTGGCGGCCGAGCCGAAGTCCCAGAGGATCGGGTCGTCGTCGCGGAACAGCAGCGCGAAGCGGATGTTCTTGTCGCGCTCCCAGGTGCCGATCGCCGTGCTCGTGACGTAGCGGAGGTTGTTCGGGTCGAAGAGCAGCAGGGCTCCGAGATCGGAGTCTCGGAGCGTCGACTTCGCCCGCTCCAGGCGGTGTCGCCGGAGCCGGTCGAAGTTGACCCGCTGCTCCCAGTCGACGGCCATCGTCGCTCCACGCGACGCAATGCTCATCTCTGCCTCCCGCTCGCTAGGTGTTCAGCGATTCTGCACAACCGCGGTGCGCCAGTCAACATGACAGCGGTCTCCGTGCGTCAGCGCA